>NZ_BAABWQ010000001.1:0-1255195 GCF_040370365.1 Shimia sp. NS0008-38b | reverse complement strand
GCGGTGGGTAGGTCTTGTATGTGGCGGATGGGAAACGTGTTCGAGTTCATAGGTCGTAGCGTTGCCGGAAAATACACCTTCAGATTGACTTGGCGCCGCCTAATGTCAACTTTGTTCACAACGCAGCAAGTGAGTGCACGTCATGACTGAAGATCAATTGGCAAAAATCTTTCAAAACTCCAAATGTTTTGGCATAGGTTTCTGGCACGATTAACAGCTTGATTGTTCGCGCGTAGATAGAAGGTGACAAAAATGACCGTTTCTGGAGAGTAGAGGCTTGTGGAAAATTCAACTTCATCGAGTACTTTTTTGAAGGCATGCTACCCAAAAGGCAATCGGAAATAGCTGATTTGATCTTAGCCTGCTCACAAAGAGGCCCGGCGCTCCGGGGCGTCCAGTCGATAGCCACCTTCAGGACCCAATCATATGACCACAGGCTGCTGAATTGGAATGCGGAAAGGCTTGTTTAAAATGTCGAAGTTTTCCTACAAAAATCTTAACACCAAAGAACAGTTGCGAATTGACCTTATCGGGTACGCAGCGGTGTTAATTTTTTACTTTATACCGATCCCTGGATTGGATGATGGAGTAGGCGACCGATTTCTTAGATTAGCTGTGTATCTGGGGCCGTTTTACTTAGCTTTCCAATTCTTCAAGCTTTTGAGAAATAAATGACAAATACTATTCGAGTTAACGACGAAGGTGAAATTGAGGTTCTTCAAGATGCGATAGGGGTAGCTAATGCAGTGATCTCCTCTACGGTGCCGAACCAATCAGTTGAATTCGCCCTAACTTCAATTTTAGACATTGCTGCGCAATCAGGCGGCGGAATAACGACGAGGGACTATTTTCAAACTACCCGAGCAGTAATTGGTGGCGCGATAACGTTTGAGGGTGGTCCATTTGCTGTAGCGTTTGGCTCTTGGACAGGTGAGAAGATTGGTGACCGCCTGTACGATGTTGCGTCCAGTTATCGCGGCACTGACTATACGCAGACCACCTCCCACACCGGGATTGTGTCCGAAAATGCTGATGGTTCCAAGAATGTCGAAGTCTTCTCCGTGATCGGAAAAAAAAGGTGATTTCGCTATAGTTCACCACACTCACATTGGCCCAGACGGAACACAGTTTCAGGAAACTTATGAAATTCCACAAGATGAAGTGGATGCGTTCTTTCAAGAGCAGTTGGCACGAGACACGGCTCCCGAGCCCGATAATGGCGACTATGATCTGGACGACTGTACGCAGCTGCGGCGTTTGTAGCGCCGCGTGCGTCGTTGACTGACGTCTTTTGTTGCTTTCGCCCTCAGATAGATGCGCGTATCTCTTTGTCTCGGAATACTTCCCTGAACCAATAGGCGTCACAGCCGCGATCCCCGCGGCGCCAATCGACGTTCGGTGGGCCCTTCGAGGCGTTGTCTCCGGTGCTCGGCACAGGGTCCTGCAAAACCTGATAGGCACACCACGGTCTTCTGTTCGCCATGCCTGGCGGCCAGATCAGCCACCATCGGCGCGAAGATGCTCTTGTCGCTCCATCGTTTCCAACAATTGTAGAGGGTGGTTTGTGGGCCATAGCCGCGGCCGGGGTGCGCGGCGGTTCCGTAAGTTTTGTGATTGAGAAAGATAATCCAGATCAACACCTGACATCTGCGCATCCGTCAGCCGGAAGAGCCCAAACGTGGATCACGCCTTCAACTGAAAATCGATGGGTTCTTATTCTAAACACAAAATGGTGGCACCGGACCTCTCTCTGAGAGCAGAGGTCAAGGGAACGCTGCGCCTTTTGGGGCCGCACTTTGGTGGGGTGGAGGTCGGCGGTGCGAACCAAAACGGCAATTGGTGGCGGTTGCGTCCATGACCTCGGATCTGGCGGCAAGCTTTGATACGATCACAGCTCGCCTCCGGTTTGGATTGGCGCCGGCCCGGTAGGACCGGCACTATTGAGACGGGAACACCTATCCGAAATGGATTTGCGTGCGATCTAGCCCCATTTCATCTCACCTGTCAGAACCTTTGCGCCGATGTCCAAGGCCACGCCCATGCCCAGTTCTGGATAGCGTGCTGTCATCGCTGCATGCAGCTCTTCGGACGTCGTGGCTTTTGCCAGCGCGTCTTCTACCGCCAAAAGATAGGCTTTGGTGAAAGCGACAGCTTCAAGGCCGAGCGGCGCGTCAGGTGTCATGTGACCCGGCACCACGACCTCAGGTGCGCGTGCGATGATTGCGTCCAAGGTGGCAATCCATGCGGCGCGCTCTTCTTTGGTTTGCGTGTCCGCCAGCCAAACATGTGTGCCGGAAAAGACCATCACACCACCAAGCACGGCCTGCAGATCTGCGCTCCAGATGTAGCGGCGATTGGCGAGGCCTGTCGCGGGAACGACGTCGAGCACATAGCCATCCACGGTCAAGGTCGTGCTGTCGTCAACTTCGGGCATGACCACATCATCAACAGATTGCGGGCCGTTTTCTCCAAGCTGTGGAGACCATGTTTCAACCTTCTTGGCGACATTCGCGTTGATCGCAGCAACGGTTTCGCTGGCCGCAATGACGCGCGCCTCAGGAAAGGCCTCTACGATGGGGCGCAGGCTAAAGTAGAAATCAGGGTCGCTTTGGCTGATATAGATTGTGGTCAGTGTTTTGCCTGTGGATTTGATCGCGTCGGCCAAGGCTTGGCCGTCTGAGAGCGTAAAGCCGCCATCAATCAGGATGGCTTCGGACGGGCCGGACACCAAGACAGGCGCGCGATAAAAGCCGTTTCCCCCGGCAGGGAAGTGCGTCCAGCTCAGGCCGTCTTCGTTTGCAAGCGACACTTTCGGCGCGACAAGGGCGGCAACACCAGCGGCTGCGGTAATTTTTAGGGCTGTTCTACGGTTCATTTTCGAAATCCTTCTTAAGTAGGTTAAGCCAGCTTGAGAGCGGCCAAGATGTCGGCAGTTCCAGAATACAGAGCACTTGCGTCCAAGATGCCCAGCTCACCGTTGACGTTTGCGATCAGGGAAGGAACGCCTTGCAGGCTGTAGGCGTTCATCAGATCGCGGGCCGCAGCTGTGTGTGTGTTTACCTGTTTCAACAGGGCGTCGTCTGCCGCCAAAAGGCGCGCGCTGGCATCTGTTAGACCTAGGTCGGTCAAAATACCTGCAACAACAACGGTCGCAGTCACGTCTTTGCCGTCCTTGTATCGCGCTGACTGAATGGCTGCGAGGGCCTCAATCACCTGATCTGGGGCGCTTGCGGCAACTGCGCCTACAGCACGTGTCGCGACTGTTGAGTCGAGCAAAGCATCCTCAGCGCCCAGCACATTGGTGCGATAGTCTTCGCTGAACGGCTGACCGCTGAGCGCGCCAATGCGTTGATCCATAGCCCAAGCCTGCGCTGCAAAGCTTTTCATCGGCTTCGCGCCTCTGCCTGAAAACAGACCAGTCGCCATGGGCTGTAGATCAATTTTTGGGTGTTTCGCCAGAGCTTTGATCGAGGCCGAGGCACCATAGCACCAGCCGCACAACGGATCGAAGAGGTATTTCAAAGTAACGGTCTGTGTCATGTGTCGTCTCCTTTGCAGAGTATATGCGCCTTCTGATTGCAAATGATAAGGCGAACGATTTTGACAATGTGTTTGTCAAAAGCTAACAGTTGCAGAATGTCAAAAGCACGCAATCTGAACAGGCTGGCCTATTTCGCGGCCGTTGTGGAAACCGGATCGTTTACACGGGCCGCTGAACGGTTGGGAGTGACCAAGGCTGTGGTCAGCGCGCAAGTGACCCAATTGGAACAAGAGTTGACAACAACCTTGTTGGTCCGCAACACACGCAAAGTCAGCACAACCGAAGCGGGGCTGGCATTTTACACCCGCTGCGCATCCATCCTGCATGATGCGGATGATGCGTTTAGCGAGTTGTCGCAACTGTCAGACAGGCCTTTGGGCACTTTGCGCATGACCGCCCCCCATGACTATGGCACCGTTATTGTGACCCCCGTGGTCGCCGATTTTCGGTGCACTTACCCAGAGTGCAAAGTTGAATTGCACCTTGGTGACAGCCACAGCGATCTGATGTCGGGTGATCTCGATCTGGCCATTCGTGTGGGCTGGCTGCGCGATTCTGGTTTGATTGCCCGTAAAATCGGCGGCTTTCGACAGCTGTTGGTGGGGGCGGCCAAAGATAAGGCACGGCTTGACGCTATCTCACAGCCCGATGATCTGACGTCGCTGGATTTCATCGCAAACCTGTCTCTGTCTGATCCTTTGCATTGGACGTTTGAAAAGGACGCAAAGCAAAGCGTGTCTGTGAAATTGGCAAACGCTCTGGCCATCGACAGCGCGCCTGCAATTCTGGAAGCGGTCAAAGGCGGGGCAGGGGTTGCGATTTTGCCCGACTATTTGGTGCGCAACGATTTGAAGAAGGGCAAGCTGATCCAGATTTTGCCGCAATGGACCCTGCCCGAAGGCGGCATATTCGCAGTTTTCCCCGCCGCCAAATTCCGCCCCGTCAAAGTGACTGCTTTTGTCGACATGTTGCGCGACGCATGACGCTGTAAGTTGCACGAGGGCTGCGGACAGAAAACGGACGGTTTCTACTACTGCAGAGGCCCAGATGCCGCCCTTGGCCATACGCCCATTGTCGTGGGCTATTTACAGCAAGATGACGCAGTCCCGCCGCGATCAGCAGGCGCAAAGGATGTCTTCGAATGATCGCGCTGAACCGGACCACAGACCTTGGTTCACCACGTAGCGTCGAGCAGGCCGGGTGACTGCTCTCAACGTAAATCTTCATAAAATCTTCCACCAAGTGGTCCAAACAGAGGTAGCGGCTCAAACTTTCGGGTCCTAACGATAGTGTTGGATCACCGTTTTCGAACTCAATTTGGGTTTGTGCTCAGATGCCTTGCCCTCAGAAGCGTGGACCCAACCGGCTTATTGCACTAGCCTTCACGAGAGCGATAGAGGCGGGCACAGTCCTTGGCCAGACCAACCAAAAATCCAGTCTTTTTGAGGCATGCCCGACTTGAGGACACTCGATCCAAGTTAGTGGAGCGATACCTGTTCGGTCTGCTCTTGATGTACACGCCAATTGTGTTGGTCATTTTGCCACTCCGTATGAGTGCCACTGGTTGGCACCTGTCAGCCCTCACACAATGGGGATTGGGCATTGTAATTTGCGGTGCTCTGCTCTTTCGCCATCGCTTGTCATTTCAAGCAAATATGTGGATCACAACTGCGGTCCTTTTCCTAACCGCAGCGATCGGCATCTATCAGGAAGGCTTGGCGTCGCCTTCGCTATTGGGGCTCGTCGTTCTACCAATTGTTAACGCGGTCATTTGGGGGATTTGGCTTGGGGTTACGACCCTTGTTTTTGCTGTAGCATCACTGTTGATCGTTGCGTATTTCTATTTGTTTGCCGGCAGAACTTCCGTTCTCGATTTGGAGACATTCCATCAATCACCACTCAATTGGGCAGTGGCCGCGTTTGGGATGGTTGTTTGCGCCATATGGGGCATTTGGGTGGCGGATCTACAAAGGCAGCATTGGAAGAAAGCCTTGAAAGAACTGCGCGAAGAAAATCGTCTTCGAGAAGAAAGTGAAGCGAGGAAAAGGGAACTGGAGGCGCATTGGCAATCAATTGCGCAATCCTTACCAGCGGTCATTTTCACTTTGGTTTTAAACTCAAACCGCAAGTATGAAATGCGCAGCGTTAGCGAAGGAAGTCAGGTGTTCTGGGGGATAGATCCCAAAGACATTGAGACAGATATCCAAATCCTGCTGAGCTTGCTTGACGCCAAGACCAAAACGGAAATTGAAGCGGCACTACTTGAATCAAAACGCACCATGTTGCCGCTCAACCTTCGTTTCATGACAACCTCCTCCGAAGGCGCAGTCAATTGGTTTCAGGCAAGTGCGCGACCGCTGCCTGCTTCTGGAGGGGAAATTCACTGGCATTGCATTGCAGTTGATATCACGCGGGAAGTCGCTGCCGAAAATGACGCACGTAAACAAACAGAGCTTGCCCAACAGGCCCAGAGGCAAAAAAGCGTAGGACAGCTCACAGCTGGCGTCGCACACGATTTCAACAATATCCTCGCAGTTATCTTGGGGAACTTAGAACTTCTGAAAGACGACCAACCAGACGGCGAAGCAGTGGCATTGATCGACAAAGCCATCAATGCATCGGAAAAAGGTGCCGATCTCACACGCAATATGCTCGCGTTTTCCAGACAATCGCCACTGAAGCCCAAGATACTCGATCTGAACGAGGTTGTGCGTACTTCCAGCAGCTGGATGAGTAGGGCTATTCCGAACAATTGTGACGTCGAGACCTATTTAAAGACCGGTTTGTGGAAAACAAAGGTCGACGAGAGTTCGGTCGCTAGTGCAATTCTGAACCTATTGGTCAATGCAAGAGATGCGTTGCCAGATGGTGGCAAAATTACGATTGAAACCTCCAATGTGCGAATTGACGAAGACTACATCGGTGACCAGACCGACGACATTGAGCCGGGTCGATATGTCTTGTTGGCTGTAAGCGACAACGGGGTAGGCATCTCAAAATCCGATCTGGAGACGGTGTTTGAGCCATTTTTTACCACCAAGGAGCCAGGTAAAGGCACTGGGTTGGGGCTGGCCATGGTTCATGGGTTTATGCGTCAGTCCAAGGGAAAGGTTGCCGCTTACTCAGAGACTGGGGTGGGGACTACGATTAAACTCTATTTTCCAGCGTATATGGGAGAGGCTGATGCGGCAGCCCCCATATCCCATGCATCAAACCCTGAGCCAACCAAGGGCGCGCGCTTGCTTCTCGTCGAAGATGAAACCCAAATCTTGGAAATGCTTCAGAAAACCCTCTGCCGCGCAGGATACGAGATTGTTGCTGCGTCGTCAGGAGATCAAGCCGCTGCGATTTTTAGCGAAGACAGCCATTTTGACTTGTTGATTACAGACATCGTTATGCCTGGGAATCTACAGGGCACTACCTTGGCGCGCGCATTGAGAGCGATACGCCCCGATTTGCCTGCAATTTTCATGTCAGGTTACGCGAGAGAGTCGACAGTTCATGGCAATGGTCTGAGATCCGATGACATCAGATTAATGAAGCCGGTCAGTCGGCAACATCTTCTTTCCGCAATTGAACAGGCATTGGGCAAGGCGAAAACATAGAGTTTTGCAACTGCAAGGCTAGAATCATTCGAAAAACTTGCTTGTCGAAGAACTCTTGCTAAAGTCAGTCGCTAGAAGAACGCTCACGAAGACTGGAAAAATGCCACACTTGTACATCGCCGATGACAACACCGATTTCGCGGAGTATGTGGCTACCTCAGCGCGTCGCATGGGCTGGACCGTTGATATTTTTTCGGATGGAAAAGACTTTTTAGAAAACGTGCCGGTGACACGAAGCGTGGCATTGATGCTGTTGGACGTAAACATGCCCGAGCTCGATGGAATTCAAACCATTTCTAAGATTTCGTCATTGGAACATGTTTTGCGAATCCGGTTTATGACTGGTGGACCCGTAAGTTCCATCAATGCCGCAAACACAATTGCAAAAGGCAAGAACCTGAATGTAGGGCAAAGCATATTCAAGCCTTTGAGGTTAGATACGCTGAAAGAAATTTTGGAACATGAGGCAATCGCTCTAAGTGAGTTGGAGCGATCCTCGGCATAACACAATGCCACCCAAACCGGGGTTGCGTTTTGGCAAAATCGTTTTGCCGCGAGGCCTCGACGTACATCGATACTACTAGGGCGGTCTGTGCCTGCTGCTGGCTGAGAGACACATAGAGATCGATTTCATAACCTGTGCCATTGAGGAGCGTGTGGCGGCTGCAATGCTTGCTTGTGCCAAACGGCAATGCGGTTCAAGCTCTGCCCGTTTTGACAGTATTGGTACCTTTATCGGAACCGGGACAGGGCAAAAATCGATCGATTTGCCAAGAAAAACTGGGAAATGCCGCCGGAGCTGAATAGGCAATCAGACTCGAAGCATCCCTTTCAGCTTTGACGGTCAGGCTGCTATGGGGCCGCAGTGATGGATATCACTGCCAATCCCGTCTCGGGAGCGCTATACGGCATGAATTGAGGCTTGATGGACACCACGCCCTTTCCGGGCAACAAGGCCTCAAGGGTGACCACAAAACTTGAAAATTTCTCGGCACCATTTCCAAAGCTGGCGGCGCGCAACAATCAGTTTTTCGACCACAGGCATCCGATATGGACATCAATTGCGGGGATATCGCCAGAACTGGCTGGGCTGATACCAAACAAGGCTCGGAAACCTTTGAGGTCAACGTGCAACCAGCCAGCGGTGTTCTCACCAAAGCGAGGCGGTTGGTTTTTGAGACGACAAATTTGTGCCATGGTCAATCGGGGCGGCGATGTTGCTTCAACCGGTTGGGAGTATGCCACCGTGTTCCCCGCCGGGCTTGTAGCTTGAGGGACTTGTGCCAAGGTAGCGTTTGAACATGCGGCTGAAAAAGTATGGATCAGCATATCCAAGTTCTGCCGCCACCGCTTTCACCGACACCCCCATTCCTAAACGCCCCGCAGCAAACTCCATCCGTTTAAGTTCGCGAAACTTCTGAGGGGTGTGGCCAATACGATCCCGAAACGCGCGTCGGAAGTACTCCTGATTATAAGGCACATCTTCGAGGACTTCTTCGGTTTTTGCTCCCAGTACATCTGCCGAAAGTCGTGAGGCTACCCGCATGATCTGCACCGAAAGCTGGTCTTGTTTGTCTTGCATGTCTGCTTCAGTTCGCCAGTCCACAAAGGCTTCTTCAAGAAATGCTAACAGGAACACCATGAATTGGTGATGTTGCGCTAGGGTGGTGCGGCCGTGCGGTGCTGTGGCGCGAAAGTGCTGAACCAGCGGAGCCAGAACCGACCAAGCCGATAGCCGAACTGTGCGTTTGAGTGTCATGCGCGTGATCAGGTCGTCACGGTCGAAAAGCGTTAGAGAAAAGTGTTGCGCAATCCCAGTGAAGACGCCATCGCCACCATAGTGCGTCCCTTGAAACCGTGTGTATGCGGGGATCAACATGGCGTCCCCAGCACGAAGGCGGATGCTTTCCTGCATATCCCCCACAAGGTAATTGCCGCCGCCACTCAGACAAATAATGAGGTCATGGGTCGGATTGAGCTTGTCGATACGCCAACTGGGATGGTGCAGCATTTTGATGGTCGGACGGGCGAGTTTGAGCGCCAAAGAAGACGGCGGAATATGACTCAATAGAGAATGTTCGTTTTTGTCCATCATTTTGTCAATTTAGCAGCATTCTTTAGAAAGCTCTATTGAAATATAGCTGTGTGAAACCGTGAAACTGAACTCTGAAGCAGTGTTCTTGCGGCAAAATGGGAGGTTTTGCGAGTCACTCGACCTTGGTCGACGTGTGCTCGCGATAAAAGATGCACATTTCCGTTCAAAATACGTCTGTTCGGATCGCCTATGTTGGCGGTGGGTCACTGAATTGGGCTATCAGCTTGATGGGCGACTTAGCGTCTGACAGCCGATTGGCGGCTGAGGTGCGTCTTTTCGATACCGATTTTGAGGCGGCGTGTAGAAATGCCGAGATCGGCAAGCGCTTTGCGAGTGTTTCCGCTGGCGAGCCCGCGAAGTACAGTGCGCACAAGGAGATATCTGAGGCCTTAGATGGCGCGGATTTGGTGGTGATATCGATACTGCCAGGCGCATTTGAGGATATGGCGCAGGATGTCGGCATTCCTGCAAGTTTTGGTGTTCCTCAGGCAGTCGGCGATACGGTGGGGCCGGGCGGATTGTTCCGCGCACTGCGCGCTGCTCCCATGATGATGGATATTGCACGAGCCATTCGCCTCTTTGCGCCAGACGCCTTTGTGTGCAATCTGACGAACCCAATGTCGGTTTGTACCGGTGCGTTGTATGCGGCTTATCCTGAGATCAAGGCATGGGGCGAATGTCATGAGGTGACAAAGATCCGCCGTCAAGTGGCTTGGATTGCCAATCGGGAGGCCGGTAAGTCTGTGTTTGACCACCGTCAGGTTCAGGTGCGGGTCAAAGGAATCAATCACTTCACTTTTGTGGACCAAATGGCGTTGGCTGGGCAGGATATGATGCCGGCCTACCGCGCCTTCGCATCGGAATTTGAGCGCAGTGGTTGGTTGCAGGTCGAAGCGGGAAAAACACCTGAACATGATCGCTACTTTGGCACCCGCAATCTCGTGTCCTTTGATCTGTTCCGTCGCTTTGGTATCCCGGCTGCGGCGGGTGATCGGCATCTGGCGGAATTCCTACCGGTTAGAGACTATTTGAATGACCCCGAAAGCTGGGGATTTGCGCTGACACCGGTCAGCTACCGGATAAAAGATAGAAAAGAGAAACTGAGCAAAGTAACAAAGCTGGTTGACGGCACAACTGCTCCGATTGTGACCCGTTCCGACGAGTCTTTGCTGGATCAAATCGTTGCACTCAGCACAGGTGTGCCGTTCGTGAGCAATGTGAACCTACCCAATATTGGCCAGATTGACGGTCTGCCGTTAGGCCACATTGTTGAAACCAACGCCATTTTTGATGGCACCGGGATGTCTCCGGTCTGCGCAGGCTCATTGCCCGAAGGTCTGAACGCGATTATGTGCGATCATGCTACTCGCCAGTCAGAGCTGATTTCGGCGTTGAACAACGAAGACGCGGCGCAAATCTTTGCACTTTTCCAATCCGACCCGCTGGTCCGCGATCTTCCTTTAGAGAAAATGCGCGAGATGTTTGACCAAATGCGATCTGCAACGGCACCTTGGTTGCCTGACTACCTAAGAAAGGCAGCATGATGGGTGGAGAAAGCAAATATGTTGGGCTGTGGTTCGTCGCCCCGTATGTTATCGGATTGGTGTTGTTTATCGCCTTTCCTTTCGTGGCGTCCTTTTACCTAAGTTTCACGGACTACGATCTCTTATCGAGCCCGGAATGGATCGGCACAAAAAACTACGAAAAGCTGTTCACGCGAGACCGCACCTTTGACAAATCTCTCAAGGTGACGCTGATCTACGTGTTCACGACGGTGCCGTTCAAATTGGCCTTCGCGCTCTTCATTGCGGTGGTGCTGAACTACAGATTGAAAGGCATCAACTTCTTCCGCACGGCCTACTATGTGCCCTCCATTCTGGGCGGATCAATCGCGATTGCCGTGCTGTGGCGCTACATCTTTGCGAGCACCGGTCTTTTGAACATGGTGGTCACATATTTTGGCGGTGAACCGATCAATTGGTTCGGCGATCCAGGAAATGCACTGTTCACCATCACCTTGTTGCGGGTGTGGCAGTTTGGATCGGCAATGGTGATTTTTCTGGCGGCGCTGCAGTCCGTGGACAAATCTCTTTATGAAGCTGCGGCCATTGACGGAGCCAGTGCGTGGCAGACGTTCCGCAACATCACCCTGCCGCTCATCACGCCGGTGATCTTCTTCAACCTGATTATGCAGACAGTGCAGGCCTTTCAGGAATTCAATGGCCCCTACATCATTACCGAGGGTGGCCCACTGAAGTCGACTTACCTGCTGCCGCTCTACATCTACGACGAAGCTTTCAAGAATTTTGATATGGGCTATGCCTCTGCCATCTCTTGGGTGCTTTTCACAATCATCATGGTTCTGACCCTGATTGCCTTCTGGACGTCAAAGAAATGGGTCTACTACGCCGGCGACAAGAGGAATTGAGCCATGGTCAGCGTCACTGAAACAGCCAAAACTTCGGCCGAAAAGCCCCAGATTTCCGCTTTGCAGCGCCAAATCAATCGCCGCGCCCGTCTCAGCGCAACACTGCGCTACAGCCTTTTGGCGGGCATCGGTTTGCTGATGGTGTACCCTTTGATCTGGATGATCGGGGCGTCCTTCAAGACCAATGCGGAGATGTTTTCCAGCCCGTCTTTTTGGCCTAAAGAGCCGACCTTGCAGGGGTATATAGACGGTTGGAAAACCTCGACGCCCTACACATTCGGGCATTTCTTCCTGAACTCGCTCTGGATCATCATACCAAAGGTGATCGGCACCGCAGTGTCCTGCACGCTTGTCGCCTACGGCTTTGCCCGCTTTGAGTTCCCTGGAAAGCGCATTCTGTTCGCCACGGTGATTGCAACTTTGTTGCTGCCCAATGTGGTGACACGGATCCCTCAGTATCTCTTGTTCCGCGACATTGGCTGGCTTGATAGTTTCCTCCCTCTATGGGTGCCATCTGCGCTGGCGGGGGATGCGTTCTTTGTCTTCATGGTGGTGCAGTTCCTGCGGGCCATTCCTCGCGATATGGAAGAGGCAGCTCGTGTGGATGGCGCCAACTCGCTGCAGACACTGATCTACATTGTCGTGCCGCTTCTTGCGCCCGCTATCATCTCTGTTTGCCTGTTCCAGTTTATGTGGACGATGAACGATTTCCTTGGACCGCTGATCTACATTTCTTCGGTCGAAAAATACCCGGTGTCCCTTGCTCTTAAGCTCAGCATCGACACCACGGAAGCCTTTGCTTGGAACCAGATCCTCGCAATGTCGGTACTAACTTTGATCCCATCACTCACGGTTTTCTTCCTTGCGCAGAAATACTTCATTGAAGGGATTTCCACTGGGGGAGTGAAGGGCTGATGGCCGAACTAAAACTCAAAACGGTTGAAAAAACCTATGGCAATGGATTCAAAGCCGTACATGGCATTGACTTGGATGTTGCCGAAGGCGAATTCATGGTTCTGGTCGGTCCGTCCGGCTGTGCCAAATCCACCACCTTGCGCATGATTGCCGGTCTCGAAACCATCACTGGTGGGGAAATTCAGATCGGCGATAACGTGGTGAATGACTTGGTGCCTGGCAAACGCGGCATCGCCATGGTGTTTCAAAACTATGCGCTCTATCCGCATATGAAAGTGCGAAAAAATCTCTCTTTCGGCTTGAAGCTCAAGCGCGAGCCTAAAGAAAAGATCGCGAGTTCCACTGCTGAGGTTTCCGGTATCCTAGAGATTGAAGAGTTGCTCGATCGGTTGCCAAAGCAGCTGTCTGGTGGCCAAGCACAGCGTGTCGCGCTTGGCCGCGCTTTGATCAAACAGCCTGAAGTGTTTTTGTTTGATGAGCCGCTGTCCAATCTGGATGCAAAACTGCGCGCTTCCATGCGTGTCCGTATCACCGATTTGCATAAACGTTTGCGAGATGAGGGGCGTCCCGCCACGGTTGTCTACGTCACCCACGATCAGGTCGAAGCTATGACCATGGGGGACCGTATTTGTGTGATGAAAGACGGGCACATCATGCAGGTGGCGGACCCGGAAACACTCTATGACAGACCGGCAAATGCCTTTGTGGCCGGCTTTATTGGCATGCCGGAAATGAACCTGGTGCCATCGGTGCTGACACAAGGTGAAGGCATCACCCTCACGCTGGATGGACAGTCCGTTAGAATTACGGAGGGCTTAGACGGGCGCGTTGACGTGCTCGAAGGTCCGGTTACTTTGGGCATTCGTCCGCAGCACCTTGAGGTGTTGCCGGAAGCAGAAACCAACACGTTTTCTGCAGAAATCACAAATCTCGAATTCATGGGGCACGAAATCGTTTTGCACGCCAGAGTCGGCACCGCAAACTTTGTGGCTGTGATCCCGTCGGAGCGTTTCAACAAAGCGCTGAAGCGGGGCGATCGCGTTGGTCTCAGACCGATCGGATCGCATATCCATCTTTTTGACGCGGATAGCGGCGAGAGCCGGTCTTTGGCGTCGGATTGAGATCTTTGTCAGGGAGGAGACAACTATGAAAACTACAGCAATTTTGGGCTTTGCACTGGCCACAACCGCAATGTGTGGCATGGCGCAATCCGCCGAGCTACGCATGAGTTGGTGGGGCGGAGACAGTCGCCACGAAGCGACACAGGCTGCGCTTAAGGTCTGCGGCGAAAAACATGGCCATACAATTAAGCCAGAGTTTACCGGCTGGTCTGGGCACTACGAAAAACTCACCACTCAAATTGCAGGTGGGACGGAAGCCGATATCATGCAGGTCAACTGGCCTTGGCTGTCGATTTATTCGACTGACGGGACTGGCCTTGCCGATCTCAACCAATTCTCGGGAACCATCGATCTGTCCAACTGGGATGCTGATCAGCTGGATGCGGGCACCATGAAAGGCAAGCTCAACGGTCTGCCGATCTCAACCACCGGGCGTTTGTTTGTGTTCAACAAGACCACTTACGCAAAAGCGGGCCTCGATGTTCCGAACACTTGGGAAGATCTGCTCGCTGCTGGTCCGGTTTTCCAAGAAAAGTTGGGCGACGCGTTCTACCCGTTTGAAGCATCCAAACTCGATGCGGCGTTGGTGATGACCATCTACGGCACCCAGAAGACTGGCAAGGCCATGATTGATCCAGAAACTAACGAGTTGGCATGGACGAAAGAAGAGTTCACTGACGCTGTGAACTTCTACCAGAAGCTCGTCGACAATCATGTGGTCCAACCGTGGAAAGAGGTGGCTGCGGCTGGCAACATCAAGGTACACGAAAACCCGCTCTGGGCCGACGGTACGATCGCTGGAACCTATCAGTGGGACTCGACCTACTTTAAGATCACCAACCCGCTAGAGGACGGGCAAGAAGTTGTTTACCATGGTCTTTTGAACCAAGACGGTCAAAAGACCCCTGGTGTGTATCGCAAGGCTTCCATGGTGTTCTCGATTTCTGCCAACTCACCTAACCAAGACGCGGCGGCACAGATTGTGAACTGTCTTCTGAACGAAGAAGAAGGTGTCGCAGCGCTTGGTTCCACGCGCGGGGTTCCGGCCTCAACCGCAGCGCGTAGCCAGCTGCTGTCCGCAGACGCCATCAAGGAACAGCAGATTGATGCACAGGCTAAGGTGATTGCCGCCGAAGGCCCTGCCATCCACCCAATGATGGAGTTTCCGACAGTGCGTTCTGCGCTTCAGGACAATCTCGAACTCTTCGCTTATGGCGAGATCGATGCGGCAACCGCAGCAGACGAGATGATGTATGCCATCGAAGAGGCATTGGCGGATATCTCCGGCTAAAGGCCAATTCACCTTGGGCGCCGCGTTTTGCGGCGCCTACTTCACCTTTCAGGGTTTTCTTATGACTGCGCTTCGCGTCCTTGGTCGATGTGCCTATTCCGCATCGATGTTGATCGTTTCTGGCGAAAGCCGTTTTTATCTTGAACAGGCAATGGACTGGCTGTTGACAGATGGCACCGGTGCAACCGTGCAAAGTGGCAAAACCACCGCTGCAGGGCTGTATCTGGATAGACTAACGCCAGATTCCGAATACTTCCTCACGGTCGGGGATGCAGATATTCGGTTCTCCACACTACAATGTACAAAGGCCATTGATCCTAGGGACTTTGGTGCAGATCCAAGCGCGGAAGACAACCAATTCGCCTTTCAGGCAGCAATTGACGCCGTACCGGCAGGTGGCGCGTTGATTGTGCCGAAGGGGGTGTTCTGTTCCGGTCCAATTTTTCTAAAATCTCACATGACCTTGCACCTTTCCGAAGGGGCGACACTGGCAGCGATATCCAGCCGCGACAATTGGGAAATTTTGCCAGCGCGTAACGGATCAGGGCGAGTTTTAGGAACATGGGAAGGGGCACCGGCCGACAGCTACGCTGGCTTTATTACAGCCATTGACAGCGAACAGCTTAGAATAACCGGCAAAGGGACCATCGACGGCGGTGGAGATCGCGGGGATTGGTGGTCTTGGCCAAAAGAGACCCGAAACGGCGCGCGCCGGCCTCGGACTGTCTTTCTGGCGCATTGTAACAGTGTCGTCATGGCCGGCGTAACGGTTCGGAACTCTCCATCATGGACAGTGCATCCGTTCCATTGCGTCGACACATCTTTCTCCAATCTCTCAATTCAGAACCCGTCTGAAAGTCCCAACACAGATGGACTGAACCCGGAAAGCTGCTGTCGCGTGGATATTTCCGCAGTCCATTTTTCTGTCGGCGATGACTGTATCGCAATCAAAGCGGGCAAGCGCCTGCCAGATGACAATAGCCACCTTGCACCAACATCGGATGTCACGATCGCGCACTGTCTCATGGAATTTGGTCATGGTGCGGTCGTTTTGGGGTCTGAAATGTCCGGAAACATCACGAACACACGGGTGGAACACTGCGACTTTCGACGGACCGACAGGGGCCTGCGTATCAAGACACGGCGTGGGCGAGGCGGTCGGGTTTCAGACGTTCATCTCAAAAACGTTGTGATGGATCGTGTTCCGACACCATTTGCGATTAACGCCCACTATTTTTGCGATCCCGATGGGCATGAAGAGTGGGTGCAGTCTCGGGCGCTTTCGCCGGTCAATGCGACGACTCCAAAGATCAAAGACATCACACTTGAGGACGTGACGGCCAATAACGCTGCGACTGCAGGGGCAGCCTTATTGGGGTTGCCGGAATCCCCAATCACGGGGGTCTCTCTAACAAACTATCACGTCTGTTTTGATGGGCAGGCATCGCCAGCGGTACCGCTCATGGCTTCAGATGTCGAAGCGGTACTAGGGGTGCCGTTGTTAGTCGAACACGCGACCGTCACAACCGATAATTTTTCCACCCAAACGCACGAGGATACCGCGAGATGCTAGCGCAATATTTTGATACTCTCGCTGCGCAACACATTCCCTACAAAGGGGGCGCTTGGTGCTACGAGGACGGGCTGATTTACTTTGGGCTTGAGGCATTGCATCGGGCTTCTGGGGACCCACGTTGGCTTGCTCATATTGAGCGCCTGATCGCGCCACAAGTTGGAACAGGGGTAGGCCTCGCGGGCTATCACATGAGCGACTACAACATCGACAACATTTTTTCGGGTAGAGCGTTGCTTTACCTTCATGAAGTGAGTGGTGATGAGAAATGGTTGGAGCGGGCTGGGCTGCTTGCGAAACAGTTGCAAACGCAGCCCCGGACAAAGTCGGGCGTCTATTGGCACAAACTTCGCTACCCGTGGCAAATTTGGTTAGACGGCCTCTACATGGGCCTGCCTTTCCAAATCGCTTACGCTCAACGCGTTGGAGCCCCGGGTTTGATTGATGATGCTCTTCAGCAGCTGCGCACAGCGCTTGAGATTACCTACATTCCGGAAACACGCCTTTATGCACATGCCTTTGACGAGGCTCGTGTCCAACAATGGGCTTCACCGAAGACTGGGGTCAATTCTGCGCACTGGGCGCGGGCTGTTGGGTGGCTGGCAATGGCACTCGTTGACATCGCTGAGCTGGTCGGACATCAGAAATTTAATCCATTTCGGCAAGACACCAGCCGTTTGTTGAACCAGATTGCGGAGTTGCGACAACCAAGCGGTCTATGGTTGCAGGTTATAGATCAGCCAAGACTGGCAGGGAATTGGGAAGAAACCTCCGCCTCCGCAATGTTTGCGTATGCCTTATTGAAGGGGCAGTTGTTAGGGCTATGGGATGGCCCAGGGGCTGAAATTCGAGAAAAGGTCATCAAACGTAGTGTGGCGTCAGACGAAGGAAACACGCTGCGAATGGTCGACATTTGTCATGTCGCGGGGCTCGGCACGTTCGAAGGGCGGTACCGTGATGGGACCGCAGAGTACTACATTTCCGAGGACATAATCACTGATGATCCAAAAGGGGTTGGGCCCTTGATGCGGCTATATGCGTTGGCTCCTTCTATTGTTTAAAGAGTTGGGCCGTTAGAATTGTCCGAATAGAAGTCAGTTTGACTGTATTGTGCCAAATTCGAAACGCGCCACCATATGTCTATTGGCAGGCCAACAGCGTGAGTAGGACACGCTGAGGCATGGCACGGTGCAGGCTTGTCAGCGCTCCAGTAATGCTGGAGCGCTGAGTTGTGTTGCGTATGGCTCTTGTGCCTTTCCAAGGGAGAGTGCCCCAGCCCGTTGTTGCTCCGCAAATTACAGTCTTCGCGTCTTCTTTCCCGTGTTTGGTGATGCTGCGACGGAGTGCCTGAAACTGAAATCGATCTCGACCAACACATCCGCATAGCGCCCATTTACCGTGGTCCCATCAAAATCCGGATGCGGCAGCATCAGCAAGTTCAGCTTTGTGCAAGGAACGAAAGCGCAGAAAGGTTCATCCGCGGCCATCCAGTGTTCATTGATGTTAAAGGTTCAGAACAGGTCTTGGAAGAAGGCTCAGGAAGCGAATGCAATTTTCTTTTATCAGAACTCAAAGTGAGGTTTGGGGAAGTGCTTCATCGCGCGCTTTAGCGCGACGCTGTGTGCTGAAAACGCCTCTATAGATACACCAAGCGCCGCTGCCTTGCCTGCATCTCTTAGGCTTGCAACGCCAGCGGCCACACCGTCCGGATGGCTCATGAGCCCGCCGCCCGCGCAAAAGATGAAATTATCATTGCCGAGGAGGTCGCGCGCTGGCTCAAGTTGCCAAATGGTTTGGCCCGATGAAAACACTGGCATGGCCGTGTGTTCTGGTCCGCCCCAGTCCGAAACCGGGTGCTGCACCGATTTCGCGGCTTTGGCGACAACCTCATCGGGCTCCGTGAATTTACTCGCCAATCCATTGACATGCAGATGATCTGCGCCGGCCAGCCGCCAGAGTTTTTGCATCACTGAAAAGTCGATCCCGATATCCGGTGAGCGCGATAAAAGCCCCCAACCAGCCCGATGGCCATGTACCAAAACGTTGCTGTGATCACGCACCGCGCGAAGGCCGGTCAAACCGATGGATTGCATACAAACCATGGCACAGGTCGCACCGACGGCATCCATTTTGTCGAGGTTGCGCCACATTTGATCGATCTCGTCTGTGATGTTCACAGCATACAAAACCTTTTTTCCTGTCTTGTCAGCGTGCTCGTGAATGACCGGCATCACAGCATCAAGACGCGCCTCAAATGGGCAGTTTGGACCGTTGGCCTGCAACTCATCATCTTTGATGAAATCGATGCCGGCCTTTACTAGGGTGTGTACAAGATCTGCAGTTTCTTGCGGCGTGAAGCCGATGCTGGGTTTGATGATTGTCCCAATGAGCGGGCCGGTGTGATTGCCCATAAATTGGCGGGTCCCAGCGGCACCGAATTGTGGTCCCGGGTGATCGTGCGTGAATTCTACTGGCAAATCGACATCAACCAACCGGACGGCAGAGAGCTCAGCCAACTCAAACAAGTTGCCAGCCAGCGTTGACATCAATGTTGGTAGGGATGTGCCAAAGTTTCCCAAGGGCCAGCTAATGGTGACCAGGCCACGATCAAAGACCTTTCCGGGCTTGCGGCAGGGAAGGGACGGGGTGGCCGAGCTCCCTGTTGGCACGATTTTGTCGACGCGTGCTCCGGATCGGTCTCGCAACTCATCGGTTTCGCTTGCGAGACGCACAAAAGTGCCGGTTGATTGTTCGCCTGCCAAAACCGCTGCGGCGTGCGCCAGCCCGGATGGTGTCTCGATATCGTAAGTTGCTGTGATACGTGTCATCTTGTTCCGCCACCATCTCTGATCCAGCCAAAATAATCCAAGCTACCCATTTGTCCGCCTTTCAACGCCAGCTCAAGCCCATCCATAGGGCCGTCCGAGTGGGCCAAATATAGCGACGCACCGGGGATGGTAGGGGCCAACGCCGAAAGGGCAAAAATACCAAGTTTCTGCGTTACAAAGCCGGATGTGTCACCGCCGGAAATAACGGCTCGACGAACACCGCTTCGGGCCAAAACACTTGTCAAAACTTCGCCTAAGGCTTGTCCGATACGCTTGTTGACTTCGCCCATGTACAGGCCGAAATCGGCCGCTGCCTTTGCAAGCGCTGCAACGGCCGCATCATCTGGACCTTGAGCCGAAAATATCAAAGGTGCTTGGCCGTCGGAGAGGACTTTTAGAGCGTCATTCACAACGCGCTTTATCTCGAGAAAAAGAGTGTCTTGGGTCTCACAGACCTTTGAGGCATCAAAGCGAATACAAGCAAACCCATTGCTGCGGGCCCACTTGATCTGTGCGCCGGTTGTGGCGGAGACTGATCCGGAGACAATAACCATCCCTTGGGCGTTTCCTACAGATTTCGGTGGTGTGCTTTGACCAAGCTGGCCGGTGTCGCGCCAATGGCGGATAAGTGCATATTCGATGCCCTGAGAGCCGACAACAAAGGGGTTCTCATTGCGGTTGCGCCATAGCATTCGACCTGCGCGGGCTTCGGTTGTCTCATCTATGCAATCGATGGTCCGAACTTGGATTTTGCCAAATTGCGCCGGCGAGGAAAACGCATCGTTGTCGACGTCATGCTCCAGTGACCGTGCCGCGGCCTGAACCTGATTTGATTGGGCGGAGATGTGGAGTGCGACATCGGGTTGCGTCATCGGGGTGACGGGGTGGTTTGCCATCACTGGGTGCTGGTCAAGTCGGTAAACATGATCTCCGTGCCCTGCAAAAAGCTGGCCAAACACTTGGTATCGACGCATTTGCGGCGCTGCGACAAGCACAGGAACCATCTCGGGCGCCCAAATCTTCGCCCCGATTTCGATCGCACGTCCGATAGACCCTGTTTCTGGCGACGAATCCAAAGTCGAACAAATTTTGTAGTGTGTGATTTCCGCGTTTAATGCCTTCAGAGAACGAAATGCGTTGGGAAGCGCGGCGTCCATTTCTTGAGGTGACCAAGTGCGCGCTGTTGATGCGATCCCAATGGCCTTCAAATCTGGGAAGCGAGCCAGTTGTTCGGGAGACGGAAACTCTAGAAAGAGCATCGTCGGAATTTTAGCAAAAGCCAGCACTTCCATTACGGCGGCGGCTCCCGTGAAGTCATCACCGTACCACGCAATCAACAGTCGACTAGAAGCGAAATTCAATTCCAGGTCCTTTTCTACACGCCTGCAATGTGACTCGGCGCTTGACATATTGGTATGCTTAGTAACTTATCATACCAGCTGTCAACTGAGGTTCTAGGAGCCCAAAAATCATCTTTGGAGGTGTCGCGTGTCGAAAATTGCGTTGTTCGGAGCTGGAGGAAAAATGGGCCTGCGGCTGTCCAAAAACCTTGCCGGGTCGGACTTTGAGACTGTGCACGTTGAGGTTTCATCGGCAGGTCGTGCTCGTTTGAAATCCGAACTGGGAATTGAGTGTCAGGATGCGGACGCCGCCTTGGCTGATGTGGATATTGTCGTGCTGGCTGTGCCTGACACAGCGATAAAATCCGTCAGTGAATCCATTATTGATCGCGTGCCTTCGGGCGCAATGGTTGTATGCCTTGATGCTGCCGCGCCATTTGCGGGGCATTTGCCGGACCGTTCTGACGTGACTTATTTTGTAAGTCACCCCTGCCATCCACCTATCTTCAACAACGAAGAGACTATGGCGGGCCGCAAAGACTATTTTGGAGGGGTGGCAGCCCAGCAAGGCATTGTTAATGCGATAATGCAGGGGCCAGAAAGCGACTATGCGCTGGGAGAAAAAGTTGGGAAGACCATCTTCGCGCCTGTTGCGCGGTCCCATCGCGTGACCGTCGAACAAATGGCATTGCTTGAACCTGGCTTGTCAGAAACGGTCTGCGCCTCGCTTCTGGATGTTATGAAGGATGCCATGGATGAAGTGGTGGCGCGCGGCGTGCCCGAGGACGCGGCGCGAGACTTTTTGTTAGGTCACATGAACATTTTGGGTGCAGTCATTTTTGGAGAAGTCGAAGGCGTTTTCTCGGATGCCTGCAACAAAGCCATTGAGTTTGGTAAGACTGCGCTCATGCGAGACGATTGGAAGCGCGTGTTTGAGCCTGACGAAATCGCAGCCAGCATCGAGCGCATCACCTAGACTTGCATTTCTTGTTCTCTTGTAGCACCAGTTGATAAGTTTCAACTGGTGGCAAGGCCGCCGATAACGACGGATGCCCAGAATGGAAGACACCGAAAGCAAAATCGTTCGCATGAAACTTTCAGATCAGGTGTTTGAACGTCTGCGCGAAATGATTGCTGGTGGTGAACTTTCAGCAGGTGATGTTGTCCCATCCGAGCGAGCATTGATGGAGCGTTTTGGGGTCGGACGTCCCGCTGTGCGAGAGGCTCTGCAAGCCATGCAGGGCAAGGGGCTCATTACGATAACACATGGCGGGCGAAGCCGTGTGAACGCGCTGACTGCAGGCGTTGCCTTCAAGCAAGTGGATGATATTGCAAAGCTTTTGTTATCCAAAGAACCTGCCAACGTCGAGCACCTGAAACAAGTGCGCTTCATACTTGAACTGGGGACCGTGCGCATTGCCGCTCAAAAATGCACATCCAAAGACGCAGATGACCTTGCAACCCTGATAGAAGCACAGCGGGCCCATCTTGGCGATGCCGAGGCATTTATGAAATCGGACGTTGCGTTTCACACGCGTCTTGCCGCGATTAGCGCAAACCCATTGATCCAATCAATTACCGAAATGATGCTGACGTGGCTGTTTGAATATCATTCGTCCTTGTTGCTTTGGTCTGGCCGCGAAGAGACAACCCTGATTGAACATGCCGCCATTGTCGATTGTTTGCGGTCCAACGAAGAAGCAGCCGCTGCCAGCGCCATGGAAGATCACCTAAATCGATCAAAATCCAATTTTTCTTCGGCCGTAAAAGAGTGACTTCACGGTAATTTAACCCTCCACTCAAACGGACCAAGGTCACCTTGCTGCTCACATGTAAGGTTCGCTAAGAACTCCGTGTCCGCCACCTGAAGTTGGGCGAGGCCCTGACCAATCTGAGAGGATTTGACGGGCTGTCGTGCCATAAGAGCCAAAGAGCGCAAGACCTCGACAATCGGCCACGCCTTGCGTTCGCTGACAATCCCTCGGGGGCCATAGAGCGCTGCGGGTGTCCAGATTGCAACATTTGCCGGAGCTAACGCCGCCGCCAGGCCCATCGTATATGCGGCTCCAAATTTGGCTTTGTGGCGTGGGTCATCGTTCGCCATCGCAACGCGTTGCTGATTGGGATTTGGAAGCGTCCGGTTGCCATACGGGTTATGCCGCATGGCGATTGTTGAAGGACCAATACGATAGTCCAGATCACCAATGATGGCGCGAGCAGATCGCGTAATATGTGGGATGGCCTCTAGTGTCCCCATGACGGACAAATCATCGGCGGCGTGTACAATGGGACACAACCCGTGGCTGACAAAACTCAGCATTTCTACAGGCGGGCGCTTGCGATTGAGTTCGGGGAAAAAGCTTACCATTCCGCCACCACGATAGGTATCCGGGAAGGCATGCGCCGCGGCCCTGTGGATATCTTCTAAAGGGGGGCAATCTGGCCATTTTGATCCGGGTGGCGTTGACTGAAGATCCACCGCCGGACAGATAAGGATGCTCGCAGGGTCAAAACCGCTGCGTTTCATTTGAATGGCAAGCGCCTCAAGTTCTGTAGCTGGCGCCCCATCAAACTTGCATACCATTTCAAGGTCAAAAAGCTGACCAGAACAGACGTCCTGTGCGGTGCAGAACGCTTCAAATTGTGCTTCGGTGTTACCAAGGGTTGCATCAAACTGGCACAGCAGTCTTTGAGGATTGACCGGGCCTATGTCGTCAGGTCGATTTGACAGGCGGAGCGCGTCGTTGGGCGTGATGACCAACGCCATTTCGGGGAAGGTGCTCGGAGGCATCGCCGACTCTGGTAGCGCTTCGGAAGGTGTTGCAGGCTTGGTTGTGTCTGCCTCCCACGTCAGCGTCACTGATTGATCAATCCGCGCGCCGTCTTCAATGATGTATGGCCAGGGCATCGCCAGTGGACGATTGTAGGTTTTGAACGAGGCGTCTCCCCATTGGCGTTGATCTTCCATTTCAAAAGTGTCGCCCTGGAACGTGCAAGCGACCTTGGTTAACCCGACGGAATGTGTAAGGGCGGTGATGTCTTGAAATGGTTGCCATGGCACTATTTCATCGGGAAAGCAGCTGTGCTCGATTGTACCATCGCTGTGTGCAACGCTCACCGGGCGCCCTGCCACATCTGTGATCGGGTGCAGGACGGTGAAGCCGGCGCGGCTTGTTTCAAAGCGGCCTTCGGAGAGGCCTTGGGCCCTCACCGTAAACTTATGTTCGGTCGTTTCGAGTGAGATGTGAACCTTGAGCCGCGCATCGGACGTGGTGAATTCAGCATCATATGACAAGCGCAGATTGGCCTCGGATTGGATCATCACCTCGTTAGAAATGAGCGGGGTAAGCGTGCCCCAGTCACGATCTCTGACCAAAAATGCGATACATCGAATGGCCTCGATGTCATGTATTTTGATGTGACGAACTGCGCCGTCCTCCGTCGAGAACGTCCATGGGCCCATATGGTGGTGGTGGCGTTCAAGAGGTGGTTGATTTGTCCCGTAAAGGTCTGCGTTTCTTGTCATAGGTCTGACACTGGCACGGTCCGACCCTGCGCCGCGGACAAATAGGCGGCCTCGACTAGGGTGAGGGTTTTTAGATTGTCCGCCCCCGAGGTCTCAGGTTCTACACCGGATGCAATACAGTCAACAAAGTGCTGTTGTATCGTGAGCACGCTTTCTTGAATATTGTGCCATGGTTTTTGCGCCCAAGCCAACACAGGTGGAGAGACATCAATCACCGCTTCCTTGTCGGTTTGTACGATGAGTTTGTAGTCGGCATCCAGCCGCAAAGTGCCTTTGGATCCGTCGATTTCCAACAGCGTTTGGGGGAAGGTTTCAGGCATTCGACGGGTCGCATAGGAGCAATCAACCACACTTGTCGCGCCGCCTTTGTGAGTGATCAGCATAGTTGCAACATCCTCACCCTTTATGCGTGTATTGATACGACGTGTCGTTGCGGCAATGTGTTTGGCATCCCCAAAGAAGGCGCGGCTTATGTCAAGAATATGGATGCCAAGATCTTCGATGATAAAGCGTTCGCCCTCGGCCAGATAGGGTTGGCCGGAGAACACGTCATAGCCCGACCTAAAGCTGACACGGCCAAAAAATGGCTCGCCGATTTTTCCCAATCGGACGACTTGCAAGGCGGCCAGTATGGGGGATTGCCAGCGAAAGTTCTCGTGCACCATCAGGGTCTTGCCTGCGCGATGAGCCGCGTTGACCATTGCGCGGGCATCTTCCAGGTTTTCAGCGAAAGGCTTCTGGCAGACAATGTGGACGTTGTGCGCTGCTGCGCTTTCGACCAGCGCGCGGTGAGAGCCGACTGTGGTCGCGATATCAACGAAATCAAATCCGCCATCTGCCAGCATTTTCTCAGCGTCTTGATAGGTTCGTGAAATGCCAAAGGCGGCGGCGCACTGTTTCGTTCTCTCTGCATCCAGATCGCAGATTGCCACAATCTCCACGCCATCAATGTCACGCCAAGCTTGCAACTGATTTTGTGCGAAAAACCCGCATCCAATTACTGCGCCCTTCATGTCGATGCCCTCCTAGGTTTCAATCGCAGACTGCGCTTGAAGTGCAACGCGGGCCTGTACCTTTTGCTGGGCTTGATCAATGACCACAGCAGCAATGATAACCACGCCTTTGATAACCGTTTGCCAGAACGATGAAACACCCATCATCACCAGCCCGTCGGACAGAACCCCAATGACAAAAGCGCCAATAATTGTGCCACCGATGCGGCCACGTCCCCCTGACATCGAGGTGCCTCCCAAAACGGCGGCGGCAATGGCATTCAGCTCGAACGTGTTTCCCGTCGCAGGGTGTGCGGCAACCAGCTGCGAAGAAATAATAAGTCCAACTAGTGCCGCACAGAAACCGGAAAAGATATAGACAAAGTATTTTGTCTGATTGACTTTGATACCTGACAACGCTGCGGCCCGTTCATTGCCGCCCACCGCGTAGATATGACGCCCAAGCGGGGTCCTTGCGGCAATATAGGCGGCCAGTAGTCCGACGGCGATAAGCATGACGATTGAGACGGGAATGCCCAAGATCTCGCCAGCGCCAATCCACCGGAAAGTGTCTGATCCGTATTCTGGGTTTCCGTTGAGGTTTGGAAAAGTACGACCGTCCGAGCTTAGCATTGCGGCACCGCGCGCGACATAAAGTGTACCCAAAGTGGCAATAAAGGGAGCCACGTTTAGCTTGGTTATCAAGAAGCCGTTTAAGGCGCCGATACAGACGCCGACGCCGATGACCAACAAACAAATCTCAAAGGTGTTGAATTGAATGGACCAACCGAGCCCAATATCAATTCCGTTCAAAACCAGATAGCCGGCGACCATACCGCAAAGCCCGACAATGGAGCCGACTGATAAATCGATCCCGCCCGACACGATCACAAATGTCATGCCGATGGCCAAAAACGCGTTTAGTGCGACGTGTTTAGACATAATGATCATATTGGCAGTGGACAAAAAGTTAGGTGCGTTAAGAGCGAAAAAGCTGAACACCAAAATGAGCGCGATGAAGGTTCTGGCCTTCAACACTATTAGAAGCATGTTTTGGCTTGATGCCTTTGGGACGGGCATTGCGTGGTCAGTCATTACGCTGGCTCCTTGTGGCGCGGGGCAGTGGTGTGGCCAACACCCGAGGCTGCTACGAGCGCCCGGTTTGTTGCGGTTTCGCGGCTAAACTCACCGGTGACACGTCCGTTAGACATCACCAGAATTCGGTCAGACAGTGACATCACTTCGTCTAGATCAGAGGTTACGAAAATGATCGCCAAACCTTCGTACGCCAACTGTCGCATGACGCGGAACACTTCGGCTTTGGCACCTATGTCGATTCCGCGTGAAGGTTCATCCATCAACAGAACTTTGGGACGGGTCATCAATGCTTTTGAGATAACCACTTTTTGCTGATTGCCGCCTGAAAGGGACGAGACTGCGTGTTCTGACGACGCGACTTTAATCGTCATGCGTTTGACAAAGTCCGCAACTGCGTCGCGCTCCTTGCTCAGACTCATAAAGATCCCGCGCGTAAATTGTTTCAGGCTGGAAAGGGTTATGTTTTCGCGGATGGACAAAATTTCGACCAACCCGTCATGCTTTCTGTCCTCAGGAATGAGAGCGAGGCCGTGCTCAATCCTGCTCGCGACGCCAGATCGCTTCAAAGCCACGCCATCCACAAAGAACTGACCCTTGGCATGCGGATGACGCCCCATGACGCATTCCAAAAACTCGGACCTGCCGGCCCCCATCAATCCGTAAACGCCAAGGATTTCGCCGCTGTTCAGCGACAGGGAAACGTCATCAACCAAGAGTCCACCGGCTTGCGAGCCAAGAGACACATGTTCGGCCCGAAACACTTCATCGCCAAAAGGGTGTTCGATCTCCTTGGCAAAATCCTTACCGTTCCCGCCAATCATATTGTGCACAATCCAATCGACATCGACACCGTTCATTGAGCGTGCGCCCGTAATGACCCCATCTCGTAGAACCGTGACGTAGTCGCCGATTTTGATCAATTCTTCGAGGCGGTGGGAGATATAGACGATGCCGACCCCATTGGCTTTGAGATCCGAGATGACACGAAACAAGATCTCAACCTCCGCAGAGGACAGAGCCGAAGTTGGCTCATCAAGGATCAGGATTTTAGCATCATGGGCCAAAGACTTGGCGATCTCGACAATTTGTTGCTGCCCGACGCGTAAATCACCAACCATGTCGTCCGGATCTATGTCTTGCTCCAACCGCTCCATGAGCGCACGGGTTTGTGCACGCTGCTCGGTTTTATCGATATCTATGCGGCCACGCGTCTTTTCGCGGGCGATAAAGATGTTTTCTGCAACCGTCAGATTTGGAAACAGGTTGAGCTCCTGAAAAACTATGCCAATTCCGTAACGGCGCGCTGCCTCTGTTGTTTTTAATACAACAGGCTCGTCGTCGATCAGAATTTGGCCGGTCGTAAGCTGTTCCACACCTGAAATGACTTTCATCATGGTGGATTTCCCTGCGCCGTTTTCTCCGACAAGCACGTTGACCGCCCCCATGCGCAGGTCGAAATCCACCGCATTTAGGGCGACTGTTCCTGGGTAAATTTTGGTGCCATTTCGTATCGAAAGTCCAATAGAATGCGCCATCACTCTTCCCCAAACGTGAGTGTTGTCGGGACGAGTTCTATCTCTTTCGAGATGTCTTTGAACGTGAATACGCCCTCAAATTTTACTGGCTGCGCCGTTAAGTCCCCTTCAGGTATTGTCAGACGTTCATGAGCCATGGCGTTCAATCCACCGGCCAGCTTGGCGAATTCGATTTGGTCGCGGAAGTTACTGAAAAGCAGAAATGGCATCGCATCTCTTAAAGACGTTCCTCGTACGATCGGCCCCAACTGGATTGTTACGTCGGCTTGGCCATCTTCATCTGTATCGACGTGCAATTTCGCCGCACGGCTTGCCGTCTTAGCCGTTAGGATTATCCCCGTTCCTGAGATTGCAAAGTTCCATGGATTGGCTTCTCCTTCCGGGCGCAATCCAAACGCCATACCTGCAGCATCCACATCGTCAGCCAAAGCTGAGCGCAATTCCGCAAGGGGAACCACGTGCTTTGACACGGTTGGAAGTACGTCTGTTTCCCAAATCTCGCGGGCATAGATTGCCATCCGCTCGGCATCTGTCAGAGCGGCTTCAATCTCGCTCTCACTGTTTGGATCGACATTTTTGACAACTTTGCAGCCCGTCAGAACTGTTAGAGCGACCAACGCACCAAATGGAATGGTAGTGAAAATGAATGATCGACGCATATGGCCCTCGTTCGGAAGTGAAAGAACCCGACGCGTTCGCCGGGTTCTCTATGGTCTTTTTGGGTTATGCCGATAGTTGGAATGTCTCCAGGCGGGCGGCATTGTCCGCATTGATCAATACGCAGTCCATTAGCTGTTTTTCCTCAAGACCGGTTGTGCCGGTGTTGATGTATTGGTCAGCTTGTTCCACCGCAATTTGAGCTTGGCGGTATGCTGGTTGAAGAACAGTCGCTTTTATGCCCCCTGCAAGGATGCTGTCTCGTACATCGTTGGACCCATCGAAGCCGACAACAATGACGTCGTCGCGGCCAGCCGCTTCAAGTGCAGCCCATGCGCCCATAGCCATTGTATCGTTTCCACAAATCACCCCTTTGATATCGGGGTTGGCCTGCAAAATTGATTCCATTTTTTCAAAGGCTTCGGTCTGGGACCAGTTCGCAGATTGCTGTGCGACCATGACCAGGTCGGGGTATTGATCGATGATGTCATGATATCCGGATGACCGGATGCCTGCATTTGTATCCGCCTCGCGCCCCACAAGCTCTACGTAATTTCCGGCCTCTTCCATAATGGCCACGAACTCCTCGGCACCCAGTTGCGCGCCCTGATAATTGTTGGACACAATCTGACTGACGGCAATGCCAGTTTCCTTGATTTCACGGTCGATCAAAAACGAGGGAATGCCCGCATCCTTGGCACGCTGGACAGCAGCGACAGTTGCATCAGCACCTGCATTATCAAGAATGATCGCAACAGCCCCCCTTGCAATAGCGGTGTCAAACATCTCCGATTGTTTGTTTGGGTCATCGTCGTGGACGAGCACAATAGTGTCATAGCCCAGCTCGATGGCGCGCGCTTCAGCACCGACAGCTTCCGCCTTGAAAAAGGGGTTGTCGTGGCTTGGCGTCAGTATGGCGATCAGCCCCTTGCCCTGAGCAAAACTCAATGTTGTGCTTGCGAGTGTTACAACCCCTGCGAGCCCAGACATAAAAATACGACGGTTCGTGTTCATTGGTAGTCCTCCCTAAAATCACAGCCAGCTTTTCGCGTGCCGATTGGCCGATACCTTTTCCTCACATCGTCATATTGTCAACAGGTATGATGAGTATGCCGAAAAACCCACCGTTTGGTAAATTCAATTTTGAAACGCGCAGGGTAGCCGCTCTGCCAAAAATTTCAGGACCCAAAACAGGCGAGAGACTTGGATTCACACGTAGGCGCGCTGGGCAATGAACGCATCGCGAAGACGGTATCTTTGCGCTTTTCGAGCGCTTGGTTCCTTCGCGGGGATTCAGTTAACCGCAAAACTGCATGCACATAGTGCGGGGCTTGCGAGCTGCCGAATACCCAAGTGCTGCGTACGCGATTTCTGTTTCGTGAACCTAATCGCGAAATCTGCACTGTATCCTCATTGCCTCCTGCTGCCACCAAGTTGGCCTCGTTTAGTTTCCTCTTTCAGACAGGTGGTGTCTGTCGACTTCTTGGGGGATGGGCGAAGGAGAATTGTCCTTCGTCCTTACAAGGCTTGGCCCACCTCTCTCCAATTCGCAAGTCAATTGTTGGGCAAATATGCAAGATTATCCACGTATATGTCAATATGCGGCGAAGTTCGCCTGTATTGACTCGTATTTGTTGGACAATTAAGTTCCAAACAGAATCAGCAAAATGTGGCTCTCACTTGTGAAGGAAGTTTTATGCCCGCCTCGACTTCAGATATTGAAGAGATTGAACCTCGGTCCGTCGTTGATGACGTCGTAGCGCAGATGCGCGATTTGATAAGTGAACGTGGTTTGACCGTCGGGGATCAACTTCCAACGGAAAAAGAGCTTTGTGAAATTTTCGGTGCTTCGCGCAATACGGTTCGCGAGGCGATGCGCATTCTGAAGGCCTACGGTGTCGTCAAGGTGCGCCAAAAGATTGGTGCAACGATCGTCGACAATCGGATGTCATCGGCAATGGAGATGTTCTCGTTCAACGTCATGGACATCTCGCGAAAAACCTTCTCCGATATTCAGGGTTTTAGGTGTTTGCTCGAGGTTTCCTCGGTCGAGGAGGTGTTGGAGAACATCACTGAAAAGGACATCGAAGACCTGCGAGCCATAAATTCCAAGCTGTTGACGGCCAGTGGGATCGAAAATGCAGCAGAGCAGGATTTCCTGTTTCACACACGTTTGATCGGCGTGTTGCGAAACAAGGCGATTTTGGATGTCTACGGTTTGATGAAGCCGGTGATCCTTAAAATCATTCAAAACGGAAAAACACGGCGCACTTTCGAGACAGATACGTACCACGAGCATGAAGCGGTCATCGATGCCATCGAGGCTCGTGACCGCATTGCTTATCAGTACCGGATGAAGACGCACCTTGAAGCCGGATACGCTCATTTCAACGAGACCGACCCATTCCCAGAAACATCAAAATAACAGAAGGCGCCCAGTCCACTGGCAAGCGTCCAAATCACAGCCAGTGTCGCTGGCACAAACTTCAAACTGAAATCTACGGGAGATCCTAATGACACATAAAGTGAAAATAATGGCTGCGGCGGTGAGCGCTCTGTTCGCAGCGTCCACGGCGTTCGCAGGACCGACATCAGTCCAAGGCCCAGGCGCCAATCCTTCTTGTTTTGCCCCGTGGGATGACAGCACGTCATATATGCAGTGGGATGCACGCGAAGGTCCATTTCGTGTGGCGGTCGTGAATGGGTTTGTTGGCAACACTTGGCGCATTCAGATGATCAAAACCGCAAAAGCATTTGCGCAGGATCCAACGATTGCTGACAAAATTTCGGATTTCAAGGTTGTGTCAACGGGCACTGATGCCCCTGCACAGCTTGGCGCGATCGAAGATTTTATCAACCAAGGTTACGATGCGATTATCACCATCGCCGTTAGCCCAGATGGCTTTGACCGTGTGATCCGCTTGGCTGATCGCAATGATGTTGTTTTGGTGCCTTTTGACAACGTGTTGGACACCGAGAAGGTCATGCAGGTGAACGAAGACCAGCTTGCTATGGGCCGTGCTTATGCGACCCATGTTCTGGCGGAACTGGCTGCAATTGGCAAAACGTCGGGCAAAGTTCTCGAAGTGCGTGGTCTGGCGGGCAACTCGGTTGATCGTGATCGTTCTATTGGTATCAACACGGTGCTGGACGAATCTGGTGGAGACTGGGAGCGCATTAGCGTTGTCGGAAACTGGGATGATGGCACCGCGCAAAAAGTCGTCGCGGACGCAATCGCGGTTCACGGTGAATTTGACGCTGTTCTTGCACAAGGCGGCACGACCGGTGTTGTGCGCGCAATGCTTGACGCGGGCCATCCGATGGTTCCGGTTTCTGGCGAAGCAGAAAACGGTTTCCGCAAATTGATGTCGGAGCACGCAGATGCAGGCCTCAAAGGGATCTCGATTGGTCAATCTCCAGGGTTGGTTGCCATCGCAATGAAGGCTGCGATTTCAGCACTCGAAGGCAATGTTATGCCGCAGCTGATTTCGGTGCCTTTGCCGACAGCCACCTATGATCAGCTGGAGGATGGCAAGAATTTCTGGACGGGTCTGCCGGATAACTTCTTCACGGTGAACGAATTCCCACCTTGTGACGTCAACATTTCCGGTCCGGCCATTATGGCACAGGACGAAGCAGATTTGAACTAATCGACGTCTGAATTGTTGGGGCGCCGCATTGCTGCGCCCCACCACATTTTGAAAGAATTTACCTAATGCACGAAACCTCTGAAATAGTTCGCCTCGACAATGTATCTCGCTATTTCGGTGGGATAACTGCCTTAAAAGATGTGGATTTTTCCTGCCGTGCAGGGTCGGTGCACGGTATTTTGGGCGAAAACGGCGCAGGCAAGTCGACACTCATAAAGATATTATCCGGCGTGCTGCCGCCAAGCGAGGGCCAGGTGTTGGTGGATGGCGAACCGGTACAGTATCGGTCTCCGTCCGAGGCCACAGAAGACGGCATTGTGTGCATTTTTCAAGAGCTTTCGCTGATACCTGACCTGTCTGTGGCCGAGAATATTTTCATTGATAATCCTCCGCGCAGGTTTGGACTCATCGACGGGTCAGCGCAGCGGCGCATGGCCGAAGAAGTGCTCGCGCGGATCAAATGCGAAGACGTAGATCCTGATGCCCGTGTCCGCGACCTTAGCTTGTCACGTCGCCAAATGGTCGAGATCGCAAAGGCGATTAGCAAAGACCCACGGGTCTTGATTTTGGATGAGGCAACTTCGGCGTTGACCAGTCGGGACGTGGAAACTGTTTATGAACTGCTGGACCAACTCACCGCCAACAACGTTTCAAGCTTGTTTATCAGCCACCGCATGCAAGAGGTCGAGGCGCTTTGCGATCGGCTTTCGGTGTTTCGAAATGGCAGTCATATCAGGAGTTTTGACAAAGGGGATCTGTCGGAAAACGAGATCGTTCACCTGATGATTGGCAGGGACATAGACGCTCAGTATCCAGCAAAACCGGCACGGGAAAGGGCTACGGACCCTGCACTTTCTGTGTCAAAATTGCATTGGGAAAACAGCCTGACCGGCGTCGACTTATCCATTGGAAAGGGTGAGATTGTCGGGCTCGGTGGCTTGGATGGACAGGGGCAAAAAGAGCTTCTTCTCGCATTGTTTGGCGTTCTGAAAGGGGTCACAGGGGCCGTTGATCTAAAAGGCACGCCGTTTTCTCCAAAATCACCATCTGCATGCAAAAACGCTGCAATGGCATTGGTTCCGGAGGATCGAAAAACCGAAGGCTTGATGTTGAGTCTTTCAATCGCGGACAACCTTTTGTTGCCCAACTATTCCGGCGTGTCTCGCGGTGCATTGATAGATGCAAACCTTGCAGCGCGCGAGATCGACGACGCAATTGCAAAGCTGCAAATCAAAACCTCAAGTCCGGCCGTGGCTGTGGAAACTTTGTCGGGGGGCAATCAACAAAAGGTTGTAATTGCCAAATGGCTGGCGCTGAATCCAGACGTGATTTTACTCAATGATCCGACGCGAGGCATTGATGTCGGTACCAAGCAAGAGATTTACAGCCTGATCCGTGACCTCGCAAATGCGGGAAAAGCGATCCTTTTGTATTCAACAGATTATGCGGAATTGATCGGATGCTGCGACCGGGTCTCGATCATGTACGACGGGCTTGTGGTTAGTGAGCTGCAAGGCGCGCAGCTTACCGAGCAAGCCATTGTCGCAGCATCCCTCAACATTCAATCGGAAGAAGTGGCATGATGATCCGTTTCAAATCATGGGTCGGGCGGAACCGCGGTTTCACAGGGGCTTTGCTGCTCTTTACGGTGCTGTTTATTGGCTACCACATTCTCCATCCCCGTGGATTTTCGACCAGCGTGTTCATCCAAAACGCCAATGAAAGCGTGGTTATCGGGTTTCTCGCAATGGCACAGACCGTTCCAGTATTGATGGGAGGTCTGGACTTATCCGTAGGCGCGGTTATGACGCTCACGAATACAATTGCATCGCATGTTGTGACAGGGTCACCGCTACAAATGGTTGGCGGGATGATTGTCACCTTGTCTGCAGGGACGGCCTTTGGGCTGATGAATGGTTTGATTGTTGTCTTTGGGCGCATTCAGCCCATCATCGCGACATTGGCCACAGGAGCCATAGCAAGCGGACTGGCGTTGTTGGTTCGCCCCTCTCCGGGGGGAGATATCAGCAGTGATCTGAACTGGGCTCTTACCAACGCGGTTTTTGATTTTGCCGAAACCTATGGTTTTGCCGACAACGGGAACGCTGCGTGGTTACAGCCAATTGCGAATGTGCCCGTGCCTTTGGTCATTCTGTTTGTGTTGGGAGTATGCGTTTGGGTGCCGTTTAAACGGACAGTTACCGGCCGCACGGTCTACGCAGTAGGGTCAGCCGAGAGCGCTGCGTATATGTCAGGGCTTCCTGTGGCCCGTGCAAAAATTGCGGCCTTCACATTGGCAGGCTTTTTTGCATCCTGCGCGGGTTTGTATTTGGCCATCCAGACCTCTTCAGGAAACGCCGACATCAATCAGGCAGGTGCCTATACGCTCAACTCCATTGCAGCGGTCGTCTTGGGGGGCACGTCGCTACTGGGTGGGGTTGGCGGTGCGATTGGATCTTTGGTTGGGGCCGGGATATTGCGCGTTATCTCATTTTACTTCCGCATTTTGTCCATCGATCCGCTTTTGCAATCTCTGATCGAAGGTCTTGTGCTTTTGGCGGCTGTAAGCATTGGGGCCATCCGCACATTTCGAGTCAAAAACAAGTTGGAGTTGTTTCGATGAGTACGTTCATTTCGGTGACACCGGAAAACCGACCAATCGCTATCGCTGCGGCCTTTACCGTCGTCATTGTTTTGATTGGCACAGGGTATACATTGGCGACGCAGGGGACAGCCCCGATGCTCACCATGTCCTACTTGCTACAACAGCTGCAAATCGGCTCCTTCCTTGGGCTTTGTGCTGCGGGCATGATGATGGTGATCTTGTTGGGTCACATAGATTTGTCCCTGCCTTGGACGCTGACTGCCGCCGCGATGATGGCGACAACGGTCGGGGGCGCTTGGGCCATACCCGCCGGTCTCAGTGTCGGGTTGGTGGTCGGGGTGGTCAACGGGTTGGGGGTGTCGTACCTCCGCATCCCTTCGATGATTTTCACCCTCGGCGTGGACTCGGTTCTGCGTGGTTTAATGATCGCTCATACTGGCGGTTTTGCTCCGCAAACTGAAGCAACGCCTTTGATGCGGTTTTTGGCCGCCGACAAAATTGCGGGTTTACCTGCAGCCGTATTCGTTTGGGGAGCTGTGTCGGTCGTGATCACCATCATTTTGACACGCACGGGCTTTGGAAAATCAATCTACGCGACGGGCGCAAAGGAGAGCGCGGCCTTCTTGTCGGGCATCCGAACACATTGGGTCATCATAGGTGCATTTGTTGCGTCCTCACTTTGCGCTTCGATGGCTGGCATTTTACTCGCGGGATATTCTGCCAAAGCATATCAGGGTATGGGGGCACCATTTTTGCTGCCTGCCATCGCCGCCGTTGTTTTGGGTGGAACACATATTCTAGGCGGGCGCGGGCGTTTTCTAGGAACACTTATCGGCGTCGTATTGATCGTGTTCCTCAACTCAGTCCTGTCGATCATGCAGATGCCCGAAGCCTTCCGCCAAATCATCTACGGAGTCGTGATTGTCAGCATGCTTTTGGTGTACGGGCGCGAAAACAAGGCACGCCACTAATTCCCGAAAATTCTATGGCCACCTACCTTACAAGGGATTGATCTTATGACGGAAAACCGCCCAGAAAAGCCAGGCGAGGCCAGGCTGAGGTCGCGGGAGTGGTTTGATAACCGTGAAAACCCGGGCATGACGGCGTTGCATTTGGAACGCTATCAAAACAGCGATTTTACGCGCGAAGAGCTACAATCTGGTCGCCCGATTATTGGGATTGCCCAGACGGGTTCAGAATTGACCCCGTGTAACAAGATCCACGTATTCTTGATGGACCGGATCAAAGCCGGCATTCGGGACGCCGGTGGCATTCCCATGGAGTTTCCCGTCCACCCCATTCACGAAAACGGCAAACGCCCTACGGCGGCGTTGGATCGTAACCTAGCCTACCTGGGGTTGGTCGAGGTTTTGCATGGCTACCCTTTGGATGGCGTTGTTTTAACAACTGGATGCGATAAGACCACGCCAGCAATGTTGATGGGGGCCGCCACAGTCGATTTGCCTGCAATCGTTCTCTCTGGCGGCCCGATGCTAGATGGATGGTGGAAAGGTGAACTGGCGGGGTCTGGCACGATAATTTGGGAGAGCCGTCGCCAGCTTGCCGAGGGTATCATTGACTACGATGAATTCATTCGCCGCGCTTGCGCGTCTGCTCCGTCATTGGGGCATTGCAATACAATGGGCACTGCAAGCACCATGAATGCACTGGCCGAGGTTTTGGGGATGAGCTTGCCCGGCTGCGCCGCAATCCCGGCTCCGTTTCGCGAGCGAATGCAAATGGCTTTCGAGACAGGCAAGCGGATTGTCTCAATGGTACATGAGGATCTGACCCCTTCTAAGGTGATGACACGTAAAGCGTTTGAGAACGCAATCAAAGTTGCCACAGCTATAGGCGGTTCGACAAATGCGCCGCCGCACATCCAAGCAATCGCGCGCCACATTGGTGTCGAACTCGATGTTACGGACTGGCAGAAGTATGGCTTTGACTTGCCACTTTTGGTGAATATGCAGCCCGCGGGAAAACACCTCGGAGAACGATTTTATCGTGCTGGCGGTGTTCCTGCCGTGATGGGCGAAATGCAGGTGTCAGACCTGCTGCACATTGATGTTATGACTGTGTCGGGTCAAACGCTTGGGGCGACGCTGGAAGGTGTGCGCAGCCTCGATCACGATGTCATTGCTCCCGTTAGCAAACCTTTGCGCGAACAGGCGGGCTTCATGGTCCTGAGCGGCAACCTGTTCTCTTCCGCACTCATGAAAACCAGTGTGATTTCACAAGACTTTCGCCGACGTTTCCTAAACAAACCTGGACAAAAAAACGTGTTTGATGCGAGGGCCGTGGTTTTTGATGGACCGGAGCACTATCATGCGTCGGTCAATGATCCTGACCTCAAGATAGATGAAAACACCATTTTGTTCATGCGCGGGGCAGGGTGCATCGGGTATCCCGGATCAGCAGAGGTTGTGAACATGCAACCACCTGATGCGCTCCTTAAGGATGGTGTGAAACATTTGCCAACTGTCGGTGACGGACGACAGTCGGGCACGTCCGAAAGCCCGTCAGTGCTCAATGCGTCACCCGAGGCTGCGGTTGGCGGCGGTCTGGCCTTTCTGCGAACCGGAGACATGGTTCGGATGGATCTGGAAAGCCGAACGCTTAACGCGCTTGTAGATCCGGAGGAATGGCAGCAGCGCAAAGCGCGCTGGGCGCCGCCTGATTTGTTCAATCAGACACCGTGGCAAGAAATATACCGCGCCAATGTCGGGCAACTCTCCGACGGTGGATGTCTGGAGCTGGCAACAACTTATCAAAAGGTACGGCGCCATTTGCCAAGGGACAGTCATTGATGTGTACTTTGAGCCAAAGACAGAAAGGTAACGCAGCGATATGACCGATTTTCCAAAAGATGGTGTTCTTCTTGGGCGTGTGTGGAATGCAGACGTGCAGGGCCCCTCAGTTGTCACAATTCGTGGCGATGATGTCGTTGATATCACGTCGAATACCGCCCCTTTGGTCCGCGACATCTGCGAAATGGATGATCCTGTCAGTCATGTAACGTTGGCGCACGGTACCATCATTGGCTCGACGCAAGACCTCACGAACGCGACGGTTGGTGATTTGACACAAACGCACCTGCTTGCGCCCTGTGATCTACAGTCCATCAAAGCCTGCGGCGTGACGTTCGCCAGCTCCATGGTCGAGCGGGTGATTGAAGAACAAGCTGCAGGCGACCCGCAAAAAGCGAATGCCGTTCGTCAAAAAATTGGTGCGTTGATCGGTAAAAACCTGAAAAGCATCAAGGCTGGCTCGAAAGATGCGGAGCGGGTTAAAGCGGCTCTGATCAAAGAAGGGCTTTGGTCTCAATACCTCGAAGTCGGGATCGGGCCCGATGCCGAGGTGTTTTCGAAGTCCCAAACGCTGTCATCTGTCGGGTATGGTGCAGAGGTTGGGCTACATCCGATTTCAAGATGGAACAATCCAGAGCCCGAAATTGTGCTAGCGGTGTCTTCTAGGGGAAAGATCGTTGGGGCTACGTTAGGCAATGATGTTAATTTACGTGATATAGAAGGGCGCTCGGCATTGCTCCTCTCTAAGGCAAAGGACAATAATGCGTCCTGTTCTATCGGGCCCATGATACGACTGTTTGATACTGGCTTTACACTTGATGATGTGCGCGCAGCTGAACTCAATATGACGGTTACAGGGGCAGAGGATGGTTATGTCCTACATGGCAACTCTTCCATGAAGGAGATCAGCCGCGATCCTCTGAATCTCGTGCAACAAACCTTGGGTCGTCATCACCAGTATCCTGACGGGCTGATGCTGTTTTTAGGGACACTCTTTGCCCCGACTCAAGACCGCGACACCCCAAACGAAGGGTTCACACATAAGATTGGCGATGTGGTGTCCATCTCTTCAAAGCACCTCGGCGCGCTGCGCAATACTGTTCAACTGTCGACGCATTGTCGCGAATGGACCTTTGGCATCAGAGAGTTGATGCACAATCTTGCCCGTCGGGACTTGCTCTAAAATTAGATCGGAAACACCATGCTAAAATCGGGACATCTTATTGCCGGTCAATGGATTAAATCTTCTGCGCAATTTGCCAACCAACCTACCAGCGGTGAACCGGATGTTTTTGCTGTGGCAGACTCTGTTCTGGTTGATCAAGCCGTGCAGGCAGCTGAGCACGCGTTTTGGACATTCGGATACAGTTCTCCGTCTGATCGGGCCGCATTTTTGCGCCAAATCGCGATCGAAATTGATGCGCGTGGCGATCATATTACCGAGATCGGATGTCGTGAGACTGGCCTTCCTGAGGGGCGGCTTGTGGGGGAAAGAGGCAGGACCACGGCGCAGCTCAAGCTCTTTGCCGATCACATCGAGGCAGGCGACTGTTTAGACCGCAGGCTCGACGTCGCATTGCCCGACCGCATCCCGTTACCACGGCCGGAATTGCGGATGATTCAGCGTCCAATCGGACCAGTTGCAGTTTTTGGAGCGTCGAATTTTCCGCTGGCTTTCTCGACCGCTGGGGGCGACACAGCCGCCGCTCTCGCAGCGGGTTGTCCGGTGGTCGTCAAAGGTCATCCAGCCCATCCGGGAACGTCAGATATCGTGGCGCAAGCGATTGATGCAGCCATCAAGTTCTGTGGTGTTGATGCGGGCGTTTTCGGCCTGCTGCAAGGGTACGGGTTCGATGCCGGTGAGGCCCTTGTCAAGCATCCGTTGATAAGAGCTGTGGGGTTCACGGGATCTTTGCGTGGGGGGCGTGCGTTGTTTGACATTTGTGCGGCCCGTCCGGAACCCATTCCCTTTTTCGGCGAACTTGGCTCGATCAATCCAATGCTTGTCCTGCCGGACGCCTTGTCTCAGCGTGCGGCGGAGATCGCCAAGGGGTGGGCCGCATCGCTGACCATGGGCGCTGGGCAGTTTTGCACAAATCCTGGAGTGGTGGTTCTGATCGACGGACCAGAAGTGCAGACGTTTGTCTCGACCGCAAAAACCGAGCTTGAGGACACCCCACCGCAAATCATGCTGACAAACGCAATTGCTTCGGCCTATCAAAAGGGAGGTGACGCAATCGCTGCAGCTCCTCACGTCAATCGGGTTTTGTTTGGAGCTTGCACGCAAAGAGAGGCTGCAGCTCAGCTTTTTACGACCACGGCTCAGAACTGGTTGCTGAATGACGATTTGAAAGAAGAGGTGTTTGGGCCGCTAGGTGTCGTTGTGCTTGCCAAGACCAAAGACGAGGTGATCGCCGTTGCAAAGGAGCTCACAGGGCAATTGACGTGCACGCTACACCTTGACGACGGCGACACGGCTCTGGCACGCAAATTGCTACCGATACTGGAGCGAAAAGCGGGCCGTATTTTGGTCAATGGCTTCCCGACTGGGGTCGAAGTCAGTGATGCAATGGTTCACGGCGGACCGTACCCCGCATCAACAAATTTTGGGGCCACTTCGGTCGGAACACTTTCCATTCGACGGTTTTTGCGACCAGTTTGCTATCAGAACATCCCACAAAACCTTCTCGAAGTGGAAGAGTGTGATAGATCGTGAGGCCCATTCCGACCGATGGCGGGGGAACCATTTGGTTGCCGGCAGTAAAACAGAAAACACGTTTTGTTGACGCCGCCGCAAACATCCGTTTCATTTTAGGGCAGCCAAATTGCAGGCTAGATACGGCTTCTGGCATGAATACTATTGCTCAAGAAGCGTGTCATACGTCTGACCTCTGATATGCGTCCCTTTATGCATGGATTGGTATGGGCGGTAGCACCATCGATTTGCCGGTAGAGCAACTCGCAGACGCAGCCATCGCGTTCCTGTTTCAGCCTCGAAAGAGCGGAGCCAAAGAAGGTTTGCGTTTTTCGGTGTCCCTGATTTGGCGCTGGTTTTTGAGGTGCATTGGTTGCAGGCACTCCGGATTTCGGCCAGTCCGAAAAGGACGGCGAAAGTTGTCGTACAGCTCTATGCAATAGCACCTCAGTGATAATCAACGCGCTTCATGTACCTTGCACAATGGTTTGGGATATTTCAGCGTCGTTGTCGGCGGCAGGTATGCCGCCTCCAACGATGTCGCTGCAGCAAATATCCATATCTTTAATCATGTAGTGAAATAGTGGGTTCGAGTACATTGCACGGCTTTTCATTTCATTTTTCGAATGCCTTTACCCATGCGTCCATGCAGCGGGTCAAATGTTGTAGGTAGCCGTCCAGAAGGGCGCTGCCTTTGGTTGCGGAGAGATAATCAGTGAAGTGCGCAACCAGTTCGAGGTAGCTTGCGTTCTGAGGTTGATCCAGCTCGGCAAATCCATCGACCAATCCGATAAATTCGTCATTTACCAAGTGGCAGATGTGTTCCTGCCAAATGTTTCTAATGCTGTTTCCTTCCTTTAAGTGGGTGATCATTGGCCCGCCCACGGTGTAATCATGCCCTTGCAGGTCCATGAGCATTTTTGTGATGAAGCCGCCCCAAATATCGCCGTATCGGTCAATTTTCCAACCCGGCATGACGTCGACAGCCATAGGAAGCTGATAGACCGCAGGAATGAGTTCGCGGCGGAAAATCATATTCATCGAGCAGGCAGAAACAAGCGATCCATTTGGAACGACCACCGAAGCTTCCTGAAGCTGGGCGTCAGGGTGGCGATATTCAGGCCCTTCAAGTTTGTCGATTGCATTTACGTCAAAGACGTTTTGCCAAAGGCCGAGATTAAACATCGGTTTCGATTGTCTTGGCTTTACGAAATCACAGGGTTTGTACCCAAGCCTTTCGCTATAAGGGAAACCTCTTGGGTAGGCGTCGGGTTCGATTCCTGAGTAGAGATCTAGAACATTCCAGTGACGTTTGTCGGTCTGAACCACCGGACGCACAGCGTCCGACAAGGAGGCCTCTGCGGCGCTTGCCCAGTCGTGACTATCGACAAGGCAATCATCATCAAGGGCCACAATAATTTCGCCGGGCTCGGACTGGCGCCATGCAATAAGAAAACCATAATTCCGGCAGGCACCATTTCCCCTCGGAATTGCATGAACGAGTTCACCTAGATCGCGGTCTTGGTGGCCGTGATTGTAAACGCTGAACTGTGGATGATCGATTTCGATGCTGCCAGGGCTGTCATCAACGACAATAAAACGACATCCAGCTTCAATAAGAGGCTCGAGGTAATCTAGCCGTACTTCTCTGGCGCTTGGGATAACACAAATCATTTCTTTCCTCTTGTAACGTCTTAGATAAAATCAACTTTCGCCAGAGGACTGCTCCTCGGCATCATTCAATATCCGGCGAAAAAGTGCTAGAGTGTCCCGTGCTTCGCGGTGCATAGAGTATCCAAGAGCAGTCTGAAGACCATCTTGAATCAACGAGTTGCGCAGTTGGGTGTTATTGAGTAGTTCGAGTATCGCGTTGGCAGTTTTCTCTGGTTCTCGCGCTGGAACAAGAATGCAATTTTCGCCTGATCGCGCATATTCGCCCACGCCTCCCACATCTGTAAGGACATTTGCGGTTCCGCAAGCCATTGCTTCAAGCGCAGGTCTCCCGAAGGCCTGAAAATCCGAAGCGTCCAGATGCACTGTCGCGCTTGAATATAGGCGAGCCAATCTTTCCTGATCGGTCAACAACCCTTCGCATCGGAATGGGAAAGGCAGCGCCATAGAACTGATATCTTCACCAAACAGAATAAACTCTGCTTCTGGATATTCTTTGTGGACGATTTCAAATGCTTTTGTCAGCGTTGCAAACCCACGCCGCGGCGTGCGGGGCCGCCCCATCGCGATGACCGTCGGCGGGTCCGACTTTTCAACGGTCCTCGGGTAAAAAAAATCCAGATCCACGCCCAGCGGGATCTTATGTGTCTGGTGTCCATCCTGTTCAAGCAGCGCCGACAACCAATCGGACTTTACGATTTTATGCGGGATCAGATCATAGGTATCTCGAACAATTTGTCGGTTGGCGGTGTCGTCTTCATCAAAGAACCAGGCCTCATAGTCCTGTAAGAAATATGCTGATGTCCGCGCCCTTCCCATTTGAACAAGATCATGGACCGTTTGTGCGGTGCTCCAATGCGTTGCGATGAGAACGTCAGTCTCTGGAAGTTCTTGCCGAAGATGAGCGTCGTCTTTGTAGATGATGGGTTGTTGAAGGTTGCGCCATTGATAAACTTCATGTTTGTCACCCAGCGCAACGATAGAGGCATCCACACCGAGCAGCCGCAATTCACTTACAAGCTGCATGACCCCTAAGACACCACCAGCAACTCGCAAAGTTGGAAGAAAATAGGTGACGCGAAGCGCGTCAGTATCGACGATCGGCTCAAAACCTGTCCACAATCCCTTAAGTTGTTCAGCGGCAAAGTCTGCGCTCTTGGCTTGAGCGGGTTGGCTTGCGCCGATCAATTTCTTTTGCTCAGTTTTGGCCTGGGATGTTTTTGACGGCAGCCCCTTGGAAGCTAGGTTATCTGCGTGTTCCCGCATCCTGAAATATTGCGACATCCAACCAGCCGCAGAATTGGCTGTGGCCAAGTTGGTCGCATGACGCGAAGTTGAGCAGCTTTCTAGGCGCGGAATGTCGGGTGACCCCGTCCATTTTTCAAGGAAAACCTGTCGATTTTTTCGCCAAAGTTCGAGCTGGTTATCGAGATTGCGGCTGGACGCTTTGTCTACGTGATCAACAAGAACACGGGTGTCCAGAACAAGTTGCAGATCGTTGACCCACACCTTGAACGCAAGATCAACGTCTTCTCCTGATGCGATCGCGTATTCTTCACCCCAACCGCCGATCCCGCGTGCAACCTCAGTCAACATAACAAGAAAAGCGCCGGAAGGGGGGGCAGAGAAGGGTGCAATATGCTCGCATTCGTGCCCCGGTAGACTTCGTACGGTTCGTGCGTTGGTAGCGGCGGTGAGTGCGGGAAAAACTATTCCAACGTCCGGTGAAGAAGCTGTTTGAACCAGCAACTTATCCCAGTTCTCGGGCACAACTGTGTCGTTATTACAAAACGAGATGAACTTTCCGTTTGCCGCTGCCATTCCTTGGTTCATGCCGACAGCGAAACCTTCGTTTCGCACATTACTGATGAAAATATCTGCAACATCTTTTCCGTAGTCAACGCTTTCGCTGTCAGAGCCGTTATCAACGATGATAAGCTCGTAGGGCAAAGTTGTGTGTTGGCGGATGCTGTCAACAAAGCGACGGGTCAGCGGCAAGTTATTCCAAGTCAAAACGACGACGGACAATTGAACATTAGCCATGGGTCAACCTCCAAACCGGAAAACAGAAGCGACTCTTGACTTAATCCGAAGTGCAGCACGGCTCATAGCGCGCCGGAGCATTTCACGGCCTCCGAGTTCGTCGTCGAAACTTATTTTCGACAGGCTTATCGTTGTCAAAACCTCCAGGTTTTCCAGATCTTCTTCCGCGGCAAAAGAAACCACTGGGAAGCCGCGCAACATGATGCGCTTGTTGTTCAGAACAATCTGGTAGCTTCCTTTAGACCCTCGGATCACTGTGACAGAGCTGGTTTTTTTATAGGCTTCCAGATCTTCTGGGGAGATGGAGCTAACCGCGCCAAGTTGGCGCGCTAAGATCTTGACAACTAGTGTAGAATTGATGTGTTTTCGCTTGCCGGAGTCCAAAAGAAACACTCGCCCATCAGGGCGGCGGACCAATCTGGCCGCCTCAACACCAGCCTCGCTCGCATTTGCGGTAGCACTGGAAAGATCCTTGGCCAAAACGATGCCAAAATCTTTGGGTGAAAATCCAATGTCCTCTTCGGTATCCTCGACCAGCGAGGCTTGATAGGCCAAAGCTATGGCTTCGGTGGCGCGCTGATCAGCATTGGTTAATTCTCTAGACAGACTTTCGATCATTGCAGCCAGCGGGCCGAGTTCTTTCCATTGTTCATTTGGCACTGCCAGTCCAATGACCGTAGGAACGGGCACCCACAGCTGCGAATACGCATAACCATCAACAAGCCGACCAAAGGCGAGCCTTACACCATCCCTTGTTGCCATTCCCCGTCGAAACTGTGCCGGCAGGCTTTCGTCTGCCAACCAGTCTGGCGGACCATCTGGCACTCCGGCATCAACAACGAGAATTGGTAAGCGTCTTCTCTCGCTCTCCATTTTGGCAAAAACGGGCGCCAGTGCAGCCTCTATAGCGCGAAGACTGTGCCAGGTGACATTGCCGTAAAAACAAACTGCGTCGTATTGCTGCTCGGGATTGTCTAAACTCTCAGCAACCGTCTCCGTCGTGCAGTCAATAACCTCGCCTAAAAATGTCCCCTTTAGGGTGGAGGTGATGGCTACCGGATGATCGACTGCGCAAGCAAGCACGCTACGCACCGCAAAGTATTCAAACATTGCATTTATGATTGGCGTGTTACTCCTGTGTGCATCCGAGGGGCAGCGATCTTCATTGCTTCCATTTGTCGGAAGGGATCTAAATATCAAAGTCTTGGACCACACTCAGGAACACCAAAAATTGCGTTCGCAGATGCGGTTAAAGTGTGCCGTGGCCCTTAAGGTGCTGACTGTTCAAAATTCCGACAGTATTGCATTGGGTTTGGCGAAGTCGGTTTCGTAGTAATTCGATGTAATATCAATTAGTTTTCAGAGTTTTCGAGGCCAAGATCTCTTAGTTTTCTTCACCTGCAGTAAAACTGTAGACTGATCGAAGAGACCCGTCAAACTATCCCACGACAAGACGTGCATTGGTTTCGCACCCTTTTGGGCTGCATCGCGAGACAAAGCGATCATTGAAACTCTCCAGAGCTCAATGACCGCTGACAAAAGAGATTGAGCATGCAACTTGTCACACCATGTGATCAATTACTCTGCGCCAGAAACGCTTGGAAAACGTTTGGGTCGGTTATGCCCTTGGTGTCCGTCATCAGACTTTGAAGAACCGCATCCTGCTGGAGAACTACTTCCTGCCCGGCGATATCGAAGCCCAGATCGAAGCCTTTTTCGATCACTACAACCGCCACGCTACAGGGTGTCAGCGGACACGCCCTTCCAAGTGTTGAGATTTGTGCGATCTTAGGATCGTGGACAATTTTGCAGCCTGTATTGCAGTCAATTTCAAAGAACCGAGACTGCACACCGGAATCGTGAGTAAGATGCAGTCAGATTGTCATCGTACCCGTTCGTGAAACACGCACAATGGAACTCTAAACAAAGAACTCTTCGCAGACCGGCACTGTTAGGACGGACGCACTACTATTTGTGACACTGTACGTCGTAGATCTGCGAGCGAGACTGGTTTTGGCATGTGGGTATTCATGCCATGAGCCAAGCAGGCTTCCTTGTCGCTTTCCAATGAATGCGCTGTCAAACCAACGATATGACAGGGAGCCCAGTCGTATTTTTGTTCAAGCAAACGGATTTCTTGCGTTGCTTCCAAACCGTTCATGATTGGCATGCTGACATCCATGAAAATAAGACGTGGTCTGTATCTTTCGAAAGCAGCAACCGCCTTTTCTCCGTCCTTGGCTTGAATGTGTTTGTGACCCATGCGCTTTATGATCATTTCCAGCAACTTGAGGTTCGTTGCATTGTCATCCACAATCAGAATGTCTGCGGTGTCCTGGTGGCCTGTTTCGGTCCAACTCTGTCCCTCAGATTCGATCGAGTTTCGAGTTGGCACACGCTTATTGGACGGGGCTTTCCTAATTTCTGCATCCTCGTCTACTGCGTCGGAGCTATCAGAAATGAAGCAATTCAAAAGTCGGAGCGTCCCTACCGGTTTAGATAGGGTCGCATCCCAGTTTTTGTCCCAGGCTTCATTATGCTGCATCTTTGAAATTTTACTGAGCTGTATAAGCTTCGAAGATTTTGAACGTGGATGTTTGCGAAGCCTGTCGACGATCTCGTCTAATGGGATATCGGACACGTTATCGTTGACAAGAACAACGTCAAACGTGGTGGCCGAATGCGACGGACTATCCAGTAACTTAATGGCACCGGCTCCCGTCTGTGCTGAAACAACATTGCATTGCCAGGACCGCAGTCTTTCTTCATTGGTTTCGACGCTTCTCTCGCTTGAATCGATAATAAGAACGTGTTTTCCGGTATCGCACTGGGGCAGTTGAAGTGTCCGAAGCGCGTCGTGGCCCTTTGCTCTCTCCAACGGAACTTTGAAAGAAAACGTTGATCCCTTGCCAACTTGCGACTCCACCCAGATGTCACCCTGCATGAGTGCTACAAGCCCTTTGCTTATGGAAAGTCCGAGGCCCGTGCCCACATGAGGGCGGGTGAGCGAGCTATCCACTTGAGTGAACTTTTCGAAGATTTCATTGAGGTCTAATGCGGGGATTCCACAGCCTGTGTCTTGAACATCGACCTGAATGACAAACCCACCGTCGCTGTCTTTTACTTTGTGAAGGTCAATGAAGATATTGCCGTTCTGTGTGAACTTCACGGCATTCCCAACAAGATTGGTTACAACCTGTTTTAACCTAGGTAAATCGCCAACAGCCAGTTTGGGTAGATCGGTTCCAACACGAGTGAGTATTTCAACGTCGGATTGTGACGCCTGTGCCGCCAGAAGTATGGCCGGATCGTCGACTAGATCGCAAAGCAAAAACGGCTCGGATCTTAGATTGAGGTGCCCGCTGTCAATTTTTGAATAGTCGAGGATGTCATTGATAATAGACAAAAGGCTCCGGCCTGAGGACTGAATGATCTCCAACAGACCTTTTTGATGACTGTCTAAATCGCTTTCAGCCAAGAGGTCAGACATCCCAAGAACACCATTCATCGGTGTGCGAATTTCATGGCTCATCGTTGCAACAAACTCTGACTTGGCTTTGTCAGCGCTTTGGGCCTGTTCTAAAGCACGCCGAAGTTCGTCGTTTGTTGCTTGTACCTTTCGTTCCGCTTGGACGATGACGGTAGCATCGGCAAAAATCCCTCGATACCCAATGAAGAGATCGGAGTTATATTGCGGTCGACCTTTCACTAAAATCCAACGCGTTTGGTTGAGATCTGGATCGAAAAGCGCAATCCGTATGTCGTGAAATTCTTTTTGGTCGTAGAGTGCTTGATTAAGCCGCATAACATCCTGATTGGAAACAGTATCCGACCTGTCTGAGAGAAGTTTGGCCAAGGGAGCGCTTCGCTCATTTTTGGCACCGAGAAGGTTCAAAATTGGCTCGGGACATCTGACGATTTTCCCCGTTGCATCCGTCTGCCACAACCATTGCGTTGCTTGCTCTTCGTAGTCCTTGAGGAGAAGTTCAATAACTTCGCTCTTTTCACTGAGGTCTTCGTGATTTCTAAATGCTTCGATTGTGGATTTGCCACGTTCCACCACCACATTCAAAAGACTTACCCCAGCCGCAACACACAGAAATGAAACTAAATAGTCGGCGGTAGAGCCGGTCTGCATCCCGGTGAAAAAAGCAACAAGGCTGTTTGAGATTGTCTGGACCGCGAGGTAAGTGAATGCGGCTGAGGGAGCCAGAGAAAACCCAACTGTCCCGAGCGCAAGCGACCCCGCCATAATGGTGGCCACGATCGCCTTTTGATCCCCTTCAACGACAGGAAAGAAAAGCGCCATACCAAGGGCCCAAAAGGATGAATTGACAAAAGTTTGAGCCACAAAGCGGCGCATGTCGCGCGCGTTTCCATCTGTTTTGTATTCGCGACCCCACACCCAAAAAAGAGACCAGGAAAAAATCAGGATCGACATGGTCCAAGCGATGACCACCCCATTGAGACCACTGTTCCATACTTGAAGTGACAGCGCTGGCGCGAAAAAAGTATTACAAAGCAACATGATGCGCATTTGCTCAATGGTGCCGCGTATCTGTTGACGTCTCAGCCGCTTCGCAGCATCTTCAGAAAACTGTTGCGGCCGTAAATCAGCACCAGGGATTTTTGCCAATATGCTAAGAAAAGGCGTTCTGGGTTCAGTCACAGGCCTCTGTCCCTGTTTCAGTTCGAATTTATCTAAAATACAGCAGGCCAGTTAACAAATACAAAACCAAAATGTTCTGTCTCAGGGCTGCCACGCTTGTGTCGACAAACTTCGGTAGAACGAAGGAAGTCCCAATGTCAAACTCGCTGATCCAGACAGGTCCGGAAATCAAGTGAGGACAGGCTACAATAGACGTTCAAGTAAGCTTCTTACTGTTGGGGAGATCTCTTGAAAGGTGGGTTTTGCTAAGATCGCCTAGGTCCTACGGACGAAATCCAACGTTTTCGGTAGGTGCTCTGAAAGCAGATTGCACCTGCCTGAAAGCGAATTGGCTGCTGCGCAACACGACGGCTTTGGGCCGAGATAGGCCTTAAGCCGAGTTTGAGCTGAAAATACGTCAATTGGCAGGAGGAGTGCTTTGTAAAGTCCAGTGACCGCTCACTGTCTCGAACGGACATGCAACGATCTGCACGACACTCACAGGTGGTCGGATCTGTCTCGAGTGCCAAATTTCATAAGGCAATTTTGAGTTTTCTGCTCAGTTTGTTCTTCTCGGCTATAGATGTTTTCGTCCTTTAAGAAAGGTTTCAAGAAACCAACTTTCTGATTTTGCTGACTTCTTGGTCGAGCCCCAACCTATTTTCTTTCGTTGGCAGTGGGCGTTTTAACCCAATTGGACAGGGCTTTGCCGCAGACGTATCCACAGGTTTTGTAGTAAAATTACGACATATGGGGGTAACTATGTAAAATTGTCGGGTAATTTGCGGGCGGTTCAAGATATGCACTTGCATGTCAAGGGGCGCGTGGCTACCACGCGGTGATCTCAGCCAGAATTTCTCCAATAGAGACAGCCAGAGCTACTACGCCAACAAGGAGAAGGTTACGCTCATGTCTGTTTTACGATTTGGTTGTCGAGCCCAACTTATGGGCTCTTGTTTCGCCGCTGTGCTTCCGGCGACGGTTTCCGTCGCTCAAGATTTGGAAGACGGCTACTATTCACTCGATACCATTACAATTGAGGCACAGGACGAACAGGAAGGTGCAGCAGACCGCGCGACCGCCGTTTATGTGTCGGGTGCGGAGTTGGAGCGCGCTAGGTCCGGCAGCGTGAAAGACTTGTTCGCAGGTCTGGCAAATGTGTCCGTTGGTGGCGCGATCCCTATGGCGCAGAAGATTTTTGTGAATGGTGTCGATATGTTGAACCTGACGGTTCAGATGGATGGCATTTTGCAAAATAACCGCGCCTTCCACCATGTCTCCGCCAACGTGTTCGATCCCGGGATGTTGAAGTTTGTGCGTGCCGACCCCGGTATCGCGGCAGCTGATACCGGTCCAAATGCGGTTGCGGGGGCGGTGATTATGGAAACCGTTGATGCAGCGGACATCCTCACAGAAGGCCGGTCAATTGGTGGGGACGCTCGCCTTAGCTTTGACAGCAATGGAAGTACTATCGGCGCTTCTGCGACTGTTGCTGCGACCTCTGGCAATTTTGAAGTGTTGGGGTACTTGCGAACATCGCAAGGTGACGACTACAAAGACGGAAATGGTGACATTGTTGAGGGAACCGCGGCGAATTTTGAGTCTGGTTTGCTAAAATTCGCCTTTGATGATCACGATCAGCACCGTGTAGAGTTCTCCGCGCAGCGCATAAATGACTCTGACATGCGCCCTTATCGCGCCAATATTGGGGATGTACCAGGGCGCACGCCAGCTCCAACGCGGCTCTATGATACGCAGCGCAACAATTATTCATTGCGGTATGAGGACACTCGCAATCAAGGAAACTGGGACCCGGAAGTTGTGATTGGTTTCTCCGAAAGCCTGGTAAACGTTCCAGATCCGTTCGCAAGCGAGGGCGACAGCTCGACACTTTCTGGCAAGGTTCAAAACACATTCCATCTGTCGCCTACCAACACCATTGTCGCCGGTGTGGATTTCTATGATCGCCAATCGACGTATCGCGGCACCGGTTCTACGACTTTGACAGAGAAAGCCGACAACATTGGCGTTTTTGCGCAAGCGCGATTTGAACTTGGAGCAAATTGGGAAATTTCCACTGGTTTCCGCTATGATTGGCAAGGTTTTGAAGGTCTTGATGCCGCAAGCAATTCCGCATCCAGTAAATCTGTGAACGGCGCAAGCGGCAACCTTTCGGTGCGCTATCACATTAACGAAGCGTTGTCGGTTCGTGCAGGTGCGTCGAATGTATTTGGGGGTATTCAGTTGGAGGACAACTACCTATTTGAGTTGCCAGCTTGGGATTATTCCAACTTAGAAGCCTCGCGGGCCAACAATTATACGTTGGGCTTCGATTGGGGCAACGTGCGCACCAAAGTCGGCGGTGAGGTTTTCCTTACGCAGATCGACAATGTACGCAGCGGTGGCGATAATTTCGACTTTGAAAGCAAGGGTTGGAATCTCGGGCTGACGCATGGTTGGACCAATGGATCTCTGCGGATTAGTTTGGCACATAGCGAGGTGGAAAGAGACGGCATAGGCTATGGTTCGTGGTATCTGCAAGACTACGGTGCACCATTGGGAACCGTTGCGGCCCTTCAGGTGCAACAATACTTGCCGCAACAAAATCTTTTGATTGGCGGCGGTATTGATATGGCGCTTGATTACGACAAAGCGCTTGTGGATTCTGATGTGACGTTGCCGGGATACACGGTATTTAACATCTTTGCGGAATACACGCCCAAAACCATGGAGAACCTGACCCTACGCGCTTCAATCAACAACCTGTTTGACACGCAATATGCCGACCGGGCCACATATGGGCAGGACTATTCGACGGTTGTACCTTTGGCCGAGTCTGGGAGAAGCGTCATGATAGAAGCTATCGCGCGTTTCTAAAGAAGACATCAGGAATATCATTGGCTCCATCTTCGCTTGGAGGTGGGGCCTCATTCGCGCGAATTAACGTAAAAGGCGCAACAGAAACCGAGCGAGGTCATAGGCTTCGTCGGTGTGCAGCAATGGCCCCATCTCTGATTTCAAAGTGTCCAGATACAGGGGCCAAACTTCTTTCATCCGTGCGGCACCAACATCCGTCAGAAAGAGAACCTGTTTGCGCCTGCCGTCAGTAATGTAGTTTCTGCGAATGAGGCCGGCTGTTTCCATTCGGCTCACGTGCCGCGATAGGCCGTATTGTGGCAAAAGCAATTTGGCTTCGAGGTTGCCCATCAGCTTCCCACCTTCGCCGCCTTGATCAATCTCATACAAGATTTCATACCAAACTGGATCGCCGAGCCCTGCTTCCTTGAGAACCTGCGAGAATTTCAGAAAGAACTTGCGCTGGCTCTTCAGGACATAAAACCAGACACGACTGTAAGCGATGTTGGGATCATCGTCGTCAAAAAATGCTGCGTTGGGCGTTTGAGTCGTAATCTTAGCTCTGTTGTTGGTCATGTCAGCTCTCTGGCAATAATCGCTGGGGCATTGCTGTTAGAGATTTCTAATTTGCCCAATAAAGGTTTTTGAACTCTTCGCGGAATGCATCGCGTTCCAAATGCACGTCGATGACGTTTTTGATATGCACTAAGGTTCCGGCTTTTTCGGCCCCGTTCGTCATTTTATGCCTAAGGATGTTTGTACACATCCCAATGGTACGCATTGGGACGTCGTATTTAAGACTTGCTTCGTAACTGATGCCTTCAACTTTGTGGGCAGAATTCGTGCTCAATCGCACAAGAAATCTGGCCGTATGGTCCTTGATAAAAATGCCAAAAGGCGTCCGCACCTCAAGGGTTCCCGACTAAAAGACTGCATTACTCTGGACTCGCCGATTTTCTGCGGATAATCAAGCATCAAATAGCGTACAGCCAGTTTTCCAGCCAAACGCCGCAAAACAGGAGAAGGTTATTGTTTAAGCGGATTTTTTGCGCGCTGGCGCTAAGTGCGTCTACGCTTCAGGCTGCAGAAATTGACACCTATGTAGGCAAAGAAAATGTCTCAGAAGTCCCGACGAAGGTCGCGGTCTTGGATATTGCAGCGTTGGACACTCTCGCGGCGCTCGGGGTGCAGCTGGCAGGTGTTCCGGAAAACGTCTACGTCGATTACCTAAGTGATGTGACGGCAGGCGTTCCCACTATCGGGAATATCTTTGAACCCGATTTTGAAGCGGTGAACGCTTTGGCTCCGGACTTGATCGTCGTGGGTGGACGCTCATCAACGCACATGAGGGCGATGTCTGACATGGCGCAGACAATTGACATGACAATTTGGGAAGACACTGTCGGTCAGGGTCTAGACCGTCTTGAGGCCTATGGAGCGATCTTTGGCAAGGAGAGCGAAGCAGAGGCGCTAGCAGAGGCATTTACCCAAAAATTAGCACTCGCAAAGACCGCGCTGGACGGAAAAGGCACCGCGTTGGTCGTATTGACCAACGGACCAAAGATCTCCGCCTATGGTGCCGGTGGACGTTTTGGCTGGCTACATGAAAAGCTTGGTTTGGAAGAAGCTGTTAAAGACGTGGAGCAGACTACCCACGGTGAAGCGATCTCATTTGAGTTCATCAAAGAGGCGAACCCGGACATCTTGATTGTTGTAGATCGGTTGGCCGCAATCGGCCGTCCGGGCGAAAGTGCAGCGACCACATTGGACAACCCACTGGTCGCAGAAACAACCGCGTGGAAAAATGGCAATGTTGTCTACCTGAATGCGGCAGACATCTATATTTCTGGCGGAGGCATTCAGTCCATGAACCGCACGTTGGATGTCATTCTTAGCGTATTTGCGGCGGGTTAAGACCGAATGCAAAGGCATTCCACAGCACTTTTCTTGGCGGTTGGAATCTTGGTTCTGGCCGCCATTTCCGTGTTTGTGGGAGTGATTTCACTGCGACCAGAGACAGTTTTTCATGATCGTGACGCGCTTGGTCTTGTGCTCGATAGTCGCCTACCGCGCACTTTCGCCACTTTGATTGCCGGCGCCGCTTTGGCGGTCTGTGGCATGATCATGCAAATGCTGGTGCGTAATCGGTTTGTGGAACCAATGACCGCAGGCACCGGGCAGGGGGCCGCCTTGGGGATTCTTGTCGTGACGCTGTTTCTCCCGGGAGCTTCGATTTTTGTTAAAATGAGTTTGGCAACCGCGACTGCATTGGTTTCGAGCTTGGGGTTTCTGTTGATCGTTCGAAGATTGCCACCGTCGCAACCACTGTTGGTGCCTCTGGTCGCTATTTTATACGGCGGTATCATTGGGGCTGGCGTGACTTTTGTTGCCTACCAAGCGGATATGCTTCAATTCATCGATACTTGGCTCAACGGTGACTTTAGTGGTGTCATGCGCGGGAGGTACGAACTGCTGTGGATCGCTGCCGTTGTCGCCGCTCTCACGTATTTGATTGCGGACCAATTTGCGATCGTAGGTTTGGGACGCGAGGCTAGTGTCAATCTGGGGCTCAACTACGATCAAGTGATGATCCTCGGCCTACTGGCCGTTTCAGTTGTCTCTGCGCTAACTGTCATTACAGTTGGAGCCATCCCCTTTGTTGGATTGATTGTGCCGAATATCATTAGCCGTCGGTGTGGCGACAATTTGCGGGCCACCCTGCCATTAACTGCGCTTTGCGGCGCGATGCTTGTGCTGTCGTCCGATATCGTTGGGCGTATTGTGAGGTATCCGTTTGAAATTCCGGTGGGCACAATTTTAGGTGTTTTGGGTGCGGGTGTGTTTCTTTGGCTGCTATATTCAGGACCAAAACATGCGCGCTAGATCCACGCTGATTTGCGCAATGCTCCTTGCTCTCAGCTGTGTCTTGTTTATGACTTTGGGAGCCAAGGGGAATTGGGACTTCGTGTTGTGGTTTCGAGGGCGAAAACTTGCAGCCCTGCTGATTGTTGGTGCGGCAGTATCCACGGCGACGGTGTTGTTTCAAACCATCTCACGCAATCACATTCTAACTCCGTCGATCATGGGTTTTGATGCCCTTTACACTTTGATTGTTGCCTTGGTGGTGTTTTCCATTGGTGCTGCTGGGTTCAACCACTTACCGTCGGAGTTTGTGTTCTTTGCGCATATTTCTTTGCTCATCGGCGCAGCGCTTATCTTGTTTGGCACCTTGATAGGGCAACATCGAACAGACCTTATGAGAATGGTGCTCACCGGGATCATCTTTGGAGTGCTGTTCCGTTCGTTGAGCTCCTTTATCTATCGCATGATAGACCCAAGTGAATTCGCCACGATCCAGGTTAATTCCTATGCGCGGTTCAACTATATTGACCTCAATCTCTTGTGGATCTCTGCAGGGCTGACATTTGTCACTCTGTCATTGAGTTGGCAGATGCGTAGGCAATTAGATGTGCTTGGTTTGGGCTTTGAAATGGCCACAAATCTCGGTGAGCCCGTGGCACGACGGCAGAAACAGGCCCTGATCCTGGTGGCAATATTGGTGGCGGTGAGCACGGCTTTGGTCGGGCCAGTAGCGTTCCTCGGACTTCTGGTCGTGTCCATTGCAAGGTTGATTTCGCCCAATGAAACCCATGCGGTCCTGATACCTCTTTCGGCGCTGATCGCGGGGATTGTGCTGGTTGCAGGGCAAACCATTCTGGAGCGTGTGTTGGGTTTGTCAACACCGCTTGCTGTGGTCATCGATTTTGTTGGTGGCTTTGTATTTCTCACGCTTTTGTTGCGAAAGGGATGGATTTGATTTCAATTGAAAATCTGAGTTATGAAGTAGCCGGGGCCCGTATCTTAAGCGACATCTCGGTGACTTTGCCTAAAGGCGGCGTTACTGCGTTGATTGGACCCAATGGTGCCGGAAAATCATCCCTGTTTTCTCATGTCGCCCGGCTTTTGCCACTCCAAACCGGGCGGATTTCGGTTGATGATTTAGCGGTAAAACCGTCCAATCGCCGAGCTCTATCGCGAAAGCTGGCGATCTTGCCGCAGCAAGTGCACTTTGCCACCCGTTTGACCGTGCGCGAGTTGATCCAATTTGGCCGCTATCCGCACTGTCAGGGGAGTCTTAAGGCGGACGACTATGCAATGGTGGATGTGGCGCTGGCTGCCTTTGAACTGACGCCGCTTGCAGATCGGTTTCTGGACACGCTGTCCGGTGGTCAGAGACACAAGGCGCACGTGGCAATGATCTATGCACAAGACACCGATTATCTGCTGTTGGATGAGCCGCTTAACAATCTGGATATTGCTGCTTCCCGCACCCTTATGGCGTTGCTTCGGCGCTTGGCGGACGATGAAGGCAAGACGGTAGTGATTGTGCTACATGACATAAATTTTGCGGCTCAATATGCCGATCATTTGGTTGTGCTCAAATCTGGCCGTATCGAACGAGAAGGAAAACCGTCAGATTTAGTGACCGAGGCGTTGCTGAGCGAGGTATATAGCACCGATGCTCAGGTTGCGATGGTTGGCGACACGCCATTTGTAGTGCCCTAGTCCTATTTCACACGGATTGGCAGGGAGAATCCGTAGCTGCTGTTGGTTAGCTGCTTCGGAGCCTTTGCAAACCGACCAATCCGCCGCACCGAAGTGAGCACCGTTTGATCCAGCTCGTGGGATCCGCTGGACTTGGCGATGCTAACATTGAGGAGCCGCCCGTTGGGCGCGACTTTTAGCCGTAACACCACCTGAGCATTGGCGGCATCCGTTTTGCTTACGCGCACTCCTCTCTGTAGGCGTGATTGAATCTTACCAGCCCAAACAGACATTAAACTGGCCTCTTGGCCTTTGCCCAAGCCCGTTGACTTTTTGAGACTTCCGGCCTGTGTGCTAGTGCCCGCGCCTTTGGCCTTTTGCGGGGCAGCGCCCGCAGAAGCGATAGAGGTTTTGTCAGCAACCTTCTTTTTGGGGGCAGAATTGCTCGCCACGTTGATTTTAGGTTTAGTCTCCGGATCTGCCTTAGGTTTCTCGATCGACTCATTTGCCGTGTCATGTGGTGGTTCCGGGGGCTCAATGGAATGGTCTAAGACTGGTTGGGTAAGATTGAGCGCTGGCGGAATGGCATGAGGAGAGGACACCTTGTCGGGCCTTGCGACCTTGGGGGGAGCAACCTCTCTTGGCGCGCTGAGCTCTGGCTCTGAGAGGGTTTTTACCTTCGGCTGGGGAGGCAGCGGCGCCCGAGCCAGATCAAGATCGGGCAGCGTAGGGGGATTTGTGGAGGTAAGGGCCGCGATTTTGACACTTGCATTTGGCGCTTCATCCAGCGTCAAAGATGGCAGAGGCGCGTCATTGACTTCGGCATTCAATGGAGCCATATCCGCCATCATCTGAGCTTGATGGCTTGGGGCGGCCGTCCAGTCTGCGAGCACGGCTTCAATGCTGGCGGGGGCGCCGGTAATTGACACAAATGCGTTGCCGCCTGCGCCGTCGGCATCTCCGCCATCATCTTTGCCCAGCGTAGCCATAAAGACGTGTAGGCTCAGGGCCAGCCCGACAAACACAAGAGTTTCCAAGATGCGTTTCATGGTGACTGAACCACCACTTCGACGCTCGACATTCCAATTGCAGTCAGCTTTTTCATAACTTGAGCGAGGCGGTCGCCATCAAGCGTTGCGTCGATGCGCAGCTGGACCGTGCGACTTTCTGACGTGTGCTTGGTCAGCGCAGAGTAAACAGCCTCGCCAGTCGTGTCTTCAAATTGGAGTGCGTCGTTCTTTCCAACAAAGAGGACAAAATCCGTTTTGGTATCCGTGGCTTCCGATGCTGTGGGCAGAGAGACGTCGAAAGGGTCCGGCGGTGCAATTTGCGCGGTCATCAAAAAAAAGATCAGCAACAAAAAAACCACGTTTATCATCGGAACGATGCTTTCGGCACGAGGTTTTCTATCGTTGGAAGCGAAGTCCATGGCTTACTCTACCAGCACAATTGAGGTGAAGCCGGCGGTGCGCAAGCGTTCTGAAACAGCTATGATACGTTGAACTGTGGCACCCTCAGAACTTCGTAAAACAATTGTTTCGTTGGGGGTTTCCACTAGGTCGTTAAGAGCTGGAACCAGAGCTTCTGGGCTGCGGCCAATGCCGTTTAGACGTAGGTGTTCGGGTAAGACGTCAACCAGCTTGGGCGCTCCAGAAAAGTCACCGCCTGGAGAAGCCAATGGCATTGGAAGCACTTGGTTGATGCCAAAGCGGGAGGCGAGCATGAAGAACACAAGCAACAAAAAAACTACGTCGATCATAGGTGTGAGGCTGGGTCTGCGTCGAAATTTACGCCGGTCGGTGAATTGCATCAATCATTCCGCCGCCAAAGGAGCTTCCATATCGACCGCGGCGGGCTGGCGAGTCACAAATATACGCATTGCTGAGTCTTCGACGTCCCGACGCATATTGTCGATAACGGCTTCAAACCATGTCAATGCAGCAGCAGCAGGGATCGCAACCGCCATGCCTGCTGCGGTGGTAAGTAAGGCCTCCCAGATGCCGCCAGCTAGCAACGAGGGGTCAGCGCGGCTACCGCTTTCTTGCAGGGTCTGAAAGGCGGCGATCATGCCCATTACTGTGCCCAAAAGGCCGAGCAAAGGGGCGATTGTGGCAATCAATTCAAGCGCACGCAGGCCGATGGAGGCGTCGCCCAACTCACGTTTTGCGACGCGCGATGTTTCTTCACGTGCAGCGTCCTCGGGCAGAGTTTCGCGCGCAGTGATTGCCGCAAAGACCACTTTCGAACGCAGACCGCGGCGGTCTTTGACCACTTCCGTTGCGCTGGCTGGGTTGTTGTCTTCATATAGAGATACGGCTTTGTGCGCTTTGGCTCTTGACCAAGCTCCAATGAGCGCAAGACGCCAAACTTTCCACATAATGAGCGCGAGGGTTGCGACAGATAACAACGCAATTGCCCAAATTGAAGGCCCACCATCTGTGAGAAGTTTGTTTGATTTTGAGAAAGCTTCTCCAAATCGATGTTGTATGGGTGTTTTGTCTACCGACGGCTCAATTTCGGGAGACACCGCAGCTTTTGAAGTCAGTGTATCCATTGATGCAGTGTCCAAACCATCGGAAATGTCCGTCGCTGCTGGCGTTATTGCATCTAAGCCCAAAGGCTCTTCAGATAAAGGTGCCGGTATGGCCCCTTCCATTGGTGGATTTGATTTACGTGTAGCGGACGGTGAGGCTTGGCCAAGCGGTACTGTGGGATCAGCGACTGATGGGGTGCGGGTGGTGTCCTGATCGGAGAGGGCAGCGTTTTGTGCAAAGCTTGGAGCGGTCATCACAACCAAAATCGCCGCGCAATGCAGCGCGGATTTGATTTTTAGCCTCCTGACAGAACGTGACATTTTGGCTTCCCTTCGCAACGGCAGTGAAGGTGCTCATCGCGTCAGGCAAGACATTAAGACCCTACGCGGACTTATGAACACAGGTGATCACAGACTTCGTGGCGGGAAATTTGGCTGGAAGTAGTGACGTTGGCTTAATAATGCCGACTGTTTCTGTCAAGAAGTGATCGTTGAGGCCTATAGCAAACTTCGCGGAGCCAAGCACGTACCCCCGAATTTTCCTTCGTGAAGGTTTCCCATTGGCATTGGATGAATTTGTTGGTGGTATTGTGCTATGAGCCGTCTCTCACGGTGGCCAATGCGAATGACATTTTTACCCGAACTCGCCATCTATGAGCAAACTAAATTGGCATCGGAGAAAAGGCTGATTTCTCTGCATTTTCTCCTATAGAATTGACCGGAAGTACAGTCGGACATTCACGCATAGGGGCAGTAGAGCCTCGGGCGACTTTCGATGTTATCAAGGTCTTGAAAGCCCAAAAGCCGAAAATACATCAATGTTTTTCAATAGGTTCAGCGAAGCCTTTCATGCCGGGTGGTCGCTTGTGAACGCAATACACGCTTGAAATATTATGTGGCCGATTGGATGAAGGGCTAGGGAGCAAAAGGCCCATGATGTCGCGGCAGCTTACCGCCCATACTGACCTTTGGTCAGTTTTCGACCAATGACAATTCTCGACCCGGAGTTAAAGACAATTGAATTATAATGCGGTTAGTTTCGGTTTGGACCCAGAGACTGACGTAGCCGAATTTCGGTCGTGAGCTCCAAGTTTTGCACCGTAAGGTCGCTTTTTTGGATCTGTATCAGCATATCAGCCGCACGTCTGCCCATTTCTCTATGTGGGACGTGCACCGTGGTGAGCGGCGGTTCCGCAAGTGTGGCGATCTCGATATCATCAAAACCTGTAACTGAGATATCGTCTGGAACGCGAATCCCCATTTCTTTTGCTGCTCGCAGCGCACCGACCGCAAGTACATCATTTACACACATCACAGCGGTGGTGTTCGGAGCGTCGGTCAACACCTGACGAAATGCACGTTCCCCACTTTCAATGCCATAGGGCGTTTCAATCACAAGTAAGTCATTTGGATTCAGTCCGACGCTGGCTTTGGCGTCTCGGATGCCTGCAACGCGTTCTCTAGCGCGATCGTTAGAGGCTGTTGGCGCTGAAATGCATGCGAGGTGCTTATGGCCATGGCGAATAACTTGCTTGGCAAGTTCTGTCATAGCAGCACGATTGTTGAAGCCGACTGCTGGGCGGTTCTCTTCAGGATTGAAAGACCAAGCAATGACTGTGGGAACTTTTTGCTTTGCGAGAAATGCATAGATGTCGGGAGCTCGATCATATCCAATTAGCAAAAGACCGTCCGCGCCACGAGCCACCAATGTACGCACCTGTTGCTCTTCAAGATCGGCATCGTAAGCGGAAGATGCGAGCAATAGCGTTTTTCCATGACGCACCAATTCTTCCTGGAAAGCTTGTAGCCCTCGCGCAAACACTGCGTTTTCCATAGTCGGAATTACAGCGGCAATGGTGTTCGTCTGGCGCGCCGCGAGCGCTTGTGCACCGAAATTTGGAGTATACGCCAAGTTTTGAACAGCTTGCATTACGCGTTCGCGGGTGTTCTTACCAACGCGTTCAGGAGAGTTTAGACAGCGGGAAACAGTTGCCGTGGACACATTTGCGTGTCGCGCCACGTCAGCAAGCGTCGGGATACCATCGTCATTCGTATTGTCTGTCATCGGTTTTCTTAGTGGCTCGGTTTCCAGCTAACGTATGTTAGCCAATGGTAAAAGTCTCAATTCCATACAGAGTTTATCACGCTCAAAATGTAAGCGCTTGCATAAAAAAATGTAAGCGCTTACATTTAGGCTCGACTCGGTTCGGGCCGTGGATAGGTGAGGGAGGTCACATGCCATACCTGATTGCAACAATACTTCTGATGGCGTTCGTTTTGAACGTTGTGATCGGCGCGACTACGAAGGCGCCTCCGGTCAATGTTGTCTGGGAAATGCTAATTTTAAGTGGAGCGGCGATTGCCTTCTCCATCGGTATTCTCCGTAGCGAGGCGAAAAGAAATTCAGAAGAAGAAAAGGCCTCGAAGTAGGCCGAGCGACGTCCAATCGGGAGGAAAACGCATGGACAAATCGAAACGTGAACTGAAGTCGGCTGAGCGTCGAAATTTTCTCAAGCTTACTGGCTCAGGAGCATTTACGGCTGCAATGGTTGCAGGTGCATCCGGAGTGTTGTGGTCCAGTGAAGCTTCGGCGCAAATGGCGGCCGAAGAACGCGATCGCGAAGCCGCTGCAGAATTCAAAATGACCCTTGCAACTGCCTACGTCATGGGAGCTTCCCGCAGCTATCCGATCATGCAGCTGGACTTGAAAGAAAACATCCAGAACATGACAAATGGCAAAGTCTACGTGAAGCTTGCGCCCGGCGGCCAGTTGGGGGCAGGGGGGGCACTAGCGCAGGCTGTACAGGGTGGAACGATTCAGTGCGCTCAACATTCCTTGGCGAACTTTGCGCCTTTCGCAAGCGTTGTGGACCTGATCAACCTTCCCTATTTCTGTGGCTCGAACCAACGTTTCACGAATTTGACTTCGTCGGATACCTGGAAATCGGAAGTCGATCCGAAGATTGCGGCATCTGGCTTTAAAGCGCTGATGTACATTGTGATTGACCCGCGCGTGGTCGCGGTTCGCAAAGGCGGAAGCGCCATTATTTCGCCAGGTGACATGTCTGGGGTGAAATTCCGCGTTCCCGGTTCCAAAATGCTGCAGCAATACTATGGTTTGGTTGGCGCGAACCCAACGCCCGTGGCCTGGGGCGAAACCCCATCCGCCATCCGGCAAGGTGTCGCGGACGCACTTGACCCCTCAGTAGGGGCACTTCATGTGTTTGGCTTTGGCGAAATTCTCAGCCACGTGACGTTCACGCAAGCTGTACCGGACAGCCAAGTCTATTCGGTCAATCTTGAATGGTTCGACAGCCTTCCAATGGATGTAAAAGAAGGTATCGAGTTCGCAGGAGAAGTCACTCAGCAACAGAACCTCTCGAAAGTGCCATCTGCGCGTTCCTACGCAATGTCGCAGTTGGTCCAGAATGGTGTGGAGTTCCATTCATTGTCTGACGATCAACTAGCTGAGTGGAAAGACGTCGGCGGCTACCAGCGTACCGAATGGGACAGTTTCAAGACTGAACTCGCCGGATCAATGGATACTTTTTCCAAGCTGGAAGAGGCAGCAGACACGCGTGCCAAATACTACGTACACGACGCCTAAATTAGCTTGGCCGGCGGTGACTTCTGTCGGCCAGTCTTCTTTCGTCCCAATTGAAACCGCAACAACCTGTCGCCTTGAGCGACTGAGGTGAGAAATCTATGTCTGAGCTCTTTAGAGCAATCGATAAAAACGCCGAGCGTTGGCTGCTGCTGGTCTTCTATGTCATGCTTGTTGGCACGATGTTTATCGAAGTGGTCCGCCGCGAGGTGTTCGCCTATTCATCCATATGGGGCGAAGAAATCGTCCGATATGCCTTTATCTATCTCGCGTGGATTGGTGCAGCCGCGGCAGTGAAAGAGCGCGGGCACATTCGCATTGATGTTCTGATGCACTACGTTCCGCAGCAAGTTAAATCGTTCCTGTATATCTTTGGCGATCTTGTCATGTTCATTGTGGCGCTTTTTGCGCTCTACTGGTCGTGGGAGACAGTTCATGTTTCCTGGACATTCGGGTCCGTTACACACGGGTTGCGGATTAGCCAGGTCTTTTTCCTCTTTGCGGTGCCGTTTGGTTTTGCCTTGGTGATCTTTCGACTGGTGCAATCATTCCTTCGCGATTTTGCTGACCTTCGAGCGGGCCGTCCCGTCTACGAAGGTGACAAACTGTTCGATTAAAGGAGGCCTCACACGATGATGTGGCAACAAATGGGTGCCCAAGCCCTCGAGTTGGGATGGGACTTTTATGCCTCCGTTATACTCTTTGTGGTCCTAATAGCACTGGCCGTGCCCGTTTGGGCTGCAATTGGCGCTGCAACGATAACGATGCTGCTCGTGTCTGGTGCATTGCCGCTAAGCCTCCTCGGTGAAAAGCTGTTTTCAGGTATCGATGCCTTTGCCTTGACCGCTGTGCCGCTGTTTATTCTGACGGGCGACGTTCTTGTCAGAACAGGTTTGAGCAGGAAATTTTTGGATGTAGCTGAAGCGCTCACCTGTTGGGCAAAGGGTGGGTTTGGATCCGCTACAGTACTGGTGTGTGGTATGTTTGCTGCAATCTCTGGATCTGACGCTGCGGGGGCGGCAGCGGTTGGCCGGATGACGATCGACAGACTGGTGGAGAGTGGCTATCCGCGCCCTTACGCTTGCGCCTTAGTGGCCGCGGGCGCCTGTACGGGTATTCTTATTCCACCGTCCATTGCTTACATCATCATCGGCCTCGTCTTGGGCATAGCTGTATCAACCCTTTTCCTCGCGGCACTGATCCCGGGACTTTTGATACTGACCGCCATTCTTGTGACAAACATTGTGATGAATCGTCTCAACCTTTGGGAAGGTGGCGGGGTTATGACCGCGGCTGAGTGGCGCGCGAACCTTTGGAAAACTGTGAAGTCTGGGTGGTATGCCTTTTTGGTGCCTGGCATTATTTTCTACGGTATTTTTTCGGGACGATTGACACCGACAGAAGCTGGTGCGGTTGCCGTTGTGGTTACTATCGCTATGGGCTTTCTTCTTGGAACACTGAGGCTCAGTGACTTCCCAGCTATGCTCGTGAGCTCCGCTAAAGTGAATGGTGTAATTTTGCCAATCATCGCCTTTTCCATACCGCTTGCAGAAGCGCTTGCAATCATTGGTGTGCCTCAGGGTTTCGTGGGAGCACTCACCTCAATGACGTCTAACGAATATATGTTGATCGCGATTATGGTTCTGATCCTTGTCGCTGCTGGCTGCGTCATGGAAACTACTCCTAATATCGTGATCCTCGCGCCAATACTCTATCCGCTGGCGCAAGAGATTGAGATGAACCAAATCCAGTTCTGTATCATGATGATTACGGCATTGGGGGTCGGCTTCATCACGCCGCCACTAGGGTTAAACCTGTTTGTGGTGTCAGGGATTACAGGCGAATCCATCCTTAAGATTGCCTATCGAGCAATCCCCTTCGTTTTTTTCATGCTGATTGTGACTTTGATGATCGCCTACATTCCGGCGTTTTCCACTTCACTTCTGCCTGATGTCTACCGCTAAGCCGCCGAAAGACGCGGTAAGAAAAGGACATGCAATATGACTCGTGAATACCTAAAGAATGCCACGCTGACCGCACGAAGCGGTGCGTCGGACGTCAGTGATATCGTTCAGGGAATATTGAACGACATCGAAGTGGGGGGTGATGCAAAGGCGCTGGAGTATGCTACCAAGTTTGACAAATATGAAGGCAGCGTGTTGCTCAGCGATGCTGAAATTCAAGCGGCCATTGCCGCCGTGCCAGAAAAGCTAAAGCGTGACATCGAGTTCAGCCACGGCAATGTCAAACGCTTTGCCGAGGCTCAAAAGGCGTCAATGACGGACATCGCGGTAGAAGTTGTGCCGGGGATGACCGCGGGTCAAAAGATGATCCCGGTTGACGCCGCTGGTTGCTATGTCCCGGGGGGACGCTACAGCCACATTGCAAGTGCAATCATGACCGTAACCACAGCAAAGGTCGCCGGATGTAAACACATCGTAGCGTGCTCACCACCCCGTCCTGGCGTCGGTGTTGCTCCGGCCATTGTCTATGCTGCGCATATCTGTGGCGCAGATAAAATTATGGCCATGGGGGGGGTGCAGGGAGTCGCCGCAATGACATTCGGACTATTTGGACTTCCCAAAGCCAACATACTTGTTGGCCCGGGAAATCAGTTTGTGGCCGAGGCCAAGCGCATCCTGTTTGGACGTGTCGGCATCGATATGATAGCTGGTCCGACCGACAGCCTTATCCTTGCGGACGCTTCCGCAGATCCGATGGTGGTTGCAACTGATCTCGTTGGACAAGCTGAACACGGCTACAATTCTCCGGTTTGGCTAGTGACAGACAATCGCGCTTTAGCCGAAGAAGTTATGCGATTGGTGCCGGTTCTTATTGTGGACCTGCCAGAAGTGAACCGTGAAAATGCGGCCGCCGCTTGGCGAGACTACGCCGAGGTTATCCTTTGTAGTGACCGAGTTGAGATGGCGGCGACATCTGACGACTACGCTCCGGAGCATTTGACGGTCATGGCCGAGGATCTTGATTGGTGGCTGGATCGGCTCACGTGCTATGGATCGCTCTTTCTTGGGGAAGAGACAACTGTGGCCTTTGGTGACAAAGCGTCGGGCACAAATCACGTGCTGCCCACAAGCAGAGCGGCAACTTATACGGGCGGTTTGAGCGTCCACAAATACATGAAGATCGTGACATGGCAGCGCTCGACCGCTGACGCAATGAAACCCATTGCACAAGCAACCGCACGGATTTCTCGCCTCGAAGGTATGGAAGCACATGCGCGGACTGCCGACATTCGGCTTGCCAAGTTCTTCCCGGGTGAAAACTTTGATTTGACTGCAGAAGATTGATCTAAGCCGTGACGCAACATACTAATCTCAAAGGACATGTAGCGCTTGTAACCGGAGCCAGTTCGGGCCTCGGGCGCCGCGCAGCCGAGGTCCTTGCCCAAGCTGGTGTTAATGTTGTCGGTGTGGCGCGCCGTGCAGCCGCTTTGGAAGAAAATGCACAGATTCATGCCCTGCCTTGGGATCTATCCGATCGCAACGAGTTGGGCGCCTTGGCCAAAGCGGCATCAGATCCATTCGGTCCGCCGGATATCTTGGTGCACGCGGCTGGGATCAACACCCGCGAGCCTGCGGATGAGTTGACGCCTGAAGGATGGGACATCACCCTCGAACTCAACCTGGCGGTCCCATTTTTTCTGTCCCAACACCTCGTGCCAAGCATGAAGGCCAAAGGATGGGGGCGGATAGTTAATTTTGCGTCGCTCCAGTCGAGCCGCGCTTTTCCGGGTGGTCTTAGCTATGGAGCTTCCAAGGGGGGCTTGGTGCAGCTCACACGAGCAATGGCTGAAGCCTGGTCTTCCAGCGGAGTCTGCGTAAATGCCATCGGTCCAGGCTTCTTCCGGACAGAGCTGACCGCAGCAGTTTTTGACGATCCTGAACGTGCTGCACGTAATGCGGCGCAAACCTGTGTGGGGAGAAACGGCGAACCAGAAGACATAGATGGTCCTTTGATGTTCTTTTGCTCTGATGCGTGCGCCTACGTGACCGGACAAGTGCTTATGGTCGATGGAGGGTTCACAGCAAAATGAAAGCACTTGTATATACAGGCGTTGAGACACTCGAATATCGCTCGGTCGCTGATCCGGTGGCGGAAAAGGGCGAAACTCTCGTGAGAATCGATAGCGTCGGGGTTTGTGGGTCCGACATGCATGCCTTCTTGGGGCACGATGACAGACGTCCTGCACCTTTGATCCTTGGTCACGAAGGCGCTGGAGTGACGTCTGACGGGCGGCGGGTGACAATCAACCCGCTTGTGACCGATCCCAAAAGCGCTGCAAGCCGCTCCGGTCGGGAAAACCTCTGTCCGTCAAGGCAAATCATTTCCATGCCCCCCCGTGAAGGCGCTTTTGCCGAACAGGTTGCTGTTCCCGAGAGCAATTTGGTTGAAATTCCGGACCATATCACGCTTGAGCAGGCCGCATTGGCAGAGCCGATCGCTGTCAGTTGGCACGCAGTGAGGTTGGGTCTTGCTGCCTTACATCCAACAGATATTCGGTGTGCGCATGTCATTGGGGGGGGGGCTATAGGTGTGGCCGCTGCGCTCTCGCTTAAGGCGATGGGGGCTGAGGGTGTCACTTTATCCGAACCCAACGCAGCCCGCGCTGCTTATCTGTGTGATACCTGTGGCATCGATGTTGTCGAGAAGCCGGAACAAAGTGTTCCCTTGGTCATTGATGCCGTTGGGTTTGCATCCACAAGGGCAACTGCATGTGAACTTGTGTGCCCTGGTGGTGTGATCCTTCACATCGGTCTTGGTAGCGCCGAGGGAGGACTGGATATTCGGCGTATCACGCTTCAGGAAATAACTCTTATTGGCACCTACACATATACAGCCCAAGACTTTCGCGACGCCTGTCGGGCGATGTTTGAAGGTCGTCTCGGAGCTCTCGATTGGTTTGAAACGCGGGAGCTTTCTGCTGGGTTTGCCGCTTTCGCTGAGCTTCGTTCAGGCAAAACGCACGCCCCCAAAATCATTCTTAAACCATGACGAAATCGGAGAACCAAATGTCAAACCCAGCACCGAATGAGATACCGCACCTGTTGGTGCACGAGGAGGCTGACAATGTCGGCGTTGTAGTGGTTGAAGGACTGACCGCAGGTACCGACATGCTCTGCTGTGTCACCCAAGATAATTCCACTTTCCGTCTGATAGCAGGTTCTGATGTCCCGATCGGTCACAAAATCGCACTCGTGGACCTTAAAGATGGCGGAACGGCCATCAAATACGGCGAGGACATAGGCAAAATTGTCGCTGACATTCCTAAAGGTGCCCACGTCCACACCCACAATTGCAAAACCAAACGCTGGTAAGGAGCCTCACATCATGGCATCGAAATATTCCAACATCACCTTCCAGGGCTATAGACGTGAAAATGGCCGCGTGGGGGTACGTAATCACGTGATCATTTTGCCGGTCGATGACATTTCGAACGCAGCGTGCGAGGCTGTGGCGAATAATGTTAAAGGCACCATGGCTCTCCCACATGCCTATGGTCGTTTACAGTTTGGCGAGGATCTGGAAACACATTTCCGCACGATTATTGGGACGGGGACCAACCCTAATGTACATTCGGTTGTCGTGATCGGAATTGAACCAGAGTGGACCAAACGCATTGCGGACGGTATCCGGATCACAGGCAAGGAGGTTGCAGAATTTTCCATTGAACAGAAGGGTGACTTCGAAACCATTCGGGCCGCGTCATGGGCCGCCAAAGACTTTGTACATAAGGCTACTGAAATTCAGCGTGAAGAGTGTTCAATCTCGGAACTTTGGGTTTCCACGAAATGTGGGGAGAGCGACACAACCACTGGTCTCGGTTCATGTCCGACAGTTGGCAACATGTACGATAAGCTGCTTCCTGAGGGGATTACGGGTTTCTTTGGAGAAACCTCAGAGATCACTGGCGCGGAGCACATCTGTCAGAAGCGTGCGATCAACGAGGAAGTCGGAGAGCGCTGGCTTAAGATGTGGAAGGCCTACCAAGATGACGTCATCTTTGCGCACCAGACAGATGATCTTAGTGATAGTCAGCCAACCAAAGGCAATATCCTCGGCGGTTTGACCACTATTGAAGAGAAGGCTCTTGGCAACCTTGAGAAAATCGGCCGTACATCACAATACATCGATATTCTTGAACCTGCTGAACAGCCAAATTCTGGAGAAGGCCTGTATTTCATGGACAGCTCGTCTGCAGCCGCGGAATGTGTCACTCTGATGGCTGCTGGCGGAGCTGTTATACACACTTTTCCAACTGGACAAGGCAACGTTGTTGGTAACCCGATTGTTCCCGTGATCAAGATTACCGCAAACCCGCGCACCGTGCGTACAATGGGTGAGCATGTCGACGTGGATGTTTCTGGCATTCTTCGTCGGGATCAAACAATCGACGAGGCAGGCGACGAGCTGATTGAGATGATCCGCCGGACTGCCAATGGCCGGAATACTGCTGCGGAAGCTCTGGGGCATCGGGAGTTCTCGATGACCAAGCTGTACCGCAGCGCCTAGAAACATTTTGGGCGGCCCGCTTCTTTCTATATGGGCCGTCCTTGTCCTGAACTGAGGTATATATGATTGACATGGTTCGGCCTTTTCTCTCAGCGACCACAGCACTTTTAACAGCGGTTTTTAGAGAGATTGGCGCCTCTGACTTGGTGAACTCATGTATCTTAAGTGCGCTTGCCATCGCGGAGCGCGAGCGACAATTTGTTGATTGGTTCAACCCGGTCTCATACCAAGTAGCACAAAAATACAGCGTCAAGATCGATAAGGATGCCAAACCAGTACTTGAGCGCCGGACACTCTCAGCGCTCCATGTAAAGGCTGTTCCCGAATTGTCCTACGAGACAACGTTGGGGGCAGCGGGTCTGTTCGCCGAATGTCGTCGTAAGGCTATCGGGCTTGCAAAAAACGACAATTTGAATGTTCCGATATACTTTTGCAAACAGCTTCACTTTTTCGGAGGCTTCCAGCCTCCTGAGACACTTTTGGCTGAGTGTGGAGCGTGACCATGGATATATCAAAGCAGCTCGCCATGTTCCAACGCCTGGTATCAGGCATTGTGGTTGCCTGGATCATTGCGTTGCCGCGTCTTCGCGGAAGTTTTGACATGATGCCGACATTGGACCGCGTTTTCCGGCTACCATTCCGCTTTGAATTCCTTGCAGTTGGTTCTGTAGTCATCTGCTGGGCACCGGCGGCCATAGCTGTTGCCGCGATCGCGTCACAATTTTCCAAATCCGGAGCGCCTGTTTTTTTCGCCGTCGTTGGTGGCATGCTGTCGTGGACGGTAGCCACTACAACCCACGCGAGCTTGAGCTTGGTTAGGGGCTTTAGCAATCAATTGGCTGGCATCTATTTGAGGACCGCAGATTTTGACGAGAACCAAGTTGGTGGTGCCGGGTTGTCCCTTTCACCAGCAGACGTAGACACAGTGGCTTCGGGTCACTGTGCTCGTTGCGATAGCGCTTTTGTTCTTCCCATTGATAAGACCTCAACCTTCTAAGGAGACCTCCCATGTACAAGTCTATTTTGATCCCCGTCGCGATCGACCATGAAAAGTTGGTCAAAGAAAAAATCGCGACCGCGCGGAAGGTTCTCACACCTGGTGGAAAAATTACGCTTCTCACTGTACTTGAACAGATTCCGGGTTTTACCGCGGAGTTTGTAACTGTGAAATCCGAAAACCATCTGACTGACAAAATGATGGGTACATTGAAATCGCTTGCCGGAGACGACGGCAGTGTTAATTGCGAAATTACTACAGGAAAACCTGGTATACGCATCACCGAAGTCGCTCGCGAGATTGGTGCGGATTTGATTATTGTCGGCGCGCACCATCCCTCCGCAAAAGATTACTTTCTCGGGTCGACCGCAGCCCGGGTTTCCCGACGAGCTGTGTGTTCTGTGTTGGTTCAACGTAGCTAGTAAGACTGATCAGATGGGCTCGTAAGGATGGCAAAGGTACGGAAATCAGCGCGCAACTCCCGTAACGAGAGATTTGCAGAGAGGAGTGGACAAGGGGATGTGGCGTCGCTGTCGGATCAACCCTATGACGGACGCCGGCTGTCTTACTCCGGTACATTCACAAATCCTGTGCGGCAGCGTGCCATTCTAGGGATAGAACTTGCAAGGGCCAGCTCGAGCTAGTTGCGTAAGATCCGGCGTTTTGAAAAATTGGGGGTTCCTCACGTGCAGAGGTTTTGGGCAAAAGCCCTGAATGTTATCGGGATTGATATCGAACCCCCTGAAAAGGAAATAGATCGTATCCCAAAATCTGGCCCGGTTGTCGTAACAGCAAATCACCCACATGGCATGGTTTTGGCGGGACTCATCGGCCGGGTTCGTACAGACTACAAAACTCTCACATACTCGCTGTTAACAGGTGTCGGCGAGATTGACGAATTCATGATCCCTGTTCCTTTCTCGCAGGAGCCTGCCGCGTTGGAAAAGAGTTTGAAAATGCGTAGGTGCGACATGACGCACGTGAAAATGGTGGGGTTATCGCACTGTTTCCTTCGGGCATGGTGTCTTCATCAGACAGATGGTTCGGCCCGGTGATAGAGAAGCCATGGAGTGCATTTATGGCCAAGATGATCCATCTGTCCAACGTCACGGTGCTGCCTTTCCGGGATAAAACAGTCGAGCTTATCAGATAGCGAGCTGCACCTCTCAGCCACTGCGGCAAGGTTTGTTGCTTTACGAAGTGAAACACGCACTCAACAAGCCGCAACGCCCCTACGTCGGTCATCAAATCGATCCGGCAGTTATCGAGCGGTGGGCTGACGATCCGATGGGGTTGGTACACTTGCTTCGAACGGTTGCGCTTCAATTAGGCGCACAAGATAGTTTGACTGAGCGAGGTACATAAAAATGTTTCATTGCAAGAAAGTGGCTCTAAGAGTGGCCCGTTTTCCGGCCGGAAGTGATGTTAGACTACAGCGGCAACTTGGTTGAGGCAGTCGTGGGACACAATTGCGACCCTATCGCTGCAATGGTCCGCCCAGTCTTCAACTGCCGCGGTCGGATGAGCCGCTTTCAGCTCAATGAGGCATCCGGGGGAGCATTTCACTGAGAACGGTTGACACCTGAAAGTAGGAGATCGATGCAGACTGCACATTGAAGGGAGGCATTTGGACGCGATCTCTGACATCTTGCTAGGGGGAATAGCTAAAGAAAGAGAATGACTTAGCACCCGTTTTAGGGCGTGCGATCGTTTCGGTCACAGTTTGTGCATCACCCCGTAGAGAGAGGACGAAATGATCAAGCTTTGCATCACCAATCAATATCAAATCGTTCAATGACCGCCTGTACCTCTGCGTTGGTCAATTGGCGAGGTTGCATTCCGCGAGTGAGCAAAGCCAGCTTCGCCGTTTCTTCGAGTTCTTCCATGGCAAATGTGGCTGCCCACAGGTCCTTGGCTGCCACAACCGGTCCGTGATTTGCCAAGAGAACCGCTGATCGTTTGCCCGCCAAGCCTCGGACGGCCTCCCCCATACCGGCATCACCGGGTAGGAAAAAAGGCAAAAGTTTGACCTTGCCCAACCGCATCAGGCCATAGGGCGTGAGCGGCGGCAACACGTTGTCAGGGTCAGTGTCTGGTAACATGGACAAGGCCACGGAATGGCTAGAATGCAAGTGCACCACCGCGCCTGTACCGCTGCGGGTGTCATAGAAGGCAGAGTGTAGCGGGATTTCCTTAGTTGGCTTGTCACCGCCGAGATGCCGAAAGTTCGCGTCCATTAGGCTGATTTGAGATGGGTCGAGAAATCCCATTGAACTGCCTGTGGGCGTTACAAGATACCTACCATCACTCAAGCGCAAAGAAATATTGCCGGAAGCGCCGCAGGTCAGGCCCCGTTCAAACATCGATTTGGCGATTTGACAAATGTCTTCACGGGCTTTGGTTTCTTCGGTCATGCGGTACGCTCCATCATAGAAAGAGCTGTGACAAAGAAATCTTCTGTTCCGAAGTTGCCTGATTTAAGAGCAAGCGCAAGCGGCTTGTCTACCATCCGTACAGCTGGCACGCCGGGCGCAATGCGCGGACCAATACTCAGTGCTCGTGCGTTCAGCCCGTTCACAACCGCGCCTGAAGTTTCGCCCCCAGCCACAATCATTCTAGTTACGCCACGTTCGCTCAATAGCGCAGCCAACTCTGAGAACAGTGTTTCAATCGCCTGTGCCGCCTTTTCAGGCCCAAACTTATGCTGTGCTGCCCGAATTTCTTCGGGATCTGCTGAAGAGAACACCAAAGGAACCTTGACTTGGTCAAGTACCCATTCGGTAAGGTGCTGCGCAGTTATTTCTCCAGAGACAACCGCTTCAGCACTGACTTCAAAAGCAGGATTGTTACGCTGATAGAACGACACTTGAGCGCGGGTTGCGCGCGAACAGGAGCCAGAGAGTATCACCCCGGGCCCTTGGAAAGACGGCCACTTCGAGGTCGTTGGCACGACGTCGAAGTTGGCCGGGAGGCCCAGCGCGATACCAGAGCCACCACATATCAGGGGCTGTCCCTTTACTGCCTTTCCGATTTCTATCAAGTCGGCATCATGAATAGCATCCACAATCACCATAGCGGGGCCAGGGGGAAGAGCAGCACGGATATGCTGAGCACCTTGTGTTACAATTTGAGTAGGTACGTGGCCGATTTCCCAGCTGCTCTGTGCACTCAGCACGCGGCGCAGATCGGGATCTCGCATGGGGGTCAAAGGGTGATCTTGCATGCCGCACTCGTTGAGCAACACATCTTGAACAAACAGGTGACCTTGATACACGCTTCGCCCGTTTTCTGGAAACGCAGGTGACGTTACAATGTGCTTTGCACCGGTGCGTTTGGCCAAGGCCTCTAGGACCGGTCCAATATTGCCTTCCGGAGTGCTGTCAAAGGTGGAGCAGACCTTCAATACGATCTGCTCCGCTCCTTGGGCAAGGAGCCATTCGCAGGCAGCCAAACTATCGGCCACGGCTTCATCGACAGGTGCTGTGCGCGACTTGAGTGCAACAACCCCTGCATCCAGTTCAGCATCCGCTTTGTCCTCTGGAACACCAATGAACTGTGTGACAGACATACCGGCCTCAGCAAGGGTTAAGGCGATGTCGGACGCCCCGGTGAAATCGTCGGCAATTACTCCAAGTTTCATCTAGAAAGTTCCCTTTTCGGCCCGAGGTCTAGGCGACAGATGTGACGGGCCAGCTCTTGCGGAAATATATCCCGCACCAATGGATCGTGACCTGGAATGATCAGATCTGGCCGAGAGGCGAGAGAATGTAGTCTGCCAAAGCCGTTCATCATGTCCTGAAGGTCGACCACTATCGGAAACGGTTTGCGGGCCTGAAAGTTCTCATAAAAATGGGCGGCGTCTGACGCCAGGACCATCCAGCCCACTTGTGTTCGCACGCGCACTGCCTGCAATCCTCTAGAATGCCCACCGATACAGTGCACTGACACCCCGTCGGCAACTTGGCTGTCGCCGTCGTGGAAGGTCAGTTTGCCCCGGTAAAGGCGTGTAACAGCTTCGCAGATATGAACAGCCGTAAAGGGCGCACGTATGGTGTCGTGACACATGCAAGGGCCGGTGGCAAAGGCCATCTCTGCGGTTTGCAAATGCAGATGTGCGTTGGGAAACAATGCCAGTCCGCCAGCATGGTCATAGTGCAGGTGTGTGACGATGATTTGGTTAATTTCGTCGGGTTTTAGCCCAAATGGCTCCAAGGCTTCCCTTGGATCCAAACGAATTGGACGGCCCCGCAATGTGGCCTCTTCGCTGTCATATCCAGTGTCCACGAGGATCACACGATCGCCATCCCTCAACAACCACATGTAGTAATCCATGGCGTGCGGGGCATCATGGTTGTCATCAAAGATAAAGCTATCCGCGCGAGTGCGGGCGTTGCGATCGGCATATTTGATGGCGTGAACACGCCAAGTTCCTGTGGGGGCAGTCATTGTACAGCCTCTTCAAAAATCCGAACTTCCTTGTGTGCAATCATATCTGTCACGGTTGCGTCAAATGCCTTGAAATGGCTTGAAGAAAGATGCCGCTGAAACGCCTCGGCACTTTCATAGACTTCGTACAGAAACACCTCCGAAGAATCCTGCCAAACGTCAAAAGTCCGGCAACCAAGCTCTTCCTTAAGAGACGTTGCAGCGTTGTCCCGCATTAAGGGCAGAAAACTGTCTAAGTGTTCCGGCTTGATCCGGAAGGTAACGATGACTGCATACATCAGGCTTCCTTTCTCGATTTGAACGACAACCTTCGGCGTAACGCCGGTATCTGAGCAGCAACCAGCGTAATGTTGAGCATAAGTAACACAGCTGCGCCGGGGCGAGATAGAAAGACACCTAAGCTGCCGTCCGACAAAAAGAGGGATCTGCGTAGCGTTTCATCAAACAAGCTGCCTAGGATGACGCCGATGACCAGCGGGGCTATGGGATACTTCATCAGGTTCATAAAGTAGGCTACAAATCCGACACCCAACATCAGGTAGAGATCATTTATTCCGCCGCCGACGCTAAAGGAGCCGATTGCGGTCAGTACCATAACCACTGGTAAGAAGACTGTTTGCGGAATGCGCAAAATCTTCACAAATATCCGCGCAGTGAACAGACCAAGAATGAACATCGTCAGGGACGCAAGCACCAGAATTGCGACGACGCGCAGAATGATTGCCGGATCAATTGTTGGTCCAGGGATTACGTTGTTGATCTTGAACGCCCCCATTAGCGCCGCAGCCGGAGGTGATCCTGGTATACCTAAAACCAACAGTGGTATCAGTGCGCCGCCAATACAGGCATTGTTGGCTGTCTCAGAGGATAGCAAACCATCGATAGAGCCTTTACCAAATTGGCCAGCTTCTTTGGAGACGGATTTGCTGACACCGTAGGACACCCAACCAGCGACGTCCTCACCCACGCCGGGAAGCGCACCTACGCCAGTGCCGATGACGCCAGATCGAGCGATTGTGGGCATGTAATGTCGGATGGTTTTCATGTTGGGCAGGATGCGGCCCTGCAACGCAACCATTTTGCCGATCTCGGCGTGTCTTAACCCCTCCATGATCTGGGGCACGGCAAAAGCGCCCATCAACACGGGGACAACCTGAAAGCCCGAAAGCAAATAAGGCCAGCCAAATGTATAGCGCGGTTCCGACAGCAGCGGATCCAAGCCGACCATTGCCATCGCCAGACCAATTAGGCCGGAAATCCATCCTTTGATCACCAGATCCTCACTCATCAGCGTACCGGATAACAAAATACCGAAAAGTGCCAGCAATGCCTTCTCCGGGCTGGCGATATTTTGAGAAACTAGCAAAAGCACCCAGACAAATATCAACAAGGCAAATGTACCGATAAGTGTGCCAATAAAACTAGCTGTGGTGATCAAACCCAACGCTTCGCCCCCACGACCAGCTTTTGCCAGTGGGTGGCCGTCCATTGCGGTGGCAGCACTTGCAGCAGTCCCCGGAATGTTGAGAAGAATCGACGGGTAGGATCCTCCGTAAATTGCCCCGACATAGGCCCCAAGCAGAGCAATCAGCGAATAGTCCAATGGAATTTTGTTGCCGAAAAACCCAGTCAAGATTGTGACGGCCAAGGTCGCTGTGAGCCCTGGAAGAGCCCCGAACGTGATGCCAAGGAAGACTGATACGATTAAATATGCATATGTAAGCGGGTCGGCGACGAGCGCGACAAACGCGCTGCCAAAGCCCGCCAGTTGAGAAAAAACAAACTCCATCTTAGCGGCTCCACAACGGTTTTAGAGAGACGTAATAGTGGTATTCGATTTGTTTGAATATCAATCCGCCGCGATTGGGGACGTTCTGGCGAAAGCCGAAAGCCATGGCGAGAACCAACACAAGCGGCACTAGGACTGACAAGATGGGTGTGGCCCGAGCAATTTTGTCCCTTGGGCTTCGAGACACCGCCACCACAGCCAAAACCGCCCAAGTAAACAACGTGACCCAGTCATCAAAATGCAAGGCCCACTCGCTGCGCGGCAAATGGGCAAACAATGCATATCCGCCCGCTGTCGCAACTGCGGCGGAAGACAAAACCATGCGTTTCTGTTGGCCACCGTGGAAGCCGAATATTAACGCGGTGATCAAAAGGCCCGAACACAGGATGAAATCTACCCGAGGCACAAGGCCCACAATGTAGAAGAACATTATAAGTCCAAGGGTTGAGAAACGGATCGCTTCAGCTTGGTCCCAACCCAAACCTGCTGCAGAAAATGCTAAACGTGCACCGCCGCTTTTGACTGAAATGCCCAGCAAAACCAACGATAGGGTAAGCAAACCCGTGAAGATGCCAAATGGCACAAGCGCGGCCGAGTTATACCAGTCGCCGCCGGTCACGCCGCCTCGGTTTTCGCCGAATAACGGTATGTAGGAAGTGCGCCAAAGGAAGAAAATTGACAGCGTGCCAAGAGTTACCGCTCCCCAGAAGTCTCGTGCGCGCAAGACTGCGATATCGTCAGAAGAATTCAATGTTGCCTCCGGTGTAGTGCTCCCAAGAGCCAAGAAGGGGCAAGCGAAAATCTTGCCCCATGCAGTTTGTGCGAGATCGCCTTAGGGTTTTTTGATCCCAAGAGAGGCTGGATCTACCGTCGTCGCTCCAAGGTCTTTCATCGTGTAGGCGAAGTTGGCTTCGAGCGTTTCAAAGATCTTGCTGGCGTCAGATCCATGCTGACCGCCGACATCGTACTTGTTCGCTGCTGCCCACTCCGCCACGGCGTCGCCCGCAATAGCCTTTTCAAACGCAGTTCCAAGCGCGATTTTGACGTCGTCGCTTGTAGAGTTATGAACGGCAAAACCAATGGCTTGCTTAAGCGGCAAGTACTTGTCTAAGCCTTCGTAGATATCAAATGCTGAGGGTACTGAAACGCCAGCGATTTCGGCTTCATCCTCGGTAAGCATGGCCAGAGGTTTCAACTTGCCTCCTTCAATCAATGCGGCCTGCTCTGCAAGCGAAGTCACAACCAGCGCAACTTCACCAGCCAAGGCTGCTTCTTGTCCGGGGGCGGAACCTTTGTACGGGACAAATTTGAATTGGGCTCCTGCTCCGTTTTCAATCGCAAGCAAGTTTAGGTGATGAATAGAACCCGCACCTGACGCGGCCGCGGGAATTGTACCTGGCGCTGCCTTTGCGGCGTCAATGAGATCTGTCAAAGAGTTGTAGGGGCTGTTTGCTGGGACTGAGATCAAATCAGGTGAACCGCCAACAATGAACGGATACCAGAAATCAAATTTCTTGTCCCAACCACCCTGAACGGCTGCGGTAACATTGGATTCTGACAAACCAACCAGCGTGTAGCCATCATCTGGCTGGTTCATCACGTACACCATGCCGTTAGAACCAGCGACACCGCCAGTTTTGTTCGTAACATTGATTGAGACCGGAAGGTGCTTTTCCATTTCGGCCATGATCATGCGGTTGATCGTATCGGTTCCGCCACCGGCGCCCCAAACCACGGCAGTTGTAATGTCACGGTATGGATAATCTTGCGCCAACGCGGAACCGGAAAAAAATCCAGCAGCTCCAGTCGCCAGCGCTGCCACACCTGCAAGCTTTGCAAAATTGAGTTTCATTTCGTGTCCTCCCAGACTCATCGCGATTATTGTTGCATATATTTGCGTATGCATTAATGAATGCATTGTCAAATTTTTAAATGGCTTGAGGCAGGAAAATCTGTCAAAGAAGCTACTGAAAGGAACGCGTGCCCATGTCAAAAACGATCGAGATTGCTGTGTTTTCAGGCGATGGTATCGGCCCTGAAATCACTGAGCCGACAGTAAAAATTCTGCGTAAACTCTCGGAGCGTGCGTCTAGTTACATCCTCGGCTTTACAGATGTTCCCGCTGGCGCGGACCACTATGCTCGAACCGGCGAATCTCTCCCGCACGCATCACTCGAAATCGCTCGGCGCTCTGATGCGATTCTTTTATCCGCGATGGGCTTGCCAAACGTGCGCTATGCTGATGGGACGGAAATTTCACCCCAAATCGAATTGCGCAAAGCGCTTACCCTTTTTGCCGGCGTTCGCCCTGTCACCGTTCGTGCCGGTCAGAACACGCCACTGAAAATGCCTGAGGGAAAAGAAATCGATTTTGTGCTCGTTCGAGAAAGCACTGAGGGGCTGTTCCATACTCAGGGTTGCGGGGAAGTGACCGAAAATGAAGCGCGAGAGACATTGCTGATTACACGCGCAATCTCGGAAAAATTATTTAAGTTCACATTTGATTTGGCGCATCAACGCAAGTTGGCTGGGCGTGGGCCCGGGCGTGTGACCTGTGTTGACAAAGCTAATGTGTTTCGTGCCTTTGCTTTTTTTCGAGAGATTTTCGATGCCGAGGCCAAAAAACACCCAACGCTTACTGCTGATCATGCATATGTCGATGCAACTGCACTTTGGATGGTGCAGAAGCCATGGGACTTTGACGTTCTCGTCACTGAAAACATGTTTGGCGACATTCTGTCAGACCTTGGCGCTGGATTGATGGGTGGGCTTGGTTTGGCACCATCTGCCGACATTGGGTTGGACCACGCTGTTTTCCAACCTTGTCATGGTTCTGCGCCAGACATAGCGGGGCAAGGGGTAGCAAACCCGTTTGCTATGATTCTGTCCGCCGCAATGATGCTTGATTGGCTTGGTTTCGAGAACGAAAGTCCCGAAATGCGCGCTGACGGCCAAAGGCTGCGTGAGGCTGTGGAACAGGTCGTAGCCCAAGGTGCCACTATAACGCGGGACTTGGGGGGGACTGCCAGCACGCAAGCGGCTGCGGAGGCTGTTGAGGTTCTAATGAGCTTAGAGGAGGCCTAGAATGGCGGCCTCTTCACCAATTAGGGTTGCCTGTATCGGCGCAGGATATTTCAGTCAGTTTCACTATGGCAGCTGGGCGCGGATAGATGATGCTATTCTGGTCGGCTCTTGTAGTCGAGACATTGAAAAGGCTCGGGAGACCGGTTTGCCCGCCTACGACAACCTCGAAAAAATGCTAAACGAAACATCGCCGGACGTATTGGATATCATTCTTCCTCCTGTTGTCCACGCTGAGAGCATTCGTACGGCGCTTGATTGTGGCGTTAAAACCCTAGTCTGCCAAAAACCCTTCTGCCAGTCATTGGAAGAGGCTCGTGAAATGGCGATGCTTGCGGATTCCGCAGGTGCCAGAGTTGTCGTACATGAGAACTTTCGGTTCCAACCTTGGTATCGAGAGATGAAGCGTGTTTTGGACCGCGGCGAAATCGGTAATGTGCAGCAACTGACGTTTCGTTTGCGACCAGGCGATGGGCAGGGGCGAGATGCCTATCTGGCACGCCAGCCCTACTTTCGCGAAATGAAACGATTTTTGGTGCATGAAACGGCGATTCATTGGGTAGATACATTTCGATACCTTTTAGGTGACCCGGTGTCTGTCTACGCAGACTTAAGACAGGTGAACCCGGCGATTGCAGGTGAAGATGCAGGGTACATATTAAGTGAACATCATGGAGGAGTGCGCTCTCTATTTGATGGCAACAGAACTTTGGATCACAGCGCAGATAACCATCGATGCACAATGGGAGAGGGACTACTGGAAGGTTCAGAAGGAACTCTGTCCCTCCGAGGTGACGGATCCCTATGGTTGCGTCGATTTGGATCTAGACAGGAATCTTGCCTATTAGAACCAAATGCATGCCCTGGATTTGGTGGCGATTGCGTCCACCACTTGCAGTCCCATGTCATTTCTGGCCTTCTTGGCGAACAAACAATTGAAAACGAGGCGCGGAGTTATCTGAAAGTTATAGAGATAGAAACTGCCATTTACGCCTCTTCACAGACTGGCCAGAAACTCAAGTTGGAATAGAATTGAAATCCGCCCAAACCAAACCCCCCTCAAACACGCAACGCGCCTTTCATTCACTTCGTGATATGATCTTCGCAGGGGAATTGGCCCCGGGATCCGATCACTTGGAAAGCGAGTTGGCGGTACGACTAGGTGTCTCTCGAACTCCGGTGCGCGAGGCTGCGCTGATGCTGGAAAGCCAGGGTTTGTTGGAGCTACGCCCCCGCAAAGGGGTTCGAATACTTCCAATTTCACCAGAAGACATGGCTGAGATTTATGATGTACTTACTGAACTCGAAAGCCTCGCGGCGCGGTGTGCGGCAGAGCTTTCACTTGACGATAGCCAGCTTGCACCTTTGGCGACCGCCATCGATGACATGGATCGCGCCCTTGATGCAAGCGACTTGGAAAGCTGGGCCAAGGCGGATGACCGGTTTCATGGTGAGCTTGTTCATCTCAGCAGCAACTCGCGGGTGATTTCGATTTTTGAAATGATGAGTGATCAAGTGCGGCGCGCTAGAAAAGTGACGCTCTTTATGCGTCCCATGCCCGTCAAGTCAAACGAGGACCACCGCGAAGTGTTTGAGGCAATCCGCTCTGGCGATGCGAATCTCGCTGTGTCACTTCATAGAGCGCACCGCCAGAACGCCAAGAAAATGATAGTTGATCTATTAAAGAAGCATCGTCTTTTGAATGTCTGATCTTGTCGGTGTTTGCGTTTTGGGATCTTCGCCCTTCCTTTAGACTAAGACAGATTTTGGACGCCCTTTAGGAACACAATTTGGCGGCGCATTTTGACAATCAAAGAACCCGTGGTTCTATTGTTGAGTGCATGGACAAAGAACTCGCTTGTTTGTTCAGCGACCATTGGTACGCACCGTAGAAAAAATTCGCATTCCGCCGGAAGTTCCTGAAGTTGCATTGGGGCGCATGGTGTCTACGAATGCACAATTGGTTTAAGGCGGTTGACTGCGTTTTCACCAGAACTACATAATAATATCAAGTAGATATCCGTCGATCTTGGGAGGCCTTTCGCGTAGTGAATTTGCCCCTGAATGCGCAACATTAGAAAGTGGAAACGCACTACGGTACAAGAATAAAAGGTCCCGAGCTAAATCGGTCATGCAAGCGTGGTCGACACTAAAACAAGAAAGATGAGGTGCAACCAAGCCTGTACATTTTAGAAAAGGGCTCGTCGATTTCTGAGTTGGATTGAAGCAATACCAGCGCAAAGTACGTGCCGTTTATAGGCGTGTCTGTCTTTGGAGCGAGAGTTCTATAATTCGTGAGGCGAAGACAGTCTAAAACTAACGGCTTCTGCCAGATGCGAACGGTGTACCATGTCGCTGCCCTCCAAATCCGCGATGGTTCGCGCCACGCGCAGCACTCTGTGGTATCCGCGTGCGGACAGTCCAAATCGTTCAGCGACTTTCGTCAGAAGAGTACGGCCCTCGTCGTCTGGCATAGCATATGTTTGCAACAGTTCTCCTTGCATGTCTGCGTTTGCCCGCGTGTCAGCGTCTTTGCCAAAGCGTGCGTGCTGGCGTTGGCGAGCTTGGGCGACACGCGCTGCGACAGTTGACGACGTTTCGCCATCGTTCGGCAGGTCCAGATCCTGATAGGCCACTGGGGGAACCTCGATACGTAGATCAAGTCGATCCAGCAGTGGGCCTGAGAGGCGTCCAAGATAGTCGTTGCCGCAGTCGGGCACTCGTGCACAGGCCTGAGCCGCGTCAAACATATGCCCGCAGCGACATGGGTTTGCAGCTGCAATCAGCATGAATTTGCAAGGGTAGGTGACGTGAGCATTTGCCCGGGCGATCATGACCTGTCCGGTTTCTATCGGTTGGCGCAACGTCTCTAGCACAGGGCGCGAAAATTCAGGCAACTCATCCATAAACAGCACTCCATTGTGTGCGAGGGAAATTTCACCCGGTTTCGCACGACGACCGCCGCCAACAATGGCGGGCATCGATGCGGTGTGATGGGGCTCGCGAAAAGGACGGCTGCGTGAAATGCCACCTTGATCCAGAAGCCCGGCGATAGAATGGATCATTGAGGTTTCCAATGCCTCGGCGGGCGTAAGTGGAGGCAAAATTGTAGGCAGGCGGGCGGCGAGCATGGATTTTCCAGAGCCAGGAGGGCCAACCATAAAGAGATGATGCCGGCCTGCAGCGGCGATTTCCAAGGCACGTTTGGCTCGTTCTTGGCCTTTGACATCTCGTAGATCTAGCGCGCTGACAGGGGCGAGAACCTCCCCTGGTTCAGAGGGGGCAAGAGGTGACTGGCCGGTGTAGTGCCGCACCACATCTGCCAGCGATGCAGCGCCAATGACTTGTGTGGCTGCGACCCACGCTGCTTCTGGGCCGCTTGCGGCAGGGCAAAGCAAGTTGCGCTCAGTTTCGGCTGCACTCATCGCGGCGGGGAGTGCGCCGGTGACACCAACCAGCGAGCCATCTAGCGAGAGTTCGCCTAAGCTTACAGTGCTTTCAGAGGCGTCCTCTGGGATTATCCCAATAGCTGCCAGAAGCGCGACTGCGATGGGCAAATCGAAGTGGCTGCCTTCCTTGGGGAGGTCTGCAGGTGATAAGTTGATGGTGATACGTTTGGAGGGCAATGCTATCGCCATGGTTGCCAGTGCGGATCTCACCCGATCTCGGGCTTCTGACACAGCTTTGTCCGGCAAACCGACTATCGAAAACGCTGGCAGCCCCGGCGTCACTGCGCATTGTACCTCGACTTGATGGGCTTCCACCCCTTCAAAAGCGACCGTATAGGCGCGTGTCACCATGGCAAAACCCCGCCACCAAACTGATTAACAATTGTTAACTATGGTAGACGAGGCTTGGTTAGTGAAAGGTTAACAGCTTTACAGCAACGCCATAAATGCGGGCCAAGCTTCTGGGTCAGCCACAGTCTTATCGCGGCAAAAAGCGTTGCACATACCAAATGTACGACCGTCGATTTCCATCAGATGGGTCACTGAGACGCCAGAGTAGGGACACACGGCATTTTCGGCTGTGCCACTGTCGATGGCTTTGGCTGTGTGTGCTTTGGGGCCGGGCCAAGCACGTGTGGGATAGTCTTTGGCGTACCATGGCAGGGTGGCACCATGCACCATACCCATTGCACGCCAGCGGCGGAACGCCGGATCGGAGAGATGGGTATTTACATAGTCTTGGGCGATCTTTCCGACAGGCAGATTGTAGCCTGCGATACGTGCGGCGACAGGCGCATAAAAGGCATCCGCGGCGCTGTAGTCGCCACAGAGCCATGGGCCAGCACTGCCGTAGGTGTTGCGGGCATGTTCCCAAATGGTTTCAAGCCGTTGAATGTCTTTCAACAGCGCCTCAGACGGTTTGCAATCTGAATAGGAAAGACGCAGGTTCATCGGGCAGTCGTTGCGCAATGTCATAAAGCCGGAGTGCATTTCTGCCGCCAAATTTCGAGCCGTTGCGCGAGCCGCGGGTGCAAGGGGCCAAAGACCCGCATCGGGATGGCGGCTGGCCAGCTCTTCGGCAATTGCGAGGCTGTCAGACAGGATCGCGCCATCTGGCGTGACGACAGTGGGCACCGTGCGGGCAGGGGCGATCTTGGCGAGTTGCTCGGCCACCGATTGGTCGGAGAAATCCACCAGCGTTGTGTCGCGGGCGATACCGAATTTTTCAAACAAAAGCCAGCCGCGCAGCGACCAGGAGGAATAGGCGTAATCGCCGAGGTACAAATCATAGGTCATAGCAACAGCCTAGCATGCGCAAATTCATCATCAAAACGAAACAAATTGATGAAATTCATCACAATATTTGATTTATTGCTTTCACTGTCCATTTGCTGTCGTGGATTTTTATCGAAGTAACGGATAGGTTTTCTATGCGGTGGCCAAAGGCTTCTTCGGCAGTCAACTGTTGGGCACGTTGGATCTGTGTAAGGATCACACCAAAATGCACCACCACAATCAATTTGGCACCGCGATGCGTTGTGATCAAGCGGTCAATTGCACGATCTACGCGCTTGGAGACCTCGTTCCAGCTTTCTCCGTTTGGTGGGCGTACATCACCCGGGGTTTCCCAATAGGCGCGGATATGATCAGGGTCTTCTGCTTCGATTTCAGCGAAGCTTTTGAGTTCCCAGTCACCAAAGTGAATTTCGCGCAATTCAGGATCGTGTGGCAAGCGCGTGCGATGCTGCTGCACGGCGTCCGCTGTCGCAATGCAGCGCTGTAAATCGGAACTGATGACAATGCCGTCTTCCGGCAGATGGTTAGACAAGCGCGCCAATTGGGCGGTGTCAGAGAGGTCGGCAGGCAGATCGGACCAGCCGACCATGGTTTTGGCGTGGGTTGGCCCATGGCGCACCAAATGCAACTCGGTCATGGCAGCGCTCCCTTCAACACTATTGGCAGGCCTGCAACCACAAGCACAGCGAGATTAGCCTGTGCCGCGAGCACTTGATTGAGCGCGCCTTGGGCATCGCGGAACCGCCGCGCCAGAGCATTGTCGGGCACCACGTCAAGGCCCACTTCGTTTGAGACAATGACAACACGTGCTGGGCAGGCAGCCAGTGATTCTAGCAGGGCCTCCTGCGCCGCGGGAAGCTCTGATTCAGCAAGTATTTGATTTGTCAGCCACATTGTGGCGCAATCAAGAAGAACCACAGCGTCTGCAGGGAGATCAACCAGCACGTTTGCCGTGTTCATAGGTGCTTCAATTGTGTGCCAGTCGGGGCCGCGTTGATTGAGATGCTTTTGAACCTTGATTTCCATTTCGGCATCAAAAGTTTGCGCGGTGGCAATGTAGATACGCGGGGCATTGGTGGCCATCACAAGCTGTTCGGCGAAGGCTGATTTTCCGGATGCGGCGCCCCCGAGAATAAGGCTCTGCTTTGGCAGCATGTAATGTCCCTTTGCACGTGTTGCGGGGAACACTGCGGGAATTGGACGGACAGGGCAAGCGAGAATGAAATCGCCTCGCCAATGGGTTGCATCCGCACAGGAGGAGCGTAAGTGTTGCGCTATGAAAAAGATGTTTCTTTCGCTGCTTTGTGCAGCCCTCATGCCCGCAAGCGCCGGTTTGGCGCAGGGATTGGATTTCGACGTTCTACGCGGCGTGGATGTGGTGTTTTTGGGAGAGGTACATGACAACCCTCACCATCACGACAACCAGGCGCGTGCGGTTGTCGTGCTCGGTCCTAGCGCTTTGGTGTTTGAAATGCTCTTGCCGGAGCAGGCCGAAAAAGTGACGCCGGAGCTTTTGGATGACGCGGAGGCGCTGGAAGCAGCACTGTCGTGGAACGACAGTGGTTGGCCAGATTTTTCAATGTATTATCCGATTTTTGCGACCTCAGAAGGGATGCGAATCTATGGTGCGCAGGTGCCGCGTGATGTTGCGCGGGAGGCGATTATGAGTGGTGACCTAACAAGCACATTGGATGGCGAGGCCGGGCAATATGGGCTGACGTTGCCATTGGCTTTGGCGGAGCAAGACGCGCGAGAGGCGTTGCAAATGGCAGCGCATTGCGATGCTTTGCCGGCAGAAATGTTGCCCGGCATGGTAACCGCTCAGCGGCTTCGTGACGCGCGATTGGCGCAGGCGGTGGTGCAGGCAATGCGAGAGACTGGTGGCCCCGTGGCCGTGATCACCGGCAACGGCCATGCCCGCACAGATTGGGGGGCGCCGTCGCTGTTGCCCGCGGAAATTACATCACTCTCGTTTGGGCAATTTGAGGATGAGCCGGAGGCCGGTACGCCTTTTGATTTGTATGTGGCCACCGAAGCGGTTGATCGAGATGACCCCTGTGCTGCGTTCAAATAGGCGCCTTGGACATCGTCATGTCGGGTCGCGGGTTGTTTCGGAGACCTGCACAGCATAACTTTGGACAACTTAACGCAAGTGGGGTCTGCTAAATGCTGACGGACAAACGCATTCTTCTGATTGTAGCCGGTGGAATCGCAGCCTTTAAGTCTCTTGAACTGATCCGACGGTTGCGAGAACGCGGTGCATGGGTGACGCCGGTTTTGACACGGGCGGCGGAAGAGTTTGTAACGCCTTTGTCGATGTCCTCATTGGCTGGCGAAAAAGTATACCGAGATTTGTTTGATCTGACGGACGAAGCTGAGATGGGCCATATCCAGTTGTCGCGCTCTGCAGATTTGATCGTCGTGGCGCCGGGCACGGCTGATCTAATGGCAAAAATGGCGCACGGTTTGGCGAATGATCTTGCGTCAGCTTTGCTTTTGGCGACGGACACGCCGGTGTTGGTGGCGCCTGCGATGAATGTACGTATGTGGGAACATCCAGCGACGCAGCGCAATTTTGCGCGGTTGAAACAGGATGGCATTTGTTTTGTGGGCCCCAATGAAGGCGACATGGCATGCGGGGAGTTTGGCCCCGGTCGCATGAGCGAGCCGATGGAAATTGTACATGCAATTCAAGGGGCTCTGTCTGAAGGGCCTCTGCTGGGACGGCGGATCTTGGTCACGTCCGGGCCGACACATGAGCCGATTGATCCAGTACGCTATATCGCCAACCGCTCGTCGGGGGCACAAGGGAGCGCGATTGCTGAGGCGTTGGTTAAGCTGGGCGCAGAAGTGGTGTTTGTGACCGGCCCGGCGGCCGCTGCACGGCCGAAAGGCGTGCACTTGGTCGAGGTTGAAACCGCTCAAGAGATGCTGCGTGCCGTACAGGGGAGTCTGCCTGCGGATGCCGCGATTTTCTGCGCGGCTGTAGCTGATTGGCGGGTTAGCAGTGCTTCAGGTAGCAAGATTAAGAAAACCAAAGCCGGAGTGCCCGCGTTGGAATTCGCTGAGAATCCAGACATCTTGGCGACTGTGAGTCAGATGGGTGAGGGACGGCCCAGCTTGGTGGTTGGTTTTGCCGCCGAAACCGACGATGTGATCGACAACGCCACGTCCAAACGTATCCGTAAGGGATGTGACTGGATTGTCGCCAATGATGTTCGGCCAGAAACCGGGATTATGGGGGGGAGCGAGAACGCCGTGACGTTGATTTCTGACGTCGGGCCAGAAGCTTGGCCGCGTATGGATAAAGTGGCTGTGGCCGAAAAACTGGCGCTGCGTGTTGCCGAGACACTAGAGGCATGACGCGAGGTCGCGTGGCCTCTGATGCGAGATTTTGGAGTAGATAAACGATGGCAAACGTGCCGATCAAACTGAAATGGTTGGCGGGTGCGGACAGAGATGTGCCGCTGCCTTCCTATGAGACCGCAGGTGCTGCAGGCGCCGATGTGCGGGCGAATTTCGCGCCAGAGCAGCGGGATGGGATAACGCTTGTTCCGGGAGACCGTACTTTGGTGCCCACAGGTTTGTCGCTTGAGATCCCAGTTGGCTTTGAAGTGCAGATGCGGCCACGCTCTGGTCTGGCGCTAAAGCAGGGGCTGACGTTGCCAAATAGTCCGGGCACCATTGATAGCGATTATCGCGGCCCGCTGGGGGTAATCGTACTGAATGCCGGGCAAAAACCAATAAAAATCAGCCATGGGATGCGGGTTGCGCAGATGGTTGTTGCGCCTGTGGTGGTTGCAGAATTCGAATTAGAACAAGATCTTAGCGAAACCGAACGCGGGCAGGGCGGGTTTGGGTCGACGGGGATCAGCTGATGGTGTTGGTGCTTGCAATGGCGGCAGGTTTGTGGGGCGTTGGATGGGCGACGGGCGCCCCCAAAAGCGCGCGCTGGACCATGACTGGATTGCTATACCTTGCGGTCATTGGGGTGCAGGTGGCTTTTCCGCCGGAGCATCCTTTGGCAGTGGCAACTGGCGGCAGTTTGGCTATGTGGCTGATCCTTGGCGCGGTGGTGGCGATTGTCTTGTCCTATTCTTCAATTTTGCAGCGGTTGCGAACAAAAGCGGATGCTAATCTGGCGGCGCAAGAGCAGGAAGAGACGGCGCAGGAGCTGTTTAGTGAGACAGAGCTAAACCGATATGCGCGTCATATTGTGTTGCGTGAATTGGGCGGGCTAGGGCAGAAAAAACTAAAAGATGCCAAAGTGTTGGTTGTAGGCGCGGGTGGCCTTGGATCGCCAGTTTTGCTGTATTTGGCGGCGGCGGGTGTGGGGCGTATTGGGGTGGTGGACGACGACGTGGTCGACAATTCCAATCTACAGCGGCAAGTGATCCACACGGATGCTGCAATTGGGACACCAAAGGTGCTGTCGGCGGCAGAGGCGATGACGGCGCAGAACCCCTTTGTGGAGGTGGTGCCCTATCCGCGTCGTTTGACCGTAGATGACGCAGAAGAAATCATTGGGGAATACGATCTGGTGCTGGATGGCACAGACAATTTTGACACGCGATATATGGTCAATGAGGTTTGCGTGACTCAAGGCAAGCCTTTGATTTCAGGGGCGCTTTCACAATGGGAAGGCCAATTGAGCGTTTTTGATGTTGCCAATGGAACGCCCTGTTATCACTGTATTTTTCCCGAAGCGCCTGCCCCAGAACTGGCACCAAGTTGTTCAGAGGCTGGGGTGGTAGGGCCCTTGCCAGGTGTGGTGGGCACAATGATGGCAGCAGAGGCAATTAAGGTCATCACCGGTGCAGGGGCTGCGTTGCGCGGCGAGATGATGATCTATGACGCGCTGTGGGGAGAGACCCGAAAAATTGGGCTAAAACCCCGTGCGGATTGTCCGACCTGTGGCGGCAAAAAACGCTGATTTTCGACGTCGGTATTGCGTCTGTATCTCGGCTGTTTTGCAGCTGTGGCGATGCGTGCACATGAATGCTCATCTCGGCATGTTTGCGTTCATAAATGCACGATCAGGCGAGGCGGATTGCACCTTCTGAGAGGCGTGCCTAGGGTATGCGCAAAGGAGATTCACCTGATGACAAATCCGCTTCTGTCCGACTGGGACACCCCGTTCAAATTGGCCCCGTTTGACAAAATTTCAGACACCGATTTTGCCCCCGCCTTTGAGGAGGCTTTGATTGCACATAAAGCCGAGGTTGATGCCATTGCCGACAGTGCGGAGTCGCCGAGCTTTGCCAACACAATTGAGGCCATGGAAGTTGCAGGTGAAAGCCTGAACAAAGTGCTGTCGGTGTTCTTCTCCGTGGCCGGCGCCGACAGCAACCCGGCGCGCGAAGATCTGCAGCGTGCGTTTTCGCCAAAGCTGGCGGCGCATTCGGCAGAGATTTCGGCCAACAAAGCGCTGTTTGGCCGGATCAAAACTGTTTGGGAGGCGCGGGACTCCCTTGATCTGAGTGAAGAGCAGCAGCGGGTCCTGATGCTAACCCATCGTGGATTTGTGCGCGGTGGCGCAGCGCTGGAAGGCGCGGATGACGATCGCATGAAAGAGATCAAAGGCCGTTTGGCCGTGTTGGGCACAGAGTTCACGCAGAACCTTTTGGCGGACGAGCGGTCGTGGTTCATGCCGCTGGCAGAAGGTGATCTGGAGGGATTACCCGACTTTGCCATCGATGCAGCGCGGGCCGCAGGTGAGGAGAAAGAGGCCGGTGGGCCCGTTGTGACCTTATCGCGTTCTATCATTGTGCCGTTTCTGCAATTCTCACCCCGCCGCGATTTGCGGGAGAAGGCTTTTGCAGCTTGGGTGGCACGCGGCGCCAATGGGGGTGAGACCGACAATCGCGCCATTGCGGGTGAGATTTTGGCGCTGCGTCAAGAGCGTGCACAGCTGTTGGGGTACGACAGTTTTGCTGACTACAAGCTGGAAACAGAGATGGCCAAGACGCCGGAAGCTGTGCGCGGCTTGTTGATGGATGTCTGGGCCCCGGCCAAAGCGCAGGCCGAGGCTGATGCGGCGGTGTTGACCGAGATGATGCATGCGGATGGTGTGAATGGTGACTTGGCCCCTTGGGACTGGCGCTATTATGCGGAAAAGCGTCGTAAGGCAGAGCATGATCTGGATGAGGCGACGCTAAAGCCGTATCTGCAGCTTGACCGGATGATTGCGGCGAGCTTTGACTGTGCCACCAAGCTGTTTGGGCTTAAGTTCAGAGAACTGGACGTGCCGCTCTATCACGACGATTGCCGTGCCTGGGAAGTGACCCGCGATGGCGCGCATGTGGCGGTGTTTATTGGAGACTATTTCGCACGAGGCGGAAAACGCTCGGGGGCTTGGTGCTCTGCGATGCGCGGACAAGCGAAATTCCCAGAGGTGCAGGGGCCGGTTGTGATCAATGTCTGCAATTTTGCAAAGGCTGATCCGGCGTTGTTGTCCTATGATGACGCGCGCACGCTGTTCCATGAATTTGGCCACGCATTGCATCAGATGTTGTCCAATGTGACCTATGAAAGTGTTTCAGGCACTTCGGTGGCGCGTGATTTTGTAGAGCTGCCAAGCCAGTTGTATGAACATTGGCTTGAGGTGCCAGAGGTGTTGGCCGAATTTGCCACCCATGCAGACACGGGCGAGGCGATGCCCGCGGCGATGCTCAAGAAAGTGCTGGGCGCGGCCAATTTCGATCAGGGCTTCGCAACCGTGGAATATGTGGCATCAGCATTGGTTGATTTGGCGTTCCATGAGGGGGATGCACCGAGTGACCCAATTGCCAAGCAAGCCGAACTTTTGACTGAGCTGGGTATGCCTGCTGCGATCACCATGCGCCATGCTACACCGCATTTTGCGCATGTGTTTGCTGGGGATGGCTACAGCTCTGGCTACTACAGTTACATGTGGTCTGAGGTGATGGATGCTGATGCGTTTGAAGCCTTTGAAGAGGCCGGAAGCGCCTTTGACCCTGAAACCGCCAAGGCGCTTGAAACTCATATCTTGTCCACGGGGGGATCGGTAGACGCTGCAGCGCTTTACAAGCGGTTCCGTGGGCGGTTGCCCGGCGTTGACGCGCTTTTGAAGGGGCGCGGTTTGGCGGCCTAACGCGGCCAACAACCTCAGCATTTGAATGAAGCCCGCGCCAAGAATATTGGCGCGGGTTTTCCTCGGTCGTTCTGGGCTTAGCCGATCACGTCATGGCCGCGGTTCTGCATACAGCGGATCAGGACGTTGCGACGCTCATCCTCCGTTGCAGAGGCGTTTTCTGCGGAGCCAACCAACCCGCCAATGGCGGCCCCGGCCAAGGCGCCTTCCCATTCATCATCCGCCTCAAGCGCGCCAATGGCCGCGCCGATTGCGGCACCTGCTGCGGCGGATTGCATGCCTGCGCCGTTGGTGAAGGAGGCCGCTTGCGCATGGCAGGCGTTGTAGTCGCCATCAAAATGAGCGTTGCGCGTACCGTCCACGGTGAGGGGGCGATCAACAGGAGAAGTACAAGCGCCCAAGCCAAGGGTGATGGAGGCAAGCAAGCAAACGGTCAGCGTGTTGTGTGTCATGGGTGAGTCCTTTTTGAAATCAGTCTTGTCTGTGATGGCGGCTATCTAAGGCTGGCTGTTTTTCATTTCAAGCGGAAAGTTTTATGTTTTACGAAAAACATTGCATGTTTTGTTTAATTGATTTAGTGAGGCGCAACAACTTTTGGAGCAAAAACATGAAATTACTTGCCCGTCTGGCCATGTTGGTCACGATTTTGGTGTTCAGTTTTGGGGTGGCCGTTTTGTGGATCACTGCGTTTCTTGGCGAGACAGAGATGCTGATGGACACGCTTGAGCTGCCACTTGATACGCCTGTGGCGCCTATGTGGGCGTTGATTGTTGGGTTGGGCATGATGCTGTTGGCATTGGGGTGTTTGGCGGCTGCGTTTTGGGCGCTGGACAGGATTTTGGTGCTGCGCGATCCAAGAGGCTTTGCGACGTTGGCGCTGTATCTGCGGCGCTGCGCCTATGCGTTTATGGCGTTTTGGGTGAGCAACACAGTGATCTTGAGTCTGTTGCCGGTGTTGCTGACACTGCACCTGCCAGCAGAACAACGCCCAACGTCAGAGCTGTTCCCGCTGGACATCGAGATCGTGTTTCTGGTTTTAGCGGTGGTGTTTCTGGCGATCAGTCAATCGCTGCGGCAGGCCCAAGACATTGCCGATGAAAACAGCCAATTCCTTTGAGGAGATCTCATGCCGATACGCATCAACCTTGATATGGAACTGGTGAAACGCAAGATGACCTCGCGCGAGCTGGCGCAGGCGATTGGATTGACAGAAACCAACCTGAGCCTGCTGAAATCAGGCAAGGTGAAGGGGATACGCTTCAATACATTAGAGGCGATCTGCGCACACCTTGGCTGTCAGCCGGGCGATATTCTGGAATATGAACCGGAGGAGACATAGGCAGAGACACTGATCGCGGGATGGTGAGGTGTGCTGCGACCTGGTCAGGCGGAGCTGGTTGGCGCCGCAATCTGACTGTTCAGAGCAAAGGCGCCGTTCTGGACGCGTCCTCCAATCAGAAATCCTGGCGTGCGGACTTCGGGAAACTTATCCACCCAGTCGCGGTAACGGTCATTTGTCACAACCCCAGCATCCAGATCCCGTGCTGCCTGTAGGATGTATGCGTCCGCAATTGTGCCCTTGGGCACGACAAAACACTCGTCGGTTTTTAATTTCAATAACTTGGCGAACTCATCGTCGTCAATGTAGCGCTGAAAAAGCACATGACCTGCGGAGGCGTCAAAGATGACGCCAACTTTGAAGCCTTTGTTTCGGAGATGGTCAACCAACCGTTGCACGGTTTGAATGTCGGGCGTGTTTTCTTTCCAGAACATCACGTTGGAGCCATCGACGATGAGCATGTCTGCCGAGCTGGTTGGCGCCGCTTCAGGTCGCTTGCGCCGCCTTGTTAGCAGAAGAACGATCAGCATTGAGGCCACACTTGCGGCGCCAAGGGCAATAGACGTCGGGATGATGTTGAGTTGTATGGTTGCGGCGGTCACAATGGCGACCGCCACAAAAAATACAGAAATTGCGAGGTACACACGCAAAATCGAGCCTTTTAGATCGTCTGATCGTAGTCGCCCACGCCGGGTTCGGTGCGGATAACCGCATCAATGTCGGCGAAGATGGCGCGCATCTCTTCTTCGCTGTCGTTGCTTTCGATCACCACCACCAAGTTTGGTGTGTTGGAGCTGGCGCGTACAAGACCCCAGCTTCCATTGTCCAAAATCACGCGCGCGCCGTTCACGGTCACCACCTCTTTGATGGCACGACCAGCAAAGGTGTCACCGGCCTCAAATTTTGCGACAAGCTTGGCCACCAGACGCTCAAGAATGTCGTATTTCTCGGTGTCAGCAGCATAGGGGGACATGGTTGGTGTGGACCATGTTTTGGGCAGGGCTTTGCGCATGTCTGACATTTTCATGTCTGGGTTGCGGTCCAGCATTTTGCAGACCTCAACTGCAACCCGCATGCCGCAGTCATAGCCGCGCCCGATTGGTTCCGCGAGAAAGTAGTGGCCGGATTTTTCAAAGCCGGCCAAGGCGCCCAATTCATGTACGCGGCGCTTCATATGGCTGTGGCCGGTTTTCCAGTAATCGGTTTTGGCACCGGTCGCCAACAAGTCAGGGTCAGCGGCATAGAGCCCGGTGGATTTCACATCTGCTACAAAGGTCGCGTTGGGGTAAATTTTGCCAAGGTCTTTGGCCATGATCACGCCAACTTTGTCGGCAAAAATCTCTTCGCCTTCGTCGTCCACAACGCCACAGCGGTCACCATCACCATCAAACCCAAGCGCCAAATCGGCGCCAGATTTTTTCACGCTGTCTGACATGTCATGCAGCATTTCCATGGCTTCGGGGTTTGGGTTGTAGTGCGGGAAGGTATAGTCGAGATCACAGTGGCTATCGACAATCTCGACCCCAATGCGTTTGAAGATTTCCGGCGCAAAGGCGGCGGCGGTGCCGTTGCCCGTTGCGCAGACGACTTTCAGTGGGCGCGACATTTTGAAATCGCCAACCAGATCGTCAATGTAGGCTTCGCGTACCCCATCGATGATTTCATGTTTGCCCCCGTCATGGGCATCAAAATCGCCATTGAGCACAATGTCGCGAAGCTCGCCCATTTCATCGGGGCCATGTGTCAGTGGCTTTTCAAAACCCATTTTCACGCCGGTCCAGCCATTGGGGTTGTGAGAGGCGGTGACCATTGCCACCGCGGGCGCGTCCAGATGGAATTGCGCAAAATAGGCCATTGGGGACAACGCCGGGCCGATGTCTTTCACGTGAATGCCGGCCTTCATAAGGCCAACGATCAGTGCCATTTTGATGGCCACGGAGTAATCACGGTAGTCATTGCCAACGGCGATCACAGGCTCAATACCCCTGCGGCGCATCTGAGTGCCAAGGCCGAAGCCAAGCGCAGTCATGCCGGGAAGATTGATCGCTTCTGGGTACTGCCAGCGGGCATCATATTCGCGAAACCCTGTGGGGGCGATCATCGGGTCACGCAGGAATTCCCAGGTGTTTGGGCGCACGTCAGGCGATGGCTTTTTCATGAAAGTGTCTTTCTTGCTCTAAATGGTCTTGGTCAAATCTGAATCGGGTGGGCTTTTGCCAGCGCATCAAAGCGCATCAATGTGTCAATGAGATGAGGCATTTGGTCAAGATGGATCATATTTGGACCATCAGATGGTGCCGTGTCCGGATCTTGGTGCGTTTCGATGAAAACAGCAGCAGTTCCAATACTCACAGCGGCCCGCGCCATGACCGGGGCGAATTCACGTTGCCCGCCAGAGCTGCCGCCTTGGCCGCCGGGTTGTTGCACGGAATGAGTGGCATCCATCACCACCGGGTAGCCGGTTTTGGCCATTTGGGGCAGGGAGCGCATGTCCGCCACAAGCGTGTTGTAGCCAAAAGAGGTGCCTCGTTCCGTCAGCAGGATGTTGGTGTTGCCCGTGCTCTCGATCTTGGTGACGATATTGCCCATCTCCCAAGGGGCCAGAAACTGTCCCTTTTTGACATTCACCGCGGCGCCGGTGTTGCCTGCGGCCAAGAGCATGTCGGTTTGGCGACACAGGAAGGCGGGGATTTGCAGAATATCCACGGCCTCAGCGGCCACGGCACATTGTTCTTCGGTGTGCACATCGGTCAGGACCGGAACGCCAAAGTCGCGGCGGATGCCATCCAGTACAGCCAGACCAGCCTCAATGCCCAAGCCGCGCACCCCCGAAAGTGAGGTGCGATTGGCCTTATCATAGCTCGCCTTGAACACATATTGGGCGCCCGCTGCTGCGCAGGCCTCTTTCATCGTGCCCGCGATCATTTCAGCGTGGTCTTTGCTTTCCAGCTGACATGGGCCAGCAATGACCGTCAGGGGAAGGTCATTGCCTATGGCGAGATCACCAACTTTGACATGTTTCATTACGAGGACACCTGTTCTCTGAGGATGGACGCGGTGAGCGAAATCATCAGATAGATGCCTGAAAAGATCAGGAAGGCCAAGACTGTGTTCTCAAAGCTGCGTGGATAAGACGGGTCCTCAGAGGCCACAGGTTCCACCGAGGTGGTCAAGTACCGGACCTGACGGTTGGCCTCCAACTCGGTTTGTTTGAGCGTTTGCAGGGCGGATTGCATCAGAACGTCCGCGGTTGCCAAATCGGCTTGGGCCATTTGGATTTGCGCGGTTTTCTGCGCAAGCGAGCTTTCCCCAGCGGTGGCTTCGGTCATTTTGCTTTCCAGCCGAGATAGCAGGCTTTGCAGACGACCCACATCGCCACGCACGCCCTCTAGCCGGGCTTGGTTGGGGCGGGTGTTGTCTTCCAGCGCGGCCAGTTGCAGCTCTTTTTCTTGCAGTTGGATCTGCACATTGGAAATTTGTTGCCGCAAGGATGCAATCAACCCTTCAGGGTCCAGAACAGAAGTTTCCTGCAGGGACACAAGTGCAGCTTGAGCGTCGCGCCGGTCGCTGGCAGCTTTGTTGAGGCTCTCGCGGGCATCACTGACCTGATCTTCGCGTTTGCGTTGGGACAGGTCGTCCACCCGGGTTTCCGCATATCCTATCAGCGCTTGGGCAAAACGTGCGGAGGTGCTCGGGTCCGGCGAGGAAACCTCCATGCGGATCACGCCCTCTGTGGGATCGTAGCCGATCTTCACGTATTTTTTGTAGATTTTATAGGCGTCTTCGCTGGACGCGTCGGTATCAAGCCTTTGAATAGGGTCGATGTTGGGCTGGCTGAACGTGGTTTTAAAACCCTCGTCCCGATCAAGTCGCAACATGGCGTCTTTGGAGGCCAGATAGCTTTGGGTGGCGATGCTGTCTTGATTGGTGGCGAATTGTGTGCCCGACAACAGGCTGCCAAGACCGGCGCCACCTGCGTTGTCCGCTTGCAGGATCAGGAACTCGGACTTTGTGGAATACATCGGCGTGGCGACAGAAAAGAAATACCAGCCGGCAAACGCCGTGGGTAGAAAAACAAAGGCTGACAGACGCGCCAGCAACAGCAATAGGCGGCGGCGGCGGCGGCGTGCGATGTCCTTTTGGATCTCGCCAATTTCCAGCGCGCGCATTTCTGAGGGCGACATGGTCTCAGTGGAGGGCAGGTTTGCCTGTCCAATGGGCATGGTTTGCGGCAATTGCACACGGCCGCCCGCAACCTGCTTCTGATTTTTGTCAGAGGGTATCAAATCCAGCATGTTTGTGCGCTGAAACGGATCAATACCTGCCTCGCGCAATAGGCGCACAGCGTCGTAATCAGAGGTGGCCGCAAGGCCATTTTTCTGCGCCATACGGCGTGCCATACGCAGCTGGCGACCGGTCAACCCTTCGCCTTTGATGGCGTCAATTGCAGCTTCGGCACCTTGGGGCGTGGGGGGATTGGCTGCAGCTTTTGGTGCGGCCTGTGTGGGGGACGTGGTCGCCTGCGGCTGTGCTTTGGGCGCGCGCTTGGGGGTCGGTGTCGCCAGTTTCATGGCGCGGGGGGGCTGGCCGGGAGGCTGCGCACCCTGAGGTGGGCGCGCCTGCGCCTGAGGATGTTCCACGGGGGTCTGAGCGGGGGCAGGTGGGCTCATGGGGGCCGCAGGGCCATCGGTGCCGCTTGCGACCGCGGGTTGTTCAGCCATGGCGGCGGCAGGGGCCGCTGAGGATTCCGACCTGCGGATGCGGAACTTCTTAGCCTTGGGTTTGGTAGTCATAGAGCTGCTTTGCCTCTTCCAAGGTGTCGAACATATAGAGCTTGCCGTTCATCAGCACTGCGGCGGAACGAGCAAATTTTTCCAGCACGTCAGGCTGGTGTGACACGATAACAATAGTGGTGGTGCGCAGGCGTTCACGGAGCACGTCGCCTGCTTTTTTGTTGAACTCCACATCGGTGGAGGAGGGCATGCCTTCGTCGATCAGGTACATGTCAAAATCAAGCGCCAGCATCAGAGCGAAGGTGAAGCGGGAGCGCATGCCGGACGAATAGGTGCCAAGCGGTTGGTCGAAGTATTCCCCAAGATTGCACAGCCAGCGACAGAAGGCTTCGACGTAATCCGGGTCAAGCCCATAGAGCCGCGCGATGTAACGGCTGTTTTCCACGGCCGTGTGTTTGCTGACAACGCCGCCCATGAAGCCAAGCGGAAAGGAAATGCGGCAATCGCGGCGGATCACACCTTCATCCGGTTTTTCCAACCCCGCCATCATATTGATCAGAGTGGTTTTGCCGGTGCCGTTGGGCGCCAAAATGCCCAGAGAATTGCCCAGTTCAACGCGAAACGAAACACGCTCAAGGATCACCTTGCGCTGCGTGCCGGTCCAAAAGGACTTACTCACATTGTCAAACTCGAGCATGCACTGCTCCTGAAACTGCTCATGTGTGTCTGTACAGTATGACACTATAAGACACCAAGGTTAACGCTCTGTCGGCGTTTTGCGTCACTATGGGTGATCAGGAGGGGGCTTAGCAACTCTCTGAAGCTGGATTGCAGCGAGAAATGTGGAAAATTGCAACGGAAATGCGGGTGAAAATTCACATGTTAAGGTTTGGTGCGGCTCAATTGCCAAAAACGGACCAAGGCAGACGGGCGCCACACGCAAGCCGGCGCAGCCTGAGCTGCGCCGGTGATGAGAGGTCTTAAGGGGTGATGCGCAGAGGTTATGCGATGGTTTGCCAAACGCTGCCAGCGATCAGCGCACCAAGCATCGCATAGCCCATGTAGGCTGCAAAAACGCGTGGCTTTACCAGTGCCCAGACCGCGATCGCTGCGGGGATACAGCTCACCCCTCCTGCGATCACAAACGACATCGCGGCACCGTTTGACATGCCCTGTTCCAAAAGGCCGGCAACAAGTGGTACCGCTGCGTAGCCATTCAAGTAGGCCGGTGCCCCCACCAAAGCGCCAAGCAGGATCGGTTGGAAGCCTTCGCCGCCCAGCACCTGTGCAATCCATTCAGCGGGCACATAGGTGAGCATCAAAGCTTCGATCACATAAGCGAGCGTCAGCCACTTCAGCAGGAACAAGCCGTTCTCCAGAGAGGTGTCGCGGAAAACACTGCGCCGCTCTTCTTCCTTCCAAAACTTCCATTCTGGTTTCGCAGAGAACGGTTTCTTCACGCCGCAGCAGCCACCAACCTGCGGCTTTTCACGCAGGGGATCAGTGAACACAGGGGTTGATTTCAGCAGCATGGTGCCAAAACCACCAAGCATCCCCAGACCAACGGCTGACACGGCTTTGGCAATCGCAAATTCATAGCCCAACGTGCCCGAAGTGATCGCGAACATCGCCGGATCCATCAGGGGGGAGGCAAGCCAAAACGCCATGACAGCTGAGAGCGGCGCGCCCACTGCAAGCAAGGCGGCGATAAAGGGGATGACCTCACATGAGCAAAACGGTGAGAGCCCGCCAAGCAAAGCCGCGAAGAGGATCATGCGGGTTTCACGTCCCTCAAAAGCTTTGGCCAACAGATTTTCTGCGCCGGTGGCTTTCAAATACCCAATCGCAAATACGGCAAATAAAATGAAGGGAGCGGTGTGCAGGAGCGCGTCGGCGGTAAAGGCCACGGTTGGGACAAATTGAGGGGTGTCCAGAATGGCGACAGCCAACAAGATGAGCACTACTGCAAGCCAGGCTTTGTCGACTTTGGCAAGCCGCGCTCCAAAGGGAGAGGGGGATTGAGTGGTATCAGCCATGGGAATGGTCCTTGTCTGGGCTGGTGCTGTCTGCGCAGCATTCTTTGAGGAGGAATTCGGAGAGCTCCTGCACCGCGCCATACGCAACGGCGGCGCAGATGATCGAGCGGCCTTGTTTCACTTGGGCCACAAGCCCTGCTTGGGCCAAGATTTTCATATGGTGGGTTAAGGTGGATCCGGTGACGCCGCTGCGCTGTCCAAGATCGCCGATTGAGAGGCCTTCTTCGCCTGCGCGCACCAAGCAGCGCAGAACCGAAAGCCTCTGTTCAGAGCCCAGCGCCGCAAAAGTTGAGGCTGCGCGCTCCAATGAGATATCTGTGGGATCAGTGTGTTTCATATTTCTAAAAATATCGAAATAAATGAGTCGCGCAAGCTTTTATTTCGATAATTGTCGAAATAACTTCTGCCGGGTATCAGAGGGCATGAGTTTGAGTGACAAAATCCGTGCCTGTAACATCTGTGCTGATCGCTTTGCAGCAACCGCCACCGCGCATCACCCCAGGCCCGTGGCGTGGTTTCAACAGGGCGCCAAGGTGCTGGTGGTGGGGCAGGCCCCGGGCGCGCGCGTGCACGAAAGCGGTCGACCGTTCACCGATCCAAGCGGTGATCGATTGCGGGCGTGGATGGGTGTGGAACCGTCTGAATTTTATGACAAAACACGTGTTGCCATCGTGCCCATGGCGTTTTGCTTTCCGGGCTATAACGCCAAAGGCAGTGATCTTCCGCCGCCGCCGATTTGTGCCAGAACATGGCGCGCGATGGTGATGGACGAACTGGGAGACATCCCGTTGACATTGGTGATTGGCGGCTACGCGCAAAAGTGGCATCTCGGCACAAAGGTTGGTGTCACCGACACTGTGGCGGCGTGGCGAGATTTTGCCCCTAACGTCTTTCCCTTGCCACATCCCTCGTGGCGCAATACGGCATGGTTGAAAAAGAATCCGTGGTTTGAGGCTCAACTTTTGCCGTCTCTACAGACCCGTATAAAGGAGGCTCTGTCATGAGCGATCTGACCCCACTTGATCAGGCGCATGCCTCCATGGAGGCCGCCACCCAGGACGATGCCGCGCGCCTGCGATTTTACGAGCGGCTGGCGGATGCAGAGTTGTTTCTTTTACTCGAGAAAGAGCCTGAGAACGACAAGATTGCGCCGGAGGTGTTTGAAACCTCTGACGCGCGGTTTGTGCTGGTGTTTGATACGGAGGAGCGGCTGTCAGAGTTTGTTGGGCGTGCGGCGCCTTACGTTGCCCTGTCGGGGCGGGCGATTGCAAACATGCTTGCAGGCCAAGGCATTGGTCTGGCGGTGAACCCAGAAGTGGCACCCTCGGCGATTTTGATCCCCAATGAGGCGTTGGGGTGGTTGTCAGAGACGCTGACCCATGCGCCCGAAGAGGTAGAGGCCAAAATCGAGAGTTTCTTGGCTCCTGCGGGACTGCCAGAACAGCTCATTGCGGCGCTTGATACAAAACTGTCGACCACGGCCGGGTTGGCCAAAATGGCTTACTTGGTGGGCACAACATATGAAAGCGGTATGCGTTCTCATATGTTGGGTTTTGTCGAAGCGATGCCCGGAGCGGAAGAGGCCTTGGCGCAGGCCGTCAGTGAGGTGCTCACATTTTCAGGCATTGAGGCCGGTGCTTTGGATGTGGGGTTCTTTGCCGCAACGGATCCCGTGGCCGCACAGCTCGCCCGTGCGGGATTGCGTTTTGATTTGCCAGAGCCACCGCAGGCGCAAGAGCATGCGCCAGCCGCGCCGGGCCGTAATCCGGATCAGCCGCCCAAGTTGCGTTAAAGACGCGATGCGTTCAGATGCTTGAGCGTGGTGGCGCAGCGACAAAAGAGGCTGCGCCTAGGCCGCTTACCTCTAGTATCCTGAGCTGCGGTCAACCAAATGCAAAAGCGGCTCACCGGTCTCTCCACGCCGCACGTTCTCAACAATCACCTGGCTTGCCGTACTCACCCGTGTTTCTGAGGCGATATGAGGCGTCACGGTGACATTGGGATGTGCCCAATAAGGATGGTCTGCAGGAAGCGGTTCTATGCGAAACACATCCAACGTCGCATGGGCAATATGGCCGCTTTTGAGTGCTGCCAGCAATGCGTCGTCGTCAATCAGCGGCCCGCGTCCCGGGTTGATGATCATTGCCCCTTTTGGCATTTGTGCGAGACGTTCGGTATTCAGCAGGTTCTCGGTCGCTGCGGTTTTCGGCAGAAGGAGCACCAGAATGTCAGCGCGCTCAAGAGCCTCAGCCAGCCCGTCATCGCCATGAAGACATGAGACACCTTCGACGGTTTTGGGACCGCGACTCCAACCGGTCACGTCAAAACCCACCTGAGCTATGGTGCGCGCGCAAGCGCTGCCCAATGCGCCCATGCCAAGCACCGTCACGCGGCGCTCGGCCGCCAAAGGTGGAACATGGGGCTGCCACGTGCCGTCCTGTACAAGGATGTTGCGGTCCATGCCCAAATGATAGCGCATCACATGACCCAAGACCCATTCGATCATACCTTGGGTCATGCCGGGGTCGACCATACGTGCAAGTGGGATGTTCAGGGTTGTGTTGCCGACGATGCTTTCCACCCCGGCCCATATGTTGAGCACGGCTTTACACCGTGTGTAGGGCGTAAAATCCTGTACTGTGCTGTTGGGCGCATAGACGATATAGTCGACGTCCTCAGGTGGGAAATCTTGACGCAAATTTGCCGCAAGACCTGCATCGGTCAGGGCGCGCTTCAGCGGCGCTTCATAGTCGGCCCAGCGCTCTTCTGTGGCGGCAAACAGGATGTTGATCATGTGGCGAACACTCCGGATATATCGGCAAAGCCTTTGATTTCGATTGGATTCCCTGAAGGGTCGCGGAAGAACATTGTGCTTTGTTCGCCCGGCTCCCCTGCAAAACGTGTAAAGGGTGCCAACACAAAATCAACCCCTGCATCTTGCAGGCGCTGGGCCAGAACATCCCACTCGGCTTTGGGCAGGATCACCCCAAGATGCGGCATTGGCACAAGGTGGTCGCCGACGTGCCCGGTGGCGGCTGTGGCAAAAGGCGCGCCGATGTGAAGCGACAGTTGATGGCCGAAAAAGTTGTAGTCGACCCAGCTGTCAGTGCTGCGGCCTTCTTTGCAGCCTAGCAGGTCGCCGTAAAAGGCGCGGGCCTGATCTAGGTCGCGCACGTTGTAGGCAAGGTGAAAAATGCTCATGAGGGGTCCTGTTTGTGCAAGAAATGGCGTTGGCCTAGGCGTAAAAGGCCCCCTCAATTTAGTCTAGCTTATTTTTGATTATTCAAACATAAGAAAAACTATGGATATACGGTTTGTCGAAACGCTCCTGATGGCAATTGAAGAGGGCTCTCTGGCGGCAGCTGCCCGCCAACAAGCCATTACACCCGCCGCCGCATCACAGCGGGTGGCTGCACTGGAGGCACAAATGCGCGTGCCGCTGTTGGTGCGTGATGGGCGATACATGTCTGCGACCCCGGAATGCGAAGCTTTACTGTCAGACCTGCGCCAGATGGTGATCCTCAGATCAGGACTGGAAGGTCGATTGGCCGAAAAACGTTTGGTCGGGCCGCTCCGACTTGGGGCGATTTCAACCGCGTTGAGTGATTTTGGCCCGGCGTTGATCCAGCAGTTGCGCCGTGATGCCCCCGAGGTTGAGCTTATGCTCAGCCCGGCGAGTTCCGCTGAGGTCTTCGCCCAGTTTGAGGCTGGACGCCTTGATGCGGGGGTGTTGGTTGCGCCGCCGTTTGCCTTGCCCAAAACCATGCGGTTTGACGTGTTGGCGCAGCAACCCATTGGTCTTCTTCAAAAGCCAGGCACACCTCAGAGCATGCCGTTTTTGGTTTATAGCCGCGCGGCCTGGGGGGAGCGTTGTGTTGGCGTGCATTGCTTGCGCATGCGCCAACGCCACAGGTGCTCTGTGACATGGATGCTGTGGAAATCCTCGCGCAAATGGTGGCAGATGGCCTTGGACAGGCAGTCTTGCCGCGGTGGGGCGGGTTAGAGCGTCACCACCCAAATCTTTCGTTTCGGCCTCTCTCTGAAACAAGCCGCGAGGTGGGCCTGTTGAGTTGGGCGCGCGACAGCCGTCGACCGGTGATGGAATTGTTGCGGCAAACCCTTCATACGTTGGATGTCTAGGCTCAGCTTGCTGAGCCACGCCCAAAATGGCTCTGGCGCCCGGCAGGGCGTCTGTGCTGTGCGGGAGCCCCTCGGGATGTTTTACCGCGGGCGATGCACATGTGCGCTTTGAACCAAACCAAAGCCGGCCATCAGAACCAACATCGCAGATCCTCCATAGCTGACCAAAGGCAGAGGCACGCCAACCACCGGTGCCAACCCCATGACCATCGACATATTCACCGCAAAGAATAGGAAAAACGCCCCGGCGATGCCCAGCGTCAGCAGGGCCGAATAGCGGTCCCGGTTGGCCATTGCTGAGGCGACACAAAACACCACAATCAGCGCATAAAGCGCCAGTAGCGAAACCGCGCCAATATAGCCAAACTCTTCGGCCAATGTGGTGAAGATGAAGTCTGTGTGTTTTTCGGGCAAAAAATTCAGCCGGCTTTGTGTGCCTTGCATGAACCCACGTCCGGTCCAGCCGCCAGAGCCCAGCGCAATTTTGGATTGGGTGATGTGATAGCCCGCGCCAAGCGGATCAGAGGACGGATCAATGAAGGTGTCGATGCGGCGGTACTGATAGTCTTTCAGAAGCTGCCATGTGGTGCCGCGCGATTGAAACACGGCGACGACAAGCCCCACAACCATGCTGATCACAGCGGCAAAATACCCCCAGTGAACCCCGGCCAGAAACATCACAATGGCGCCGCCCGTCAGCAGCAGAATTGACGTGCCGAGATCCGGTTGTCGCAAGACCATGGCGGTGGGGATCAAGATCAACAACACAGGCACCAGCACCCATTGCGGCTTGGAGGTTTTATGGGTTGGTAGCCAGTCATAGTAGGCTGCAAGGCACATCACCAAGGTGATTTTCATCAACTCAGAGGGCTGCAAGCGCATGAAGCCAAGGTCGATCCAGCGTTGTGCGCCCATACCGATGCTGCCCATGACCTCCACCAGCACCAACAGCAGAAGGCTCACGAGGTAAGCAAACCCAGACACCGATCGCCAGAACCAGATCGGCACCATGGCCACAAAGACCATGACAAACAGGCCAAGTGCATAGCGTTTCATCTGTGGCTCAGCCCAGGGTGAAAACGATCCGCCCGCCACCGAATACAGCATCAGAAAGCCCACACCGGCCACAGCAGAGACCAACAGCAGAATGGGCCAGTTCAGATAGAACACTTTGCGCAGGCCGGTGGGCACATGTTTGACGTTATATTCAAGATAACTCATGGCTGTATCACGCCCGGTTGCGGCGTGTGATTTCACGCCCTGGTATGAGTTTTTCTAGCTCGTCCTGCTGGATCTTGATCTGGTCGCGGTCTTTTGTGGGATAGGCTGTCAGGGGCGGGGTGCCACCGTAAAGAGCCTGCAGAGTGATATCTCGGCCAATGGGGGTGGCTGCTTTGGAGCCGCCGCCATGTTCCACGATCACCGCAACCGCAATTTTAGGATTGTCAAAGGGGGCGTAGTTCACAAACAAGCCGTGATCTCTGCGCTCCCATGGCAGGTCTTCGTTTCGGGTCACGCCGCGGGCACGTTCGGCGGCAGTGATGTTGCGCACCTGTGATGTGCCGGTTTTCCCGGCCATCCGGAAGCGGTCTTCGATGATCCGTTTGCTATAGGCGGTGCCGCGTCGATGGTTGGACACAGCGTACATCCCGCGCCGGACTTCCCCCAAATGGGTGGTAGACAAATCAAGCGCTTCGGCGGGAGGAGGGGCCTGATCAACACCGTTTATGGATTTTACCAGCCGAGGCTCGAGCGCGCGCCCAGAGGCCAAACGTGCGGTCATCACCGCCAGTTGCAAAGGGGAGGCCAGCACAAATCCCTGACCAATTGAGGCATTGGCGGTGTCTCCAATCACCCAATCTGCACCGCGTACAGTGGATTTCCAATCACGTGATGGGTTCAGACCGCGCGCCACCCCGGATAAGGGGAGGTCAAATTTATGACCCAGCCCCAGCTTTCCGGCGACCTCTGAGATTTTGTCGATGCCAACCTGAAGGGCAAGATCGTAGAAATACACATCGCAGCTTTCGCGCAGCGCTTGGCTGAGGTTCATATGACCGTGCCCGCCACGTTTCCAGCAGTGGAACCGGCGGTTTGAGACTGTCATGTGACCGGGGCAATAGACCGTGTCTTCATATCCCACAACACCTGCTTCCAGAGCGGCAAGGGCTGTGATCATTTTGAAGGTTGAGCCGGGTGGGTAGGTGCCCTGCACGGATTTGGCCGCCAAGGGGCGGTATTCATTGTTGGTCAGTGCCGAGTATTTCGCCACCGAGATGCCCTCGACAAACAGGTTTGGGTCAAAGCTTGGGGCGGACGCAATCGCCAGCAAATCACCGGTTTGGCAATCCATCACCACGGCCGCCGCACTTTCGTTGTTCAGGCGGGCTTGTGTGTAGGATTGCAATTGCTGGTCGATGGTCAGTTGGACATCATCCCCTTGCTCGCCTTCACGCCGATCCAGTTCCCGCATGACACGGCCTACGGCATTGACTTCGACGCGTTTGGTGCCCGCAACCCCGCGCAGTTCATCCTCCATGCGGCCTTCAAGCCCCACTTTGCCGATCTGAAATCGCGGAATCCGCAGCAATTGGTCAGGGTTGTCGATCTTGGACAGGTCATAGTCAGACACGGGGCCAACGTAGCCCAGAACATGGGCGAGATCCCCACGCAGCGGGTAATAGCGTGACAGGCCCACCTCTGGTGTGATGCCGGGCAGGGCCGGGGTGTTCACCGCAATGCGCGACAATTCATCCCAGCTGATACGATCTGCGATGGTGACCGGCAAAAACGGTGGCGAGCGTTTCATTTCGGTGACCGCGCGGTCCAATTCATTGGGGTCCAGTTCAATCAGCGTGGCCAACTTTTCGATGACCTTGTCAACATCGCCTGCGTCCTCTGGCACCAGCGTGACGCGATAAGAAGGCTCGTTTCGCGCCAAAACCACGCCATTGCGGTCAAACACTTCACCGCGCGCGGGGGGGATCAGGCGAATGTTGATGCGATTTTCTTCTGCCAGTAAGCGATATTGGTCCGCTTGATCCAACTGCAAATGGCGCATGCGAAAGCCGAGGCCCGCCATAAAGGTCAGCATGGTGCCGCCGAGCAGGAGTGATCGTCGCGACAGACGATTGTGGACTTCGGCCATTTCGGTCGGGGTCTTGCGCATCAGTTTGCCCCCATGGTGGCTTCATGCACTGTCGCACGGCGGATGCCAAACAGCACATGTGAGAGAAACACAACTGCGGGATAAAGTGCCACATTCATCATCATCTGCATCAGCATCAGCCCCAAAGATGGCAAGGGCAACAGAAAAATTGCGGCGACCAGCCGGTATCCGAGTGTGATCAATACCAGCACCACAGTTGCGTTGAACCATTCTGAAGCAAAAGTGGCGTCGCGCAGGCGATAAGAGCGACGATGTTGGGCTTCGCAGGCTGCGACCATGATGGCCGCGCCCAATCCCGGTGGCCGCTGCAAAAGAAAGTCTGCCAACAAGAACATCGCTGCCACAAGCAAAGCGGGGGTATAATCTGGTTGGCGCACCGCCCAAGCCAAGGCCAGCACCACCATAAAGTCTGGTCCCGCCCAGCGCCGAGGTGTGGTTTCCAGCGGCAAGAGCTGTGAGAATATCAAAATCAGACACAGCACTGCAAACACGACGCGCATCAGCCATTTGTTGGACAGCGCCGCTTCAGCCATCGCCGTTGTCCACAAAGCTGTCAGGGCTGAGAGGGGCCACCAAAGAACCGGGGCTTTCAAGGCTTTCCTGTCCGTGGTGACGCAGCACGCGTAGGAACTCTAGGCGCTCATAATCGGCAGCCAGTCGCACCCGCAGGCGGCCAGCCGGGTCTGTGGCGACTTGCCCTATCAGAAGGCCGCCGGGAAACACACCGCCATCACCAGAGGTGACCACGCGATCCCCGGGGCGCACAAGATCCGGGGTTTCGACAAAATCCACATGTGGAGCAACGGTGTTGTCCCCCACGATAAGGGCGGTTTGGCCTGACCCCTGAATGCGTGCAGGGATGCGGCTGGAGCTGTCTGTGAGCAACATCACGCGAGAGGAGGATTTCCCGACCCCTGAAATGCGCCCAACAAGGCCGATACCGTCCATTGCGGCCCAGCCATCGATGATGCCATCGCGCGCGCCAATATTCAGCAGAACCGATTGCCGAAAAGGGGAGCCACTGTCAGCCAGAACCACGCCTGTAACATAGGTCAGCTGTGGGTCCAGACGCACATTGTTAAGATCAAGCAAGCGGGCGTTTTCTTCACCGAGCTGGCTGGCGGCCTCTTTCCAAGCTTTCATTTGTTGCAATTCGCGACGCAATTCGCGGTTTTGATCCACGATGCGTTGATAGCTTTGGAAGTCACGCAGGAGGTTCACTGCGCCGGTGACAGGCGCCATGGCCCAATCAAAGTTTGGCACCACAGCGTCGGTGATCTGGGCTCGGAAGCGCTCGACACGCGGACTGTCGATGCGCCAGACGAGGAAAACGCCGAGGAGTACAAGAAGCAAGACGCCGAGAAACAGCCGCCGAAGCGGGGCAGAGAATTCATCGCCCTGATTTCGGTCTCTGGCCAAAGTGCCTCCGGATCTGACGTGATTTGGCCCAGTTTACACCGCCAGCAGTCTGTTTCCAAACTGGCGATGCGCGGGGGTGGTTTTAGCTGTCGTAGTCGATCGCGTGGCGGAGTTGTTTTTCATACTCAAGCGCCTTGCCCGTGCCCATCGCCACGCAGTTCAGGCTTTCATCGGCGATAGATACGGCAAGGCCGGTCTGTTCGCGCAAAGCCAAATCAAGGTCGCCGAGGAGCGCGCCACCACCGGTAAGCATCACGCCACGGTCCACGATGTCTGCGGCCAAGTCTGGGGGGGTGGCTTCCAAAGCGGTCATCACAGCTTCGCAGATCTGCTGCACCGGTTCGGCCAACGCTTCCGCAACTTGTGCTTGGGAAATCTCAGTTTCCTTTGGGACGCCGTTCAGCAGATCACGACCACGAATTTGCATGGATGCACCGCGGCCATCGTCGGGCATGCGCGCCGTGCCGATAGAGGTTTTGATGCGCTCGGCTGTGGCCTCACCAACCAGCAAGTTTTGCTGGCGGCGCAAATAGTTGATGATGGCTTCGTCCATACGGTCACCACCGACACGCACAGAGCGCGCATAGACAATGTCGCCCAACGAGAGAACCGCGACCTCAGTGGTGCCGCCGCCAATGTCCACAACCATGTTGCCAGTTGGGTCAGTGATTGGCATCCCAGCGCCAATGGCCGCGGCAATAGGTTCAGCAATCAAACCGGCGCGACGTGCACCAGCAGAGAGAACCGATTGTCGGATCGCGCGTTTTTCCACCGGTGTCGCGCCGTGTGGCACGCAGACGATGATCTTTGGCTTGGAGAACGTGGACCGCTTGTGCACTTTGCGAATGAAATGTTTGATCATCTCTTCGGCGGTGTCAAAGTCAGCAATCACACCGTCACGCATCGGCCGGATTGCCTCAATGCTGCCAGGCGTACGCCCCAGCATAAGCTTCGCATCTTCCCCAACTGCGAGCACTTTTTTCACGCCATCTTTGACATGATAGGCCACCACAGATGGTTCGCTGAGAATAACACCTTTACCTTTTACGTAGACCAGCGTGTTCGCGGTCCCAAGGTCGATGGCCATGTCAGATGTAAACAGGCCAGCCAAATTTCCCAGCATATGATATCGTTCCCCAGAAATTCCCAAAGCCCGCGACTCTGTCGAGCGCGGGCGACCTTCTTATAGGAAGACAAAGCCTGTTGTGAAAGACCCGCTGTGGTCGAAAGGCGACATTCCGCCTCGATATATGGTATTCATATGCAGGAAAAAAGGTCGATGACACGCCCATTGCAGACAAATGCTTGAAAATCCGGCGACCTTGGAGCCGAACGTTGTCTGGGCATTGCTTGCGCGCTCGGGTAGGAAGGCGACATGCTGTCTTATCAACATATCTACCACGCCGGCAATTTGGCCGATGTTCAGAAACACGCGCTTTTGGCGGTGATGTTGGACTATATGGGAAAAAAACCCAAACCTTTAAGCTACTTGGAGACTCATGCCGGGCGCGGCGTGTATCAATTGAATGATGCAGCGGCCTTAAAAACCCAAGAGGCTGCGGCCGGGATCGGCCGTGCTGAGGACTGGTTTGCCAAAGAGCATCCATACATGAGGGCTTTGGCAGGGGTGCGCGCGGTACACGGTGCTGCCGCTTATCCTGGGTCTCCAGCTTTGGCGGCGGCCTTGACGCGCCCGGAGGACAGCCTGCAGTTGTGTGAGTTGCATCCGCAGGAATCATCCGCCTTGAAAAACGCCATGCAGGGCAGCGGCGCAAAGGTACATGTGCGCGATGGATTTGAGACCGTGATGGGGATTTGCCCACCCACACCAAAGCGCGGCATCTTGCTGATTGATCCTAGTTACGAGATCAAGTCGGACTACAAAAATTTGCCTAATTGGATTGCTGACGTCCATCGAAAGTGGAACGTGGGCGTCATTGCGCTTTGGTATCCGATTTTGGTTGATGGACCGCAGGACGACATGGTCATTGCGCTTAAAGGCAAAAACTTCCCCAAGACATTGCACCATGAAGTTAGATTTCCCCCGGCGCGCCAAGGACACCGGATGGTTGGGTCTGGCATGTTTGTGATCAACGCTCCCTATGGTCTGGATGACGAGGCCAAAAGGTTAGATCAGAAATTTGAGGCTTTGCGCATTGGGTGATGGGTCTGCGACTTTGGTATGGTTTTCCCGATACTTAGCGTATTCGGCGTAGGTTTCTCGTCATTTTGTTTGACAGAGTGGGGCATGTCGTTAAACGCTATAAGCGTTGCCTCAACTTTTTTTCGATCTGTAAATTTTAACACGCTGATTGAAATAGAGGCATTTTTATCAGGGAGTTTGACGCAATGGTTTTCACGCCTCTCAAGACAGTCAGGACATTTTCGGCGGCGGCCGTAGTCTTGACCACGATGGCCTCCGGGCTACTCGCACAAGACAAACCTAACATCCTCGTCATTTGGGGTGATGATGTTGGGCAATCTAACATTTCAGCCTACACCATGGGGCTGATGGGATACCGCACTCCCAACATCGACCGGGTCGCCAACGAGGGTATGATTTTCACCGACTACTATGGTGAGCAATCCTGTACTGCCGGTCGTTCAAGCTACATCATGGGGCAATCGGTTTTTCGAACAGGATTGTCCAAAGTTGGCATGCCGGGTGCCCAAGAAGGTATGCAGGTCGAAGATCCGACAATTGCTGGTCTTCTGAAGGCTGAGGGCTACGTCACGGGGCAGTTCGGTAAGAACCACCTTGGTGACCGCGATGAAATGCTGCCAACCAACCATGGGTTTGATGAGTTCTTTGGCAATCTGTATCACCTCAATGCAGAAGAAGAGCCAGAAAACGAAGACTATCCAACCGATCCGGCGTTCCGGGAGCGGTTTGGTCCGCGCGGTGTGATCAAGTCCTCTGCCGATGGTACCATTGAAGACACTGGTCCTTTGACGAAGAAGCGCATGGAAACTGTTGACGAAGAAACCGTCGCAGCAGCCATCGATTTCATCAAACGTTCCAATGATCAAGGGCAGCCATTTTACGTTTGGTGGAGCGGCACGCGGATGCACTTCCGCACACATGTGAAAGATGAGATGCGTGCGAAGGCGGATGAGATCGCCGGCAAACACGTAGACGAATACACCGCTGGTATGATTGAGCATGACATTCATGTTGGTCAGCTGTTGGATGTGCTCGACGAGTTGGGCATCGCCGACAACACCATCGTGCATTACTCCACAGACAACGGTCCGCACATGAACAGCTGGCCTGATGCAGCGATGACTCCGTTCCGTGGGGAAAAGAACACCAACTGGGAAGGTGGCTGGCGTGTGCCGTCCATGGTGCGTTGGCCCGGTCAAATCGAAGCCGGTTCTGTCAGCAACGAAATCATGCATCACATGGATTGGCTGCCGACATATGTGGCGGTTGCTGGCAATCCGAACATCAAAGAAGAGCTCAAAGAAGGTGGCGTTCAGGCCATCGGTCGTGAGTACAAAGTGCACTTGGATGGCTACAACTTCTTGCCTTACCTGACAGGCGAAGAAGACTCCGGTCCACGTCACGAGATCTTCTACTTCTCTGATGATGGTGATCTGACGGCGCTGCGGTATGACGATTGGAAAGCAATCTTCCTTGAGCACCGCTATCCACAGACCCTGCGGGCATGGGCTGAGCCTTGGACAGAGCTGCGTATTCCGCTGTTGTTCAACCTGCGTCGCGACCCATATGAGCGTTCCAACATCACCTCCAATACATATTGGGATTGGTACTTGGACCGCGTGTATCTGTTGCTGCCAGCGGCCGCATATGTGTCTGATTTCCTTGCCACGTTTGAAGAGTTCCCGCCACGCCAGAAGCCAGGTAGCTTCACCATTGGCGACGCGAAGGACAAAATCTTCAGCCAAATCGGCTCGAAATAACTCGCATATAAGCGCTTTAGCCTCCCGGTGGATGTCTGCCGGGGGGCCGTTTTTCGGTTTGGGAGGTTTCCCAAACAAGTTTCAGGTGACCAAATGACATATTTCAGATCCATTCAGACAACATGTGCAGCGCTTCTCCTTACAGGGATTGGTGGCATTGGATTGGCTGACCCGTTGCCATCATGGCAGGGCGCTTCCAAAGGCAAGATTATCACCTTTGTCGAGGCAGTATCTGAGGTGGGTGGGCCCGAGTATGTAACACCCGCGGATCGTATCGCGGTGTTTGACAACGACGGCACACTTTGGGCTGAACAGCCCGTATATTTCCAACTGTTTTTTGCTTTGGACCGTGTGGCCAAAATTGGCGCAGAAGACCCCTCCAAACTGACCAGTGACGCGTTGAAAGCGGCGGCTGCGGGCGACATGGACGGCGTTCTTGCAGGTGGCAAAGAAGGGCTCATTGAAATTTTGGCGTTGTCGCATGCCAATCAGAGTTTGGAAGCGTTTTCCGCCGATGTGGCGGCATGGGTGGCGGACGCAAAACACCCCACCACTGGCTACGGATTTGACCAGATGACCTACCAGCCAATGGTCGAGTTGTTGAGCTATCTGCGTGACGAAGGTTTTAAGACCTACATCGTGTCAGGTGGGGGCATTGATTTTATGCGGGTTTTTGCGGAGGACGCCTATGGTATCCCGTCGGAGCAGACCATTGGGTCCTCGCTGACGTCGACCTATGAGGTGATCGATGGTGTGCCGACGATCATGAAGGGTGAAACGTTGTTCTTCAACGACGACAAAGGCGGCAAGCCGGTGGCCATCAACCACCATATTGGCAAGCGCCCTATCATAGCCGTTGGCAATTCTGACGGGGATTTTGAGATGCTGGAATACACGACTGCAGGCGACGGGCCGCGGTTGGGTGTTTACATCCACCACACCGATGCAGATCGGGAGTGGGCCTATGACCGTGAGGGCCATATCGGCGTGCTCAATCGCGGCTTGGATGAAGCAGAAATTCGCGGCTGGGTTCTGGTGGACATGAAAGACGACTGGAACCGGATTTTCACCGGGGATAGCCAACAATGAGCACGCTTGAGCAGATCGAAACCCTAAAGGCGCGCATGGGGAAGTCGATCATCGGCCAAGAGGCTGTGATCGACCGGCTGCTCATTGGGGTGCTGGCAAATGGCAATCTGTTGCTCGAGGGGTTGCCGGGATTGGCCAAAACCCGCGCCGTGAAGGCGTTGGCGAAGAACTTGGAGTGTGCGTACTCTCGGATTCAGTTCACGCCTGATTTGCTGCCTGCGGATGTGACCGGCACTGAGATGTACTTTCAAAGTGAGGATGGCGGGCAATTCAAGTTTCAACCCGGTCCGATCTTTGCCAATGTGGTGCTGGCGGATGAAATCAACCGTGCCCCCGCTAAGGTGCAAGCCGCTCTCCTAGAAGCAATGGAAGAACGTCAGGTGACGGTGGCGGGCACTACACATAAGATGGACCCGCTGTTTATGGTCTTGGCCACCCAAAATCCGGTGGAACAAGAGGGCACATACCCGCTGCCAGAGGCGCAGATGGACCGATTCTTGATGCATGTTCGGATCGATTATCCGTCGTTGGCAGATGAGGTCGAGGTGATCCGTTTGGTGCGCGGCGAAGAACAGGCCGCCTTGGGCGATGAAGCCAAAAGCGGCGCAGCGGAGAAAGCCGATCCAATCGCTCAGCAGGTGGTGTTTGACGCGCGCCGTGAGATCGCGACGTTGCATTGCGCCGAAGCGATGGAAACATATATGGCCACGTTGGTGCAGGCCACACGCACGCCGAGTGACTTCAGCGCGGATTTGGCGAAATGGATTGAGATCGGAGCCAGCCCACGCGGCTCACTGGCCTTGGATCGTTGCGCGCGGGCCCATGCGTGGATGGAAGGGCGGGACTATGTTGACCCGAAAGACGTGCAGGCAATTGCGCCGGATGTGCTGCGCCATCGACTGACGTTGAGCTATGAGGCGCAGGGCACAGGTGTGTCGGCAGATCAAGTGGTGGCTGAAGTGCTGTCTGTCGTGGCGCTGCCTTAAGCGGCCATGAAACACCGTGCGGCCATATCGCGTATGGGACTTGCCCCGAAGCGTTCTTCGCAGGCGCCAACCGACACGCGCGTACACATCACGCTGTCACATTTGCGTGGATTTGCGCCGGCGGCGCGGGCGATTTCTTTGCTGTCACGTCACCCCGCGACGTCGGTTTTGCAGGGGCGTCACCGGTCTCGCATTCGCGGGCGTGGGCTCGATTTTGAAGAGTTACGGGGGTATCTGCCCGGTGATGATGTCCGCTCGATTGATTGGAAAGTCACTGCACGGGCGCGTACGCCGTATGTGCGGGTGTATACCGAGGAGCGTGACCGTCCTACGCTGATCGTGGTGGATCAACGCATGTCGATGTTTTTTGGCACGGTGCGCAATACAAAATCGGTAACGGCGGCAGAATGTGCAGCGATTGCGGCCCATAGGGTGGTCGCGCAAGGGGACCGCATCGGCGGGATTGTTTTTGGGGATCAGGAGATTGAAGAGCTGCGACCCAAGCGTGGGCAGGCGGCTTTGACACGGTTTTTGTCTGCCGTTGTGGCGGGCAATCAGCGGCTGTCGGCAACCGCGCCGACCGTGGCGCCGATGGCGTTAAACGATGTTCTAACCGCGGTGGCCCGATTGGCGCGGCGAGATCATTTGGTGATTGTGCTGAGCGATTTTGATGCAGCCGATGAGGCAACACAGTTTCATCTTGGCGCAATTGCCCAGCACAATGACGTGGTTTTGGGCGTGGTTTCTGACCCCACGTCGACGCAGCTTCCAGAGCAGGGCACTGTGGTTGGGACTGATGGCAACAAACAAGCTGAGTTGGACATCGGGGAGGCGATGGTGCGCACAGGTGTGCTGTCTGTTGCCACGCATCGCATCGAGCAGATCAAGTCATGGCAAACCCGGATGCGCTTGTCGGTGCTGCCGCTGAGCACGGCGGAGGAAACCTTGCCTCAGGTGGTGCGGTTATTGGGCGGGGCGCAACGATGAGCGACACGCCTCCGACAAATGCGCTTGAGGCTGACAGTCTTGTTGGTTTGCTCAATCTGTTGGTCGAGGTGCCTGAGCCCGCGCCGGTGTCGATGATGCCGCAGACCGCGGGATGGGCGGTTTTGGCAGGGTGTTTTGGTCTGGTGCTGATGTGGCAGGCGTGGCGCGTATGGCGGCGTTATCAGGCCAACGCCTATCGTCGAGAGGCCTTGCGGGCATTGGATGCCGCAGGGACGGACGCGGTAGAGATTTCTACAATTCTAAAACGTGTTGCGCTGACCGTGTACGGTCGGAAGCGGGTGGCGGGATTGAGCGGGCAAGCGTGGTTGCGGTTTCTGGATGAGACCGGCGGTGGAGAGGTGTTTCGGCAAGGGGCGGGGCGTGTGCTGTCCAACGTCGCGTTTGTGCCAAATCCGCAGTCCGGTGATGCTGCGCTGATATCGGTGGCGCGGGAATGGATCCAACATCACGATCAAACAGCGGCAGGGGGCGGTGATGATTGAACTGACGCACCCTTGGATCTTCGTGTTGTTGCCTTTGCCATTGTTGGTGCGTTTTGGGTTACCTGCCTACCGGCAGCGTGAGGATGCCGTGCGGTTGCCGTTTTTTGCAGCACTTGCGCAGGCGTCCGGCGTGGCGGTGCGTGATGGTGCAGCTGTGGTGGCGCACAGGCGGATGGCGCTTGTTGCGGGCGCAGCGATCTGGGCGCTGCTGCTTTTGGCCTTGGCAGAACCGGTGCGGCTTGGTCCACCAAAGGAGATCAGCAAGGCGTCGCGAGATGTGATCTTGGCGATTGATATTTCGGGGTCCATGGACAAGGTGGATTTCCCGGGGCCGGATGGCAAAGCGCAGCAACGGTTTGCGGCGGTGCAAGATGTGGTCTCGGCTTTTCTCGAGAGCCGTGAAGGTGATCGGGTGGCGCTGATTGTATTTGGATCACAAGCCTACGTGCAGGCGCCGCTGACCGAAGATCTGGATACGGTCGAAGCGCTTTTGCAGCAGACTGAGGTGGGCATGGCTGGCCCGCACACAGCGCTGGGCGATGCGATTGGACTGGCAATCCACACGTTTGAAGCCAGTGACATTGACGAGCGGCTGTTGATCCTTTTGTCCGATGGCAATGACACGGCCAGCCGGATGAGCCCAATCAACGCCGCTGAGATTGCGCGCGACAAAGGTGTGACTCTGTTTGCGATTGGGGTGGGGGATCCCAAGGCCAGTGGGGAAGATCGTTTGGATATGGATGCGCTGAGTGCGCTGGCCGCCCGCACTGGCGGAGAAGGTTTTTTTGCCGCTGATGCGCAGGCATTGGATGCGATATATCAGCAGATTGACGCGCAAACCCCACGTGCGCAGGACACGTTGCGCTGGCGGCAGCGCGAGCCTTTGGGACATCTTGCGCTGTTGCTGGCGGTTGCAGTTGGCGTGCTGTTGCTCGGCGTTTTCTGGCTGGGCGCGCGGCGGAGGTCTGCGATATGAATGCTGCCGCACTTGCCTACCTTGATGCCTTCCATTTTTTGCGGCCTTGGGTCTGGCTTGTGGCGCTGCCGGTCGCCACGATTTGGTGGGGGCTGCGGGGAAGAACACGCGCCAAAGCGGCGCAGCTAGGCTGGATAGCGCCACATTTGGTTGCGGCTCTTACCGTGTCAGGAACCACAAAGGCGCGCGTGCAACCAATTGATATCATATCGTTTACTCTGATTCTGATCATTGGTGGAGCCGCGGGTCCCGCATGGACGCGCGCGCCCGCTCCGTTTGCTGCGCAAACCGCGCCTTTGGTGCTGCTGATGCAGGTGACACCATCGATGGAGGGCACAGATGTGGCTCCGAGCCGTTTGGCGCGTGCAAAGCAGAAAGCTCTGGACTTGCTGGCGTTGCGCGCGGGAGCACGCACGGCGCTTGTGGCCTATGCGGGAAGTGCTCATGTGGTTGTGCCAATGAGCGAAGACCCGGGTGTTATGCAGCCTTACCTTGAGGGGCTGACAGCGGATGTGATGCCGGTTGAGGGGCGTGATGTCGCCAAAGGGCTGGCGGTTGCGGACATGTTAATGCAGCGCGAAGCCAGCGCGGGGGGCGTGGTGTTCTTGCTTGATGCGTTAAGCGCCGCAGATGTCGCGGCACTTGAGGCGACATGGTCCGCAGTAAACCCAGAGACGGAGCGGGCTTTGGCCTCATTGAGTTTCTTATACCTTTTGCCAGATGGCACGCCGCTGCCCAAAGGCCCGCAGGGCAGCGTGACGCAGCAAGTCACAGCAGATGGGCGTGATGTCGCGGCGGTAGAGCGTTCGTTGGCGTCGGCCTATCAGCGCGCGCGATTGGCGGACGAAACCCAGCCATGGGAGGACCGTGGATCGTGGTTTGTTTGGCCCGCGCTATTACTGATGTTGTTTTGGTTTCGCCGCGGCATGGCGGTGCGTTGGGCAGCGCAGGTTGTGTTTCTCGCTTGGTTGGTCCAGCCCGGTGCCGCGCATGCGGAGGGCTGGCGCGATTGGTTTTTGACACCAGATCAACAGGGTTGGTTGGCGTTTGAACGCAAGGACTATGACTTGGCAGCAGGGCGGTTTGCCGATCCATATCTTCGCGGCTTGGCGCTTTATCGTGGGGGGGCTTATGAGACCGCCGCTACGGAGATGGCGGGGCTGGACACCGCTGAGGCGGCGTTTTTGCAAGGCATGGCGCATTTGAAGTCGCGGGGATATCGCGATGGAGTACGCGCCTTTGAGAGGGCGCTTGAGATTGACCCGGATCATGTCGGGGCGCAGCAAAATTTGCCGATTGCCAGACAAATCGTCACCTATGTTGAAACCACACAGGAACAATCCGATACGGGCGAAGACACCGGCATTGGCGCGGATGATGTGGTGTTTGACAATGAAAGCGGCAAAGGAGAGGACACGCAAGTTCAAGCCTCTCAAGATGAAGTGGCGCAGCATCTTTCAACAGACCAATGGATGCGCACTGTGGACACACGTACGGCGGATTTTCTACGCCAACGTTTCCGGCTTGAAGCGGCGCAGGAGGCCAGACAATGAGAGTGGTTCTCGTTTTCTTGGCACTGTGTCTGCCTGTGTGGAGTGCCGCTTTGGCGCAGGGCAGTGATGTGCCTACAATAGATGTGCAGTTTGAGGAAACAGAGACCGTGCCGGGGCAGCCGTTGACGTTGCGGTTGACGGTTTTGGTGCCCACGTTTATGCCCGACCCCCCTATTTGGCCGGATTTTGAAAGCCCCAATATGTTGGTGCGTCTTCCGTCAAAGGCCAGCACGCCAACCAGCAAATCAATTGGCGGGCAAACATGGGCGGGGATTTCTCGGCGCTACCAAATCACGCCTTTGGTGCCGGGTGACTTTGTGCTGCCAGAAAGCAGCGTGACGGTGCGCTATCAATCTCCTCAAGGCGACGGTGTTTTGGAAACCACTTTGCCAGTGCCAGAGTTTCGTTTGAACGCTGTGGTGCCTGATGGCGCTGAAGGGCTTGATCCTTTTGTGGCTGCTGAAAGCTTAAAACTGACACAGACGGTGGACGGTCCAACAACGGAGCTTAAGGCGGGGGACAGTTTCTCGCGCAGTGTCACTGCGCAGATCGATGGTGTGACACCGATGTTTTTGCCGTCTCTGTTGCCAGAGGCCGCACTGGAAGGGCTACGGGCGTATCCTGAGACCGCCAATGTTGAGGAAACAGAAAACAGAGGTGTGATCTCGGGAGTGCGGACGGAAACTACTGTCTATGTCGCCGAAGGGGCCGCAGATGGTGCGCTGCCAGAGATCACGCTGAGCTGGTACAACTTGAGCACCAAGGAGGTGGAGGTGGCCAGTGTGCCGGCGGTGGAGGTGAAAGCCTCCGCACCTTTGGCTGTGTCAGGAGGTGGCGATCGTGGGGCGCGCGCGTTTGCGAGGCGCGCAGGCATAGTGGTGTTGGGCTTTGCCATCGTTTTGTTTGCGTGCTGGATTTTTGCGAAGCCAATCGCTGGGGTCATTGCGGCGCGGCGCTTGGCATGGCGTGAGAGTGAAGCCTTTGCGTGGAAGGCTCTGAAGTCGGCTCTTCGCGCGCAGGATTTGTCAGCCAGTCAGCGGGCGTTTGATATTTGGCGCAGGCGCTGTGATAGGCGTGCCCCAGATGCCGAGGCGGCGGTTGAAGCTGCCTTTTTGATCCTTGGTCAAGCGCAGTTTGGACTTACTGCTGTGGCGGATGGAAGTGGCGCGTGGCGCACTCTGACGCAAGAAGTACGTGGACTGAGGCGCAAGCTGAGGTATCGTCGTGCAACGAACCCTAAGGCATTGGCGGTTTTGAATCCCGATGCGGCACGTGAAGGCTGAAAGATTCCCACTATGATGCGATATGTTTTTGGTCTGCTGGCGGCAGGGATGTTGGCAGCGCCTGTTGAGGCACAGGACGAAGAGCGCGACGCGCCCGCCTATGTCGGCTCAGTGCAATGTGCGCAATGTCATGTAGATGAGACACAGGCATGGCAACAATCACATCACGCGCAGGCTTGGCGGCTACCCGGTGACACTCTCTTGCTGGGGGCTTTTGAAGGCGAAGAGTTCGAGCAGGACGACATGCGCGTGCAGTTCCTCATAGAGGACGGCAAGCGGGTTGTTCTTGCCACCGAGGGCGGTATCACACAGCGCTACGAGGTGCATTCCGTGGGGGGCACGCACCCTTTGCAACACCTGATCCTGGAAACAGGCAAAGGCCGGATGCAGAGTTTCGATGTGGTTTGGGATGTGGAGGCTCGTCAGTGGTATCACCTTTATCCGGATCAGGAATTGCCACCCGAAGATGCCTTTCATTGGAGCGGGTCTTATAAAAATTGGAATGCACGCTGCGCGGAGTGCCACGCCACCGGGTTTGAAAAAAACTATGATTTTCAGCGACGTCGGTATGCGTCAAAACAGGCAGAGATCGGGGTGGGATGTGAGGCCTGCCACGGCCCCGGTGAGGCGCATTTGGCTATCGTGAGCGGCACTGCTCCCGGGCGCTACGCCGTCGCACTGGACGATTGGGGGTTCTCGGCGCAGATGGGTGAGCCTGATAAGGCGATGGAGCAATGTGCAGGGTGTCATTCCAGACGTGAAGCTTTTGGCAATGGCAATCCGCTGCCGGGCACGGCGTTTGCGGATGCGTACAACCTGTCGATGTTGCGGCCTGGATTGTATCACCCCGACGGGCAGATTCAGGATGAAGTGTTCGTCTATGGCTCTTTTGTGCAGTCCAAAATGCACCAAGTGGGTGTGACATGTGCCAACTGTCACGCGCCACATACAGGCGAGGTTGTGGCCGAAGGCAATGCGGTGTGTACACAGTGCCATTCACAGGCCGGGAATCCAGAGTTTCCCAGTTTGCAGCTGGCAGACTACGACACGGTGGATCACACACACCACGCCGAGGGCAGCGATGGCGCGCAATGTGTGAGCTGTCATATGACGGATCAGGTTTACATGGGTATCGATTGGCGGCGCGATCACAATTTCCGAGTGCCACGGCCAGATGTGTCCGCCCAGTTGGGAACGCCAGATGCCTGTTCGCGCTGTCATACAGATCAAAGTGCCAAATGGGCGGCGGATCAGGTTGCAGCATGGTACCCTGATGGGCGCTGGAACGAACCGCACTATGGGGCAGTTTTGGCAGAAGGTCGACGTGACGGGCGCGCCGCTGCACCGGAGTTGATGGCGCTTGCACAGGACATTGATCAGGCAGGTTTGGTGCGGGCCACAGCGTTGTGGCTTTTGGGAGCGGGCGCGACGACGCTGGAATTGACGGAGCTTGGTGCGTTTTTGGATGATCCTGATCCCCAGGTGCGGGTCGGGGCCTTAGATGCGCTGCGAGAACGCGCAATCGTGGCCTCAGCCCCCTATTTAATCAAAGGCTTGAACGATGAGCGGCGCACAGTGAGGCTGGCGGCCGCCCGGGCGTTGATGGGACAGCCGGCCAGTCGGATGCCGGAAAATTTGCGTCCTTATGTGGCGCAGGCCTACAGGGAATTTGGCGCGATGGTGCGCAATCAGATGGATTTTGCCGAGGCCCATTTGCAGGTGGCAGGCTATGCCATGGTTGCGGGCAACTTGCCATCCGCCATTGGGGCTCTGACAGAGGCGGTTCGGATCAATCCACAGAATGTACAAGCATGGTCATCGTTGGTCCGCCTGACCGCGGAGACACATGGGCGCGCCCAAGCCAAACGCCAGCTGGACAGAGCTCTGCGGTTCAACCCGGAGGACCCAGGATTGCAGCAGTTGGCCCAGCAGCTCTAGCAGACGGTGCGTCATCAGCGCGCATTGGTGGCTAATCCTGCGGTTTTCCTGCATTCTTCGGAGGTGAGCAGGTTGTTTTGGGCCCCTGAGATGATTATCACATTTGACTAGCGAATAGGAGGGCACGCATGACCGACGGCAGTATTTTGGCATTCATCGCCATTTTACCGTTCTTGGGCGCGTTGGTGCCCGGAGTGATGATACGAGCTGGACGCAATGCCTGTGCGACGTTCACGGCTGTTCCAACGTTACTGGCGTTGCTCTTGTTGCTGATACAAGCCCCGGCAGTGATGCGCGGAGAGGTGCTGACCACAACCATTGAGTGGTTGCCGCAGTTGGGGCTGTCCGCCAGTTTCTTTTTGGATGGGTTGGGCTTGTTGTTTGCGGGGATGATCCTCGGCGTGGGGCTGCTTATCACCTTGTACGCGCGGTTTTACCTGTCGTCAGATGACCCGATGGGGCAATTCTACACCTATCTTCTGCTGTTTCAGGGCGCGATGCTCGGGATCGTTTTGTCCGACAACATATTGCTTCTGTTGATTTTTTGGGAGCTGACTAGCCTGTCGTCCTTTTTGTTGATTGGTTATTGGAAGCACCTGCCGGAAGGGCGTCAGGGTGCGCGAATGGCATTGACTGTCACTGGCGCGGGCGGGCTTGCGATGATTGGCGGGATGCTGATCCTTGGCAATATTGTCGGCAGCTATAACCTGACCGACATTCTGGCGCAGGGCGATGTCATCAAGGCGAGCGAGTGGTATTTGCCGGCGCTGATCCTAATCCTGCTTGGCGCGTTCACCAAGTCAGCACAGTTCCCTTTTCATTTCTGGTTGCCCCACGCGATGGCTGCGCCCACCCCTGTGTCAGCCTATCTGCACAGCGCGACGATGGTGAAGGCGGGCGTGTTCCTGATGGCGCGGATGTGGCCTGCTTTGGCGGGCACCGACGCATGGTTCTATATCGTGGCGACCACTGGTTTGATTACCATGGTGTTAGGTGCCGTTATTGCGTTGTTCAAAGACGATCTCAAAGCACTTCTGGCCTTCTCTACGGTGAGCCATTTGGGTCTTTTGACCATGTTGTTGGGCTTTGGAACCAAAGCTGCGGCGATTGCTGCGATGTTTCACATCATCAACCACCTGACCTTCAAAGCGGCGTTGTTTATGACGGCAGGGATCATCGACCATGAGACCCACACGCGCGACATCAAACGATTGGGTGGCTTGGCCAAACTGATGCCCATCACCGCAACGATTGGCGCGATCACCGCTTTGTCGATGGCTGGGCTAATCCCGCTCAACGGTTTTATCTCAAAAGAGATGATGCTCGAAGAAACGTTGCACACAACCTGGTATCACAATCCGTGGATTGTGCCTGTGTTGGCCACTTTGGGCGCATGTTTCTCAGTGGCCTACTCGTTTCGGTTCGTGTTCCACGTCTTTGGGGGCAAGGTGCGCGATGACTATCCGGCGACACCACATGATCCCCCCTTTGGGCTGTATGCGTCTCCGGCTTTGCTGACCATATTGGTGGTGGTGATCGGGTTGATGCCACATTTGGCTGAGCCCTTGGTAAAAGTGGCTGCCAGTGCGGTGACGGGCGCTGAAACGAAGCCTTATCTGAAAATCTGGCACGGATTTAACACTGCGCTTTACATGTCGGCGCTGGCCTTTGTTGTCGGAATATTCTTGTTGTACCTGCATGGCGGTTTGGCACGTATCTGGGACCGCATGCCCCGCCCTGAAGCGAAGGCGATTTTTGATGCAATCATGCAGGCCTCCGTTAGCAGTGCACGTTGGCTTATAGCAGGCACGCACAACGGGGTGATGAGCCGCTATCTGGCGGTGTTTGTAAGTTTCACTGTGGTGATTGGTTACCATGCATATGCCACAGGTGGTGCGGCACCAGCCACACGCGAGATGTTGCCCGTACCGCCCATTGTTTGGATCGGATGGTTCGGGGTCTTGGCAGCCACATGGCTGGTCGTGAGCCAGCATCATAGACGTTTCAGATCATTGATTTATCTCTCAATCATTGGATTGATGATCTCTGGTGGGTTTGTCTACCTGTCCGCGCCTGACCTCGCGCTGACGCAGATTTCGGTGGAGACTGTCACAATCTTGCTGCTGTTGTTGGCGCTGTACTTTTTGCCCAAAGAGACACCCGTGGAGAGCAGTGCAGGCAAACGGTGGCGAGATGGCGCTATTGCCGTGGCTGGAGGTGTGGCAGTGGCTGCGCTTGCTATGGCGTTCCTAACGCGAGATGTGGACACGATATCGGCGTATCATTTGGCCAATTCCTACAAAGGCGGGGGCGGCACCAATGTGGTGAACGTGATCCTTGTGGATTTCCGAGGCTATGACACCTACGGCGAGATCATCGTGCTCGGGATTGCAGGTCTCACGATCTACGCGCTTATGGATGCGTTGCTGCGCGGACCGGCGGCGAAACGGCTGCGTGATCGCGCGTTTTCGCCAGATCGGTCACGGGATCGCCACCCATTGATGATGGTTGTTGTCACTCGCGCCATGTTGCCAATTGCGATGCTCGTTGGGGTGTACATCTTCCTTCGAGGTCACAATCAACCGGGTGGTGGATTTGTCGCCGGGCTTGTGATCTCGATTGCGTTTTTGATGCAGTATATGGCTTCAGGGTTTGCTTGGACCCAGATGCGTCAGCGAATGGAATATCACACGATGATTGGGTGGGGTGTTTTGATTGCTGGGCTAACGGGGGTGGGCGCTTGGCTGGCGGGCAAGCCGTTTTTGACCAGCGCGTACGGATATTTGCATTTCCCGCCTATCGAAGAATTTGAATGGGCCACCGCGATCGTTTTTGATCTTGGGGTTTTCCTCGCCGTGTTGGGGGCCGTGATGTTGATGCTTTACAGCCTGTCACGGATTGCGCGCTTTGCCGGTGAAACGGTGAATGTGGAACCAATGGACTATGATCCGTCTGCTGAAGCAGAGGAAAATGATGATGCGGCTGGCCAGCCGCAGACGGAGGGTCAGTGACATGGAGATGATCGTAGCCAGTGCCATTGGTGTTTTGACCGCAGGTGGGATCTATCTGATTTTGCGGCTGCGTGCCTTTCCTGTGATTTTGGGCATGGCGATGCTGTCATACGCGGTGAACGTGTTTTTGTTTGCAACTGGGCGGTTGGCGATCAATGCGCCACCTATCCTGAACAAATATGCGGACGTGAGCTATTCTGATCCTTTGCCGCAGGCCTTGGTTCTGACGGCGATTGTGATCAGTTTCGGCATGACAGCCGTGTTGGTGATGATTGCGCTGGGGGCTTATTTGGAAGCGGACAGCGACGCTATCGACATGGATGATGATGCCGTTGGTACGGCCGCTGATGACAAGGGGCAGGGCGCATGAACCACTGGATTATTGCTCCTGTCATTTTGCCTGCATTGCTGGCCCCCATCCTGTCCTACGTCATGCGTCACGATATTGTATTGGCGCGCTGGGCGTCGATGGCAGGTACAATTGCGCTTGCTATGATCGCCATCGGTCTGAGCCTTCTGGCCGCAGATGGTGGGACACATGTCTACTACCTTGGCGACTGGCCCGCGCCATTTGGCATCGTACTGGTGCTGGATCAGCTGTCAGCTGTGATGATTTTGTTGACGTCTGTTTTGGCGTTGATTGTGTTGTGGCACGCTATTGCGACCGGTTGGGACAATCGCGGACGCCATTTTCATGCGTTGTTTCAGTTTCAGCTGATGGGGGTCTGCGGTGCGTTCCTGACAGGGGATGCGTTCAATCTGTTTGTGTTCTTTGAAGTATTGTTGATTGCCTCCTATGGCTTAATGATCCACGGCGGCGGTAAAGTGCGGTTGATGGCCGGGCTGCAGTATGTGGTGATGAACCTTGCAGGCTCCACGCTCTTTTTGTTTGCCTTGGGTACGCTCTATGCGGCAACTGGCACGCTGAACCTGGCCGATTTGGCTGTGAAGGTGCGGGATTTGCCGCTTGAAGAGGCGGCGCTTTTGCGGGTCGCGGCTGTGTTGCTGTTGATTGTCTTCGCCATCAAAGCAGCGCTGTTCCCGGTGCAATTTTGGTTGCCGGGCACGTATGCCAATGCGCCAGCGCCGGTGGCGGCCTTGTTTGCCATCATGACCAAGGTGGGCGCTTACGCGATCATCCGTTTTTATACGTTGGTGTTTGGGCCGGATGTTGTGGCGACAGAAGGGCTGATCGGAAGCTGGTTGGTGCCGGGGGCTATTGTGACCTTGGCGGTTGGAGCGTTTGGAGTTTTGGCTGCAAAACGGATGATGCCCCTTTTGTCTTTTGCGGTGGTTGGATCGATGGGCACATTGATGTTGGCTGTGGCGGCGTTCACGCCAGAGGCGATTGCAACGGCGCTTTACTATCTGGTGCATTCAACTTTTGCCGCAGCGGCGCTGTTCTTGCTGGCCGATCTGGCGGGCAGCCAACGCCAAGACGACCGATTGGTGCAACAGGCACCCATGGTTCAGAATGGGCTGTTTGCTGCATTGTTCTTTGCGGCCGCCATTGGCATGGCAGGCATGCCGCCACTGAGCGGATTTCTTGGGAAACTGTTGGTGATGGACGCGGTGCGTGACATGGATTGGATGGCGGCTGCATGGGCCGCTATTCTGATCGGGTCGTTGATCACGATCGTAGCGTTTGCGCGCGCAGGTAGCGTTGTGTTCTGGAAAGCCACCGCACAGAACCCCAGCGAGGATACGCCGAACGAGTGGGTGCCACCAGAAACCCAAGAAGGCACGCGGGCAAGCGTCATGCAGGTGATCCCTGTTGCAACTGCATTGACGATGTTGGCGGTGTTGGCTGCCTTGGCCGGGCCGTTGGCCACGTATTTTGACGGGGCCGCCCAACAATTGTTTGATGTGGATCACTATGTAGACGCCGTTCTTGGCGCCAGTGGGGAGACTTTGAAATGAAGATCCGTCGGCTGTTGCCGCATCCGTTTTTCAGTTTCTCATTGCTTGTTGTCTGGTTGATGTTGGTGAACAAAGTCACGCCAGGCAACGTGCTGTTGGGCGCGATATTGGGCATCATCGTGCCCATGCTGACTGCTCCATATTGGCCCGGGCAGCCAAAAATCAAAAAGCCCGTTAAGGTCGTGGAATATGTGCTGATTGTGCTTTGGGACATCGTTATGGCGAACTTTGAAGTGGCAGCCATCATCTTGTTCAAGCGCAACAAAGACATCAAATCTGGATGGGTGTGTGTGCCCCTAGAGATCACCGCGCCTGAAGCAATCACTATTCTGGCAGGCACCATCACGATGACTCCGGGCACCGTGTCCTCAATGTTGTCCGCTGATGGCAAGAGTATTCTGGTACACTACCTGCACGACGATCGGGCGGAGGCGATCCGAGATGGGATCAAGCACCGCTATGAGCGCCGCCTGAAGGAGATTTTCCCATGATTATGATGGCGTTGTACTTTGCTATTGCGTGCTTTGGCATTGGACTGTTGCTGTGTCTGTATCGCATTGCAAAAGGCCCAACCTCGGCGGATCGCATCCTTGCACTGGACACAATTGTGATCAACGTGATTGCGCTTTTGATCCTCTATGGCATCCTGAAAGGAACGGCGATCTACTATGAAGCCTCCATGTTGGTGGCCATGGTGGGGTTTGTGTCAACGGTTGCATATTGCCGCTTTGTGTTGCGCGGCGACATTATTGAGTGAGGAGAGAAGGCAATGTTTTCTGAGATCATCATTTCGTTCTTTCTTGTTTTGGCAGGGTTCTTTGGATTGGTCGGCAGCGTTGGCATGATCAAGCTAGAGCGTACCATGCAACGCCTGCATGCACCGACCAAAGCGACGTCGCTGGGGGTTGGCGGCGTGCTGATAGCCTCGATGCTCTACTTTTCTCTGGAGAAAGGGCATCTGTCGTTTCATGAGTTGCTGATCACGCTGTTCCTCTTGCTCACGGCGCCGGTCAGCGCACATTTTATCGCAAAAACCTATATTCAGGCCAAGATGAAGCCAGAGGATCTCCCGGGATCTGACGGGGATTTTGGGTGGGCGATTTATGACAATCCGCCGACTTACCTCGAAGAAGACTGAGCGGACGCATCGCAAACTGCTCCAAGAATGAAAGCGCGCAACCCGTTTTGCGCGCTTCTTTTTTTTCAGAGAGTACTGGTTCGTTTGGATCGTGCTTGCTGCAGGCACCGGCGCGTGTTTCTATACAGATAATTGTTATTCGATCTGTGGCCTCGGGAAGTGCGTAGGCGCCGGTATCCAGAACATTTGGGAATAGACACCATGACGTTTGCGAGATTCACCCCTATTGCGGCTGCGTTGATAACCATGAGCTTTACCGCTCCAATGGTATTGGCGCAGGACGCGCCACCGCCGAAAGTGTCCGTTGCAGCGGCCTATACGGATGAGTTGGTGGATGAGGTGACGTTCATCGGCAAAGGCGAAGCCGTTGATAAAGTCGATTTGGTGGCCCGGGTGAGCGGCTTTGTTGAAAAGATCCATGTGGGTGATGGGGACCCGGTTAAGGCGGGCGATCTTTTGTTTGAGATTGAGCCCGAAGTCTATCAAGCAGCGGTCACAGCGCGGGAAGCGGATCTGTCTCAGGCAGAAGCCAATCTGCGACTTACCGAAGTCGAACTGGTCCGTAAAACAGAACTATTTGAGCGCGACGTTGGCACCGAAGCAGACCGTGATGTGGCTGTCGCAAACAATGAAGTGGCGAAGGCACAGGTCGAGATCGCCAAGGCGGCCATTGAGCAAGCCCAACTGGATCTAGACTACACCAAAGTGCACGCACCGTTTGACGGGCGGGTAGGTCGGTCAAACGTCAGTGTTGGCGAATTGGTCGGGCCAACCAGTGCAACCTTGATCAACATTGTGCGGGTAGCGCCAATTTACGCGGAGTTTTCGTTGACTGAGAAGCAGTTGGTGAACGTGATGGAACACTACAATACCACTGTGGCTCAGTTGGCCAACTCTGAAACTGCGCCAAAAGTCTATGCCATACTCCCCAACGGGGACGAGCTGGAAGAGCCCGGCAGCGTCGTTTTTGCGGACAACCGCATCAATCCGGCGACCGGTACGATGACCATGCGGGCAGAGTTTGCGAATGAGAAACGGCTGCTTGTGGATGGATCGTTCCTGAACCTTCGGATTGCCAGCGCGCAACCGTCACAGGTATTGATGATCCCTCAGGCCTCTGTGCAGCGTGATCAACGGGGTGACTTTGTGCTGGTGGTTGGACAACAGCAAACGGTTGAGCAGCGCTACGTCACGCTGGGTCGTCAGGTTGAAACCGCTGTTGTGGTTGAGGACGGCATGCGCGAGGGCGAAACTGTGATCGTTGAAGGGCTGCAACGCGTGCGCCCCGGCGTGAAGGTCGACTCGGTTTTGGCCGGTCAGCCCACAGAGGAGCAATAAACCGTGTTTTCAGCGATTTTCATCCGACGCCCTAAAACGGCGTTTGTGATCTCTCTGGTGCTCTCCATTATGGGGTTCATCGGTTATAACGCGCTGCCTGTGGAGCAGTTCCCCGACATCACGCCGCCTGTGGTGAATGTCTCGGCAAACTACACTGGTGCAAACTCCGAAACCGTGGAGAACACTGTCGCCGCCCCAATTGAGGCGCAGGTGAACGGGGTGGATGACATGCTTTATATGTCATCCGATAGCACCGACACGGGATCTTACAACCTGTCGATCACCTTTGAGGTGGGCACGGACCCTGACATCGCTTCGGTGAACGTTCAGAACCGTGTGGCGCAAGCCACAGCGCAGTTGCCCACAGAGGTTACCGACAGCGGTGTTGTGACGCAAAAAGCCTCTACAAACATGTTGCTGATCGTCACGCTGGCCTCTCCTAACGAAACCTATGATGAGGTTTTCCTGTCCAACTACGCTTCGATCAACCTTCGGGATGCATTGGCCCGCGTGAAGGGCGTAGGCAAAGCCGACGTCATGACAAACTTCGAATATTCCATGCGGATGTGGATGGATCCGGATCGCATGGCGAGCCTTGGTTTGACGCCTGGTGATCTGGTGGCCGCGATCAGAGAGCAGAACCTTGAAGTCTCTGCTGGTCAGATCGGCACGCCGCCGGTCAAAACAGGTCAGCAATTTCAATATACGATCAAATCCAAAGGACGTTTGACCACCGTTAAAGAGTTTGAAGAGATTGTGCTGCGCACCGGTGAGGCTGGCAGCATTGTGCGGATGAAAGACGTGACCCGCGTGGAACTCGGCTCCAGCAACTACAACGCTTCGGGCCGCGCGGATGGCAACCCTGCGACGGTTTTGGCAATCTATCAGGCGCCGGGTGAAAACGCTCTGGCGGTGGCCGAAAAGGTGATCGCAGAGATGGATCGCTTGTCGCGGGCCTTTCCTGATGATGTGACCTATGACATCCCTTACGACAGTACGCTTTTTGTGGAGCAGTCGTTAAACGACGTGGTTTCTACACTGATCCTGACCTTTGTGTTGGTGATCTCGGTTGTGTTCATTTTCTTGGGCAATGCGCGGGCGACCGCGATTCCTGCCGTGGCTATTCCCGTATCGTTGATTGGTGCTTTCGCATTCTTGTTGTTGTTTGGCATGTCGCTGAACACGATTTCGCTTTTTGCCTTGGTGCTGGCGATTGGGATCGTGGTGGATGACGCGATCGTGGTTGTGGAAAACGTGGAAAGGATCATTGCGGAGGAGGGGCTACCTGCAGCAGAAGCCACCCGCAAGGCGATGGGGCAAATCACCGGGCCGGTGATTGCAACGACGTTGGTTTTGTTGGCCGTGTTCATTCCGGTGACCTTCATGCCGGGCATCACTGGGCGCCTTTACACACAATTTGCGGTGACCATATCCGTTGCTGTTGTGATCTCTTCGGTGAACGCTTTGACGTTGTCGCCTGCTTTGTGCGCATTGATCCTAAAGCCGCGGAGCCCAGACGGTCCCAAAGGTCTCATGAAAGTGTTTGAGAACGGCGTGGATGGTGCACGTTCTGGCTATGTTGGCATTGTGCGGCGTCTGGTGCGCCTTCCGCTGATTGCGGTGGCAATCCTTGTGGCGTTGGGCCTGAGTTCGGGCACATTGATGAAGTCGCTGCCTGCGGGCTTTATCCCGCTTGAGGACAACGGCACGCTATTTGTTGATGTCCAGCTGCCGGATGCGGCTTCGCTTGAGCGGACAGAGACCGTGGCATCACGGTTGAACGAAAAACTGATGGCCATTCCTGGTGTTGCTGGCTCGGTGCAAGTGAATGGCTACAGCCTGTTGACTGGCTCTGGGTCCAATGGCGCGATGATCATTCTCAATCTGGAGCCTTGGGACGAACGGGAAACCGACGAACTCAGTGCTGATGGCATTTTGCAGAAGGTGTACGGTCTGGCAAATCAGGAAATTTCTGCCAGTGTGATTGCGTTTAATCCTCCACCAATTTCAGGCCTTGGCTTGAGTGCTGGGGTGGAGATGAAGGTGCAGCAAACTGGAGGCGGCACGGCGCAGGACTTGGCCTCTGCTGTGGGGTCGTTGGTCTATGCAGTCAATCAGCGCGAGGAAATGGCGCAGAGCTATTCGACCTTCCGTGCCAACGTGCCAAAAGTGTTTGTCGATCTGGATCGTGAAAAGGCGAAGTCCTTGAACGTGTCGATCTCCGACGTGTTCACCACGCTGCAGGGTTACATGGGGTCGATCTACGTGAACGATTTCAACCTGTTTGGCCGGGTCTATCGTGTGATGATCCAAGCGGACGGAGATTATCGCTCGCAAGTGGAAGACATCAACAGACTCTATGTGCGCTCTCAAACTGGTGAAATGGTGCCAATGGGCACTTTGGTGACAGTGACCAATCAGTTGGGACCGGTTGCGTTGAACCGCTATAACATGTTCCGCGCAGCCACTGTGACCGGTGTGCCCATTGAAGGGTTGTCCACCGGAGATGCCATCCGTGTGATGGAAGAAGAAGCCAAGACCGCATTGCCGCCCGGGTATTCGTTTGAATGGACGGGCACCGCGCAGCAGCAACAAGCTGCGGGTGGTTTGGTGATCCTTATCCTGATCATGGCGGTGGTTTTTGCCTACCTGTTTTTGGTGGCACAATACGAGAGTTGGACGATGCCTGTTGGCATTTTGCTGTCGGTGACCGTCGCGCTATTTGGCGCGCTGGCGGCGGTGGCGATCTCTGGGGGCGATGTAAATCTCTATACGCAAATCGGGATGATCATGCTGATCGGGATGGCGTCCAAAAACGCCATTTTGATTGTGGAATTTGCGATGGAGAGACGTGCGGCAGGTATGACCATTCGGGAGGCGGCAATCGAGGCGGCAAGTCAGCGTTTCCGCGCGGTGATGATGACCGCGCTGTCGTTCTTGTTGGGGGTTGTGCCCTTGCTGGCAGCAAGCGGTGCCGGGGCGGCAAGCCAGAAAGCCATCGGTGTGGCCGTGTTTGGCGGCATGCTGGCGGCGACGGTGATCGGCGTGATCATCATCCCGGTTCTGTACGTGCTTCTGCAAGGCGCGCGGGAGTGGGTGAAAGGTACTGGCAAAGCAGAGGAGCCGACTGAGGCGGCTTAGAGTTTTGCGCAGACAATCAAATCAAAGAAGGGCCGGGGTTTCTCCGGCCTTTTTCATTCTGTGACTTGGTGGGCTATTGTGGACGGTATGTTGCGAGTTCTATGTGCCATTTTGTTGACGCTAAGTTTGGTTGGTTCGGTACGGTCTGAGGAGCGACCTCACGGTCTGTTGTGGAATCGCACCGGTGCGCCCGCCACACTGCCACTACAGATCAAGACAGATGCCGGTGCGGACTACGTGCTTTTTTTGGCCGCAGCCGAGTCAGATGCCGCGGTCTTTGCGGCATACATCAGAGGTGGCGCGTTCTTTCGGGTTTTGGTGCCGCCGGGGCCATACAGGCTACAATTCGCCACAGGGTCTCTGTGGTTTGGGGAAGAAGAGTTGTTTGGGCCTCAGACGCTCTTTTTTACGTTGGAACCGCCGCTCCAGTTTCGAGCTTCGGCCACACGTAAAGAAGGGCATTTGATTGATCTGCGCGAGGACGCAGCATTCCAAGTGAGGTCTCTGGCAGATTGTCAGAGATGGGAACTTGATCCGAACAGTTTGAGAGGTGGGGCAGGCTGGGTTGACCCGCTGCGATTGGGAGCGGGGGAACCACTGCCACCTCCGGAGCGGTTTCCGACACGAGAGTACCAAGTGCGCCCGCGGGTGTGTGGGTAGCTGTTTTCCATTCGGTGTTCTGTCCACCACGACAAACTTGAACTTAATGAGGCCGGAGAAAACTCCGGCCTTTTGATGTTTTTTATGAAGAGCTTACAGCTGAATGCGGAAGCGGCTGAAGCCGTCTGGGCCTTCGCCTGCGGCCTCAATCGACACACCTTCGACGTTGTCGCTGTATTCAGCAGCTTTTGGGCCAGTGTCAAACAGCACAGAGGTGTCCGGCAGCGGGGCGAAGGTCCAGTTGGCGTCTGCACGTGGGCTGATGGTGCCCTTTTCCACAATGTAGCGCACAATCACGTCACGGTTGGTGTCTGGGCCTTCAAACACGATGGTGTCACCCAAGGCACCCGGGAATTTGCCACCGCCGCCAGCACGGTAGTTGTTGGTGGCAATGATGAAGTCTGCGTTCATATCCAACGGCTTGCCGTCAAACATCAGGTTCACAATGCGGTTGGCGTCTGGGTTGGTTAGATTGCCTTTGGGGTCAAACATCGACGGCTGAGACAGGTCGATTTGGTAGGTGACACCGTCCATGACATCGAAGTTGTAAGATGGGAACTCTGGGTTCAGGAGCACCTGATCCGCTTTGCCCGGCTCAACTTGGTTGAAGATGCCAGCAGACCGCTCCAGCCAGTTTTTGACTTCTTGTCCGGTTACTTTCACGGCGCGGGCTGTGTTGGGGTAGAGGTAAAGGTCGGAGACGTTTTTTATTGCGACATCACCTTTGGCCACGTCGGTGTAATACTCTGGGCCACCCCGTCCGCCTGCTTTGAACGGAGCCGCCGCAGACAGGATTGGAAGACCTTCGTATTCGGTGCCCTTCATCATCTGCTCGATGTACCAAAGCTGCGCGATCGACACGATTTGAACGGATGGATCATCAGCTACCAGTGCAAAGTAGCTATGCAGTGGCGCGTCGGTTTTGCCCACAGCGCGGCGTACGTATGCCAGTGTTTCATCGTGCTCTTTCTGCACGCTGTCCAACACTGGCTGCTGGCTGTCCACCAATGCGGTGATGGAGCGATCTTCGTTGCGTTTGGAAATTGGGCGCGCCTCTGTGGTGTGGCTAACAATGCGCCACTCGTTGCCGTCCCGCTCAAGCATTAGGTCGATGAGACCCATGTGGGAGCCCCAGAAACCACCCATAGCGGCAGGTTTGCCCATGATGGTGCCTTTGCCCACATCCACACCAGCCATGCCTTCATACGCTGAGGAGGGGAACACGCGGTGGTGGTGACCGGTCAAAACAGCATCGATTCCGTCGATAGCTGCAAGTGGAACAGAAGCGTTTTCCATACCTTCAGAGTGATCCGCCGCGCCAATGCCAGAATGTGACAGCGCGATGATGATGTCAGCACCTTCCTCTTTCATCTGGGGCACAAATGCTTTCGCAGTTTCGACGATGTCACGCGCCTGCACGTTGCCTTCCAGATGGCGACGATCCCAGTTCATGACCTGTGGAGGGGTGAAGCCGATCACACCAACTTTGACCATGTGCTTTTCGCCGGCACCATCGGTGATTTCGCGCTCTAAAATGGAATAAGGCTTAAAGAGGGTTTTGTCTTCGCGCGGGTTGGCCCCCTGTGACAGCGACACGTTGGACAGAACGGTTTCGAAGTTCGCGCCTGCCATGGATTTCATCAAGAAATCTAGGCCATAGTTGAACTCGTGGTTGCCGATTGTGGCAGCGTCAAAACCCACTGTGTTCATCGCGGCGATGACCGGGTGCATGTCGCCTTCTTTCATCCCGCGTTCGTAGGCGATGTAGTCGCCCATTGGATTGCCTTGCAGAAAATCGCCGTTGTCGATCAGCATGGAGTTGGTTGCTTCATCCCGGATCCCTTTGATCAGGGACGCGGTGCGTGCGAGGCCCACGGTGTCGCGTGGTTTGTCAGCATAATAGTCATATGGAAAGACGTGTACGTGCAGGTCGGTGGTTTCCATGATCCGCAGGTGCGCTTGATTGGTGGCGGCGTTTGCTGAGAAGGGATGCAGCGCAATAAAGCCGGCAGTGGCGCCAAGGAAATGGCGACGGGACAGAGTGAATTGGGACATGGGACCCCCTTTGAGTTTTGGAGTTAATTACGCCGCGGACAGGCAAGTGCTGCGGCTTAGACTTTGTGGATAATGCGGTGAGTGTAACATTTATTTGACCGCATGGACAAAGTTGAATGACGCATGACACTTTAGGCAAGCAAAAATCAAAAGTTTACGTTGCGTTTCGTCGCGCTGTCACGTTTGTGTTGGAGAATACGATCTAAAAACAGGCAGAGGTTACAGACACCATGAAACAGGTTCAAAAAGACCAAACCGACGAAGATCTGATAAAGCAATATCTTGATAAAGGTGGCAAGATCAGCAAGGGCGAAACCAAACCGATGCGTCATGAACTGGGCATCAGCAAAGGTGCGTGGGGCAATGCGCTGACGAAAGAAGAGAAAGCCGCGAAAGAAGAAAAGTTGGAAAAAATCAAACGATAGCAATCCGTTGCGTTTGATCTACCTGGTGTGACTATCCCTTCGGGCTTGCAATCCACCAGGTGTTGTTGCTCGTGTCCATGACACCCGCCATCCATTCACCATGTGGGCGAAGGTTGGGTTCCATGATCGATTGTGCGCCGTGCTGCAGCGCAGTTCTATAAGTTTTGGTGGCGTCTGAGACCTGCAGATGCATTTGCGAACGGTTGGCAAGATAGCCGTCTGTGGCTTGGTTTATCATCACAACGGAGGTGCCAATGCGCAAACGGGCGTGCTGTACCACGCCGTTTTCGTAGCGGTTTTCTTTGATTACCTGTGCGCCAAACACGTTTTGCGCAAACTCGATGAAGAGGTCAGCGTCCGGTACCGTGAAATAGGGCGTCACTGTGTGCAGCCCCTGAGTTGGATCGGGTTGTGTGCTCACGCGTTCCCGTTGCCGGTAAAGCGCGCAGCATCTGCTGCTGCGCGGCGAATGGCGTTGGATTTGTGCACAGTCTCCATGTACTCGGCCTCCGGGTCGCTGTCATAAACAACGCCGCCGCCAGCTTGTATGTAGAGTTTTTGGTCTTTCACGATGGCAGTACGGAGCGCGATACATATGTCCATGTCGCCGCCGGAGCTGAAATAGCCTACACCGCCACCATAGATGCCGCGTTTTTCGGGCTCCAATTCGTCGATGATTTCCATGGCGCGCACTTTTGGCGCGCCCGACACGGTGCCTGCAGGCATGCCTGCAAAGAACGCATCCAGTGCATCTTTGTCTTCTGCCAGTTCGCCAACAACATTGGACACGATGTGCATCACGTGGCTATACCGCTCGATGATGAATTGTTCCGTTGGACGTACAGAGCCGATCTTTGACACACGGGCTGTATCGTTGCGTCCCAGATCCAGTAACATGAGGTGTTCGGCCAGCTCTTTTTGATCGGCCAGCAGATCTTCTTCGAGGGCTTTGTCTTCTTCGGGCGTTGCTCCGCGCGGGCGGGTGCCTGCGATGGGCCGGATTGTGACTTCGTCGCCAAAGACACGTACAAGGATTTCGGGACTTGCGCCGACAACTTGAAACCCACCGAAGTTGAAGTAGAACATAAACGGTGATGGGTTGGTGCGGCGAAGCGACCGGTACAGCGCAAAGGGCGGTTGTGGGAAGTCTTGTGTCCAACGTTGTGCAGGCACAACTTGGAAAATGTCACCAGCACGGATGTAGTCTTTGGCTTTCTCCACCGCGGCCATATAGCCTTCTTTGGTGAAGTTTGAGACTGGTGCGGAGGCTTCGTGCGCTTCGCCAAGATCACGCGCAGCTTGCGGCATGGCGCGCTCCAGGTCGCGGACAGCGTCCATCACGCGTTCGGCTGCCTGTGCATATGCTGCGCGGGCGGATTGGCCGTCGCTGGCCCAAGCCGGGCTCACCACAGTCACTTCGCCTTTTACGCCATCAAGTACAGCCACCACAGACGGGCGCAACATACACGCGTCTGGCAGGCCCAGTGGGTCAGGATTCACGTTCGGCAGGTGTTCCACAAGGCGGATCATATCGTAGCCGAGATAGCCAAACAGGCCAGCAGAGGCCTGTGGCAGATCTTCAGGCAAGTCGATGCGACTCTCGGCGATCAAATCACGTAGATTGGCCAGTGGATCGCCATCTTGTGCTGTGAACCCGTCGGGATCAAACCGTGCAGCGCGGTTGATACGGCTGGCGCTGCCGTGACATTGCCAGATCAAATCTGGCTTCATGCCGATGATCGAATAGCGCCCACGCACTTCTCCGCCGGTCACCGATTCCAGCATAAAGGCGTCTTTATGTGCGCCTGTCAGCTTCAGCATCAGGGACACTGGCGTGTCGAGGTCGGCAGCGAGCCGGGCGTAAACTACCTGATTTTGTCCGGCATCATAGGCTTTGGCAAAATCTTCAAACGACGGGGTCAGGTCCACCTTGGCGACCTTTCTCTTATTGGAACTGTGCGTGCACTGCGTTGAGTGCTTGCTGATTAATTTCGGCCGGGTAGGTCGCTTGCAGGGCTTCTGCATAGGCCTGAAACACGTCTTGAGACACGCCAGACGACAGCTGTGCGGTGATGGACGCTTTCAGTGCGGCGACTTCAGGGTCATCGGTTGCAGGCTCGGTGATGGCGTTCATGCGCACCACGATCAGACCGTTGGTGCTGTCAACGGTGCGCAACTCTCCCGGCTCCATTTCAAACACGGTTGTCATGAAATCAAGAGGTGCGCCGGGCACAAAAGCGCCACGGTCCATGTCTGTTTCCTCGATGGCCGTGAAGCCGAAGGAGGTAAAGCTTGTGCCATCGTTGAGACGCGGACGTAGGGTTTGCACAAGCGCTGTAAGCGCTTCGGCAGTACGCTCTTCAATCAGAGCCTCCGAAACGCTTTCTGTCACGTCAACCAATGGCGCCGGGTGAGCTTCAGTTTCGTCATCCAGACGCAGCGCGAAAATGCCGCCGTCGTCCAACACATCTACCTGTGGGAAATCGTCGGCGTTGACCACAGCGGCTACGGCGCGGAAACCTTCGTAGCCCGCCAGCGGGTGTTCGGCGGCGGGGTGCCAATCCAGTGTTCCCAACTGCATGTCGGTTTCCTCAGCCACCTCTTCAAGGGTTGCACCTCCTGCGAGAAGGTCGTCAATATCGCCGACTTGTGCGTCGATCAGTCGACGTGCACGGTCCGCGGCGAGCTCTTCGCGCAGGATGTCACGCGCATCTTCAAAAGTGGTGATCTGTGCTGGTAGAACCGCGTTCACCCGAAACAGCGCGGGACCAAGCGTGGTTTGAGCCGGGCCAGCGATACCACCGGCGGGTGTCAGGAAAACTGCTTCGCCTGCGGCGCCCAGCTCGGCCTTTGTCATATCCCCAAGGTCGACATCTGCGAGCGAGAGCCCGCGCGCTGCAACCACGTCTTCGAAGGTGGTTGTACCCGCTGCGATCTCGTCAAGTGCTGTCTGCGCGGCCGCTTCGTCAGCAAAGGCGAGACGCTCAACCAAGCGCCGCTCAGCGCGGTTGAACTCGCTATCGCGATCATCATAGAGCGTCCGCAACGCGGTCTCGTCGACCTCAACTTGGTCGATGATCATCTCCGGGCTGAGCCACGCATAGGTGATCTGGCGGGTGGCTGGCACCATAAAATCGGCTTGATTGGCGTCGTAATACGCCGCAATTTCGGCTTCGCTGGGCGTGTCTACTGGCCGCGTTAGATTGGCGGCGGTCAACTGAGCCCATGTAAAGTCGCGTTCTTCAGCGACGTATTTAATGACGGTATCTGCGTAGACGCTGGGCATAGGCAGGCCGGATACGATTGCGCCTTGTAGCAAGCTGCGGGCGGTGTCTTCACGTACGCTGTCTTCAAACTCTGACTCGTTCATACCAGCTTGGTCGATCGCAAAGCTGTAAGCGTCGCGATCAAAAGAACCGTCCAATCCTTGGAACGCAGGAATGGCCATCAACTCTTCGCGCAGGTTTTCGTCTCCGATGGAAATGCCGAGGCGGTCGTTTTCCGCATCCATCGACCGCGTGGTCGCCAGCCGTGCCAAAACAACGCGGTCAATGCCGAATGTTTGCGCTTGGGCGAAGGAGATAGGCTGACCTGTTTGCGCTTGGAGTGCCCGTAGTTCTTCTTGAAGAGCACGGCTGTAGTCATTGATCGAAATGTCTTTTTCGCCGACAGTGCCAATTGTATGCACATTTCCAGACAGGTTGGTGACACCAAAGCCTCCAAGTCCAAGGATGAGCATTGCCATCAAGATCCAGACCAGTGTTTTAGAGGTTTTGCCCTGCGACATGTCTGTGTTCCGCCCTGTGTTTGTTCGAGTTTCTTATGCGAAGGTCTACGCGCTTGGCGCTGGGGGGGCAAGCGCGTTCGCCTGCCGCTCTCAAAGCGGTGTTTGCGCTATGTATTTGGTGGTGAGGTGACGTCAGAAAGCCGATCAAACAGGGTTGCGATCTCTGTGCGGTCGACATTGGCAAATGCAATACGTAGCGTGCGTGCGCCCAACGGGTCGCTTTCTGGGGTAAACATTGTCCCCGGCAGCGTCAGGATGCTGTGGTTGCGCACCAATGATTTGGCGAGCGCGTCGCTGGGTGTTTCGAAGGGATGTTCGAAATAGGCAAAGTAGGCGCCGCATCCAAGCAAATTCCACCCGTTTTTGTTCAATTTATGTAGGTTATCCGCTATCGCCGCACGCCGATCTAGGACCTCCAAACGTTCAGAGGCCAGCCATTTTCCGAGGTTTTGCATCCCCCACAGGGCTGCGTGTTGGCCAAGTTGGTTGGGACAGATAGCGACGGTGTCGAGGAACTTTTCCGCCTCAGCCAGCATGTCGTGGTGGGCGATCATTGCGCCAACACGGTGTCCGGTCAGCCGGTAGGCCTTGGAAAAGGAATAGAGGTGGATCAGCGTGTCTGCCCAATCTGGGTCAGCGAACAGTTGATGGGGTGCACCGGTGCGGGAATCAAAGTCACGATAAGTCTCATCTACGATCAGTTTCACACCCCGTGATTTGGCCAGATCATACATGGCTTGCACAAGTTCGTCGGGATACTCCACACCGCCGGGATTGTTCGGTGTGACCAAAACAATTGCACGCGTTTTATCAGTGATAAGTGCGGCGGCTTTGTCTGGGTCTGGCAATAAGTCTGCGTTTGTGGGCAATGGGACTGCCAAAGCGCCCTGCATGTCCAGCCACATTTTGTGGTTGAAGTACCACGGCGTTGGCAAGATCACTTCATCACCCTCGCCGGCAATGGCAGACAAGGTTGCGCTGAACGCTTGGTTGCAGCCTGAGGTGATTGCCACGTTTTCGTGTTTCAGTTCGCCACCGTAAGCTGCACTCCATTGAGCGGCCACTTCAGCACGCAGTTCGGGTAGGCCAAGAACAGGCCCATAGAGGTGGGCTTCAGGCTTGGATACCGCAATCTCGGCTATATGTTGGCGTAAGGCTTCCGGCGGCGGAGCCACCGGAGCTGCCTGGCTGACATTGATCAGAGGGCGCTCCTCAGAAAATGTCAAACTATCGAGCCAACGCCGCGCTTCCATGACCGGCGGCGCGAAAGTCGTGGCGGTGCGGGGCAGGGGCATGGGAGTGTCCAATCGTGTTGGCTGAATATGTGTGGTGTCAGTCGGTGCCGCGGTATGGTTCAACGTATTGCAGCGCCATGTCCCACGGAAAGAAGATCCAGGTGTCTTGGCTCACGCCGGTGATGAAGGTGTCGACTTGTGGTTCGCCCTGCGGTTTCGCGTAGACTGTAGCGAAATGTGCCTTGGGGTATGTTTCACGCACCAGCTCAAGCGTTTTGCCCGAATCCACCAGATCGTCGATGATCAAAATGCCATCACCATCTCCCATCAGGTCGGTGTCAGGGGCTTTGAGAATCTGCGCCTCGCGTCGCTGATCTGATTTTCCGCCGCCAGAGTGATAGGATTTCACTGAGATTGTGTCTACCACGCGGATGTCCAGCTCGCGCGCCACGATCATTGCAGGGGCCATGCCGCCCCGGGTAATGGCGACAATTGCGCGCCAGGCACCGTTGTCGGGTCCTTTACCATCCAGCCGCCAAGCCAATGCACGGCTGTCGCGGTGAAGTTGGTCCCAGCTGATGTGGAACCCTTTTTCGTGTGGCAGACGCTCGCTCATGGCAGACTCACCCTCATGTTTAAAAAGTTTGCGCTGTTCTAACAGAAGGCCCAAGCGGAGCAAACCATTTGCGCCTGTTAGGGGGCAGAGATGCGGTATTTGTTGTTCGCAACAAATACGTCCGGTGGGCGTCTTGTTGTTTCAAATGCGTGATAGGCGGGAGCAAGCTTGCTCCAGAAATCGTGCCACTCTGAGTGGCTTTCTTGGCGCAGCCTGATCGCGGTTGGGTGAAAAGGAAAGGCGTGAACAGGAACAAAGCTCTGGCCATTGGAAAGTGCCGCTTCGACCAGAACATAGATTTCTTCTATGGCGGGATCTGTCATTGCGTAACACCCAACTGAAAGACAGTTGCCGTGAACCATCAAATGGCTGCCAGTGCGATTCTGTGCGCGGTCATAGGCGTTGGGAAATCCAAGGTTGAAGGACAGGTGGTATGCACTGTTTGGATTTAGTGCGGCTTTTGAGACCCTGTAGAAACCTTCTGGTGACTGACGGTCGCCCTCACGCAGCTTCGGACCGAGGCTGCCTGAAAAACTGCAAATCGGGTAGTTTTTGAACAGTACATAAGTGCCATCGGTTGACTCGACCCAGATTTCGAGTTCGCGTTCCTCTTTGAAAATGCGAATGAAAACGGGAGCGCCAAATCTGAGGTCTTTGTCAGTCAGAGCGCGGGTGAGTTTTGCCGATTGGAACTCTCTGATTTCAGAAATATCGGCACCAAGGCCGAGATGTTCTATCACGGGAGCGGGTAAATGGTGGCGAAGGCGATAGGTCGAAACGCTCGCCACCAGACAGATCAAAACAAGAAATAAAACACGTCCAATTGCGCGCTTCATTTAACGTCTGTGTTATTTCTTACCCGCGTCGATGTCTGGCGCATCAACGGCTTTCATGCCGACGATATGATATCCAGAATCCACGTGTAGGTTTTCACCGGTCACGCCGCTGCTGAGATCAGACAGCAGGTAAAGTGCAGAGTTGCCAACGTCATCAATGGTGACATTGCGGCGCAGAGGCGAATTTAGCTCGTTCCATTTCAGGATATAGCGGAAATCGCCAATGCCGGAAGCTGCAAGTGTTTTGATCGGGCCTGCGGAGATTGCGTTGACGCGAATGCCATCTTTGCCGAGGTCTTCGGCGAGGTATTTCACCGAGGCTTCCAATGCTGCTTTGGCTACGCCCATTACGTTGTAATGTGGCATAACCTGTTCTGCACCGTAGTATGTAAGCGTTAGGGCAGATCCGCCGTCCTTCATGAGCTTCTCTGCGCGCTGCATCACAGCGGTAAAAGAGTAAACAGAGATGTCCATGGTCATCAAGAAATTGTCTTTGGACGTTTCAACGTAGCGGCCACGCAGCTCGTTTTTGTCGGAAAAGCCAATTGCGTGAACGATAAAGTCGATTTTGCCCCATTTGGCTTCGATGTCGGAAAACGCAGCATCAATCGATGCAGGATCGGACACGTCACAATCAATGAGTGTTTCCACACCCAACTGTTCAGCAAGTGGTACGACACGCTTTTTGAAAGCATCACCCATATAGGTAAAGGCCATCTCGGCTCCCGCATCAGCACAGGCCTTCGCGATACCCCAAGCAATGGACTTGTCGTTTGCAAGCCCCATAATCAGGCCCCGCTTGCCTGCCATGAGTTGATTTGACATCCGGTACACTCCGTCCCACTTCGTTATTGCAGACCTTTAGGCGATTGCACCTGTTGCATCAAGGGCTTCGCCCGGCATGAATGAACATGAATGAAAGAGTGTATTGGGGGATTCCCAATCGAACGGAGGCAGACATGAGTGAACGCAGCGGAATTTTTGCAGGCGACGATCCATTTGAGATCGCACGTATTTGGTTGAAAGAAGCAGAAGTATCTGAACCCAATGACCCGAATGCGATTGCTTTATCTACGGTGGATGCCTCTGGCATGCCGAATGCACGCATGGTTCTCTTAAAGGATATCGAAGACGGGGCTTTTGTCTTTTACACAAATTACGGCAGTGCCAAAGCGCGAGAAATCGAAAAGTCGGGAACAGCAGCTTTTGTGATGCACTGGAAAAGTCTGCGCCGTCAGATTCGTGTAAGAGGACACGTTAAGCGCGAGGAAGGAAACCAGGCGGACGCATATTTTGAGTCGCGGAGTTTGAAGAGTAAACTGGGAGCTTGGGCGTCCGAGCAGTCTCAACCGCTGAAATCGCGCACAGATTTGATGGCGAAAGTGGCAAAAATGACAGCTCAACACGGCACGAATCCCCAACGTCCTTCTTTTTGGGGAGGATTTAGGCTTGTTCCTGCCGAAATAGAGTTTTGGGCAGATGGTGCATTTCGAATGCATGATAGGTTCCGTTGGACCCGCGAAGCTCCTGAAAAACCGTGGGAAATTGTCAGGCTTAACCCTTAACTCGTTAAAACTTTAGCTAGCAAGCGCATGAAATGCATGGATTTTTGCGCTTGCCGAACCGCGTGTGATGCAGCAAAGTCTGTCTCATCATGGGGATGATACAAACTAAGGTTGAGGCATTGACTACACTAGAAAAAGACACCACCCGCACTATGGGCGTGGTGAAATGGTTCGATCCGGTCAAAGGATTTGGTTTCATCGTATCAGATGACGGTGGGCCAGACATCTTGTTGCACGCAAATGTATTGCGCAACTTTGGCCAGAGTTCTGTGGCGGATGGGTCTGAAATTGACGTCACCGTACAAGTGACAAATCGCGGTGCGCAAGCCGTGGAGGTGCACGGCATCGATGCGCCAGAGAGCGAAAGCACAATCGCCCTTGCTGATTTTGAAGGTATGGATCTGGATGACATCCGATCAACGCCTTTGGAGCCCGCACGGGTGAAGTGGTTCGACAAAGGCAAAGGTTTTGGCTTTGCGAATGTTTTTGGCCGACCAGAAGATATCTTCTTGCATATCGAAGTGCTGCGTCGGTCTGGCCTAAGTGATCTTCAGCCGGGAGAAGCCTTGGCGTTGCGTGTGATCGACGGTAAACGTGGTCGCATGGCAACCGAGGTATTGGCGTGGGAAAACGCGGTTTCAGACGAATCTCAAAGTTAGTTGATGCTGGCCGAGTGGCCAGCATTTTAATTGTCGTGCTGGCAACACTCGGATGGCCTCCATCCGTTGCCGCGCAAAGCGTTTGCCGGGAAGATGCGCTTTGGCTCAAAGGTGACTGGGGCCAAGCGCGCTTTTCTGTCGAAGTCGCGGATACCCATGCTGAACGTAGTCGGGGATTGATGAACCGTCCCAGTATGCCTGCCAGCGCTGGTATGATCTTCATTTATGAGCGAACTGGTCCGGCATCTTTTTGGATGCGCAACACACTGATTCCCCTCGATATACTCTTTGCAGATGAAAGAGGCGTGATTCAGCACATCCACCACAATGCGATTCCGTTGGACGAAACCTCGATTTTCGGGGGGCAAGCCGTGCGCTATGTGCTCGAGATAAACGGTGGATTGGCAAAATCTCTGGGAATTACAGAAGGTACTTTAATGCGCCACCCAAATTTTTTACAGGAAATTGCAAACTGGCCTTGTTAGGGGGTTTTCATTCCCGAAAAGGAGAGCTAAACGGTGCCACGGTCCGGGGCGTAGCGCAGTCTGGTAGCGCACCTGTTTTGGGTACAGGGGGTCGCAAGTTCGAATCTTGCCGTCCCGACCATGTTTCCAGTTTTGGAACAACATCAAAAAGGCGAGGCGTCATTGCCTCGCCTTTTTGATGTTGTCTTTGGTCTTTTTTCGAATTGCCTTCGATCACCTGGCCAAAAAAAGGCGCCACAGTGTGGCGCCTTCGAACGGTAAATCCGACCTGCGTTAGAGCAGTGCCAGATCAATCGCGCTTTCGCGGCCGTCGCGACCAGCTTGCAGCTCGTAGCTGACTTTCTGGTTGTCGGCCAGGCCGGTCAGGCCAGAGCGCTCAACTGCGGAAATGTGTACAAATACGTCTTTGCCGCCTTCATCAGGTGCGATAAAGCCGAAGCCTTTGGTGGTGTTGAACCATTTGACGGTGCCAGTAGCCATCGTCGTTTCTCCTAAAATTATGCTGTCCGCAAAATGCGACAACCCGGCGGGTATCTGGATCGAAAAGCTGTGCCGGTAGAAGCAGAGGGTCGACGATAGAAACTGCGCACCTCCCATGTGATTTGATATAGCGCAGAAAACAAGACCTGATTGGGAGCAAACCGGCCTAAATCGGGGTTTTTTGGCCAATTTCACCTATTTTTCACAATTCGAGCGGGTGTTCGCTGATGGACCAGCTCGGAATATCGCGGGCAATCGAGTGAGAGTTTGGGATCGAATTCAGCCCTCGGGCGCCCGCATTTTGGGCGGAAAAGCACATCAATTGCAGTGGAAGATGGGTTCATTTAATTTGACCAATCGGTAAATTTTTTATTGATCGGTAAAGGAAGCTGTGTCAGCCTGAAATTAGTAGCCAACAAGGTGTATGGGGAGGTTCCATGTCCAACACACCCTTTAGCGACGGCATTCAGGCAGGGCGACTGAGCTCTGCTGATTTGTTCGAGAATTTTGGGGATTTGCATCCTCGTTTTGATGATCACGAAGCGCTTGTCGCGGCTGATCGTTGTTATTTTTGTCACGACGCGCCCTGTATGACGGCCTGTCCAACAGACATCGATATTCCACTGTTCATCCGACAGATCGCAACAGGCACGCCGGAGGCGGCGGCGCAAACGATCTTCGACCAGAACATTCTGGGTGGCATGTGCGCGCGGGTGTGCCCCACCGAGACGTTGTGTGAACAAGTCTGTGTGCGAGAAGCCGCAGAAGGCAATCCTGTAGAGATCGGCCGTCTTCAACGCTATGCCACGGACGTTTTGGTTGACGCGGGTGTTCATCCATTTGAACGCGCCAGCAGCACGGGAAAGGCCGTTGCCGTTGTTGGTGCTGGTCCTGCGGGTTTGGCAGCGGCGCACCGGTTGGCCATGCATGGCCACGACGTCACAGTATATGACGCACGCGCGAAAGCAGGGGGGCTAAATGAATTTGGTATTGCGGCCTACAAATCGGTTGAAAGCTTTGCTGAGCGCGAAGTTGAATGGCTGCTGAAGATCGGCGGCATCACCGTTGAAACCGGAAAGAAACTCGGCGACGAGCTGTCGATGAGCGGTTTGAAGGCTGACTTTGACGCGGTTTTCCTGGCAATTGGCCTAGGTGGCGTTAACGCGCTTGGGCTTGATGGCGAAAACAAAACGGGTGTTGATGATGCCGTAGATTTCATTGCGGACCTGCGCCAAGCCAAAGATCTGTCCAAGGTAGAGATTGGCCGTGACGTCGTGGTGATCGGCGGTGGCATGACTGCCGTGGATGCGGCGGTGCAGGCGAAGCTGTTAGGTGCGTTGAACGTTTCGCTGGTGTATCGGCGCGGCAAAGACCGCATGAATGCGTCTGCGTTTGAACAAGATCTTGCCGCGTCTAAAGGCGTGCGGATCATCACAAACGCTTCGCCGAAAGCTTTGATCGGCAACGGTTCTGTCTGCGAGATCGAATTTGAATACACTGACAATGATTTGAAACCGACCGGCCAAACCGTGCGTTTGACTGCAGATCAAGTGTTCAAAGCCATTGGACAGACTTTGGAGGGTAAGGACCTTCCAGAACTGGAATGGGGGAAGATCAAAGTTGATGAGGCTGGCCGGACATCAGTGGAAGGCATCTGGGCTGGGGGCGATTGCGCCTCAGGCGGTGATGATCTGACCGTGACAGCGGTGGCTGAAGGGCGCGATGCCGCCGATGACATTCACGCCGCGTTGTCGGCGTAAGAGGAGATAAGCAAATGGCCAATCTCGAAAGTGATTTTGTAGGGATCAAATCCCCAAACCCGTTCTGGCTCGCCTCGGCGCCGCCAACGGACAAAGAGTATAACGTACGTCGTGCCTTTGAAACGGGCTGGGGCGGCGTCGTGTGGAAAACCTTGGGGGCGGAAGGTCCTCCTGTCGTGAACGTCAACGGGCCGCGCTACGGGGCCATTCATGGTGCAGACCGACGGTTGCTTGGCTTGAACAACATTGAGCTGATCACAGATCGGCCGTTGGAAGTTAACTTGGAGGAGATGACACGCGTTAAGCGGGATTATCCGGATCACGCGCTGATCGCTTCTGTGATGGTGCCTTGTGAGGAGGATGAGTGGAAGCGTATTCTTCCAACGATCGCAGAAACTGGTTGTGACGGGTTTGAGCTGAATTTCGGCTGCCCGCATGGTATGGCAGAGCGTGGCATGGGCTCCGCTGTTGGTCAGGTGCCAGAGTATATCGAGATGGTGTCGCGCTGGTGCAAAGAGACCACGGATTTACCCGTGATTGTGAAGCTGACACCAAATATCACCAACGTGTTGTACCCGGCCGAGGCTGCGCTGCGCGGCGGTGCAGATGCGGTGTCTTTGATCAACACGATCAACTCAATCACCTCGGTGAACCTGGACATGATGAGCCCTGAACCAATGATAGATGGTCAAGGCTCGCACGGTGGATATTGCGGCCCAGCGGTTAAGCCGATTGCGTTGAACATGGTTGCGGAGATTGCCCGCAATCCGGAAACCGCAAATCTACCTATCTCTGGTATTGGTGGCGTCACAACATGGCGCGATGCGGCCGAGTTTATGGCCTTGGGTGCGGGCAATGTGCAGGTTTGTACGGCCGCAATGACCTATGGCTTTAAGATCGTTCAAGAAATGATCTCTGGCCTATCTCAGTGGATGGACGAGAAAGGCTATACCTCAACAGCGGACTTCGTTGGTATGGCGACACCGAACGTGAAAGACTGGCAGCATCTGAACCTGAACCACATCACCAAAGCGGAGATCAATCAGGATGATTGTATCAAATGTGGTCGGTGTTATGCGGCGTGCGAAGACACCAGCCATCAAGCGATTGCGATGTCGGAAGATCGTGTGTTTACCGTGAAGGATGAGGAATGCGTGGCCTGTAATTTGTGCGTTAACGTGTGCCCAGTAGACAACTGCATCACAATGCGCACGCTGGAGGTTGGCGAATTGGACGAGCGTACAGGCAAGCTTGTTGAAGCTGACTATGGGAATTGGACCACGCATCCGAACAACCCTGCTGCCACCGCTGCTGAGTAAGGCCATCTGCAAAACAAAAAAGGGAAGCCGGGCGATTGCCCGGCTTCCTCACCTATTTAACCGCATTGGTTACGCAACGTGCCTGAGGGAACTTTCTACCATTTCATCTGGCGCGTCCCACCCAAGTTTGTCGGCAACAGCGTCTGTTTTACGCACCTGAAGCCAATGACGTGAGTCCAGTTTGAATTCTGGTTCCACAAAGTCGATGACACTTTGGATGTTGTCGCGCTCGATATTGTAAATCAGAAGCCGATCACGCTCTGCCTCAAAAAAGGTCTGCACTTTTTCCAAGTGACGATCAAAATCATCCGCCCAACTTGAGATGACATCTCTAGAACTTATGTCCCGGCGTTTCATTTCTCGACGTAAGTACAATCCGTTGGCGTGGCGTACGCGGCTGCGCAACCAGTTTTCTTTATCACGGGTGTTCATGAGAAATTTTGCTTGCGGGTGGTTGCGGGCAAATATCGGAAACCGCTTGTAGTTCTCCACGATAGTGTCGCCGCGCTTATATTCCATGTCAAAAAATGCGGTGAAAGGTTCAAGGCCTTTGAGTGGATCATGACCAGCAAGGATATTGTTGTGGATGTGCTCTTGGGGGCTGCGCATGCCCAGAACCCCTCTGCGTCGGCGTTTCCAGAAACGTCCGCCGCTATGGAGCGCATAGTGCCCCGACCTGAGAAACAAAAAGAATAGTGCGCTGGTGGCACATTTGTTGTGCCCGATCTGAAACAGAAGCGGTTTCGTGCTCATTTGCCTGCCTGCAATTTTGTTTTAGTTTTTGTATATTTTTATTAAATTTAGCGCAGGAGCGCCAAAAATTCAAAAGAAACAAAGTGGTTGCAGGTCAGGTGTCGCTAGAATGCAGCACTTCTCCATATTTCGCGGTGCTGTTTGTTTGGGACTACGGGGACAAAACCTTGCGAAACAGAACGTCCAGATAGGTGTCGGCACCGTGCATGGTTTCCGTTTCATCGGGCATCAGAACGCGCACTTGTGCATCAAAGTCGGCGTAGTGCTGGGTTGTCGCCCAAATCGAAAAGATCAGATGCCGCGGATCGATATCAGCTATTTTTCCGCGGGCGATCCATTCGGAGATCACTTTGGTTTTCCGTTCCACCAAAGGCTTCAAGTCACTTTCTAAGTGTGGCCCCATACGGGGTGCTCCTTGCAAGATCTCGTTGGCAAACAATCGGCTTTCGCGAGGAAACTCGCGGCTCATCTCCAATTTTCGGTGCACATAGGACATAATTTCAGAGATAGGATCCCCGTCAGGGTCCATATGCTCCAATGGATCAAGCCAAGTTTCCATCAATTGGTTGAGCAAAGTGGCGTGAATGTCTTCTTTGCCATCAAAGTAATAGAGGATGTTTGGCTTGGACAAGCCTGCCTCTTCGGCAATCAAATCCAACGTCGCACCACGAAAGCCATGACTGGAGAAAACCTCAAGAGCGGCATCCAGAATGCGTTTGCGGTTGCGTTGTTGAATGCGGCTTGGTTTGCGCGTTTGGGCCTCGGGCATGTGTAACGTTCCGTAACTCTTTGTTTTTACGCTAACGAAGGTGAGGCGTTGGGTCCATAGGCCAAACGGCTATGTTGCCGTATCGTCAGGGATTGCGCCGATGCCACGCAGAATGATGCCCTTCACGCTGGCTTTTGCGTCTTCCCATTGTGCATCCGACAGGGGCGCACTTTTGTTGAGGGTTTCGATCTGGTGCCCAAAGTCGGCGTAATGTTGAGTTGTGGCCCAAAGCATATAGAGCAGGTGGCGCGGATCGATAGGTTCCATCCGACCTTCCGAGATCCAACGTTCGATGACGTCAATCCGGCCGTTGGTCCATTCGGTCAGTGTGGTTTCCAGGTAATCCTGAATCACGGGTGCGCCATGCATCACTTCACTTGCCCAGACTTTTGAGCCCTCCGGATGGCGGCGTGATATCTCCATCTTTGCGTCAACGTAGGCCCCGATCCCTTCTGCTGGACCATCCGCTTGGTCAAATGAATCCGCTGCTTGGAGCCAGATTTCAAAGATATTCTGAACTACCTGCCGATAGAGTAACTCTTTGGTTGGGAAGTAGTAATGTAAGTTTGCTTTCGGGAGGCCTGCGACGTCCGCAATGAGCTGCATGGTGGCGCCGCCAAAGCCTGCTTCGGCAAAAACTTTTTCTGCTGCTGCTAAAATCAGCGTCTCTGCCTCTTGGCGTCGCAGTTTTTTGCTGTTTGAGGCGCGTGTTGTGGACATCGGATGGACCTTAAGAATTTTCTTGACCGGTTGGTCAAGGTGTGGTGCTCTGACTTTGACCATACGGTCAGGATGGTCGCGAAAGCAAGAGCCCCACAAGCAAGGGTATAATCCAGCAGATCGCGGAACTTCGGCCAGAACAAGGGAGTGTTAAAATGGGTGCGCCCGGTGAGAACCTAAAGGTGAATGCAGATCGGCTGTGGGACAGTCTGATGGAGATGGCAAAGATTGGTCCGGGCATTGCGGGCGGCAACAACCGACAGACGCTGACAGATGACGATGCAGAAGGGCGCGCGTTGTTTCAGACGTGGTGTGAAGCCGCTGGCATGACCATGGGCGTGGACACGATGGGCAATATGTTTGCCACGCGCACCGGTGAAGACCCCGAGGCGCTTCCGGTTTACATGGGCAGTCATTTGGACACACAGCCGACGGGCGGCAAGTATGACGGCGTGCTTGGTGTGCTTGGGGGGCTGGAAGTTGTGCGCTCAATGAACGATCTGGGTATAAAGACCAAACACCCGATTGTGGTCACCAACTGGACCAATGAGGAAGGCACGCGCTATGCGCCTGCTATGCTGTCATCAGGTGTGTTTACCGGGCGGCATACGCAGGATTGGGCTTATGATCGCGTGGATGCCGAAGGCAAGAAGTTTGGTGATGAGCTGAAGCGTATTGGCTGGGTTGGCGATGAAGAGGTCGGTGCGCGCAAAATGCATGCGATGTTTGAGTTGCACATCGAGCAGGGGCCCATTCTGGAAGCGGAAAAGAAAGACATCGGGGTTGTAACCCACGGTCAGGGTTTGCGTTGGATTGAATGCACGGTGACCGGCAAAGAGAGCCACACGGGTTCCACGCCAATGCCGATGCGTAAAAACGCAGGACGAGGATTGGCGCGGATCACCGAGCTTGTGCATGAAATTGCGATGAAGCATCAGCCCAATTCAGTGGGCGCGATTGGCCATGTGGATGTCTATCCAAACTCACGCAACATCATTCCGGGCAAGGTGGTGTTTACCATCGATTTCCGTAGCCACCTGCAAGAGGTGATTGACGCGATGCTGGCGGAGTTTGAAGAGAAGGCGCCGAAGCTGTGTGAAGAGATTGAGGTGGGGCTAGATTGGGAAATCGTAGGCCAGTTTGATCCGCCCGCCTTTGACGAAGGCTGCGTGAGTGCTGTGCGCGAAGCGGCGGAACGTCTGGGATACAGCCACATGGATATTGTCTCTGGCGCGGGACATGACGCCTGCTGGATCAATGATGTGGCCCCAACAGCGATGATCATGTGTCCTTGCGTGGACGGGCTTTCACACAATGAGGCGGAAGAGATTTCCAAGGAGTGGGCCAGCGCAGGCACGGATGTGATGCTGCATGCGGTGCTCGAGACTGCGGAAGTTGTGGAGTGACATCCGCTTCGTCCATAGTCTCAATTGAAGGAAGCGCCATCCATGATTGGCCGAGTTTTCACGACGAATTTTCGGTCAAAATTGGCTTTCCTTCGTTCTATGGTCGCAATGTTGATGCATGGATAGATTGCATGACGCACGTGGATAATGTGGCCAGCGGGTTGAGTTCTGTGACTGTGGATAAGGGCTACTTGCTTACATTGCAGATTGTCGATGCATCGACTTGGGCCAAAAAATGCTCGGACGTATGGGCGGGTTTTCAAGAAATGGCGGCGTTTGTGAATTGGCGGCGCATAGAACAGGGTGACGGTGCCGTATTGGCGCTTTCATACTACGTTTAGGGGAGAATAGTCATGACCACCAAAGTCATTAAGAACGGCACCGTTGTGACCGCAGATCTGTCTTACGAGGCGGATGTGCTGATTGAGAACGGGCAGATCATCGAGATTGGCAAAGGCCTCAAGGGTGATGAAGAGCTGGATGCGACCGGCTGTTACGTGATGCCAGGCGGGATTGATCCGCATGTGCATCTTGAGATGCCGTTTATGGGCACCTATTCCAGCGATGATTTTGAGAGCGGCACAAGGGCTGGTCTGGCGGGGGGCACCACGATGGTGGTGGATTTCTGTCTGCCCAACCAAGGCGAGAGCCTGCTGGATGCGATCAAACGCTGGGACAACAAATCCACCCGCGCGAACTGTGACTACTCCTTCCACATGGCGGTGACCTGGTGGGGTGAGCAGGTCTTTAACGACATGCAGACCGTGATCCAGCAGCGCGGGATCAACACGTTTAAGCACTTCCTCGCCTACAAGGGCGCGTTGATGGTGAATGACGATGAGTTGTTTGCCTCGTTCAACCGTCTTTCCGAGCTCGGTGGGATTGCCATGGTGCATGCCGAAAACGGTGATGTGGTTGCCGAGATGACCGCGAAGCTGCTGGCAGAAGGCAACAACGGCCCTGAAGCGCATGCCTATTCGCGCCCTAGCCAAGTTGAAGGCGAAGCCACCAACCGGGCGATCATGATTGCCGATATGGCGGGTGTGCCGCTGTACGTGGTGCACACCTCCTGTGAAGAGGCACATGAAGCCATTCGCCGTGCACGTATGCAGGGCAAACGCGTGTGGGGTGAGCCGCTGATCCAGCACCTGACGCTGGATGAAAGCGAGTATTTCAACCCGGATTGGGACCATGCTGCGCGTCGGGTGATGTCGCCTCCATTCCGCAACCAAAAACACCAGGACAGCCTATGGGCGGGTCTGCAATCTGGCTCCTTGAGTGTGGTGGCGACCGATCACTGTGCCTTCACCACCGAGCAGAAGCGCTATGGCGTGGGGGATTTCTCGAAGATTCCGAATGGCACCGGCGGGCTTGAAGATCGCATGCCGATGCTCTGGACCCATGGGGTCGAGACCGGCCGTTTGACGCCAAATGAGTTTGTGGCGGTGACCTCGACCAACATCGCGAAAATTCTGAACTGCTACCCTAAGAAGGGCGCGGTTCTGGTGGGCGCGGATGCGGACCTTGTGGTTTGGGATCCAAAGAAAACCAAGACAATTTCCGCAGGCAGCCAGCAGTCGGCGATTGATTACAACGTCTTTGAGGGCAAAGAGGTCAAAGGCCTGCCACGCTTTACGCTGACACGGGGGCAGGTGGCGGTGCATGACGGAGACATCCGCACACAGGAAGGCCATGGCAAGTTTGTGGAACGTGAAGCCAACACCACGGTGAACAAGGCGCTGAGCACGTGGAAAGAGCTGAGTGCGCCGCAGCCTGTAAAGCGTTCGGGTATTCCGGCGACAGGGGTGTAACCGAGCCGATGCTAACGCTGTTGCTGTTTATTGCGATTATTGTAGCAATGACGCTTTGGATAGCGGCAGCGCTTATGGCTGTGGGGCAGCGTGTTGGCGGGCGCGTCGGCGTGCTTGCTTGCGCCGTACTCATGGCCGGGCTCGTCCTTTTTGTCATGCTGGAGATGTATGCGATCCTGGCTTGTGGAGAATGGCAAGCTAGGGGGGAACCCGGGCCAACTTGTGAAGCGCCGGACAGTTTCCTTGTGCCGGTGATAGCCCGTTTTGTTGGCCCGATTTGTTTGATTGGGCTTGCTGTTTTGACTGTAATTAGGCTTCGCAAAACGCCAACAGTAAATGAAACGGTGGCATCATGAGTGTTTCATGGCACCAAATCCTCAAGCTCGGGCAGAAGTTTCACGCTTTCCTGCTCGTGCGGGTCGGTGCGGGCGATGATGGCGACGGCTTCCACCTCGCCGGTGTTGATCGGCAGGTGGGGCACGCCTGCGGGGATGTAGACCAGATCGCCGGGGTCGGTTTTCATAAAGTTTTCCAGCCTTTCGCCCCAATACATCACCGCGTTGCCCTCCATCACATAGATCGCCGTTTCGTGGCTTTCGTGCAGATGGGCTTTGGCGCGGCCGCCGGGCGGGATGCGCAGAATGTGCATGCATATGGCCTGCGATCCGGTGGTTTCGCGGGCGATGCCCTCAAAATAGCTGAAACCTTGCTTGCCAGCATAAGTCTCGCCAGGGCGCAGCTTTTGGCACTTGTTGGACATAGAAGAAGACGTCATCAGGGCGTGCTCCCAAAGAAGGCAATAAAAATATGACTATGACAGATGGGGAGAGCGGTGTGTCAACAGTGATCAGCGCCAAAAACCTAAGCCTGACGTTTGAAACAAACGACGGACCCGTACATGCGCTCAAGGATGTGGATCTTGAGATCAACAAAGGAGACTTCGTTTCTTTTATTGGGCCGTCGGGTTGTGGCAAGACCACTTTCTTGCGCTGTATGGCTGATTTGGAGAAACCGACCGCCGGGGAGATCACCGTTAACGGTGTGAGCCCTGAAGAGGCCCGCAAGGCCCGGGCGTATGGCTATGTGTTCCAGCACGCCGGTCTATACCCATGGCGCACAATTGGTGGCAACATCCGCCTGCCGCTGGAGATCATGGGCAAAAGCAAAGCGGAGCAGGATGCGGCGGTGAAAGATGTGCTGGAGTTGGTACATCTGGAGGGGTTTGAGAAGAAATATCCTTGGCAGTTGTCAGGCGGGATGCAGCAGCGGGCGTCGATTGCGCGCGCGCTGGCGTTTCATGCTGATATCCTTTTGATGGATGAGCCGTTTGGGGCGCTTGATGAGATTGTGCGCGATCACCTCAACGAACAGTTGTTGGAGCTTTGGGCGCGCACCAACAAGACCATCGGATTTGTGACACATTCAATCCCAGAGGCAGTGTATCTGTCGACCAAGATCGTGGTGATGAGCCCACGTCCGGGGCGGATCACAGATGTGATCGAGAGCACTTTGCCCAAAGAACGACCACTGGACATCCGTGACAGTCCGGAATTCATCGAGATTGCCCATCGGGTACGTGATGGCCTGCGTGCGGGGCATGGTGATGACTGAGGCCGACGTGAGACGGGCAGTGGCGTCGGATGCACCCGCAATGGCGCAGATCGTTTGCGATTGGGAGGGCGCTACCGATTGGATGCCAACGATTTACTCGGTCGAAGAGATTGCCGGGTTCATTCGTGACGCTTTGCCGACGCGAGAAATGTGGGTCTTTGGCGCGCCAATCGAAGGGTACTTGTCTTATGTGCCTGAGATTAATCGCGTTGGCGGGCTATACTGCAAGACGCCGGGATCTGGTGTCGGGCGCAGGTTGATGGACAAGGTGAAAGCGGGGCGCGATTTTGTTTGGTTGCGCACACATGAACCAAATTTGCGAGCGCAGAAGTTTTACAAACGCGAAGGGTTTGTGGAGGTGAGCCGTCATGATGCGGAGCCCCCAAATACGGTGCGCGAAATTCGAATGGAGTGGCGGCGATGAAAAACGTTGTTCCTGTTCTCACCGTTGTCGCGGCGCTCATCGTGATTTGGTATGCCTCTGCGGTGGCTTTGAATGCTCCGTGGGCCTATGACAAAGCCAAACGCGCCGATGTGGAGATAACCTTTGGTGAGATGGTGGCGGACACCATGCGCCAAAAGAAACCTAAGCTTCCGGTGCCACATCAGGTCGGCGCGGAAATCTGGAAAACAACTGGAGGCATGGTCGCCAAAGGACGTGCGTTTTCCAAGCGATCTTTGATTTATCACAGCTGGATTACGTTATCGGCGACCCTCTTGGGGTTTGCGATGGGAACCGGCCTTGGGATCGCGCTGTCTGTGGGCATTGTCTACAATCGGACCATGGACATGAGCGTAATGCCATGGGTGATTGCAAGTCAGACCATACCGATTTTGGCAATTGCGCCGATGATCATCGTGGTTCTGAACGCAATTGGCATATCGGGTCTGCTGCCTAAGGCGGTGATCTCGATGTACCTCAGCTTTTTCCCGGTCGTTGTGGGGATGGTCAAAGGCCTGCGTAGCCCGGACCACATGATGGTGGATCAGATGAAAACCTGGCATGCGACCGGCGGTCAAGAGTTCTGGAAACTGCGTCTTCCATCCTCTATGCCCTTTCTGTTTCCATCTTTGAAAGTCGCGATGGCCGCTTCGTTGGTTGGCGCGATTGTCGGCGAGCTTCCGACCGGGGCTGTTGCAGGGCTTGGTGCGCGTTTGCTGGCGGGCAGTTATTACGGACAAACAATTCAAATCTGGAGTGCTTTGATCACCGCAGCGGCCTTGGCTGCAGCTTTGGTTGGGATCATTGGGATATTGCAGAAAGTTGTCCTGAAGCGGATGGGGATGGCATCATGATCTGGTTGATGACAGGTATTGTGTGTTGGTTTGCCGGATGGCGCGCCAATGTGGTTCTTTCTCGTCTGCCAAGGACACGTGGCACTTCGTTGGCGATCCCGGTGATCTTCGGAGCGACGCTGATCATGATATGGGAGTGTGTGGTGCGTGGGTTTGAGATCAACCCTGTACTGTTGCCTGCGCCCTCAGTTATCGCGCTGACATTTGCGACGTCGATACCAACGTTGTGGCAGGACTTTGTGCAAACCGCCATCAAAGGTGCGCTGAGCGGTTATGTGCTCGGCTGTGGGGCGGCGTTCCTTACGGCTTTGGTGATTGACCGCTATCCTTTCTTGCAACGCGGCTTGCTACCGGTGGGCAACTTCGTTGCTGCACTGCCGATCATTGGCATGGCACCTATTATGGTGATGTGGTTTGGATTTGATTGGCAATCTAAGGCTGCTGTTGTTGTGGTGATGGTGTTTTTCCCAATGCTGGTGAACACGGTGGAAGGATTGCAAGCCACCAATCATATGCAGCGAGATCTGATGCAGACCTATGCCGCCAGCTATGGTCAGACCCTTTGGCGGCTGCGGCTGCCGGCAGCGATGCCATTTGTCTTCAACGGGTTAAAAATTTCCACAACGCTGGCGCTGATTGGTGCGATTGTTGCTGAATTTTTTGGCAGCCCGATCAAAGGCATGGGCTTTCGGATTTCGACCGAAGTGGGACGGCTTGCGCTCGATATGGTTTGGGCCGAAATTGTGGTGGCTGCATTGGCAGGTTCGTTGTTTTATGGCGGCGTCGCGTTGTTAGAAAAAGTGGTGACCTTCTGGCACCCGTCGCAGAGGCAAACACGGTAAGCCTACAGAATTATTGAGATTCCCAAAGGGGAAGCATTGCAAAAGCGCTGCGGAGATGGCGCAATGAACCAAACAAAAAACCAAATACCAACAAGGAGACTAGCCAAATGAAAACGCTTCTAAAAACACTGTCCGCTGCGGCACTGGGTGTTGCTGCAGGTGCGGCACATGCCGCAGACGATGTGACCTTGCAGCTTAAATGGGTCACTCAGGCTCAATTTGCGGGCTATTACGTGGCACTGGATAAAGGCTTCTATGACGAAGAAGACCTGAACGTCACAATCAAGCCTGGTGGACCGGACATTGCGCCCGCTCAGGTGATTGCAGGTGGCGGTGCCGATGTCGTTCTGGACTGGATGCCTTCCGCACTGGCCAGCCGTGAAAAGGGTCTTGCGCTTGTGAATATCGCGCAGCCATTCAAAAGCTCCGGCATGATGCTCACTTGCCGCAAAGATGCAGGTATTGAAACACCTGCCGATTTTGCCGACAAAACCCTGGGTGTTTGGTTCTTCGGCAATGAATACCCGTTCCTGAGCTGGATGAACAAATTGGGTCTTGCAACCGATGGTTCTGAGGGAGGCGTGACCGTTCTTAAGCAGGGTTTCAACGTTGATCCTATCCTTCAGGGGCAGGCGGCATGTGTATCGACCATGACCTACAACGAGTACTGGCAGATCATTGATGCCGGTCTGACTGAAGATGATCTGGTGGTGTTCAAATACGAAGACCAAGGCGTAGCAACGCTGGAAGACGGCATGTATGTACTTGAAGAGAACCTCACCGATCCTGCGTTTGAAGACAAGATGGTGCGCTTTGTTCGTGCGTCCATGAAAGGTTGGAAGTACGCTGAAGCCAATCCAACAGACGCGGCTATGATTGTTCTGGAGAATGATGCATCTGGTGCGCAAACCGAAGAGCATCAGACACGCATGATGTTTGAAATTGCCAAGTTGACCAAAGGCAGCAACGGTGCCCTGGATGTGGCCGATTTTGATCGGACTGTGGAGAGCCTTATGTCCGGTGGCTCAGACCCTGTGATTACCAAAACACCTGAAGGCGCATGGACCCATGCAATCACGGACAAAGCTCTTAACTGATTGACATGGAATATGTCTACGAAAAGGCCGGGGCGTGTTCCCGGCCTTTTCATTTTTGTGAGCTGCTTTCCCAAGGCCCGCCAAACAGCTATATCGGTAGGACAAAAGGACGAGGTCAAAATGGGTGGTAAGAAGCTGACATGTTTTGAATGTGGTCAGATCAATCGGGTGCCGTATGACAAACTTGGATCGGATCCCCAATGTGGCACCTGTGGTGTTGGGTTGATGAGCGGCAAAGCTGTTGACGTGAACTTGGCGACCTTTGAAAAAGCCGCGCGCACCGATGACATACCTTTGGTGGTGGATTTTTGGGCTCCTTGGTGTGGACCCTGTCGGCAGGTGGCGCCTCAGTATCAATCCGCAGCAAAGGATTTCAGAGAGTCCGTGCGTTTGGTGAAGCTGAACACTGAGGCCTATCCAAATGCGGGCCGAAAATACGGCATTCGCGGTATTCCTACGATGGCAGTTTTTACGAATGGGAAAGAACGAGCGCGACATTCGGGAGTCCTGCCAAAGGCGGCGATCGTAAAATGGATTAAGGCGTCCGTCTAAGCGCGTTCATTAGATAGTGCGGAATCCGCCCAACCACCCTAAGGGCCACTTCCGGATATTCGACCTGCCCAGCTAGCAGGCGCATATACATCGTTCGCACCGTCCCCGATCTCTTGAAGCTGCCAATAAGTGCCTTTTGCCAGAGTGGTGCAAAGATGATGCGACGTAAAATTCGGGCGATGCGCAGATTTTTATGGAGCTCTTTTAGTCCAAAAATGTAGCGTTTCAGGGCGGTGCTGGGAGCGTCGGCTGCAAGGGCCTCACATGCCGCTTGGGCGGCAATTTGGCCGCTCTTCAATGCAAAAGCTATGCCTTCCCCAGTGATTGGATCCACCAAACCAGCGGCATCTCCAGCCAGAAGAATATTTGCACGCCCCGGACGGGCTCGGAAATCTCCAAACGGGAGGTGGTGCCCTTTAATCGTTAGGGTGTCCTTAGACAAGCCAAGTGTGTTCAGATAGTGCTGCAAATGAGCTTTCATATCTGGGTTTGCAGCACGCAACCCGCCAACACCCACAGTGGTTGACGCGGTTTTGGGGAACGACCAGCCATAGCCCCACTCGGCGGCGGCGAAGTCGATGCGGAGAGGGTGTTCAATTGGGTTTTGAGTCTCAGGTGGGGCTTCAATTTCGAGACCAAAACCGATGGTGGCAACATCAAACGCTGCGCCAAAAAGCTGTTTCGCGACGACGGAATTCACACCGTCAGCCCCGATCAAGATCGGTGCATAGATGTGGCGTCCATCTCGAAAAAACACAGTGGTATCAGTGAGTTTTGAGATCGCACAGCCGGAAAAATCTTCGACTCCTGCTGCCAGGGCGTGCGCGAACATAGTGGCATCAAGGTCCAACCGCATGGTCAAATGGAGAGGGGGAACATCTTTGAGCTCCGCCAGAAGTTGCCCATCATGAAAGAGGCTGAGTTCGGTGCGCGTGACCGCCCGGCTCAAATCGACATCTTGGCCGAAGATGTCGCGGTAATACTTGCGGCTACGTTCCGTAAAAAGCCCTCCGCAGAGTTTGCTCCTTGGGAAGCTGGCCTTGTCCACCAAAGCCACAGACCGCCCCTGTTTCGCCGCCCATGTGGCGGCGGCGCAGCCGGCGGGGCCGGCGCCGATTACGATGATGTCAAACTGGGTCATACAGGGCGTCCATGGATGGGGATTTTTACCAGCTTTTCCTAGTGACACCAGAGGGGTAACGTAAGGCAATCAGAAAGGACTTGAGATGAGCGATGAGAAACACCCTGCCGGGGAGGCGACGCTGCGTGTGGTGGCGATGCCATCGGATGTGAACATCAACGGAGATATCTTCGGCGGATGGGTGCTCAGCCAGATGGATATCGCCAGCGGGATCATCGCCGCACAGCGCGCAAAAGGCCGTGTTACAACGGTTGCGGTGGATGCCATGAAGTTTATCCGCCCTGTTCAGGTGGGCAATATCCTGTGTGTCTGGGCGTGGGTTGAACGGGTGGGCACCAGCTCTATGGGGATCAAAATTGAGGCCTGGGCGGTGCGCCATCGGCGCGGCATTTCGGAGAAAGTGACCGAGGCGGTGTTCACCTATGTGGCCATTGATGAGGATGGAAAACCACGGCCAGTGCCGGAGGAAACCTCAGGCTGGCCAGAGGCTTAGAGGTGCGAATTTTGCACGTCGGTATTGCGTCTGTATCGCGGCTGTAATGCGGAGGTGCCAATTTAGGACCAAAATGCGCCGCGGCAACATGCCCCGCGCGGTGCGGTGAGCCGCCTTTAATGCCTGTGCCGCAGGATGGCGGACAGGAGGCGTCGCATGTCTGAGAGCACACCGCAGTTTCAAAGCCGCCGCACGGGCACCAAAACGCAGCGCATGGCGCGTGAAGCCTTGGGGCGCAACCTGTTGATGCTGACCTCGGAGCGTTGGGTCTCTGAGGCGATCCGCGAGGCGGTGCCTGAGGCGTGGCATCGGTTGGAACAGGATCTGGATGTCCAAGAACCCAAAGAGAAGGTCACGCTGTATCTGGATCAATCGGTGGCACGATTTTACCGGGCCATGGGGCAGGGGTATCAGGCGCGCATCAACCGGCTGTTGGCAACCTGGGCACAGATGAAGATCGCAGATGAGTTGCAAGTCGAGCGCGCTTTGACGACGCGATTGGAAGACCCGCCATAGGTGCAGGTTGGGGTGTGCCCATCGCGCGGCGCGCTCCGCTACAGATGTTTGGGACGCGCAGGCCTGTTAGGCTTGGTGGTAGTCAAAAGCGTCGCGGTCTTTGGGGGAGGGACGCAGCGCGCCAAGGGCCAAGGCAATGGCGAGCGCCACAATCGGAAACCCAAGAGAGAAGCTGAGATAGGTGGAAAACCCTGTCCAGAGGCTGGCGTTCTGAAACGCCATCTGAAAGCCGCCCAAGAGGAGACCTGCGATACTGCCAGCGAAGATGAGAACAAGGGCCATGATGCGCTCCGGTTTGCGTCGTTAACCAAGAGAGCGGTGAAATGGGGCGCAAATGTGGCGCGAGTTGGGCTTTGCTGTGGGGGATGGCGCAGATGCCGCCGGGTCAGCTGCGAAAGAGGCGCCACTTTGCGCCGGACGTGAACGTGGCGGCAAGGCTGGCGCCGGTGGCAACCCAGCCGAAGTGCCAGAGGTGTCCGGCAAATTGATCCTCAGCGTAGGAGGCGGCAAATTGGGTGCCACCGTATTTGGCTGTGGCAAAGGCGAGGATTGTGGCGACGGCGCAGGTGATCGTCAGCGGGAGAGGGCGCAGTTTGAGGCCCGCGAGGGTGGCAAGGGTCAGGCCGATGGGCGCGCCGATGAGCAAGGTCTTTTGGCTCCACCACGGATGCGCGCCGAGGGGGCGGGCGATGTCCAGCGCGATGAGGGCGGCCATGAGCAGCGCGGCGATGAGGGCAGGGAGCAGGTGGCGCATGGGGTGGTTCCTCGTAAGTGGTGGTTTACCGAGGATGGGGGTGCGGCGCGGTGGTTTTAAGAGGTGTTACAGTGCGATGGCGGGGGTGTGATGATTGATGTTGGTTAATCAGTGGTTAACTGGCGTTTTATAAGCTGGAGACATGTCTCGCTATATTCGCCCCAAGGTGCCCGGTGCGACGGTGTTTTTCACCGTCAATCTCGCGGTGCGCGGTGGCGATTTGTTGGTTCAGCGTATCGATGCCTTGAGAGAAGCCGTCTTTAAAACACATGCGGAGCGGCGGTTTTATATTGATGCTTGGGTGGTGATGCCGGATCACATGCACGCGGTTTGGACGTTGCCGCCGGACGACAGTGACTATGCGATACGATGGCAGGTGATCAAAGCCCGGTTTTCGCGGTCAGTGCCAAAAGGCGCTCAGCGTCGCAGTCATGTGGCGCGGCGCGAGAGGGCGGTGTGGCAACGGCGGTTTTGGGAGCATCACATTCGTGATTCGGAGAGCTATAGAGCAGCGATCACGTATTGTCATATGAACCCGGTTAAACATGGGTTTGTTCAGAACGCTGAAGAGTGGCCGTATTCGTCGGTGCATCGAGACATTGCATGTGGGCGATGGCTGTAGGGTGCGCATTTATTGCGCACCGTTGTTGTTTGGGGCATGTAGGGTGGTGGAGGTAAGTGGTGCGCAGTGAATGCGCACCCTACGGGCTTGCTAAAGAAGAACCGCTTTTAGGGCTCATTGTCAGTTCTTTCTTCTAGAATTTCGTCTAGACGTTCACACTCAGGAAGGTGAGCGTACTTCCCATCACAATGCTGTGCTGAGGTCTTCTTACAGCCATAGGTCGCTGGCGTGGCTAAACAAAGTTGTAAATATTTGCTAACCGAATTTTCCCTGTCCTACAGCAAGTCTCTATTCGAGTTGCCGGAAGCAAAAACCAGTTCTTTTGTGTACATGACGCCCAAGACCAAAAATGAAACAATGAACATCATGGAAATCGCAAAAATTCGACGTTGCCCAACCATGTGTGAAGCTGTCGCCAAATGCCTTGAAAGCTCCCGCATTTGCTTTCGAAGGAATTGTTCTTCTGGGTCTACATTTTGCCGTTGCTGCACAGAATACTCTGCAATTTCTTCAACGGTTGGGGCAATTAGCAAACCTTTGATATTTCTCCGCCTGCGGTAAGAAATCCAAGAATCTCGTAGAGCGTTCACAGCTTTATAGAAAAGTCCCAGAAAGGTCAGGACTGCGATTAGAAACGTAACGAGCTCCGCGTATAATCGGACCGATGTTTGAAGTGCTTCAACCGACAAGGATGTACCTGTATTTTTCCCGTCAACACAACTATCAGGTGCTTCCAGTTTTTGCAATTTGGACCAATCAATGGATCGGTGAGCAGCCCAAGGTTCTTGTGTCCAAAAATTAGAAGACTTAGATCCGGATCAACCCTGCGCCCGCCCGTGGGGGCGGGTCGGACGCGTAAGCCCGCTTTGCGGGCTTTAGTGTGCCGCTAGTGATGTGTTCAAAAGAAAACACCCGCGCAGGAGCGCGGGTGTCTTGGAATTTTGGTCACTCGACGTCTGCGAGCCATCTCGCCGGGGTGCGTACGGGTTGTTGGCTTTGCCAAAACCCTGCAACGCACTCCTTGAACCAAACGGAACCACAAGAAGTTCCCTCGCGTTAGCGAGTGAACTTCTTGTGTTTCAGGCGTTTGGGTTCAAGGGCATCAGCCCCAAGGCGACGTTTCTTGTCTTCTTCATAGTCTTCAAAGTTGCCCTCAAACCATTCCACATGGGCATCGCCTTCAAAGGCCAGCATGTGGGTACAGATGCGGTCAAGGAAGAAGCGGTCGTGGGAGATGACCACGGCGCAGCCTGCGAAATCCACCAAGGCGTCTTCCAGCGCGCGGAGGGTTTCCACGTCCAGATCGTTGGTGGGTTCGTCGAGGAGAAGGACGTTGCCGCCTTCTTTCAACAGACGTGCCATGTGCACGCGGTTGCGTTCCCCACCTGACAGCAGGTTCAGCGGTTTCTGCTGATCGCCACCTTTGAAGTTAAATGAGCTGCAGTAGGCGCGGGAGTTCACTTGCGCGTCGCCCAGCTCGATGATTTCCGCGCCGCCGGAGATGGCCTCCCAGACGGTGTCTTTGTCGTTCAGATCATCGCGGGACTGGTCGACGTAGCTCAGCTTCACGGTGTCGCCGTATTCCACGGTGCCCTCATCCGGCTGTTCCTGACCGGTGAGCATCTTGAAAAGCGTGGATTTACCAGCCCCGTTTGGGCCGATCACGCCAACAATCCCGCCCGGAGGCAGGGAGAATTCGAGGTTCTCGATCAGCTGTTTGTCGCCATAGTGCTTGGAGAGGCCGTTGACCTCGATGACTTTGGAGCCCAGACGCGGGCCGTTTGGAATGACGATCTGGGCGCGGCCAACTTTTTCGCGCTCTGATTGATTGGCCATCTCGTTATAGGCGCTGATACGGGCTTTGGATTTGGCCTGACGGGCTTTTTGACCCTGACGCATCCATTCCAGTTCGCGCTCCAGCGTTTTCTGCTTGGATTTGTCCTCGCGGGCTTCCTGCTCCAGACGTTTGGCTTTCTGCTCCAGCCATGCGGAGTAGTTGCCCTCATACGGAATGCCTTTGCCGCGGTCGAGCTCCAGAATCCAGCTGGTGATGTCGTCGAGGAAATAGCGGTCGTGGGTGACGCAAAGGATAGTCCCTTTGTAGTCGATAAGGTGCTGTTGCAGCCACGCGATGGTTTCCGCATCAAGGTGGTTGGTCGGTTCATCGAGCAGCAGCATTTCCGGCGCTTCGAGCAGCAGTTTGCACAGCGCCACGCGGCGGGCTTCACCCCCGGAGAGGTCTTCGATGCGGGCATCATCAGGTGGGCAGCGTAGGGCCTCCATGGAGATGTCGACCTGACTGTCCAGATCCCAGAGGTTCTGGGCGTCGATGTCGTCTTGCAGCTTGGCCATCTCATCCGCGGTTTCGTCGCTGTAGTTCATGGCCAGCTCGTTGTAGCGATCCAGAATGGCCTTTTTGGCGGCCACGCCGAGCATGACGTTTTCGCGCACGGACAGGCTTTCGTCGAGCTTTGGCTCCTGTGGCAGGTAGCCCACTTTGGCGCCCTCAGCGGACCAAGCTTCGCCGGTGAAGTCTTTGTCCAGACCGGCCATGATTTTCATCAGGGTCGATTTACCGGCGCCGTTGACGCCGACGACACCGATTTTTACGCCGGGGAGGAAGGACAGGTGGATGTTTTCAAAACATTTCTTGCCGCCCGGGTAGGTCTTGGACACACCCTGCATGTGGTAGACGTACTGATAAGATGCCATTGGGGTCGACTCCGATGAGAATGCTGTTTCAGCGGGTCTAGCCAAGCGCGGGCAAAAGGGCAATGATCCGCGCGATCAAGAAGAAGGAATTTGCCATGCGATGGTTGGCGGTTGTCTGCGCGATTTGGGCCTCTCAGGGAGCGGCGCAGGTCACGAACTATGAGGCGGATGGCAATCTGGAAAGCACCTTTGATGTGGGCTGTGTGCCTTTGAGTAAGCTGTCTAACGACTATTCCCCTGCTGATCTGGCCGGAGGTGTGATCCGCTGCTTCAAGGATGGTCAGGATGATCGGGCTTTTGAACTGATCGTGACCATGCAGCTGCGCACGGCGTATGACACTTTACGGGTGGAGGACACCACGGCGCATCAGGCGGGGCAGGTGATGATGCTCGAAATCCAATATGCCGCTGGCGAAGCTTTTGGCCCACGCATGCAGGAGGCGGTGGCACGGTTTGGCGACAGTGGCAGCCCACGGCACAACGCATTGTGCGCCCAAATGGCAGAGCTCGGACCGCCAACGCATTCACCGCGCTACATGGTGCAACATGGGATGGCAGCATTTACGGAGCGCGAAGGTGATCGGCTACTGGATGACTTCGATCCAGAAGAGAGCTGGGAGATTTTGTTGGAGGAGTATCTTCAGTGTGGATGAGGAGGTCAACTGATGGCAGGAAATGATATTCTCTGGCACTACACAACTTTTGCGACTCTTGCTGAAGTTCTAAAAAGTAAAAGCTTGTGGAAGGCGTTTTGGCGGATCTCACGACTAGGATTGGCGGTCAGGTCGTTTGTTTTTCTTCAGCAAGCGACTCTTTGGCGATGTGGCGGGGGTACGGCCAACTGGTAAGCGGCGGCGAACCTGTTGCGATTGGGTTTTGTGAAGCCGACCTAACCACTCTTGCTAAAGACTCTTGTTTTGAAGGCCCTGAAATGGTGAGCTATGAAAGTGGGCCAATTCCAGAAATTTTGGATTTCTTCGAAGGCGAGTTGGACGCCGGGAAACATGTCGAAACGACGCATCGTTTAAGCAAGTTTGTTCTTCTTTACAAAAACAAACACTTTGAGGAAGAACAAGAGTACCGTTGTTATTGTGGAGGCACCTTTAGTTCGCGGGACCGGCGGTTTGGGCAGTTTTCAGAGGTTGGTGGAGAGTTTCGAAAAGTCTTTAGACTTTCTCTGGGAGAGGATAAAATTTTTGAAGGCTTGAAAAATCCTCTGGGAATAAAAAGGATCTTGATTGGGCCAAAGGCGAACCAATCAAAAATTGAAAGGTACCTCAAACACTACTTTGCAATGCATAAGTGTATGCCTCCCGAAACGGATGTTTCCAAAATTCCGTTTGTGTAACTCGCGCACGAACTGAGGGGCAGGAAGCGAAGCGTCTGCGTTTTGCCGGAGGCAGACCTTCGGTTTGACGGGGGCGGTTCACCTTTCGGGATCGTGCTGCGCAAGACCCTGTCGGCCAGTGGGGCGCTGCCAAAGCTTTGCTTTGGCAAGGGGAGTTACCTTGACCTTCGCGCCACAAAAGCCCACTAAACCCCGTGCCTTACGGATTGCCATATGTTGCGCGGGGTCAGAAAATCGGCCTGTTGGGGGGATCGTTTGATCCGCCACACGCAGGGCATGTGCATATCACCAAAGAGGCCCTCAAACGCTTCGATCTGGATCAGGTCTGGTGGCTGGTGAGCCCGGGCAATCCGCTGAAGGACCGCGGGCCAGCCAAATTGGCGCGGCGCATGGCGGCGGCGCGGGAGATTATGGACCATCCGCGCGTCCATGTCTGTGACTTTGAGAGCCATGTGGGCACGCGCTATACGGCAGAGACCCTAGCAGTGTTGCAGGACAAATGTCCGCAGGCGCGGTTTGTCTGGCTGATGGGCGCGGACAATCTGGCGCAGTTTCATCGGTGGAAAAACTGGCAAGAGATCATGGCGCGGGTGCCCGTGGGCGTGCTGGCGCGCCCCGGCGATCGGATTGACGCGCGCACAGCCAAAGCGGCGCAGGTGTACCACCATGCGCGCTTGCACCCGCGTGAGAATCGTTTGCTGAGTCGGCAGTCTGCACCGGTTTGGGCATTTTCCAATGTTCCCATGCGTGACATCAGCTCCACTGAAATCAGAAAAAATGGTTATTGGTCAAAGAGTTAAGTTGATTGTGTGGGGCGTGCGAAACCATGCCCGTCATGTAAGCAACTGTTAACTCAGCCTGCCTAGTGTTGCCGGAGCAGGACAGGGCACCTTTGCCTTTGATGTCTGCGGATTTTGCAACAATCGCGCTGCTCGTTTTGAGTGTGCCGCAGAGTCTTTGACACCAAAAGTAAGGCTGCCTGCAAAGGTACAGCGTAACCCGAATGCAAGGTGTGACCTTGTCGGGGTGGTCGCGCTCTCGGTGCAATCCGGGGCACGTTTTTTGGAAACTGCGCTTGGTATCAAGCGCAACAATTTTGGGCCCAAGCGCAAATGGGGTGTGGGGCCCGTCGGAGCAAGCAATGGCGCGTGAGAAGAAACGGGTTTTGGGTTTATCGATCATGGGGCGGCTTTTGCTGCCGATCGTGGCCTGTATTTTGGTGTCATTTGTCGCCACCACGGTGTTCTGGGTCTCTAAGCAGAGCTCGACGCTGATTAAGGCATTCGAAAGCGAGTTGGCGTTGGCTCAAACGTTTGTTGCGCCTCCCGTGGCGGCAGCCGTTTGGGACTTCAACACAGATGGCGCCGTTGGTGCAATCGCCGGCGTCACACAAATGGAAAACGCCCTGTTTGCCAAGGTGTTTGTAGACGGCGACCTGTTTGCCGAAGCGGCTGTTGAGGGCGCGGATCAGACAGGCTGGGACGAAGGCGTGGCCGAGGTGCTCGCATTGGAAGAGGCTGAGGCCCGCAAGGAAGCGAACCAGATTGCCTATGTGAAATTTCCAATTCATCACAGCGACGGCTCAGTTGTGGCCGTGATGGTCATGGGGTTTTACAGCGGTTTTATCGCAGCGGTTGTGAACGAGCTATACATGGTGTCGTTGGTTGCGGTTGCGGTCATCTGTCTGGTGATGTCCGGGATCGTGTATATCGCCGCATCTGGTGTGACACGCCCGTTGGCCCGCATCGTGGATCGGATTTCTGCGCTGCGTGAAGGCGACACAAGCAGCAAAGTGCCAAGCGCTGGGCGCAAAGATGAGCTGGGACGGTTGGCGCGCGCGGTTGTCGAATTTGTCGATGCCACCAAAGCAAACAAAGCGCTTGAGGAGAAATCCAAAGCCTCCGCACGAGAACAATCTGAGATCGTTGGTGAGTTGGCGGATGGTTTGAACCATTTGGCGCAGGGTCAGTTGAGCCACCGCATCACCCATGTCTTCAGCGAAGACTATGAAATGCTGCGGGCCGATTTCAACAAGACCGCTGAGGCGTTGGATGATGTGATCGGTCGGGTCTTAGGAACGATTTCTCAAATTGAGGAAGAGACCGGATCTATGGCGGAAGGCACGCACAACCTTGCCAAACGCACCGAAAGCCAGGCAGCTACGCTGGAGGAGACCGCGGCTGCGATCAGCCAGATCACGGACATTGTACAGGCGGCCACAGACCAGACCAAATCCGTGGAAACCACCGTGGATGCCACAAAATCTGAGGCCCTGCGTGGCGGTGATATTGTGAAGTCGGCTGTGGATGCGATGCAGGACATCAAAGACAGTGCGGGCAAGATCAGCGAGATCAACCGTGTGATTGAGGACATCTCGTTCCAGACCAACCTATTGGCGCTAAACGCAGGTGTGGAAGCCGCACGTGCCGGTGACAGTGGCCGTGGGTTTGCTGTGGTGGCGTCTGAAGTGCGGTCCTTGGCGCTGCGCTCTGCGACCAGTGCAAACGAGATCAAGGAGCTGATTGACACCTCTGCAGATCAAGTCGCGGTTGGCGTGGATCTGGTCGATCAGGCTGGTAAGGCAATTGAAGAGATCATTGAGAAAATTCAGGAAGTTAGTGGTCTGGCTGTGCGGATCGCGGAAGGGTCGCGAGATCAGGCAACCGCGATCACCGAGATCAATGCTGGGGTGATGGATCTGGACCGTGTGACGCAACAGAATGCCTCGTTGGTGGACAGATCCAGCGCGCAAGGCCGCACTCTGCAAGACGCGGCAGGCGAGTTGGCGGAATTGGTGGCGAACTTCCGTCCCTCCTCGGTTGCGAGTGCCTCGCCAGAAACCAGCTACGAAGAGGATGAAGTGAGCTTTCAGCGCTCGGCCTAAACTTTAGATCACCCGGGGCGCATCATGTGCCCCGGGCTTTTTAGCTCCAGAAAGGAGACGAGATCATGGTTTTGACTTGTTTGTTAGATGTCCCCACCATGCTGTGTATACCTGCGATGGGTTTGGTGTCCTCAGGGTATGATGGGGAGGCGGTGTGATGAGTGGACGTTTGAAAGTGTTCTGCGCGCTCACCGTGATGTCAGTGGTGGTCATGGCTGCAACAGGGCGCGCAGGGTCACGGCCTGATCTTACGTCTTCGCAGGCGGCGATGTTTGCGGTGTTTGGGCATTCAAAGTAAGGCGGCCTTAGGGACGCTTGGGACGTGCCAGTGCCAAACGTGTTGGCGCGTTAGGTGTGACGCCGCGGGCGATGGGCCTGTCAAACGGTGCAAATGTAATCTTTCCAACAAACGCCTGCGCTGACGAACCTGTCGGCGCGTGGCCGGCCCAAACGGACAGGCTTTCGTCCACGGCCCAAAGATTGGCGAACAGGTAGCTCGGCTCTTTTGGCAGCGGTGCATCGTGTTCGGTGACTTCAAACAACAATCTGTCTTCTGCAAACCATCGCAGGCGGTCTGCATGCCATTCAAAAGCATAGGTGCGGGGTTTGGTGGCCGCGTCAAACCCGAGCGGAATGAAGCGGTTGTGACGCACCCCGTCAACAAACCAAGCCACATGTAGACGGGTGGTGTCCTGCCCAAGAAATTCTATGTCGATTTCGTCGTGTCGGGTGTCATAATACGGCCCGGTATAGGTGAAGAAACCGGTTACGATGCCCGCGCCTCTGGCCGGGCGCATGGTCACCTCATAGCGGCCGAAATGCGTGCGCTCCTTGTGCCGCAGAGACGCGCCGACAAACCTGTTCTTGTGCCCAGACTGCGGTGTTAAGGACAGGTGCAAACCACTTGAAACGCGCAAATTTTCCTTGGACCAGTCGGTGTCGAAGGCGGGATGTGTGAACCTATAACTGGCGACGCTCCAGTTGTGCGGAATATGGGTTTCAAAAGTTTCCTGCAGGGTGGGGTGCGGCTCTGCTCCCATGGCGATGTTAGGAGCCGCACCTAGCGCAAGCGCGAGAAAGCTGTGGACACATGTAGCCCGCAAACGAGACATGCCCCAAGACGGCGATGTGGTTGTCATCAGGTCCCCACCCAATATTAAGGTTAATGCAGTTAACCATTAACCTTGTGATCGAGAAATTGAAGATTCGAGGCAAGCACAAAATGAGTTAATGGTTAATGCAGGCGCGGAGCGCACTCAGGTGACCACATTAATATTATATCAATTCTAGTGTTCTATATTTGTTCCATGTAGGTATTGATGTCGAAATAGAACATTTGAGAGCGATGAAATTCGAAATGCGTTAATCTAATATATGACATGGTGCGCGTAAAATATATTGCTGTGAATGATCTGATTAAATGCTCCGGCGCTGAAGAAATTTTTGTGAATAAGCCATTTGAGATGTCGTGTGTATTTGAGAGAGGCGGGCCGGTGACGGCCCGCTTTTTTGTGAGCGAGAGATATGGGGGAGGACAGGCTTCGCTGCGCGCCAAGGGGCCACGCGACCGTTGGCAGCGATGGCGCCAGGAGCCTGTTGCCTTACTGTTGGTGTGATGGTCTTAGACCGTTGGCCCGTGCCTAGCCCGTGCCGACCTTTATGTGAGCCTTGTCCCGTCTCGTCCTCAGACCAGATCGCGCGGAAGGGCCTTTGACATGTGCGTGCCAACACATCGTAGGTTTCAGCACAGTCACGGCAACACAGGACGAATGGTGACCGAGTGTACCCGCTCTAAATGTCAGATAGGGACAACGGAAGACCGTTGCCTGCATGTGTGCCCATGATGTCAGCGCTCCATACGTTTGAAGGGGTCAGGCACGCCATGTCCACGTGAGCTTTGGAGGTATGGAACGTCTCGCGTTTAGATGTGTTTTGACCAAGTCCCATAGCTTTCTTTGGACGAATTTACATTAAGAGCATGTCTTTGCGCGTATTTCGACCCTGCGATTTTGCGGGGATACCGAAGGTAGGTCCGGAAGAGGCTGGCTTTCTCCCGCAGAGATTACCTCTCTGACGCGGGAAGGATCGTCGAGACCGGCGCGTAAGACGTCCCCCACGGTTGTCGCTCGTTTGAGTGCAAGAGCGTCATTTGTGGCACGTCCACCGCTGCTGTCGGAATGGCCGATCAGGCGCAGGCAGGCGGTGCGCATAAGATCCGTGTTTAGAACGGCAACCAACGCGGTCAGTTGGGCGCGCGCACCCTCATCCAGTGAGGTGCCACCGCGTGTGAAGAAAATGTGGCTTTCCTCAACCTCAGCAGAAACAGGCCCCTTTGACGGCGCGCGCGCATCTGTTTGCAAGGCGCCTGAGACCGCGCCACAAATTGTAGATTGCGCACCATTGGTCTGTCCAATTTGGGCGCACGTCTCCTCTGCGGTCTGCGCATGCGTGGAAAGCGGGGCGACACATAAAAGGCAAAGAGAGGGGAAGATAGATAACAAAGAATACCGCATAAAAAGTCTCCTCGACTAAATTCTCCAATACAAGAGTTTATTTTATATAAACGGTGTCCATAAGGTGAGATGTTGGAGGAGGTTCCGTTTTTCTTTTACGATTTGTTGAATTTATTTTGCCAAGATAAGCGGGTATTGTTTGTTTTTAATTGGTGAGCTGCATGGTTGCAGAAGGTCATATGGCCGGGCGGCACACGTGGATTGACGCGTTGCGCCTGTTTGCTGGCATTTCCATGGTTGGACTACATGTCACGGCGGATTCCAATGGTCAGCCCTTTCCCGAGGTGAGTCCGCAAGAGCGGCTCGTTCCAATGCTGCTGCGTACGGTGCTTTATACGGCCCGCACTGAGTTGTTTCTGATGATCTCGGTTTTGTTGTTGCTTATGGCTCTGTCACGGCGCCCGCGTGGCTACAACGCAGTTGTGCGGGAACAGGCCCGGCGTTTGTTGGTGCCGTTTGCCTTCTGGACGGTGTTCTACGCTGGTTACGGACTGATCAAGGCGCACGCGTTTGGCTATGGCGACGCTGAGTGGGCGCGCGTGATCTCGTGGCAAGGGTGGGCAGGATTTCTGCTGTTAGGGGATGTGAAGTATCACATGCATTTCATTCCAACCTTGTTTGGTTTGCTTCTCTTTTACCCCCTGTTTCGATGCGCAGAGAAAGCGCCGCTTCTGGGGCTATTGGTGGTGGTGTTTCTGGGGATGAAATCCGCGTTAGAGGCTGTGGTTTACCCGGCGCTTTGGGGGTCGGAGTGGCTGCCTTACGTGGTGCGCTTGGTGAAAGTGTTGACCTACACAGGTTATGGGTTTGCGGCTGCTGCCGTTTTGGGTCTGTGGCAACGCAGCACTGTTGCGGAGCGGGTCAGCTGGTTGGGGCCGATCGCACTGATCGGGGCCGGTCTATTTGCCTTTAAGAGCTGGGCCATGGTCACAGTTGTCCGCACCGGCCACTGGGTGTTTGACGATCCGAGTGCGTATTGGGCCGACTACCTGATGCCGGTGGGATTGCTATTGATCTGCATGTGTTTGGGGCACAAATCCTGGCCACTTTGGATGTCGCACGTCTCAAAATACGCCTTCGGCCTGTATCTGTGTCATCCGATTTTTTTGGACATAGCGGAGATCGCATTGCGTGACAGTGCGTGGTCTCCCACACGCCTGATCTGTGCTGAATTTTTGTGGACGGCGCCGATGACAGCTTTGTTGGTGTGGATGTTGGGCCGGTGGCGTGGTGGCGCATGGACCGTGGGGCTTGGCCCTTTTCCGCCTGTGGCGTTGGGCCGGGGCCGACAAGAAGTTTGAACAAGGAGAATGCAATGCTCACAATGAGTGACGATCACGGTACGATATCGGTCCTAAAACTTGTGACCGGACGGCTGACCTCTGCGGATTTTGGTACATTGCGTCAAGCACAGCTTCAGGCGCAAGCGCAGGGGCGTGGGGCGCTCTTGGTGGATTTGAGCGCGGTGCGTCGGATCACCCGGTCGGGGCTGGCCGCTCTGGTGGAGTTTCAGAGCGAAATGCCGCGTGAGGTTGTCTTGGGATTTTTTGGCGCGCGAAAGACCGTGCGACGGGAGTTTGATCGCTGTGCCGTGTCGCGCCTGCTTGATCTGTTTGAGACCCGCGAGCAGGCCCTGCAGACACCTGCGTTTCGGGCCAAACGTCTGTCTGGGGTGAAGGCTGTGTTGCTGGTGGCTGGCACAGGCAGTCGCATGGCGCCGATGTCCCATCAGACCCCGAAGCCGTTGCTCGACCTGCTGGGACGGCCGGTTCTGGATCATGTGATGGCGCATCTCAGTCAGTTCGGCATTCGAGATTTTATCCTGAATCCCGGGCATTTGGGGCCACAGTTTCACGCGCATATTCAAAGCTCCGCATCCCGCAGTGTGCAGTTTCTCAATGAGGGGCGGTATGTCGGTTCAGATTGGCACGCGGAGCCGATGGGATCTGCCAGCACGCTTCTGGCGCTGCAGACCCGGCGCATGGCGTTTGATGATGATTTTGTGGTGCTGTGTGGTGATGCCGTGAGTGATGTGGATCTCGCGGATATGATGGACACACACCGCAGGACGGGTGCCGAAGTGACCATTGCGGTACAGCAGGTGGCCCCTGAGGACGTTCAGAAATACGGGATCATCGAAACGGATGTGTCCGGGCGGATCACTGGTTTTGTGGAAAAACCAACGCCAGAGGCGGCCCGATCGCATCTGGCGAGCACCGGGATTTATATTGTGAACCCGCGGGCGTTGCAGCGGCTGAGCGGGGGCATGGGCCAAGATATCGCGAGGCACTTGATGCCCGCCGTTTTGGCCGCTGGCGGTCACATGCAGGTCTATGATGCAAACTTCAGCTGGGTGGATATGGGCTGTGGGCGTGACTTTTACCGCACCACGTCGCGGGGACTGCGGGGGCTGATCCCCGGCGTGGAACCCTGCGGGCGAGAAATTCGGCGTCATGTGTGGGCCGCCGCAGGCGCGCAGGTGTCGCCGCGCGCGGTGATTGTCGGACCCTGTTTTATTGGCGCGGATGCGGTGGTCGAAGCCGGAGCCAAGCTCGAAGGACCAACGGCGATTGGCGCAGGTGCCTATGTGGAGGCGCGTACGCTGGTGCGCCGCGCCATTGTGATGCCCAAGACAGCTGTGCGCGCGGGAACGTGGGTGGATGAAATGATTGTTGCGGGCACTTGGGCCCTTGACCACAGGACTGCCAATGGTGACGTGCGGTGTCAGATCCCACTAGAGGGCGTGGTGCCGGCTGCAGCTGATCCAGTTTCACGGTCTTGGCCCCATCGACAGATGGTTGGGGGGATGTGATGCAGCTCTCAAGTCTATCACAATGGCGCACCCGGCTGTGCGGTCTGGCGGTGGTGTATCTGCTTTGGGTCAGCTCCGCGCTGGGGCAGACGCCGCCTCTGGTGGAGGACCGGTTCTGGATTCTTTGGGAGCGCGTGAAGTTTTTTGGTGCGCATTGCCCGGCCGGGGCACAATGCACCGAGATGCGCAGCTATTCCAGTCGCGCGCTTGACACCAACAACACCGGGTTCATTCACCGGTTGTTTGGCGTGCCTGACGGGGTACGCAAAGCTGACCCATTGCCCAACGATGATCCGGACGCGCCGGGTGTGTGCCGGGGGGGACAGCCAGAGCTGGCGCTTGGATTTGATCCGCTTGCATTGCCCAGATCCGTAAAAGGAGAGGTCTTGCGCGGGGTCGAGGCGCTGCATCTGGATTTGACTCCCTTGAAGCCACCCCCGGGATTTGGCGGCGATTTTGGTCGTGATCTGCATCGGCAATTTGTAGAACGCTTGATGCTGGCCGGTATTCGGGTGGTGCCAAAAGACAAGGCCGCGATGCTGGCGGGGCAACCCACGCTTAACCTGTACTTTTCCTTCTCCGACCCGGAAGACCTTTGCGACTACGAGTACTCGGTGTTCGCCAGCCTGTCCCAAGAGGTGCTGTTGGCGCGAGATCTGCGCATCAAGGTTGCGGCAGGTGTTTGGTCCTACTCCACGGGGAGCACAGCAAAGGGTCACAGCGGCAATGAAGTGGATGCCATCCTGCGGGTGGTGGATCAGTTTGTGCAGGACCATCGGGAGGTCAATTCCCATTGAGATTAAGTGACGCCGCGCATGACGAGTTACCCGATGTTGACGCCAAGATCCAAAAGAGACCAGATCACATGAAAACGCCCTATTTTGAGGTCTTTGAAAACCGACGGCCGTCGTTTTATCCTCCGCTCTCAGAACGACAAAGGACCCTGTGGCACTTTTGGACAGGCGCCAGCCTGGCAGCGGGCGCTTTGTATCTTTGTTGGCGTTGGGCGCATTCTCTCAACCCGGAGGCGTTGGGGTTTTCTGTGTTGGTGGCACTTGCGGAAACGTTGTTTTTCTTTGGCACGGCGTTGGTGGCTTTTGATATTTGGGACGAAGGGGACACTCCGAAGCAAGCGCCACCGAAGAACCGATCTCAAGCCCAGCTTGATGGCACATCTGGACCGGTGAGCGTGGATGTGTTTGTCACAACTTTTGATGAGCCGGTGTCTGTCGTCGGCCCGTCGATCAGGGATGCAAAGGCCCTGCGTGTGCCTGATCATACGCGGGTAAGGATTTGGTTGCTGGATGATGGAAATCGCGTGGACATGGCGCAGCTGGCGGCGTCCCAGGGCATTGGCTACTTCGCACGCGCCACCAACGAAGGCTTTAAAGCAGGCAATCTGCGCAATGGCTTGATGCACACCTCTGGCGATTTTGTGGTTATATGCGATGCAGACACACGTCTTTTGCCCACATTTTTGCAAAACACACTGGGCTATTTTCGCGATCCCAAAGTGGCGTGGGTGCAAACGCCGCATTGGTTTTACGACTTGCCCGAAGGACAAAGTTGGCCCCGGTGGGTGGCGCAAAAATTCGGTGCAAAGCCTCATCACTTGGTGCCGCAACTGTTCGGCCGCGTTTGTGCAACTTTCACCGGGCTGCAGCGGGTGGGAACCGACCCATTTCTCGCAGATCCAAGTGTCTTCTTTGATGTGATCCAGCGGCGGCGCAATCGCAATGGGGCCTCGTTTTGTTGTGGCGCAGGGTCCATTCATCGACGTGAGGCGGTGTTTGACGGCGCCCTGAAGCGCAAAGCTGCGGCCTTGGTGCGCAGCAGCAAGTTCACCTCACGCCCCCCAGCGTCGCTCTTGAGGGCACATGTGCTTGAACCCTATCGATTTCACGTGTCTGAGGATTTGTATACGTCGATTTTATTGCATGAGGATCGCGTGGCTGGGTGGACCAGCGTTTACCATCCGCAAATTGAAGCGCGTATGTTGTCGCCGATGAGCATGGATGCGTGGGCGGGGCAACGGCTGAAATACGCGGGAGGTACATTTGACATCGCTTTGCGGGACAATCCACTTTGGCGGCGCGGGTTGTCATGGCGGCAAAAACTGCACTATGGCGCGACGTTTTGGTCTTATCTCAGCGTGCTGTGGGCCCCGATCCTGTTGCTGGCACCAATGGTGTCGCTGGTAACAGGGATCACGCCGGTGGAGGCCTATTCTGTGGAGTTTTTCTGCTACTTTTTGCCGGCCGTCATTCTGGGAGAGGTGGCCATGCAGACGACGTGTAAGGGGCATGCGATGGGGCCGGGGCGGGTGCTGTCGGTCGCGGCATTGCCGGTGCACTTACATGCGTTGGCCTGTGTGCTGCGCGGACAACGTCCGCGGTTTGCCCCGACGCCTAAATTGCCGATCGCGGGGACGGGCATGCGCCATGTGATGCCCCATTTTGTTGTATTGATTGTTATGGGTGTGGCGGGAGGTATTGGCGTTTGGCGCACCCTTGAAGGGCACGTTGGGTTTAGCGCTGCGCTTCTGTGGGTGAATTTGTTTTGGCTTACCTGCAACATGATGCTGGTGGCCCGTTTGATGGCCGCAGCTGCATGGCGCCTTCCGCGCCTCTCCTGCACCAAATCCATTCCATTGGAGGATGTTCATGTCTGATCTACCAATCTATCGCCGCCGCCCCCGACGCAGTCATGGGAGTCTGGCCTTTGTGACAGGTTTGCTGCTGACGGCGGGCATTGCTGTTGGATCTGATGGGTGGGGCCAGTTTATGCGCCAGTCGGCGGTGATGGCGCTGCCCAGTGGCGCGCAGTTTGTGCCGAAACCCGCACGCGGTTTGTCCGTGCAGGATTGGCAGGATGCGGCGACAGCTTGGGCGTATTTTGAGGCCCACTATCGGCCGGAAACAGGTTTTGTCGATTCCATTTCCGATCACCCGAACGCGACAATGTGGGATCAGGGATCACATTTGTTGGCACTGATGGCTGCGGAAGGGTTGGGTCTGATTGATGATGAAACCTTTCTGGCACGTAGTGCGGCTCTGATGGCCGGTTTGGAGCGCATGGAGCTGTTTGAAGGACGGCTGCCGAACAAGGCCTATGACACACGCAGTCTGAAGATGGTGGACTATGCTAATGTGGCCGCGCCGGAGGGCATTGGTTGGTCGGCGTTGGATGTGGCCCGGCTGTTGATGGCGCTGCGTGTATTTGAGATCAATGTGCCGACTTATGGCCCGCGCATTCGCGCTTTGCTGGCGCAATGGGATTTGGCAGCGATGGCGCGGGAGGGTCGTTTCTGGGGCAGCACCCGACAAGACGGGCACACTCAATACCACCAAGAAGGGCGCATGGGGTACGAACAATATGCAGCCCGCGCTGCTGCGCTTTGGGGGTTGGATGTCTTAGGCGCCGGTCTAGCGCGACCTGTTTTGGCGTGGGAAACGGTGAGCGGTGTTGACGTGGGTATTGACCGTCGACGGGCCAGCAGCTTTGGCGCGATCACGCCGGTTCTCAGCGAGCCCTATCTTTTGCAGGCCTTTGAGGTCGGGTTGACCGAAGAGGCGCAGCTTTTGGCGAGCCGTATCTACCGCGCCCAAGAAGCGCGGTTTGATGCGACGGGCCAGGCCACGATGGTGTCAGAGGACCACATCGATCAGGCACCCCATTTTTTGTACAATACGGTGTTTGGCAATGGCGAGAGCTGGTCTGTTCTGACTGAAGCTGGAGACAATCACACCGATTTGCGCACGGTCAGCCTAAAAGCGACCATCGGCTGGGATGCTTTGTATGGCACCGCCTATACGCAGGAGGTCCGTGCAACCATGGTCGATTTGGCAGGGCCAAAGGGTTGGATGGCGGGACGATATGAAGCTGATGGGCGGATCAATTCAGCACTGACATTGAACAGCAACGCGGTTGTTCTGGAGGCGTTGCACTTCAAACACAAGGGTCCGCTACTTCGGTGAGGAAACGACACATGCGTCAAGAAAACCGGGCTCAAAGTGGTCCGGTTTTTTGTTTGAAGCGGTGGTGAAAGTGATGGTTTATGCCATCAGAGCGTGTCTCGTCACGCGTGGTATATCAAAATGCAGCGGCCAGAGGTTTGGAAGCGGCTTTCAGAACGTCGGACAAGGTGCTGGAGGGCAGGCTCACACGCATGGTTGAGCGTGTCCCATCTGGCAAGGAAAACAATGCGCGCGCCGTTGTCGGCGGTAACGTATCTGCGGGGATGCGTATTTCGATGCGTGTGTCGGTACTTTGTGCACCAGAGGCGGGGACAATAGATTGCACAATGCCTTGGAGATTGCGTTGTGAGGGGGGCAATCCGGCCAGAGAGATGTCCAAAGGCGCACCTTCGGTCAGAAGGTTGGCACGCGCGTGTGGGACATCGAAGTAAGCGGCGTAACTTTTGACATCTGTTTGGTGAATTTGCGCCAAAACCAGCGCAACCGCGTGCGGTTGATCACCCGACAGATCACGCACCCGTTCTATTCGGCCGGCTTGCGGCGCGCGCAGCCAAGGAAAGGTTTGTAAGGCCTCAAGCCGGATTAAATCCGCTGACAGGGCGTCAGCAGAAGCCTCTAAAGAGCTTATGGATTCCAGGAGCGTGCTATGCTGCGCCTCCGTGAGAAGAGCCAAGTCAAATTCGGTGTTCCGAATGGTGGTTTGCAAAGCAATCTGTTCCAGCGCCGCCCGCAGCTTCAGAATAGAGCGTACGGGCTCAGATGTGGCGTGGGCACGCGCGGTGAGCTCTTGCACAGCCAGGCTGGATTGGCGACGCAATCGATCACGCAGATACATCAGCTTTTCGCGTTCCAGACGGTTGCGCCGATGGGTGTTCAGGCACGCAGATAGAGCTGTGGCATCGCGCAGACCCGCGCCATCGTCAGAAGAGAGGTCAAGAGTGCGCACGGAGAGCGCCACTTGTTCTTTATCTAACAAACAAGCGCGTTGCATGCGATTGCGCGCCAGTTTTTGCGTCTTTAGAGTGATCAGATCGCGCAGTGCAACTTGGTCGTACCGCGCCAGTTTTTGGCCTTTTTGAATGTCGGCCCCCTCTGTCACCATCATCGTGCGCACCGACACGTCGGCTGGCAAGACAACAGGCATGCTTTGGGCAGTGCTTTCGAATTTACCAGTATAGCTGCGCGTGGGAGACACCAGGATGTGAGATGCCAATATCCATGCGCTCATCGCAAGTACCGTGCATGCCAGCGTGGCCCACAAAACCCACATCATCTGCAAAGGGTAGAGAATACGGGGGGGGCGCATGTTAAGCTTTGGGTGTCGCATCTTTGCCTACCTTGCGGGTTTCCAAAAGTCGCGGGTCATAGGTTTTGATGGTCACCTGCAAATGCCCCCCATCGTCGGTGATGTCGGTTGCCACACTCAAGCTGTCGCGCATGATCTTTGCCAAAGGAGAGAGGCGTTCGCCCTCAACGGATGTGTCTGCTGCCACACGTGCTTTGTTCATCGCACCGCTGGAGAGCGCTAGGCGTCTATCCACAAGCCTCAATTCACATTGGCCAACAAAGTGTTTGAATTCAAAGGACACGGTTTTGTCTGTTTCTGTTGGATCGATCATTGCCTGACAGGCGACGCTGAGCATTTCATTGGCGATCATGCAGACCGATCGGCGATTGGCCTCGTCCCCTTCGCGTCGGAATTGGCTGCAAACCCAAGCATCCAATGCCTCCTCGTTGTCGAGATCGCGATCGGTGACAAATCGGCTCCATCCGGATGACAGGCGGGCCCTGATTTCCGCAGTTGGAGCAAACTCGATCACGCGGCCGTTTTGCATCATCAAAAGTTGATCGCAGCGCTCAAGAAGCTGACGGTTTTCGGTGATGATCAATGTTATGTGGCCAAGGCGCGCTTCTGATTTGAGTTTGTCGCCAAGAGCCCCCAGCAGGCTCTCGCTGGCGCCGTCTTCGGGTCTGTCAATCAGGTAGAGATAGGGGCGCAAAGCCAATGCTCGTGCCAGAGACAGCGCCTTTTGCTCGGTGCGCGAAAGGTGATGGACGTCTTTGGCGGTGACGATGCGTTCTACGGTGTCTGCAGTGAAGACCAGTGATTGCAGCAGACGCCGGGCCCTGTCCAGCTGTGCGGCGCCAGCAAAACAAGCCAGATTTTTGGCCCCACCACCCGGAACAGACAGCGGGTCAGGCGGTACAAAAACAGAAGGCAATGCCGCATCTCTGGCCTGTCGGGACCACAGAGGTGTGCCATGTAGCGCAACATACCCCTCTGCCGTCAGACCATCCAGATCCTGCGGCGCATGTAGGGCTTGCAGCAATAAAGATTTTCCAGAAAAGCTGTCACCAGAAAGCCCGATTATCGCACCGGGTTCCGCACGAAACGACACGTCAGACAGCAAGGCAGTGCCATCCGGTGCATGCACCGATAGATGGCTGACCACAAGTGCGGTATCGGCCATATCTTGGTCCGCAGAGTAAGGCGGCGGCAATTGTATCACCTCTTCTGCGCGGCCCAAAGATTCCGGATCGGCATGTGAGCGTTGTCGAAAATAGGCCGCAAAGGCGTCCACCGACCAATAGGTGATCAATGCAATCGTTGCGATGGAAGCCACATTGAGCACCTCTGTTGCTGTCAGCCAGCTGGCAACAGCAAACCCACCTGTAAGCCCGGACAAAGCCAGCGCCTTGTGAATGGAGTCCAATAATGCACTGTCGGCGCGCGCAGCATTGGCAAGCTCAACCGCACGTTGGTCACGCCCTGACAAAAATCCAGCAGCCTCTTGCGGGGCAAAGTCCCACATGGGTTCGCGCCGCATCCAATTCGCCGCCACAGAGCATAACAGCCAACTGAGTAAGGCCCCAACTACAAAAGGGGCCGCCAAGATCGGATCAAGGAGCGCGAGTGATGAACCCGCGAGACAGCCAACGATGGCTTTGCCTGTCACGGTGTTGCGCAGGCGAATGTGTCGGAACCCGGCCAGTGCACGGGCATGTCCAACTTCAAAGATCAAAATCCCCAAAATTGGCACAAGCGTCCCAAGCATCAGCAAAGGTGCGAGGATCAATTGCCCATTTAGGGCCACTTGATCGTAAAAAAACACCACAAACACCGCGACGGCCAGTAGGCACACGCCACCGCCCAGAGAGAACAAAAGAGATATCGCCGTGGCCCAAAGTGGGGTTGTGCGATCACGGAAGGGCAAGGAGGTCGCCTCCGTGGCGCTCAAAAAGTTTAGCGACAAATCAGGGAGTTCTCGTTCGGTAGATAAATCAGACATAACCAAAAACCTCAACAACACCTCTGTTGTAATCCAAAACGGTTAAGAAACTTTATGTGCACATTATTGTCTCTATTTTGATGTTCTTATTTTGTCTCTTTTTGGATGAAGGGGATTTGGTTGTTAAATATTAACGGATTTGCGGTTTGATAGTCGCATTCCGTTAGGAGTGTGTTTGATGAAGAGTGTTGTTGGTTCTGGCAAGCGGTCACCGCTTTGGGGTGTTGGGCTGTTCTGTGCTGCGGTCGTCGCCTTGGGTGGGGCAAGCTACGCTGTGGGTCTTTCAGCGCGTAAAGTGTTCTTGGCACAAGAAGAAGAGGTGATCCCGATCATTGCCGGCGGCGCCTATGACGACATTCCGGCCCTTATGCGTGGCAATTTGCCAAGTGTCACATCAAGCATGATTGGGGATGAGCCGCGCCGTGTGAAGCCGCCGCGAATGTGTGAGATGGCACCGGATTATTTTGCAAAATTGGATCGTGGGATTGGCGTGCCGCATGGGTACGACAAACACAATACCTATGTACGTAAGTATAGAGACCGACGCGGTTTTTTGAACGAACGTGAGCTGCGTGCAGCGCGTGTTGCCTGGCATTACTTTGAGACGTTTACACAGGAAACAACGGGTCTTGCCAATTCGGTTGGTAATTATCCGTCAACCACGTTGTGGGATACGGCCTCATATATTGCTGGCGTGGTGTCTGCTTTTGAGTTGTGTTTGATTGAGAAGCCAGAATTTGATCGCCGGATCACGCACCTCCTGACCACGATAAAAGGTTTGGATTTGTTTCGCAAAGAAATGCCAAACAAAGTGTATCACACCAAGACCGGCGCAAAAGTGGACTATACCAACAAACCGGGAGAGATAGGGTTCTCCGCGTTGGACATAGGCCGGTTTTTGGTGTGGATGCGGATTTTGAAGAACCGGTATCCCTATCTGGCAAACACAATCGACTCGGTGCTGCTCAAGTGGGATTTCCGCAATGTGGTGGACGATGAGGGGCTGCTGTTTGGCGCCTATGTAGACAAAGAGACCGATGAGACGGTCTATGCCCAAGAGGGACGGCTTGGGTACGAAGAATATGCGGCCAAGGGATTTGCGTTGTGGGGATTTCGCCCTCGGCTTGCGCACCGTGCGGAACCTTTTCTGACCGCCTCTATTTTTGGGGTTCAGGTGCCTTATGATGGTCGGGACCCACGCGTTTTCCATTCACAAAACTACGTTGTGACAGAGAGTTATTTGCAAGATGGGTTGGAGCTTGGCTTTGACATGCCTTTTGATGACAGCAGCCCTGAGTGGAAGCACACCGATGGCTGGCGCGCAGAGTTTGCAGATCGCATTTATCAAGTTCAGGAAAATCGCTGGCGCCAAACGGGATTTATGACTGCCCGCTCAGAGCACAATGTGAAGGGGCCACCTTATTTCACCTATGATACGATTTTTTCAGATGGCTACCCGTGGAACACGGTGACCCCGCGCGGGGACTATGTGCCAGATCATTCTGCGGTGTCATCAAAGGCGGCACTGGGATTGTGGGCGCTTTGGGATACGGAATACACCGACGTGCTATATGAGGCGATCATTGAGTTATATGATCCGGAAAACGGAATGTTTGAGGGGCTTTATGAGCGAGGGCAGGGCCGGGTTGCGATTTTTACGGCCAACAATAACGGCATCATTCTGACCTCGCTTCTGCATAAGGTTCAGGGCACAATTTTGACCCCATACACCGGTGATACAGAAGTTTGGTACACGGCGTTTCGCGACCAAGATATTCGGCTTATGCGCAACTACCCGGATCCCCCCCAGAAAGATGAATGGCTCCCGGCACTTCGTCATTCTGTACAAGAAAAGGCTGATTTCTGATGCGACAGTTTTTGCAAACAATGTTTTTTTTGGTGGCAGCCATGGGACTATCTGGCAAGGTTGTGTTGGCACAGGGCGCGGCCAATGCCGAACGCACACCCGAGGCATTTGCCTCCGAGAATGCAATTTTGGACACGGCAATACCCTTTGCGATTGGCGCTCGTGAAGCACGTCAAGCGCTGCGAGGCTCGTTTGGCTGGCCGAGTTTTCAAGAGGGTTTGGTTGAGGGGGTCTATTTTCGCTTTGACCCCGATGGATATGCAAGGTTTGCGCCAACTCCGCGCCTGGATGTGGATGTTTTTGAGGTCATTTGCCGACCCAGAACCTACGCCTGTGCCGCGCGCAAAGAAGGACTTGAGGTGTTTTTGACCGACCGCGGTCAGCTTCAAGTGAAGTTGGAAAACGCGCTTTCCGGTGATTTGTTTTTTGTCTCTGAGGGGGTGTCTGAAATTCAGGTGCCGGAGCGCATTTTGCAGCCATTGGATGTGCCTCTTGAATTGCTGCTGGGATCTGGTGGTGAGTTGAGTGCGCGCCGAGGAAACAGTGAGGTTGTGCGCGTGTCGCTCAAAGGGTTTTCGGCCGTCACAGCATATCTGCGTTGGATCGCGGCCAATCAGGATTACTCTGTTTTGCCAAGAGGTTGGCCGGTTCCAAACGCTGATAGGATATCCTCTGGTACAATGACGCAGCCGGCGGCGTGGAATTCGCCCATGCCGCAGCCGCAGGTGATCGCGCCAGGCTATGCGGAAGCTTTGGTGGCGGGCATCGCGCCCGCGACAAGCACAGCGCCTGTGACCGTGCAACAGCTGCCGGTGCAACATCCTCAGGGTCAGCAGGCGCCAATACAGCCCTTCGCGCCACACCAGCCTGCCCAGCCGGGGCTGGGCGTGGGTGGATCGCCTCGCGAAAACGCAAGCGCTGAGGCTCTGCGTGCAGATATTGAGACGCTTAAGCACTTGATCCTTCAAATTCAGACGGGAAATGCGCGGACTGCAGGGGAGAGCGTTATGAGTGCGCCACGGGGACCGGCAATACAGGAAGACACCGAGGCTATGTCCGACCTTGTGGCTGTTGTTGGCGGCATTCAAGCTCAGCTTGAGCGGTTAAAGGCGGATGCGGCATGGGTGGGGGAGCCGGAAGTGAGCGCCCCACGCGGCACTCTGCCTATTCCGGCTGTAACGCCCAATACATTGCCTCAGTTGCAAGTAGAGGCAGCACCGTCACCGACGGGTTATGGACAAGCGTCACCTGCACAAATGGCAGGGATGTCAGACAGTGCTTCGGAGGTGAAAAAGCTTGACTACCTTATCAACACTATCGGTTTAGATCCTCAAACAGCCCTGTCTATATTGGCGGTTGCGATCCAGAGGGACGATCAGACGACGCCTGCCACACCGGAGCTTGATCCGAGTGTGCCGGCGGAAACACAGCGGGGGACGGGCTCAACAAACGCTCAGCCGATGCTATATCAGAATGGGCTTGTTGACCAAATTTTATCAGAGCTTGAAGCAGAGCTGGCGCAAGGTGCTGATACCGTGCGGGCAGGGGATATAAGCAGTACCGCCCAAAATGTGTCGGTTGAGGACTATGTGATCCTGTCGCGTTATTTCAGATCCGCAGCCTTGCCGGTGTTACAACACTTTGCGGCCACTCAATGAGCCTCTGTTGAGGGTGAACGCAGCTGCGGCATTTAGGCGTTGCTAACGGCGCGACGCCAAAGCCAACCATAGCAGTCAAAACGAACTCTGATGTCGTGAAACGAAGAATTGGAAGGCATCGCAGCCCCAGCCATCAGAGGGGAAGGCGCGATGCGGTTGCGGCAAAAGGCTTGCGTTGCGGGGGCGGCATTCTATATCCCCATGAAAAGACGCAAATATGTCGTGGTCTCCAATGTCGTCCAAATCACCCCTTGTTGCCCTGAAAGTCGCAGTGACTGCGGTGGTGATTGGATGTGGGGCTGCGACGGCTCAAGCCGGTGAAGTGGTCGTGTTTGCGGCCGCCAGTCTGAAAGAAGCTCTGGAGGAGGTGGCCGCGGTCTTTGAAGTGGAAACCGGGCATGAGGTTGTTTTGTCGTTTGCGGGGTCGTCGGCCTTGGCGCGACAAATCGAATATGGCGCCCCCGCAGATGTGTTCGTTTCTGCAAATGTGGCGTGGATGACTCATTTGCGCGGGCGTGGTTTGCTTGACAAAACGCGTCAAAAAATCAGTTACGGCAACAGTTTGGCGCTCGTCGTTCCTGAGAGATCCACGACGAAGTTTAGAGGATTTGAGAGTCTTAAGTCCACCGCGTTTTTGTCAGGTGGGCGCATGGCAATGGCCTTAACTGAGGCCGTGCCCGCTGGAATTTATGGGCGACAAGCTCTTGAGGCGCTCGGCGTGTGGGCTGAGGTTGCGCCCTTTGTTGCGCAGGTGGACAATGTGCGCGCTGCGCTTGCTCTGGTGGCATTGGGGGAGGCGCAGGCAGGCGTGGTCTATGTGACCGATGCTGCGGCGGAGAACAGGGTGCGCACTCTGGGTGTTTTTCCAGAGGAAACCCATGATGACATTGTTTACCCGGTGGCCATGGTACAGGGCAGGGATCGGCCGGAAGTCTTGGAATTCATGGAGTTTTGGGATGGATCGCTGGCGCGCGCCGCGTTTCAATCCCGCGGCTTTCGCGTTTTGGAGAGCCGCTGATGGAGTGGCTGGGTCCCGAAGAATGGGCTGCGGTAGGATTGTCGTTGAAGGTGGCGTTTTGGGCCATGATCGTGGCTTTGCTGCCGGGGGTGTTGGTTGCCTATGCGCTGGCCAGATGGCAATTTTCAGGGAAGCAAGTTGTCAATGTTTTGGTGCACTTACCACTCGTTTTACCTCCAGTCGCAACTGGATACTTGCTGCTGGTGACCTTCGGTACTCAAGGGCCGATTGGGGGCATGTTGCAGCAACTGGGTATTGTTATCGCCTTTCGCTGGACTGGGGCGGCGCTCGCGGCAGCGGTGATGGCGTTCCCTCTCTTGGTGCGCTCAATCCGATTGTCGATTGAAGCAATTGATCCAAAGCTTGAGCAGGCAGCGGCCACATTGGGTGCGTCGCGCGTGCGGGTTTTTCTTACGGTCACATTGCCTTTGATGTTGCCCGGCATTTTGGCCGGGATGGTTCTCGCTTTTGCCAAGGCGATGGGCGAATTCGGGGCCACAATCACATTTGTCAGCAACATTCCCGGTCAGACCCGCACCTTGCCGAGCGCGATTTATGCGTTTTTGCAGGTTCCGGGCGGAGAGAACGCAGCAATGCGGCTGGTTGTCGTGAGCATTGTTGTGGCTGCGGGGGCGTTGATACTGTCTGAGGTGATCGCGCGCCGGATCGCGAAACGGGTGGGGCAGGCATGAGCATTTCTGTCCAGATAAAGCAGGATTTTGAGAGCTTTAACCTTGATGTTGCGTTTGAGGTGCCTGCTGGGTTGACGGTTTTGTTTGGCAGCTCGGGGTCAGGCAAGACCAGCGTGATCAATGCCGTTGCGGGGTTGAGTAAACCGAAGCAAAGTCGGATTGTGGTGAATGGTGAGGTGCTAGGCGACACAACCTCAGGCGTATGGGTGCCGCCACACAAGCGTGGTCTGGGATATGTGTTCCAAGAGGAACGGCTGTTTCCACATCTGAATGTGCGTAAAAATCTTTTGTATGGCAATGGGTTGGCACGAGAGCGCCGGGAGGTTGTCAGCTTTGATCAGGTGGTCGACATCCTTGGGATTGGGGCGTTGTTGCAGCGGCGTCCGGCAGAATTGTCTGGTGGAGAGAAGCAGCGTGTGGCGATTGGGCGGGCTTTGTTGGCGCGCCCCAAGTTGATTTTGGCAGATGAACCACTGGCGGCCTTAGATGAGCCTCGCAAGGCAGAAATCTTACCGTACTTCGAACAGCTGCGGGACGAATTTTCGCTGCCTATTCTGTATGTTACGCATTCGATTGCGGAGGTGGCGCGACTGGCGACAACTGTGGTGGCGATGCAGGGCGGAAAGATTGCGCGTGTGGGCGCGGCGACAGAAGTGCTGTCTGATCCGAGCTTTACGCCAATGGGCGTTCGGGCCGTGGGGGCCGTGTTGGAGGCAACGGTGGCGCAACACCATGACGACGGGCTTACTGAGTTGAGCGCAAATGGTGTGCCGTTGATGCTGCCGCAACTGCCACATGCGGTGGGCCATAAGGTGCGCGTGCGGGTGGCTGCTCAGGACGTGATCTTGTCAACAGAGGGCCCCAAGGGTTTGTCTGCACTCAATATTATTGAAGGCACGGTGCAGTCTGTGCGCGCGGGCGAGGGGCCGGGCGCGATTGTTTCTGTGGATACCAAAGCCGGGCGGGTTTTGGCTCGGATCACGCGGCGGTCGGCTGCGGCACTGGGGTTGTCGGAGGGTGTTTCGTGTTATGCAGTGGTGAAGTCGGTCTCGGTTGCACCACAAGATATTGGCACGCGATAGCCTAATAATTCTGTTTTCATTTGAGAGTGTTAACGCGTGACGGTGAGTCGAAGGCGGACGTGGTATCGCGTCGGTTTTCCGTCGGTATCTGAACGGTGTTCATAGTGAAAACACACCTATGGCATGAGTTTAACGGACCGTACGGCAATCAGAGTTAGAGCACCCCAATTTCGGCCAAAGCGCGGTTCAGCTCGTCCGGCAGCACGTCGTCGTTGGCGCGGTTTTCCGGCAGGTCTGCGGGGGCGTCTTCGACCTTGAGGTATCGCCAGCCCTGAAATGGACGTTTGAGCGCTGCTTGCGTCAAGTGGACCTTTGGCTCGAGAACAATGGCGCAACGGCGAATGCCGTCTGATCCAAAAACCTCGTCGAGCCGTAAGATACGCTGACGACATTGAATTGACCCTTTGATCACCCAATAAATGGACCCGCCGTTGAGCAGCTCTGTTTCGCGTTTGGGCCACATACGGGTGACGTGACGGGGCTTGCCGTCGGGGAAGCGCGGGGCATTTGCCTCTTGCCAAGCAGCAAGAGTTTCAGGACTTTCCGAACCCACGGATAGTTTTACGAGATGGACGGTTTTATCCACAGCTTTCCCACAGAGTTATGCACGCAGAACACTCTATCTAGTGCTGAGTTCGCCCTCAACCCCCAAATAGTGTATTTTGTCGTTGTGCGTGCTCACCGTTTCGTTATACCTTAAATAACCTTCAACGCGCAGCAAGAAAATCAAGGAATCCATCGATGAGTCGTTTCGCCGCCCCCATCGCAGAGCAGATCTGGGACATGAAATACCGCTTCAAGGAGGCAGACGGCACGCCGATCGACCTTTCGGTTGAGGACAGTTGGCGGCGCATTGCGCGTGACCTTGCGAAGGTTGAAAAAGACCCCGCGCTTTGGGAAGATAAATTTTACGCGGCGTTGGAAGACTTTAAGTACTTGCCAGCCGGCCGTATCACCGCAGGGGCGGGCACCGCGCGCAATGTGACTTTGTTCAATTGCTTTGTGATGGGCACCGTGCCTGACAGCATGTCCGGCATCTTTGACATGCTCAAAGAGGCGGCGCTGACCATGCAGCAGGGTGGCGGTATCGGTTATGATTTCTCCACCATCCGTCCGCGCGGTGCAGACGTTAAGGGCGTGGCGGCGGATGCCTCCGGTCCTTTGAGCTTTATGGATGTGTGGGACGCGATGTGCCGCACAATCATGTCTGCGGGCTCACGTCGTGGTGCGATGATGGCGACGATGCGGTGTGATCATCCGGATGTGGAAGATTTCATCACGGCCAAATCTGATCCAGCTCGGTTGCGCATGTTCAACATGTCAGTGTTGGTGACAGATGCGTTTATGGAAGCGGTGAAGGCGGACGGCCCTTGGGAGCTGGTTTTCGGCGACAAAGTTTACCACACCGTGCAGGCGCGCGATCTTTGGAACAAGATCATGCAGGGCACGTATGATTACGCAGAGCCGGGTGTGATTTTCATTGACCGTATCAACCAGCGCAACAACCTGAACTATGTAGAGCAGATCGCGGCGACCAACCCGTGTGGTGAGCAGCCGCTGCCACCTTATGGTGCGTGTTTGTTGGGGTCGATCAACCTTGCGCGTTTGGTTACAGATCCGTTTGAAAAGGCGGCTGAACTGAATGAAGCTGCGCTGACCGAGTTGGTGGCGACGGCGGTGCGGATGATGGACAACGTGGTGGATGCGTCCAAATTCCCGCTGGACGCACAGGCGCAAGAAGCCCAAGCCAAACGTCGGATTGGTCTGGGTGTGACCGGGCTTGCAGACGCGTTGCTGATGCTGGGATTGAAGTATGGCACGGAAGAAGCGGCGGAGCAGACCGAAGCGTGGATGAAAGCGATTGCACGTGCGTCTTACTTGGCGTCCGTCGATCTGGCCAAAGAGAAAGGCGCGTTCCCGCTCTTTGACAAAGACAAATACGTCAATGGTGGTCTGGTTCAGGATCTGGACGAGGACGTGAAGGCGGCGATTTCCAAACATGGTATTCGCAATGCGTTGCTGACGTCTATCGCGCCAACCGGCACCATCAGCCTGTATGCCGGCAATGTGAGTTCCGGTATCGAGCCGGTGTTTGCTTATGCCTACACCCGTAAGGTCTTGCAGAAAGACGGCAGCCGCACAGAAGAAGAAGTTGTGGATTACGCCGTACAGATGTGGCGTGACAAGTTTGGCGACAAAGCGCTGCCAGACTACTTTGTGAACGCACAGACATTGGCACCAGCGGCCCATGTACGCATGCAGGCAGCAGCACAGAAATGGATCGACAGCTCGATCTCCAAAACCATCAACTGTCCTGAAGACATTGATTTTGAAAGCTTCAAAGATGTCTACATGCAGGCATGGGACACCGGCTGTAAGGGCTGTACCACGTATCGTCCAAACGATGTGACCGGGTCGGTTTTGACTGTGAGCGAGACAAGTGAAGACGCGCCGGGCGAGAAGCCTGCGGATCACGTGGCCGATGGCGGTGAAGTGATTTACATGTCTGAGCCGCTGGAGCGTCCACAGAGCCTTGAAGGCGCGACCTACAAGCTGAAGTGGCCCGACAGCGAACACGCGATTTACCTGACGGTAAACGATGTGATCATCAACGGTCACCGTCGCCCGTTTGAGGTGTTTATCAACTCCAAAAACATGGAGCACTACGCTTGGACATTGGCGCTGACCCGGATGATTTCGGCGGTGTTCCGTCGCGGTGGCGATGTGTCCTTTGTCGTAGAAGAGCTGAAAGCGGTGTTTGATCCGCGCGGTGGCGCTTGGATGGAAGGCAAATATATTCCCTCCATTCTGGCCGCAATTGGCGGCGTGCTTGAGCGCCACATGGTTGCGATCGGCTTTATTGAAGGCGAGGGGATGGGGCTGAAATCTGATCCTCAGGCTGAAGTTATGGCGGTTGGCGAAGCACCGCGTGGCAAGGCGTGTCCAAGCTGCGGTGAGTTTGGCTTGCAGATGGTCGAAGGGTGCATGACATGCCCAAGCTGCGGGTTCAGCAAGTGTGGCTAAGCCGGTAGGTGGGTGCTGCTCTGTCAGTGTGAAATGACCCATAGTTTGCCCATTTCGTTCTAACTGGGGTCCACTATCTACACATAGGTTGTACATTGAGCGGCTTCACAACGATGCTTTCGGGTGAAGCCGTCTCTATTTTGAGTATGGGGTTTGAGTTAATTTTGGACGCAAAAAATCATGTTTCGGTCACGTCCAAAGTCGTACATGCCTTTTGTGGATTTCGTGATTAGTCAACGAAATCAGGTCGTTAAATCCGTTCACCCGGTGGCACTGCCTTAATGACGGCTTCGAAAAAGTGTTCCGCAGGAATATCGAGTGCCCGCGCTATGATCACCAATTCTGGCACATCAATACGCCGCTGCCCCGACTCGATCCGTGCGACGAACGATTGATGACACCTTAACCGCTCTGCCAAGGCTGCTTGTGAGAGATTTTGGGATTTACGGGCAGAAATGAGCGCTTCAATGAGCGCCAAATGTCCGTTGGTGTGGAGTGTTTTGGTCAATTGAGTGTCCGTAAGATGCTTCGGACACTTCCAGTAATCTCATTTTCAGATTATCTAAAAATCAGATCATACATATAAGGTGGGTAGTGATGTTAGAAATACATATAACCCCTGCGGACCTGTTTCGCGCTTTGGGTGTTTCGCAAAGCTCTCTGGATTCAGCCGCCATCGACGACATGCAGGGTGGGTGTTGAGATGACAGGCGTGCATGCAGGCGATACCTCAAACACCAAGGAAGCTATCTTGTCGAAGTTTGCACCTGTACTGGCGCTAAAGTCGTCAGCACAGCAGCCGACCTCTAATTCTCGAACATTGAAGCTGCAGGAGCAACAGCAGGTATGGACTGTTTTTATAGACGTATTACCAACAATCCTTGCTCAGTGTTCGGGCCTTTCGACACATCCAAAGAGTGGGGAAGGTTCGTTTTCCGAGCTCCTTTGGGATTTTCTAAACGGACGTGAAATTTGCATTTCCCTGAACAAATTTGGCGGTTTCGATCTAAGCATCAACGCTGAAAGAGTGCATTGGATGGAGACACAATTGCCTCTGGATCTGCTTTTTTTGAAGTTATTGGAGCTGGACTACACACCCGAAGAATTTCGCGCTCTGGCGGGTTAATTGGACCGAGAGAACACTCAATGACAATCTGGTACACAGCCGACACGCATTTTGGTCATGAAAACATCATACGCTTCTGCAACCGCCCCTTCAAGTCAGCATCACAGATGGACGCGGCGTTGTTGGAAAACATGTGGAATGTGGTTAACCCGGAAGACCAACTTTGGATTCTTGGTGATTTCGCTTTTGGCTCCAAAGCCAAGGACAGCGCTTATGTCGAGCAGATATTCAATCAGTTGCCGGGCGCTGAGCGTCATCTGGTCGTTGGCAATCATGATTTCAAGCCAACACTGGAACTCCCCTGGGATTCCATCTCACACTACGTTGAATTGCAGGATGGTCCCCAAAACCAGTCCAACACATTGTGCCACTACCCAATGATTACCTGGAACCACGCTCGCAAAGGTGCACTACAGTTCTTTGGCCATGTTCATGACAATTGGCGCGGGTCTCGCAATTCTGTGAATGTCGGCGTCGATGTGTGGGACTTTATGCCGGTTACCTTTGCCGACATTGCGCGCCGGGCAAAGAAGTTGCCGCCGAACAAGCATTGGGGCGATGTTGAGCATAGGGCGAAACTCAACACTTAGATCGCAACGAGGGCAAGATATGAAGGTCTTTTCAACGACCCAGTTGAGGCACAGCACTTCTGAAATTTTGGAGGCGGTTCAATGTGAACCCGTTATGATCACCAGGTACGGAAAATCTCGCTTTGTGATGATGTCAGGCGAACACTTTGATGCCATGCAACGCGCGCTAAACTCCGCCACCTTAGGTAAGGAGACAGAGCATCCACGGTGAGGGCGAGAGCCGACATTCGCTGCATTCGCGAAGAGTTGAGAGGGGCATGCAAGAGCGGACATTCATTCGTGACCTGATTGTCCACTGTCAATCTAATCATCATCCATTCAAGAATGCGGAAACCCTTGCTTTGCGGTTCGTGACGTATTCTCGAAATCCATTCAAAATGTCAGGCATCGGCTGATCGCCATTTCTGGTCTCTTCCAACTTACGGATTTCGTCGAGACACCGCTTCAATGACATTGGTTTGTCGTCTGGATGTGCCAGCCGCTCTGCAGTCTCACGATCTAGTCGGTCAACGACTTCTTTAGGCAAACAAGAGCGGGCTTCAAAAAATATCAAGCGCGTTCCAAATTCGCGCAACCGCTCATCCTCCATAGCCTGGATGATTTCGTACCTGTCAGGCCATGGTGCCTTATGGAACTGGCGTGCACGCGCTGAGTCTGCATCGCTTAGCCAGATGCCGTGCAGTTTTTCTTCGATATGTGTGGGTTCTGCGAATGGTTCGCGGCTATTTGAGTAAACCTCAACTAACCGATGCTTCAACTTGTCGTCATCAGCTATCGTACTGGCTCGATCTTCTAACGCGTCGATGCCAAGGTCTCCCAGCAAGCCTTCCTCGGCCTCCCAGAGAGGGGTTAAAGTTGGACCCGTGTTTGTTTGGATTTTTCGGATAGGGCAAGGTTTGCGCGACAGAAACGCATGCAGCTCCTGAGCGGTCAATGATGCAAGTTCATCAAAGTTCAACCGCAAGTCGATGCAAAGTCGCCCATTTCCAGGGTTTGGGTCTTCTCCAATGAACGCAACCGGCGTGTGATAGGCTCTGTTCTTATAAATCTCTGTCAGAAGAAATCCTTCTTCAGTTGAAATGAACTCTGAAACAGCTGCTTTGCTCGAGAAGCGCACAAAGCGCTGCCATAGCTCCGGGCATTGCCGCATAATTCTCTTACATAGAAAGAGCGTTGTTTCTGCATCAGACATCGCGTTATGAGCGCTGCTTGCAGATATTCCATTTGCTGCTGCTAACTCGGCGAGGCGAAAGATGGGTGTCCCATCGTCCCGCAACGAGACTGCAATAGCATCTTGGGCGATGGCGTAAGCAGCCAAAGCTAATGACAAGACATCATTTCTTCCGTTGTTATGAAAACTGGTCAAATAGGCTGGATGAAGAGTTTGAAATAGCGCGTACCGGAGCATTTCTTCATCAAACTTGATAGAGTTATACCCGAGGAAAATGGAAGGCGACCAACTATACAGTTTCGCCTCCACATTCCGCATCATTTCATAGTGAGATGGCTGCTCTTTGTTGATGAGCTGTTCTATTGGCAATCCGTTGACTGCTAATGCCTCGGGGTGTGGAACAACGTTCGGGTTAAGCCTAGAACGGATCTCGAACCGCTCGATCTCACTGAGATTTTCATCGGTTTTGATCGCTGCAAAGTGGACGATCTGGTCGAAGCCCTTGTGGAGCCCAGTTGTCTCAGTATCAAAGAATACAAAGGCCAATAAAATTACCTCATATCAGACCACCTAGGCGGAACTTCATTGCTGCAACACTAACGCGGAATCTTTTTGCCAGTTTCTCAACACTTGTTTCGTCTTCCATATCCAAACCATCCGGTCCAATTTCTTCGAGTAAGAATTTTTCAGGCATCAAGAGTTCCGAAGCAAATGTATTGGCGTCAATTTCCAAAGGGTCGCTGCCTTGAGAAGATACAGGATCGCGCCTCAATGCGCGCAGGCCTTTGGAAACATGAACTGTTTCTTTTATCTCTGCTGCATGTAAAACGTGATGTCCCAACTCATGCGCTGCCGAAAAACGCTGACGGTTTGGATGGTGCAAGGCATTGATGCCGATTATAGAAATCCCATCTTGAGTGTGCGCCATTCCGGACAGTTCTTCATCAAGCGGGGCATACTCTAGCATAATATTCTTGGATTTTATTATTCGCTCAACGGGTACGGGAATGCGTTTGATGCCAAATTCCTCTAGCACCACTTGCGCAGCTTCCCTTGCCCGTTTCTTATCGGGCGTCATCGTCCCTGTCTCTTTTGGTCACCCTGTTTCAAAGCTTTTCTAATCAAATCGTTGACGCTTGCTCTGCTTGTGTCTGACAGGGCTTCATTTGTTGGTAGCATATCGTCCTCCTCTTGAGTTTTCGCAACTGTTTTTAACGAAGGCAACAAATCCGAAACACTCGCAACATTTAAGGCCGAGGCTATGGCGTACAGGTGGTGAAGCGCGACATTTTGGTGGCCTCGCTCCATGTTTGCTATCGACGCACGTGAGAGACCAGTCCGCGTTGCTAGGTCATTTTGTGTCAGGTTGAGCTGTTTTCGCCTTGACGACATATTGTCTCCAAAGGCCATATAGATTGTATTTCTGGACATAGACACTGTTACCTTGTGAAACCTAAGCGTGTCAATATTGCAAACAAATGTTTGCATAGTAAACATATAAATGTTTACATTGACAACTTCCAGTTAACCATGCAACTTCCGATCATGAGATTCGAAAACTTCGGATCAGACTGAAAGAAGGAAAGAAAATGTCGAAACGAAACCAGCATATTGTACCTCATGAAAATGGATGGGCAGTTCGCGGGGCTGGGGCCCAGCGGGCGACATCAGTCCACGCAACACAGCAGCAAGCAATTGATGCGGGACGGAGCATCTCGCAAAATCAGGGGTCAGAGCTTCTTATTCACGGACGCAATGGTCAGATCCGCGCCCGAGACTCACATGGCAATGATCCCTACCCACCCAAAGGTTGACCTGCAGGCTAAATTTAACAAAAGGACAACGGCTATGCCGATCAAGAAAAGCGATATCGAACACGTCTGGGGGAAAGCGGCACCTGTTCGCGGGAAAAACCCAAATCAATATAGAAGAGATTCAAAGGGAAATGTGATCTACAAGGCTGCATATGGTAGAAATAGCCCGATGGGTTGGCAGGTTGATCACATCAAGCCGTCTTCTAAGGGAGGATCTGACAGTCGGCGAAACCTGCAAGCGCTGCAAACGGCTGCCAATCGCCGAAAGTCAGATAAAATGCCAGCCAAGTCAAAGCGTCGGAGCTTTTGGTGATTGCCCGCAAACGATGAATCTACGCGAATTGAGCTGATCCTACCAAGTTGGGGCCAATTTCGTAAATACCAGTCAATAAACCGAAACTTCCATGCACCTACCAAGATAAGGGATGAATATGGTACAATGCACAGCACCAGTAAATGGCCACCGTACCGCTAGTGGCGCCGCGAACTGCCCTGCGTGTCGTGGTGGTCGTTCTCGCGGCTATGGGGGATATAGTTCCTATTCAACCGCGTCATATTCCACCCCATCCTACTCATCATCAAGAAACAGGCGAAGTGGCGGTGGTGGAGGCAATGGCACCGCGAAGCCACGTTGGTCACGAGCAGGTTCGTCTGTTGTCTATACACCGGCCCAAGTGCGAACACTTACACCAGTTCGAGAAAACGTAGAGAGCCTAGCAGTCTCGCAGCCTGACCTTCGAGATGTGTTTCTTTGCCACGCGTGGGACGACAGGCAGGGATCAGCGAAGGAATTGCATGATCTGTTGGAAGCATCAGGTGTCCGCGTATGGTTCAGCGAGAAAGATCTTGGCCTAGGTGTGCCGATGATGCGTGCTATCGACAAAGGTTTGGTGAATTCGCGTGTCGGCATCGTTCTGGTGACTCCAGCCATGCTAAGGCGCCTTCCCGCTGAAGGCGTCGCAGACAAAGAGCTTTCGGCACTCCTTCGGCGCGAGCGGCTAATCCCGGTTGCACATGGAACGACCTATGAAGACCTTGAGAAGGTTAGCCTCTTGCTCGCCTCCCGAGCCGGTCTGAGTACCGCTGAAGAGACGATGGCCGAAGTCGCGACAAAAATCGCTGAATTGGTAGCCGTTTAGTCGGGTCATGGGCACGAAACGGAAGCCAAAATCTCCCGGGAACCATGCTTTCGAGAACGGCTCAATCTGAAATGGGGCCTTGAGATATGCGGTGAGTTTGCAGCGGGCCTGCGCTCCATTATCGTTCGTTCTGCGACATTCATTTTCAAAAAGTGGCGAGTTTAGAGATGAACCCCGAACTTACCAAGCGGCACTTCGATGCACTCCGAAAGCTACGCGAAGAATGCGACTACGAGAATTCTCGCAGTAACGGGGAGTTGATATTTGTCTCTCGCAACAAGTTATCGCCCGGTATCGGTAATAAAACGCTTTCCGATCTTGAAGGTTGGAGGATGATCGAGGCTGGTATCAACAAATGGTTCGAAACTTGTGGCTATCGGATAACCGAACTAGGTCGGCGAGAGATAGAGGCCAACCCGCTGAAAAAGCCTAAACCTAAGACCACGCACAAGCTGCGATCCCTTCCTCCACGCTTGGGAAAACCAAAGGGACGGTTTGATAGATAGACATCGGACATGTATTTGGCTCTCTGTCTGGAAGCGAATGAACGGCAGGCTTGGAGAAGCTGCGCTGCAGCAATTGACCTCGTACTGGAAGTCAGCAAGGGGCCGACTTGTCGTTCTACATTCATGACGGGAAGCATGCGTAATTGGGCTGCTGCACACTTTGGTCTGACGCCAACGCGTTGTTGCAGCTTGTGAAAGCTTCAAGTCTCGATTTCCTGACTCATCTCAAGACACCGGCAGAATGCATTGATCAACTGCATTTGGCGTGGTGTCTTACAATCAGCCTCAAAAACCTGAGGCGACGCGACCAAAATGGCCAGACACTGCGCCCGAGAAATGGCCACGTTGAAGCGGTTCTCGCTGTAAAGAAATTCCATGCCTCTTGGCGCATCCGCATGATTTGACGTTGCCATCGAATAGATCGCAATCGGTGCCTCCTGACCTTGGAATTTATCAACTGTTCCAACACGTGCAGTCGGCAGGCGCTAAAAACAAGACGATTGGTCTCGTCGCGGCGAACTAGGTCGGTGCCACCTTGAAGCGCGTTTTCCGCCTCGAGCTGGGCGGCAGCGCCTAACGCGATCCCGCCTTCTGCGGACCGCGGTGCGAGAAGGACTGCCACACTTTCGGGTTCGAGGTCGTGAACGACACGCCAAGCTTCAAACCCTCCGGTGCTATCTTGCAATGAAAACCGCTCGACCCGCTGCTGTGGGCCTACCATTGTACCGAAGGTTCCAAAAACAGCCCATAGATAGATTGTTTCGGGAAAGATCTCTCCGGTATCTGATTGATCAATCGGCAACGCTCTGCCAGCGCGAGCATCGTCGACCGACCTTAAGATCGGCGGAAGGCTGGTGTGGAACTCGAACTCGAGGCCGGGAAAAAACCTCTTGTCGAGGTTGCGCTGGTCGAATTCCAAGCCGGGGAAGCTATTGTCCACACCGCTTTCGGGCCGCACGGTTATCGGGTTACCACGCACCCACTTCTCAGCGCGGGCAGTTAGGTTGCGAGGATAGATTTTGCGGGTGGTTAGATCTTCGCTCATTGGTTCTGCTCCAAGGTCTCGGTATCGAAATATGATTCAGGGGCATCAAAATAGGCAGGTATGCGATTGGATAGGACGGCATAGGAAGACAAGCAAAACTCTAGCCAACCCCGAATGTAGTCACATCCGACACGACCGCGTGCCAGTACCTCTTGATGACAGCCGCCGCCGCACAGGAAGCGAGCCCAGCAGGTTCGATAAGGCTCTTGTCGCAGCACGTGGCGTTCTGTGAGAAAGGTGCGCTGTGCATCGCGATCCGTTCCTTCGTCGAGCGAACCGATAGCAAAGGCTGGATCGTCGATCGCGCGGTGACAGCCGAAGAGCCCTTCCTCGGCACTGACGCTGGCATAGCCTGCAGCTGCCCCGCAGGGATATGGGCGGTGGCTACCCCGATGGATTTCCCCTAGCGCGGTTTCGAAATTTGAGAACGGATAACGTCTGCGAGACAGTAGTGCTTCTCTTGCGCGCTCTCCGCAGGCAATCAGACCTGTCAGCAATTTTTCAAAATCAGCAGCTTGAAAAGAGTCTTTGGGATCGGGCGAGACAAGCGCTGGTGCGAAGCCTGCTTCATCCACGCCGAGTGCCACCATGTCCTCGAGCATTTGGACCAGATCGCCAGACCGCGGGGTCACAGTTGCTCGCAGCGATATGTGGCGCGGGCGACGTGGGGCTGACATCAACTTGCCAATCCCAGCTATGATCCGGTCATAAGCGCTGTGTCCGCCACGCATTCGGCGCTGCAGGTCGTTTGTGGCGCGTCCGCCATCCAAGCTGACCGCAACACTGAACGGATAGTCGCCCAATAAGGCGACATCCTCATCGCGCAAAAGCGTGCCGTTTGTTGTTACAGAAAAACGTAGCGCGATGTTTTTCTGCGCAGCGCTCTCGGCTGCGAAGTGTGTAACCTCATGCAGCACACGCGAATTGAGAAACGGCTCGCCCCCCATATAGCCTAGCATCGCATCCTGCCCTGGTGGCACCTGAGCAATGAAACGTTCAGCGGCCTTGCGGGCCGTTTCAACCGACATCAGTCGCGAATGGGCACCAAAACGACCTTCATCCGCATAACAATAACTACAACTCATATTGCAGCCTTGCGTGATGTTGAGAGACAGCGCTCGCAACCCACCGGGCTGATAAGGTGCTTCATCAATGCAGTTGTTTTGCGTGGCTTGACGTAATCCTATCGATACTGAACCCGTAAGTGCTTGCTCAAAACCTTTTTCATCCACGTCATAGATGCGGCTGCCGTCCACCAGTAGAACATGTGCTCCTTGGGGGCTACGGAAAGGGTGCAGCGTGCTCATGATCCCTCTCTCTGGCGCTTGGCCCACAGTTGGATCAAATCATATTGACGACGGGTCAGATGCATCGCGTTACTGTCCGACCCGCGCATCAAAGCAGGCATTCGTCGGTCATAGAACCGCTCGGGGGCGCGCGGGATTCTAATCCACTTCTCGATCAGACCGGGTTCTTCGCGAAGCCTATCGCGGAAGTATTCTATGGCGTTGTAACGACGGTGCTTGCGTTGTCCCAACATTGACACTGGCATTGCGTCTACGCTCTGTGGTGTCACGGGGTGGGCTGGGTCGGACGAGGCCGCTTGGTCGATCGTCGGCCAAAGTGTGCTATGTGGGCTGGCTTCGAAATCGAGGGACGGGTTCGGCAGGTCCAGTCTTTCGCCGGCGGGATTTCTTTAGCTTCTAAGGTTTGTATTCCGTGCCCGATAGTTTTGCGCGTCCTTGTTCATCAGGTCAGAGGTCTCCAATGCGCGTTCGAAGATGTCTGCGACAAGTGTCTCTAGTTCGTCGTCGGGGATCGTTTCATCGCGGGCCGATTGGCGGGTTTCGCGGTCACTTAGCCCATCTTGCAGTGAGACGATGGGGCGGTTCATGGGCGCGAAATCTGGTGGCCCCACAGCGATCCGGGCCTGGGCTGTCAATTCACCGATCCGGCAGGTCACCAAGCCATCGCCAACATCGTCAACTAGACCTATTACCCGGTTAAGGATTGAAGCGACAAGGCCGCTAGGATTGAGACGAGGATCACCAGCGCCCAAAGGCGGGACAACTGTCGTTTGCATGTCATGGGTTGCCCATGACGAATTTGGATTCACTCTTTGTCGATCCTCAGGGACGTTCAGGTCCCTCCAGGGCAAGATGTTGTTTTCTTCATCCGGGTTGGCTGCCAGCGCCTTGTCGATCCGCATGTCGATATCCGGTGGACCGTATACTACGCCTTCAGGCGCGTAGAAGCGCAGCCTAAGCTCGGGGAACGCATCATCAGGTTTCGATAACTGAACCGCCCCCATAGGAATTCCCGTAGGATGCGCGATTACGGGTTCGCCCCCCTCAGGCGAAGTGCCATAGATCTCATGACGGGCCGTGTCATCACCGGACAATTCGCGCTTTGCTAAAATGCGATCACTCTCACGCAATGTGATGTGGTATGGCTTTAGGTTTCCGATAGCCACGCCCCAGGTTAAGTCGCTTAGCGTCAGTCCGAAACGCTCGAGCACCTCGGGTGTCAAAGGGCCGTCGAACGTATTTCCATCCTCCTCCCATGACCCCCAAAGTTCAAAGAAGGGACATACAGGACGAAAACCACCTCCTTCATCCTTAAGAATGACCTCATTGGGCACCGATGCAGAGACTGTACCATCTTCGGACAAAGACAACGTCTCCTCCGGTTGAAGTGTAGTCGAGGCTGGTTTATCAGGCGACAGTTTTGCGGAGCGCCAAGAAAATGCCGCACAAGGTGTCTTTGAGGAGCCGACGCGTGCGAAGGCCAATGGCGGATAGATTGCAATGGATGTGAGCATTTGCACTCCTGTATCAAAAGCGATGTTTGGATTGCCGGTCAGGCCAACCGGCAATCTGCGAAATCAAATGCGGCGCAGACGATTTAGCTGACCAACTTCCGGAGTAGGGGTCGCTCCGCCGACCACGGGATCGCCAAGGCAGCCATCTTCCGGTTCTATGAGGGCCTGTCCCAACCTATGCGCAAGGCCTGTAACCTTGATCCGGATGCCATCTGCAACCTGCCCGCCGAAACGGATTTCCTTATCGTCGATCTTGATGTCGCCTATGACGAAAGACGCACCTTCAGGTGCCTGAAGTACACCGCGCACTGCGCGTCCTTGAGACCCTCGCGTATAGCTCCAACATGCTTCGGGAGCGACGCCGTCCGGCACGTCCCAACCTGCAAAAGAAATGGATTCAAAGGCGAGCTGCGGTGGATTTGCCACCGAGACAAAATGGCCGGCGCGCGCCAGCTCGTTTGCCTCTGCTCCGATAGTAGGATCGCTGTGCCGCTCGACGTCTCCGTAGCGACCGCAGAGGATCAATTCGCGCGCGCCGGTCTTGAGTGTGCCATCAGCATTTCTACGTACCACGGAGGCTCCGGCCACAAGCTCGACCGCAGCCCCAATTGTATTGGGTTGTCCAATCATGTGCATGGCCCCGTCTGAGCTGTTGGCATTCCATCGGTTGGCTGGAATGTAATTGCCTAACCCATCCATCAAGTCTGACATCTCCACATCCGGTGACACATGTTCACGATATAGGGCTAAGACCACATCTGGCTGCCGCCGGAATAAGATGCGAAAGTAATTCCGATCCTCGCAGGTAAAGGAAATTTTTGTTACTTTTCCATTGGAATCTCGAGTGGTACTCCATTCACAATATTCCACCTGTTCGAGGCGGTTTTCCTCAGCCAGAAACCAGCGTTCTTCATCAGTGGCAGAGGCAATGGACAGAGGGCGTGGAAAGGCCGCCCATCCGATTTCTTTCTCGATTGCGTCCGCGCTAATACCATCGGCAGGGTTGAAGAATTGGTTGCGGGAACCTCCAAAGCTGATTGGAGGGGGGACGCGCGAGGCGTTGAAATAGCTGGTGACTTCATTATGCCAGTCCTCGGCTGCGGCCGCGTTCATATCGGTCAAGTCGCCGGGTGGAGTAAATTTGAATGCCATTGTGGTATCCTCCAATAAATTATCCAATTAGGTCGGGCTGTTCGAAGATCGTCGCATCCGGCGCCATCATGACTGGGGCCATATCCATTGGGAGTGTGTCGATTGGTAAGGTCATGCTGAACTCGGACACACCAAGTGTCCGGAAATATCGCCGCCGCGATACAATCAGACGCATAAGATCCATAACGCCTTCTTGGGTTTGCATTGCTTGCTTGGCGGCATCGTAGTAGGCGGCAATCTCGCCTCCGATCCGTGCTCGCTGGGCGTCGTCATCGCCTGTTCCCAGCCAATCGAGGACCTGCGCTTCATCTGAATCTGGTCGCGCTGCAGCTTCGGCAGAGAAGGCGTCGAGGATCTTGGCCTGGCAGCTTCCCGGTCCATCTCCCAAAACACCGGTCTTCGGCATATGGCGGAGCAGAGAAGAGCGGCGGACAGACTGGATCGGGTTGCAGAAGTCCACAGCAAGGATAGCCCGAACCAATCCGGTACTAAGCACACCATGGTCTAGAAGGCCGAAAATGGTGCTTAGATCCTCAAAGGCCGGCGACGGGCACGCCAAACAAAAGAATGCTTCGCCCGGTTGGCGGAAGCCTGTTTCACGGTCCTCAAGCGCAAGGCCAAGACTGTCGATAGCCTGTAGCAGATGTCCGCCGTCAATTTGAACGCGCCCTCGGATAGTAAGTGGATCAAGCAGACGCGCCCACGCTTCAATGTTCAGTAATATTTCAGAAGGTACATTGACCTTGACACCGTCCGCGACCTCACGAAATTCTCGATCCGAGGAAACGATGTTTACAGCAGTCGTCTCAACCAATTGCCGAAGGAACGTATCAGCGTTCCGCAGTTCAACGCCCTGAATTGAAAGATCAAAACGCGCATTCGTCCAACGATCGATGCCGGGTTGGATGATTTCTGTTTCGAGGACTTCCGCTCCGACCGTGTTGGCCATCAATCGGTGATTGAGGATCGGACTATCGGGCGCGAAAGCTTCAGGCGGGATTGGTACCGCTTGGCTGTCCCAATGCAGCCACGGCGCACGCAACTCTTTCATTACAAGCGAACCGTTGACATGGCCATCAAACGGACCTCGACCTCGGGTCGGTGAGGCCAGCGCATGAGTACTGTCACCGGAATAAAACCAGGTTCCGGTCCGGCGCTGATAGAAATTATAGGCGCCTTTGTCAGGATCCCATGACAATACCTGCATCAGCCCGTTTTCAGACATAGGTTGGTCATCGACACTCATAAGGATGAGATTTCCAGCGGAACTGGTGCGCGCGACTACAAAACGGAGCGCTCGGGCCAATGTTGCAGTGGTAGGGGTAAACGGGATCTGCCCACCTTCACCCAGCAAAAACACTTGTTCCTTGGGAACTGCCGACCTGGCCAAAGCTGCATCGGACGACAAGATGTCAAACCGATCTAGCAAAGCGTCGACAGTCATGGGACGCTCGTCGTGAAGTAGGATCAAGCATGCAAAAGGATCGCCCAAAGTATCCAATTCCGCCTGTGTCATCGGTGTTGGAGACGGGTCCAACCCAACCACCATACGCAAAACCGGCGCAACTGCTATTGGAGCCGCGCCTTGCGAAAGAGGCGTTTTCGCGAATTTCTCATCCGGCTCGACCAATATGCGTTTGTTATAAAGCGCTTCGTTCATCGTCGGTCCTCCCTTGTTTTGGGGCGGGTAGGCCTTTCGACACGTGTATAATGCGTTTCGACCTGCTCATACCGAGGTCTCTATTAGACTGGGCTCGACTAATCTCGTGATCTGACCTGGTTCTTTGGGGCGATCGGAATGAGCAATCGAATTGGCATCGCGCAGCAGTAAGTTTAGCAATGTTCCAGCAACAATCGTGCCGCCGACCGGCCCTAACTTCCCGCCGGAATCCTCGGCCTCCGCGAGTACGTAGAACCACAATGGCGATTTGCTCAGACCCGCTGCTTTGACCTTGTCGTGGGTCTTGGATGGCATGCCCCAAGCATCTGCTAGATCTTCTCCGTAGGGCAGATGGAAAGTCCGTTGACCACGCACAAGATTACGGAACGGTAAAGATGGCCCATCCTTGCCCGCTACGCGGTCTGGCATCTCAAATAGGGCTTGAGAGACGTTGCTGTCGATTTTGCGAGCTTTTTGAAATGAGCCATCGCCAAAATCAAAGAATAGGTTCCAATGAACGTTGCTATCTGGTGGTACTGGGTTAAAGCCGCCAAGTTCGAATAAGCCCGCCCCCTTATCGTTGTTCACCTGATATCCCGAGCGCACTTGCGAATGGCCGAAACGGAACGCTGCAGCAGCAAATTCCAGTGATATAGCTGGCGTGTTGGACCAATCAACCGGCCCGGGTAACGCACCTTGCCAGAACCCATCCATAAGTGGTGTCAGTACAGGTTCGGCAATGATTGCTGGCAAGTATTCATCAGTTATTATGCTCTGATATGTTGCGCGCACGGTTTCTTGGGCATGCAAGAAGTGCTCTTCACTTGCCTTGCCTCCACCGGTCACCTGGTCCAACTGTTGGTTATGAAAGCGCAAAAACGCACCATGCAACTGGGATATGAACATGTTTTCGTCGTTGCGCGGATCGCCAATTAACGCGACACCTGCATCGTTTCGTTGTAAATCACCGGGGTTTTGCGCCGTGCCCACCACGAAATGAAAATTGCGATCATAAGCATAAGGGAATTGTTCCGGACCTTCCCTATAGACGGAGTCGAGATCTAGAACTGGTGTGCGAAAGTTCGGTACGATGTTGGTTGCAGGCTTGCCCAATTGCGACATGATATCGAGGGTCAGATCATGATCAATGAACTGACCCAAAAAGGTGATACCCGCCGGGATGTCAGCGTCTTGACCAGCACCGGTGGCTCCCTCGTTCATGCTGTCAGCGAGGGTTAATAGTTGTGCTTCATCGGGTTGGTTGATCTCGGGCTGCGCCAGACGGCCAAATACCGGGCTTGAGCCGGGACCACTCAGTGCCAATCCGGCGGCCTCTTGGGTCTGGATGACGCCAAAAATGGCGTCGGCAACACTCCCATGTCTGATACTTTTCATCTGCAATCTTTCCTTGGTTAAATTGAATTGAGGGACTGTCTTTGACTACGCCCGTGCAGTTTTGCGGGCAGCGAGAAAGTGGCTGCACGTCGTTGATGCCAAAAATCTGAATGCCCATGCGCGGTTGCATAATGTTGCGGCATCGCGTGATGTGTATGTGATGCTGTCCGCGCTACCAATTGAGCATAGGTTTCAAGTGCGTCCGGTTGACCAGTCAACGCGCACGCCGCCGCATTCCCTGCGAAAAACCCGCCAGATAGTGCGTTGAAGAGCCCTTGTGATGCTATTGGGTCGAAGGCCGTTGCTGCGTCGCCAGTTGCTAACCAACCGGGCCCGGTGCAGCGGTTCAAAACCGCATTTCGAGCGTCCCAGCATTTTGCATGCATGGCAAAATCGCCCGGCATCGGCAGCAGCGTCGGTACGTCTGGCTCTATCTGTGGCTCCCCCAGGAAACCCAACATACCCCCACGCGGAAATGGCAGGGCATACCACCAGCCGTTTTCGGTAGCTTCTATGACAAGTTGCGACTGCACTCTCTCAGGTAGGCACATAGTCCGTGCCACCAATTGAGCGCCAAACTGCAGTCGCGCCCCAAGCCGCCTTGCCAAATGGGCAGGCCTTCCGGTTGCATCAATGGCAAACCGCGTGCGCAGAACCACACCTGACCCCACTGCAATTTGCCATTCACCTGACGAACCGGATATACCTTGTAACCGGCCATTTCGAAAATGACCACCGCAAGATTTGACACGCTTACGCATTAGCGAAGACAGCATGTTTCGGTTGATGCTGATTGCCGATCGCTGTGCTGATAGGAACGACCGTTCGGGGTAGGGGTTCGCCCACAGACCCAGGGCCGGTCGCAATGGCACTGCTTCATCGAGTAACTCCGCGATGCCAAGCCGTGTAATGATTGGGTCGGCGGCGGGAGGCAACATCTCAGCGCGCGAAGGCTGGTCTGATGAAGAAGGCGAAACGTTAACTACTGAGAAACCGCGCTCCAACAACGCGATTGCTGCTGCCAGACCAGCAGGCCCGTCTCCTGCAATCGCTACATCGTATCGCATCTGGGTCATCAGACTTCCCCGCGATTGAAACGCTTGAAGGTCGGCTCTGTTTCTGGCGTATCGGTTGGCGTCAAACCAGCTGTGTCCCCAAGCGTAGCTTTGCCATAGAGCGCTGTTACATCGCGGACCAAGGACAGGGTAAAATCACCTTGCGAAAAAAGCGGCCAGCGCCCTGTTTCGACGAAACAGGGATCTGGGAGATCTATTCCTGGCGGTGGCGATTTCGCTTCCACCATCCCTAGTTGCCACCACAACGACACCATGTTGTTGATCCGCTCCAGATAGCCGCGCCCCTGAATGTCGCGCAGCCATAGACGACGATTGGAAAAGTGCCGTTGACGTTGCAACGTAGGTTGATCCGGTAGAGTCGCGATCTCAAAAGCTTCAGCAGACAGCACCAGATTTGGGACCCGTGCACCCCAAAAACTTGGTGAAGAAAGATATAAGCTAGGTGTGTAAAGCGCGGCGGAATTGCACGATGCCTCATCCGTTTGCCAAGGTACACCCAGCCAACGCGTCAAAGACCCTGGCCCGGATGCCCCATGCGGGCCATCCTTGGACAGCGCAGTCTCGCGTGTAAGGGTCGGGCCGTAGTCCTGTTGGACGTCGTCGCCTTCGGGCAAAGTACGAAGCCGATAGGGAGCTTCCCACATGCTTGCTAATCGGAATGGCCACGTGATTTCGATACCGGGATGGAATGGACCGCCCAGGCATTCGTGCAATCCCGCGCGGTCTAGTTCTTCTACTTGCTGTGTTGGAGTCAGCTCGTCGAAATCCGGCAATTCTGGAAAGTCAATCCAATCGGAGTCAAATTGTCCTGCAGCCCAGCGTTTTAGATGATCGTACTGAGTCTCTGTTACTTGCAGATATTCCAGAGCAGCGTCGACACTATCACCAAAAGTGTCTCCGTAAAATGAGGGCAACCCTGCCGCCTGATCCTCTGGTGGCTGTGGCCGAAAAAGCGCCAGCACAGCTTCACGAAAACCTGCCTCCGTAGTAGAAGCATCGGACATCCGGGCTATGGTCTTAGGATCACGCGCATCCAAGGGCGAGCCCTGGCCAGACAGCAACAAAATCCCGTCATTGACCCATTGATGTGCGGTCATTCGATCAAAAATCGGCCAAACATCGCGCGTAAAAGACGTACTAGTTGGATGAGGCCACCACTCCAGGCGATAGTACAAGTCGCGCACCACGTCATCCATGGTGACAACACCAAACAGGCCAGGTCCATAGTTCGGCGGAGCGACCACTACGTGTGCAGGAGTCGCCTCGAAACGTTGTCCGTCGATCTCGAAACTAGCCCGCACTGGCCCATCGCAGATGTCATCATGCCAGCCATCATTGTTTGCAAATGTCGTTGGCGGCGTACCTGGCACCCGATGTTCGGACACACCGGAGCCACCAAAGAAAAGCAAACGGCCAGCCTCATCGGTGCGTAACTCACCAAGACGGACAGTCTTTCCAAAGAACGCTCCGTCGTCGAAATGATATTGAGGCCCTTGCTCGTTTGGACCAGATATCTGTCGAGAAGACGGTCTAATGTTGAGGCTCTCGCGTGCCGCACCTGTTATCGCTGCATTGCGTTGTGATGGCTTTTGAACGTAGGATGGATCAAGATCCATTGCGAATTCAAACTGGTACCATCCTGCTTTGAGATTGGCGACGTCTACGCGCCAAGTCAGCTTTCCATCCGCTGCAGTGATTTCTCGTACTTCACCTGATTTAAGGGTCGCGTAGACTCGGAAACGTGGTACCTGTCGTTTGATCCGACCATTATTGTCGCGAAATCCGCCCGGGTCATCGGCGACATCGCCTCGCACTTCGGCGGCCGCAAACCAATCGTCTGGCGCGTTACCAATCCTTGCGATCCCAAGGGCAGGATGTATCGAAAGCGACTGGATATCCTCGGAAAGCATGTGTTGTCCTCAGTTTATGTATCGGTTTGGCATCGCGAAACGCAGACGGGCCAATTATTCGTTGAAACCGATTTCGGCCCTATCGATCTCCTCCAAATCAAAGCCGGAGGATTTGAGCACTCGGACTTCAATTGCTTCAGCGTTTGGGAATTGGTTCAGGTCAATTTGCCCTGCGTCAGGGCGGTCCAGTCCGATATCCAGCGTTTGCCAAAGGTCGCTTCCTTTTTCGCGCGCCTGCACCGTGTATGTTGCATCTGGATCGGGTGATCCGGCCTGAGTTAAAGGCACTGAGTGACCCGTCCGCGGTCCAAGGCCAAGAGCCTCTGTCCCCGGCGCCGTTGGTTGCTGTGCTGACGTGAAATAAATTGCAATCTCAAGGTCTTCATGAACAAGACGGAATATCTTGGCATCTTTCGGCAGCTTAAAAAATACTTGAAAAGTACCTACGTCTACAACGTCATCACAACTGCCAAATGCTGGCGAGACCGGGATCTCCGCCAGTTTTTTTCCACCATCATCTTCGACCGAAATGTGCAGGCTACTCGCATTCTGATCCTCTGAAACACTGCTTTCACTGGCGCGTTGTACCGAAACAAATTGGCCCGAGTTATCTGCGCGGTTAAAAGTTCCGACGGCCTGGATCCATGTCGCTCTCATATTGCTTTCTCCCACTTTTAAACGTTCGCTGGCGCAAACTGAGTGTCTTCAAGTTGCAACCGATCAAAGATCTCGTCGTAGGTGTGCCGCGACACCCATTGGTTTTCGCAGTACGTCATGAAATCGCTATTACTTGGATGTGGCAGAGCCCTCATAGGAAGCCCGAGGTCGGGATCGCCGGTGTCAAACCCGACGCATCCCTCTAAAGCGTCCGAAATTCGCCCATTTGCATAAGGGAAGCTCGAAAGCGGGTCTCTACCTTGATTACAATGACCTGGATGACGGCAACCGAGTGTATGTGCCAATTCATGAGCGCCGTACCAGTCGGCATAGGAGCCGTCATCATCCCATGAGAAGCGATTTCGACCCGAGGGTCCAATAGCCACCGTTGTCGGATCAGCCAAAGCTGCCACTTGCGTCGCACGTCCGCGGAAAAAGCCGCTGTCGTCAGCAATTAGCCCGTAATAGTGTGTCCGAGGATCTCTTCCGGCATTGACATCTGCTTGCCGGATCAACTGCAGACGCAGTAGAACCCGCGCGGCTAAGGTCTGCCACAAAGGATCACTTTGTGTACCGTCACTAAATGGCGGTTCGACGTCATTGCCGATGGGCACAACGATTTGCGACCACTCCAAACCGGGCACTGGGTAGGCGCGGGTCAGATAAGACCGCAGTAATGCAAAATGCAAAGCATCGGGTGCAAAACTCTGGGGCGGATTGAGCCGGTTGTCATTGTATCGCAAGCCCAAGACTCTAATTCGCAAGGGCGGTGCTGACACAAAATTCACTTCTACCGTGTCGTTAGGATTGCTAACTGGAACATCGTCACCCATCGCGACTGGAATAATGCGATTAACCCGAACATGGAGCGGCCCAACTGTTCTTGGGGGAATCTCGACGTTTAGGCTTTCTCTCTCGTTGTTGCGTTGATTTTCCAGGCTTGTGTGACCCGTAGATCGCAATGAGATTATGTTTTGCGAAACAATGTATTTCTCAGGCCCGCCGCTCGAAGATGAAATCGCGATTTCGGCCCTGACGCGCACATTTCGCGGCATACTGTTAGGTTTAACATAGACTCTTACGACGGTGCGCTTTTGTGCGATTAATCTAACATCGTGTGATAGGTTTTGAATTGCTTGGACGACTTCGATGCCGGCAATTTTTACAGTACCACCCGAAGCTCCGGAGAATACGCTTCGTCTGTTCGCTGCGGCATTGAGACCAAATGTGCTCATTTTCTTCTCCCAGAAGTAACTCTATGTCTGACTCTGTGTGCAAAATCTCGCTTTAGAGATGCTTGTCCGCGCACAGCTAAACCAAGTCGATTAGCCGCGATCCGCGCAGCTCGATCGCGCTCTGTATTTGAGATGTAATTAGTCATCGAGGCGTGCGTTGACGTGATTTTGCCAACTCTCGTATCTCGCCCGTCGACAGCCCTTTCAGGTCTCCAGATATAAGTTTGTATTGCCCGGTATCTGGCGCGAATCCAAAATCGAGCAGCTCTCCCCTGAACGAAGTTCGAATGATGCGATGTCCAGAAATAAATCTATCAGAAATTTCAAAATCTGACCCGAAAACCCAGCCACCGTAGGCAGCGCCCTTGCCAGTTCTGAGCACAATTTCGTAGAGATTGTAGCCAGAAGGCTGGTCGGACGATTGGCACATCTCAAAGAGAAGGTCACTTGCTGTAGATGAGTTCTTTTCTCCCATTCCGAGCCAAACTTGGCTCACGAACGAGTTGAGCAACGAACCTACTGGGTAAAACACCTGATTTTCAAAGAAGAGAAGTTCACTTGCAACAAGCCCAATATCTTCAGTCATGAGTGTTTCGATTATGTCGAAATTTCGGGTCAATTGTTGCGACATCGAGATAAGCTTTCACTACGTTTGAACGAATGTGCCTTGCTTATGGCTAAGGCACGCGGCGTGACAGCGGCGTGACATGGACGGGCAATGAAGATTGTCGTGTGCTCGGATTTATGTGACTGTTACCGTGGGTTGCTTTGGGGGAGGTCATGCGTCGCAACGTTCCTGCGTCCACAACTATTAGAGTACTCGGCCAGCCAAGTGCTGAACTGCCTGAGTACTCTGCGTCTTTCCCCAGTCGAGGATACGCACTGATTACGTTGTTATGTATGAGTCCTGGTCATCGGCTTTCTAGGGCAGCAATCGCGGATAAAATTTGGAACAATTCCAGCGACTCGGCAAACCTTGCAAATCTTCGGCAACTCTTGAAACGAATGCAGTTGGCTAAGCCTGATTTGCGAGGTTGCATTGCATTCGACAATGTATCCGTTTGGATCCCTAACAGCTGTACAGAAATTGATCTGGTCCAATTCCAATCGCTTGATGAGATAACTTCAGCTGATGAATTCAGTCGCGTAATGGATCTCTATCGAGGATCTGTTTTGGATGGTATCAATCTTGACAACTGCTGTCTCGAGGAGGCTATTCCAGCATTTAGGGCGCAACTTGCAAATCGCTACTTTTCCTTAATCGAAACTGGGCTAACAAATTTAACTCGATATGGCCGGGCGAATTCAGCCCATCTAATGGACATTGAACAGCATGCGCTCGGTATAGAAGCGGATCGTGAGGAGACTTACCGTGCATTGATGGCGGCATATCGTGCGGCGGGGCAAGACAACGAAGTAGCTCGGTTGTTTGACGCAATGTTAAAAAGGGCTGCGGAAGCTGGGCCTGTGTTGGACACCGTGATGCCTGCAAAAACTCGGAGTCGGATGCGTGTGCAACCATGTCCGACAGCTAAGCCGAGAGAGGCATCACCTGCTAAACCGCCAAGAGTCGCGATTCTTGCTCCGGCAAAGATTGGTGAGGGAGGGTTGAGTACAGCACTTGTGCGCTCGTTCATTGAAGACCTTGCAAACGAGATGTCACGAGATCGCCGGTTTACGACACTCGCTGCGCATAGCAGCTTTCAGGCGAAGAGCGATGGCGGTGTCCTTGAAGAAAATGGCGAATTGCGAGCAAACTATACAGTCTATAGCAAGATCGTTCCTGGTCCGGAACTAGGAGTGCTTTCCGCCAGACTGGTTGATATGTCGAAGGGTACAATCTTGTGGGGCGATGAGTTTGGTCTTGCCAAGATCGGCCTTTTTTCGACTGGGAGACGCCTCGTGAATCGCGTCGCTATCGAAATAACTTCAACACTTGAAAGTTTGTTTGAGACTGAACGCGAACAGCCTAGTTCTGCCTACCTAAACTTCCTTTTGGGACAGAAGTCGCTGAAGAAATGTGACTTAAAGAGTGTACGCCGTGCACGCAGGCATTTTCTCGAGGTGCTCCGTGATGATGCAAGCCATTCCGAAGCCTATTCAGGAGTATCATTCTCGCTCTATCTTGAATGGTTGTTGACCGGAGGCAACGAACCGCGACTGCTAAATGAAGCGAGGGAACTTGCAAACAGTGCAATCCTCTGTCGTCCACAGTGTTCGACTGGGCATTGGCGCAAGGCGATGGTCAGCCTTTATCAACACGACTTCGATACGTCTGAAGCTTGTTTTGAAACCGCTCACGAACTTCACCCAAACTCGGCGGATATCTTGCTTGACCAGAGCGATGCCTTAGGGTTCGTCGGATCGCCGGATCATGCCTGGCAGCTTTTCGAGAAAGCACTCGATCTCAATCCACTACCCCCAGAGCACTATTGGTGGGCAGGCGCAAGCATCGCCTTTTCAAAAGCAGATTATGATCACGCAATCGAGCTTTGCGACCGGCTAGAAAACGACGAGCCGGTTCTCCGGCTTTTGGCGGCATGTCATGGGCAACTTGGAAACACTGTTGAGGCTCGTGACTACGGAAGGCGCCTAATTGAAACTTATCCAAACCAAACCGCCGCAGAAATGACGAGGTTGCAACCACACCGATCGGCGGACGATTTAGAACCCTTTATCGAAGGCCTGCGACTTGCAGGACTTAAGTGATTCATTCAGAAGGAGAAAGACTATGGCGGTACCAGCAAAAATTTTTGTCATTGGAGACACCGAAAAAGGGCTCACAATTGTTATCACTGATCCGGTGATGGTCGTGCATTATTCTGAGGCTGACTTGAGAGCTGAAGGACTTGGTAACAAGGGGCGAGCTGCCATCGTGAGACACCTTCTGCCACAGCTTCGCGGTGTCGATATAAGCGACTTGGTCGACTACAACTCAGACATCGAGAGGAACGGTCACGGTTCTGTGGAGCGGGAGGTCGAAGCCAATTTCTTCCGCGAGATCCATTTCGCCGATACCGTCGCACAACACATTGCGTCCGGAAGTGGTGTCTATGACGTAGATTTCTGCGTCGCCATTCACCAAGATGACGTTTGCGATTTAGTCGCCAGAGGACGATCAGTTGGTACGTTAGGGGAGCAGATCGGTACTTATCTCGATAAGAACTCTGGCTGTACGACCCCGAAGCCGGCGACTGTTTCATCTAGCCCACAGAAGTATGCCATCGGCGATATCAGTGAGGAAAACCTCGATAAGTCAGATCATTGGACGAAACCCTAAGGTGGTGGTCCGGCCGGCGAACATGGGTATTAAGGCCTTGAACGATCTTCAACTACGGCTCGCCTTGGGCCAACCCGCACCCGCAAGTTTCTGTTGCCGGGAAGACATCGAACCTCTCCTCGGTACTTTTGGCATCTCGCGGGTCGCTGACCAGACTGGTCTCGACACTATTGGCGTGCCTGTTTGGAGCGCAATTCGCCCAATGTCACGCGGTCTTTCTGTTGCAACTGGAAAAGGGGTAACTGATGACGCGGCATGGCTATCGGCGGTTTTTGAATCCCTGGAGCAAGCTTTTGCCGAAAAGGCGTCTGACATTTGTGCCTTAGTCGAAACCCCAGATCGTATGGTAGAGCGTGGCCATCGGATAATTCCGCTTGCTCGTCAACCGCGTTGCGCGGCAAGCCGGGTTCACCCAGATGAAGAAGTTGCCTGGGTTAAAGGGCAGTGTCTTTTGAGTGGTGAAGAGGTGTTCGCGCCGTTCAACCTGATTGGTATGGACATGACTGCCGAAGCTCCCTGGAATCCAGATATTTATCTAATGGCGTCCAACGGTTTAGCAGCAGCCGGCAACATAGCTGGCGCTGTGCTTCACGGGTTGCGCGAGCTAGTTGAGGACGATGCTTTTCTTGCAGCACAGCACTTTCCGATTCGAAGAAGTGACCCCGATTCATCTATGACGCTTCATTGCGAGCCTCATCATCCGTTCCCAGAAATCGTCAGAATGGTCAAGCGCGCAGGATTGGAAGCTCGTTTCATGTCACCGAGGACCGGTTTCGACGTTCCTGTTGTTGTCGCTGCACTCATGTCAAAATCCGCAGAGGCCCATCCTCTGTTCTGCGGCGTGGCATGTCGAGACAGTACCGAGGACGCCGCGCTAGCTGCGCTGCTCGAAGCCATCCAAACCAGGTTAACTTTTGTTGCGGGTTCACGAGAAGACCTCGGTTCGGATGAGTACAATGTAACATCGTCTCAAGTCGCAACCGGATTCTACCCAGCAGTTATTGTAGAGCAACGCAAGAGCTCGCAGATCGATTCTGGCTACGAGCTCGGGCGATTGATTGCGGCGCTAAGAGCCAAGGGCATTGAAGGAATTTATGCCTTCTCGCTTGGCGGCGTTCCAAACGCGTTTGAGATTGTCCGAGTGTTAGCGGACGATTTGATGTCTGTTGAACATATTCCAGGGAGAGCCATGCCAGAAGCCGCTGCCCGGCGTTTTCTGGATGGGCTTTTGTCGAAATGAGACCTGTCGTTTTTGCAGGTCCCAGTCTTCATGGTAGCCAGACCAGAGAATTCAATTCCATTGACATACGACCGCCAGCCAATTGTGGTGATGTTCTAAAGGCTGTTGCGGAAGGCCGAAAGACCATTGGGATAATTGACGGCGGCTTCGAGCAAGGGCCAGCAGTCTGGCACAAAGAGATTCTTGAAGCGTTAGATCGCGGCTGCGCAGTATTTGGTGCCTCTAGTATGGGCGCATTACGCGCTGCAGAATTGCAGCGCTTCGGCATGATTGGTCTTGGCCAAGTTTTTACCGAGTATGCCAGTGGACAGCGGGTGTCCGATGCTGATGTCGCAGTCATCCACGGTCCGCGAGAACTTGGCTATCCACCATTGAATCTATCGATTGTTGAAATGGAAGATGTTGTTACCCGGCTTCGTACAACACCAGCTTTTGGTTCTGAGATCGCAGAGCTAGTTATTAACACTGGGCGGTCGATGTATTTCAAGAAGCGGACGTGGGAAAGTCTGCTGCTTCGAGTATTGGATAATGCAGATCAGCGCGCGTCGATTCAGTCGCAAATCGCAGCACTCGGCCATGCAGTTAAAACGCGAGATGCCATGCTGCTTCTAGACACCTTAGCATCGACTTCTTCACCCGTCCCTCCAACGATTTCCTATGAGCGGACGACGTTCATGTCAGCACTTATTAAGAAGTTGGATATTTCATTATGAGGTTTTTTCTTCAAATTCTCCCAATCATGCTTCTTGCGGTTCCGGCGTTCGCGCAAGAGTGCAAAATTGGTATGGCTTATGGTCATGTCTTCAACTTAGAAACAGGCGAAGAGATTGAAGTAACGCCAGAAGACCTGCCGAATAAACTAAGAGAAGTTGCCTCCTGCCTTCAATTCGCTTTACCGGATGACGCGAAGCAGCTGAACTTTGATAGCAACACTTTGGTGGATTTGCCGACGCTTTCACAGCTTATTGCATCATTTTACGATGTAACCGACGAAGCGTTGGCGCAGGAACACATCGACTTGGCGTGGGGACTTGTTAAACGATCTGGGCTGTCTCGCTCCAGGATAGAGGAGAGTGGAACTGGTGTTGGAGTTAGCGTCGAAGAACGAGACGATCTCCATCCTCAGCTTGTGGATCAATACATCTCCAACTGCCGAGCAGCGGGTGTGCCTGTGCCCGGCCCAATCGGGGCAAGCGATTGGAGCGAGGAAATTGATATCAGCAATGACACTACATTGATCTTCACTACAGCCACAGAGATGTCCATTTGGCTTCATGGGATCGATACCAATGGCCAATCAACTTCCGATGGATTTTGCGTTGCCTTCAAGCGTGTGTTGACTGGCGACATTCCAATTGGAACAATCTGTATGGACGAAGAGCGCTCCAAAGCCTGCTTCTTTGACAACCTAAAATACGTGGACGGCGAAAAAGAACCTATACGAATGCTGCCCGAAGAAACACTGACAAGCGAGTTTCACGATATGGCTCACGTTAACGACTCAGAAAATTGCAGCACGTGCCACATCGGAGACAATCCGTTGTTGCTACATCCGGGAACAACGCTCCATAATATCTTCCAATCTGGAAAAACTAAGAACGACGATTTTGACTTCGTGGAGTTTGGCCTCAACGATTGGTGTAATCCCGACCCGGTTGCTTCAGCTGATGGCTGCAGTCGTTGTCACGACATCTCTTTGTCTTCAAGACCTGTGACAAGAAATTATTGCTCAGTTCTGAGGCTTGCAGCCAACACAACAATGCCTCTATCGCGACGAAGTGAACACAGTCATATCTCTCTTTGGCCGGATGAAGATGGGAATTTTGAAGACGCTGCTAAGGCATTCGAAGACTATTTCTCAAGTCTGCGAGAGTTAGCTGAAATGTGCAGAAGTGCCGGTGGTCAGCACGGCACTTGTAACCAAAACTGAGCGGAGACCAGAATTAGAAACTTCAACAATGGCTAAGGGACTATCTGATTAGGATTGGCCAGTCCCCGAATGTCCCCAATTCATAACGAGAGTCTGCGGGTCTGGGTTTCATAGTCTTCGTCGTTGGTGTGGGCAAGCGCGTCGGGCGCGGAGTCCTTAAATAGCTCGAGCGTCTGGCGCGCTTCTGCAGGTGTCTGGCCGTCGAGCGATGAGTTCGACCTGACGTTGTGGTAGTCTTATCGCCATAGCGCCAGCTTGTGCCGCGCGTCGTCGAGGCTGTCAAACATCTCCTCCCTCGTTCAACAACTCGTCGCGCAGACTGCCATTGAATGACTCGATGAAATCGTTCTGCTGAGGTTTGCCAGACTTCCAATACTGAAGTCCGTATGGTTAGGCAGTGTTGCGATCTATCTCCAAGCTTAGCCGGAGTTGCGGGGTAATTTAGGGCATGGCCTAACCAATCTCAAAAAAGTGCTAGGGCTTTGCCTTCGACTTCATGATGCAGAAGAGGATGCACTTGCGGCAGCTGAAGTTGTTTGAGAACGGAAGCTTCCATGTGGCGAAAATCAGGATGCTGCATACCTCACAACAGCTGCTCTTTGATTTCCACTGATGCGTGAGGACGACTTCGTGGGCTGTGAGGCACTAGAACATCTCTCAGCGCAAGCCTAGGGCTCAATTTGCGATAAGAAACCGTACTTGTACTGAATGTGCATGCTATGTGTATTTTATGGGCGCCAATGAGTAACATTAAAGTATGGGCCACAACAAAAACAACGAGTTACACGAGACAAAATGGGCAAACTATGGGTCATTTTTACAGTCAGTCACCTCATAGAAATTCCGAGAGTTACACCATAAGCTTTCGGGATTTCTAAGACGCACTGAGTTGCAGAGTGAAAATGAAAACGGCGCAGGACGGATCCTGCGCCGTTTTTTGGTTTGTGATGAAAGCCTTGCGGGAAGACTGTCTTTCGACTGTCCTATGCGCCGCTACAGGCTTTCTTTGACGTGTTTCTCGCGTGTTTTGACTGGTGGATATGCCCTGTCGCGCACTGTGACACCCCGTGTCAGACGCAACAATTTTGGGTGTCTGCGCGGCGTACGATGCGGCCATTCATGTGCCATTGAGTTAGGTCCGCTTTCGCTCGAACTCTTGCTCAATGACTTCCGTGCCCCATTGCGTGCCGCGGGTTTCATGGACCAATTCGAAGCCATGTTTTTCATATAGATGACGGGCTGCATCGAGGCCTTTGAACGTCCAGAGCCGGGTCCGATCGAAACCTGCTGCATCTGCAAATGACGTTGCTTTTTCAAGAAGCAGGTTGCCGATACCCATGCCTTGCGCGTCGGGGCTGACGATGAACCACCTGAGATGGCTGACACTTTCCTCGAGATCTTCTCCATCAAGCGATACAGAGCCAAGAAGGGTTCCACCGAGAAAGGCAGAGAATGTCGTGTTGGCAGGGCGCGCGATGCGCCCCATGAATTCCGACATTTCGGTCGCAACCTTCCTCTCAAAGACCGCACCGAACCCATAGTTGGCCGCGTAGTATGAGGCGTGCAAGCCAACGACGGCGGCAATCACACCCGGGCAATACCCTTCGCGCAGTTCCACGGCATTGGGTGTGGAAACGCGGCAGTCTTCGCCGCGCAGGGCTCTGGCGAAAAGCGTCAAACCAGTTTCGACCTTTGTGAGATCGTCCTTCGCAAGGTGCGCAAAAGCCGCCTTCATTTGTTGACGACCGAAGTCTTCGAGCGATTTCAAAAGCGCTTTGCCGTCTTTGGTCAACCCAAGTTGGCGAGACCGTCGGTCGGCGGGGTTTAGCGTCCCCTCGATCAAGCCATCATCTGTGAGTTTCTGGACAAGGCGACTTACGGACGACTTCTCCAAATGGAGCATGTCGCCAAGAGCACTTGCATTGCTAACGGTGCCGTAACCCACCTCGATGATGGTATGCACGGCGGAGGGAGACAGCGTGGTTCCGGCCAGACCTTTCTGCATGAAGCCAAGCTGTCGCACGATGTCACGTGAAGCTGCACGCATGGTGTCGATGCGCGCTATGGAAACTGACTGATTCATGGTTGTATAATACAACTAATTTGCAATCTGTCTACCGATTGCCGCTGTCCCTGCGCATGGCAAAAACGGTCGAAAAGGACTCCAAGCCGACATGCCGTACCTAATGAATATGCGGAAGCCAGAAGTTCGGTGCGGACGCGCGACCCTTGGTGGTCCGCGCAAAACCGGGCCTTCAGCCCTTGGCACAACTGATTGGCGGTCCGGTGTCTAAAGGTTGTGTTTTGGCGCACAGTTCAGACGAGCAGAACGAAATCTTGTACTGTGAAAGGGCATTTTTCGCACTTGTTCTGAACGGTCTTTCTGACCTGTGGTTTATATGGTGGCGTTAGTTTTTGAGTTTCGAAATCACCTTGGCGACGGCTGCCAGAAGCTCGGCGCGTTGGACAGGCTTCATCAGGCGGATGTCTTCGGCGCGTAAGCCGTTTCCATGCACCGTGGCTTCGCTTGCGTAGCCGGACATGAAAAGGACCGGCAGATCGGGCCAGCGCTCTCTCAGGGCCTTGGCAAGTCCAGTGCCCTGCAACTTGCCCGGCATGACAATATCGGTCAGCAGCATGTCAAAGGTCGGATCTTCTTCGAAAACCACCAATGCCGCATCGCCGGAATTGGCCGCCGTCACGTGGTAGCCAGCCCGTTTCAGAACCGAGACCAAGGTATCGCGCACTGCGTCGTCGTCTTCAGCCAGCAGCAGCTTGCTTCCAGTGCCCACTTCACCTTCTTTGGCTATCTGAGCCTTGGCAGGAGGTTGTTCCGATGCCTTCGCCGCTGGGAAATACAGCTTGAACGTGGTCCCCACACCGACTTCGGAATAGACCTGCACGGTGCCCTCCGATTGCCGCATGAACCCCACGGTCATCGACAGGCCAAGCCCGGACCCGACGCCGGGGGGTTTTGTGGTGAAAAACGGCTCGAAAATTGAGCTGAGGACGTCTTCCGCAATACCTGATCCGGTGTCGCTGACCGCCAGCATCACATAACGTCCTGGTTTCAGATCTTCCTCGCGCGCATCGATATAGGCCTCGTCAATGCGGACATTGGCGGTCTCGATGGTCAGGTTCCCGTGTCCTTCCATCGCATCGCGCGCGTTCAATGTCAGGTTCAGCAAAGCGCTTTCTAACGAGGACCGATCGACCTCAACCGGCCACAGCCCGGCCAGTAGCGAGGTTTCGACCACCACGCTCTCCGGCAAGGTGCGGCCCATCCAATTCTTGGCCTCACGCACAACATCGTTGAGGTCCACAACAACCGGCATCAACGGTGCCTTGCGCGCGAAAGACAACATGTTCTTTGTCAGGTCGGCTCCGCGTAGCGTTGCGGTGATGGCCGTGTCGATCATTTCTTTCTGGGCAGAAGGTTTGTCGTTGTCACGCAGCATTTCAAGGTTGCCCAGAATGACCGCCAGCAGGTTATTGAAATCATGCGCCACGCCGCCGGTCAGCTGTCCGATGCTTTCCACCCGCTGTGCCCGTCTCGAAATCTCGCGCTCTTTTTCCGCTTGCTCCTGCGCCTCAACCTCACGTGTTGCGTCAAGAACAATGGCCTGTACCCGCACATTGCCATCTTGCCTCGAAGAGCTGCCGTGGTAATCCACCCATCGGGCTGGTCCGTTACGTGGAAATATTTTGTAGCGGTGAAAGAACGGTTCACCGGTCTCGATGCACTTTCTCAGAAGTGATTTGAATGTGTCGTAGTCTTCGCGGTCATGCATCTTGAAGAACAACGATGGGTCGGCGTAAAAATCTGTGTCCGGCACGCCCCAGACCGATTTGCATTTTGGACTGACATACAAAAGTTTTGGCTTCGAAGAATTAGAGCTTTCGGATTCGAGTATCACGCCAGGCAAACTTTCTGCGATCACCGCGACGCGCCCTTGCGACGCCTTATGTTGCAATTCAGTCTCGCGTATATCGGTCAGATCCGTATACATGCCGGTGATGCGTGTTACGGTGCCATCAATGTCGACCTCAGTTATCCAATTCGCACGGACATACCGCAGACTTCCATCCGTTCGGTACAGACGGAAGTCGGCGCGGTTTAAAGCGCTCACCCCGTCCCAAATTTTCCCCATTTCTTCTTTCAGATTTTGGAGATCATCCGCGTGAATCATCGCGGTCCATTCCTGCAAGGGAACCACACCTGGTTCTCTGTCCAGCCCATAGATGGACATCATTCCTTCATCGAAAACGGGTCCGGGCTCGCCTATTTTGTGGTCGAACATCCCCATACCTGACGCGTGCATTGCCAGGTCGAGCTTGGTTGCCAGTTCTGCCGCGCGGTTTGCATCGCTTGCAAAGCGGTGGGCGTATTTCAGGATTTGCCAAGTCAGCAGGATGGACAGCAGGCCAAGCACATTGAAGCCAGCCACAACAATCAGTGCATTTGAAACTGGGTTGGGTGCCGCGCTGAAATTGCTCAAATACCAAAGCGGCACGGCGTGCAAAAGAACAAAGGCCACTGAAAGGATGCCAACATCAGAGCGGCTGATTTCAGGCCAGTTGCGCAGGGGACGTAGGTAGCTGAGCGCTACGCCGATTGCCGGAATGGCCAGATTCATGAAAATACCGAGGACGGGTGAGGGGCCGCCAAGCGAAACCCGGTAGAGCGCGCCACTTAGACCAGCAATCAAGCCCCCAATTGGGCCGCCAAGGTAGCCTGCAAATATCAGCGGCCCGGACTTGGCATCAAACGGCGCTCTGATGTGTTCCAACACCAAGGAATTCATGCCGAGCGAGATCACCATAATGCCAAAGATAATGCCCAGCAGAGCCTGTTGTGTCCGTCTTCGGTTTCGCAGTCGCTCGGATATGAAGAGCAGATAGACCAGTGCGCCTGCCAGCAGCAGCGTTGTCAGGCTTTGTAGGGCAAATGCGAACAATGCGTCTCCAGACTGCCGCGACAGGTTTGCGGCGAATGAGCACTGGCATGGGCAAGGACCACACCGACGGGCTCTGGTTATCCAATGTATTCAACCCATCATACATCTAGATACGGTTATGGATAGATAACGATCATATTCAAATTTTGGAAGCAAAACAGCCGGTTTTTGGCGGTGGCACCAATCGGCGTTCGGACAATGCAGAGTTTATTGTCAACGGCGGTGTCAATTTCTGTCACTGGCGAGGCGCCAAAAGAAGCCGAATTGGTGGTTGGGCTTAGGAGCGTGTGGGGCCAATTGCCAGCCCGTTCCACGGCGCATTTGCGTCAGGGCAATTTCGTTTGGATGACCATTTTCAGAATTCTGACAGGGCGGGGCGGGAAAACGAAACATCTTCGCATGATTGCAAAATGGTCGCGTGCATTGAGGGCTTAGCGACACTTAAAGAACCGGGGGGGGCGCGATCGAGGCGTTTCAGTTGGGCGCACTCAAAAAGTAGACTTTAGATTTGCGTCGGCGACATGTTCGGCAAGATGATTGATATGCTCAGTACATATGGCTTGTGCTCTTGCGATATCTTTCTTCTCGCAGGCTCTGAGAATCTCAATATGCTCGCTCATGGAGCGGTCGGTCTGAACGCCACTGACGGTGAACAAATGGGTTCTCAGCGCAATGAGCCTCCCGATCGTGGTCTCGTAGACAGCAATCATGGATCTGTTGCCACTGCTTGCAATGATTGTGCGGTGAAATTTTAGATCCCCAAGGGAATAGTCTTTCGTGTTCTTGGTCTCAATGGCGGTTTGCATCTGATCAATGCCCAGTTCCAAGCCGCTCAAAAGGCTGGCATGGTTGCGCTCAATTCCCAGCTTAAGTGATACTGTCTCCAAGACATTGCGATGTTCGCAGAGGTCTACGATCGTCCGTTCATCCGGCGAAAAGACAAAGGATCCCCGTTTCGGGAAGATCCTCACAAGGCCCTCGATCTGCAGCAGCACCAATGCCTCGCGGACGGGCGATCTGCTGACCTCATAGAGATCGGCCAACTTCTGTTCTGACAGCTTCGTCCCAAGTGGAAACGATCCCAGAATGATCGCCTCGCGAATCTTTTCCGCGGTCAACTCGGTCACGGATTTTTGCTCAGAGTATTTGTTCATGAGCCCACGAATGATGATTTTTAGGGGTTTCCTCAAGTACCATTCTACCATGGTAGAAGTCAATTGACAGGCGGGCTCACAATGTACCATGGTAGTTTTGGAATCGTTGATGATGGAGGACAGTCAATGTGGGATGCGTATGTGGCCCCGGGCTTAACGATGCGATCGCCGGAAGAGCTGTTGGCGCGTCTCGAAGAGGTCGTCGGTTCATCATATGTCATGATGGGAGGGGCGGAGCTGGCCACACCTTACGGCACAGATTGGACAGGGCAGTATTCAGCAATGCCATTTGCCGTTGTCAGGCCCAAGAACACTCTTGAGGTGGCAGAAGTCATAAAGCTGTGCCGTAGCTATGGCGCGCCAATTGTCCCCGTTGGGGGGCGCACCGGTCTTTGCGGAGGTGGCGTTCCGGTCAGTGAAGGCGAAGGCATCGTTGTCTCGCTGGAGCGCATGAGCGCGGTTCGCTCGCTGGACCAGAGCGCGCGCACCATCACGCTTGAGGCGGGCGTCGTTCTTCAAACCGCGCAAGAGCACGCCCTGAGTGCTGGCTTGGTGTTTCCGTTGACTTTCGGTGCCCAAGGCAGCGCCATGATCGGGGGAGCGCTGTCGACCAATGCGGGTGGCTCAAACGTCGTGAAATACGGCACGACCCGCGAACTCTGCATTGGCATCGAAGCTGTGCTGCCTGATGGTTCAGTGTTCAACTCGCTGACTGGGCTGCGTAAGGACAACACGGGATATGATCTCAGGGACTTGCTAATCGGTGCCGAAGGAACGCTGGGCATTATTACCGCGGCGGTCTTCAAGCTGTCTGCATTGCCTCTAACGCGCACAACCGGGTTTCTATCTCTTGCTGCGTTGAAAGATGCACCAAGGGTGCTGAATGCCTTGCAGGATCGCACTGGCGGCGGGGTCGAAGCCTATGAATACATGCCAGCTGCCGCAGTTGATGTTATTTGCAGGGCATTTCCCGAGACACGTCGCCCTCTAGAGGCGCCCGCCGAAACAGGTATGTTCTTTGAGGTGGCGTCAAGCCGCAAAGACGACGCGGACACCGGTGAAGACGGAGAGACACGGCTGCAAAGTATGGTGTTCGCGGCGCTAGAGGACTTGATGGAAGAAGAGATCGTCCTTGATGCTATGATTGCTCAGTCTGAGCAGCAGCGTATCGACTTGTGGTCCATGCGAGAATCCATACTTGAGTCCATCACCGAGAATGGCCCGGCTTATCACATGGATATTTCTCTCCCCTTGGCCGCTGTGGCTGAATTCGTGGAGGCAATGGATGCTGACGTGTCTGAGATGGGGTTTCATCCCCTCACGGTGGGTCATCTTGGTGACGGAAACTTGCACTACGCCCTAAGCGCGGCCCCTGGAAACGAATGGGCAGAATTGCCCCTAGATCGTGCGAAGGAGAAGGCCTTTTCGCTGTTGATGCAGCTGAACGGCTCGTTCTCGGCAGAGCATGGGATTGGGCAGAGCAAGCTTGGTGTGATGCGCGATCTTAAGCAAGACAGTCAGTTGGTCGCGATGCGCTCGATAAAGCGTGCGCTTGATCCGGATGGCTTAATGAACCCAGGCAAATTGATACCCGCAGAGTGAGCGGATTGGCAGCGCTTTGGCACAGGGCGCGGAATATGGGAGGAGATACGATGAAAAAGGAGATGACCAAAGGTCTCTTTGTTGCACTCGCGATGGGGCTGGGCACGCCGACCTTCGCGCAAAACTTATTTGAGGGTTGCCCGTCTGGCGAAATTCTGGGGCGATTTGTGGAATTTGGCAAAACCGGGAAGATGCCGCCGGATCTGGGCCGTTGGTTGAGCACGCCGGATGCGCAGTACATTGAGCCTTGGTCCCCGTTTGACAATGTCGACTATGTGGGGATCTGCTGGGTTTCGTCGTGGTTGGTTCACACCGACGAAGGCAGTGTCCTGATCGATACGCTCTATGGGCCTTTTTCTTCGACACTTTTGGACAATATCGCCAAGACGGGCACCGATTTGGCGGACATCAAATATGTTCTCATGACCCATGGTCATTTTGACCACGTGGCTGGTGCCGCCGCTCTTAAGGCACTGTTGCCAAACGCCACTTTCGTGATGACGCAAGAAGGCTGGGACGAAGCGGTTGAGTCGTCCAAGGCGTCTCAAGCAGGCCCTCGCGCATGGGACATGATCGAACCAGAAATGGTTGTCGCTGATGGTGATACGGTCACCCTCGGCAACAACACGTTCACCGTTGTCGAAACGCCCGGTCACACTTGGGGCACAGCCTCTTTTGTTTACGATGTAATGGATGCGGGTGACACTTACCGCGCCATTACGATCGGTGGGCTCGGGCTAAACGCCATTGAAGGGCCGCCGCAGGTTGAAGCTTTCATCGAAAGCCTCGACCGTGTGCGTGCCCTGACCGAAGCGGAGGGCATCGGAATTGACGTGCACCTAACAACCCATGGTTTTTCCAACAATCTTGATGAGGACCGCCAGGCCATTGCCGCTCGGGCGGAAGGAGAAACCAACGTGATGGTCGACCCGGACGGACTCATTTCGCAAATTGAGTTTTTGCGCGCGGGTGCCGTTGAACGTTTGGCCATCGAAGAAGGTAAGCAAACGAAAGACGAAAACTAGGGAGGAAAACGAATGAAACTTACGTCAAAACTAAAGGCGATCAGCACAGCAGCACTCATCGCTCTGGGGGCACCGGTTGCCGCTCAGGATTGGGAGCCAAGCAAACCGATCACGATCGAGATCGGGTTTGGGGCAGGGGGATCAACCGATACGATGGGTCGGGTCCTGGCCGAAGTCATCAAAGATCAGACCGGTTGGAATGTGATTGTCGAAAACCGTCCCGGCGGTGGTGGCGTGGCCATGTTTACAGGCCTGTCGCAGCGTCCAGCAGATGACCATACCATTGGTATGGGGGTTGGCATTCCTGTGTTGGTTCAGTTGGTGCAGCGCGGTGATGAGTTGCCGTTTGACATCGACAGCTTTGACTACCTCGGCACAATCGCCAAGGCCGAACTGGCTTTGGTCGCCAGTGCCGACGCTCCCTTCGACGATTTGCAGGGCATGATTGCTTACGCAAAAGAGCAGGGCAACATGCCGGTGGCAACGATGGCGCCCCCACAGGTGCTGATGATGAATGCCGCAACACGTGAGACGGGCGTTGACTTCAACTTGGTGACTGCTGACGGCGGTGCCGAAGTGATCCGTTTGATCTTGGGGGGACAGGTTCTGGCGGGGTTCGCTTCAGGGGAGCACTTCCCGTATCTCGAATCCGGCGACATGAAAGTGATCGCCAGTGCCAACCAGTCGCGTCTGAGCTATGCGCCTGAAACGCTGACATTCATCGAGGCCGGTGTGGACGCCTTTGTCGATGCTGTGTTCTTTCTTGCTATGAAAGGGGGCTCTGATCCTGCGGCAACCGCGGCTATCGCAGCCGCAATCGACAGCGCGGTTCAGTCACCACAAATCGCTGAGATCGTTCGGAATGCCGTGCAGGGAGATCCGATCAATATGGGCCCCGACGGTGCGCGCATGATGATGGTAGATGGTCTTGAAAACGCCAAGCGTTTGTTCGCTAAATAAACTTCAGTGCCCCGCTGCAGACTGCGACGGGGCACCATCCACGGGGAGGGGAACCAGATGAACATGACAACGGACCGCCTGACCGGAGCTTTCTTTCTGCTCTTTGGCTTGGCGATGTTTTTCTTTGTTATTCCTGAGTATGTTGAAGACGTTGATCGCGGGAACCTATCCCCCAAGACAATGCCCAACGTCACATCTTGGGTGATCGCAGTGTGCGGCAGTTTATTGGTCCTTCGACCAACAACCCACCAAGCCCCGGACGCGCGGTTTTTCATTCAAGCGACGATCTACGTAGCCCTTTTGGGCGTCGCGATTTACGCCATGACCTTGGTCGGTTTCATGTATGTCGCCCCCGTTCTTGCGCTGATCCTGATGATCATGATTGGCGAACGTCGCCCGCTTTGGTTGGCGTTGGGGGTTGTGGTGATCCCGGCCGCGATTTGGGTCCTTGTCACTCAGCTATTGGAGCGGGCCCTGCCCGGATAGGACACCGATATGGTAGACTTCTCAATAATTCTGGCAGGCTTTGGGGATGTTTTTACCCCCATAAACCTGCTGTTTGTCGTGTTCGGCGTTGTGCTCGGACAATTTGTTGGCGCTGTGCCGGGCATTGGTCCGGTTATGGCAATGGCCATTGCCATTCCCTTTACATTTGGGCTCGACCCCTTGCCAGCCATTGCCTTTCTTGTGGGCGTCAACAAAGGCGGGCTTGTTGGGGGAGCCGTGCCAGCGGTTTTGATGAATACGCCCGGCACGCCGGACGCAGCCGCGACCGCCATGGACGGCTTTCCGCTCGCGCAGCAAGGCAAACCGCTTAAGGCGACGAAGATGGCGCTTTTTTCGTCCGTCACCGGCGATACGTTCAGCGACATCGTTTTGATCACGGTTTCGGCTCCGCTGGCGATCCTCGCGCTCAAGATGGGGCCGGTTGAGATCGTTGCGTTGATGGTATTCGCGTTCTCGATCATCTCAGGCCTGATGGGCGAGTCGTTGATCAAAGGAGTCATCGCGGCGGCTTTGGGGTTGATGTTTTCGTTCATCGGCACCGATCCTGAGCATTTCACCCCCCGCCTCATTTTCGGCTATTGGGATCTGTTTGACGGGCTTGCGTTGCCATCTGTGGCCATCGGCATGTTGGCGATTTCAGAGATTTTGCGGCGCATGTCTGACAGCCACAACTCGGCTGGACAAGGCTTTCTGCCACCAGACAGTGGCAATCCAGAGGATCGCCGGGTGTCGTGGGCCGAGTATTGGTCTTGTCGCTATACGATGGTGCGCGGTGCAACGATTGGCACGATCCTTGGCGCGTTGCCTGGCATCGGGTCAACTGCAGCGGCGTTCATGTCTTATGCAATGACAAAAACCGCCTCAAAAGATCCTGACAGTTTTGGCAAAGGCAACCTACACGGCATTGCGGCAACGGAATCTGCCAATTCGGCAGTTGTTGGTGCAAATCTCATTCCCCTACTGACGCTTGGCATCCCGGGAAGCGTCACTGCGGCGCTCATCATTAGTGCCTTCATGATCCACGGTATGCAGCCCGGCCCGCTCTTGTTTCAGAACCAAGGACGTCTGGTCTATGGGCTTTTCGGCGCCATGATCATGGCGAACTTTGTGAACCTATGGGTCGGACAGGCCGGTCTGCGCCTTTGGGTCAAAGTTGTCTCTGCCCCCGAAGCCGTTATCTTTTCATCGGCGCTTCTGCTTTGCTTTGTGGGCGTTTCGATGGCGACCAATGGTCTATTCGGCGTGACTGTGATGCTGATTTTTGCGGTTTTTGGATTGTTGATGCACAGCTTCGGATATTCGATGGTCATTTTCATCATTGCCTTCTTCCTTGGGCCGCAGTTTGAAAAATCCCTGTCGCAGGCGATCGCCTTGTTGAACGGAAACCTCCTGAACATCTACACAAGTCCCGTTGCTGTGGCGCTTTTGGTCTTGTCTGCGCTATCGGTTTTCTGGTTCCTTTCTAAGCGCACAAATGCTGTCGCTGATACAACCAACCTTGGTGTGCCGGACGGCGAAACCCTGGATCAGAAAAACCCATAATGGCAAAACCCAAGAACATTCTGTTCATCATGTTCGACCAGCTGCGCTGGGACTACCTAAGTTGCTACGGTCATCCGCACCTGCACACGCCCCACATTGACAAGTTGGCGTCACGGGGAGTGCGGTTTGACCGGGCCTATATCCAGTCGCCCCTGTGCGGGCCGTCACGGATGTCGACATACACAGGGCGCTATGTGCACAGCCATGGCGCCTCTTGGAACAACGTGCCCCTCAAGGTTGGAGAGCGCACCATGGGAGACCATCTGCGCAACCTAGGCATGGAGTGTTGGCTGGTCGGCAAGACCCATATGAAGGCGGACGCCGAAGGCATGGCGCGGTTGGGTCTGGAACCGGACAGTGTGATCGGTGCCCGTGTGTCGGAATGCGGCTTTGACGTGTTCGAACGGGATGACGGAATGCGCCCTGAGGGGCCGGATGGGTTCTATGACGATGGCGGGGCGCTCAAGTATAACGATTACCTGCGCGACAAAGGCTACGAGGGCGATAACCCTTGGCATGACTATGCCAACTCCGCCAATGATGGGGCGGGCAATGTGCTGTCGGGCTGGTTCATGGAAAACAGCGACAAACCGGCGAATATCATCGAAGATGATAGCGAGACCCCCTATCTGACCCGTCGCGGGATGGCGTTTATCGAAAGCCGTGGCGATGCGCCGTGGTGTTGTCACCTGTCTTATATCAAGCCCCATTGGCCCTATATCGTACCCGCGCCCTATCACGACATGTACGGGCCTGAGCATTACCTGCCTGTGGTGCGCAGCGATGAAGAACGCGACACCAACCACCCCGTTTTCGGGGGGATGATGAAGGCACCGGTTGGGCAGGCGTTCTCTCAGGATCACGTACGCGACAAGGTTTTGGGCGCCTACATGGGGCTTATCAAACAATGCGATGACCAAATGGGCGTTCTGTTTGATTGGCTTGAAAGCACCGGGCGGATGGAAGACACGATGATCGTCGTGACCTCGGACCACGGCGACTATCTGGGTGATCACTGGCTGGGCGAAAAGACGTTCTGCCATGACACCTCTGTTCGGGTGCCGATGATCGTTTATGATCCTTCAGCTGAGGCTGATGCGACCCGTGGCACCTCATCGGATGCGCTGGTGCAACTGATCGACCTTGCGCCGACCTTTGTTGAGGTGGCCGGTGGCTCAATGGCGGAGCTTGATCATGTGCTAGAGGGGGCGTCGCTGTTGCCGCTGTTGCGTGGTCAGGACCAAGGGCGCGACTACGCCTTTTGCGAATATGACTACTCGATGACGCCTTTGGCCAAACGCCTTGATCTGGACACGGCTGAGGCGCGGTTGTTCATGGTGACCGATGAGCGCTTCAAGCTCATAGAATTCGGCGGAGGCCTCCGACCCATCTTGTTCGATCTTAAAAACGACCCGGATGAGTTGACCGATTTGGGCGAAAGCGTGGACTATCAAGAAGACGTTGCGCGCCTATCCTCAGCGCTGGATACCTGGGCGCGTCGCCCCTCTCAGCGCACCACAATCACCAACGAGGCGTTGCGCCGGACCCGAACCCAACGCAGCACCAAGGGTGTCATTTTGGGAGCTTATGGTGAGGACGATGCGGATGCCGACCTGACCGAAAAGTATCGCAATCGCAGGGCTCCCCCCGTGCGGGGTATCTAGCGACGCGGCTTGGCGAGGCCAGCGATCACCTGTGTATTATGTTTGAGGCGGATGCGTGTTTCGCAACTCTAGGCCGCGAAACACGGGCCGCCAGACACTCCGTCGTCGTCCCCCCGGCGATCATCAATTGCGACCTGCCAAACCGGTTCTTGGGCAACGCGGTTCTTGTCGCGCACCAATCATGGGGCACTGGAGGGGCCGAGGTTGCGACGTTCACCGTTCCTCTGTTCCAAAGGCATTGTCGCGGGACTAGAAGCGCCCGCAATCTACTTTCATTTTGTCACCCGTGATCGCGGAACTCAGATCGCAAGCGTAGTAGAGCGCCGCGCGGCCGACTTCTTCGGGGCCAACCCAGCGCTTGAGCGCGGCCACGTCGGTGTAGTTTTCTTTTTCGATCTCAGCGGCGGGGCGGCCTTCGGCCTCAGCACGGCGGGCGAGGATACGATCCATGTTTTCACCAGAAACGGCGCCGGGCATCAGGGCGTTGACGCGAACGCCGACAGCCCCCAATTCCCGGGCCATGGTTTCAGTGATCCCGATCAGGGCAAATTTTGACGCCACATATGCGGACCGCATCGGATAGCCTTGGATGCCCATCAGCGATGACATGTTGATGATGGAACCGGACCTTTGCGCGGTCATGATCTTGGCGGCCTCTTGGAGACAGTACATCGCCCCGACCAGGTTGATGTTCATGCACGTGACCCAATCGCCCATATCGACTTCGGCGACCGGTGCGATCGGGCCCGGGCCGCCCGCGTTGTTCAGCAGGACATCGACGCTGCCGGTGATTTCTTTGGCTTGGGCAAATAGCATTTGCACATCTGATTGGTCAGACACGTCACAGGCAATTGCGTGCCCGCCTACGGCCTTCGCAACCTTTTCCAGTGGTTCTAACCGACGTCCGGCGACAACAACGGTTGCGCCTGCGTTTGCGAAGACGTGGGCTGTTGCCTCGCCAATACCGCTGCCACCGCCTGTGATGACGGCAAGCTTACCGTCCAGTCGGGCTGGATCATGTGTCATATGGTGTCCTTTTCAAAGTCGCGCCCCGGATCAAACAGAGGCATTTCGGGCTCGCGCCCTAGAATGGAGTCGCCCATCAGCTGGCTGATATAGGGGCCGATGGTGTAGCCGCCGCGGACACAGCCCAATACGTGGGCGTGGGGCACGCCGGGCAAAGGCCCCGCAAGAGGGTAGAAGTCTGGCACGTTGGCCTCAAACCCTGTCCAGCTGCGCAAGACGCGTGCCTTGGCCAATGCTGGCACCGCGTATTGGGCCAAGGCGAGGTTGGGCTTAACCGACTGGGCATCAACGGTGCCGCGCCCGTCTTGTGGGGTGCCCAGTCCTTGCCAGCCGCCACCGACCAAGACGGTGCCGTTGGCCTTTTGCTTCATGGTCAAGAGGCCCGTGGCATGGCCAATCACGCTGCTCATCAGGGGCTGAAGGCGTTCGGTGACAGACACGGTGTTGACCCGCGCATTCACGGGCAGATTTACGTCCAGCAGGGCAGCCAAGGGTTTCAGCCACGCGCCCGCCGCCAGAAGGATGCGGTTTGCGCGGATCGGGCCTTGGGGTGTGGTCAGGCGGAAGCCGTTGTCCTGATCAATGGCGGTTACCGCGCAGCCCTCACGATAGGGGATGCCTGCGTCACGCAATTTGCCCCGATAATACTGTCCTGTGAGCGAGGAATTGGCATAGCCGTCCTCGGAGCAGAAACTTGCGGCCTCAACGCTTTGGGTCAGGTTTGGCTCTGCCGCGCGTAGGCGGTTGTTTGAGACAAACTCGATGGGGGCGCCGGCATTGGCCTTAAGAGTCTGACGCTCGTGCAGCATTTCAGCCTCGCGGGCGTTGAACGCGAGCGTGTAGCCGCCGGTTTTCGCAAAGCCGACCGCGTCCCCCATCTCTTCCCATAGATGATGCCCCTTGAGCGCGTAGGGCATCAGTTTCACACGTTTGATTTGCAGGCTCAGGGTGCCCGCGTTGACCCCTGATGCCCCTTGGCCAAGGTCGCCTTGATCCAGCACGATTGCGGACATGCCGCCATCAGCGACGCGCAGCGCTGTTGCGCATCCCATGATGCCGCCGCCAATGATGGCGATGTCATATGTGGTGTCAGCGGTCATAGCGGCGCCGGTTTTGGGATGGGCAGGTCGTCATAGTCAAAATCGCCAGCGGCTTGTCCCAAGGGCACAGGACGCAGGGGGGGGCGCGGGGTTGGCGGTGGGACGTCTGATGTGGATTTGCCCGCTTGGGCTGCGATCAGGGCCGCAATCACCGTTTGGCAGTATTTGCCGCCACAGGGGCCCATGCCTGCGCGCTGACCTGACTTTACGGCGTTGGTGCTGTTGGCGCCGTTGGAAACTTCGGCGCTGATGTCGGCGCGGCTCAGGCTCTCGCAGCGACACAGGATGGTGTCTTGCGTGGTGAGGGCCTGTACGTCGGCGCGTGGCATGCTGAGCGCGGTCATCGCACGGCCAAACCGTTCGGCCCGTTGCCACGGGCGCAGGGACGGCGTGGGGGCTGAAAGCCCGAGGTCACGGGCAACCCGAGCGCCTGCCAAGGCTCCTTGCAGGGCCGCAGCGGTTGCGCCGCGAATGCCGCAGCCGTCGCCGCATAGGTACAGGCCGTCAACCGCAGTCACCCCGTCGGGGTCTGCGATCGGGACCCAACCGCCCAAGGTTGGATCATTCCGGATTGCCACGCCAAGCATGTGCGAGGCCTCGATCTGAGGGATCAGCCCGTTGCCGAGGCACAGGCTATCTGCGTCGAAATTCGGTCCTGATCCGGCGCGTTTTAGATTGGTGGTTTTGATGCCGGTGACGTGGTCTTGGCCCGCGACTTCGGTCACCGCATGCTCCCACAAGATTGGGACACGTGCCAGCATAAGGTCGGCCATCCAAAATGCACCACGGGCCAGCAGTTTGGGTTGTCCGATCATTGATGGTGTGGCACGGGCCCATTCGGCGCGAGAATTTGGCGTGACAACAGCAACCACCTCTCCGCCCAAACGGCGTATTTCACTGGCGACAAAGAACACCAAAGGGCCAGTCCCGCTCACCACGGTGCGTTTGCCGGGCAGGGAAAGCGTTTGTTTGAACAGCGACGTCGCCCCAGCCAAACCGATTACACCGGGCGTCGTCCAGCCGGGGATCGGTTGCACATATTCGCGCGCGCCGGTCGCAAGGACTAAGGAACGACAGGTCAGTTGCTCGGTCGCGCTGTTGCGCAGAATTTGCAGGGACCAACGATCCCCGTCGCGGCGAATGTCCCAGACACGGGTGTCGGCCAGATGGGTGGCCGCACTTTCGGAAAGCGCGGTGCGCAGGGCATTTCCCGCTGTTGTTTCCGGCGTGGCGGGGGCCGATAAGATGCTGGAGGATTTCCCCCGCCAAACTTGCCCACCGGGCGCGGGTTGTTCATCCAGCATCACGACATGCGCACCGCTTTGGGCGGCGACCACGGCGGCGTTGCCTCCGGCGGGGCCCGCCCCAACTACGGCAATGTCGTAGAGATCAGACATCAGGCCCTCTCAACCACAAGGTCTGCCGACACGTCTGTGCGGCAGGCTTCGACAACTTGGCCCTGAACCACCACGGCGCATTCTTGGCACAACCCCATGCAGCAAAACGCTCCGCGCGGGGCGCTGTCGTTGGGGGCTTCACGAAGGTTCAAATGCCCCGCCCGCATCAGGGCAGATACCAGTGTCTCCCCCCTGTGGCCCTGAACCGGCGTGCCATCAAAGGTGAAGGTCACCGTTTCAGACCGCTTGATCTGGGCTGTGTAGTTGGGGACCAGTCGGATCATTTGTAGGAAATGCCCAGATCGTCAAAGGTGCGTTTGATCTTGTCGATGTCGGCCTCTGCCAAAGGCATGACGGGATCGCGGGGCACGCCGGCGGGTTGGCCGATCAAATTCAGAGCCGCCTTGAAGGAGGCAGGCCAAGTGCCCGTGCCCATCAGCAGTTCATAGAGCACGGTCAGCTGGTGATGCGCGTGACGGTAGGTGTCATCCGGTGCGCCATTGCCAACAGCGGCCATCTCAGACGGCAGCAGGTCAGTGAATTCCGGACCCGTCGCGATAAAGCCTTTCGCGCCAAGGGCAAAGGCGGGGAGGATATAATGGCAGGGGCCAGTCATCACCGAGAGACGGTCACCAAGGCGGTGCAGCAAATGTGTATGATAGAAAAAGTCCCGTTGGCTTTCCTTGATGCCGATGACGTTGTGGTTTTCCAACAGCCGCTCGGTTTGGTCGATGGTCAGGGAAAAGCCCATGCGTCGGGGTGAATTATACAAAACCAGCGGGAGTTTGGTGGCTGCTGAGACTTTGTCAAAACGTGCCATCAGTTCTGCTTCGGAGGCTTTCAGAACATAGGTCTGTGGCATCGACAAAAGAACGTCGGCACCGTTGTCTTCGGCCGCGCGCACATAGGCAAGCGAGGCGTCGATAGTGGGGGCCGAAATGCCCATCATGACCGGTACCCGGCCCTTGGCGGTGTCTTTGGCAAGGCGGACAAGACGGCCGCGTTCTTCGGCGTTCAGCGCCCAGCTTTCTCCGTTGTCACCAGCGATGCAGATACAGGTTGCGCCGCGCGACAGCAGGAATTCAAAGAGATCGACAAAGGCGTCCTCCATGATTTCGCCGCGTTCATTGAAAGGCGTCGCGATGGCGGGAACATAGCCGTGAAGGTCTTCTTTTTGCATGGGATTAGGTCCTTGGAGCCGGGATTTGGCAGGTGAAGACGCAGCCAAATTGGGCGTCCACAATGAAAAGGCGGGTTGGGTCCGTTGGGTCGAACGTGACGGAGGTTGTCCATAACCCACGGGGAAGGCGTATCTCAGCGAGCAGGTCGCCCACAGCATCGAACACATAGGCGCGCCCGGCCTGGGCCTGGGCGACAGCAAGCCAACCATGGCTGTTGCAAGCCAACCCATCCGGGCCAAGGCCGCCAGACAGCTGCAGATAGGTGCCCACCATAGGCATGCCTGTGTCTGGCAGGCGGGTTGAGAATTTCCAAACCTGGTTGGCGCGGGTCGCGGCGACGTAGACCCAAGCATTGTCCGGTGAAACGGCAATGCCATTGGAATAGGGAACGCAGTCCAGCACCAGGCGCAGATCGCCATCTTGCCAGCGATAGACCCGCCCCCGCGGGTTGCTCAGGCTGGTGCGGCCACTGTCCGTGAACCACAGAGCACCGTCGGGGCCATAGGTCATGTCTGACAGGCCAAGGAAGGGTGTCGGTGCGCCTGCGCTGAGAACTTCAAAGGAGGTGTCGCCCGTCAGCTCAATTAGGCCATGCTTGTAGTCCACCGCAATTCGCCGCCCGCCGGGGGCGAGGCGCATGGCGTGGGGCTCGCCATCAATCTGGTGCATCTGGGTCCAGTCGCCCGAAGGCGACACCTGAAAGACACGACCGTAAGGCACGTCCGACAGCCAGAGATTGCCATTCTCGTCAAAGAACGCCGCCTCCAAGAACGAATGCATCGGCTGATCGGGGCGGGTCATCTTGGCCCACGCCGAAGGTTCGCCGCGATGGTGCATGTCATCTGGTAAAGCGCTCCAGAGGGTCGCGGTAAGGTGGGTCATGTCACAATTCCTGCGTCAAAAAGCTGGTCAATTTGGTGCGCGTCCAGCCCCATCCCGGTGAGCACAGCATGGGAATGCTGGCCCAGCGTTGGGGGCGCTTGATGCAGTTTGGTGCCCTGGCCGGTCATGTGGAAGGCCGTTGTGGGAAGAGCTGTACTATCGTCGTCTGGGTTGGGTTGGAAAAAGCCGCGCGCAGCCAGTTGGGGCAGGTCGACAGCCTCGGCCAAAGTCTTGACCCGTTCCGCAGGCAGATCAGCGGCGCGCAAATGGGTGACCCATGTCTCTGCGTCGGTGGTCATGAAAATGTCGCGCAGGACTGACTTGGTTTCAGCGCTGATGGCCCAAACGTCGCGCCAGTCATAGATATCGGCCAATGCGGGTAGGGGATGACCCAATCTCTGAAGAAGTTTGGCAAGCTTGCGATACTGCGCCGGGTGGAACGCGCCCAGCATCAGTTGGCCGTTTTGCGTGTCATAGCTCGCGATGCCGGGCTCTTTGCCACGTTTGGCTGTCGCAGGGCTTTGGGCGGCCGCTGCTTCGGGCGCCATCATTTGCATGGCGACTTCAAGCATGGAGACAGAGATATGCGTGCCTTGCCCGGTCCGTTCGCGCTGTGTCAGGGCGGCGGTCACGGCAAAGGCAGCAGCATAACCGGTTGAATAGTCGACAAAGGAAACCCCGGGCTTAACCCCGCCACATTGGCCGATGGTGCCGCTGGTCGCTTGGATGACATTGTCATAGGCGCCATGTGCGGCTTGGGGGCCGGTGTCACCATATCCGGTGATCGAGCAGTGGATCAGCCGTGGGTTGATATCGGCCAAAACCTCGTAACCAATTCCAAGCGAGGCAAGGGCGCCCGTGGTGAAGTTCTCCACCACGATATCGGCCTTTTCAGCCAGAGATTTCAGCACATCAATGCCTTTAGTGCTGCGCAGGTTGAGGGCGAGGCTGCGCTTATTTGCCCCCTGCACCTGATAGTTCAATCCAAGCCCCGCAGCGTTCAGCGCGTCATCTGGGCCACGGCCCCGGGCGCAATCCGGGTTGGACGGGTCCTCGACCTTGATCACGTCGGCGCCCAGCAATCCCAACTGGTAGGTGCAGAATGGCCCCGCCAGAACATGGGTCATGTCCAAAACAACTATGCCGTTCAATGCGCCTGTCACGTCAGTAAAGCCTTGCGAAATGGAGTTTTGTCTAATATACAAAACGTGAGTTTATATACAAGACAAAGATGTGAGAACCATGGCCGAAAGCAGCATTTTTCACCGAGACCTCAATTCTGAACTGCCGGTCGTCGTCGCTGGGGATGGGAATTTCCTAATAGATGCAGCGGGTAAGCGGTATCTTGATGCCTGTGGCGGGGCGGCGGTGTCCTGTCTTGGTCACGATCACCCTAAGGTCCGGGACGCCATCAAGGCACAGGTTGATAAGCTTGCCTTTGCACACACCGGATCGTTCACCAATCAACCGGCTGAGGATTTGGCCGCCCATCTTGTGGCGCGCGCGCCCGAAGGAACAGGCGCTGGGCGGGTGATGTATCTTGGCTCTGGCTCTGAGGCGATGGAAGCCGCATTGAAGCTGGCGCGGCAGTATTGTGTTGAGAAAGGTGAGCCAGAGCGCCGCCGGATCATTGCCCGCAAGCCCAGTTATCACGGAAATACGCTTGGGGCACTGGCGACAGGGGGGCACGCGGGTCGGCGCGCGCCGTTTGCGCCGCTCTTGATTGATGTCACTCATATCGACGCGCCGTATCCCTATCGTTTGCAGCGTCCTTCAGAAAGCGAAGCAGATTTCGCTCTGCGTATGGCAAACCTGCTGGAAGACGAAATTCTGCGGTTGGGGCCAGAGACCGTGATGGCCTTTGTTGCCGAGCCTGTCGTTGGGGCGTCTTTGGGCACCCAGCCTGCACCTGCGGGTTACTTCCAACGTATCCGGGAGATCTGTGATCAACACGGTGTGCTTTTCATTGCCGATGAGGTGATGAGCGGGATGGGTCGGACGGGCACGTCATTTGCGTTGGAGCAAGAAGGTGTCGCTGCCGATCTAACCACAATGGCCAAAGGGCTAGGTGCGGGCTTTCAGCCGATTGCCGCCGTGATGGCCGCGCAAAACGTCGTTGATGTGATCCAAGCAGGCAGTGGCAAGCTTTGGAACGGGCACACCTATATGTCTCATGCGATTGCGACAGCTGGGGCTTTGGCCGTGCAGCAAGTCATCGAAGAAGACGAATTGCTGGACAACGTTGTGACGCGCGGCGATCAGCTGGAGGCCGGCTTGCGCAGGACGTTTTCACAGAACCCTCATGTGGGGGACATTCGCGGGCGCGGGCTGTTCTGGACCATCGAAATGGTCGCAGATCGGGCAACAAAGGCACCATTTGACCCGGCTGAGGGGATCGCGCTCAAGATCGGGGCGGCTGCAAAGGCGCGCGGTGTCATGACCTACCCGTCGCAGGGGTGCATTGATGGTCTAAACGGCGATCACGTTTTGTTGGCGCCCTCTTATACATCGACTGAGGCCGAGATTGATCTGATCCTTGACGCTCTTGTGCAAGCGGTCACTGACGTGGTGGGGGGCTAAACAATGGCACGCAAGACCATTCTGACAGCTGCGATCACCGGCAACCTCATGACGCCGGAAATCAGCCCAAACCTGCCAATCACGCCCGAGCAAATCGCGCGTCAAGCCTTGGATGCGGCGGCCGCTGGTGCCGCCATTGTGCATCTTCATGTGCGCGATCCACAAACGGCCAAAGGCTCCATGCGGCTTGATCTCTATTCAGAGTTGGTTGAGCGTATCCGGGCCGAGCGGTCCGACGTTTTGCTAAACCTCACCACGGGCGAGGGCGGGCGGTTTATTCCGTCCGATGAGGACCCAAAAGTGGCCGCCGCCGGTTCGACCCTATGCGTGCCTGAAAAACGTGTGGCCCATGTGGAGGCCCTAAGGCCGGATATCTGCACGCTGGACTTCAATACCATGTGGTCTGGGCAAGCCTCGGTCATCAATGCGCCGCGCAACCTCGAAATCATGGCCGAGCGGATCTACGCTGCTGGGGTGAAGCCTGAGATCGAGATTTTCGACAGTGGCGATCTGCATATGGTCAAAGACTTTGTTGCGCGGGGCGTGCTCAAGACCCCGTTGATGGTGCAGATGGTTTTGGGTGTCCGCTTTGGCGCGGTGGCAAACCCAGAAACCATGGCTTACCTAGTGAGCCAATTGCCCGCAGGCACCGAATGGGCGGCCTTTGGCATCGGTCGAGCAGCGTTTCCCATGCTGGCGCAGGCATGGTTGCTGGGGGGGCATATCCGCATCGGCATGGAGGACACCGCCCATATCGCCAAAGGACAGCACTGCGAAAGCAATGCGCAACTGGTGGAAAAAGCGGGCCGTATCATCGGTGATTTGGGGGGCGAATTGGCGACCCCGGATGAGGCCCGAGACATTCTTGGACTTACCGGGTGAGCCTACATGCCCTGATATCCCAAGGCCCGCGAGATTTGCAGTGCCGCGCTTTGAGCTTGGGGCAAGTAGAAGCTTTCCATGCGATCAAAATCGAACCCACTGTCGGGACCGGACAGGTTCACGCAGGCGACGATTGCGCCGGTATTGTCACGCACAGGCACGGCAACGCTCGACCCACCGGGTTCGCGGTAGCCTCTGGAGATCACAAAGCCCGCGTCGCGCGCCTGAGTGACACATGTCATAAGGCTGGCCGCGTCCATTGGCGTGTGTTCGGTAAAACGATGCCAGATTTGCGCCTCGGCAAAGGCGTCCAATTCGGCGGCATTCTTCGCCCCCAGAAGACACCAGCCAATCGCCGAAGCAAAGGCCTGCGTGCGGGTGCCCGTGCGCATGTTCGACACATATCCCGACCGGGCCTGATGGCTCACAAGGTAGAGTACGTCATCCCCTTCCAGCACGCTCAGGTGTGTCGAAACGCCCGTTTCGTCACGCAGGTGGGCCAGAATGGGGCGGGCAATAGCCGTGATTGGCTGTTGGTTCAGGTAGGCGAACCCAAGATTCAGTACGCGCGCACCGAGGGTGTAGGTGTTGGCCTGCTCCGCCTCGCGGATGAATTCCATCTGGCGCAGGGTATACACAAGGCGAAACGCAGAACTCCGGCTCAGCTCCATCGCGCGGGCAATGTCGCTCAGCGACATAGGGGTTTCGGCGGCGCCAAGGACTTCGAGAACTCTCAGGCCTCGGTGCAAACCGGGGACAAAATAGACATCATGATTGGACGCTTTGGGCATAGATGATTTGATTCCGAGTTGCGCTCACACGTGTTTAATATGCAAAACATACCAAAGACAATGGAGGACAGACGATGACCGACCCGGCATCAAACCTTTTACCAGCGACGAACGAAGACACTTGCGGTCCGTACTTCCCGATCTATTTCGCGGATCCGACGCTAGAAGATCTGACCAGTCTCAATCCGGGTGTGGTAACCGAGGCATCGGGCACGCCGATCATCCTGCGCGGGCGGGTGCTGGACCGGCACCGAGAATTGGCCAATGGCGTCGTCATCGAGTTTTGGCAGGCCAATGCCAAGGGGGTTTACCGCACACCGGCAACAGAAGGGGATGCGGATATCGACCCTTGGTTCTACGGGTATGGTCGCATGCGGTCGGCGACGGGCCTCTATGAGTTCCCCACAATCATGCCGGGTGCGGCTGAGGGCCGCGCGCCCAATATCACGGTCACGATCTTCTCAGACGGGATCAATCGTGTCGTGACACAGGTGTTTTTTGACACCGAAGACGGCAACGAAAATGACCCTGTTTTGCAGGCAGTGGGCGAGGATGCCCCCAAGCTGATCGCGCGCCATGATGGGCGCACGGCCAGCGGTGCCGAGGTCTATGTCTTTGACATCATTATGGCCGGCGACAACGAAACCCCCTTTTTCGACGATCTGGAGAGCTGAGACATGGGCAAGCAAGGACGTATTCTGGGCATCGGCCCAACGGACAACACATCGGATCAGCGCACCCCACGCCAGCGGTTGCGGTTGATCCCAGATGTCGCGCGCAAAAGCTTTGTGCCTGTCGTGCCTGCGCGCTATGCGGCGAACCCCCACGAATGGGACATGACCCGGACAGCCCCGGATCGGCCCCGTGCCGCAGGCGTGCCGATCGAGGTCACAGGCCGTGTGCGCACAGCATCAGGCCGCGCTGTCGCAGGTGCGTTGCTCGAGGTCTGGAGCGCCAATCACTACGGGCGCTACCGCCACATCGAAGACCATTCGGGACTACAACTGGATGAAAACCACCTTGGGCTGGGGCGCGTTCTGACCGACGATGAGGGCCGTTACCGGTTCTGGGCCATCAGCCCGGGTGCCTATCTTGCCCGGCCTGACATTGGTCGCTGGCGTCCAAAGCACATCCATATGTCGATCAGTGGCGGTTCTTCACGGTTGATCACACAAATGTATTTTCCGGGTGAGCCGAACAACGCCACCGACCCGATGGGGATCCTCATGGGGGATGCCTTTGAGCGTAATCTTGGCAAACCTCGCGAGACGGGCACGGCGGACGTCGAAGAAGCCTATGATTTCGATATCGTGGTGGGTGGGCGCAACGCGACGTTCTTCGAATAGGTCTTGATACGCCGCCAAAAAGAGAGCGCGTCCACTGAGGTCACCTTTGGGTGATCTCAGTACAGGGCCGCGAGGGCTGCGTTGGGTTGCAAAGGGCTGCGTGCGTGTGCCGGCTGAAGCTACCGTCGCAAAAAGGATGGTCAAAATGTCAGGGCCGTTTTTGAAATACGGACAAAAGACCTTTTCATAGTCAACCAGCCCATAGCGTCCTTTGGTCGGCAATAGCGGCGCGGCAGGGGTTCAATCTTCAGATCGTGGTGGGACGTTTGGAAGTCCACCCGCAGGTCGATGAGGGTGTCGATCTCCGCATCCTTTGGTGTGTGTTTCACCAATGGGCTGTCGGGGTCTGTTGTCAAATGGGTGCAAAGTGCTGTCGCACCCCTGTTTTCAGGCCCTCGGCAAGCGCTTTGTCATCACCCAAAGAGGTAATCATCGCGCGATCATACTGGACTGGGCCCCGGGCTGGATCAGGCGAGCTTGGCCAAACGCATCGCCTATGACCGCGCAACAACTGGCGGCGTGATCAAAAAGGCTTGAACAAAAGGGGCTTGTGTCGCGTCAGTCCGACGACGCCGACGGCCGGGCTTTTAGGGTTAGCCTGACACCTGAGGGAGACGCGGTTTTGGCCAAGTTTGAGCGGGTGGTTCAGGCAGTGCAGTCCCGCATTTTGCCCGCTTTATCTGATCGCGCAAAAGCACGTCTGTTGGCCTTGATGACAAAGGTGCTCAACCCAGTGGGTTAGGCCGTGCCGATTGACGTGATTTGGCCGCAGATTTCCGTTGCAACTGTCAGGCTGCGCGCTGTGGCGTGAGCCATCTGTGGAAGGATCATCCATTCCAGCGCCCATGCAGAGCCAGAGCGTTCCTGCTCGTGGACAAGCGCGTGATGCATGCCCCCGATCTGGGTGGCGTTAAAGCGCGCCAGTGTCACCAGAAGCTCGGCCAGGATGGGGTTTTGCTTGTGGGGCATCGCCGATGAACCGCCGCCGCCCGCAAGGGTGACCTCGTCAATCCCCTGCTGAGCCATCAAGCAGATGTCTTGCCCGAATTTGCCAAGCGACCCGGTGATAAGCGACAGCAAATTGGCATAATCCGCGATGTCGTCCCGAGTGGCGTGCCAGACCCGTCCCGGGTTTTGAAGACCAAGTTGGTCAGCCATACTGCTGGCGATCTCATCAGCATGAGGCGCGAGGGCCGCGCGGTCGCCTGCTGCGCCGCCCAGCTGCAAACGCTCAACCGTTGGCCGGAGGCGTGTCAGCCGCTTTTGATGCTGCTCAAGGGGCTGTGACCAGACCGTAAGCCGGTCCACCAGCGCAATAGGCATTGCCGCCTGCATCCGCGTACGCCCCATGAGGCGGCGCTCGCCGAACTGTTCTGCAAGACGCCCAAATGCGTTGGACAAAGCATCAAGCTTGCGGTCGAGCAGGTCATCAAAGTCCCGCAGTGTCAGGGCCAGCGCTGTGTCGATCACATCCTGCGATGTCGTGCCTTTGTGGATGCTGGCCGGGTCACCGTCGATTGCGGCTTTCAGCTGCGCGACCAAAGCGGGGATAACCACGCCATCCGATGCGGTGCCTGAACAAAGGCCAGACATGTCTGGCGCAAAGGTTTCGATCCGCTGGGCGATTTTTTCGGCCGTTTCAGCATCCACTTTGCCCAAACGCCCCAATGCGCGGGTGTAGGCGGCCTCAAACGCGAGCATATGGGTGATTTGACGTTCGGGCGCCCATATGTGCGCCGCATCTTGGTCACCAAATAGTCCGCCAAGAAACGGATGATCAAAGGGGCCGGTCATTTCAGCGTCTCATACAGGCGGCTGATCGCCCGGGCCGTTGCCGCAGGCTGTTCGATGGACGGCAGATGCCCGCAGTTGTCCAATTCTTCATAGCGCGCTCCTTTGATCATTCCAGCCAGAGCTTGGACGAGGGCAGGGGGCGTGGCAAGGTCATTGGCGCCTGCGATGCAATATGTGGGCACGGTGATGCGCCGGGCTTGATCCGTGAAATCACTGTCGCGGATCGCAGCACAGACGCCTGCGTAACCAGCCGCGGATGTGCGGATCAGCATGTTGCGATAACCCGCAAGATCGGAAGGATTTTTTGTTCGGAAACCTTCTGAAAACCAACGCTCGAGAACAGCGTCGGCCATGGGCGCGATGCCCTGGCTTTCTACGGTTTGGATGCGAGCGTTCCAGCCGTTCGCATCGCCAATCTTGGCCCCTGTGCAGCACAGCGTAAGACCCGCAACAAGATCAGGCCGGGTCGCGGCCAGTCCTTGTGCAATCAGCCCACCAACAGACACCCCGCAGATCAGCGCGTCTTTCATGTCATGCTGGTCCATCAGCGCACCGACATCCCCCACCAATGCGCCCATGGTTATGGGGCCATCATCGCTCAGCCCATGACCGCGCTTGTCTATACATAAGACCGGCGCCTTCACAGATATATGGTCCATCACCGAGTCCCAGATCCGAAAGTCCGTCCCGAGCGAATTGAGAAAGACGATGGGCGTGCCTTCCCCAGAGACATAGCGATAGTGCAGCGTGACTTCATTGAGTGTTTCGAAAGTCATGAGGCAGTTGTCGCTGCAGTCGCGGCACAAGGTCCGTTTTTGATGGCACGGTTTTGGACTGCTGCGGCGTTCGGATATTTCTGTTTCATACTGTGACTTCTCTTAGGCCGAGAATTTCACGCGCCTGCTGCCAAGTGGCTACAGGGCGTTCGTATTTATCACAGAGCTCAACCACACGTTTGACCAGCGCCGCGTTGGAGGGAGCCAGCGTGGTCTTGTCAATCCGGACGTTGTCTTCCAGACCTGTGCGCGCATGACCGCCGCTTGAGACCGCCCAGTCGTTCAAATCGATCTGATGTCGCCCGATGCCAGCGGCGCACCATGGAGCGTCATCTCCAAACAGCCGCTCAACAGTTTTGACGTAAAAATCAAATACACGGCGGTCCACCGGCATTGAGTTCTTCACGCCCATGACGAACTGGACGTAGGGCGTTCCGACAATTTCGCCACGATCAGCCATCAGCTTGGCCTGAAAAATATGGCTGAGATCAAATGCCTCAATTTCCGGCTTTATGCCGTATGTACGCATTTCCTGAGCGAGCCAGTCGATCAGGTCCGGAGAGTTCTCATAGACACGTGTGGGAAAATTGGTTGATCCAACCGATATCGAAGCCATGTCTGGCCGCAAGCCCAGCATGGCCCCTCGTTCTTTCCCGCTGCCCGATCGCCCACCTGTCGAGAGTTGAACAATTATGCCGGGGCAGTGACTTTCAAGGCCTTCCTTGAGACGCGCGAACCGGTCAGGATCCGATGTGGGCTTTCCGTTATCGTCGCGCACATGACAGTGGGCGATGCTGGCCCCCGCCTCAAACGCTTCGTGCGTGCTTTCAATCTGTTCGGAGATGCTTATCGGCACGGCCGGATTGTTGTCCTTAGTGGGCAAAGACCCGGTGATCGCGACGCAGATGATGCAGGGATTGTTCACGGTGGCCTCAAATGTCAAAGAAGATGGTTTCGTTCGAACCCTGAAGGTGGATATCGAACCTGTATTCTCCGTCCTTGAGCTTTTTGGCGAGCAAGGTCGGAACGCGGTTTTGATGCTCTATGCGCGTCAGTATCGGATCGGTTGCATTGGCCTCCGCCTCATCTTCAAAGTAGATGCGCGTGTGCAGGCCGATATTGATGCCGCGAGCGACAATCCAAGCGGTGATATGAGGCGCCTGCATTTGTCCGTCAGGCCACGGCACTGCACCGGGCTTAACGGTGTCAAAGGTGAACTCTCCCGTCTCCATATCGCCCGAAGAACGCCCCCACCCAACAAAGTTCGGATCAGCCGTACCGCGGGTTTCGTTTGCAGAAGGAAATAGCCCGGCGGCGTCGGGTTGCCAAACCTCAATCATGGCGTCGCGCAGAGGGGTGCCGGTGCCGTCATAGACGATACCCTTGACGATGATTTCCTCGCCCTGAACAGGGCCGGTTTTCATCGATGTGCCCAGATCACCTCCGTAGATTTCGATGCCGGTGAAATTGGGTGTGCAACCGATGTGGACGTAGGGGCCTGCGGTCTGGCTGGGGCTTTCGCGAAGATAGTCGAGTTTCTGTACCATTCTTACAAACCCTCCTTTCGGTTCTCAAAATAGGTCTGCCGCTGCCCACGCAGAACAATGTCGAATTTGAAAGCGCGGCTGTCCATTGGCACGGTGCGGTTCATGTCCAGCGGCGCGGTTAGCGCGTCTACAGCCTCTTGGGATTTCAGGACGCCGACAATTGGGCACAGCGGGATGTGCGGGTCCCCCTCGAAATACATCTGTGTGATCAGACGTTGCGCAAATCCATGACCGAAAACCGAGAAGTGAATGTGGGCAGGGCGCCAATCGTTCATGCCGTTTGGCCACGGGTAGGGACCGGGCTGAATGGTGCGGAATTCGTAGGATCCGTCTTCGGCCGTGATGGTGCGACCGCATCCGCCAAAATTGGGATCAAGCGCCGCTTGGTAGCTTTCCTTTTTGTGGCGGTAGCGACCGCCCGCGTTGGCCTGCCAGAATTCAAGCAGCGCGTTTGGGACGCCGCGCCCGTTTTCGTCAAGTACCCGACCATGCACGATGATGCGGGGACCAATCGCGCTTTCACCCGGCTTGGCGTAGTTTAACAGCAGGTCGTTGTCCAACTCGCCCAGCATGTTGTGTCCGAAGACGGGGGATGTCTCTTCCGAAAGGGTGGTTGGGAAGGACAGCAGCGCCGATTGGGGACTGCGTTTGACGCTGGTCTTGTACCATGGCGTCAGTGCGTCAGGCTGCCAATCGCGGTCACGTGGCACAAAGCCACCTGTTTTTGGTGGGGCTACTAGGCTCATATCTCGACTCCCAGTTCGGCATAGGTTTGCTTTGCGAGTTTGATGGCATGGTTTGCAGCAGGTACGCCAGCGTAGACAGCGACGTGCATAAAGGCTTGCAGCACGTCTTGCGGTGACGCGCCAGTATTCTGTGTGGCCCGGATGTGCATGGGGATTTCTTCGAAATTCCCGGTCGCCGCCAGCAGGGCCAATGTCAGCATCGACCGCTCGCGATGCGGGATCGTATCGTCGGACCAAAGCGTGCCCCACGCCCCTTCAGTGATCATGGATTGGAAGGGCGCATCAAAGTTGACCTTATTGGCCTCGGCGCGATCTACATGGGCGTCACCCAACACCTGACGGCGTGTTTTCATGCCTGCTTCGTATCGGTTTGTCATCTTGCGTTCCATCAGTAAGGCAACCCGACGTAGTTTTCTGCCATGGCACGTTGTGCGGCTTCATTGCTACGTAGGTATTCCAGTTCTGCGACCTGCATCTTTAGGTCGAATTCGGTCTGATCCGGATAGCGATGCATCAAGGATGAGAACCACCAGCTAAAGCGTTCCGCTTTCCAAACCCGCGCAAGCGCCTTTTCAGAATAGCTGTCGATGCCTTTTGAACTGCCGTTTTCGTAATAATCGCGCAATCCATTGTAAAGGTAGTGCACATCGGAAGCCGCTGTGTTCAGGCCTTTGGCGCCCGTGGGCGGCACAATGTGTGCGGCGTCCCCACAAAGGAACAGTCGACCCCACCGCATTGGCTCGGTCACAAATGACCGAAGTGGTGCGATGGATTTCTCGATGCTCGGCCCGGTGATCAGTTTTTCAGCTTGATCGGCAGGAATGCGTTTCTTGAATTCCTCCCAGAACGCCTCGTCGGACCAATCTTCTTCGGTGTCATACAGCGAACACTGGATGTAGTAACGGCACAGGTTTTCATTGCGCATCGAGGCAAGCGCAAACCCGCGCTCAGAATTGGAATAGATCAGCTCATGATTGATTGGGGGCGTTTCGCTGAGAATGCCAAGCCAGCCAAAAGGATATACTTTTTCGTATTCGCGTAGCTTGTCCGCCGGAATGGTTTTACGGCTGACCCCGTGAAAGCCGTCGCACCCGGCGACAAAGTCGCAATCGATCCGGCGCTCTTGTCCGTCCACAGTATAGGTCACATAGGGGGCGTCAGAGTCCGCGTTGTGTATCACCACGTCTTCGACGTTGAATTCGATTTGTCCGTCTGCCTTTTCACGAGCTTCATAAAGGTCGCGGGTGACTTCGGTTTGACCGTAGACGATGACGGGGGTGCCAGTGTGTTCCTTGAAGTCGATGCGAAACATCTCATCTCCGTAGGCCACAAAGGTTCCGTCATGGACAAAGCATTCTGCATGCAATCGGTCGGCGCAGCCGGCCTCTTCCATGAGGCTGACCATCCCTTGCTCCAAGACGCCTGCACGAATGCGGCCAAGCACGTAGTCTTTGGTTTTGCGTTCCAAGACGATGCTTTCGATGCCACGCGTGTGCAGAAGTTGAGAAAGCAAAAGCCCAGAGGGGCCACCCCCGATGATCGCTACATTTGTTTTCATGAATCCCCCACGTTCATTGGCATCTTTCCTCTGGGGACATTCTGATACATAAAAGAGGAAAGTAAATTGATATATTGGCCGTTATAGTTGCTGAAAATGGTATCAAATGGATCGTAGAATCAAGTTCCGCCACCTCGAAGCCTTCGTCGTGATTGCACGGGCCAAGCGTTTGAAACGTGCTGCAGAGCAGCTGAACCTGACACAGCCTGCCATCTCGAAAACCCTGCGCGACCTGGAGGAGATCCTGGGAGTCACCTTAATGGCGCGGGACCGGTCCGGTGTGCGGTTAACACCTGAAGGCAAGGTATTCCTACAATACGCCGAACAGAGCACCGCCGCCCTGCGCCAAGGGATCAACAGTATTGCGTCCTTAAGCGAGGCAGGCGGGCATGTTCTGAAAATTGGCGTGCTGCCCAGCGTTGCGGCGCAGATCTTGCCCAAAGCAATTGAGGCGTTCCGTAGTCTTTCTCCTGATACGATCCTGCATGTGGATGAGGGCTCCCACGGCTTCCTGACGGATTGCCTGCGTAGCGGAGAGCTTGATCTTGTCGTTGGTCGATTGGGCAATGCCGAGTCGATGCGTGGCCTTTCATTCACCGCGCTTTATGCGGAGAGTGTTGTTGCAGTCGTCGCGCCTGACCATCCCAGACGTGATGCGACACGGCTTGAGCAGATTGAAGACGACCTGATCATCTATCCCCCCGATGCGGCCGCTATCCGGCCACTCTTGGCGCAGCTGATGCTGTCGCGGGGGATGGCTTTGTTTGGTGACAGGATCGAATGCGTTTCAGGTGCGCTGGGACGGGCGATGACCCTGGGGACGTTGCACCCGGTCTGGTTTATCTCGCGCGGGGTTGTGGCGGATGACTTAGATGCGGGGCGACTTGTGGCTTTGGACATCGACATGCGCTCCACGGAAGGCGCGGTTGGGATCATGGCCCGGTCTGAGGAAAATACATCTGCTCTAGCGGGTCTATTTCGCGCCGCTCTATCGGACGCAACGGTCTCTCTGGAGGCAATGAGGTAGCCCGAATGGGGCACTCACTTTTTCTGCAAATTTCGTCAATTTCACAATAAACCATTGATTTAGTTGTGTTATAAATGTTCATTGACTGAACTGTTCTTTCTTGTGCTTATTTACCTCAGGGAGAGAGCGAATGATTCTACAGGATATGTCTGTTGCCGTAACCGGTGCTGGAAGCGGCTTGGGCGCCGCAACCGCCCGTCGATTTGCCAAGGCTGGCGCTGCTGTTGCATGCTTGGACCTCAGCAAAGAGGCCGCGCAAAGCGTCGCAGCCGAAATTTGCGGGTCCGCCCATGCGGTTGACGTCTCTGACAGCGCTGCCGTTGAGGCTGCTTTTCTTGAAATTGAGGCTGCGCAGGGCACTCCCCGTGTGGTTGTCAATTGTGCCGGAATCGGCACAGCGGCACGCATTCTTCCGCGTGATGGCAGCTTATCCATCGACAGTTTTGAGCAGGCGATCCGCGTCAACCTTCTGGGCACCTATACAGTCATGAATATCGCAGCGCGTGCGATGGCTGCTGCTGATCCGATCGGCGCTGACAATGCCCGTGGCGTGATCATCAACACCGCGTCCGTCGCCTTCGAAGACGGACAAATCGGGCAGGCCGCCTATTCGGCTTCAAAGGGGGGAATCGTTTCGATGACCCTTCCCGCCGCCCGAGAACTTGCGCGCTTTGGCATCCGGGTTATGGCGATTGCGCCCGGTCTTTTTGAGACATCCATGAGCGCTGGCCTGCCAGATGATATTCGCGCCGAGATCCTCAAGGCTGTCCCATACCCATCGCGTATGGGCGACGCCGACGAATACGCGCAGCTTGCACAAAGCATTGTTGAGAACCCAATGCTGAACGGAACTGTGATCCGTCTCGATGCGGCAGCGCGCATGCCAATTAAGTAAGGAAGATTTTGTGACAAAGCCCGAAGCCAAAGACACCGTGTTGCTCGTAGATATTGATGGACCTGTTGCGACGCTGACGATGAATCGCCCCGCAAAGCGAAACGCCATGTGTGATGAGCTGCTTGATGCGATTGATGCGTTCTTCTCAAAGCCGCCCAAAGGCGTGCGTGTTGTGATCCTGACGGGTACGGCTGGTCATTACTGCTCTGGTTTGGACCTCTCAGAACATGTTGCGCGCGATGCAGAAGGCACCATGCGCCATTCGCGCAATTGGCACCGGGTTATGGATGTGATCCAGATGTCCGGTCTTCCGGTTGTGTCTGCGATGTTCGGGGCTGTCATTGGGGGCGGGCTAGAGCTTGCCGCCTCTACCCACGTGCGCATCGCAGAACCGTCCTGCATTTTCCAACTGCCCGAGGGGCGCCGTGGTATCTTTGTTGGCGGTGGCGCTACAGTTCGGGTTGGCCGCATCTTGGGCGCGGACCGGATGTGCGAAATGATGCTGACCGGTCGCAAATTCGGCACCGAAGAGGGGCTCGCGATGGGCCTCACCCATTACGCCGTTGGAGAAGGTGAGGCGCTTGCCAAGGCCCGTGAACTGGCCAATGGCATCGCCCATAACGCGTCTTTGTCCAATTACATGATGATCCAAGCGATCAGCCGCATTTCAGACATGTCGCGCAGCGACGGTCTCTTCACCGAAAGCCTTGCAGCCGCTGTCTCTCAGACCAGTGCAGACGCCGAAGAGGGCCTCAAGGCATTTCTCGAAAAACGTAAACCCGTCTTTCGCTGACACCGAAAGCAAAGTTGCTGACCACGTCATTTTAGGGAGGAAACCAAATGACCAATATGACCCGCCGTACGGCAATTGCCTCAATGGGCGCAGCGCTTGCGACACCTGCTCTGGTTTCGCGTGCAAGTGCGGCAGAAGTAACGCTTCGTCTGCACCACTTCTTGCCACCTGTCGCTCCGATGCATTCGCGCTTCTTTGAAGTATGGGCTGCCGAGCTTACAGAAGCATCTGAGGGCGCTATCGAAGTTCAAATTTTTCCAGCGATGCAGCTTGGTGGAAGACCGCCGCAGCTTGCCGATCAGGTGCGCAACGGCATTTGCGACATCGCGTGGACACTGCCGGTCTATACGCCAGATCGCTTCCCCGTAGCGGAAACCATGTCGAACCCATTCATGGTGACAAATGCGGAAAAGACATCCGTGGTGTTGCACACTTTGATGGATGAATTCGGCGCAGATGATTACCGCGGCATGAAGCCTTTGGCTTTCCACACGCATGATGGTGGCAAGCTGCACACGCGCGATGCTCCGGTGCTGAGTGCTGCTGATTTGCAAGGATTGAAACTGCGTGCGCCGAACCAGGCAACTGGCGAGATGCTTGCGGGCTTTGGTGCCGAGGTCGTTTTCTTCCCGGTAACTGAGATGGTCTCCGGCTTGTCTAGTGGCGTCATCGATGGCTGTTGCCTGCCGTATGAGGTTGTGCCGGCGTTTAAACTGCAGGAACTGACATCCTTCACATCCGAACCAGCAGAAGGTGCACGTGGCCTTTATGCCAACACGTTCTCGCTTTTGATGAACGAAGCGAAATATGAAGGTATGTCTGATGACCTGCGCGGCGTCATCGACGCAGCATCAGGCATTGATCTGTCCCGCCGCATTGGTGCGCAGTTCGATGGCTTTGAAGCCTACGGTCGTGGCGTTGTCGAAAAGCAAGGCAATACGATTGAAACCATCCCAGCCGAAGAAATCGCAAGCTGGGTAGAAGCGGCGTCACCAGTTCATGACGCTTGGATTGGCAAGCTCAATGACAAAGGCCTTGATGGCGCAGCGATCATGGCACGCGCCAACGAATTGCTCGACGCAGGCTAGTAAAATGTCTGAGATATTTACAGACTCAAAAGAGGGGCCCCGTGCCCCTCTGATCACCTTGTTGCACCGAATTTGCGTTTCCAGCGCAGCTGTCGGTGGATTGGTCATTTTTGGCGCGGCCTTCTTTGTGACCTTTTCCATAGCCAAGAGTTTACTCGGCTTTGGAGCGATGCGGGGCGAATTTGAACTGGTGGAGTTGGCATGCGCAACATGCGCCTCACTCTTCCTACCGCTTTGTCAGCTCACCAAAGGCCACGTCATGGTTGATGTGTTCACCGGTTGGCTGCCGGGCCGAGTGAACCAAACCGTGGATGCCGTCTGGACCCTGCTCTTTGCAATCGGGTGGGCCTTCGTTTGTTGGCGACTCTTTCATGGTCTTTGGGAGGTGCACGGATATGGAGACCGCACAATGTTGCTTCGCGTTCCGGTTTGGTGGGCCTATGTGCCAGCCGTATTTGGATCCGGACTGTCCGCTTTCGTTGCGGTTGTTCAAAGCTTGTCTGACCTAATGCCGCGTCTTGCAAGAAAAGTAGGTGCCTGATGGACCCTTTCGTCTTCTCAATCGTTCTTATCGTCGGACTGTTTGTCCTCATCTTTATGAGGATGCCGATCGCGCTGGCGATGGCTCTGGCGGGTGTCGTTGGCTACATCCAACTCAGTTCTTTCGCGAGCTTAAAATTCTATCTGAGCACCGCGTGGGTCGACAAGTTCATGTCATATGACTTTGCCGTCATTCCTCTGTTCATCTTGATGGGCCATCTGGCGACGAAATCTGGAATTTCGGCATCGATTTTCAATGCCGCGCGCGCTTGGATTGGCCATATGCGGGGCGGCCTTGCCATGGCTGCAGTCGCAGGTTGCGCGCTGTTTGGTTCAATTTCCGGGTCTTCGCTGGCCACCGCTTCGACGATGACGCGTGTGGCCATGCCAGAGATGCGCAAGCACGGGTTTTCGGGCGCCTTGTCGGCGGGGTCACTTGCGGCCGGCGGGACGTTGGGCATTCTGATACCGCCCTCGATCGTTCTCATCATCTTTGCGCTGCTGACAGAACAAAATATCGTCAAACTGTTTCTAGCGGCGACAGTCCCCGGCGTCTTGGCCGTTGTCGGCTTCATGATCGCGATCTCGATCTACGTTCGCCTGTTTCCGGAAGAGGGGCCAACGAGTGAGCGGTCCAATTTCTCGGAGCGTATCCGCGCCATCGGAGAAATCTGGCACGTCTTGGTCATTTTCACCGTTGTTCTGGGCGGCATATATGGTGGCCTGTTCACCCCGGCCCAAGGTGCATCTGTGGGTGTTGTCCTGACGCTTGTCTTGGGGACTTTGAAAGGCGGGCTTACTCTGCGTTCGGTTCTGGAAAGCCTCATTGATACGGCGGGCACCAGTGCGATGATTTTTGCCATCGTGTTTGGGGCGGATCTGTTTAATGTCGCGCTTGCCCTCAGCCGCATGCCGCTGGATGTTGCGCAATACTTTGCGGCCTCTGAGATCGCACCGATGCTGATCTTGCTGGCAATCGTGGTGTTCTACTTGGTCATGGGCTGCTTGATGGATAGCCTGTCGATGATCCTTCTGACGGTGCCGGTTTTCTTCCCAACGGTGATGGCGCTTGATTTTGGTTTGTTGCCAGAACAGCAGGCCATGTGGTTCGGGATCATCGCGTTGGTCGTGGTGGAGATGGGGTTGATAACCCCCCCTGTGGGCATGAATTTGTTTGTGATCTCAGCGATGGCAAAAGACATCCCGATGAAACAGATTTTTCGAGGCACGGTGCCATTCATCTTGGCCGAGTTTGGTCGTATCGCGATCCTAATCAGCTTTCCGGCGCTCAGCTATTGGCTGGTCGACCTTGTGATGAACTAGGAGAAACACATGCCGCTTTCGAAAACCAATGCGACTGCTCCCAAGGCGCCGGGAACTTCGGTAAGCGATAAGCTTTTGCGTCAGTTTATAGGCTACAGAGTGAAACGTGCCAATCTGTTGATCCAAGACGATATGGCCAAGACGCTTGAGCCGTTTGGCCTGCGCACCGGCACTTTTTCCACCCTTGCAGTGGTCATTTCTAGCCCGGGGATTTCCCAGTCCGAATTGTCTGATGTTTTGAATATCAAACGCTCTGGCGTGGTTGTGGTGGTGGATGAACTTGAACGCGCGGGGGTGCTAAAGCGCAAGCCTGTCAAAGGGGATCGTCGGACCAATGCGCTTACGGTTACGGCAGCAGGTCGGCGCCTTTGGGACAAAGTCGAAAAGGCTGTGCAAGACCATGAAAAGGCACTTTTCAACGGCTTAGCCCCAGAAGAGATCGCGACGCTTCACGATCTTCTGGCGCGGGCGACCATGAGCCCAAAATCGGACTTGGAGAAAAAACAATGATTGATAAGCAGACCGGCCTCAACCTAGTGCCTCACAAAGTCGGCATGGCGCGCGTGGGGAGCGATCTGATCATGACGTCAAAAATCCCTTTGGGCAACGTTGTTGACCGGACTGCGGACTGGCTTCATCACTGGGCTGAGACAACGCCTGACAACGTCTTTCTGGCCGGGCGGACGGAGACTGGCTGGCAAGAGGTTACATTCAAGCAAGCGCTGCAAGCGGTGCGCGGCATCGCGGCCTCATTGGGCGCGCGCAATATGGGTCAGGACACACCGATTGTGATCTTGTCCGGAAATTCGGTCGCTCACGCGTTGCTCTCGTTCGGTGCGCAATACGCCGGTGTTCCGACGGTTCCATTGGCCGAACAATACTCGCTGATCACCGAAGCGCATGGTCGTTTGACCTATGTATTGGACAAGGTTTGTCCGTCAATGGCCTTCACAGAGGATGCTGGGTTATTTGCCTCCGCTTTGTCCTTGCCTCAGTTGGAGGGGGTGGAAATTGTTGCGGCCAAGACCGAGGGCGCGCCGGGGGCTGTGACGTCTTTTGCCAGCCTCATGGAAGGCGACGCAAGCCAAGATGTAGATGCGCTTTTGGCGACGACCGGCCCTGATACTGTAGCCAAAATTCTCTTCACGTCGGGCTCATCTTCTGACCCGAAAGGGGTGTTGACGACGCAGCGGATGATGTGTGCGAACCAGGCTCAGATGTCCGCCGTGTTGCCGTTTCTAGCAGAACGCGCGCCGCGCATCTGCGATTGGCTGCCGTGGAACCATGTTTTTGGTGGATCGCATAATGTGAACATGATGCTCGCGCACGGTGGCACGCTTGTCGTAGATGATGGCAAGCCTACGAAGAAGTATTTTGATCGCACCGTTCGAAACATTATCGAACGCCCCGGCACACTGGCGTTCAACGTGCCGGTTGGATTTTCCATGCTGGTTCACGAGATGGAAACCAATACCGAGTTGCGCGAGGCCTATTTCCGGGACTTGGATATGATCTTTTATGCCGGTGCGTCGTTGCCGCAAGATGTCTGGACCCGGCTAGAGGAAATGGCGATTGAAGTGCGCGGCCGCCTACCATTGATGATCTCAAGCTGGGGTATGACCGAGACGGCCCCTGCCACCATCATGGTACATGAACCGATTGGCCGCTCTGGCGTGGTTGGAGTTCCGTTGCCCGCGACCAAGGTCAAGCTGTCGCCAGATGACGAAATGCGCTGTGAGTTGCGTGTCCAAGGCCCCAACGTCATGACCGGCTACTACGATGATCCGACCAAGTCCGCCGAAGCCTTCGATGACACAGATTTTTTGATTACGGGCGACGCCGTGCGCTTTGTCGATCCGGAAGACCCGAACCGGGGTTTGGCGTTTGATGGGCGCGTGTCTGAGGACTTTAAGCTCCTTACGGGCACGTGGGTGCAGGCGGGCAAGCTTCGCCTTGAGGCGCTGGATGCGTTGCGCGGCTTGGTTCAAGATGTGATGATTTGCGGGCATGATCGAGATGCAATCGGGCTTTTTGTCTTCCCTCGTCCTGATCAGGTGCACGGTGATAACACATCAGAAGGTGCCGTTATTGATCCGGTGCTGCAAAGCCAAATCGACACCCGCTTGGCCGAAATGGCAAAAGCCTCATCTGGGTCCGCCAAACGGATTTCACGCGCGATCGTTTTGGCCGAACCTCCGTCATTGAAAGACGGAGAGATTACAGACAAAGGCTCGCTCAACCCGCGCAAAATCATGATACGTCGGGCGGATTTGCTTGAGCGGTTGTATGACAACGAAGACCCAGCATTGATCCGGGTATGAAGAGGACGACATGGTAGATTTTGCAAACGTTCGAGCGATTGATTTCCACACTCACGCCGAAGAGGCTTGCGGCTGTCACACCGATGACGGGTATGATGAACTGCAAAGCACGATGGCCAAATATTTTGGCGCACCGTGGCAGCATCCCCCCACAATCGATGAAACAGCCGCACATTATCGTGACAAGAACATCGCGGCTGTGATTTTTCCGGTCGATGCCGAACGGGAAACGGGCTACCGGCGCTACAACAACTACGAAGTTGCCGACGCTTGCGCCAAAAACGATGATATCCTGATCCCTTTTGCCTCGATTGACCCGGCCAAAGGCAAACTTGGTGCGCGTGAAGCCCGTGACTTGGTGGAAAACCACGGCGTCCAAGGCTTCAAATTCCATCCCACGATGCAAGGATTCTACCCGAACGACAGATCCGCCTATGTGCTCTATGAAGCGATTGCAGAATCCGGCAAGCCAGCTTTGTTTCACACTGGGCAGACAGGCGTGGGCTCTGGTATGCCGGGCGGAAACGGAATGCGGCTGAAATACTCGAACCCGATGTATATGGATGATCTGGCTGTGGATTTCCCTGACATGCCGATCATTCTCGCGCATCCGTCCTTCCCATGGCAGGAAGAAGCGCTTTCGGTCGCACAGCACAAGCCAAACGTCTACATCGACCTGTCCGGCTGGTCTCCGAAATACTTCCCGAAAATCCTTGTCCAATACGCGAACCGGATGCTGAAGCACAAAATGCTCTTTGGATCGGACTGGCCGATGATCGCCCCGGAAAAGTGGCTGGATGCCTTCGATCAGTCAGATTTCCGCGACGAAGTGCGCCCCCTTATCTTGAAAGAAAACGCCATGCGCTTGCTGGGTGTGACGTCTTAAGAGGCTGATATGACGAAGTTCATTGCCCCAGTCGACGATATCCTTCTATCGCTTGAAAAGGTTGCTGGCGCGGACCGTTTGCCCGAGTGGGACCGCGACCTTACGTCCGAAATCCTCTCTCACTTCGGCGCCTTCGCCGAAGGGGTGATCGCCCCTTTGAACGAGAGGGGTGATCAGCAAGGTTGCCAGTTGGAAAATGGCCGGGTCCACATGCCAGATGGCTTTAAAGATGCGTTTGAGCAGCTTGCCGAAATGGGCTGGCAGGGGCTGACGGCCCCCGAACACCACGGTGGTATGGAGCAAAGCGCCCTTGTGGCCGCAGGGGTGTCCGAGATTTTCTCTGGTGCAAACCTGTCGATGCAAATGGTCTGCAATCTTGTGCCCGGCGCGATTTCCACGCTGCGCCGTTTTGGCAACGCTGAACAACAGTCGGAATGGATTCCCAAGCTGGCCGCTGGTGAAGCCTTGTCGACCATGTGCCTAACGGAGCCGGGTGCCGGGTCTGACCTGTCGCGCATCCGCACCAAGGCCACACAGGACGGGAACCGATGGTTTCTTGAGGGAGAGAAGATTTTCATCTCTGGGGGTGATCAGGATTTGAGCGATGATATCCTGCATCTGGTCCTTGCCCGCACCGGCGCAAAGGAAGATGGCGTCAAAGGTTTGTCCTTGTTCTTAACCAGCAAAAAGCGGGCAGGGGCCTCCATTAAGATAACACGTATCGAAGAAAAGATGGGACTGCACGCCTCACCTACCTGTCAAATGGCATTTGATGGCTGCCCTGCGGAACTGATCGGCGAAAAGGGCACGGGCTTGAGTGCCATGTTCGTTCTGATGAACCACGCCCGTTTGGATGTGAGCCTACAGGGCGTCGCCCATGCTGCACATGCCCACCAGATCGCCAAAGCCTACGCCAGTGAGCGTAAGCAGGGGCGCAGGCCAGATGGATCTGAAGCGGTTCTGACGGATCATGCTGACGTGCGTCGCATGCTGGATCAGCAACGCTGTCTCGAAATTGGTGCACGTGGCATGGCGCATGTGGCGCTTGTTGAACTGATGCGAGGTGAACGGCCTGCTTTGGTTGAATTTCTGACGCCACTTTGCAAGGTGTTCTGCACAGAGGCAGGTATTTCTGCGGCCAATCTCGGTATCCAGATCCTTGGCGGGTATGGCTATCTGACCGAATATGGGTTGGCGCAGACTTGGGCGGACGCGCGCATCACCGCGATCTACGAAGGTGCGAATGGCATCCATGAACTGGCTGTTGCTACTCGGGGCTTGCGGCAACAGGGTGGTGCTGGAGCGGATGCTTTCGATGCCCTTATCGCAGAGCTGACGGACAACCCCACCGTTCTTGAGCTTCGCCAGGTTTGGCGCGCGGCACGCGACACGGTGCGCGACGCTGACGATCCTACGGTCTTGGCCCATGATTTCAGTCAGCTAAGTTGTGCCTTGTTCCACCGTGCGATCTGCGCGCGAATGGCTGATGCCACGTCTGATCCTGAATATGTGAGACTGCGCGACTTTGCTTTGTCTCGCCACGTGCCTGTCAGCACAACGCTGGTTTAATCAGTGAGGTGTCGGACTGCATTGATCTGGCATTTTGAGGTGACATAGACATTTGGCTTACTGGATTGTCACGTCTTCGCTGCGGCAGCAATGTAGGTTTCATTTCAAGCGCCTGTGCCAGCGGTTATTCGTAACTGTTTTATGTATGTTCTCGAAAGCCGCACATATGCACACCTCCGGTGAGCGACGCGCGTGTTGTAGTCGAATGGGCAATCATCTTGGTCAATCTGGAACTTCTATGAGGCAGCTCACATTGCCAGAGACCGCATAAGATTTCCGAGAGTCGCCGTATTGGCTTTCGAATTTCTAGAAGGGCTGAAAGGACAGAAATGCAAAACGGCGCAGTCAGGATACCGCACCGTTTTGTAATCGCTGTAGATACTTAGGTCAGATTGTCTGATGTCAGACCCTGCTTAGTGGGTTTCGGTGGCCAGCGTCACGTCAAATTCCACATGCAGAAATGGCTCCGTCACTTTCCCAGACAGCGTCATGCCGTCCGGGAACGCGGAGGCTGGTTTTGTTTGGTAGGTCATAACAAGATCATCGCGGACGCCAAACACTGTGTCCTGATCTAAGTAGGGGTCATCTTCGGGGAAAATCTCGGTGACCAAAGTGCGATAGCCTGGGGCTTTGATGATGTAGTGCAGGTGCGAAGGCCGCCAAGGATGGCGACCGCAGGCGCGTAGAATGTCTCCGACCGGGCCGTCGGATGGCACGGTATATTCTACCGGCTTCACGGTGGTAAAACGATAGCGACCATCATCGCCTACAGTCATCAGCCCATGAAAAGAGAATGTATCCTGTTCGTCATCCTGACTGGCATACATTCCATTGGGTGCGGTTTGCCAGATGTCGAGTTCGGCTCCGGCGATCGGGTTACCTGCCTCGTCTTTGATCATGCCTTCTGCCAGCAGAACGGGCCCCCCGTAGTGGCGCTTCATATCGCCGCCGATGGCAAGCGGCGGGGCACCGGACACGTGGAACGGCCCGAGCACGGAGGAGCTGGTTGCTGTGGGGCTTGAGTGCAACATGTCGACCAAGGATGACAGGCCCAGAACGTCAGAGGCCAGCACAAATTCGTGGCGGTCTTCGGTTTCAACCGCGGCGCAGCCTTCGAGAAAGGCGATGCCGGCCCGCCATTCATCGTGGGTTAGATTTGTTTCGCGGGCAAAGTCGTGGATGTGGCGCACAAGCGCCCCCATGACTTCGCGCACACGCGGATTGGTGTCCTCTGACAGGTAACCCATAAAAACGTCGGTGATGTTGTCTTTGGTAACAGTGCGCATGTGATGGCTCCTTAGGTGAGAGCAAGGCTGAGAATGGGGAATGCGATCAAGATGAACAGAATGACAAGCATGACGAAAGCAAACGGCAAGGCGCCCATAAAGACGTCTTTGAGCGAGATTCGGTCATCGTTGATTGTGGATTTGATGACAAAACAGGAGATCCCGAGCGGTGGTGTAAGCAATCCAATTTCTGCGCCGACCACTGTGATGATGCCGAACCAAATCAATGACATGTCCAGCGCTTCGGCCAGTGGTAGAAACAGGGGCACGACGATCAAAATGATTGACGCGGTGTCCAGCAAGGTTCCGAGAAACAGCATCAGAAGGACATAAAGCAGCATAATGCTCCAAAAAGACGAGGTGTTGCCCGCCAAAAGGTCCTGCAGCTGATTTGGCAGTCCAGCCATGCCAAGCATTCGGCTGTAGATGGACGCCGCAGTTATCAGAAATAGGATGGCTGCCGTGATGTGGCCGGTTTCCAAGAGCGCATCCCAGAATGCCCGACGTGACATTGATTTGCGCACCACAGCAATCAGCAGAGCGACCAAAGCGCCAGTGGCGCCTGCTTCAACCGCCGTCAGCCAGCCTGTGTAAATACCGCCAAGTACAATGGTAATCAGTCCCAAGGTCGGCAGGGTTTTGGAGGCGATTTCCCGCGCCGACATCCATTCAGTGTCAGCCACAACCCGCCCGCCGACAAAATTGGGTGTGAAGCGCCCCATGAACCAGATTGCGCCGACATATGCGACGGCCAAGAGAATTCCGGGAATGACGCCAGCTAGGAACATATCGCCGACCGATTGCTCAGCAACAAAGGAATAGATGATCAACATCGCAGAAGGCGGAATGATCATGCCGAGTACAGATGAGCCGGCCACAACACCGACGGCGAAACGCGGATTGTAATCTTGGGCCATCATTTGCGGCACCGACACTTTGGTAAACACCGAGGCTGAGGCGATGGACGATCCCGTGACGGCGGCAAACACCGCGTTTGCCCCAACTGTGGCCATACCGATGCCGCCTTTGACTTTGCGAAACCGCATGGTCATGACTTCGTAGATGTCTTTGCCCAACCCTGCCTTTGAGACGATGAGCCCCATAAAGGTGAACAATGGAATGGTGGCAAAGCTGTATTCCATCGCGCTGTCGCCGACCGCAATTTTCAGCAGGTTCAAAGCAAGCGTGAAATTGTCTCGCATGATCCAGATGGATAGGAACGACACGACTCCCAATGCCACCGGAATATAGACACCAGAGTATATCAAGAAAACGATGGCAATGACCGAGATCAGGCCAATTTCGATCGGGGTCATTTGGACGCCTCATCATGTTCGGGGGTGCGGATCAATGTGGGACGATCTTCGGCGCTGACAACTTTGAATATGAAAATTAGAGACGACAACGCCGTGCCGCTCGCTATGACCAACTTGACGGGCCACCAAGGCAAGGTGAACAGCCCAGGCACGCCGAAATAGTCCTGCGTGTGCCACATGTGCAAAAACTCAGGGAACGTGACATAGGCGATCAACCCAATGAAAATTGCAGAGACCGCATTGATGATCCGACGCATGTTTTTTGCGAGTGCCGGGCGGCGGGTGTGAATGACCCCAAGAAATCCGTCGGAGCGGGTGAGCCGGTCCACGCGCACAACGTCGGGCAGCTGCAAAAACACGATCATCACCACCGAAAACTGCACAATTTCGTAGGTGCCACGTAGGGGGGCGTCAAACAGACCTCTGGCGATCACATCGACGTTTAGAATGACCACCAACGCCAACACAACAAGTGTGCCCAAGGCGTTGGAGGTTATGGCAAATGCATTGGCGACCTTAGACAGGCCAGTGACAGCTGACTTTAGCATTTTTTCGGGCCTCTCTTAGGTCGCCAGAGCTTTGGTTACTTTGTGGTCCAGTCACGCACGCCAGTGTGGCCTGCATCCGCAAGTTTCCCGAGGTAAGCTGCAAGCATTGCTGTGCCGTCTTCACCGTTGCCGTTCAATGTTTCAGCCCATTCCTGAGCCACGTTTGGCATGGCATTGGCCCAAGCCGCACGGTCCTCAGCTGACAGTTCCACAATTGTGCCGCCCGCGGCGACATATGCATCACGCGAAGCCGCTGCACGATCCATTGCAATGCCTGCGACATGGTCGCGATAGTCGATGGCAACCGCTTTCAGGACCTCTTTGACACCATCAGGCAGCTTGCCCCAGTAGTCGGCGTTCACCGTCACCGTCTTGGAATTCACAGCGCCAAGGTCCGCGCGCAGCATAAAGGGGGCGACCTCGGCAATTTTGAAGGTTTTGGCGGCTTCTGGCCACAGCATTGCGCAATCCACCAGACCGGTCTGAAGCATGTTGTAGAAATCGGTCAAACCGCCACGCACCCCAGCGGCATCTTTGATGCCTTCCAGATAGCGCAGGTTCAGGCCCGCTCCTGCGATTTTGCGGCCTTGGAGGTCAGACACCGAAGACACTTCGTCAGAACAGAATACTTGGTAGGTGTCCAACACAACGCCGGTTGCCAAGTAGACTTGGTTTTGGGCCGCAAATTCGTTTTGCATGGCGGGGAACTCACGCGCGACTTCGTCCACTGCTTTGGCCACAGCACGGGCATCTGTTGCAACAAATGGAGTCGACCCTGAAATCCCCTGGCTGGGCAGTTTTGAAGAGTGGAAAATCGTGGTGACAATGCCGATATCGCCGAGGCCAAGCTGAACGCCCTCAAGCACGCCCTTTGGTTTTACGATCGACCCGCCATAGTTTTCCTGCCAGTTCATCTTGTATGCGCCGGTTTCCGCCAGATGGCGGTCCACCTCTGGGATGAAGAAATTCGAGAATTCCTTTACCCACAAAGCACGGTCCGGATAGCCATCGATCACAACGGCCGATACGCTTTCCTGTGCGGCCGCAGGCATCGCCATAACGGCGGTCAGTGCAGCGCCGATTAGGCTGATTTTGGTGCGTTTCATCATTTTTTCCTCCCAGAAAGTCGGACCCTGAGGTCCTTTTGATTACACTTCGCCGGTCTTGACCCAATTCACTGTCAGAGCCGTGCCGGCCGCTTCAAAAAGTTTGGCAATCGCACAGTACTTCGCCGTTTCCGCCCCCACCTTGGCCAGCTCCTCCAAACTGGCCAAGGTGGAGCAATTCACCGTGAGTGTGATTTCGGGAAACGGGATATCGATTTCTTCTTCCATCAACACGCCGCGGCGGTCGAATTTGCAGTCTGCATCTATGGTCACTGTGCCGAGGTCGACACCCAGACGCTTGGCGTTCTTGTGGCCAATCACATTGGTACAGGCAATCAGCGCAGTCAGCGCGGTTTCTGTTGGGGTCGCGCCCATGTTTGTGCCCCCGCGCTCTGCGGGTTCGTCGATTGTGACGTTCAGATCGCGGATCGGGATTTCCGTGCGCGCAGATGTCGGACACTGGGCAGTGGTCCGATATGTCACGACGGTTTTCATTCGAATGGCCACGGGTTTGCCTCCTCAGGCGTAGGTGCAAACTTGATCAAAGCTAAATCGCGGGAGTTTCTGAAACAGGGCTGTTTCATCCGCATAGCCGATGTTGCACAGAAAATTGGATTTCAGGGTTGTGCCGGCGAAGAATTCCTCATCGACGATCGTGTTGGAAAAGCCCGACATGGCTCCAACGTCCAGACCCACCGCGCGGGCGGCGATCATGAAGTAGGCACCCTGCAAGGTGGCGTTTCGGTCTGCTGTGTCTGCAACATAGTCCGGCTTGCCGTCAAAAAGGTGCCGCCGGTCTTCGTGTGGGAACAAGAAAGGCAGTTCTTTCCAAAACTCCATGTCCTGCGCGATGATAGCGGTGACAGGTGCCCCCATCATTTTCGGCACGTTTTGTGGTTTGAGCGATTTGGCGAGCCGTGCTTTGCCTTCGGGCGATTTCACAAAGATGAAACGCGCGGGCAGGGTGTTCATGCTGGTCGCGCCGTTGATGGTGATTTCGTATATCTCTTCCAGCAGCCCATCTGGAATGGGCTTATCCGTCCACGCATAGTGAGAGCGGGCCTGACGCAAAATCAGATCAATGGAATCGCTGGACAGACGACCGATACGATCACGCAAGTCCCGATGGTCTTGCTGAGCTTGCGCGCGCAGCGCGTCCAGTCTTGCACCTGTTGGGGCGTTCATTCTGCAACGGCCTTTTCATCGATCACAGGGCTTGCACAAATGCCAATTCCCTCGATTTCTATCTCGACGGTCTCACCGGGTTTGAGCCAGCGTGGATTGGGCTTTTTTGCATGCCCAACACCCGGTGGGGTCCCTAGGGCAATCAGATCACCGGGCTCAAGCGTGGTGTATTCGGAAATTGTTGAGATCACTTGTCGCACCCCCCAAATCATGTTGGCGGTGTTGGAGCTCTGTAGGATTTCGGACCCAACGCGGCTTTCGATCTTTAAGCCAGACGCGCCCTCAGGAATTTCATCCGGTGTGACCGTAAAGGGGCCAATTGCACCTGTGTTGTCAAAGTTTTTGCCGGGTGTCCACTGGTGCGTCTTGCGCTGATAGTCGCGCACGGAACCGTCATTAAACACAGTGTAGCCAAACACATGATCAAGAGCGTCATCTTCGGAAATATGGCGCCCACCCTTGCCAACAATCAGCATCAGTTCCGCTTCATAGTCGAGCTGTTCAGAACAAGCCGGGCGTACCATCGGCTGACCTGCGGCCATGATAGAGTTCTTTCCACGCATGAACAGGGCGGGGTATTCAGGGATTTCGTATCCCCCCTCTTTGATGTGGTCGATATAGTTCAGGCCCATGCAGATGATTGTCCCCGGGGCTGCAACGGGCAATGCGGGGGTGATGGTGTCGACCGCGACTTTCGGGGCTTTGATGATTTGCTCTGCAAGTGAGTCGGTCAGATCCGGTTGTGAAATCACCCCCAACAAATCGGCACCAATACTGGGGTCTAAGGCCGTTAGATTTACGGCATTTTCTCCGTTTACAGCAAACACCGAAGTGCCTTCGGAAGTCTCACCCACCAGGTATTTCATTGTTGTCATCCTTGTCTGTTCTCTTGATTTTTGACGACTATTTTGCAATAAGTCAAATAATATCGATATTTTTGGAGAGTCGAAATGGTTGCGTGGGCGGATTACAAATCAGAGGCCAAGAATAGGGGGGCTCTGGCATTGGAGCTATTTGTTGCGCATAGCACGCCGGCAAAAGACCCTGCAGATGTCAAAGAATCTCTTGCAAATCACCTTGCTTATCAGGCTGAACTTGAGCGAGCGGGCCTACTGGCGTTTGCAGGCCCAATGTCGGATGAGACCGGAGAGCGCATGCAAGGTGTTGGGCTGATCATCTATCGTGCTGAAAGCTTAGAGGCAGCGCGACTGTTGGCGGAAAATGACCCTATGCACAAAAGTGGCGCACGCAGTTTCGTGCTGCGGCGTTGGCTGATAAATGAGGGCTCACTGAACCTTTCGGTCGGGCTTTCGACTGGCGGGTGCACGCTAAGTTGAGACGTCATGCAGACGATGAGCAAAAAATCTGGGACCATGCGATCATGAATGTTATGCCCGACAGTGACGGCAAAGAAACTTCGGCAACCCATGGGGCCTATTTAAAGCTGCGTGAATTGATACTCACCGGTGAGTTGCCGCCAGCGCAGAAGCTCAAGATTGAGCAGCTGCGCAAGCTCCTGGAGACCGGGGCGAGTCCGGTCCGCGAGGCGCTGAGCCTGCTTACCTCAGATATGTTGGTCGAGCGCATAGACCAGCGCGGCTTTCGCGCGGCGCCCGTCGGCAAAGCCAACTTCGAAGAAATCCTGATGTTGCGCTGTACGCTTGAAGAAACCGCATTGCGTGCATCGATCCGCAATGCTGATGCCAAGTGGGAGGACAGGCTGGTCCTGCGACATCATCACATGAACCGAGCCAGTCAACGTCAGGCTGCGGACTTTGAGGACGCGCACAAAGCGTTTCATATGGCCTTACTGGACAATGCACATTTGCCCATGCTCGAACGCTACTGTTCGCAGCTCTATGACCTCAATATCCGCTACCGATATCTTGCGGCAGGGGGGGCAAGTTACAAAAAGCGTGACATCGCAGCAGAGCATCAAAGCATATTGGATGCGGCACTCAACAGGGATGCAGATGCGGCGACCACCCACTTGATTGAACACTACCGCAGCACCGGTGAGTACCTCAGCCAACAAATGGACAGCTGACATGCAACGAAATTGGTTTCTTGGTGATCTTCTGGCGCAGCTATTTGATCGCCCAGATCAAATACGTGGCAAGGATGACGACCGTTCTATCACTGAACTGTGTGAAGCCTTGCTCTCAGCTGAGGGGGAGGTGTCTGGGTTTAAGCTGGCCTCCACTGTTCTGGATCGCTACCGCAGCCTTAGTGATGAGGATCGAGTCTCGTTTTTCCAATACCTGAACGAGGAACTGGACATTGACGCAGAGCAAGTGGCCAATGTGGCCGGCCAATACGCCAAGAATCGTAACATTGACGCGTTCAACGCGCTGAGCGCTGCCGCAGAGCCACGCCGTCAGGAACTACTGCGACGCCTCAACCAACCAACCGGAGCAACCCAAGACCTTGTCGCTATGCGGGTTGATCTCTTGAAGCTCTTGAAAACGCATCCGGACCTGCGGCGCACGGATTTTGATTTTGTGCATTTGCTGCGCAGTTGGTTCAATCGTGGCTTTCTTGTTCTGAAACAAATCAGCTGGGACACTCCCGCCCGCATTCTGGATAAAATTGTCGCTTATGAAGCGGTCCACCAGATCAGCGATTTGGAGGATCTGCGCCGCAGGCTCTATCCACCGGATCGAAGGTGTTTTGCGTTCTTCCATCCCTCCATGCCTGATGAGCCGCTGATTTTTGTCGAAGTCGCACTCACGGGCACCGTGCCGGGATCAATTGACGATGTCTTGTCGGAAGAGCGCGACCCATTGGAGGCCAGTCTGGCGAAAGTGGCGGTGTTTTATTCAATTTCCAACTGCCAAAAGGGCTTAGCCGGAATTAGCTTTGGTAACCTCTTGATCAAACAGGTCGTGGCCGAATTGGCGCGAGATGTGCCGAGCGTCCAGACCTTTGTGACTTTGTCACCCATTCCTGGTTTCACCCGATGGCTGGAAACGCAAAACGATCACGAAGTGCATGGGCAAGTTGCCAACGCTATACTTGCCGGCGCGGCCCCATCGGAAGACCTTCGCGCGATGGCGGCACGATACCTACTGACCGCCAAACGCGAAGATGGGGTGCCGGTGGACCCAGTCGCCCGATTTCATCTCGGAAACGGCGCTGAGGTGCACGACGTTCATACGAACGCAGACACCTCGCGCAACGGCATGGCACAATCTTACGGTACGATGGTGAACTATCTCTACGATTTGAAGCTTACTGAACAGAACCACGAAGACTTTGTCGTTCATTCCAGAATTGCGGCATCACGCCTCGTTCAATCGCTGGCCAGCGCTGAACTCATAACAAAACCCAAGGAAACATCTGCATGACCAACACCTTATATGATGCACTGTTCGCACCACATGTTGGAAATTCTGCGACGTTCTTGCAGTGTGATGACGGCACTAAGTTGAGTTATGACGCCTTTCTGAAACGTGCCGCGCAAATGGCGCACACGCTGACGGAGGCTGGGGTTCAACCGGGTGACAGGGTGGTCGTACAGGCGCCCAAACTCAGCGACACAATTGCTCTATACGCGGGCTCTGTATTGGCCGGTGCGGTCTACCTTCCATTGAATTCGGCCTACACTCAGGCTGAGTTGGCCTATTTCATCAAAGATGCAGACCCGCGGCTGATTGTCTGTGACATTCAAGACGAAGCTGCGGTCGTAGAAATAGCTCAGGCAGCTGGCACACCTGTTTTGACGCTGGGCGGTTCGGCCGGTTCTCTGAGCCGGGCAGCCGACAGTCAACCAAACACGTTCAAGGCGGTTGACCGAGGGCCAGAGGATTTGGCTGCATTGCTCTATACCTCGGGGACAACGGGCCGCTCCAAAGGGGCGATGCTGAGCCATAAAAATCTGCTGTCCAATGCCGTTGCGCTGACCGAACTTTGGGACATCACCGGCAATGACCGGCTTGTGCACGCGTTGCCAATTTTTCACACCCATGGACTGTTTGTTGCAATGAATACAGCGTTGCTCGCAGGGGCTGAGGTCCGACTCTGCACAGCCTTCGATATCAACGTCATCTTGGGCGAGATCACCCAATCTACTCTAATGATGGGCGTGCCGACGTTTTACACGCGTCTGCTGGATGATGCGTGTTTCACAAAGGAGCTGGTTGAAAGCATGCGTCTGTTTGTGTCTGGGTCGGCGCCACTTCTGGCCGAAACCCACCGTGCGTTTGAGGCACGGACTGGTCATCGTATCCTTGAGAGATACGGTATGACAGAGACCAATATGATCACGTCCAACCCTCTAAAAGGTGCGCGCGTTGCTGGGACAGTTGGCTATCCGTTGCCGGGCACCGAAGTGAAAATCACGGACCCTGACACCGGAGAAGCGCAACCGTCCGGAGAGATTGGCATGATTGAGGTGCGTGGGGACAACGTGTTTCAAGGCTATTGGAATATGCCGGAGAAGACCGCGGAAGAACTCCGGGCAAATGGCTTTTTCTTGACTGGAGATCTCGGAGTTCAGGACGAAGATGGGCGGATTTCGATCGTGGGGCGCTCCAAAGATCTGATTATTTCAGGTGGCTACAACATTTATCCCAAAGAGGTCGAGGATGTCTTAAACGATATCCCGGGTGTACTTGAAAGTGCGGTTTTTGGGGTGCCACACGCGGACTTCGGTGAAAGCGTCATCGCTGCGATTGTTGCCGAGAAAAATTCATCACTGACTGTTGAGACCTTAAAAGAAACTGTCCAAGTGCAGCTGGCGCGGTTTAAGCATCCTCGCGAATACCTGTTTCTGGAGGCTCTGCCACGAAACACGATGGGCAAAGTGCAAAAGACCGAATTGAGAAAGGGATACAGAACGTAAATTATCCAATTTATGAACTCACTAACCTCAATGACTTTCATTTGCGAAAATCCCTGCAATGGAGCTGGGTATGTCACCGAGGACTGTCTGCGCAGGAGACGCTGAACTGCCCCAAGAGTTGAGGCTCAGGAATGGATGCTTCAGCTTGGTGTTGAACTGACAGAAAATACAACAACCTCTAGACGCGCACAGTCGTCAAAAAATCGCAGGGAGCGATCACTCTCCGAAGATCGTGGCCTACTTGTTCATGAAACGGATGGATATGTACCTAAGGGACAGTCGGGCGCGGGCGGTTTGCGATTGAGTAGTGAGAGACGCAAAAGGCCACGTTAGCTGTGCTACGCGGCCTTTCTTAGGTGATTTGACGGCTTCAGATATCGAGTGTGTTGTCGCGTTCCCAGGTGGTAAAGTGGGATACAAACGCATTCCATTCCTGCATTTTCAACTTGAGGAAAGCGGCAGAGAATTCTTCGCCCATCGCAGCTTTGAGGCCTTTGTCGTCATCATACGCCCTCAGCGCGTCCAACATGTTGAGCGGTAGTTTTGGCGCGTCTTTGACTTTGTAACCTTCGGCGTACATGTCGATATCATGGCGTGGGCCCGGATCCGCTTTGCTGCGCATCCCGGAAAGACCCGCCGCAATTATCACGGCCTGCAACAGGTAGGGGTTTGCCGCGCCATCTGGCAGTCGCAGCTCGAAACGTCCGGGGCCAGGTACGCGTACCATATGTGTGCGGTTGTTGCCGGTCCATGTGACCGTATTGGGGGCCCATGTGGCACCTGAGGTGGTGCGCGGAGCGTTGATGCGTTTGTAGCTGTTCACCGTCGGGTTGGTGATCGCGGCCAGCGCTGAGGCATGTTTCATGATGCCACCCAAGAAGTACTTTCCGCGTTCAGAAAGGCCAACTTCACCGGTTGGACCTTCGCCGTCTCCGGCAAACACGTTCACCTTGGACGCCGTGCTGGGAGCGTCCCAAACTGAGATATGTGCGTGGCAGCCGTTGCCAGTCAAACCCTCGACGGGCTTTGGCATAAACGTGGCACGAAAGCCGTGTTTCTCAGCGACCGATTTGGTCATGAACTTAAAGAAGCTGTGTTTGTCAGCGGTCTTGAGCACATCATCAAACTCCCAGTTCATTTCAAACTGGCCATTCGCGTCCTCATGGTCGTTTTGATAAGGCCCCCAACCCAATTCCAACATGTAGTCGCAAATCTCGCGCACCACGTCATAGCGACGCATTACCGCCTGTTGGTCATAGCAAGGCTTCTCAGCAGTATCGAAAGGGTCGCTGATCTGTGTGCCTTCGGGGGTGAGCAAGAAGAATTCGGCTTCGATGCCGGTCTTGACGTGCAGGCCTTCTTCAGCCGCTTCCGCAATCAGGCGGCGCAACACATTGCGTGGGGCTTGGGCCACATCTGCGCCTTCCATAACGCAATCCGCCGCCACCCAAGCCACGTCCGGCTGCCAAGGCAACTGTATGACAGAGCTGGGATCAGGCACGGCCAGCATGTCGGGATGTGCAGGGGTGAGATCAAGCCAAGTGGCAAAGCCCGCAAAACCTGCGCCGTCCTCTTGCATATCAGCAATGGCTTGCGCGGGCACTAGTTTGGCGCGCTGTCCACCGAAGAGATCGGTGAAGGAGATCATAAAATACTTGACCCCGGTCTTATTGGCAAACTCTGCGAGATCGGTTGTCATTTTTCGGGTTCCCTGTTTTACATATCTTTTCTAGTGGCTTGTGGCGCAACGTTGATCCGTTGCGCCTTTTGTTTTTAGTATCCGGTTCCAGATTTCCCGGGCCACCAGTCGGTGCCGGCAAGTGGCACTTTGGCCATGGCGGCAGCCTCAAGCGTGACCGCACAGAGGTCTTCGGGCTCAAGGTTGTGCAGGTGATTTTTGCCACAGGCCCGCGCAATGGTTTGCGCCTCCAGCGTCATCACTTTCAGGTAATTGCGCAGACGGCGACCGCCATCAACCGGGTCAAATCGCGCCATCAAGTCGGGGTCTTGGGTGGTGATGCCTGCGGGGTCCTGACCTTCGTGCCAGTCATCGTAAGCGCCTGCTGTGGTGCCGAGTTTTTGGTAGTCTTCTTCCCAACGTGGATCGTTGTCTCCCAGCGCGATAAGCGCCGCAGTGCCGATGGCAACAGCGTCAGCGCCAAGCGCCATACATTTGGCAACGTCGGCACCAGTGCGGATGCCGCCCGATACAATCAGCTGTACCTCACGGTGCATGCCCAGATCCTGAAGCGCACGTACAGCTTCACGGATGCAGGCGAGGATCGGCTGGCCAACATGTTCGATAAACACGTCCTGCGTGGCTGCAGTTCCGCCTTGCATGCCATCCAAGACCACAACATCAGCGCCCGCTTTTACCGCCAGCGTGGTGTCAAAGTAGGGACGCGCGCCGCCAACTTTGATGTAGATCGGCACCTGCCAGTTGGTGATTTCGCGCAGCTCAAGGATCTTGATTTCAAGGTCATCTGGGCCGGTCCAGTCCGGATGACGACAGGCTGAGCGTTGGTCGATGCCTTTGGGCAGATTACGCATTTCCGCGACCCGGTCGCTGATTTTTTGTCCCAAAAGCATGCCGCCGCCGCCGGGTTTTGCGCCTTGCCCAACAACGACTTCGATGGCGTCTGCTTTGCGTAGGTCATTTGGGTTCATACCGTAGCGCGACGGTAGGTATTGATACACCAGTTTGTCGGAATGGCCTCGTTCTTCAGGGGTCATTCCGCCGTCACCGGTTGTCGTGGAGGTTCCTGCCATGCTTGCGCCACGCCCGAGCGCCTCTTTGGCGGGACCGGAAAGAGCGCCAAAGGACATGCCTGCGATGGTGATTGGGATATCCAGTTCGATTGGTTTCTTTGCATAGCGTGTACCGAGTGTGACGCTGGTGTCGCATTTTTCGCGGTAGCCTTCGAGTGGGTAACGAGAGATGGACGCGCCTAAGAACAACAGATCGTCAAAATGCGGGACTTTGCGTTTTGCGCCGCCACCACGAATGTCATAAATTCCGGTTGCCGCCGCGCGACGAATTTCGGAGTTGATCCCTTGCGAAAATGTTGCCGACTGAACGGGCAGGGTCTTTGGAGGACCGTCTTTTTTGGTGTCGCTCATGATCTCGGCCCCTTAATATGCGTTGTCGATGTTGAAGTTGTAGAGAGTTCGGGCAGAGCCATAACGTTTGAACTCTTCGGGTTTGGCATCGCTGCCTGCGCGCGCCAACAGATCCTTGAGGATCTCAAGGTGCTCCGGCCGCATCTCTTTTTCGATGCAATCCGCACCCAGAGATTTGGTTGACCCGCGCACAAACAAACGCGCCTCATAGATCGAGTCCCCCAAGGCATCGCCGGCATCGCCGCAGACAACCAGATTGCCTGACTGGGCCATGAAGGCTGACATGTGCCCAATGTTGCCATGCACAACAATATCGATCCCTTTCATGGAAATGCCACACCGTGAGGAGGCGTTGCCCTTTATCACCAGCAGTCCCCCGTTGCCGGTGGCCCCTGCATATTGGCTTGCATCGCCTTCAACGATCACGGTGCCGCTCATCATGTTTTCGGCCACACCGGGGCCGGCGGAGCCATGAATATGCACGGTGGCTTGTTGGTTCATTCCGGCGCAATAGTAGCCCGTGGAGCCTTTGACGTTGACCTCAATGGGCGCATCAAGGCCAACGGCGATGGCGTGGCTTCCCTTGGGATTGATGATGTCCCATACGGTTTGATTGGTGTCCTCAGACTGTGCATGCAACGAAGAATTTAGGGCGCGCAGCCCATCGGCTGCTAGATCAAAGGTCTGCATATCAGTGATTCCAGAAGTAAACGGTTGCGGGCTCCGGCTCCCAGACGCGAGCGTCTTCAATGCCGGGGAGGTTGACCAAAGCGCGGTATTCGCTGCCAAAGGCCACATATTGGTCTGTTTCGGCCATGACCGCGGGCTTACAGGCGATGGGATCGCGGACCACACCAAATCCGTCTTTGGTCCCAACAACGAAGGTGAAGAACCCATCCAGATCATCCAGCGCGCTTTCCAGAGCGTCACCAAGCGACGCGCCATTGTTCATCTTCCACGTCAGATAGGCGGCGGCGACCTCGCTGTCGTTTTCTGTTTCGATATGCACACCTTCGCGCGTCAGTTTGCGACGCAGGGAGTTGTGATTGGAGAGGGATCCGTTGTGGACAAGGCACTGATCTGCGCCGGTGTTAAACGGGTGGGCGCCCATGGTGGTCACTGCAGATTCCGTGGCCATTCGGGTGTGGCCAATGCCATGCGTTCCACTCATTTGTGTGACTTTGAAACGCTCTGCCACATTTTTGGGCAGTCCGACCTCTTTGTAGATTTCAAGCACGTCTCCGGTGCTCATGACCCGGATAGACGGGTCGGTATCTTTCAAGGTGGACCGCAATTGATCGAGCTTTTCAGGCGCAATTGACAGCACTGCATGGGTGTCTTTGCAGCTTATCTCTACGGTGCAACCAAGGGCTTGTTCAAGTGCACCACCAAGTCCATCAAACGCCACACTTGGGGTGTCTGATTGGATGGTAAGTTTGGCCTTACTATTTGTATCTTCGCTATAAATTGCGATGCCTGCGCTGTCTGGACCACGATCTGTCATAGTGATCAGCATGTCCGTGAGCAGAGCTCCGAGTTCAGGCTCAAGTGCCTTGTCTTTCAGAAATAATCCGACGATCCCGCACATAGGCGTTCTCTCCATGTTGTTTCGCACCCCTGGCGCTTGGCAAAAGGCTAACATCAAAGACTTGCCCCCTCAACCCACAGGAAACTTTTTTTCTTGCTGGGTAACTATTGAGGCGACGCTGGGCCTCAAAACGGTGTTCAAGCGCACACGTAATGACGCACAAATGGCGCGCAAAAGCGGGCACAGGTTGTTGATCTGAGAGTGTCGGATGCTTGCTGGTGCGGAGTTCAGTCAGCTTTTTTGCGGATAGCTGATCACAGAAAGATAGCGTGCTGGCAATGTGCGCAGTCTTTCGGGGCCGTGCGGCGCGTCGGCATCAAAAAACAACGTGTCACCCGGTTGCAGGGCATAAACATTGGCGCCGTGACGGTAGTCGATCTCGCCGTCCAGCATGTAGATCGTCTCTATGCCGCCGTGCTGGAACGTTTGAAACGTGTCCGATTCCGAGTCCAGCGAGATCAGATAGGGCTCTACAATGACGCCGCTGTTGTTGGACCCAATATGGCCCAGCAGATTGTATTGATGCCCTGCGCGGGTGCCGTCTCTATCGACATCCACGCCAGCGCCCGCTTTGGTGTGCACAGCCTCACGCTTTTCTTCAAACTGGCGAAAGAACGACGTGAGTGGCACCGAGAGCGCGTTGGCCAAAGATTGCAGTGTGTTCAGTGACGGTGAGGTGTTGCCGTTTTCGATCTTGGACAACATGCCGATAGACAGTTCAGTTATTGCAGAGAGCTCTGCCACAGTGATGTTTTGCTGTTTACGGAATGCACGGACCTCGCGGCCAATGGCAACTTCGAGCACTTTCTCTCGTTCCTCGCGAACGACGTGAGGGTCTTGGGAAAGTTTGGTGGCCATGTCTGAGCGTGTCCTGAACTTTGACGTTTCTTGCGTGACACCGCAGATGACATTTTATCGCGCGCGCAGTCAATCGTGCCTGTGGTGCCTAATGTCGTTCGGTTGTTTCTAAATCAGAGGATTTTGGGCTCATGTGCTGAGCTGTGAATAATATCACAGCCAAGTGGCAGTGGGACCTGGAAGTGGGCCAATTGCCTCTTGGGTGGCCTGCATGAGCTCTGACAGATTGGCGTCCTGTTCGTGTACAGCGGCGCGTTCCAGTAGCGTGGTGAAGGCGCTGCATTGCACAAGGTACGATACAAATGTCGCGGCACGGCGGACACCTGCATCAGAGGATGTGAATGCCCGAGACATGAGGGTGACGAAGAGTTCTGGTGGGGCGTCAATTGGGGACATTTGACCTAAGCGGATGAGCGCGGCTTCCAGTTCAGCTGATGGCAGATCGGCTGCTTTCTCAAGTTCTTCCTGAAAACGCGCCATCGGAATGTCGCGAGACAGCGCAGCCGCCACAGAATCTGCGATGGCGTCGCTGTCCGCAGAGATGTCGATGCGGATGATCCGGTTGACGCTGTCGCAGGACGCAAACACCAAACATCTACCATCTTCTGAGATCCATGTTATTTCCGTGGTTCCGTCCCCGGCGTCATGTGTTGGGATTTGATCAAATCCGTGGGTGAGAAGCTGCTGTTTCAGCACCAGTGAAATGGTCTGAAAACAGATACTGGGCGCAAACTGTGCGGGGACGAGGCGTTTCTTGAGGACAACGGTCATGGTCTATGGATACCTGCTGCGCAGGAACGCCACCAGTCCCGCGATCAGCCCTGTGACGGCTGCCTGTTGATCTGCCTCTGATGTGGCACGCCGGCCAGCGCGGGTCACATTTGTGATTGCCCACCGACGGAAGGCCTGTGCCAGTTCCCTTAGAACTGGTCCGTCCCCAAAAATATCCATCTGTCCGGCCTGTTGTTGCAGAACGCGATCAAGCCGTTGGAAAATGCGGCCAGTGCGTCGCCGCCGAGTGGCAGATGCGTCGTCGACGCGGCGTTGGGAAAACGACCCGGTGTCTTGCCGTCCGCGGAAATCACGGTCTGCAGCCACTGAGGCTCCACGGGGTTCCATGGGATTGAAAGCACCCGATGCTGCCTCCATTGCATCGATGCGCTGAGACCCAACAAGATCGCGGGTGACGGCACGTGTGGCGAGTTGGCCTGGGGCGCGTGCGGCTTCGACAACGTCCAACAGTTGGTTCCCGGACGGGGTGTTCAACGTTGAGGGACGGAAGCCAGCATAGCTGGGCGCGCCTGGTTGCACCATCATGGAACCACGTTGGTTGTCTCGTAGTGTGACCTGCGGTCCGCCCGGTCTGGAAAAGGAAGCCATCCGGCCTTGATGGAAGCGACCACGCCGGTCCACACGACCCATCGGCATTAGCATCTGACGTGGACCGGAAAAGAAGCGGCGGGTGCCAAATACCATATCGGCGTCATTCATGCGTGGCCCGGCCACAGTGTGTCTTCCGGAGGCGAGACTCTGATCAAACGCGGCGGCCTGACGTGCCACAGCGGGATTAGCGAGACGTTCGCGTTCAAAAATCCTTTCGGCCTCCCTTAAGACCGGCTCTAATGCGTTGCCAATGCGTTGTGGGCTGAGTTGGGCGACACGACCGGCTTCGGTTGACGGGTTGACGCGGGCTGTAATGCGCCCGCCGCGCAGGGTCAGGGAGGTGAGCCGATATCGTACACGCCACATGGCCAAGCGGGCGCGTAGCCCAAGTTTGGAGACCCCTTCGCGTTGCAGACGTGCGATTTTGGGGCGGATAGCCCGCACCGCACGATCCAGACGTTCGCGTTTGCGTCTTTCGCGCTCCTGCCTTCTGCGTCTGCGGCGCTCTGAGGGGTTTTCTCGGCGGCGGTTTGGAGCTTGGTCGCGACGGCGCGCGCGCGTTGTCCGTTGCCTGCGGCGGTTCCGGCGGCGGCTTCTGGCGCGGGACCTCCCGGCACCACTGCTGCGGCCATCTGCCAGTCTTCGCGCGCCACGGTCACGGCCACGACGGCGCTGTCGCCTACGTCGCCTACGGCGGCTCATGAAGGCACGGAAGCGGCCTGAGACGCGGCGGATGATGCGGCCAAAGGGGCGGGCGATTGCACCGATCACCCGTTGGATCAATCGATCCACCCCCAAGAAGGTCAGCACCGCATCTACGGCTGCCACAATCCCAAAGGCCAGCGCGCGTGCAAAGGCCACCGCGCCATTGCCCCGTTCGGCCACTTTCATCACAAATTCAAAGAAAGCAGAGGCGGCCTGAAATAGGCTTTGTACAAGGGCATAGGCCCCGCGAATGCCGTCAATCACCGCCATAATGGCCCCAACGCCGGGGATCAATTTTGCCGCCAGTGTTGTCGCAAGCCAGATCATTGCCGCTGTGCCTATTGCGGGCAACATCGCGGGAAGGTTTTCGGTGAACATCCCAATCATGTTGGTGGCGAGTGCCGTGAGCATGTCGTACCAATTGGGCGGCAATGACAACAGGAGCTGTAGCACCGGAAGCTTCATAAACAGCCATTGCTTAAAGGCTTCCTGTAGCTCTCCCCATAGGTTGTTGCGCACACCGTCGCCCGCCTGTGACAGCGCCGCAGATAGGAAAGTGCCAATGCCCATGCGCGTGACACGGGTCATCAACATCATGAACTGTCCAAGCGCAGCCGCAAGGGCCGCGACGGCGGCGGCGAGCCTGTCCACCAGACCGGCGTTTTCAGATCGAATGCGCTCCAACTCGGCATCCATCGCCTGAATGGCCCGCTCCCGCTCTGCGTCTAGCGCGCGTTTGGCAGCCTCGGCGGCGGCGTCGATTTGCTGTTCCATCCGCTGGAAACCCGCCGTGGCGTTGGTCAGCGCGGCCTGTGCGTCCTGATCCATCGACTCCGCATTGTCCGCGACAAGTTGTTCAATGGTTTCGCGCGCGGTGCGCAGCGCGGTTTTGCACTCCTCGATGGTGCGATCAATATCTGCCTTGATTTGGGTGATCAACGCATCGATGTCAGAGATGTATTGGTCTCGATGTCTTTGATAAAGCTGCTTTACCTCTGGCACTGAGTTGATCGACAGCAGCCAGTCGCGCACCCGACGGGCGGCACCGCGCACACCGGAATAGCGCCGGCGTTTGAGATCTGCCAGATCGCTGCGCACACCGCTTGCGAAAGATTCAAGCCGTGTGCCTTGGCGCTCGCGGAAGGTTTCAACGGAGTCCTGTGTCAGCGTCCCAAGTTTGCCGTTCACCTCGGTCTGGGCGGTTTGATAAGTTGTGTTGATCTGATCAGCGAGGGCTTGCTCAGATTGTTCTTCACCCGTGCGGGTGCCGTCTTGTTCGGCGCTGACGCTGGTCTGGCCGCTCGTACGCTCGGCATCCATGCTGGCCTGTGCGCCGGATTGCGCCCCGGCCAAGGCACCACGCGCAACATCGCGCGCCTGTGTTTCAGTGGCGCGCGCGCGGCCTGCCGCCTGTGTCACCTTGTCGTTGAGTTGAGTTTTGTCGTTGCCAATCTCTCTGAGTGGGCCTTCGTCCGCTTTGGCCAATGTTTCATCATCGACATCATGCTCTGACAGCTTTGCGTCGGCCTCTGCCTTAAACTCGGTGGCATCCAGCGCTTCTTCGTTGACAGGCGGCGGCGTGGCCTGCGTGATCGCTGGGTCTGCAGAACCGGGTGCAACCATGGGGGCAGGTTGAGGCACGGCGGGAGACGGTGGCGTGCCTAGGGGCGGTGTGTCCACGGCGGAGAGGCTGGCCTGAACCGGGCCGGTTTGTGCCGCCGCTTGGCCCGAAATGGCATCGGTCAATGGTTGACGTTGGGAGGCGCCGCCGGGGCTGGCAAAGTCTTCGAGATCTTCGATCGACCCAGGTGTGGCGGCAGCCACGGCATTGCGGCTGGCAGAGCGGGCGGTTTCCGGATCACCAGCAGGGACATCCGCATTTTCTAGTGTGGTGGCCTGACTTTGTTGGCCGGATGCTTCTGCAGCATTGGCGGGTGGGGCGGCGGCGGCGCGGGCGGCACCGATGCGATTGTCTGCGCCTTCATTGGTCCCAAGCGCTTCGGCGCGATCCTGTAGGCGGCGCTTGGCAGCCCCGGCGGCCCCGGCGCCGCGGTCTCCTTTGACTTTTCCAAAAGTGCCGCCACCGCCACCCGTCGCGGCCGCTGCGGTCTCACCGTCTTTCCCTTTGTTTTTATTGTTTTTTTCTTGCTTCTCTTTCTTGTCTTTTTCTTGCTTCTCTTTCTTGTCTTTTTCGCGCTTCTCTTCTTTGTTTTGGGTTGATTTGTTGTCGGCCTTTGGCGGGGAGTCGGCCCCCTCCACAGAAGCGCCCACTGGGCTGCCTGCGGTCATCACGCTGGGCGCGCTCGAAGGACCGGCCTGTTGAGATGTTTGTGCCTCATCAGGCGTTTTGGCGGTGCCAGGTTTGTCAGAGGCGCCGGGTTTGACGTCTTTGCGCCCGGCGCTGTCCACCAGTTTGCCGCCTGCTGGGCTGAGGGTGGAGGTCATCACGGGGGTCAAGACGGGCGCGGGCCCTGCTTTGGTTGTGCCCAGCCCGTTGGTCGGGTCGGCCACAACCGGAGAGGGTTTTGCCGCGCTCATGCGTGCTCGTCGCATGATGCGCCCCCGAGTTGAGAGACCGGTTAGCGAGAGGTTTGCTGCCTTACCCGCCACAACATTGTCTGCGGCGCTGCGCGCGGCGATTTCGGCACTGTCTGTTGCTGAGGACACGGTGGCGTGGCGTTGCACAACCTGTCCTCCGCTCCCGCGTTGTTGGATCACATGAGCCACTTCTTCAGCAATCAGATGGTCACCGGATTTGGATCCGGGGGCGTATTTTCCTGATGCGAAGGCGATGTTGCTTCCGCTGGCGAAGGCGTCGGCCTGAAGCCGGTTGGTGGCCGTGGCGGCGGCGCCACCGGTGTGTACGCGGACGTCACTTAGGTCAGTCTGAAAGCCGCCTTCAAGCCGTTTACGTGTTGAGGCCGGGAGTGCGGAGCCACCGGTCAGGCTGGATTGCAGGGAGGTCAGTTCTGCGGTTTCAATAGGGGCAGGAGAGGGCGTCGGTGCGGGTTTGGCCGCAGTGGACTTAGAGGTTGATGTTCCTGATGTCTTTTGAGACCCATCCGCATGTTTCATGAGAGGGCTCTGGTAGCAAAAAACACATATGAACGGTAAAAGGGAAAGCAGCGCTTTCCCTTGTTTTGCAGGGATTTGAACCCTGTGAACCATAAGTTCACGTCACTATCGCTAAAGTCGCGAGACCGCGTACCGTTGCTATGGACGTGCACATGCAATCCTAACACAAGGCTGGCCGTTTCCAAAGCGATTCGGGGCAAAACTCCCTCCGTTACGGGTTAATTTCGATAATTTCCGCACTGCCAGAAGACCCAGACAGTGCGTTGGTAGGCATGGCTGCGTCGCCAAAGACATCGGAGACTTTCCAGACCGCACGCGCAGGGTCTGGTTGCGGGTTCAATGCGCGGAAACGAACGCCGTGAGTGGTTCCAAAACAGGCGTTGCGTTCGATCTGGACAAAGTCGCCAAACACCCCCCACACACGGATTCCATCTGTGGGAGACAAGGGGTTGGGGATGTCGTCCATGGGGCCGTCATACAGGTTGCTGACTCGGTTGTTGCGCACCGCGACGTTTATGGAGCTGCCCACCATGATGCCCCAGCGCGCACGGGCGTACATCGGGATGCGCAGATCAATCCGGTTGCCGTCAACCTCGACGTCGCGGAAAAAAGTTCTCCGGGTGTCGAGCCCATCGACGTGTTGGTCGCCGCCGATGCGCACGCCTTGATGGAAACCTGAAATGCGGTTGCCGTTGATGCGCACCGATTGTGCCAGCTGGTTGGTGATCTGGCTGGCTGGATTTCTGTCGCCATTCACTTCGGGTCCAAAAGGTGCGGAGACAACAATGCCTGCTTGGCCATATTCTAAGGTTGAGGTTGCCAACAGCGATGTGCCCATCAAGTTCACCATACCCTGCGTTGCCGTGGGGAGGGTGATGTCGGCTGACAATCCCAGCGCGGCGCGCGTAACTTCACGCCGAATACGGCGCACATGTGCGCGCATGGTTGGTTGTCCGCCATCGGGGTTGCCGGGAGGATTGGCGTCGCCGATCTGATCCCAGATGCGGGATGTCATGGCGGCATGGGTCGAAAATCGCAATGGATCGCGTCCCCAGCCACCCAGTGCAACGGTGTGCCGCCCGCGCTCTCCATTTGAGAGGCTGACGTGCGATCCCCCAACAAAAATATTGGTGTCCACGTTGAAGCTTAGCTGGCTTAGGAACACGCGTCCAACCACAGAGGCAAAGGAATTGTCAGCCACGCGGGCGCGCAGATCAAACCGCGCAGCACGGGTTTCGATGTCACAATCGCTCACCGCCAAGTCGTGTACGCCGATCGCCAGAACAGCGGTGTCGTTAAATCCCAGTGCGATGCGACAGTCACGAATGCGAGCGCGTCGGATGGTCCGATCATCGTTGGCCTGCAGCCTGATGGCGGCGTTGCCGTGCGAGGCCTCGGTTGAAGACTGGATGTTGAGGCGTTGGATATCAACTGCGGCACAGTCGTCAATTTGGATGATGTGGCCGCCACCGTTTGTGGCACGCGCTGAAAAATCTACAAGCGTGACTGCATTGCAATTTTGGAAATGAAACACGCGCCGGTTGGCTTCCAGCAGTGAGCCGAGCCCGATACCTGTGATAGTGACGTGTCCTTTGTTGAACACTTGAATGACTGATGGCACGGGGCGCGTTCCCGGTCCCAGACAAATCTTGGCATCCCCACCATCAGGAATGGCGTCGATGATGTCGCGGATGTCGCCTCCCTCGGGCACCGGGATCTCTCCGCAGCCAGCGTCAGATTCGCGCTCAAACAGCTCATCGATCGCTTCTTGTACGGTGTCAGACTCCGATCCGACGCGGTCGCCGTCATAAGAGACGTCATCCGCCTCAATATGACAGAGGCGCGGGAAGCGGCTGTCAAACCAGCGCTCCAACAGCATCGGCTCTGCGGCGGGTGTTTGGCGCAGCAAGGCCAATGGTGCAAACAGCCGCTCGGGTCCATGGGGCGCAGGTCGGGTTGGACCATTGGCGTTGGAGGCACTCACGCGGGCTTCGTATTGCCACCAGTCGCCGGGTTCAAAGCTTCCGGCTATATCGGCTTCGATGCCTTGCTCCAGTTCAAAGACCTGATCGGCCGTGTGTAGGATCAGCCCGGACCAACGCCGCAGTTTCAAACCCTGCTCGCCAAAGCGGCCGCTGTCCACGTCGACCACGGGGGTTTCATCAATAGGGTCCAAGAGATCAAATACGCGGTTGGACCCGGTGATTTCATCCCCGCCGGACAGGCGAAGCAACCGACCAACAGCCCGTTGTGGCCGGGTGAAACCAGCAGGTGTAAGCGTGGCTGGCGCTGCATCCCCCAGATCAATGGCGTCGCTCAAGAGTTCGACGAGATCGCCGTCGCGCAGATCGCTGTCAGCCTGCACCATCAGCGCTGCGGCAGGGGCAGGGACTACCAATGTGTCGAGGAAGGCTGCCGCAAACAGTTCCGAGCCGTTTTCGCGGGACCATTTGAACAGAGTTGCACCACCTGCACCTGTTCCATGCACTTCCAACCGGTAGAGCCGGTTTTCCGGACCGGTGTAGCCTCCCGGTACGGGCAGATCGCAGGGATCAGCGGTAATGGTCTCAGTGGCCACGCCCAAGGTGACGGTGCCATTAGGCAGCAGGTGTTGGGCGAAAGCATCAGCCATGTTGTCTGCCACAACCCCCGAGACTTCTGCGAGTTTGACCTGATATTGAACTTCGCTGCGGGTTGTGGTGTCCAGATCGCCACCAAGCGCGGTTTCGAGAATGCCGGGATCTTCAAGCGCAGTGATGTGACGTTCCCACACTTCGACGTAGGCAATAAGGCGCGTATCCGCCGGGCTGATCGCCTGTGTCTGAAGGGCGGCGCCTGCTGGATCGGCCAGCAATGGCCATGCGCCACCAGTGGTGTCAAAGGCCAGCCCCTCGATCTCGTATGCGCCAGAATGGCTGTGCATCAGTGGGGTGGTGCCGGCCTCTGCGCGTGTTTCAATCATTGCGACCCAGATGCGCGCGGCTGGATCCACTTCGAATACCAGTTCAGCGCCGGATGCCGAGACATCGACAGGGTGATACTCAGGTCCGGAGGGCACGGAGATCACAGTGCCATTCACACTGGGACTGGCCCCGCCGTTGTCGGCGTGCGCCCAGATTCGAATGTCCGTTGGTGCAGCAAGCGGCTCAGCCAGATGCACGGTCACTGTTCCGGTTGTCCCCATGCGCAGACCCGGTAAGCGGTTCAAGTATTTGCGGGCATAGTCGCGCACTGCGACTGCACCGCCATTGCTGTCTACCGGGTTTCCTAAGGTGCTGTCGAACTGCGCCAGCAGTCGTCCCGGTGTGATCAGCAGACCCAGATCTGGAGAACCCGCATGGCAGGCCGTCATTGCAAGGTTTTGGCGCAAGCTACCCTCAATGGCGTCGCTGAGAGCGGTCATATCTGAATCCAGCAGCGCTCGGCCTTGTTGCAGCAGGACCCGGCGATAGCGTTCGCCGCGCTTGGTATCGGGATTAAAGCCTCTGGTAAAATCTCCCTTCATGGCAGACCACCTTTCTGTTTGCTCAGTTCTTGCGGATCATTCCTGTGCGAAGACCTGCGGGGGTGTGTTCAGAAAGCCGTTGCAAAACGGCCCGTTCGATTTCGGCGATGCGGGCAAAATTAAAGGCTCCAACTTCGCCGCCGTCAGATGCGCCTGTCAGGATTGCGGCCTCGGTGTCGCGCGTTAGACGCAGGTAAGCGGGATCGCGTCGGTCAAAAGTGACGAAGCGTGGGAAGGGGCGGCGCATGACGCGGTGTTTACGTGGTGTTTGGCCACCGGGGGCGAGGAACGAATAGCGAATACAGCCTTCAAATCGCTCCCCGACAAACACTGGGTGTCTTAGGATGCTGTCGGATATATCCACTTGCTGTGCCCGCACCGACCCCAACACAGTGCAGCGGTCCATGGTCAAGTCTGCGTTGGAGGCCAAAAGCGCATCGGCGCCGCCATCTGCGCCTGCGTCTAATATGCTGTCGATTAGGCGGACCTGTCCGGGGTCCAGCAGTGTTAACGGTCCCAAAATTGAACGTACGACAGTTAAGGCCTCAACGCCGGTGTCTTCGTTGAAACGCATCGCGAGCGTCAAATCGCTACGCCGAATAGTAACGTGGTTTAGTTCGCAGGTTTGAGCTGCGGGAAGATCCAACGTCAGAGCCGCAGTCGATGTCAGGGCCAGACCAGTCAGATCCAAATGCTGATAGGCGGCGGCGCCCGGTGCTGAGCCTGCGATTTCCACCACAGGCTGCGTGTCGCGCGCAGCCCGCACAACCAAACTTTCGGGACCATCAGGCCAAGTCAGCGTCTCTGCGGGATAAAACCGGCTGTCGCTGAGTTCGATCACCTCCCTGGGGTTCGGATCAACAGCAATGGCCGCCAGTGCATCTGCTAACGTGGGGTGCAAGGTCTGCCCGGTGCCTGATGGATCGGAAGTTGGTCCCAGATGGCCGGAGGCTGACACAAGGCGCGTTGGCGCTTCAGGCGCGCGGCCCAATGCGCGATCGTGATCAATCGGTAGCGCGCCGATGGGCATGGTGGCCCCGGTTTGCATGTCAACACTGATAGATGCGGGCAAAGGCGTGGGCCCCGGTGGATATGATTGTGGAGGCTCACTGGCGGCCAGAGCAAACAACCCGAACTCGGGGTCCAGATGCAATTGGCTGGGTGGCGTGGGATCGAGCACATCCACAAGAGTTTCATTTTGCCAGGGGCACAGCTTGCGCCAGCGCACAACACGTCGCTGCATTGCCATGGGATCTGACAGTGGCGTTGCTTGGCCCAACGATTTGCGGCGCAGCAGATTGGTGCCTGCGGTCCATGTAGACCCATCGCGCCCAACCTGAACCGCCACGGAATGGGCGGAGATTGGCCCGGGGCCGCGAGGCCACGCCATGTCGGTGTCATCGGCGCGAAACTCGGGCGTGTGAATCAAAACTGCGCGACCATCGTGCCCGGTAAAGGATAGTTCCGCAGGAGACAGGCGGGCGTTCGGCCGTTGGCTTTCAAATCGGATGGCGAGTGCGAGATCAGCCGGCGCCGTTTCGACCACGCTGGCCAAAGTTGCTAGGCGAGAATGTAGGTCAGCAGCAACATCAGCGGAGTCTTCGAGTGGTTCCCATGTGGCACTAGATGGGTCGCCGCCGGTCCAGACCAGTCGCACCATCGGATGGAATTGACGACCAAGTGCTGCGTAGGAGAGCGCAAAGACAAGTGCATTGGTGTCTCCGACGGGGAGCAAGGAGTTGCCCGAAGGGTGCAAGGCCTGTCCGCCATGTAGATGTACAGGGGCTGCAGCTGGTGCCATCAGCGGCGTGGCGAAGGGAGTGCGATCAGCGGTGGCCTGTGCTTGAGGCCACACAGGACCCACAGGTGACGTGGAAACTGAACGCTCCGGCAGAGCGTTACCGTTTAGAGGCAGGTCAATTCCAGTACCGCCTGACGCTGCAGCGTTGTGCAGCGCACCGTCGGCTCCGATGTAGAACCAACATGTGTCGGTCATCCGCATCGGCGGGATAGTCACGTATAAACTGCCGTTTAGGTAGCCTTCCTGTGCTAAATCAGGAACCGGACTGGGGTGGCGCGCGCGCATCAATCCACCGCTCAAGCGCAGGACAGCTCCGGCAAAAAACCTGCTGGCTGCGCCGCCAGTGGTGGACAGGCGCAACATTGGGATCGCGTCTGCTGGCGTTGCGGCGGCTGCAGGCAGGCTGTTGATTTGGCCGGTGATGTCCATTTCGATGGCACCGCGCAGAACGGCAGAGGTCGGATCAGGCATCGCTCCCACCACTGGCACTGCCATGAGGGCAATCTCAACAGGACCAGAGGTCCGTGCGCCGTTATAGTCAATCACCTCAAGCGTGGGGCTGGTTGTGAGCATGCCATCGCTGGCAGGCAAACCGCGTGCCGCGCGTATCACGGGCTTTGGCGCGGTGGCAGCGGGCAGGTTGGCGATCCGCACAGAAAACCGTCCTTCACGGTCAAACCATTCACCGGGGTCTTGCGCAAAAATCAGTTCGGGCACTCGGTCAGTTCGCAGATCATCCTCAGCGCCGGTGGCCCGACAACGCAGCGCGCGCCATGCATTTTCGGCATCAAAGGAAAAGCGCAGATCCGCTGTGCCATCGGGCATTTGATGCGGGCTTGCACCGCGCAGCGGGAAAAACTGAGATAGGTGGAGCCAGTGTGCCATTTGGCGGGCATGTACCCGTCCGGATCGCGCCGATATGAGGCGTGGATCGACGGTTTTGGCGAGGTTTTCCAGAGGACCGCTTATGCGTTCTGCAACGGAGGGCGGGCGCAGATCTGGCGTGGTGCGCGTTAAACGCAGAATATTGAGGTCCTGACTGATTTGCACCAGCTTCCAGCCTTCGTTGCTTGACACAAGCCGGTCTGACAGGGTGCGCGCCAACTCTTCTAGCATTGCGGGTGTGCCTTTGCGACGGCGCAGACCAACCGATCCCGCCAGATCGCGGCGGTTTGCCTCCGCTGAGCCAAACACCAGTTGTAAACCGATGCTGTCGGCGAGCAGGGGCAAAATCGAGTCACCGGCTGTGTCGACGAAAAGGTCGCCGTGCATTTCTTCAAGGCTTTGTCGCAGGGCCGCCAATGGTGCGGCGAGTATGTCCACCAACGTTCGTAAGTCTTGTGGGCCTGAGGGCACGGCACCTGCGGCCTTTGCATCGTTGGCTTTCAGGTGGGCGGGCAGGGCATCATATAACAGCTGCGCAGTGCGCGCCAAACGGTCGGGGTCATAAGGATATCCGTTCATCACACACCTACCTGAAATTCGGGGATCAGCGCGCCTGGTTCAACCACGTCGATCACCAGGTTGCTTGGGGTCAATCGCAGCCATTGCCGATCTGTTGCATGCAAAATATCGGCGACACCGATGTCAGGTAGAATGGCAAAGCGGTTGGCTTCTACTCCTGTTACGCCGTCAAGATCGAGCAGGCGGGCATATAGGCCTGAAAGCGATTGCGGAGCGGAAAACGCCCGACCTGCAAAAGTGAACATGCCAGGGTTCTGCGTTTCGCTATCCAACAAGGCTGCGGTGGCATCCAGCCGCACGGCATCAGCCAGCCAGGTTCGGTTGCGTTCGATGCGCAGATTTAGCGCAATATCGATCGCTTGCGGTGTGAGCAGGACCAGTGGAATTTCGGTGTCGCGCCGGGCGTCCAAAAATGCGCGTAAGGCGGTCGGATCCGCAGGTGGCGCGCCGTCGGCTGATGCCGCGATCAGCTCGATTGCGCCGCGATCCAACCAACGTGCCGCTGCACGGGCGATGCCGGGAAACAGGAGCGCAAGGTCTGCGTAGTCCTGAAGGGAGACCGCTCGATCAAAGGTCAAGATTGGTTTGGTCGCTTGCCGTCGCATATCATCTACCGCAGCGCGGTCTGTACCGCCTGCAAGCGGCAGAGGGTTGGACACTGCTTGTAAAATCGGCGAGGCCTTTTTGATCCGGGTCAGGCGGCCCGCTTCGGCATCCCCAATGCGGCCCAGCCCAACGCGGTAGTCAGCCGTAATATTGCGCGTGCCTGACGGGGGCACCGCTCCGCGGTTTTCGCCGCCGAAGTGTGCGGATACATGGCCATCGGCGTCGGCTTCTGTGCGATAGAGCCGGTCTTCAGGCGCGGAGGCGTGGAAATCAGTCACAGGGTCCCACAATACGCCGTTCACCCTCAGCGATAGCGCAAGAGTGCTGCCCTCAGCACTCGCGATACGGGTTACATCTGCGGATTTTAAGGTAAAGGACTGGTGAGGTGTGACGCCGTCAGACGCGCCTAGAACCTCGGATTTGCTTTCGCCATGGCTGACCCGGGCGGCGTTGGCGCGGATGTGAACGTCGCCTAAAACAAAGCTGGACGCGGTGACTTCTGCATCAAAGCTGAGCGTAACCTCCCAGTTGGTGCCAAGCGGTTCTATACGTGTAATTGTGGCGCTCGCGGCAAAGCTATCTGACAGGCGCTCAACAATAACGGCGCGGCCGGGGGGCATGTCCGATAGATCAGCGGCCAGTGCTACCGTTGCTGTCAGGTTGGCAGGATTGGCTTGGCTTGGGGCAATCACAATGCGGCGAGCCCAACCTGCGTAGATCACCCCATCAAGGGGCAGGGCGGGCCAGTCTTGGGCAGTGCCGTCTACATTTGTGACATCCAGTAAAGTCGAACGGACGCTGATGGAGCGTTCCGCCAATTGATTTTGTGGAAACCCAGTAGGTGCAGGCGAAGGTTGCGGAATCGCGATCAATTCACCGCGCCGGAAACTCACTGCGGCTTCGCGGGCCTGTGCAACGCGGAGCGGTGTGGCACTGCTGGCGCGCACCAATGCGATCTCAGCACCTGCAGCAATTGGAGGGGTGGTTTCGGCCAACAGTAAAGAACTGCCTGCGGAGTAGCTTCCAGAGCTTATGCCGCTGACCGTGTAGCCATGCGTGATAGTGCTTACGGTGGTCGGGGCGAAATAGGAGCCAGGGTCTGAAAGTTCTGCTGGTGGAAACGCAAGCGGATCAGCAGAGTGCCCGAACATTCGGGTTTCTAAATCTGGTTGCGCCAACACAACATAGGGATCAGAGGGTGAAAACGCCGGCCAAGGGTCAGCGCTTTCCGCTCCCTGAGAGAGGCGGCGCAGTTCTAATAGTCCGGGGGCGTCGCCGCTGACTTCGCAGACGGCGGATTTACCCTGGCCTTGCAAAAGCACAATGTCGCCAATATCCAACCCAGATGGTGTGAGCAGTGGCAGAGTGACCAGATTGTCGATAAATGTGACAGGTGTCGGGACACGCGCGGCGGCGGGCAGAATGGCATTCCATTGGGCCTGAACATGAATGTCTTTTAGGGTTTCATAGGTTTGTGACTTGATTGCGCCTTTGGGCTCAGATTGCAGGGCAAAGAGCGCTGGCACATCCCCTGCTAGGCCTTCCTTTACGTCAAATACCGCCAACCCAGTTGCGGCGACGCCTTGGTCCGGCACATAAGCCAGTTTGCGGGCATGGCGGATCAGGCTGTTGGGTTGGGTGGCCGTTCCTACAAAGGCCTCAGCAGCGTAGTGGCTTTGATGCTCACCTAAAATATGCGCGAGGATTGCTGGGATTTCGATAAGAGTTCGGGCGAGGCCTCGGTCTTTGCCGGGTAGCTCTACAATGCCTGCGGCCAGTCGATGAGAACTGCCGGGAACTTTCACGCCTGCGGGATCTTGTGCCAAGTCCTCTGCCAAAGCGACAAGATCAGCAAACCTGAGGCCAAAATAAGTCGTTTGGTTCTGATCGTTATTGATGCCTCGCGGGGAAGGTGTTTTGCGGACGATTGGTGGTCGGCTCATGAGGCACCCCCCATGGTCGGCTCTGGCGCAGGTCCGCCAATCACAAAGGCATCGGGTGGCGCTGGGGGGTCAATGCCTGCGACTCGAAGGGTAAGACGCCCACGATCCGGGCGGCCCTCTTCTCCTGAAAATTGCGCGATTTCTGTGGAGGTTAGTCGGATCACGCGGCGCACAAGGTCGCTGCCTGCATCCAGTAGAGGCCGGAACGCAAGAGCGCGCACGGCACCAATGGCGGGTTGGCGATGAATTTCAGCCAGAATGTCAGCCAAACGGACCTCTGCGCCAAAACTGATGCGCGAGCGGTGAAAGAAGCCGGGGTTTGCAGATGTGCCTGGTAGCAAAGCGCGTCGCGCTTGATCGCGGATTTGCGCAGCGCTGGCGGTGCCTGCGGGACAGAGCAAGAGCGCTATATCCAGAGGGACATAGTTGGGTGGTCGTACGATGTGTTCGCGGCCTGCCATACGTAGATTGTCAAGGTGGTGCCACACCGATTGCGCCAGGTCATTTGTAAGGGTGTCCCCCTTGTCAGGGGCAACAAGCAAAGCAATGGTATTAAAAATTCCACCCAATGGCTTGGCTGCTGCTTGTGCCACGCCGGGCACCATTTCGGCTGCCCGGCGGTAGTCGTCTGGGGTCACACAGCGCTCCAGTGCAGGGTGCCGGATGCTCTCAGGAATTTTCTGTCGTGCCAGTTCAAGCGACACTGGACGTCGCCCTCCAGTCGCAGGGGTGATATTGGTTGCGGAAATCACAGCTAAGCCTGCGACGTCAGCGTTGCGCGTGTCACCGGCAGGAAACTGCCCCACCGCGTTAAGTGCAAACGCTCCGATGTTGCCTGCGGCCGGGTCTCCACGTCGGTAACGCACCTCGAGTGTCTCATTTGGCAACATCTGCCCGTCTGGCAACGGTACAGCACGCCCACGCACCCCATCACCAAATAAGATCCAAATGGACCCATCGTTGTCTCGTTCGGTGGTGAAATGCCGGTCAAAGCCAGCGGAGCTGCGCAGATTGGGCTGCCAGCCATAGATCTCGCCTGCCAAGGTCACCGAAATTGAGGGGCGCGGTGACATGCTTGCATCGGTCAAAACATCACCCTCAGGTGTGCGTAGAGCGCGCAGCATCAATTGACCCGTGATACCATCGCTGGCGGTCACAAGGTCTTGGCGACCAGTGCCAAACCCAATGGTGGTTTGGGTGTGTGGGTGGGTTGCTATGCGGGTCTCGCCATGCTGCGCAGTCACCAGATTTGCTGTAATGAGCATCGGTAATCCCGAGGCATCAGACCACGGTGCGAATTCTTGTGCAGTTGGATTGGTCCAGTGCAACTCTGTGAGTTGGGTCAAGCCCGTGCCCAAAGCGTCGGAGGGGTCACCCGCCCATCCGGGGGCTTCGATTTCACGTACTTGGCTTAGATGTGCGACATGTATGCGCGCGCCTTGCACCAAAGCGACGCGCTGTCCGGCCACGAGGCCGCGGTCCCATCCAAGGATCAACAGATTGCAGGTTCCCACCGGCAAGATGGCGTCGGTTGCACCGGGCCATGCCGCTGCCATCAAACCGGTGCCATCTGTCGGATCGGTCAAACCCGCGTTCCATAGGGGGTCAAGAAACACCTGCGCACTGGTTTCAAAGCGAGATGTCACGCGGCCGCCATCCTCGCGTCGGTTGATTGGTGTGCCTTGGGGAAGATACCCGGAAACGGCGACATCCAATGCAACAAGTGTGGTTGCCGTGGCACCTTGATCAAGATCGAGCCCCAGAAAACTGGCGTGTCTTGTCAAAGAGATCCGTTCGCGCGCCGTGTCCACAAAGGCCTCTTGCACCACCCGGTCCTGATGCAGAGACAAAAGTTCGGCGTGATGTGCGAGCGTTTCGATCAATGTGCTCTCGATGGAGGCGGCGGATAGGTCTGACCAATTGGGGTCGGTGGCTTTGACCCAATTTTGTGCAACCTGCAAAAAGCCTGTGTAGTCTTTGGTGGTCAAATCAATCGCCGGTTCGGGCATTTCGGCGCGCGCAGCCTGAATGTCGGAAGAGCGACAATCGCCGGCGGGACAGTCGATATAGAAATCAAAATGCCCCGAAGAGAAGAACGGATGCAGCGGGTCATTGCCTCCAGTGTTCAGCCGCACCCTATGGCGGCCACGCGGTAGCCGTCCACCAAGGGGCTCCGGAAAGTGTACCAGAACAACCATATCACCGTCCGAAACCGTCGCCGAAAACTGCAAGTCTATGCTGTCGGGTCCCTCAATCTGAATGTCACCGGGTGTGAGACCATCAGAGACTTTTGCCAAAGCGATGGTCAGCTCCGCTGCGAGGCCCGCCGGGGTGGGATCGCTGAAGTTCAGCGCCTCGATACCCTGCCAGCCGCCAGGAACAATTTCGGCTTGGTCCCAGACCAGGCCATATGTGCCCTGACCACTCACAGCACAATCTCCAGCCTGTTTTGGGTTCGATCTGATCGACGCATGTAATCAATCGCGATCAGCACAGCGCCTTCAGCCCCATCAAAGGTAACATCAACATCTTCCAGAATGGCTTCGGAGCCTAGATCTCGGTTCAGGCTTTCGCGAATGCGGTATTCCAGTGCTGGACGGGCCAAAGGAGACAGGCTCTCAAAGACCGAGCGATTTAGTCCGGCGCCAAAAGATGGGCGCATCACACGTTCTCCCGGAGCGGTGAACAAGATCGCCATTATTTTATTACGCAGATGGAGGTCGGGGTCTGAAATTTCAGCGATGCCCTCTTGCTGTTGAGCAACATCCATGCGCGCCAATTGGGGACCGAGGGCAACAGGTGAGGCGATAAAACGATCCATGAGCAGATCCTCTACAACACCGGCGCCGTGAATGGCGGTCCGGGAAAGGTGACAATTGAGGTGATGGCCATGGCAAAGACCGCCGTCGCCATCATTGCGGCGCGCGCCTCGCGATCGAGGTCGAGCTCGGTAAAAGCGGTGCCAAATATCCCAACCGCAAGAGGATGGGCGATGGGTGGCGCGGAGACGCCCGGACCGAAGGCTTGACCCGTCATGTAGACCATTGTGCCCGTTGCCAGCAGGGCCCCTGCTGCGGTAGGGTTTCCGACCATCAGCGCACCTGAGGCCAGATTGGTGAGCACACCACTATTGGCCTGCGCCGTAGCAACAGGGAAGGGCCCCGCCGCGGCACTGGCATACCAGTCGGAGATGATCCGGCTGAAGACATCAGCGCTTTCGGACACACTGGCAGGGTGCGGGCCGTTTTCATCTTTCAGCCAATCTGCCAATAGGGACTGGGTGAGTGGCATGGGGTTCAACATGGCGCGCTCACTCCGTCTTTGACACGCGGCTGAGGTGCTGCGTGGTCATGGGTTGCACGGGGGGACCAGATGGTCCCACGCCGGTGGGGTGGGTGTGTGCGTTAAAGAGCTGCATAAAGGCATCGCCCAGCACGAGCTTTTGGCCAGCTTTGTCACCCAGCTTGATCTTGCTGGCAGTCAAGGTGATGTCTCCTTGGGCGGTGATGCGGATTTCGGCACCGGCGGCTTCGGCCAGGACCACTACGCCGCCATCGTCATCCATAGAAATTATGTGACCGGTTGCGGTGCGCCACACGTTCTGGCCCGGCCCAGCGGCCTTATCGGGGGCCTCTGGCGCCTCAGAGCCGCTTGCGCTTCCAAGATCGTCTTGTCCATTGCCCGCGCTGGGTGCACCCCAAAACGCACCTGACCAAATCGGGCGTGAGATGTCGCCAGCTTGGAACTCGACCCAAACCGTGTCGCCGATTTGTGGCAAAGCGAAAAAGCCATGATTGCGCCCACCGCCGATAGGAGCTGCGGGCATTGCCCAACCACTTTCGATGTCTTCCCCAAGCACTTCGGGCACTTTGGCGCGCAGGCGCCCGATTTCGGAAGGGTCGTCCACATCCATTACAACGCCGGGGTATTTACCGAAAAACTTGGTTTCCACCAAGTCGTGAAAAGCGCGGGTTAGGTCATCAAGCGTCATGTTGATGGCTCCTCTTCCGCAGACTGTCCAAATTGTTCGTCACCGGAACGCCCAAGTGCATTGGTCACCGCCACAAACGTTTGGCTCAGCTCACCTTCGGTCATGCAGGTGCGTACAGAACGGACATAGTAGGTGCCAGATAAGCGGTCGCCGACGCCTTTGATTAAAACTGGTTGATGAGGGCGCAATAGATTGCGGTACAGGCCGGGATCCAATTCCCCGCGCGCTTCAATGGCAAAGCTGTCCGCAGCCATTTGTCCACGTGCGTGTGCGTTCAGGGCTGTATCTCGAGGCACTGCACCGCGCAGGAAACGTTGAGGCGTGACAGAGGCAGCACGGGCCAATCCATCCGCAGCAGAATGTGCAAAAAGGCTTTCACCCAGAACCGGCACTTCGGTATCTGCATCAACGCGGACCAACCGTTTTTGATGGGTGTTGATTGCCGCCGCAATGCGTTTGGCCGGGTGGGTGTGGGTAACTTGAAAGTCGATCCATGTGAGATTTGCATTTTCTCTCAGGATGGTCAGATCAGCCTGCGGGGGGGCGTCTAAATCCGGCGGACCAAAAATACACTTTGCTGTGCCGTCATTAGGATCAACGGTGAAATAGACCGCAAATCCATTACGCGTCGCAAGGCTGAGCAGGAACCGCCAGTCGGTGCCGCGTTGGAGCAGCAATTGGTCATCTTCGGCAGAGAGGGCGGAGGTCACCTCGGTGTCTATTGCGATACCATAACGCGCCAATATGTCTTGCGCGACATCGGAATCTGCGGAGTCGGGATAGCTGGCCACACGCTCCTCTGCATCCAGAAGAAGTGCAGGATCATGGGCGATGACATCTACGTAAGAATTGGCCTCAATGGTTTCGAAATGCGGGCGGATATGGGCCAGATATCCCGTAAAGACTCGCTGGTCGCTGCCGCCGGGGGCTGCCAAGGACAGAGACAAAGCGACCCCGGGCTCGAAGGATGTGCCGTCCAGCAATGGGTAAGTTCCGTCGGTACCCTGCGCCAAGGCAAACCGCATGCGCAGCATGCCGACCGCATCGTCACCTTGGCGCAGTTCAAGCTCGGTCAAGCGCGCGAGCAGTGCCCCTTCAATGGCGACGTCGTCGCGATACAATGCTATGCGTCCTGTGGCCATGAGGTCTCTCTACTTGTCAGGTGGAATGTCAATAGTGGTGCCGGGGGCGATCGCATCAAATGGGTCGATTTGGTCGCTGGCGTCGGCGATTTTCCACAGTTTTTTGGGATCGCGGTAGTACCGTGACGCCAACGTATCAAGCCGGTCGCTATCGGTGGCAGTGGTGGTGAACACCGAGGTGCGCGGCGGGCGCGGCGTCAGACCGATCAGCTCCACTTGTGAGCCATCGGAGCGTGTCCATGACACGCGGGCGCTATTCACATATCGACTTTTGCGGGTGATCGGCATGGGGTCCTCAGCTTGGCAGATTGATGTTGGCCCCTTGCGAGGCGGTGGTATCCAGATAGATGCGGGCCATCTTTCGTCGGTTGTCAGCCGTGAATTTCAAAGACGAAGACACGCGGGTGTTGTCACGCGCATCCCCCTCTCCAAGCGCTTCAAAAGACACATCGATTTCGGCGCGTGTGGGATAAAGTTGGCCGTTGAAAAACTGCTCGTTGATCGACATGCCAACGATTTTCACAGGCACGACACGCCGCTCACCCCAAACAAACAGCACCAATGGGCGGCGGCCGCGCGCGCGGGTCGGTTCGGAACCATCGGAGGGTTGGTCAGTCTCGCTTTCGACCGGATGGAGCAGGTCTTCTAGAGCGGAAATTTCTGGCAGAATGCCATATTTCACGGGCATGTTGCCGCTGGCTCGTTCTTCTCGATACGCCAGATCAAACTTTAGGTTAATGGCAAAGGCTTCTTTCAGGCTGCCACTATCTGCATCTGCACCTTGATCTGCAGATCCCCCGTCTGAACCACCGCCGCCTGGTTGTGCGCCCTGGCCCTGGCCCTGGGCTTGTTCAACGCTGAGCTCGCGGTTGAGGTCTTCGGGATTGAAGCGGAAGGGGATAAACCGTGAGATTGCACCAGTTTCTCCACCACTTGCATCCTGATCAAACACCGCCAAGGCACCTTGTTGGAAGGAGATGGTGTCGTTTGTCATCTCTGTGCACCTCCCGTCGAAATCGCGTCAAAGAGGCACTCCGCTATGCGCACAGCCCCACGATCTCCCACCCAGTCATCGCGGTTTAGATCGTCGATCTGCATCGTTTCGATGACCAACGCAGTTGCCTCGGGATTGCGGGCAAAGAGGGAGGAGGCGAGCTTTTCTGCCAGATTTTCGAGTCCTCTGCGCAGTGTCTCCTCAAACCGTCGGGCGTCTTCAGACCCGCCAATCGCGTCGATACGCACCTGTCCGATATCTATGACCAGCTCAAGCGTCATGCGGGTCCCTCCAAGTGATCTGCAAAAGGGCCAAGATCTTTTGCGCCGCGAGGTAGGCCGGACTTTTCCAACTCTCGGACCAGTGCACGGGCCAAATGGTCATGGCCCAATACGCTGTTTTGCGCTGCGGCCAGATGTGCCGCTGCCACCGCTGCGTTGCGGATGTTGCCACCCGATAGGCGAAACCGATCAGCAAGGTCTTCGAGATCCAACCCCGTGGCGCGCCAGTCCTTTGACGGGAGATTCCGGTCCCACAGAGTTCGCCGTTCTGCGCGGCTTGGCATTGGGAAGTCGACCACAAAACGGATACGGCGCAAGAATGCAGGGTCAAGATTTGAGCGCAGGTTGGTGGCGAGGATCATGACCCCGTCAAAGGTCTCCATCCGTTGCAGCAGAAAGCCGACCTCGATGTTGGCATAACGGTCGTGGGCGTCTTTGACCTCTGAGCGCTTGCCAAAGATCGCGTCTGCTTCGTCAAAGAATAGGATGCCGTGGCCGGCCTCCGCCTCGTCAAACACGCGTGAGAGGGCTTTTTCGGTCTCGCCGATGTATTTGGACACCACTTGGCTGAGATCAATGCGGTAGAGGTTGAGCTCAAGCTCATTGGCCAAACAGCGGGCTGCAAAGGTTTTGCCACCTCCCGGAGGGCCGGAGAAGAGAAGGGACAGGCCGCGGGCATCTGCGCTGTCACGGCTCAATCCCATTTGTGACCAGACGCGTTGACCGTGGCGGTGCCAGTTCACGGCGTCATCCAGTTGCGCGCGCATGGAGGGTGTGCAGACCAGATCGTCCAGTGTCACATCACTTTCGACTTTGGTCACAGACGGCCCCATGCGCCGCGCCCCATCCTTGAGAATGGCGGCGGCGATCACTGTGGCATCAGGTGGGGGCGTGGGCACGCCATTGGCAGGTTGGCGGATGGACATCAACACTTCAGCTTCGCGTTGGGCCGCCCGCAATTCAGACACGGTCAGATGAAAACGCAGTGCCAAGGCGCTGCGATCTGCTTCTGGCAGGTACAACGTGGCCCACAGCGTGGCTAAGTCACGGCTGTCCAGTGCAGGTGCATCGACAGCGGCAAAGCCGGGATGCTCCAAACGCATGGGCGCAATCACGGCAAATCCAGCACCGCCGCGTGGTGGCATTGCGGGCACAGAGGACACGTCAAACAGGTCGATTACGTTGAGGGCGTCATGGGTAGGTAAATCAGGCGCGTCAGTGTCGCGGGCACGTAAGAATGCCGCATCACAAGACAAGGTGCCCGCGACGTCTAATGCAAATTGTCGAGCCAAGCGACGTGAGGTGGCCCGGATCCATACCGCGCCGCTTTGGCACATCAATCGGCTTGCAGCGAGCGCGGCGCGTGGCGACAGGATCGCATTTGGGCAGGGTTCCAGATCCAACGGATGTGTGGGGATTTTTGCGCCAAACATCACGCTGGCATGGCCGCCGTGTAAACGCATTCCCTGTTGGGTCAAAGGACGTGCAGACCCGGCAGGGTCAATGGTTTCAATCAATCCTGCCGCATGCAAAGGGCTGTCGCCGAGCGCGACTTGAAGTGCATCATCAAACGACGCCTCCAAACCCGCGGCCGCAATCTGTGCAAAGCTGGCAGGGGTTGGCAAAATTAGCCGTTCATCTTCCGCGAGAATGGAAAAAGCCGCTGCGGCATCGGGATGGCGTTCCGCAGCCATGATGCTTGCGAGCAACCATTCTGCAAGCGTTCCGGCTGGACGGGTCATGCTTAGGGATTTCCATACGGTGTGGTCCTGAGCATGTGGCGCACGGGTTTGCACCGGCTGGTCGGGTGGCAATCGAACCAGACACTGCGCGGCAAGAAGGACCGCTTGTCGCATCCAATCCATACGGGTCTCCGCCTGTGTCATGGCGTGACCTCCAGCAGCACAAATGGGGTGAATAGCCCCGTCGCCATCCTCAAGCTGACGCGATATGTTACGGTCCGAAGTCCCGCCGCATTCATTGTGAGCGGCGCCATTAGGACGCTGTTGGGAGTCACCGCCGTGGGGGGCAAATCTATCACCTCGTCTGGGCCGCGTATTCCGGCCTCAGGCCAGAAAAACACACGCTCTGCTGCTGTGAGATTTCCGCCTGTGAGGGTCAGTGGGTTTCCAAGGGAATAAGCTGCACGCGGTGCATCCAGACCCGGAGTGTTTGCAGGATCAATGGTAAGCGGTTCGGGGTCAGAACCGAGCTGAGCGCCACGCAGGACCGCGTCAAAATCACCTGCCATATCCGTTGTGTCCAAAGTGATCCAGACCCGCCCATCAGGGTCAGGGCGGGAGATTTCATTGGGTGCAGCTGGAGCATCCGTAAACGTGAATTCGCGTGGGCCGATGCGCAGGGATTGCGTGTTTCCCGCCTCAACCGTTTCCAACATCACACGTCCGCCCGCACGTACGGAGTCTGGCAGGGCGCGCAAAATGCGGGGCGGCGCGCTGGGGGCAACGTTCGCTAGACGCACACCGCCGGGTTGCACGATGTCTGGGCCCGGGCGTGCTTCGGTCAGGCGTTGGAGCTGAATTGGCCCAACCTCAAATAGCGCCCAAGGCCGATGTCGCATTTGCAGCGGCGTATAGATTTTTTCCATCAAATCGGCCGCGCTGGGCACAAACACGACGGTCATGTCACCTGTGCCGGGAGTTGGGTCAATCCCGGGGGTCGCAGGATCATCGGATAGGGGCAACGACAGAATAGGACCTGTTTCAAAAACCTGGATGGCCTGACCAAGGCGGTTGATTGCTGAGCTTGGCTCACCGGTGTCTGTCGTGCCATAGGCGGTGATCAGGAAAAATCCGCTGAGGGTGACAGGGGGAGGTTGGTCCAGCCCCTCAGTGTTGGTCACCCATGGGTCGTTGCGATGTGTGGGCTGCGGTGTCACCCACATAAGAGATACCCGCATCGCCTCGGCTGTGCTGGAGGCATTTTCTATGGGAGGTGCCGCCAGAATATCCGCCAGAGCTGGGGTAAGGTTGCGGCGCAGATATCCGGCGAGAACCAGGCCGACATCGTGGAGGTTTTCAAACGCCGCCATCGTTCACTCCTCTCCGAAGCCACGCATCGGAATGCTGTGGCTGCGTGGGGACCTTCGGGCCACTGGCAACACAGGGCGCGTGCGCGGTGTTTCGGGCTGGCGCAAGGTGAAGTTCACTGAACCGATTTCCACGCGGATGGATGGCTTTGGCGTTGGCTGCGGTACGGTCGACGGGAGTGCGTCGGGATTTGGAGCAACACGACTGCTTTCCATCGGCGCTACAGAGTTGATTGGGTCGGGTATCGGTATCACCGGGGCCGTGGGTGCAGGTATTTCGGCCTCCGGTGGCTCCGGTGAATGACGCACGCGCGTGTGGTGTGGTGGTTTTCCATCGTTGGTTTCGTCTGCTTGTATCTTCGACTGCGTAGACGAAGATTTGGGCGCTTGAGGCTCCAAGGTTTTGATCTCGACTGGTGGTCGCACCGACGATTTGTTATCTGTTGAGACCTCGCGGATGATGATCGACTGAGGCGCCGAAGGTGTCGGCGCTGCATGTGTAGTGTGCTTGGCGGGGAGTTCAGCCGGCTTGGAGGACAGTTGCGACCGCGGTCTCTCAACGCGCATGGTTTCGGGGTGATTTCCCGTGGTCGGGGCGATGGTAATTTCTTGAGAGACGTTACTTTGTTGTTGTGGTTTGGCGGTCGGAACGGTTTGCAGTTGGGGGCGGGTTTTGTGCACTGGTGGTTTGGAAACCGTGTGCGTTGAGGTGTTGGGCGGTTGGTGTTGCGGTTGAACTGCGGGCTTCGTCGCGTCTTCAAGGTGAGGCGCGGCCCGTGATGCTGTCGTGCTCTCAATGTCGAGATCTTGGGGAGGACTGCTCGGTTCAAGCGCTGTCGCGGGCGGAGTGCTTCGAGTGTGTGATTGGGAGGGCAAAACGGGGTTTTCGACCGTCGTTTCTACAATGGGGCCGGTCAGTTCGGGGGAGGGCATGCTAGAGATCAAAGGTGTCGACGCAACTTGCGCTGGCCGCAGTTGTGCGCGGTCTGACGTCGGCGTCGTGCCAAGCAGTCGAGCCAATCTCGGGCCGACGGACAGGGGGGGAGGTGATCTGTCAATATCTGACATCGCTCACCTCTATCTGTAGTGCGTCCCTTTCAATCCGGTCTAGGTAAGCTCTGCGTCGGTCCCGTGTCAGCGCCAGTATTTCGCTTTCAGACCAATGGTACGTTGACGCGATCAGGTGCACCTGATCCAGCAGGTGCTTTGCAGAGCCGCTGCGTTCAGCCATAACAAATGCTTGTACATCAAAGGAACTGACGATTTCGGTGCTGCATTCTGTGCATTGTGTGCCCAGCTGCAGATCCAAACCGACCAAAGCTCGCTCTAAGACCTTCAAAATGTGATCGCGTTTGGGACCAGACAATTGTTGTTCTGCCCAGTGTGTGTCGTTGCCTGATGCCCGCGTCAGGATTGTTGATAGACGATCTCCCGGAGCCTTCTCGATGGCCTCAAGATCGCTGAGACACAGCGGTTTGAGTGCCACCTCTTCAACCAATAAAGTTTCGTTGGGTGCTTGGTGCGGCAGATCATCAATCCCAAATATCAGTGCAACGCCTTCACTACACTCGGGACAGGTCAATTCTGCAGAGATGCGCGGACCAGACAACGTGCGGCGCAGCTCCAGCAAACACGCCTCCCATTCTGCGATGGTGGGATCTGCATCCTCTGTGAGAACGCCCATTGCACGCGCCAGCGAGGCTAAGCGTGCTGCGTCACCACCGGATTGCGCCAGAAAACGCATTTCCTGAAGTCCTGTTATTTGGTTCATTTATGCTCTCCCGTCAGGCAAATTGCGCTGTCTGATCAGGTTTCCGCCGGTTCAGTCACGGACTCATCGACGTCAAAGCCCTCATATTCCAGTTTGAGTGTTTCGATCGCGACCGCGTTGGCGTTTGCGTCAAACTCCGGCAGTGCCTGAAATTCGCTGACCCATGCACGGCGCAAGTTGATTGCCATCACCGGCGTGGCCTGCATGTTGTGCACCACCACACGCAGCGATTTGCGATATTGAAGCAGCGAATTTGCTGCCGGGCCGTCGGGGTTGTTGACCTGATTTGCCCAATTAAGAAATTGCTTGTCGTGAGTGAGACCACGCTCCAAAGAGATGGGCTCGAACTTGGTTCGGCCGGGCATTTTACGCACGATTCCTGCGTCCCCAGCTGCTCGCCATTCAATGGCCTCGGTGGTTTTTTTGACGGCCGACATTTTGGATAGAGCCGCTACGACCTGGCCATCCCATACGACTTGAAACCGGAAGTTCTTGTAAGGATCGATCCGGTGCGCGTTGACGTTGAACATTGGCATGGAAGCGCTCCTTTAGTTGATTGCTGTTTTCTGAGAGAGGGTCACGATGACAAATTCTGCCGGGCGTTGTGGGGCAAAACCGACCTGCACGTTAACGATACCAGCGGCCTGATCATCAGGTGTGGTGGTGTCGCTGTCGCATTTGACAAAGTAGGCATCGCGTGATGTTTCCCCTGCGAAAGCGCCGTTGCGGTATTGTGCGTCCATGAAAGCTCCAATCGATTGGCGCAGCGCGGCCCAGAGGGTTTCTGTGTTGCCCTCAAAGACGGCCCACTGAATTCCGTTGTAGATGGAGCGCCGCAAAAACATCGCAGTTCGGCGTACATTGATATAGCGCCACTCTGTTGTTGGGCGGGTGGTTCGCGCGCCCCAGACCACGCGTCCGGCACCGGGTACAGTTCGCAACGCATTTAATCCGTGAGGGTTCATCCGGTCCTGATCACGATCGATGACGTTGAAGTCTAGACCGGTGGCACCAGCCACTGTGGCGTCGACCCCGGCGGCGGCTTTCCAAACTCCGCGCCGCCCGTCGGTGCGCCCATAGAGACCAGCGATATGTCCGGCAGCCGGAATGGCCAATTGTGGGGCGCGGCCCAGTCCAACGGGATCCCCAACCACAATGCGTGGCCAATACAATCCAAGATGGTCAGAAGCATTGATGCCTGTGCGCGCGGCGGAGACCGCAGCGTTGACGGGATCGGCGGCGGCGATTGAACGGGGTGCGTCGGCTACAAGAAACAGATCTCGCTGAGGGCGGGCTTCGACATAGGCGAGAAGTGCGTTGACGATGCCGTTGTGTTCAGCCGCGCTGGCGGCATTCAGCATCAGATCAGAACCACAAACGATCAGCGCGGCATCATCGAGACCATCCAAGGTAGCCAAGGCAGCGGGATAGTCCGCGGCAGCCGACGCAGAATCGCCCCCAGAACCTCCTGCCAATGGCGTTCCCGGCGGGGTGGCGGCTGGGTCGCCGTCATTGTTGGGACGGAACACATCTGCGCCATTCCATGTGACAAATGCTGAGCGGGCCAATTGGTCCACGGTATATTTTTCATCCAACGGATCGGCGGATAAGCCCTCAAACACCTCAACTTCTGTATGATTGGCTTCGCCTGGTGCCTGATAAAAGACACGTAGGTTAAAGCGCGCTGCATCGCCGTCGGTTGCATCTGTGATGGCAATCCGAACGCTGTCACCCCAAAGCCCGGGCGCCCGTGCGTCAACGGCGGCATTTTCTGCACCATCAGTCACTGCGAGGGATGAGGTTGCGTTGGCCCCATCTATGAGCCGCAGCACGTAAGCGCGCGGACCGCCGTTGTCAAAGAACCCCTGAACGGCAAACGGCAGAAATAGGCGCGCCGGGGTTCCTCCGACATCTTCGCGCGTGTAACCGCCAAACAGACGGCTAAACTGAATAGCACTGGATATCGGCGTTGGGCCAACTGGCCCTCTTTCCGTTTCTCCCACAAAAATTGTTACAGCGGTCGGGGCCGCTTCAATCGCGCGTGCGCCGCCAGGCGCTTCGCGAACATACACTCCCGGTGTCAATGGTGTCGTCATTCCAAGGCCTCTCGTTAATCGCAGGCCCGACGGAAAATCGTCTGTATAAAAATGCACTCAAAAATAGTTAGAAATTTTATGCAATCACGGTGACTCATCTATCGAGTCGTTTCTACCTGGTCGGGAATTCTGAGCGAAAATCCGCCATGTTTCTTTGCAAGTTTTGGTGTGTATTTCCTGACTTGTGTACACTTAACGATCAAATTCTAAAGGAAAAAAAGTGGCGGCGTAAAAGCGCCGCCGCCACGTTTGATAGCGATAACTTTGCGCTCTAGGTTGTAGGAAGACCTACTGTATCTCGCCCATTTTCTGTTTTCAGGGAGAAGTCTGTTCCATCAAATGTGCGCGCGTCGTCTGTGGTGAGCCAAGCGATGGCTTGGGCCACCCAAGCAGCAGGGATGTGGCTTTCCCATGCCAGCTGAGACACTGGGTTAAGTCCCGACGATCTGATGGAACGTTGCATGTCTGTGGCCACAGTGCCCGGGCTGAGGCCGACGACGTTGATGCCCTTGGGGCCAAGCTCTTTGTGAGCGGTTCGGGTGAGACTGAGAAGCGCAGCCTTTGTCGCGCAATAGTGCGACCATCCCTCAAGTGCTGAGCTGGCTGCTCCAGAGGAAATGTTGATGACAACGCCCGCGCCCTGAGCACACATCTCTGGCGCAGTGGCGCGCAGCATGTAAAAGGCGCCCTTTAGGTTGATGTCGACCGCTTGTCCCCATTCAAACGGGTTTACATCCGCAATGTGTGCAATTGGATCGATAGTACCGGCATTGTTGACCAGAATGTCGATTGAACCGAAAATCTCTTTGCTTTTGGCAACGGCCAACTTGGTATCGTTCCATTGGGCCACGTCACAGGGGAGTGCGATGGCCCGGTGGCCGATGTCCTTGGCGATGTTCTCTAGGGCACTTCTGTTGCGCGCCAGAAGAGCGACGTTTGCGCCCAGACTGGCGAAATGGCGTGCTGTTGCTTCGCCGATGCCGCGGCTGGCACCGGTTATGATGGCGGTCTTGCCGGTGAGGTCGGGTGTCATGAAAATCTCCGTACCATTACTCGTTGGGGCCTTTGAAACCTGCGACGCGGCCCCAATTGCAGGGGATGTTTCGGTCTGGCGCGTCGGCGCACTGCACAAGATCAAAACGGGCATCCAACGAAACGGCAAATCCGGTGGGGGAGCCAAGGAAGGCGATGAAATCCATACCGTGATCTAGCCGCATGATCTCGCCGGTTACGTGAAAACCAACCACATCGACTTCGTTGTAGTCGGGAATGAAGGCAGGATAGGTGCGGCGGTTGACCATCTCAAAGTCCAACGTCACTGGCGCGGTAGCGCCCTTCAAGGTGAGATTCCCGAAGAGTTTTCCCGTTTTGGGTGTCAGAAGCTGCACATCGGTTGAGATAAAGGTGATATCTGGAAATGTGACTGTATCAAGGTAGTCAGCATTGCGGATATGGGCGTCTCGGCCCGCGTGATTGCTGTCGACGGAGGTCGCATCGATTACAAAGGTGATCTGTGATTGGGCCGGGTCGGTCTCATCAATCATAAATGTGCCGTCAAAGGTATTGAAGCGCCCAACGGTGTTGGCCATGTTCATGTGATCCACGGACCAACCGACATGTGCGTGGCCAAGGTCCAAGGTCCATTCTGTGGGGGCTGCGAGTGCCATCGGTGCGGTCACTATAACTATAGCGGCGGCGAGAGGGACAAGTCGTGTCATGGATGATCTCCGTTTATGGTTGCTTCGGAGACTATGAGGCATGCATGGTTTGCGAAAAACATGATGAAATGTCATGCTGTCATGCAGGAACTGCACGAATGAGACATGCTGATGGATGAGCAACTTCTACGGGTTACGTTGCAGGTGGCACGTGCGAGATCATTTGCCGCCGTGGCGCGGGATCGAGATGTGGATCCATCCTCTGTATCGCGTCAAGTGGCGGCGGTTGAGCAATATCTTGGCATCCGGATCTTTGAGCGCACTACACGGCGGCTTGATCTGACGGAGGCGGGGGCGCTGTATTTGGCGCGGCTGGCACCGGCGCTTGAGTTGATGGACGAAGCAGCAGATGTTGCGCGCGATGTGATGCGTGATCCATCCGGTTTGTTGCGGGTGAGCACGTCGGTAGCCTTCGGGGAACGTTGGCTGATGCCTCGCATCACGGCGTTTCGCCAGGCCTATCCTGACATTGAGTTGGAGCTGATGCTGTCAGACGCATTGGTTGACTTGGCAAGCGACGGTGTGGACGTTGCGCTGCGCCTTGGGCCGCAACCGACCATGGGCACGATGGTGATGGCGAAGTTGTTTGACACCGCATACCGGGTTGTCGCGAGCCCTACATACGTCGCGCGGGCGGGGCGGCCACGGTCGCCAATAGAATTGGAGAAACATGATGGGCTATTGTTTGCTCTGCCAGCGTTTCGCTCTGCATGGCGATTTTGCGTTGGGGACACTGTTGTTGAGGCTTTACCGCGCGCATCCATAACGATTTCAAATGCACTCGCGGTGAGGCGAGCGGCACTTGCGGGCATGGGGGTGGCGCTGTTGGCAGAGTGGACGGTGGATCAAGATCTAGCCGATGGAACCCTGGTCGATCTGTTCCCTGATCATGCTGTAAGTGCGGGGGATTTTGACAGCGCCGCTTGGATTGTCTACCCATCACGGGCGTATGTGCCAACGCGGCTCCGCGTGTTCATCGATCACCTACGCAAGCCGTTGAAATAAATGGGCATCTGTTTTCACCATGGGGACGCTGAAGCTAGTGATGCCGAATAGAATGGAAGAGACGACTATAACATCTGATCAACAATCCGCCGTTTGTTCGCCCCATCCAAACCCTTGGAATTGGCCCACACCATCGAATTGCCCTCACATGGGTGAGTTGAGAGTGATTGATCTTAAGTTCAGATGCGCCAGAGATCAAAATTTAGAGGCTATCCTAGTTCCATCGTTACAATCGCAAAAAAAGTGTTTTCGACCGATCTAAATGGTCCGCGATACATACGGGCCGTCGTGAAGCCGGGCTTAAAGCCGAGCTTTGAACAGAGTTGTTTGAGTGGACTTGACGTGTCAGGCACATCAATTGTGAGCGCGGGGCCTGCAAATGCGGCGGCGTGTTCAAGAAGCTGTTGGGCATCTTGTGCAGACGTTGCAAGAAGCGGGCCGACCTTTGCTCCTTCAACGCACATGCGAACTGTGCAGAAACCTCTAACGGTGCCCTCCCTTTCCAGCACCCAAGTGGTACGAGTGCTGGTGTTGGCAACCCAATCTGACACATAAACCGGTTTGCAGACACCTGCTGCTCTTCCTTCTAACGCGACTAAGTTATCGGTGTCTTCGGCGATGGCCTTGCGAATTTTAGCGTGGCACGAGGCGTTGATTTGACCAGTGTAGCGTGTGGTTGCGCTAGAGTGGACAAAGCCTGAAGCAGCGTAGTTTGATTGCTGCTCTGGCACGCCGTCCAGTCCGATAGTGCGGGGGCCAGCGTGTGTGAGGGCATGTTGCCACAGCGCGTATCCAATACCCTGACCGCGATATGACGGATGCGTAATGTACAGACCAAGGAAGGCAAATTCTTCCGTGTGATTGACCACGGAAATGGCAGCGATAGTCTTGTCGCCGTCGGTCGCAACAAAGAAACCTTTAGGGTCTGTCAGCCAAAACGTGGTGGCGTCATCAAGACCGGGGTTCCAGCCCTCTTTCTCGGCCCATTTTAGAATAGTCGAAAGCTCTTGGTTAGTGGCGTTGCGATATATGATCATAGTGATGTGCCCTTTGCCGGCGAGAAGCATAACACCTTGTGCCGATTAGCATGTAAAGATGACACTCATCCAAAGTGATGGGATTTGCGCTTCAGATTTGGGTCTTTTGGGTCGGGTTCTTCTCAGCGCAAGTTCGACACCACGATGGAGAGCTCTCCGAGCCCTTTGATCGACATGTTCATGCGATCTCCTCTTTGCACCGCTCCCACACCTGACGGAGTCCCCGTCAGAATGACGTCACCTTTGGAGAGTTCAAAGTAGTTTGAAAGATAAGAAATTATTTCTGGCACTTTCCAGATCATTTGACTGAGATCCCCATCCTGTCTGAGCTCGCCGTTTACAGAAAGTTGAATGCGTCCATGATCGGGGTGGCCGATACTTGAAACTGGGTGGATCAGACCAATGGGAGCGGAGTGCTCAAAGGCTTTGCCAATTTCCCAGGGGCGGCCAGCTTTCTTGGCAGTGGCCTGCAGATCGCGGCGGGTCATGTCGAGAGCAAGGGCATACCCAAAGACGTGATCTAGGGCTGCATCGGTGGCGATGTTGGCGCTGCCTGACTGGAGCATCACCGCCATCTCCGCTTCATGGTGCACGTCCTCGCTGTGCGTAGGGTAGGGAAAAGTGGTGGAAGTTGACAGGTTGTCAGGGTTCTTCTGGAAAAAGAAAGGTGGTTCGCGATCAGGATCATGGCCCATTTCGATGGCATGTGCCGCGTAATTTCGCCCGATGCAGTAGACCCTGCGCACCGGAAACAGCTCTGACCGCCCAGCAATCGGAAGTGCACTAGGGGAGGGCGGATCAAACACATAGCTTGGCATGGGGGCTCCAATCAAAGGGCGGCTGGCTGTCAGTGATAGAGGCAACCGGGTGAGCGATCAATTGTTGCGATTTCAAGCTGGTATTTTCTAGTACATGCGTGGCACTCATTCGTGGATCTTGGCTCCCCAGCGCTGCGTCGCATCATATGTTTTGTGAGACAGGTTCAGCTCGGCGTCAGAACTCTCCAGCATCACTCCAGCGTTGTCGGCCATCCGCACTTCACGATTCAGGAAGCGATTATCCATCAGGCATGGTGTCATTGGCTGCGCTGACGTCTATGGTGCGCGCCGAACCTGCCTTTCCCCTCCTTGCTATCCTGACATCTGGCAACGGCTTAGTGTGAAATAGGGGCGCTGAAGGTGGGCGGAGACCAGATCAGATTTTGCTATCAGCTCTAAAGTATTGGCCGTTGTGGCAAAATAATTGCGGATGGGTGCTTTGTTTGGAGCACGATCTCCGAGTGCTTAGAAGTTAGTAGACACCTGGGGTTCACGATGTGTTTTATTTTTGTGTGCGCAAGGCAGATTTGAGCCGCTGCCTTGCTTGAGTTGGAATTAGCGTCGAGAGGCTACTTGCCGTTCTTACCCCGGTTCTTACGAAGTTGAGCAATCTTTTTACGTTCCCATTCTTCGCCAAAACTCTCCACATGTTCCTGTGCGATCTGCAGCGCACCTAGCCCTTTGCGATTGCGGAAGAAGAAATCCACGCCCAACTCCGCCAGATCTTCCATATGGCGGATCAATACGACGGGCTTGAGATCTTTGTCTTCTGCGATCAAATGCGCCGCAGTCTCGCCCAAACCCGTGCGCCAATTGATGTCAAAGCCTTTGTCGAGCAATTGTGTGATCAACTGCATCCTGCGCGATTTGCCTAGTGCAGCCGCCACATGGAGAGCGTTGTGATTGTCGCTGTTGCGCGCATCCAAATCTGCGCCAAGATCACAGAGTTCGACCAAAGCTTCTTTCTTCTCCGCTTTGGCTGCGAGGTGAAGTGGTGTGTTTTCATGTGGGTCGGTCACATTGATATCGGCGCCAAGCTTAACCAGCGAGCGGATGTGAGAAGCGTGCCCGGACATCGCTGCGTAGTGCAACGGAGTCAGTCCTTCAGCATCGACTACGTGGGGGTCAGCGCCCATGCCAACAAGCGTTTTTATAGCTTGCGTGCCGTCGGAACGGCTGGACCCCGCGGCAAGATGCAAGGGTGTGACGCTTTGTCGGTCAGTGGCTGCAGGGCTGAGACCCAAATCATATAGGGCTAAGATGCCCGGCATATTTTTGGCTTCGGCCGCGGAGTGCATTGGAGTCCGCCCTCGATCGTCTTCCGCTTCGATTTCAGCCCCCAAAAGGCTAAGTATTTCGAATTTCTTGTGCGCCAATGGTGAGCGGGCAGCATAGTGAAATGCACCTTCTCCAATCTCGGACGTTGCGTTTACGTCCACTCCTTCCTCGATCACTTTCTCAAAAATTTCAAGGTCAGAGCATCGGGCGGATGAATGGATCAGCCCCTCGCCAAAACGATTGAGTGTCTTAGTATTTGCCCCCAATTGCGACAATGTCGCGAAGGATTTACGTCCCAAGGCTTCCATCGTGGAATTGATGGGGGTTTCTCCCTGTTTGTTTTCTTGCTCTAGGTTGGCACCAAATTCGTGCAGTTTTTTAATTACCTCGATATGGCCAAACTTAGCTGCGAAGTGCAAAGGGGTCTCGTTGAATTCATTAACGCAATTTGCGTCACATCCACTTTCGAGCAACGTTTGAAGAATCTCTGTTCGCCCCCATCGCGCGGCGTCATGCAACAGGCTAGCGCCGTAAGTTCGGTGTTTGGTCAGATCAGCGCCAAGTTTCTCTAAAGCTCGGAACGACGCTGGATTGTCGGCATTGATGGTGAGAAAAATAGGTGTTTCTCCACGACCATTGGTGGCTTCCAAATCTGCGCCAAGAGTTTGGAGCTTACGCATCGCGACAAGCTGACTAGCGGCGGACGCGGCATGTAGAGCAGTGTTCCCTTTGTTGTCGCGGTCCTCAAGGCCGATGCCAAGATCGCGCAGGCGGTCGAACAGACGGACATCGCCCAAGGCAGCAGCTTTGTGAAGCAGTGTACCACCGTCTTTGCGGCGCGCGTCCGGTTTCGCACCCATTTTTACGAGAGCGTCAAAAATGTGACCACCATCGCGCGAAGAAACATAGAATAAGGGTGTTTCGCCGCGACTGTCTTGAGATTCCAAGTCAGCGCCAGCGGAAATCAAAGCAGTAACAGCATGCATGTTGCCAGCTGTCACGGCCATGTGAATAGGCGTCATTCCATTGTCGCCAGGAGTAGAGATGTCCAAGCCAAACGCAGATAATTTCGTGATGGCATCGACATTGCCGACCCTCGCCGCGATGTGCATGGGCGAAAGTTTTTGCGTGTTTGGTAGGATGAAGTTGAATCCAAAGCCAACCAGTCTATCAAGCTTGGCTTCGGGGTCGTCTGAGCGCACCGCGCCTTCTAGTGCTTGAAAGAAGATCAGATGCGAACGATCTTCTCCTTTGAGTGCCGTGGCTATCACATGCTCCATGGTCTGTATCGAGCCGTATCGGGCAGCCCAGGTGACGGCTGAGGCTTCTGGCGCAATGTTGAGATCAATTCGAGCGCCGTTGTTGAGTAAGAATGAAAACACATTCGGTTTTGCAAGCGCTGCTGCAAACAACAATGGGCTGGTGCCATAAGCCCCTTGAAAATTTACGCCACTTCCGGAACGCGCGGTTTCGCGAACGGCTTCGAAATCATCCGTGGCTATAGATATCATCAGTTCTGAAATGTCGCCGTTGCGCAGGAGGTCCGCGACCGGGCCGTCTTGATCAGTTGCAGATGTGGTTCTGATCAAGGCAAAGAGGTCTTCTGCGGTTTCGGCGAGTACTCGTTGATCCAATTTTCGGCTCCCATCACTTGGTGGTCCAATCGAGTAGAGACAAGAAGTTGAGAGACTCTGAAAATATGACTCCGAACCTTCAAAAAGTTTCACGGATTCCATGTCTGATTCCGAGGCAATGGCCCCAAGATCTTGGGGGATTTGGCCTATCCGGCGTTTGGCGTTCGGTTGGTTTGATTGAAAAGTGTATGTTTTTTAGTGTCTTATGGGGGTTGTTTGAGATTTGTATTTTATTGAAAATAAACATTTTGCTGAGTTCAGTTCTGTTCTAAATATAAAAAAACATTTGTGTGTGGTGTGATGGCACCCTCACGCGAGGAGACCCATATGCCACAGCGAAGAGATGGAAATACGACTTTAACTGCGCGTGAGCCCCGCCGGTTGCAGAAAGTGGCCACGAAGTTTGGCGTTGTGAACTATGTAATATGCACGGGTGAGACGCTACGCTTCTTGAGCGGCACCTGCAGGAAAGAGTTTCGCGCTGTTTTGGGCGTGAAATGAGCATACCTTGTCAAAACTCAATCTGGAACTTTCACACATTGGAAAATGTCATGCCGGATTTCAGTTCATTGATCTGGAAACCTAAGTTTCTCGCAAGAGAGCGATGGCACCACATGTCACAAGAAGATCCGACCTATAAGACCAGTTTCAACCGCAGCCTAGGCTATGTCGCTGGGGGGGACAAATTAGGGTCGCTGCCTTCTGAAATCGAGTTGTGCCAACTCCTGGGGATCAGCAGGACAGCCGTGCGCGCCATTCTGGCTCGTTTGAGTGAATTTGGTGTCATTCAATGGTCAGGGCGAAATCCAACGGTTCTGACATCCGGCATTCATTCAATCTTAAATCCAGTTCAACTGCCAGATCTAGGGAGACGGTACTTGCTTGATGTGGAGCCTGCTGGCTCAACACAATATAAAATCGTCAAAACCATAGAAAAGGCTGAGAGCTTTGAATTGAACTCACTTGGTGGAAATGTGGTGATTTTGCGCTCTAGATGCGTTTCGATGGGTGGGGCAGAGATTTTCCCGGTTTTGATATTCGTCTCTCGATCAGACACTTACGACCCGGTGGCAGCGGATTGGATATGAGCGATGATCGTATTCTAAAAGGCATTGGGTCGTCGGTTGTCGCAGGTGATGAAATCTATTGCAAGCTCACCAGCCTTACCGAAGGGCGGGTGACAGCTTCCGAAGCGCGTGACGATTTGGCGTTAGCAAAAGCGTCACCAAGCGAACCTAGCTGTAAATCAATATGAAGGACAGAACAGTGCTGAATGAAAACCATAAGTTGGCGTTCGGGTGTTCCGGCATTGCTGGTCTATATCGACAAGTCTCTGAGTTGGAGGCAGAGACCGTGCTGCAAGCAGCTTGGGATCTTGGTATTCGTCATTTTGACACAGCCCCCCATTATGGACATGGATCAGCTGAACATCGGCTGGGTCGATTTCTCCGTGGCCGCTCCGGTTGGGTGTTGTCCACCAAAGTTGGGCGATTGCTCGCGCCTGACCTATCGCCGCCTGCCGTTGCCAATGGCTTTCACAGCGCCCTTCCATTTTCACAGCGTTTCGATTTTTCTTATGATGGGATCATGCGGTCAGTTGAGGACAGTTTTCAGCGGCTTGGCCTCAATCGTATTGACATTGCATATGTGCATGACATTGGAGACCCAGACGCTGGGACGAACACACACGCGCATTTTCAACAGCTATTGGACGGTGGCGCACGGGCGCTAGAAGAGCTTAAGTCCAGTGATGTTATTGGTTCCGTTGGGCTCGGGGTGAACACCGTCGAAGTCTGTGAGCGTTTGATTGGAAAGATGCCCATTGACCTAATTTTGTTGGCTGGTCGCTATACGCTATTGGATCAATCTGCGGAGGTGCGCCTCTTTGAGCGACTGCGAGCACATAAAATTCAATTGGTGATTGGCGGCGTATACAACTCTGGTATTTTGGCCACTGGCCCTGTGGCAGGAGCGAATTACGATTACGCACCAGCAACGCCAGATATTTTGGCTCGGGTGCGCGAGATTGAGACCATCTGCCATAAGCACGATACAGCATTGGCAACCGTTGCTATCCAGTTTCCGAGCCGAAGCGATGTCGTGGCCTCAACACTGATTGGAACAGCGAAGGTTCGTTCGCTTGAGCGAAATGTGGCGCAATTCAACGAAACCGTCCCCGATGAGCTTTGGTCAGCCTTGAAAGGCGCAGGCGTCATTGGAGCGACAAAGTGATTATAGATGCTCATCAACACTTTTGGACCTTGGCGCGTGGCGACTATCCTTGGCCAAATGAAGACGTCGCTGCGATTTTCAAAGATTTTGGTCCGCATGATTTATTGCCATTGTTGAAAGAAAATGGCGTGACACAAACAGTTTTGGTGCAGGCAACTGATACAGTTGCTGAAACCCAGTATTTGCTGGAAGTCGGCAACAAATGCGACGTCGTGGCCGGGGTTGTTGGTTGGGTCGATCTCTCCGCGCCTAACGCAGTCGATGTGATTGATAAGCTTCGGATTGACCCGATGCTCAAAGGGCTGCGGCCAATGTTGCAAAACATCGATTCCACGGATTGGGTTTTGGGAGAAGATGTGGCGGTGGCCCTGTCCCATATGGAGCAAGTTGGTTTGCGATTTGATGCTCTAATTCAGCCACGCCACTTGGGTGTTGTTGAAGCATTGGCACAAAAATTTCCGGATTTGCAGATTGTGATCGATCATGTGGCCAAGCCAGCTATGGGGCAGGGACAGATGCCTGACACAAAATGGGTGAGCGAAATGAATAGTTTAGCCAACTTTGAAAATGTGTTCTGTAAGCTTTCAGGGATGATTACTGAGATTGGACCTCAATGGGTTTTTGAAGATATCGCGCCGTTTGCCCGACATATTTTGCACTGCTTTGGTCCGGCCAAAACCTTATTTGGTAGTGACTGGCCGGTGGTGAACTTGGCTGGAGACTACGGGCGCTGGATGAAGGTTGTGGAGGTGCTGCTAGAACCTTTTGAAGCATTCGAACGTGACCAAATCATGGGGATAAATGCTCAGAAGTTTTACGGACTGCGCATGTAGGCCTTCGGGACGGGAACGAGACTGAAGGCAACTCGGGAACAGCATTTGGACAGAAGTAATATGCAACGTATGGGCATGGTTATTGGGCTAAAACCAGAGCATTTGGATGCTTACAAGAAGCTTCATGCTGATGTCTGGCCAGAAGTCTTGGCGCGGCTGAAGCAGTCGAACATATCAAACTACTCGATATTTCTACGAGAACCAGAGAATGTAATGTTCTCCTATTGGGAATATACTGGCGATGATTTTGAAGCGGATGCGTTGTCGATTTCAGAAGATCCGGTGACACAGGCGTGGTGGAAGGTATGCGGCCCAATGCAAGAGCCGTTGTCGACGCGCAACGAGGGCGAGTGGTGGGCAAACATGGAGCAGGTGTTCTTTCTTGAGTAAGATCTAAATTGGTTCCTGCGTTTTGTCTGGATTGGCGAGGACCTTTGTTTGATTTCCTGCAAGTACGTCAGCAATTGCAGCGGCGATATCAGTGGGTGGTCCTGATGTAGGCTTTGCGAAATCGATATGTGCCAAGTGCGCGCTGAGGCATTGGAGACGCCAAGTTTGAAGGGGAGCAGATGACTGGCGGAAGGTAAACCTTCCCCGGCCAAATCCTGGAATAGCGGCAGCTGCGGCTTCCGCAGTTTGTATCAGGGTTGGCGGTGGAGATATCAACGTTCTAAAGGTTTCGCCATCTCGTATAGCGGCAGCGATTGCAGTGTCGCTCACAACCACCACTTCCAGTTGCTGGGAAGTGCTCCACGCCTCCATGCGCAATGGATAACACTCCGGGGGAATTCTGTCTGCCAAACGCGTAAAGTCAGTTTCACTTGATATAGCAACCGAAACACGTTTTCGCCAGTTTCTGGACAAGTGCAACATGCCTGAAGTTGGGGGTTTTGACGTTAGTTCGGCGACGTCTTTAGGAGTGAGCAGTAGTGTGAGCTCCGTCATTGGAATACCGGCGGAGCCCAACACCGTACGCAGAGAAATGAGGCGTTTGGGGCGAGCTAGGTAGGCAGCAAGGCTCGTGGGCGCCTTGGTGTCCCAAAGTGTCAGTGTGTGTGTGTCTTTGCGAGCTAGGATGTCGGTTTGCCAATGCGCTGTCTCATCACCGGCTCTTTCTGCGATTGCGGTTGTGAGGTCGCCCGGCATGTGTATTGAATCAAGTGCCTCTTGTGAGGCGTGTATGTCGCTTGATGCGAGGGGATGGATTGGATGCTTTGTGTCAACCAGAATGATGCGGCCCCGCAATTGAGCATCTCGAGAGACGTGCGCGTAGTGCCTCAGAGCTTCATCGCGCCTTATCTTTCCTAAAGCTATCACAGTTGTAGAACCAGCTTGAATATCGCCTATTGTACTCAAAATCTCTTTTGTCTTAGGCGACAAAGAGCCTGAAACATGCAGCTCCCAAGTGGAGGATTTCCATCTTTTGAACCATTTTCCTGGGACAGCCGATTTCAGCGCTGACTCGAAGAAATTGACGTAGTCACCGTGCGTCGCATGACGAAACACACCACCAAAAGGTCGATTGTTTGCTTCGCAGAAGACGGTGCAGGCGTCGTCAATGGAACGGGTAAAGTCCTCTGAGAGGATGTCAAATCCCCAAAGACTGCCGGCACCTAAGATCTTTGCTGCGTTGATGCAGGTAGCGCGAATGGTGGGGTGTAGCAGGTCTGTGATCGTGATTTGATCGGCGCCGTCCGATGTGTTTGGCCGCAAACCCAACAACACGAACTGACCTTCGTTTGGAACACTGTCATAGCTCAAGTCCTGATGTTTCATCAGGTCTTCGGTAAGCGCGTTGCGTGGGATCGGATTCTGCGGACCAATGCCAGGCAAAGTCGCACGATCTTTGTTTTTCTGTTCAACAAGCGCATCGATGGTGTCTTTGCCATTTCCGATCACGTTGGCCGGTAGGCGCAAGTAGGCGACCACAAACGTGTCTCCCGCTAAAAGAACCCGTAGGTCGACGCCGCACACATAGTTTTCGACAATCACACGACCGTCGGGTGACGCGTGCTTTGCTGCAGCGAAGGCTGCGACAAGTGCGTCCCCATCAGCAACGTTTGTGGTTACACCGTCGGAGTTTGAGCCGTGGCTGGGTTTCAGTACAATCGGTCGACTTTGCGCTTCCAACAATGACTTGGCATCAGATAAGTTATCGGTTGCATGGCTCTCAGGGGTAGGCAAATCCGCATGCTGCAAGACCGCCATAGTCAGGGACTTATCGTTCGCAACAAGGGTGTCGAGTTGTGAGGCGGAGCTGAGACGGGTACTACTCATACCAAATCGTGTCGTCGCGTCTTCAATCAAATATTGGCGCGGTGCGCCTTGGTCGACACGCATTACAACCATATTGGCTTGCTCTGCAGCATCTTCAAGTTGGCCGAACCCCCAATCTGATGGAACGGTTTCGACACGATTATGTGTGCGCAAATCTTTTGGAAGAGCATCATAGACACGTTGGCAAAGCACAACATAAGACGGATCGAAATGTAGCTCAATTTTTGGGGGCTGTGAAGCAGCGGCAGTTGGCGGCGTGCCTTTCGAGCCAAGAACTTTAAACGTTCGAAATTGGCGCTGTTTGACGTGACGAACGGCTACATCGGAGACTGTCGCTCGACTTGGGCCTGCCTTGAGTTCCATTTCAAAAGCAGCTGCCTGAGATGTTGTTGCCGAGAACATCAACTCTATACGGTCGGCATTGTTACGTACCCATCCGCCGATGCCTAAGGCCCGCGCTCTCTGACGTGTCCAGTTGCGAAATCCTACACCTTGAACCGTGCCTTCTACCAAACAGTGGAATGACAACAGTTGCGAGTCTTCTGGATTTTTTGCACCGTCCATCCCGTTTGCCTCCGTTTTCGACGTGCCTGCTCTAACCGGCTTTTTCAAAGCCAATTTGAGATCAGTTTAGACGAAAATATCTGTTTCTGTCTGTTATTTTTCCGGCGTTTACCGGGGGGCCAGTCCGCCCAGCGTCAGAATACGGTGCAGGGGCGTCAACGGACCCGTGTTTTGTGTGTTTTCCCGATGGCGCGGAGCACGGCGTAGGTTGCTTGTTGAAGACGTTCGAGGCGTTCAGATTCGGATGCTGGATGATCGTCGTTCTCTCCGGTCAAATCAGACATATCAAACAATTCGGAAAGGTCTGAACAGTAGGTTTTTCGCACATATGAATTGTCTTCTTCACAAGATTGCATGATTTCTCGACGCTCTGAGGTGACATAGCAGTCACTGGAACGCACAGCGCCTCGCGTATTATGACGTGAAATTTCTCGGATCAGATAGCGTGTATTGATATCCGTCGTTCGGTTCAAAACGCCGAGGAGATGGGAAACCTCATAGGATAGAGTTAAATTGGAAGGGGGTGTGTCTGGCATTCCCGTCACTTGCGTATCAACGCCAATATGGCCAGCGAAATCCTTGACGATATCACCATCAGGAAAGGCGCTGCGTTCGAAGGGACGCACAATCATAGAGTCCTTGCCGAAGAGTTCCGAGTAGGCGTCTAAGACCTCACTGTAGTGCACCGCGTTGTCGCGGCGTGTCCAGTATTGTTGGGGGGTGCCCCGGAAGCGGCCATTTTTCAGCGCCTGCTTGAACATGGCTTCTAGGAATTTGTCCTGACGCCGGAGATAAGCAACGATGCGAATGCGGTGTTTGAACTCTTCGGAAAATTGCTTTGCAAAGGCATCTGCAAGCGAAGTGCGAAAGAACATTTCAGAGGACAAAACGTGCACGTGATCGGGTTGGCGGTCAATCTCATGCATGACGTCATGGATTAATGGTGCGACGTCGCCATTGCGTTCAACAACGGCCATTTGATTGTGAGCCGCACGCTTGCGACCCGCCTGCACGAAATTGACGCCGTTTGCATAGAGCTCTTTGTGCATGCCCCAAAGAAAAGCCTGAATCGACGTCGATCCGGTTTTTTGTGTTCCAATGTGGATATAGATCGGCTTGGAGTCTTTGTTCATGTCACTCTTTCAAAGCGGCAGTTTCCACAGGGAAGGCCACGGCATTATGTGTCCAACAAGATATCTAGATTTTTCAGATCTTCCCAAGGGGGAGATTTCCCCAATGCCTTCATAACCACATGTTTTGTGTCTGAGGTGAAAGGGATCACACCAAGCTCTGGAGCGCCATCATGTTGCATGGTTTCCATGGCTTTACGTGACAGCCGATATCGCGGTCGCAACCGCATTGAACTGTGCAAGAGCAGCCGGTCATTGAAGGGATTGACGTGATAGGCGTTGGTGGATGCATTCAACAGGGCTCCAAGAGCGTGAGGTTGCACAAGCTCCAGAAACGCGATGTCGTAAATGCGGCTATGTGCATTTTCCGGAAGCGTTTTCATCCATTCCAAATAGCGGGCGCCCCATCGGTCAAGGTCTTCTTGGTTCCATTTGTTTTGGATGCGTAAGCGGGACAGTGCGAAATTTAGGTCGAATGGTTTGTCCAGCAGATGTCGACCATATTGCTGTGCGCTAAGAATGCCGATCAGATTGCCTCGGATAAGCACATCGTGTTTGGGAGCCAAAACGTTGGCCAGCCCTGCGCGAGGGTCACGGGTTCCCGCTTCAAAGCCGGTCCGAATGGCCGCGTCGTTAAAGCGCTGCGTATTGTTCCATCGTGTCAAAGCCTCTTTGTGCGTGTCATCAAACACGTTGATCACATGGTGAGGAATGCCAAAAGCTTTGCACACATTGGAGGCGATTAAGCTGTCGACAAGTGTGTTGTGGTTGGTCGCGTGAGAAAAAGCACAGTTGAGTTTGTCCAGCTGTCCTTTGCCAAAGGTGAGCAGCAAACGGCTGTCATGGCCGCCGGAGATCGGCAGGCAACAATCGAAGTTCATCAGCAGGCCGTGCATGATTTGCGTCAACCGGCGCTCCATGCGATGGATTAAACCGGTTCGCCGGGGGCGCATTACGTCAAATGCCGTGTCGGACAGAGGCCAAATGCGCTTTAGTTTAAAGTGTTTAAGGTCCAAAAAATGGTTGGGGAATGCCCTTACCACTCGTGGATCACTCGTGTGCTCAAACCCGTAGTACTGATGGCCGTTCAGAATGGCGTCTCGGTCAAAAAACGTGTTACTTTGAGCCTCGCCATACGCAGCAAGCGTATTGCTTGAGGCGATCAATTCGGATTGCGGGTTATAGACAACGGATTGGTCAAGTGCTGCGTCAAAGTACATGCGCGCGCCGCGTGCAGTGCAGAGGACAATTGTGAAGCGCCCAGCAATTCCATGTATAACCGTTTGTGCTGTTTCAAAAAAATTGTCGGCGCCTTGCTCTGATGGTAGGAGCAGAGCTTGCTTTACAGGATGACCGTCGCGTGTGATCCCAATGCCAAGAAACCACCCAACAAGTTCGCCTGTGGCATCCAATACAGAGGTGACTGGTAAGTCAGGGCAGGCCTGAAGGATCCACCCTCCAACCTTGTAAGGGAGCCAAGACGGACAAGTCTCAAGGGGTGTCTTTGACAGCGTGAACTGAAAGCGAAATGTATCAGCGAAGTCACGGCCATCACGCTCGCATAGGTTTTTGGCCACCAGACTATTTTCGGAAATACGCTCCACACCTTCATCCGACTATGACTTATTTGGAAACAAAAACGACGATTTGTAAGCTTTGTGTACGGGATTAAATCTAAACAAACAATGTGTGATTGTAGAGGAAAAGCCTTCATGAAAATTATGCGGTGAATTGCGTGCATCGTCGCATGCGTTCCAACGGTCGGAATACCCGCCCCCCTGTCGTAAGCCAAAGGGGCGGACGTGTTTTTAAGCGAAGTAGACGCCGTTTTCGCTCATTGGCAACTCTACGACGTGCTCCGGATTATCAGGCAGAGCCGCAATCGCATTTGCCAGAGCTGGTGCAGACGGAGGTGTTCCAGGCTCACCAACACCGGAAGGGGCCTCTGCAGAGGCCACGATGTGAGTCTCGATCGCTTTGATGTCCGAAATGCGCAGAGGCTCGTAGTCCGGGAAATTGGCCTGTTCCACTGCACCACCGTCCAGTGTGATCTGGTCGCGCATGGCGTGGCCGATACCATAGCCAATGCCGCCCTCAATCTGGGCAATCACAGTGTCCGGGTTCACGGCGATGCCGCAATCCACAGCGGCGGTGACTTTTTCGATAACAATGCCGTCGTCGTTGTTGCCCGACACTTCTACCACTTCGGCCACGTAGGACCCAAAGGATTTGTGCACCGCGATACCTTGAGTTCGGCCTTCAGGAACATTGCCCCAGTTAGCCTTCTCAGCCGCCAGCTTCAGAACACCGGCCTTACGCGCGGCATCACCTTCGCCGGTGAGGTAGGACAGGCGGAAGCCGACCGGATCCTGACCTGCAGCTTTCGCTGCCAGATCCATCATCACTTCCATCACATAAGCGGTGTGTGTGTGACCCACGGAGCGCCACCATAGAACGGAGGTCGCTTTTTCGGTGTCGGTCAGACCCAGAGCTTGACCGGGGATAGAGTATGGGCTGTCTGCGATCCCTTCCACAGTGGAATGGTCAATCCCATCAATCACGGCCATCGCCTCAAAGGCGGTGCCTTTCATGATCGACTGACCGGCAACCTGGTGATCCCAGCCCACGATGGTACCGTTGTCGTCCAGACCCACGCGCACTTTGTGGCCAACGGCCGGACGGTAGTAGCCGCCACGCACGTCGTCTTCACGATCCCAAACCAGTTTCACCGGGCGGGAGCGGTCGGTCATTATGAAAGCCAGTCCAGCTTCAACCTGATAATCGGCATCTGGTGTGGCGCGCCGACCGAAAGAGCCACCGGCGAGCAGACTGTTCACTTCGATCATGTCTGCGGGCAGTTCAAAGATCTGTTGGTAAGCCATGTGCGGACCGGTCGGCATCTGCGCGCCATCATGCAGCACGATTTTGCCTTCTGTGGTCTGCTCGATCGTGCAATTTAGCGGTTCCATTGGTGCGTGTGCAAGGAGTGGGAAGTAGAAAGTTCTCTCAACAACTTGCGCTGCGGCTTCAACGTTGGATTTGACAGCTGCGCGCTCCGCTTTGTTGACGTTGTAGGTCGGCTCTGTTGCCAGAGCGGCCATGATCTCGTCTTTGATCTCGCTGGAAGAACGCGTCTCAGCCGCCGACATGTCCCATACAACTTTAAGGGCTTCGCGCGCTTGCATCGCCGCCCAAGTGTTTTCGGCGTAAACCGCAACACCGTGACCGGTTGGCAGGGCCTGCGCCATGATGAAGCCTTTGACCTCTTTGGAGGCGCTGTCATCAAAGCTGGCCACAACGCCGCCTTTTTGAGGGGTACGACGCACCATGACGACCATCTGGTTGTCGAGCTGAACGTCCATCGCAAAGTATGCTTGGCCGTTGACTTTGATCGGACTGTCCAGACGACGAGTCTGGGTGTTGCCGATCAGCTTCCACTCAGATTGATCACGCAGACGGGGCTCGGCTGGAACCTCCATCTCAGCAGCAGCTGCCACAAAATCACCCATGGATGCAGAGTTGCCGCCGTCGGTGATCATACCGTCAACGATGTCCAGGGACGAAGCGTCTACGCCCCACTCTTTGGCGGCAGCGTTGATCAGCATCTCGCGGGCGGCTGCGCCAGCGGTGCGGTACTGCATCCAAGAGTTGGCCATGGCGGTAGAGCCGCCGGTGCCTTGGAACGGACCAAAGAACAGGTTGTTGTAGACCTCTGGGTTCGACGGGGCGAACTCATAGGTGATCTGATCCATGGTGACGCCCAGTTCTTCGGCGATCAGCGTGGTCAGGCCGGTGGCTGGGCCTTGGCCGAATTCCACGTGTTTGACCATTGCTATGGCTTTGCCATCTGCGCCGATTTTGACGAAGTGGTTGAGCATCGCATCAGCAGAACCGGAGGCTGCCATTGCGCCTTTGGCGTTGGCACCGATGTAGAGTGCTGCGCCGGCCGCTGCTGCGCTTTTGAGAAAGCCGCGACGAGAAAGATTAACAGTCATTGTCTTATGCCTCCAGAATTTCGGCTGCACGCTTCACACCGGCGCGGATACGCTGGTAGGTGGCACAGCGGCAGGCGTTGCCATACATGTATTCGTCGATCTCATCCGCAGTTGGCTTGGCGTTTTCACGCAGCAAGCCGACAGCGTTCATGATCTGACCAGATTGGCAGTAACCACACTGAACAACGTCCAGTTCCAGCCATGCTTGCTGTACAGCGGCGCCGACTTTGTCTTCCTCCATCTTTTCGATGGTGGTGATTTCTGCGTCCGCGACATCTTCGATGAAGGTCTGGCAGGACCGCACTGGCTCACCGTTTAGGTGTACGGTGCAGGCGCCGCATGACGCGATCCCGCATCCAAATTTGGTGCCAGTGAGTTTGAGTTCGTCACGGATGACCCAAAGAAGTGGGGTGCCGGGTTCGGCCTCTACTTGGTGAGTCTTACCGTTGAGTTTGAGCGAAATTGCCATGGCTTGCGCGTCTCCCTTTGGCTTTTGGCTAGGTAGTGCTTAGTTCGACTTTTCGAAGTCGGCGAAGGCTTCCGCGTAGTCCGGGTGCCAACGCGACAGGGCAGGGCGGTTTTCTATAATATCGCCTACAGCCCACTTCACACGACGTTTGTCACGCTCTGGTGAAACGTCGTTGTCGGGGCAAAGGATGTAAAAATCCCCGGCTGCCATTTTCGAGATCAGGTAACTTACTGTCTGCTCCGACGTCCAAGCCGCAGCAGGTCTCTCAGAAATACGCGCCGCCACCATGCCGGTGTAGGTGAAGCCAGGCACAAAGAGGTGGGAGGAAATTGGCGCACCGGCCTCACGTAGCTCATGTGCGAGGCTCTCGGTTGCGGCTTTTACACCCGCCTTGGACACGTTGTAGGCCGGGTTGCCGGGCGGTGTTGTGATGCCTTGTTTAGACCCAGTATTGATCACTACGGCGGGCCGATCTGCAGCCACCATCCGTGGAAGGAAGGCTTGCAAACCATTGATGACGCCAAAGAGGTTGACTTCCAGTGTCGTGCGCCATGAATTCGCTTGGTCCCAGCAGCTGCTGGGGAGACCAATACCGGCATTGTTCATCAAAATGGCAACTTCGCCATGTGCAAAGGCGGCATCTGCCAGTGCCTGTACGGCTGAAACGTCGCTGACGTCTGTGGGAACGGCAGCAACTTCGGCGCCAGTTTTTAATATGTCACCGATTGATTTTGCAGCGTTGTCCAGTGCTGCGCCGGGAAGATCGGCGAGCATGATGCTCAGGCCAGCGCGAGCAAAACGCTCGGCGGCTGCAAAGCCGACGCCGCTGGCTCCGCCAGTTACTACGGCCCAGCCTCCTGCCACTAATGCCTCTTTGTACATGATTGCCCTTCCTCTAGTTGTTGCAGGCCGAATTGTGCTTTCGTGCCGCCGATGAAGGTGGCTGTCACCGCCAGACGGGGTGCGAAGGTGCTTTCAATGCGTGTCGGCTCTTCTTCTTTCTCCGGCCTGGGTGTTATGAGAACAACGTTCCGGCCACGCTCGGCGAAGAAATTTGCAGTCACTTTGCCGATGCCAGAAGATGCGCCGGTGATTAGAATGGTCTGAGGCATTTGAAGAAAGACTCCTCAAGTGGTGTCGCTTCAATCTAGCATGACCTCCGATCTGTGCCGTGCCTTATTCTCCAAATCGTTTGCCTATTTCTCCGGGAGGTAGGTTTTTTTATTCCCATGTCCTCTCAAACCTCTATATTTTTTTGGAAGGGAGTGACTGGGATGGTACCTAAAAATCTGGTTCATGACGTTTTTGAACATGTGAGATCTCAAGGGGCTTTGGGCGCTGGGTGCGCCACAGGGATCGATGGTTTTTTTGCATTTGCCAATGATAGGACCACTGAATGCTCCGCCGCATTTTATGAACCAATCATGTGTTTGGTTCTGCAAGGAACCAAAGAAGCTTATCAGGGTGGTCGCGTCATCCGCTATGGTGCGGGAGATACCTTGATCGTGAGCCACGCGGTGCCCGTTGAGGCGGCGGTCATCGAGGCAAGCAAAGATTCGCCTTATACGGCGTTGTTGCTGCAATTGGACTTGGCGCTGGTGCGCAGTCTCCACGATGAGATCGGCGGTATCAAAGATATAGCGGATGATATACATTCTATAGACGCAGCCGTCTCTGATGCGGCGTTGCTGGATGCGGTGGCACGGCTATTTTGGCTGTCACGCGATCCGGTGGAGCGACAGGCGCTTGCACCACTGGTGCTCAAGGAAATTCATTTTCGTCTTTTGCGGGCGCGCCATGGTGGTATGTTGCGGCAGCTGCTGCGACGCGAGAGTCCGGCGAGCAGAATCTCCAAAACGATTGCGTACATCCGGGACAACTATCGGGTCGCGATACCCGTTACAGACTTGGCCGCTGAATCCGGAATGAGCCTGTCGGCGTTTCATGAGCATTTCAAATCCGTAACCTCAACCACGCCACTCCAGTATCAGAAGGAATTGCGGCTTCAGGAAGCGCGGCGCTTGCTGACCGGTGGGCAGCTATCGGTTGCGGCGACGGCCTATGATGTTGGCTACGAGAGCCCCACTCAATTCAGTCGCGAATACTCACGCAAGTTTGGTATGTCTCCAAGCGATCACAAAGCCAGCGGGGCATTGTTAGCTAGCTAATGGCGGCAGCCATCAAACGATAGACAATTTGTGCAGCGGTGAAATCCCATGTTTCGTCGCCATTTGGCGCCAGTTCAACCACGTCGATGCCCACACATTTGCGCCCTTTGAGCGCATTCTCAACCAGGTGAAGTGATTGGTAATAGCTGAGCCCGCCGGGAACGGGAGTGCCGGTCGCGGGCATCTGACTGGGATCAAGCCCATCCACGTCGTAGCTGACATACACTAGGTCAGGAAAGTCCTTGGGTAGATCGATCGCGTGCAGGCCTTTGGTGACCAGATCCTCGGCGTCGACAAAAAAGACGTTATTGGAGGCACGGGATTCGGCCTCTTGCGCGCAGAGCGCGCGCACCCCAAATTGGGCAAGCCGGATGTCATGCTCTTCAGACAGCAGGTGCATGACTGAGGCGTGTGAGTGTTTCTCTCCCTGATAAGCGATGCGCAAGTCGGCATGGGCGTCGATCTGGATGATGCCCACCGGCTGGTTCAGCGCACGCATGACGCCGGAAACAGCGCCATAGGTTAAAGAGTGTTCTCCGCCAATGGTGACGGGGATCTTTCCCGCTTTCACAATGGTTTCTGTGTGACTCGAAATCCGGCTCATAACCGCCGACAATGGGCCGTCACACGCCATGGCTTCATGGGTGAAAATGCCGTGTTCGCAAGGCTCAAACCCAAGGCAGAGGCGTTCCAACTCGTTGGAGGCTTCCAGAATGGCTGCAGGACCTGCGCCGGTGCCTGCGCCATAGGACACGGTGCGCTCCAATGGAAGCGGAAGGACATGAAACAGAGCGTCTTCGGTGCGCTCACTTGGTGCGAGTTCAGAGTTTAGAAAGATGCTCATGACAGGCGGTCCTTGAAATCGCTGTAGTGAAAGGTTTTTACCATGGTGAGAGAATCCGAGTCGCTATTCCACAGTGATATCGCGGGCAAGGGCACGCCATTGAACGTATTGGTTTTGACCATGGAATAGTGCGCTTGATCAAGAAAGGCGAAGCGCTGACCGATCTGAAGAGGTTGCTCCCATGTGTAGTCCCCGATCACGTCGCCTGCGAGGCAGGAAGGCCCGCCAAGACGGTAGGTGTGGCCCTTTTGGGCTTCATTAATAAGTGCGGGGCGATAGGGGGCTTCGATCACGTCAGGCATATGGCAAGTCGCGGAAATATCCGTGATTGCCAGCGGAACGCCATTGGTGGGAAGGTCAAGGACTTCGCCAACCAAAATGCCAGCGTCCAAAGCCACGGCCTCACCGGGTTCGAGGTAGACCTCGACGTTGTGGGTTTCGCGGATCTCTCTGAGGAAACTCACCAAAGCGTCGCGGTCATAGTCTGCGCGGGTGATGTGATGCCCGCCGCCGAAGTTAAGCCATTTGAGCCGGTCTAAATAGGGTTCAAGCTTGGGCGCAACAGCATCCCATGTGCGTTTTAGTGGCTCAAAGCCCTGCTCGCAGAGTGTGTGCATGTGTAGCCCGTCTACACCGGCGAGGGCTTCAGGTGACAGTTTGCTGGCCGGTGTGCCTAGGCGAGAACACGGGGCGCAGGGATCGTATTTGGCGATCTCACCTTCTGAATGCTCTGGGTTGATGCGTAGGCCGACGGAGACCCCTGCAGCCCGTGTTTTGGCGAGAAAGCGGTCTTTCTGTGCAGGGCTGTTGAAGATAACGTGGTCAGACAACATAAGTATTTCGTCGATGTCGCTGTCTTTGTAACCTGCGCAGAAGGTGGCCACCTCGCCGCCGTAGTCTTCGCGCCCCAAACGGGCCTCGTAGATGCCGCTCGCGCAGGTGCCGCACAAATATTGGCGCACCAGTGGCGCAAGACTGAACATCGAAAAAGCTTTGAGCGCTGCGAGTATATGGGCGCCGGAGCGGTCGGAGACGTCTTTTAGAATGTGCAAGTTGCGTTCAATCGCGACCTCGTCGACCACGAAACAAGGCGAAGGGACACGGCTCAGGTCAAAGCTGCGAAAAACGCTCGCATCGCCGGCTTTGGTTTGCATCATGTCGGCCATCTGCGGCTCCTCAAGGCCAATGAGGACGGCACAAATGCCGTCCTAGGTAATTTTAGAAATCGACTGGGCCGTCGAGTTCCTGCACTTGCCATGGCAAGCCATGCGCGTTCAGCATGTCCATGAAATTGTCTGGATCGAGTTGTTCCATGTTCCACACGCCCGGCTCCGCCCAATTTCCCTTCAAGACCTGTGCTGCGCCAATCATAGCCGGTACGCCGGTGGTGTAAGATACCGCCTGGGAGCCCACCTCTGCAAAGCACTCTTCGTGATCACAGATGTTGTAAATATAGTATGTTTTTTCACCCGAGCCGTTTTTGGCCTGACCCGTGGCAATGTCGCCAATGCAGGCTTTGCCTTTGGTCTGCTCGCCAAGATCACCGGGATCGGGCAGTAGGGTTTTGAGAAATTGGATCGGGATAATCTCTTGGCCATTGTGCATCACTGGGTCGATCCGGGTCATGCCTACGTTTTCCAGCACTTTGGCGTGCATGATATAGGCATCACCAAAGGTCATCCAGAAGCGGGCGCGCTCTATTTCCGGGAAGTGGGTAGACAGGCTTTCCAATTCCTCATGATACATAAGGTACATGTTTTTTGGGCCAATACCGGGGAAGTCAAACGCGACCTTATGGGTCATGGCCGGCGTGGTCTGCCAATCACCCTGCTCCCAATGGCGTGCTTCTTGCAGCACTTCGCGAAGATTGATTTCAGGATTGAAGTTGGTAGCAAATGCTTGCTCGTTGGAGCCGCCGTTTGCATCCAGCACGTCGATTTGGCGGATGGTGTCGAGCTTGTGTTTCTTCAGCCATGTCGCGAAAACGGATGTCACGCCTGGATCAAAGCCTGAGCCGAGGATGGCTATAAGGCCAGCCTCTTTGAATTTGTCCTGATAGGCCCACTGCCAGTGGTATTCGAACTTGGCTTCATCTTCGGGCTCGTAATTTGCGGTGTCGAGGTAGTGGCACTCGGCTTCAAGGCAGGCATCCATTAGTTTTAGGTCTTGATACGGCAGCGCGAGGTTCACGAGGATATCGGCATCGGTTTCTTTGATCAGCGCTACAGTTGCAGAGATGTCCATCGCGTCCAGCTGAGCTGTTTTGATGTCCACTCCGACGCGTTCTTTTACGCTTTTGGCGATGGCATCACATTTCGATTTGGTCCGGCTGGCCAAAGTGATCTCTGTGAAGATTTCAGCGTTCATCGCCATTTTGTGGACGGCAGCGTGGCTTACACCACCTGCGCCTACGACGAGTGTTTTTCCCATTTTAGCCTCCTGACCAAAGTTATTCGAAATAAGTGTAGCCATTCATCGAATCGCGGTACGCCCCGATCAACGTCTTACGTTCGCTAGTTGCGAGTTTACCTGCAGAAATCGCCTCATCCACCATCTTGCGGAAAGCTGCGATACAGTCGGCTGGATCATACTCAACATAGGATAGTACCTCTGCAATTGTGTCCCCTTCTTGTTCATGCAGCAGATCAAAGCCACCATCCGCACGCAGATCGATGGTGACCACGTTGGTGTCGCCAAAGAGATTGTGCAGATCACCTAGAGTTTCTTGGTATGCTCCAACAAAAAAGACGCCGAGGTAATAGGGGCGATCTTCGGGCAGTGAGTGCACTGGTAAAGAGGGGGCGATCTCATTGGCCAGAATGAACTTATCGATTTTTCCGTCGCTGTCACATGTGATGTCTGACAGTACCGCTCGGCGATCCGGTGGGGTGTTCAGCATTTGAAGCGGCACAATCGGGTGAAGTTGGTCAATGGCCCACACATCGGGAAGCGACTGAAACAGCGAAAAATTGCAATGGTAGACATCTGCGATCTTTTTGAGTTCGTCACTCAGGTCGCTCTCAGGTTCTGTGGTCCGAACCAAATCTTTGATGTGTGTCATAAGGTTAAGATAGATGCGCTCAGCACGTGCCATTTGGCGCAAATCTACATGGCCACGCCGGAAGAGCGCGCGCAATTCGTCGCGATAAAAGCGAGCGTCATTCCAGCATTCTTGAACCCGCTCCGGTTTCAAATAACTCAGCACTGCGGCCAGGTCAGTGACGAAGTGATGGTCGTCGCTTTGGGCGCTGGGTGCGTCTGGGGCATCAAACAGAGTGCTTTCCAGTACATCAAACACAAGCATAGAAGAGGTGGCTGACACTGCGCGCCCGCTTTCGGTCACCAGAATGGGGTGGGGGGCATTGGCGGCATCCATTGCGTAGGCCACTGTTTCTACGATGTTTGAACAGTATTCCTCTACTGTGTAGTTGACGGAGTTCTCAGTGGCCCGCTGTTCGCCTGTGTAGTCCACCCCCAGACCGCCGCCGAGGTCAAGATGAGTGAGCGGCACCCCCTCGTGAGTCATTTCTGTGTAGTATCGGCATGCTTCAGTTGCGGCGCGCCGCACGTCGTTAACGTCTGGCACCTGGCTTCCCAAGTGCGAATGTTGCAGTTTGAGGCAATGCAGCAGGCCAACGCCGCGCAAGCGGTCCACCACTCGCATCAATTGATCTGTGTTCATGCCAAATGCGGAGCGATCGCCAGAACTGCTTTGCCATTTTCCACTGATCTGATTGGTCAGTTTTACACGCACCCCCAACAGCGGGTCTATGCCTAGCTCTTGAGCCACCTCGATTACGATTTCTGCTTCTTTGGGGCTTTCCAGCACGATCACCGTATTAAATCCGAGCCGTAGAGATAGGATTGCAAGCCGTACAAATTCAGCATCCTTTACGCCGTTACATACAATGAGCGCGTCTTTGGATAATTTGTGCGCCAGCGCAATCACGAGCTCTGGTTTGGAACCCGCTTCCAGACCAAAATCATACTGGCGGCCAAAATCGACAATGCGGTCAACGACCTGAGCTTGTTGATTGACCTTGATTGGGAAGACGCCGCGATAGGGCGCGCGATAGTTGTATTGGGCGATGGCCTTGTCAAATGCGTTATTGAGTTGGGCGATTTGGGTTTCAAGAAAGCTTTTAACCCTCAGCAATAGGGGGCTGGCAATGCCGCGTTGTTGCAGATCCTGAAGGATGGCGGGTAGGCTAAAGGGCGCCACATGCGGGTTCGCAGGATCACAGAGGGCCACATCTCCATTTTGCAGGGTGGTGACGAGCCCTTTTCCCCAACGGTCGATGCCGTAGATTGAAGCGGAAAGGGGGAGTTTGTGAGGCAATCGAGTGCACCTTGGTTAAAAACTGTTAAGAAGGGGCGCGCGGAGTCTTGCGGCCGCGTCGTATGGCGCAGGCGAAATGCGTTTTGGGATGCGGGAATCTAGCCAAGCCATGGGCGCGTACTCCGGTCAATGGTCGTCGCATAAATTGTTCGCGGGTCTTAGAATTCGCACTGGGCTGTGTCAAACGAAATTCATGGTGCTGGCGTTGCCTGACAAGAGATCTGAAGAGTTTTGATCGGGAGGGATGCGCAAAAGGCGGCGCGACTTGGCGGATGCGGAGTGAGTTGCGCGCCCAAAAGCGCACACATGAGGCTCTTTATGCAGTCTCGGCTCTACAACGGGCGCTCTTCACATCGCGTCTGGTGATGGTATTGTTGATGGATGACGTCTGCTTCTAACGTGCCTTTTTTTCCGCCGATCAAGACTCGTACACATGAGGTGTGCGGTGCTGGGGCTTACATGTTTGCATTTGCCCTCGCGGCGCGGTGTGGTGGTCCGGTGTTGTGGATCCGCGAAGGTTGGGACAAGCACCAGATCAACCCCGTGGGATTTGCGGGGTTTGTGAATCCGTCTGAGGTGATGGTCTGCATCACACAAACCCAATTGGATACCCTTGCGATCGCCGAAGAATCGCTGCGCTCAAAGGCGGTCTCACTTGTTGTTATGGCCCTAAATAAACCGATCGGTCTGACCGAAGGGCGGCGTTTGCAACTTGCCGCGCAGGCTGGAGAATCAACTGGGCTTGCGATTATTCCTGACGGCATGGGCAGTAATGCGGCGCAAACTCGGTGGCGATGTTCCCCGATTTTTGATGCTGATCAACGGGCGGAGGACTCGACACTGCAGAGTTGGGAACTTATAAAGAACAAATCAGGAACGCTTGGAGCATGGCATGTTCTTTGGGACGCAGCGTCGCATCGTATCGTTATGGTTTCCCCGTCTGGCAAGTGATCGGGTTTTGCGCCAGCGCCCGGTGGATGGGCCCTTTGCACTGACGCTGAACCAGAAAAATACCAACCGGATTTATTGCCTGAACACCGCCGCAATTAAACAGGGGCTGCATCGAGGGATGTCTTATGCTGACGCGCGCGCCTTTTGCCCAATTCTGAAAAGCCGTGAGGCGGATGTGGATCAAGATCATCGGTTCCTGCGCCTGCTTGGTCGCTGGGCGACGCGCTATTGCCCATGGGTCGGCTTGGAGGAAGATGGGCTGGTGATGGACATCACGGGGGCGGCGCATCTGTTTGGGGGGGAGGCGCTTATGTTGGCCGATATGCAGGCTCGTCTGATGCGGGCGGGTCTCTCTGCGTGCATAGGCTGCGCAGACACACGGGGCGCGGCTTGGGCCTTGGCGCATTATGGCGAGGGCATTGCCCCACCCGGCGATATGTTGTCGGCTTTAACGTCTTTGCCTGTGGCGGCTTTACGTATAGAGGAGCCTATTTCCGTGGCCTTGCAGAGGTTGGGGTTGCGCAGCATTGGCGATCTGGTCCAAGCGGCTCGTGCGCCACTGAACCGCCGCTTTGGTCCCAGTCTTTTAGGGCGATTGGATCAGGCTCTGGGCGCGCAACCGGAGGAGATTTCTCCCCTATCAATTTCGGTGCAATATGCGGTGCGGATGACCGTCCCCGAGCCCATTGGGTTGCTCTCCGATGTGATGGCGGGCACAGAGCGGCTGCTTTTCCAGCTTTGTGCAAAGTTGAAGACTCAAGGGATGGGTGCGCGTAAGCTTTGCCTGACTCTACGTCGGGTCGATCAGGGCCAACAGCAGGTCGAGCTACGTTTGGCCCGCCCGCTGCGAGATCCACAGCGCATCCTTCCGCTTTTTGAACGTGGTTTGACAGAGATCGACGCGGGGTTTGGCATTGATCAACTGCGCCTAGAGGCCACACAGGTCGAGACCTTGCCTGTGCAGCAGCTTAACCATGTGTCAGATGGCGGCAGAGACCGGCTGGATGATTTGGTCACCCGTCTTGGAACTCGGATTGGGTTGGAAAATATTCATCAGTTTATTGCGGCTGACAGTCACATTCCCGAGCGTAGTTTTATGGTTGCACCTGCCGCTTACTCAGACCCCGCCGGCCCTTGGATCAGCACAAAGCCCCGTCCTATCTGTCTGTTCCCACCAGAAGCCATTGCAGCAACTGGCCTGCGCCCCCCCAAACAGTTTCGCTGGCGGCGGATGTCTTTAACCACCGGGCGTGCCACGGGTCCCGAACGTATAGCGCCGGAATGGTGGTTGGAGGATGATAACTGGCGTTCTGGGTTGCGGGATTATTGGCGGGTTGAAACGCGACAGGGGCGGCGGCTTTGGCTGTTTTATACCCCACAGAACCCCGGCTGGTTTGTTCAGGGCGAATTTGCATGACCGATGCCCTCCGCCCGTCACCAGATGTTGCTCCTCAGATGCCAATTCGATACCAGAATCTTGAGTATGCGGAGCTTAGTGTCACCACTAATTTCACATTCCTCACCGGGGCTTCCCACCCGGAAGAGCTCATCGTGCGCGCCGCAGAGCTTGGCCTAACCGGCATCGCCATCACTGATCGGAACTCGCTGGCTGGCGTTGTGCGCGCCTGGAGCGCCTTAAAGCAGCTCCGCCTTGAGACACGGGAGGTGGTGCACATCCGATCTGAACAACAGTTGGACGCCTCGTCTCGCCAAGTATGTGGTGAGAGCCATGCTTTGCAAAAACCAGTGATGCAACAGCTGCCAAAACTCATCGTTGGCTGCCGCCTTGTGCTTGCAGATAGTACCGTAGAGTGGTTAGTCTTACCCCGCGATCGAGCAGCGTACGGGCGCCTTACATCTTTGCTTACTTTAGGGAAACGTCGGGCGGGAAAAGGCGACTGCACCCTCTATGTCAAAGACATGATCCCTGCATGTAAAGACATGATCTTGATTGCCCTGCCACAGAAGGGACTAAAGCGCGCCGTCGCCGACATACAAACGGTTGGCCGGCATTTCCCTCACAATGTGTTTTTGGGTGCAGTGCCACCTTATGATGGCAGTGATCAGGCCTATCTGGCGGCTTGTGCGCTCGTGGCCCAAAGGGTTTGCGCGCCGATGGTGGCCATTGGGGATGTACTTATGCACCGCGCCAACCGCCGCCAGCTTGCTGATGTACTGACCTGCATGCGCAAAAACATCACCATCGACCAAATCGGCACCCACGCCCTATCCAATGGTGAGCGCCGCCTAAAGGCAGGTGCCGATATGGCGCGCGTCTTTCATAACCACCCGGCGGCCCTCTCCCGGACACGTGAGATCGCAGACAAATGCAGCTTTGATTTAAGCGAGCTGTCTTATGAATACCCACATGAAAGCACGGACAGTGAAACCCCGCAAATGCGTCTAGAGCGTTTGGTCAACGAAGGTCTGAAACACCGCTATCCTGATGGTCCGCCAGACAGGGCTGTCCAGCTGATGAACAAAGAACTCGCTGTGGTCAAGGAACTGGAATTTCCTGCCTATTTCCTGACCGTGTATGACATTGTACAATTTGCAAAATCCAAAGGTATTTTGTGTCAGGGGCGCGGTTCTGCGGCCAATTCGATCCTATGTTATCTCTTGGGGATCACCGACGTCCACCCAGACATGATCGCCATGGTGTTTGAACGTTTTGTATCCAAACACCGGGGTGAGCCGCCTGACATTGACGTCGATTTTGAACATGAGCGGCGTGAAGAGGTGATTCAGTGGATTTACCAGAAGTACGGCCGCCACCGCGCCGGGCTTTGTGCAACGGTCATCCATTTTCGGACCCGCGCCGCTATCCGAGAGGTCGGCAAGGTCATGGGACTGAGCCAAGATGTGACCGCAGGGCTGTCCGGACAAATTTGGGGCATGAGCAGCGGCGGCGTGGATCTTGACCGTGTGCGTGAACTTGGCCTCAACCCCGATGACCATCGCTTGATGCAAACCCTGCGCTTGATCGGCGAAATTATCGGCTTTCCAAGGCATCTTTCGCAGCATGTGGGTGGTTTTGTCATCACCCGCGGACGGCTGGATGAGTTGGTGCCGATTGAAAACGCCGCAATGGACGATCGTACCGTGATTTGTTGGGACAAAGATGACATTGATGCGCTGCATATCCTTAAGGTGGATGTGCTCGGGCTCGGCATGCTGAGTTGCATCCAAAAAACCTTTGCCCTGATGCAGAAACACGAACAGATCACCCACAGCATTGACACCATCCCGCAAGGAGACACGCCTACCTATGATATGCTGTGCCGTGCGGATGCTGTGGGCGTTTTTCAAGTGGAAAGCCGGGCGCAGATGAATTTCCTGCCGCGGATGAAGCCGCGAGAGTTTTATGATCTGGTCATAGAAGTCGCCATTGTGCGCCCGGGGCCCATCCAAGGTGATATGGTCCAACCCTACATCCGTCGGCGCAGTGGTTTAGAGACGCCTGAACCTTTTGGCCCTGCGCTGGAAGAGGTGACAAAACGCACCTTGGGGGTGCCGCTTTTTCAGGAACAGGCTCTGCAGATTGCTGTCGTTGGTGCGGGTTTTACGCCGGAAGACGCGGATCACTTGCGCCGGTCCCTTGCATCGTTTCGACGCATGGGGACAATTGGCAAACATCGCGACAAGTTTATCGCAGGCATGCTCAACAACGGCTATGACATTGAGATTGCTGAGCGGTGTTTTGGGCAAATCGAAGGCTTTGCCGATTACGGCTTTCCCGAAAGCCACGCGGCCGCCTTTGCCATGTTGGCCTATGTGTCAGCTTGGCTAAAATGCCATCATCCGGCGATATTTGGCTGTGCGCTGCTCAATTCTCAACCTATGGGGTTCTACGCTCCTGCACAGATCGTGCGCGATATCCGCGAACATGGGGTGGAAACGCGCCCGATATGTATCAATCACTCTGAATGGGACAGTACACTGGAACGCCGTCCAGATGGCGCTTTGGCCCTCCGGCTTGGGTTTCGCCAGATCAAAGGTTTCAAAGAAGAGGATGCAGGCTGGATTGTAGGGGCGCGTGGCAATGGTTACCCCGACCCCGAGGCGCTGTGGTTGCGGGCCGGCATCCGGCCAGATGTTTTGACACGGCTGGCAGAGGCGGACGCCTTTTCAGATATGGGGCTTACGCGTCGGGCGGCGCTTTGGAAAGTCAAAGCCATTCAAAGCCCTAAACCTTTGCCACTATTTAACGATCCGCTCGATGGGGAAGCCATCCAAGAACCTGAGGTGCTGCTTCCCAATATGCACTTGGGCGAAGAAGTGGTCGCAGACTACGTTTCCACCCGTTTAACCCTACGTGCCCACCCTATGGAATTGTTACGTCCGTCTCTGTCAGGGCTGATTACGCATGCGTCGCTATCAGACGTGCCTTTGGGGCATTACAGCATCTGCGGCCTTGTTATCACGCGCCAACGCCCTGGCACGGCGTCTGGCGTGATCTTTCTTACGCTTGAAGATGAAACGGGTGTCAGCAATGTGATTGTCTGGCCGAAGGTTTACGAACGTTTCAAGCGGGTTGTGATGGGGGGGCGGCTCCTTCGTGTCACAGGCCATCTCCAACGTGAAGGTATTGTTGTGCATCTCATTGCGCAGGACATTCAGGATTTGTCTTATGAGCTTGCAGAACTCGGCCATCCCCAGCCTGAGGCCTTAACCACTGAAGGTTCGCGTACGGATGACACACCGAAAAGCGCGCGCTACCCGGCGCGCGCCATGCATCCGCGCGATCAGGCGAAACGGCTGTTCCCCAGTCGCGACTTTCATTAGATTAAGATCTGCACAATTGCACAAGAGGCGGCACCCAAAGGGCCACCAAACGCAATTGCGCAATCGCGGATTACTTTGGTGAGATCTGTGATAAAAGGCGACTTTAGGAGAGCATGTTCACAACGTGCTCATTGGCGAAGGCCCTGCATGATCGCAGCGCCAAGCAATTTGGCGAAAAGCATTTTTGTTTTTATTGCCGATATACAAGATTGTTACTGTGCTGGCGGCAGCCTTGAGGGAGCCAGTAACTCCTAAAATTGCCTGGAAACACTGAAATTTACAGTGAATGTGCACACTTCAGGAGTATTGACGGTGAGGATCTCAGAAATCGTTAAATAGGTCAGTAACTTGTGGGGGAACTCGCCAGCTTAAAACCAAGGTTTACCTCATACATTCTTCAGTGCAATCTCAAAGGCTTTCAGGATAGAATAATTTTGTTTGGGTTGTATGAGACGAGCTTCTCTCTATTGCCGTTGTGAGTATGCGAGCAATGTGGTTCGGAGATACATAAGCTCCAATGAAGCGCAATCGGCAACTCGGTCACATAGGCCCAGAAGGGTTTCTGAGAATTCCTTCAAGTTTAGTATTCGTTCGATAAAGTGATCACCTTTGCGATGAAGACCTCCACTAAGCCAATTTTCCACGGTTCGCTCGGAAGTGTTTTCACATTTCATGAATGCCATTGGTCAAATCAAAAAATCCGCTTTTGAGGAACATTGAAAAGGCTTGTGACGTGACCTCATGTGGCTCGCAGTCGATTGTTTAGAAGGCGGCCCATTTTAGTCGAAAGCTGGATGTCGGAGCTGCCAAACCAAGTTTTGGAGACCCCCAAACCAAATTCAGCCGAAGCGTCAAAGCATTGGATGCCGGCATCATAGGCTTTTGTGAGGGCATTTGATGAATCCTCTTCGTTGACGTTTCTATACAGGTTTACTGGAGGTGCTTAGCCAAAGCCTATAGGGGGCACTATACTAGCCGAGCTGTTGGACAGTTCAGCGGTATCATTTTCGGAAGCATTCATCCCACTTGCTTAGTCGTCGCCATGGGATTGTTGAAAAGATGCGGGCGTTCAAGAGCCAGCTCTTCGATGCGTGGCATTAACTGTCCTAGATGGCGTTGCATGGCTGCCTGTGCCGCTGGACCGTCGCGTTCACAAATCGCCTCGTAGATTGCCCGGTGTTCTTCAAGTGTTTCTGCAACGCGACCGGGTGTTGGTAAAAGCAGAATCCGTGCGCGATTAACTTGTAGCGACACGGAATGGGCAAAATTCAGCAAGCGGACATACCCAGTGAATTCCATCAGTAAGCCATGAAACTCCTCGTCAGCTTTGTAGAAGCCTACATTATCTCCGTCTTGTATCAAAAATTCCTGCATTCGCAGATTGCGTCTCAACTTCTGACGCTGTTCTTCTGTTAGATCGTGCGCCACCTTGGAGGCTGTCGAAAGTTCCAAGGCTTCGCGTAAGAATGCGCCTTCGCGAATTTCGCTCATCGAAAAGTAAGAAACCCGCGTGCCGGATTGCGGAATGACGTCCACCAACCCTTCTGAGGCGAGACGCGCGATCGCGTCCGACACGGGCGCACGTGAGACGCCAAGCCGCTCGCAGATCGGAGCCTTTCGCAAATTTGCGCCTGGCGGAAAATCCAACGTCAAAATTGCTGTCTTGATTGCCTCATGAACCCGCTGACCGAGCGAACCTTTGATGGTCCTTATATCGCTCAATAAACTGGCGTCGATTTCATCTGCATAGTTCATGGATGCACAATAACATTCTAACATGTTAGTTGACAAGTGATGTCGTGGGCTCTAGCGAAAGAACAAGCAGATGGAAAAGACATGACCACAGACACCAACAAATCCTCCCAGAAATTCGCTCTTCGCCAAGCTGTGAAGCTGAGCCCGGCCGATAACGTAGTCATTGCGTTACAGGCTCTTAAAGCCGGCGACCTTGTGGACGGTCTGTCGGAACCGTTGCGGCAATCAGTTACACGAGGTCAGAAAATCGCCACATCCCCGATCGCTACCGGGCAACATGTGATCCGATACGGCCAGATTATTGGAGAGGCGAAGTCTGACATTTTACCGGGAGATCATGTGCATGTTCATAATCTAGGAATGGGCAATCACCATCAGGACTATGCGCACGCGTGTTCCAATACGCCGTTGGAGGAAATCGCGTCGAGAAAGCTTTTCCAGGGGTACGTCCGTGCCGACGGAAGAGTCGGAACTCGTAACTACATTGGGATTTTGACCACGGTAAATTGTTCGGGCTCGGTGGCGCGCTTTATCGCAGAAGCCGCTGAGAAAGATGGCCTGCTCAACGGTTTTCCGAACGTCGATGGTATTGTGCCTATTGTGCACGGCACCGGATGTGGGATGTCTGGTAAGGATGAAGGCTATGCGACGCTCTTCAGGACGTTGTCGGGCTATGCACAGCATCCGAACTTTGGTGGCATTCTACTGATCGGTCTTGGTTGCGAAGTCATGCAGGTGGCAGATCTTGTAGGTGGGCGTCCAATTCGGGCAGATGGTACCTTGCGCTATATGACAATCCAAAATGAGGGTGGGACCCGACGAACGATTGAGCGAGGCCTGCAAGAGTTGCGCGGCATTGCTGAACACGCCAATCAGGCCGCGCGCAGTCCCGCTCCCATCAGTGAAATTACGGTGGGTATGCAATGTGGTGGATCGGACGGATATTCTGGAATCACGGCCAATCCTGCGCTTGGTTTTGCTTCTGATCTGTTGGTGCGTCATGGCGGAACAACGATCCTTTCCGAGACCTCCGAAATATATGGCGCGGAGCATCTCCTGACACGCCGGGCTGAAAGTGTCGAAGTAGGTGAGAAGTTGATCGAACGGGTTCGGTGGTGGGAAGACTATACATCGCGTAACGGCGGTGAAATGGACAACAACCCGAGCCCCGGAAATAAACGAGGGGGACTGACGACCATTCTTGAAAAGTCGCTGGGTGCTGTGGCCAAAGGCGGTACGGCACCTTTGCGAGATGTGTACAAATTCGGAGAAAAAATAGAAAAACACGGGTTTGTCTTTATGGACAGCCCGGGTTTTGACCCGTGTTCTGTGACTGGGCAGATCGCATCCGGTGCCAACCTGATCGTTTTCACCACCGGGCGCGGTTCGGTCTCGGGCTATCAGCCGACACCATGCATTAAGCTTGCGACGAACTCAGAAATGTATGATCGGATGGCTGACGACATGGATTTGAACTGCGGCGACATCGTAACTGAAGGGGTCAGCATTGAGGCCAAGGGCGAAGAGCTTTTTGAGACGCTCATTCGAATTGCCTCAGGCGAAAAAACCAAAAGCGAAGACCTTGGCTTTGGGGGTGTTGAGTTTGTTCCCTGGCAAATCGGAGCGGTGATGTGACAGAATTTTTTTGGCATGCAGCTGTGCGACAAGTGGCCGAGGAACAAAGTTGAGCGAAGTGACTGGGGAGGAAGGGTATTTCCCAAGCTTGCGTTCGCTCAAATCCGTTCAATTTGATCCTGAAGCCGATGAAATTCATGCCTTGATGGTAGCAATGGCGCGGGTAGGGGACGCTAGTCGCCGGATGAATAAAATCGAATCCCACTTGCGCTTCACCGGTTTATTTGCACGCTCACCGCTCCCAATAACGTGGGTGATCGGCAGGAAAAATGCGCTTCGATTCTGAAGCTGCAAAACACTCTGAAGCCCTCGAAGGTTGGCGCAGCGCGTTCGTAACAATGTTTTCCGCGTAGTGTAGGGCGCCAGAAAAAGCCAATGTATCTGTTGGCTTGTTTGGGAATTTACGGACTGACTGGCGCTGACGAGTTCGCGGCATCTCATAAAAATACACAAATTCATATGGTTATCAATATGTGTGGCCAGTGTTTCCACCGCCCCAGGCACGTCTCGTTGGTCGATCCGAGCAAGCAGCTGGATCCAGCCTGGGTCTAAGAAATGCCCCCGTTTATGCCCCACTTCGGGAAGAATCTCGCCTCGAGCTATCCACCCTCCACAATAGGTAAGAATAATCGATAGGTCGCGTATTTAGAGGGATAGGGAGACCTCAGTAGGGAGCTCAAGTCGTGGGATCCCGAGTTGCTAGGCCTCTGAGTACAAGTCCCAGAAAACTAGAGCGCCGAGCATGGTTCAGATAGAGAATCCTTAACATTCAAGGCCATTGGATGTGCATCGTTGGTCAGATCACCCTAAGGCAAGAACCTAGTGGATAATGTCTGGGATGAGTGTGTCGAGGAGACTGTTCCTGAGAAGGGGCGAGGGCCGAGGCCGAGGATGGCCTAATACGCAGAAAGCAGAAGTTCGCCGCGAGTGCGACGCGGTATTTTGACGACGACGAAAGCATTCATGCGCGCATCAGATGTTGACCACCCTAGCTAGGGTGCCGCAACTCTGATTTGCATGTAAGCGCGGAGCAATAGATTGACTTGCGACAATAACAGAAAAGGCGCTGCTCAAGAAAAAAACGAGATGCGCCCCTAGCGCGACCATCTGGTCACGCGTTTCGCGGTGCCGCCCATCGATAAAAGATCACCAGACATGATCCCGTACATGTTCGTTTCACTCAGCACAAAGAGGTAAACGTCGAATTTGACTGGCCCTTCTGGGTCCTTAAAGGTGCCGGACACGTGGATTTGCGGCAGCATTTGACCTTCGCGGCATCCTGCAACGATCGTAAGTTCTTCATCGGTGAGAATCTCAGGCGCTTCGCCGAACCACGCTGCGCCTTGCTCGAGAATGGTGCGGCTAGGGGCATCCATAACAAAACGCGCATCCTCAATAAACTGCGCCTCATACGTCCCCGGTGCTGCACCGCCTGTGATGGCTATGCCAAGTTCCGTGGGGACAATCTTGGCCGTGGTGCTGTTGCCGGACGGAAGCGGCATGATATGCCCGTTCATCGACAAGGTCCCAAACCCGTTAGACACCTGCCAGTCTCCAATGAGCGAAAGTTTAAGTTCATCGGCGCTTGGCCCACAGGCCACAGCGGGAAGCGCGCAAGAGGCAAGCAGGCCAGCGGCCATCAAAACAGTGCGAAACATGGTAGGTCCTTTCAGGTCTTGGTGTAGCTGCCCGTCATGGTCGCCAGACAGGTTGTTGAGCCGCGCACCATCGCAGCGAAAGCTGGTGCCAAGTTCATTTGAATTTGCGCCCAGACATCAATTTGCGTTTCGGATTTTGCGTTAAGCGCTAAAGTGACAACCAAGGAAACGCCCGACCCTGCGGCCTGTGGGCCAGTGGTGTAAGGTTCTGACTGAAAGCCATTGGTCCCAACCGTCGTCCAAGAATAGCGCCCGTAGTCTGGATTGAGATCGGCGGGCACCCATCCTGGTTCACTGAAAATAATATCTTTGGCGCCTGTCTTTCCCAGCTGTGCTGTCGCCAATTCCGAAATGCCGGGCGGGCAACCGCTGGCGTCAGAGCGCGTCAAAGCAATGCTCCAAACGCCATGAGCGGGCTGAAGGAAATCCGGCTGTGTGCCGTCAAAAATATCAGGCACCGAGAGCGCATCAGTTTCGGTGAAGGTCATGTCATCGCCGCTGTCATCCGCGCCGCGTTCCGTAAAATCGAGGTCTTCGCGCAGGTCGTCCGTGTCGCTGTCATCGAACACCAAGTCCTCTTGAGGCGCTTGCGCATCGCTTTCGTCAAAGGTCAGATCATCGTGCCGATTTTCGAGAACGCCGTCGCCACCATGGACAAACTCGTAATCCCGCATCGACGCCCAAACCGGCACGGCCGTTCCAGACCGGACATCTTTGGCGATGAACTCAGGCGGGCCGAAGGTATCAGCGGCGCGCTCTCCACCCAACAGTATTGTCACTTCAGAGTCGCTCAGATAGTCGCCCGAGAAATCCAGCTGCCCGTCGATTTCTATATATAGCGGGACGCCCTGAGCGGGTGCTGCCATAGGGTAAACCGCAGCCAATACTGCGATAAATATGATGTTTTTCATAAACTTTGCCCTCAATACAAGTCCACAAGAACGGCGCGATGGTTGGCTTGGTTTACAATTTGACCGACCCAGACATCTTGCGTGCCGTCCCACCCACCAGGACGGGCCAGAAGCACAAACAAAGCGCCGTCCTCAAAGCGAATTTCACCATCAATGGCATTCACGATCAGGTCTTTGTCCCAAATCAGACCCAATTCCGTCTGCACGATGCCTTTGTCGCTCAACCCAAATTGGTCGGGGTTGTCCAACCGAACGGAGGCGATCACGGTCTCGGCCCGTTTTTGCGGCTCGTCCAATTTCAGCAAGCCGACGCGGACGCCCAATGTCCGGTCTTCGATGGTCCAAGTGCGCCCGATGGGCAACCAGCCGTCGGGTTTGGGAAAGTCACCGTTCAGGCTGTTGCGGATCATCTCGTAGTCCGTTTGATCGCGCAGCACGTCTGAGGTCGTGCGACATAACAGACCTGATGCGACCTCTTCACATGGGCCAAGCTGAGCATCCCATTGCCGCGGATTGAGGGCGACGGTGAATGCGCCTGCTGTGTTGCGTGCCAGATGCATCGTTGGGTGATCGGCCTGCGCGCCGCTGGCGGTCGTATAGTAAAACGGCTCATCACTGGTCCATCCGACGGGCATCATCCATTCAAGCCCAACACGCCGATCTGCGACACGGCAAGGCGTCTGTGCATCACAGGTCTTCCACGGCTCAAAGCTGAGCTCTTGCTGGGCTACCTCAGAGGCGCGGTCATCCGTACCGAACATCGTATCAGCAGGCTCCCCACCCGCAGCATGATCGCCCATATCCTGCGCCTGAGCTGGTAAAATGTCGATCACACCAAGGTGAAACTCTGATCCGTCTTCTCGCACCAGTTGAATACGGAATGTGCCCTCGGCGATCTGGGGTGGCACTGAAACCAAACCGGTGTCTGGCACAGGGGTGATCTGCGTATCTTGCCCATCAAGGCCGATAAACATCACCTGATCCCCTGTCTGAACAGGCCCTTCGATCACAAACGCATGTGGCACGCCTGCGCTAAGAGGGTCTGCGATCTGAGAAAAAGCGAAACTGGGCGGGGGGGGCGTGTCGTCGGTTGACGAGGCGCTGGCCTGTGGTGCGGTCTCCTCAAGCGTCTCGGCCAACTGCACAGGGAACCGGCCCAAATGGTCGCCAAGATCATAGCTGTCGCCCATGACCGCGACCTCATAATCCCCAGCTGGCAGGTCAAACTCCCACGGATAGAATGCATGTTCTGTTGTTTCTGGGTCGGTGCCAAAGCGATAGGTGAACGTAATATTCTCTTCAAAGGCCGTAGCGCCCTTTGGCAGCAGCAGAACGCTATAGGTCGCATTTTGTTGCAAAGGTTCGAGACTGCGCAGTTGGAACGCGATCGTACCATCGACAGCAAACCTACCCGCGCCGATGAGCTCGAAGGCTGCATCGCTGGCTGCAAAGGGAATGGAAACCTCGTGCTCAGCATCCGTAAGGCTGATCGCGATCTCACCGGCGCCCCCGTCGCCTGCGGCTGCAAAGATCCAGTCGCCCTGAGGTAGATCGAAGACAAGTCCAGCAATGACCTGATCCGCCCCCTCCAGACTGCCCAAATCCTGCGTCTTCCCGCTCGCTGCATTCACAGCGGACACGGTGACCGTCGCGGGACGCGCGGTTCCTTCGGCAACCGCAATCGTGATGTGCGCTTTTGTTGTGGCGGCATCCCGATCGTTCGATGCGGCGTGCTCTTTTCCGCCGGTCACTTCGGTCAGGGCGCTGGTGAGCGTGGCGGCATCACGCGCGTCCACATAGGTGCCGCCCGTCGTGTTCGCCAAACACTGCAATTGCGCCTTGTCGGTCTCTTCGCGGATATCGAACCCGATAACATGCGCCGTAAAGTCGAGCCCGAGGCGGTCGAGCTCAGCCCCTACGGCACATGGGTCTAGATCACAGGTCTCGATTCCATCGGACAACAGCACCACAGTCGCTGCGTTCTCGGTGTAGCCCATCTCTTGGGCCGCGATGCGTACCGCCTGTGATAAGGGGGTTTTACCACGTGGAGTGATCGTCCCGACAATCTGAGCCAAAGACGCGGAGACCTCGACAGAAGGGAGCGCCAAGACCTCAATATCGGTGCAATCGCCTTTGCGGCGGTGACCATAAGCGATCAATCCAACGGCCTGTCCATTGGCTTGCCACTCTTCGGACAAGCCCGCAAAAACGTCCCGCGCGATCTCGACTTTGGCTGTGCCGTCGATCTGTCCCCACATGGAACCAGAGCCGTCAAAAACGACCATGAAATCTCTCTCCTGTTGGGGCTGGGCCTGCGCCATGTTCGCATAAGCGAGACCGACGGACAGGGTCGCCATCATGAAATATGTATATCGGCGCAACGAATAGGCTCTAAATCTCATGTCGCGGTTTCTCTTGTTAAAATCTCTTTCACCATCAGAGATTGAGAACCGTTTTCAATTTGCCAAAATTGATATATCAATCTTAAATGAATAGCGTATTTCTAGAGGCCGCCTACAGGCTCGAACTTCAAAAAAGCTTGGTATCGTCGTGGGATGTTGTGGTTCAGGCGATGGGTGCACATGGCATTGATCATGTCATGTACGTGGTGCGCGACGATGGCGTGGTTCCCGACTGGTTTGTCTTGTCCAATCTGCCTGACGCATGGCCAAAGCCATGTGTCGCGGACGCCTCTTTTGAGGAGCCCTTCGTCGCCCATTGCTGTGCTACGTTTGAGGTCACGAAACTGGGTATGGAGTTCTTGGATATCCACGAACAGTATGTCGATGATCGGACGCGCGACTATATTGCTACGGTCTCCGGTTTTGGTTGGCATGCGGGCCTTGGTATACCCTGTTGCCTTAAGGGCTCTGGTCGCTTTGGTGGGTTCGCTATCGGCAATACTGCAAAGCGCCACGACTTTGAACGTAGTATCATGCCCTTGGCAGATCAGTTGCAGACCTTTTGTTTGATTGCTCATCGTAAATTCGAAAACTGTCGACTGGCCAGCGATCAGGTCAAGGCCCGTCGCCGCCTCAGCGTTCGCGAACATCAAGTGTTTGAGCTAATCGCAGCGGGTCAACGACCTAAGGCAATCGCGCAAACATTGTCGCTCAGCGAGGCGAGCATCCGTCTTTACATCAAAAACGCGCGCTTGAAACTGGGCGTTTCGACAAATGAAGAAGCCGTGATCCGCTTTTTACAGGATGTTTAGGAGCCGATTCGATGAACTTCTGTTCACGTGCCTAGAATGTTTGGCGTGACCGTCGGTGTTACAGCATGTGAATGAACGGGCACTTCTAATTGGCTGATATGGTTTCGCTTAGCTGTGACCGGCCGAAAGTGGAATTTCATCTACGACGTACTAAATGTTCGCTAGAGCCCCAATCAGCAGGTTCCGTCACTCAGGTTAGGTGCCGGCTTGGGACATTTTTCGAGCTTCAATTGAACGACCTATGTGATCTGTCAAAAAATCGATAAATACGCGGACTTTGGCAGAAACGACATTACTTTTTGGGTAGAGTAGCCAAAGTGCAGGTTTTTCTATCAGCTCATAGTCGGGCAACACGCGGGTCAAACTTCCGTCTGAAATCTCTTTTTGCACCGCCCAGAAGGAGTTGATTGAAACCCCCGCACCTTCGAGCGTCGTTAGTTTTTGGGTCAGCCCATCGTTGAGGATCAAGCAATGGGCGGCATTCTTGGGATCGAACAATGCTTGTGTGCCTGCGGTAGACACCAGCGTCTTTGGCTCGATAGCGTTGAATGCGATTAGTCGATGCGCCGACAGATCTTCTGGGACTTTCGGAGTGCCATAGCTGTTTAGGTAATCTGGCGAGGCACACAGGATGCGGGTATCGTCGGCAAGTTTACGTGCAGTGAGACTGCTGTCGGCAAGAACTGCGTTGCGAAGCGCGAGATCGTAACTGCCTTCGATGAGATCAAATTGAGAATCCGATAGGTGCAAGTCGAGCCGAAGGTCAGGATATTCGTCCATAAACTTGGGCAACAAAGGGGCCAAGTATAGTTGGGCAAAAGTACTCGGTGCTGCGAAGCGTAGTGTTCCGCCGACATTTGTACTGCCTTTTCCAAGCGCGGCGAGCGCGGCTTCTTCTTGGGCGATCATTTCGCGTGCGTAGGGAAGAAAGTCTTGCCCCTCTAAGGACAGCGATACCTTGCGAGTTGATCGATGTAGCAGGTCTGCGCCGACGAGGCGCTCTAGTTTCGCAATACGCGTGCTTGCAACAGCTGGCGCCATTCCGAGCGTGCGGCCCGCCGCGCTGATGTTCAGTGTTTCGCTTGCAAGCACAAAAAGGCGCAGAGTTTGAGTGTCCATATTATTCTCATTTTCGGAATAGTGAAATCAAATGTGCGCTATTTATATAGTTTTTGGAAGTGATAAGTCTGTTTGCGAGATGACACAGGAGCCCATCAATGGACCAGATCGCAACCGTAAACTATCATGTCCACAAACCCGAGCGTCAGGCGTTTGAGTTGGACGCCGGCGGAATTGTCGGCAACCTGATTTCACCGGAACTTGTGTCAACACAGATGGCCGTGCGCGACGTGCGCCGCTTTGATGCCGGTCTGTCGTTCCCAAAGAACTCTGTCAGTTTCGCGAAATTTCCAACGGTCGTGCAGTCGTTTGACGCGCAAAGGAATTGGCTGGCAACCTACGACGCGGAACTGTCGCAGCTGTTGGCGACTGAAATTGGCGCCGAGGAGGTCATCGTTTTTGACCATACAGTGCGGGAGGATGACCCCAACGCAGATCGGGCACCAGCCCGCAATGTGCACAGCGACTACAGCGTTGACGGGGCCAAGAAACGTTTGATCGATATTTTGGGGGAAGACAAAGCCGCGGAATGGTCCAAGGGCCACTACGCATTTATCAACATCTGGAGGCCTATTGGCGCGGCGATCAATTCTGCTCCGTTGGGATTTATCCGCCCAACCAGTGTTGCCGAAGCCGATTGGATCTTACTGGACCTGATCTATCCAGATCGCAAAGGCCAGATCATGGGGCTCGCGGCAAACCCTGATCATGATTGGCTCTATATGTCCAAAATGACACCGGATGAGGTGGCGTTCTTCAATATCTTTGACAATCGCGGGCTGCCGTCCATCGCCCACAGCGCCTTGGACATGGTTGAGGACCCAAACATCCATACCGTCCGACGCAGCATCGAGAGCCGGACCTTGGTTCGGTATGCGGCCTAATTCCCAGTGCTGGGACAAACACAGAGAGATCATCCAATGACCAAGACAATTCTCATCACAGGTTCCACAGATGGTATTGGCCTTCTGACGGCACAAACTTTGGCGGCGGAAGGGCACACAATCCTGCTGCATGGTCGCAATGCTGCCAAGCTGGAAGCCGCGGCAAAAACTGTTGGCGGTGCAACTGAGCAATACGTTGCTGACCTATCCAATATGGATGATGTGCATTCGCTTGCTGATCGCATACGTGCCAAGCACAGCCCAATCGATGTGGTCATAAACAACGCGGGTGTTCTAAAAGCTCCAACCACAGTGACCAAAGATGGTTATGATATCCGGTTTGTGGTGAACACCTTTGCGCCATACGCGCTGACACAGGATCTTCTGCCGATCATTGCGAAAGATGGCCGTGTGGTGAACCTGTCGTCCGCTGCGCAGGCACCGATTGATTTGAACGCTCTGCATGGGCGCAAAAAACTGAACGACATGGACGCCTATGCACAAAGCAAGCTGGCCATCACAATTTGGTCCCATGAGATGGCGAAAGCATTGCCGGATGGTCCCGCAATCATTGCTGTTAATCCGGGGTCGTTGTTGGCATCCAAGATGGTCAAAGAAGGCTTCGGGCTGGCCGGTAACGATCTGAGCATTGGCGCGAATGTCCTGCGTGAAGCCGCATTGGGCGCTTCATTTGCCACGGCCAGCGGCAAGTATTTTGACAACGACAGCGGACGGTTCGCACCGCCGCATTCCGCCGCGCAAGACGCTGCACATAGTGCTGCTGTGATGCAGGCCATCCAGAGTGTCGTGACGCAAGAAACCTAAGCAACAGCGGCCCACACGATAGCGGCCCCTGTCCATCGACCCCCAACGAAACCGAAGCAACCCGCCAGAGAGTTCTGCGCGGCCCCAAGAAAGGCAACCCAATGAAATACGAGAACTTCACAACATTTGACGTCAAAGTAGAGAATGCAATTGCCACCGTCACGTTTGATTTCGGGACTGTGAATGTGCAGGGCCAAGAAATGCTGGCTGATCTCAACAGTCTTGCCATGCGTCTGGAACGGGACCGCGACACGAAAGTGGTTATTTTTCAATCGGCCAATCCGGAAATCTGGGTCTGCCACTATGACACTGAACTACTGAAAGACATGTCCACTGAGGCTGTGTCACGTGAAGAGGCCCAACTGCTTGATCTTCAATCCGTGTGTGAGCGCATCAGCCGGGTACCACAGGCCACGATTGCCAAGCTGGAAGGCTTTGCGCGCGGTGGTGGACACGAGTTGGCCCTGGCGCTGGACATGCGGTTTGCGGTGCGCGGCAAATACAAATTCATGCAGATGGAAGTTGGCATGGGCATTCTGCCTTGTGGCGGCGGTGCCTCCCGTATGGCCCGTCAAACCGGTCTGGGTCGCGCGCTGGAGATCATCCTGAGCGCCCGCGATTTCAGCGCAGATGAGGCCGAAGCGATGGGCACGATCAACAAGGCGTTTGAAGCAGATGAGATCGACGACTACGTCAACACGCTTGCCAATCGCATTGCCAAGTTCCCTGCAGACTCGATCAATGCCTGCAAGCAAATGGTCTATGAATCGATCGATAAGCCGATTGATGAGGCGCTGAAGGCAGAAGCCTATTGGCTGTATCAAGCGACCAGCAAGACGCCTGCTGTCAAACGCTTTGGCATCGCAGATGAGCAAGGGCTGGAGCATGACATCGAGAACCAGCGCAACTGGAACACCTTGGTCATGAACGTCCAGGACATCCAATAAGCGTCACACCTAAAAGGGGCATCCCAAGCGCAGCTTGGGGTACCCCACCAACCGCTCCCAAATTCAACCCCAAAACCAGCCCGAGCGGCCCGGTTTCCTTAACAAAACGCAGACCACAGTAGCTGCGCGACAGTCACGAGGAGTGACATGAGATGATACAGAATTCACTTGAACGTGCGCGTTTGGTCAAGCGACCAACACGTGAAGAGATGTTAAACCGGACCCCCTCCGTCCATCAGTTTTGGAATGAGAACAGGGGTCTGCTTCAGGATGCGTGGAAGGAATGGGACGACGCCGACAATCAGGACAGCGTTCTGGACAGCAGCCTTTATGATCCAAAACTGCGCGCCGCAGTGGAGCGGGCCTGGCAAGATCCCACGACCGAGATCGCGGTAAAGGATCTTTGGGAAGAGGTCTTCCCAGGCGTCTATGAGGCGCAATTCTTTGATCCGACACGCCTTGCTGTCCTGAGAGACTACCTCGAACGCGTCGCCAATGCGGAAATTCCATTGCGCCCGCCTTACGGGATTTCGCTCAATCGTGGTGGCGCGATGTTGGATAGCCGCTCAGAAGGCTACCTTGCGGCACCGCGATTTCAGAGTTTCTATCGTGAGTTGATGGATGCCTACATGCGTCCAATCTCGCGACTGCTATTCCCAGATATCGTCGGTTTTGACAGCCAGACGTTTGGGTTCTCCATCCAATGGCAGGCAGATGCAGACACGTCATTGCGGGCTCATACGGATGCGTCTTCGGTCACGCTGAACCTAAACTTGAACTTGCCGGGAGAAGACTTTTCCGGATCTGGGGTGAAGTTCTTTGACCGGGAAACCCGTCAGGTGGCGGAGTTGAATTTTGCTCCCGGCAAAGCCCTGATCCATCACGGCAGTGTGCCTCACGAATCCATGCCAATCACAAAAGGCGAGCGATCCAACCTCGTTCTGTGGCTGTATGGAGATCATGGCCAAGTGCCCCGTGTTGGCGGTAGCCAGCCAGAGATTGATGCGAAACAGCGCTGGACAGTCCCCAAGGCCAAGGACGACGGCTTCGCGCCATTCTAAGGTCAGAAATCATCGATGAGACTGTCTTTGTGAGGGTCCCCAAGCGGGTGGCCCTCATATCCTTAATTGGGATGGAGCGTCTTCATTATTTAGAAAAAGGAAATACTGAACTTAAAATTGGGCCAATTTACCTCATTTCAAAATGCTTTATCTGGCACTCATCACTTTTTTTCAGGATGTGCACGATGAAAGCCATGACCCTCACCGCCTACGGCGAAACTGCAAAATTCGAATCCGCCGATCTCCCGCAACCTACGCCAACTTCTGGGCATGTTGTGGTTCGTATTGCCGCAAGCAGCGTGAATACGGTGGATACAATGATCCGCGCAATGGGCAGTGACCTACCTTTATCCCCCGCTTTACCTGCCGTGCTGGGCATGGACTTTGCTGGCGTCGTTGATGCGGTCGGCGAAGGTGTGACTGAGTTCGCGGTGGGCGACGAAGTCTATGGCTGTGCTGGTGGTCTGGCAGATCTACAGGGCGCCTTGGCTGAATTCATGCTGGCCGATGCGCGCCTCATCGCCCACAAACCCAAATCCATCTCGATGCGCGAAGCCGCGGCCATGCCTCTGGTGGGAATCACGGCCTACGAAGGTCTGGAACGCGCCGGTGTCGCGGAAGGTCAAAAGGTTCTGGTGCAAGGCGGCGCCGGTGGGGTTGGACACCTTGCCGTGCAACTGGCCAAACACTTTGGCGCTGATGTCTATGGCACGGGCACCGGCGAAGATCAGATGGACGTAATCAAAGGGTACGGCGCGACGCCGATTGATTTCGCTGCTGAAAAGATCGCCGACTACGTGGGGAAATACACGGGCGGTGCAGGGTTTGACCTGATCTTTGATACCGTTGGTGGCGCCAACATGACCAACTCGTTTGAGGCCGCGGCGTTGAACGCAAATATCGCCTCCACGGTTGGGCTTTTGGAAATTGACCTGTCGCCAGCTCATTTCAAAGGCCTGTCGCTGCACATCGTTTTCATGCTGCTTCCCATGCTCAGCAATCGAGGCCGTGAAAAGCATGGCGCAATCTTAGCCGAGCTGTCGAAAATTGTTGACGCAGGGGCTTTGAAACCCTTGCTCGACGATAAGGTGTTCGACCTCGATAGTGTCAGCAGAGCTTATGATCGCCTCACAAGCGGCAAAGCCATCGGCAAGGTTGTCATTGCCGTCTAACCCACAACAAAATTCCAAACGTGTGGTTCCCAGGCAAAAGCGCGTTGGCAGTGGCTCAGCAGATTTTGGTGGCTATACAATATGGGAGAAGGCTATAATGCGATTTGGAATACGTGGAATAGAGGTCTCGGAAAAGAAGACGTTCACACGACAGTAAGTCCCCCAAAGCAGACCTTAGTCTAGTGCGCAGCGAAGGTCTGTTATTCGCAAAATCAACCCTATTTAAGTTGCGGCCCTTCTCAGGAACAGTCTCCTCGACGTACTGATCCCAGATCATTTCCACGAAGCTCTTTACCTCAGGATAATCTGACCAACGATGCACATCTAGGGGCCTTGAATGCCACGGGTTCTCGATCTCTGCCATGCTCGGTCCTCTAGTCTTCTGGGACTTATAGTTAGAGAAGAAGAAATTCAGAAGAACCCACTACTTAGGTCTCTCCCTCTTAGGTCTCCCTTTCCCTCTTCACTATGCAATCAATTCATTACTCATATATATTAAAGTGGATTGATGGCACTGGGAGAGCTGCTTCCTAAAGTGGGGCATAAACAGGGGCATTTCTTAGACCCAGCGTGGATCTAGCTTCTTGCTTGTATCGATTAAGGATTAGTGGCTGGGGTGGTAGGATTCGAACCTACGATACACTGTACCAAAAACAGCTGCCTTACCACTTGGCTACACCCCAACTGTGGAGCGGTGTTTACTGATGCTGCGAGAGAGGCGCAAGACCTGAAATGCGTTTTGGGGCGAAAAAAATTGTCACAAAATGCTGAAAAATTTTCCGAAGTTTTTCACCTTTCCGTAACTGGTCACTTTCGCGACCCCGCGTCATTTTTGAACGGCCCGCATAGACAGCCGCCGAGGCCCGCGACAAGGTGTTTCAAAGAGTTGGAGAGGAGTACGGCGATGTTCTTGGGGATGCGGCCAGAAAACGAAGCGCTGTTGGCGCAGGTCAAAGAGATGATCCGCGAGGAGGTCATGCCACTTGAGGACGCCTACCACGCTGAGATCGGCAAAGGCGACCGCTGGACCTACACCGCGCGGCAGACCGAGATCCTTGAAGGGCTCAAGGCCACGGCAAAACAACGCGGCCTCTGGAACTTTTGGCTGACGGATTCTGACAAAGGGTTTGGGCTCTCCACCGTGGAATATGCTTTCTTTGCAGAGGAAATGGGCAAGACGCCTTTGGGGGCTGAGGTTTTCAACTGCTCCGCACCTGACACCGGCAATATGGAAGTGTTTGAGCGCTATGGCACCGAGGCCATGAAACAGACGTGGCTCAAACCTTTGCTCAACGGAGACATCCGCTCTGCCTATCTGATGACCGAACCGGACGTGGCCAGCTCTGATGCCACAAATGTGTCGATGTCCTGTGTACGCGACGGTGATGACTATGTGCTAAATGGCGAGAAATATTGGGCTTCTGGCGCAGGAGACCCACGCTGCAAAGTCTATATCGTCATGGTGAAGACCGGCGGCGAGGACCTACCAGTGCACAAACGCCAATCGATGATTGTGGTGCCTGCAGGCACGGAGGGCATCGAGGTTTTGCGCCCGATGATGGTCTATGGCCAAGACGACGCGCCCCATGGGCACATGCATCTGAAATTCACCAACGTGCGCGTGCCGGCAGAGAGCCTTTTGCTGGGCGAGGGACGAGGGTTTGAGATTGCTCAGGGCCGCCTTGGGCCGGGGCGTATCCACCACTGTATGCGCGCCATTGGGCAGGCAGAAACGGCGCTGGAACAGATGTGCAAACGCGCGTTAAGCCGGGAAGCCTTTGGCAAGCCATTGGCGCAGCTGGGGGCGAATTACGACATCATTGCCGAGTGCCGGATGGAGATCGAACAGGCGCGGTTGTTGTGTCTGAAAACCGCATGGATGATGGATCAGGGCGACGCGCGTGCGGCAGCCCCGTGGATCAGCCAGATCAAAGTTGTGGCCCCCAATGTGGCGCTTAAGGTGATTGATGAGGCGGTGCAGATGCACGGCGGCACCGGGATTTCACAAGACACACCTTTGGCAACAGCCTGGACACATGTGCGTACGTTGCGCCTTGCCGATGGGCCAGACGCGGTGCATCGCCGCCAAGTGGCCCGCAAAGAGCTGCGCCAATACACACAGGAAAAGCTGTGATTTAGACCGTCGGTATTACGTCTGTTTTACGGCTGTAATGCGGAGGTGCGGATTTTGGGGCCCGGGCGCAGTGAGACGGGCCTCGTTTTTGTTGCGTGACGTGGGTTAGCGACAGCGCGCGTTGCGGGAACGTGGCGCTAAGCTCTTGGTCTCTGATGTGTCTGAGGCGTCGGAAAACGGGTGGTTTCGGCGCAGAGCTGCCCCAAGTAGCCCAACAGCCATTGGCACAAACCTGCGATAGCTGACCTTGGCCACCTACGTCGCGAATTGGTAAGAAGCCGGACCTACAAGACCTTCACCAGATGTCCGTTTTCGAGTAGTTGTTCAAATCAACAACTATTCACTCTCAGTGGGGCACGCTTGAAAACGATTGGTATACTCGGCGGGATGTCCGCCGCATCGACGCAACTCTATTATGCTGAGCTTTGCAGGCTAACCCGTGAGCGCCTTGGAGGGTTGCATTCGCCTCAATTGCTTATTCGTTCACTGGATTTCGCAGAGATAGAAGCGCTGCAAGCGCGGGGCGAATGGTCACGGGCTGGTGAGATTTTGAACAACGAGGCCAAAGCGCTTGAGCGTGGCGGTGCCGACGTCCTGATCCTTGCGACGAACACCATGCATAAGCTCGGTGAGCAAATGATGTCTGGTGTCGGCATACCCTTGCTTCACATTGCTGACGCGACCGCACAGGCAATTCGTGATGCGGGGTTGGAGCGCCCCGGTCTCATGGCAACGGCATTCACAATGGAGCAAGAATTTTACACGGGGCGCTTGCGGGACGCTGGTCTTGAGCCGATTTTGCCAAACGAGTCTGATCGGGCAGAGACGCATCGCATAATTTACGAGGAGTTGTGCAAGGGCATCAGTTTACCAAGCAGCGAAGCTCAGTATGTTCTTATTGCGAGCCGCCTCCGTGAAGCTGGCGCGGACTGTATGATCCTCGGTTGTACCGAAGTTGGTATGCTGCTCAATCAAAGTAACGTATCGGTTCCGGTATTTGATACGACACTCGTCCACTGCGCTGCGGCCATTGAGATCGCATTGAAGTGACCGCCTGCCATTGATGTTGGCTGTTTCGCCAAACAGAAAGAGACCAGGTCGCGACATTCCGACGACTGATAGAGTAGGGTTGATTGTGTTGAAAAACTCAAAAACCTGAAGTCGGTTGTTCTTCGCGAAAACCGCACTCTAAATGAAACTGATGTCCGATGGTGATGCAGCATCAATAGGGCGGCCCAAGAGTGCCTTACCTTCGATTTGGCCGGGGCAGGGCCGCGCCAAATTTCCCAAATTGCCCTGTGCGGGCGAAATCACAAGTCACTCTTTGGGGAGCCCATTTTGTCGTCTTAAGGTCGCTGTTTCTACCACACAGACGGCTTTGAAAGACGCCAGATTGCGGGCCGGTGATGTCCAGAGGCACGGTGTGGTTCGTTTGAAAACGTCACCCATAGCGGTGTGCGCGACGAGCCTCAGGCATTTCGCTAAAAGCCGCCGCGATAAGGGCGTTGCTGTAGTGAATTGCTAGACATGCGGCACGCCCGCTTTCATGTTTATCGCAGTTGCACGGCGATCAAAACATTTGAGCAGAATGTGGGGCCTGTTCGGACCTGTTTGTTCACGTCAAATGAGAAGAGAACGGTTGGCCAAGTCGGGTCATAGCAATTTGATCGCCTGCTCGGATGTGTCGCGGATGTGCTGTTCGATGAGGTTGGATGCGAGATCCGCGTCGCGGTCCAGTGTCGCGGTCATGATATCACGGTGTTCTTCGAATTTGCGTCCGCCAAGACCATCTGGTGCGCGCTTTGTAACGAAGCGGTAGCGGTCCAGTTGATCAAACATGATCGAGCGGAGCCGGAACAGCCACTTTCCTTGACATGCGCTCACGATGGCTTCGTGAAATTCCCGATGGCGTTCAACCCATTCCGAATGGCGCTCCATCCGCCGTTCCCAAGGCAACCCTTCAATCAAGCTGAGCCTGTGATGTACGGCGACGATGTTGGTTTCCCAGTCTTCTCCCCCATACGCGATCGCTTCGCGCACGGCGCGCTTTTCAAAAGCGATGAAATGGTCCGTGATTTCGATCAGTTCAGATGCAGACACAGGGGCAACTTTGAACCCTTTGCCGGCCTCAACGGTGACAAACCCTTCGGAGGCCAGTTGCGACAGCGCTTCGCGCAGCGTGCCGATCCCAACATCATATCGCTTGGTCATATCCGCGAATTTTAGACGGGTTTCAGGCTCAAAGACGCTGCTGACGATGTCGGTGCGCAGACGCGTGAGCACGTCACGTTGACCGTTGGCGCCGGCTTTCGACGTTCGGCTGCCTATCAGGTTTGAACTCTCAAGCGTCACGCGGCGCACCACCTTTGGTTAACAATTTATAATGCCGAGTCCTCAGCGTCACCGATTTCCCAGATTTTCGAATATCCCATGTATGTGGGAATGAAAACTTGTTTTGAGAAAAGGGCTTCATCATCCATTGGTTCTATTATAGCCTTATTTTCGAAAATATGAAGGTTTGCGAATGAAGTTGTTGTCTTTTTTACGCGAAGGGCAGCCCTCTTGGGGGGGCGTCGTCGGCCAGGGACTGGTGGATATTGGCGCGCGCCATGCGGACCAATTCCCTGATCTTAAATCGTTTATTGCCGCTGGCATGCCTGCTGACGTTCTGGCGGATTTGGGACCGGCCGAGATCAGTCTGGTCGAGGTCGAGCAAGCACCGGTGATCCCGAATCCGGGCAAAATTGTTCTGGCAGCGATCAATTATTGGGAAGACGATTCTGATCCGGACAAGGCTCCGGCGTTTCCGGTGTTGTTCCTGCGGCTCCCGTCATCGCAGATCGGCCATGGTGCACCGCTGATCGAGCCGCGATCCTCGGAGAAGCTGGATTTTGAGGGGGAGCTTGCCGTGATTATTGGCACCGGCGGGCGACACATTTCCGCGGATCAGGCGATGGATCATGTGGCGGGCTACGCGTGTTATAACGATGCGAGTGTCCGGGATTGGCAAAAGCATTCGCATCAGTTCACGCCGGGAAAGAATTTCGTCGGCACCGGCGCTTTTGGGCCCTGGATGGTGCAGGCGGATGATGTGCCGATCCGGACCGAAGGAGTGGCGCTGATCACGCGGGTGAATGGGGTTGAAAAGCAGAGGACAACCACAGACCGGATGATCTTCGATATCCCTTATCTGATCTCTTATATCTCCACCTTTGCTCCCCTTGAGCCGGGAGATGTGATTGTGACGGGCACCTGCACGGGCTTTGGCATCACGCGGGATCCGAAAGAGTTTCTAAGACCCGGTGATGTGGTTGAGGTGGAGATCGAAGGCATTGGCGTGCTCTCCAATACGGTGGAGGCAGAGGCGTGAGCTACTCAGAAGATCCGAACGGCTTGCCATTTATTCTAAAATCATAAAAGTTTCGAAAATAGTTGGCGGTGCGGAAAATGCATGTTAGGCACTGCACAAGCAGCCGGAGGAGATGCAGCAATGAGTTACCTGGTGAATTCAATGGGGCACGTTCAGTTGAATGTTGTCGACGTCGATGCGTTGGTGCGCGAATCTTGTGACATTTTGGGTTTGCATGTGACACGCGAAGAGGCGGGCTGTGTCTGGCTGTCGTCCAATGGGCGCATGGCGGAATTGGTTCTGCATGAGGCAAGTGAGAACGCGATGCGCTCGCTTGGGTTTGAAGCGGTGTCTGAGGCCGCTGTCGCACAGGCGGCGCAACGGGTCGAAGAGGCAGGCTGCACTCTGATCTCTAACGACCCAAGCCTTGATTGCTGCGTCACAGGCATGCAGTTCGTAACGCCTCAGGGGCATACGTTTGAGCTTCACAGCCCGGTTCAGACCGAGATTTATGGCAACCGCCAACCAACACCTGGCATGGCGCCGCTGCGCCTTGATCACGTCAATATCATGTCGCCGGAGCCTGCTGAAACACGTGCTCAGATGGAAAAGATCATGGGGATGCGGTTGTCTGAACGGATGGTGGATGATGGGCTAAACTGGATGCGCGGCGCAAACCGCCTCCACCACATTCTGGGAATTGTGAAGGGTAAGACAGGTCTGCACCATTATTCGTGGGAAGTTGCCGAATTTTCGGACTACTGCCACCTGGGCGACCGTCTGGACACGATTGAAAAGAACTTCATCTGGGGCCCCGGGCGGCACCGGCCGGGTGACAACACCTTTGCCTACTACATTGATACCTGCGGCGCGATGGTCGAGTGCGCGGGGAATATGGCGCTGATCAATGATGATGATCGGTATGAGCCAAACATCATTACCGCCCTCAAGCGCCCTGAAAACGTCCGCATCATGAATGTGTGGGGTGAACCTGCGCCTTTGCCGTGGCGCGAACACTTTTTCCCTTGGGCGGCACCTGCTGTCTGAAAACCGATAAGGAACATCGACGTGACGAAACTTGGCATTCTAGAAGGCTCATTGCGGCGCGCGTCTCTATCGCGAGCTGCGGGGCGTGCTGCGGCGGGGCTTTTGCCTGACGGTATGGAGGCGGTGGCGCTTCCAAACCCGGGAACCTTGCCATTGTTCAACCAAGACCTGCTGGATGACGGAATGCCGGCATCTGTCAGTGCCTTCATTGACGCCGTTGCGGGTGTGGACGCAGTGTTGATCGTGACGCCCGAATACAATTGGTCCATTCCGGGCGGGCTGAAGAATGCGATTGACTGGCTGTCACGTGCAAATCCCAACCCTTTGGCGAACAAACCGGTCTCAATCTGGAGTGTATCTCCCGGTCTTTTGGGCGGCGCGCGGGTCCACGAAGGGCTGCGCCACACGCTCCTGTCGCAAGATATGATCATTATGGCCAAGCCTGAGGTTCAGATCGCGGGCGCAAAAGGCAAGCTGGATGTCGACGCGGGCCAAATCACCAATGCAGACACCGAAACGTTCCTGCGCGGGCACCTGTCTGCCTTCGGGACATTTTGCAGTTCATGGAGTGGCTCCTGAGCGCCACATACCCTGACACAATAGAGGCTAACCAAAATGGAACACCCACTTACGTTCATGTCCGATGGCCTGAAGCTGTCCGGCGTTCTTCATGTGCCAGAAGGGCGCAAGCCAGGGCAGCGCCTGCCGACCTTCATCGTCCTGCATGGGTTCGTGGGGACCAAGGACAAATCTCATGTCGAACTTGTCGCGCGCATGATCGAAGACATGGGGTATTGCGTGTTCCGCATTGATTTCCGGGGGTGCGGTCAGTCCGAGGGCGCGCGCGGCGAGGTGCGCTGCCATGATCAGGTGGCGGATACACGTAACGCGCTGTCGTTTATTTCCCAGCGCGAAGAGGTGGATCCTGATCGTATCGGCGTAACTGGTCATAGCTTTGGCGCGGCAGTTGCGATCTTTACCGGCGGTGTGGACCAGCGTGTCGCCTGTGTCCTGTCGCTGTGCGGTTGGGGCGATGGAGAGCGCAAGTTCCGCGGCCAGCACCCCACACCTGAGGCTTGGGACAAGTTCACCGGTATTCTGGACGCAGGCCGCAAGCACAGGGCCGAAACGGGCGAAAGTATGTGGGTGTCGCGCTTTGATGTGGTGCCGATCCCCGAAGACCTGCGTAAGAACCTGTCGCCGCTTGCGCAATTTGAGGTGCCGGTAGAGACCGCTATCTCAATGTATCATTTCCGTGCCGAGGATGTTGTGGCCGACATTGCGCCGCGTCCTCTTTTGCTGTTTCACACAGCAGGTGACGTGATCACTCCGATGGAGCAATCCATCAGCCTCTTTGAAAAGGCCGGGGCCAATGCCGAGCTGATGATTCCAACGGGCATGTCGCATTTTCCCTTGTCTGACGAGGACGCGCCCCATACCCGCGCATTGATTGATGCTTGGTTGAAGAAGTTCTTCCCCACGCCGCTGAGCGCTGCGCCGTGACGCTGTTTCAAGCAGATGACCTGAAGGCCTATGCCGCAGAGCTTTTGCACGCTGGAGGCTATTCCCCGGCTCATGCCGAGCGCACGGCAGACATTCTCGTCTGGGCCAATGCACGGGGCGCCAATTCCCACGGGGTGCTGCGCATCCCACGCTACATCGAGATGGTCGAACAGGGCTCAATTGATCCCGTGGCGCAACCTGAATTGGTCACGCATGACGGTGCGATAGCGGTGCTGGACGCGGCACGGGCGCCAGGTCCATCTGGGATGGTCGCGGCGATGGACGCGGCAATTGATATCGCGGAGCGGGTCAATATCGGTTGGTGCTCGGCGCGCAATATCACCCATGCCGGGGCGGTTGGCTACTTTGCGCTCAGAGCAGTGGAAAGCGGCTGCATCGGGATCGTGATGACGGCCTCGGGCCCTCTGATGGCTTATCACGGCGCGAAGGTGTCCGGGCTGTCGACCAACCCGATCTCCATTGCGGCACCATCAAACGGGCTGCCCTTGCTTTTGGACATGTCCACCTCGACCGTCGCGCTCGGCAAGATCATGCACGCCAAGGATACAGGTGCCGCCATTCCTGCGGGGTGGGCGATTGACGCAGACGGCGCGCCGGCAACGGACCCGAACCAAGTGGTAACGCTGACGCCGCTGGGAGGTCCAAAAGGGTCAGGCTTGTCGTTGATGATTGAAATTCTGTCCAGCGTGCTGGTGGCCAATCCGGTCATCGCAACTGTGCTGGGCGGCGGCAAAGGTGCGATGAATGGCGTGGCTTTGGCGATCAAGGTAGATGCGTTTGGCGCATCAGAGGTGTTTGCAGATCACATCGCAGATCTGAGCCAGCGGGTGAAAGCCTTGCCCAAAGCCCCTGATACTGACGAAATACTGCTGCCGGGGGAGCGCGGGTTTCGCTTGTCGGAAGCGCGGATGCGGGAGGGCATCCCCGTGGCAGACGGCACGCTGAAGCGGCTCGTCACCTTGGGGAAACGGCTTGGCGTTGCGCCGCCCGCAGCAATCAAGACAAACACGGCAGGCAGTTAGGCAGCGACGCGCAACATCCGGAGTTCTTGGGAGGGAACCTTGTCAAACAATAAGACATATGCGGAAGAAAGTACGGCGATGCGCGCGGTAAGTGGCGGCGTGTTGCTTGTGGCGGGTCTGGTGATGCTGTTCTTCGCATGGAGCTACCCGACCGGCTCGCTCAATCAGATGGGCCCGGGGTTTATGCCGCAGACCATTGGCATTTTGTTGTCCTGTTTGGCGGTGGCAATCATCATCATTGATCTGCGTGCGCCTGAGCTGGCTCAGGGGGGGGCGATGCATTGGCGGGGGCTGATCTTTGTCTCCGCCGCAATCATCATCTTCGCTGTGCTTGTGGATGTCGCAGGCTTGGTGCCGTCGATGTTTTTGGCTGTGATTGTGTCCATGTTTGCCGATAGTCAGGTGCGGCCATTTTCCGCGTTGATCTACACTGTGATCGCGACCTTTCTGGGCTGGCTGTTGTTTCTGGTTGGCCTTGAGCTACCGATCCCAGCGTTCTGGAGGTAGCGATGCTTGATCAGTTCCTCCTGGGCCTATCGGTCGTCATGCAACCCAATGTGTTGATGTACGCGTTTTTCGGGGTGTTCCTGGGGCAATTGATTGGTGTGTTGCCCGGCGTTGGGGCCATCACCGCAATCTCGCTGCTTCTGCCCGTGACGTTTTATCTTGATGCCACGACGTCGATGATCTTGCTGGCCGGGATTTACTACGGATCGCAATATGGTGGCTCGATTGCGTCCATCTTGATGAATTTACCGGGGACACCGTCATCGGTGGTGACCTGCTTGGAAGGGTATCCGCTGGCCCAAAACAACCGCGCTGGGCTTGCTTTGTTTGTGGCGGCTTTCTCGTCCTTCCTTGGGGGGATGGTCGGCGTATCGATCTTGGTTCTCGCAGCCATTCCGATGACGGTGATTGCCTTGAAATTTGGCGCGCCGGAATATGCGATGCTGGTGATTTTGGGCCTACTGGCGGCGTCGATGATCGGGACCGGATCACAGATCAGATCCTTTGCGATGGTGATCCTTGGCATTGCTTTGGGCCTTGTTGGGGCGGATGCCACAACCGGGTACTACCGCTTTGTCGCCATGCCAGAGCTGGCTGACGGGATCAGCCTTGTGTCGCTGGCGATGGGGCTTTTTGGGGTGAGCGAGGTCATTCGCAACGCGTCGCGCCGACCCGCAGCGAATGCAAAGCCTTTGTCCGTCAGTATGCGAGACGTGATCCCCACGCGTGCGCAGGCGCGCTCACTTGCCTTTCCCATTGTTCGAGGCTCCAGCATTGGGTCCTTTTTTGGCGCATTGCCGGGAACCGGCGCCGCCATCGCCTCGTTTATGGCCTACGCAATGGAGAGGCGTTTTTCGCGATCGCCAGAAAAGTTCGGCACGGGGCATTTGCCCGGGCTGGCGGCACCAGAATCCGCCAACAACGCGGCGTCTCAGACCGGGTTCATTCCGACGCTTACCCTTGGTGTTCCAGGTGACGCCGTCATGGCATTGATCATCGGAGCGCTGATCCTGAACGGGATCATTCCCGGCCCTCGTTTGATGGTCGATCAGCCCGAGTTGTTCTGGGGCGTGATCGCAAGTTTCTTTGTTGGCAACATCATTCTGTTGCTGATCAATATTCCGCTGATCAAACTGTGGGTGCTATTGCTGCGCATTCCCTACCAAAAGCTCTACCCGATGATCGTGATCATGATCTGTGTGGGCGTCTATTCGCATCGTACCAGCGTTACGGATGTTTTGCTGACCCTTGCTTTCGGCATCCTCGGATACCTGATGAAAAACTACCGCTTTGAGCCAGCGCCCGTCCTGCTCGGCTTTGTGCTTGGCCCACTGCTGGAGGACAACTTTCGCCGAACAATGCTGCTCTATGGCGGGGACTTCACGGTTTTCCTGACACGACCAATCAGCGCTGTTCTGGTCGCCTTTTCGGCCTTCCTGATCGTTTTCGCGATTTGGTCTAGCGTCTTTGACGCAAGAATTACCAAACGCTCCACCAAGTGAGCGTGCAACACGCCTTTCGAAGCCCGAGGCAAAATCGACGAAAAGGGCAAACTTAACTGGGAGGAACATCATGTTCAGAAAACTAATCACTGCGCTGCCACTTGCTGCAGCTCTTGCGTTGCCCGCTGTGGCGCAGGAATTCCCGGACCGCGCATTGCGGATCGTTCACGGCTTTGGTGCTGGTGGCAATGCCGACACCGTGTCCCGGATCATGGCAGAGGAAATGTCCAAAACACTTGGTCAGCCTGTCGTCGTTGAATCGCGCCCCGGTGCCGGTGGTACCGTTGCATCAGGCTACGTGTCCAAGGAGGATCCTGACGGCTATACCATGCAGCTGATGGTTGGTGGTCATGCTGTCGCGGCGGCCCTCTACAACAGCTTGCCATACGAGTCCGTTGACGGGTTCACGTTCATCTCTACGCTCGGTCAATTCCCCTTTATGGTGGCAGCACGTTCCGGTGAATACGACTCCATTGGTGCGCTGATTGAGGCTGCAAAGGCGTCGCCGGGGTCGGTAAAGATCGGGCATTCGGGCGTTGGTTCGACCCAGCACCTGACTGGTGAATTGCTTGCGCTGCGCACCGGGGCAGAGTTCCTTCACATTCCATACAAAGGGGGTGCTGCCGCATCCACGGCTTTGATGGGCGGTGAAGTGGACGTTGTGATCGATACGGGCACGGTGATCCGCCCACAAGCTGAGGCGGGCGTCTATGATATCCTTGCAATCACCTCTGGCGAACGCTGGCCGGATGCACCAGATGTACCGACCGTTTCCGAGACGGTAGCAGACGGTTTTGATGTCGTGTCCTGGACCGGGATCGGTATGCCAGCTGGCGTGCCAGACGACATCGCGGACAAAATCCGTGGCGCCGTCCATGACGCTTTGGCGGTTCCAGCTGTCAGCGACAAGATTGCTTCGCTTGGTGCCAAGCCGTCGCCGTCATCAGGCGAGGACATGACAGCCCTGATCGAAGGTCAGGTTGCGGTCTGGACGGATGTTATTGCAACCGCAGGCATCGAAAAGCGCTAAACCAAACAGGCCCGCTGACTTAGCTTTGGCGGGCCGACTCTTTCGAATTCTTAGGAGCCGCATCATGAGCGCGACAAATCCCGAAAATTTATATGCCAAGATGCTGCGGCAGGATCTCTATGTGATTACGACAACGCCGGCGCGAGGGCCGGGGATGCAAGACGTCCTGCCTGCGCATCTGGACTATCAGATCAAGATGGAGCGCGACGGCATCCTGTTTGGTGCCGGGCCTTTGTTTGCAGAAGGCGAGACCGTCCCGTATGGCGGCATGATCATCGTGCGTGCCAAAAACGAGGCCGAGGCCCGGGCTCATGCGGATGCTGATCCGTTTCATGCCGCTGGTCTGCGCACATATGAGCTGACGCGCTGGATGCTGAACGAGGGCGCGATGAATTTTACCGTGCGCTATTCCGACCAAACCGCCGTTATTGGCTAATTCAACTCAGGGGGCAGGAATGTCGGACCAAAAGCGAAACTTTATTGGTGGGGCTTGGGTTGCTGGTGATGCCGCAGCCAATATCAACCCGTCTGATCTCACAGATATCGTAGGACATTATGCGCGTGCGGATGCGGCACAGGCTCAGGACGCGATTGCGGCGGCCAAGGCAGCGTTTCCAGCGTGGTCGCGCAGTGGGCTGATGGAGCGCCATGCCATTTTGCGCCGCGCCTCCGACGAGATACTGGCGCGCAAGGAAGAGCTTGGACGGCTCTTGTCTCGCGAGGAAGGCAAAACCTTGGCAGAGGGCATCGGGGAGACCGCACGCGCCGCCCAGATTTTTGACTTCTTTGCAGGGGAGGCCTTGCGCTTGACCGGAGAAACCGTGGCTTCTGTCCGGCCCGGTGTGGGCGTCGAGGTTACCCGCGAAGCTGTCGGCGTCGTTGGGATCATTACGCCTTGGAACTTTCCCATCGCCATACCAGCATGGAAACTGGCTCCCGCGCTTTGCTACGGCAATACGGTTGTTTTCAAACCCGCCGATCTGGTGCCGGGCAGTGCATGGGCGCTGGTCGATATTTTGCAACGCGCGGGCCTGCCGGACGGTGTGCTTAATCTGGTCATGGGGCACGGCTCTGTTGTTGGTCAAGCCATTGCAGAAAGCCGCGATGTGGACGCGCTGACCTTTACGGGTTCAGTTTCCACCGGGGCTACACTTGCGATGGAATCTGCCAAGCTGATGCGCAAATCGCAGATGGAGATGGGCGGCAAGAACCCCTTTGTCGTGCTCGCGGATGCTGATCTGGATGTGGCGGTGGACTGTGTGGCGCAAGGTGCGTTCTATTCAACAGGCCAACGGTGCACAGCGTCGTCGCGCATCATCGTTGAGGATGCGATCCATGATCAGTTTGTGGCGGCGCTGAGCGAGCGGATCAGCGCGCTGACGGTTGGGGACGCTTTGGATGCGGAGACCCAGATCGGACCGGTCGTTGACGAAACTCAACTGGCGCAAAACGAAGAGTATATTCGGATCGGTGAGGCGGAAGGTGCGCGCCTTGTGATTGGCGGCGAGCGGTTGGCTCGTCCGACTGAAGGGTTCTTTCAGCGCCCTGCGCTCTTTGCCGATTGTACCAATGATATGCGTATCGCGCGCGAAGAGATCTTTGGCCCTGTCGCCACAGTGATCCGGGTTGCGGATTATGACGCGGCGCTGGATGTGGCCAATGACACCGACTTTGGCCTGTCTGCAGGGATCGCCACCACCAGCCTCAAACACGCCACTGATTTCAAGCGGAACGCCGAGGCGGGGATGGTCATGGTGAACTTGCCAACCGCAGGTGTTGATTTCCATGTTCCGTTTGGCGGGCGTAAGGCGTCCAGCTTTGGGCCGCGCGAGCAGGGGCGCTATGCGGCGGAATTCTACACAACCGTCAAAACGGCCTATACGTCAGCCTAAGCAGCGAGGGAGATACTATGATCTATGAGATGCGCGTCTATTCTTGTGTGCCGGGCGGCATGCCCGCACTTTTGCAGCGGTTTGAAACCACAACCCTGAAGATATGGGAGCGGATTGGCCTTCGCCCAGCTGGGTTTTTCACCACGCTCGTCGGACCAAACAATCATGATCTGACGTATTTCTTGGCTTGGGAGTCATTGGCCGAGCGTGAACAGCTTTGGAATGCGTTTGCCGCCGACCCCGAATGGGTCGCCGCACGTGCGGCCCATCAGGAGGCACATGGCGAGGTTGTCGCCAATATTGCCTCCAGCTTTCTATCGCCGACGTCTTTTTCGACAGTGACCTAAGGCCGCGCATGACACACTCTCAATCTACGGGTCGCGCTTTGGATGGCGTTCGAATTCTTGATTTGACGCGTATTTTGGCCGGCCCCTGGGCCACGCAGATACTGGCTGATCTTGGTGCTGAGGTGATCAAGATCGAACATCCCGATGGGGGGGATGATACGCGGCGTTGGGGGCCGCCTTACGTCAAAGATGAAGATGGGGTGGACCGCGGTGCCGCCTATTTTCATAGCGCGAACCGGGGCAAAAAGTCTGTTGTTGTCGATCTCGCCAAACCCGAGGGGCAACGTGTGCTGCGCGCCTTGGCAAAGACATCGGATGTTGTGATGGAGAACTTTAAGGTTGGTGGGCTGGCCAAATATGGATTGGACTACGCCAGCTTGCGCCAGGTGAAACCGGATGTTGTCTATTGTTCGATCACCGGGTTTGGGCAGTCCGGGCCCTATGCCGACCGCGCGGGCTATGACTTTTTGATTCAGGCGATGGGCGGGTTGATGAGTCTGACCGGGCAAAAAGAAGGGTCCGCAGGCGCAGAGCCGATGAAAGTTGGTGTGGCTCTCACCGATGTGCTGACGGGGCTTTACGCGGTCATTGGCATTCTTGCGGCTTTGCGCCACCGTGATGCAACCGGTGAGGGGCAACAGATCGACATGGCCTTGCTTGACGTTCAGGTGGCGACGCTGGCCAATCAGGCGATGAACTATCTGGCAACCGGAGCAGCACCCAAGCCGCTTGGCAATGCGCATCCCAGCATCGTGCCCTATCAAACGTTCGAGACCCGCGATGGCTATGTGATCTTAGCGGTCGGCAACGATGGGCAATTCGCGCGCTTTTGTGAGGTGGCGGGCCTGCAAGGGCTGGCCACGGATGATCGGTTTGCGACGAACCCCGAACGCGTGCGCAACCGCGCGACGCTCATTCCTATCCTACAAGGCGTGATGTCGGGGCGCAGCATGGACGACTGGATTGAGGCGCTCAATGCAGCGCATGTTCCGGTCGGGCCGATCAATGATCTTGAGCGGGTTTTTGATGATATTCATATCAAGGCACGCGGTATGCAGACGGCACCCGTCGCAGCAGACGGAGCGCGTTTGCAGGGGGTGGCGTCTCCGCTCAAACTGTCGCAAACGCCACCGATCCCGCCCAAGGCAGCGCCGAGTTTGGGGGCGGACACATTTGCTGTTCTGGATCAACTTCTGGACCCAAGCGAATTTGATCTCGCCGCATTAGAGGCCGCCGGTGCGGTGCAGTTTTCAAAAAGCCAGCCATGACCGACAACGTCTTTTTAGCCAAGGGGACGGGATCGCAACCCTGACCCTGAACATGCCAGTACAGCGCACCCCGATCACAGACGTGGAGGTCGTCGATGACATCTGCGCCGCAATGGATGGGTTGGCCTAGGATCAATCGATCCACCGTGCACTCCCAACCGGTGTGGGTAAGGCTTTGTCATCCGATGAAAATCCGAAATAAATGTGTGACAACGAAAGCGGTCTGAGCTGTCGTAGCTCCGATGAGTGCTACCGTGAACGGTCCAGCCTATGGGGCTGGCAGTGACTTGACGCTATTTGGTGGTATTCGTATCGCATCCCAGCATGCTGTAGAGCTCGCAATCAGAAAAGATACTCATCAGGTCATCAAGTAGCCTAAGCGCAGATCGCGAGCCTTTGCAAAGTCAGCCTTTTGGTCCGGGCATACAACCCGTGACCGCTGCGATGCCGCGTAAAACCGGTCATTGATGAGGGGGGCGGAGGCAGTGTTGGGTTGAAGGTGTGGTACGTGGACTTTGCAGCCGTTGACCTTAACTGGTGCGATGACTGCCTCAGCCCAAAGCAGACGTGATCCGCACCGTTGCTGGTTCCAGTCCAAACCCACAGGTGGGCGGATTGCGGACTTTCGCTGCGGTCGCGATGGGTTAGTGGACAGATTAACAAAGCAGACCTTCGGTCTTTTTGCCAACCACTTTTTTTGTGCTAGCTGCAAGGTGTGTGAGAACATACAATCACACGCTTCTGATGTCAGATTGCCCCAATTGTCGCTTCACCCAGACCATGAACTAGAGGTACACTTTGCCTGCCTTTCGAGGGTAATTGAATTCTACATTGGGTTGAGCCGGAAAGGTTGTTAGTTTGCCAAAGTATCAAGATTTACTGAGGTTTTAGATGTTCAATTTGATTGTGTCTGGTCGTGTCGACCATGATCGTAAAGGTTCAATAGACGCTGGGCGGGTTCTTCAATACACAGACGGCGCGATTCAAGCCAAATTTCAGCCTGACGGTGTATTGGATATCGACGCTGTGTTGTCGCTTCCAACTATTGTTATGGAGGAAGGGCGTGGCGATGAAAGAATTCGGATTGTGAACCTTTCTCGCGTCGTTAAAAATGGGACCGATTATGATTTGACCTATACTGTGGACCCCGACCTCCCAAAACTGACAAACGCGGATATTGATGCGCTTTCGAAGGAATTTCACCTGGATGACTGGGAATTAGGCACTAATCATTGGGCCATCAAGGATGTTGATCTGTTCCAGGTGTTGTTGTCTCGCCAAACCGAACAACAGCCCAAACCGTCTGTTTTTGAGATAAGTGAAAAACCCAAAAACCCAATTCTTGTGTCGTTTATGATGCCATTTACAGGACCATTTACATCTGTGTACCAAGACTTGAGGGGAGTGCTTGAGGCAGATGGATACGAGTGCCAACGAGCAGACGACATGTGGGAAAATGCTCATATTATGACAGATATTATTGAGTTGATTTGCACCTCAGCAGTTATTGTTTGCGACCTTTCGACTAAAAACCCCAACGTCTTCTATGAGGCTGGCATCGCTCACACGCTCGGTAAGCAAGTCATTTTGATAACTCAGTCGCATGACGATGTACCTTTTGACCTGCGGACTATCCGATATCTGCAATACCTGAACAACGGTGAAGGTCGGGCTAAATTGGCTGCTGAGGTTTTGGCTCGCGTTAAAAGCGTAACCTGAAACGCAAGAAGTATATTACACAAGCGCTCGATGCAAAGCCCTGCATGTAGCGCTAGGCGGGCTGCATCGCGGCATCTATAAGGTTTGGGCACCGTCGGCTTTGGGGCCGGTTGCGGCTCATAGTCGGCTTCGCACACAGGACTTTGCAAAGTGCGTTATCTGCGCACTGCCGACGTTCGCGCGTTCTGCAGCATCGGTGTCTCTGAGCTCAGAGCTGCATTGCGGCGGCGCGGCCGCAGCACATCTGCAGTGAGATTACGTGTGACCCCAGGTGGGCAAGGGCGACTCCCAGCCCAGAGCAAACGTGAGCAACCGGCGGGCTGGTGGAAACCGGACATTGGCTGCCAAGGACGCCAACGGCAGATCAATAAGATGTCCCCGGAGTGTTTTTCCGACCACCATCCCAACGGTGTTCTGAGGCGAAGATTAAGCGTGGCATAAATCAATTCTGACGAATCAGTCCTGTGCTCGCTGCTCTTTCATCACAGCTCTTCCCCGCCGACACACAACCTCAGCGCGTTAAGGGAATTTATGCATGCACGCTGGGGTCATTCAATCCCGGTCGGGGCGCTGCTGAAGTGCGAGGAACCATGCGCTGAAAAGCGGGTTTTTGGGATAGGATAAACGATGCAATCGATCCTCTTTTTCGAAACGTTCGTTTGTGTTGCCAGAACGGCCAATGCATCCTGCATCCAGTTCGCGAAAACCTTCATATACCATTGTAAATTATGAATATAACTTCAAATCCGAAGCGTAGCGGTCGACCTCTTTAGACCCGACAACACTGTCATTTATTGGTGCGTAACAAACTTGTGGACATTGCATTTCTCAAAAATTCAGGGCCGCAGCGATGGGAGGCACGTCGGCCTCAACATGATGAAAAATTAAGTATTTGAAGACAGCCTAGCCCAGCGTCAACTGCGCGCACTCACCACTCGTCACTATTACTTTTGGAGTTTCCCAATGACCCGCACAATTGTTTCGGCCCTCGCCTTGGCCGTCGTTCCACACATGGGCTTCGCCTCTGATCTCGATTCTGCCATGCAGACTTTTGTTGATGAAACTGCCTCGGCATGGCTGCAAAGCGAAGTTCTGATTTCAGCGATCACCAACCAGAACCAAGACACCGGATCTTTCGACGCCACCATGATCGAGTCACTCGATACACAATGGCGATCCGAAGTGGGCAGTGCATCTGACCTGATCGACGGGGTTCTGATAAACTCTGCTGCGGATTTCTTGCGTGAGCGTGTGGCCGAAAGCAACGGCCAGATTACTGAGGTTTTTGTGATGGACGCTCTCGGTCTGAATGTCGCGGCCTCGGGCGCGACCTCTGACTACTGGCAGGGTGACGAAGACAAATTCCAGAAAACCTACCCAATGGGCGCAGGTGCCACGCATTTCAGCGAGGTCGAATTCGATGAGTCCAGCCAGACCTACCAAGTTCAAATCTCGGTCACAATCGCTGATCCGGCCACGCAATCTCCAATCGGCGCGATCACAATCGGGATCGATGCTGAGAGCCTGATGTAATCAAACCAATGGAGATGTCCTATGGAACGTAAGGATAAACAGCGCATTGGATTGAAATCTGTTTTTGTACGCTGCGCGGCGATTGTGGCTTTGACCACGATCGTCGTAACCGCCACGCTGACAGTTCAATCTCTGTCTTTGATCCAGAAATTGGCTCAACAAAGCGTGGTAGATCAAGCCGCGAAAACAGTCGAAAACCAAGCGCAAGCGCTGGTAAAGCCTATTCGATTCAAGGCAACGCCCAAAATCGAGGAAGCTGTCCTTACGTCCATGAGCTCCGCCGGGCCAAGCGGCTCTGATATGATTATTGTGGATGCCGCTGGCACTATGCTGGCCTCCGCGGATGACACGATGGGCGTACGAGACGACCTTCAGGGCCTCGTAAGCGCTTCTCTTGAAGCAGAAGATGTCAAAATGGCAGAGGGCGGGTTGTGGATAGCCCGGCCTGTGCGCTCTGCTCCGGACGGGCCAGTGATTGGCGCGGTCGCGATGGCTTGGAACGCGGACGATGCTCTGAACGCAGCTTATTGGGAAAGCACGAAGTTCCTCATGGCGGTTACGGTGGTCTTCGCCACTATGATGGCGGTTGCACTGTGGCTGTTCCAGCGGGTGCTCGGTCGCCCATTGCGTGAGATGACCGCAACGATTTCTGGCATCGCCGATGGTGACTATGAAGATCGCGGCAACCTGAATGCGCGAAAGGATGAATTCGGGATTGTCGGCGGCCATATGCGGGAATTGACGCATACGCTCCGCAACGGCCAGGTGGCAGAAAATGAACGCAAGAAAGACGCCGAAGAGCAGGCGGAGGTTGTCGAAGTACTTAGCCAACAGCTGACCCGTCTTTCGGAACGCGATTTGACAGCCCATATTGAGCAGAATTTTCCGCCACAATATGAAAATCTGCGCGTCGACTTTAACAAATCTGTTCAAAACCTTGGGGATGCCATTCTCCAAGTCGTGGACTCGACAGAAAATATCCGCGGCGGGTCATCTGAGATCAGCCAAGCCTCATTGGATCTGTCTCGCCGCACGGAAGCGCAGGCGGCCACCTTGGAAGAGACTGCAGGCGCGATGAACGAGCTGACCACGTCAGTGAAGTCGGCGGCGGACAGCGCGCGCAATGTTGGCACGACCATGGAGCAGACGCGATCCGATGCGGTGGAAAACCGCGAGATCGTAGAAAACGCCGTGGCCGCTATGGCTGAGATTGAGCAGAGCTCGTCGCAGATTAGCCAGATTGTCGGCGTGATCGACGACATCGCGTTCCAAACCAACCTTCTTGCACTAAACGCTGGCGTGGAGGCCGCCCGTGCGGGCGACTCCGGACGTGGTTTTGCCGTTGTGGCATCAGAAGTGCGGGCCTTGGCTCAGCGATCTTCTGAAGCAGCGATGGAGATCAAAACACTGATCAGTGACAGCTCGCAACAAGTTGAACGTGGTGTCGATCTGGTCGGCAAGGCCGGGGATGCGCTTCAGACAATTGTTGAACGTGTGACCCATGTCTCTCAGCTTGTGACTGGCATTGTCGAAAGCTCCACGGAACAGTCAACCAGTCTGAACGAGATCAACTCCGGTGTCAGTCAGCTAGACCAGGTTACGCAACAGAACGCGTCGATGGTGGAAGAGTCCACGGCTGCAGGTCAAGAGTTGAGCAATCAAGCTTCGCAATTGTACTCTCTGGTCAGTCGTTTCCAACTTAAGGAAGGGGCACGACACAAACCTGTTTCGACAGAAGTGATGCACGACGCGACTGATGCAAACGATTGGACGGAAGAAGATGTCGCTGTGCCGCATTCTTCCCCCAAAGCCGTGGCTGCTGTTGGAGCGCAAGTTCCGGCGCAAGTCTGGGGCGATTTCTGACGAGTACGGGTCTCAGCTCACGAGCTGAGGCCCTGACGGTCCGGCGCGTACAATCCATTGCGGACCGCAGAGGCGATCAATCGTACATTCGGACAAATCCGCGCCTTGCGGCGCTGGATTCTGATGACAGCGACATGAAACAGCAAGCCCAGATCAGCAGGTGCAAAGCGTAGCTTAAGCTTCGTCAGATCCTGCTGAACTCTTGGGGAGTAACTCATTCGTCGCAGCATTCCCTTTGGTGCAGATGCTGGTTTACTTCAAATTGACAAGCTACCCTAGCAGCTGAAGACAGGCTGCGATTTCCGCCCAAAACTTCCGATTGTGTAGGCCCGCTTTGGGTCGTCCGCGTGACTTTGCAATCTCCGCCATCTGCGCGAAACTGACATTTGTCCAGACCGTAGGGACGGGTCGCATTTCGTGCTTCTCGTTTTTGGAAAGGCCGGCGGCGCTTACTCCCTCAGATGATAGGCACCAGAGGCACGCCTCCACAGGCGGCGAGGCTGGTGAGGGTCACTAGGGCGGCGAGGATCAGGATCGTGCGCATCATTGGGCTGCTCTCATTTTGTTATGTTTTTGAGCAAGCTTGCGCGGGTGGGTCCCCTTAGGTCAAGGGACGCCGGTGGGGTTGTTTAAACGTGTGACTCTGCGGCCAGTGCCAGACCGTCAGCCACTGCGGTGAAGACCTCGGCGACTTTGTGGTCCGCTTGTGGGAAGAGGCTTTTGGCGGTGTCTTGCACCACCGACAACAGGCTGGAGCCGCCGACATAGATCACCTGTGCAATATCGGAGGCCTCAGTGTTGGTCTCTGTCAGGATGCCTTGCATCGCGCTGTGCAGGCGGGTGGCGTGGTCTGACAGGATGGTGGGCAGCATCTCGGCGGGCAGGGCGGCAGTGAGGCCGGGCTCTACCGGGGCAAGGGTGATCAGCGGGTTGTTGGCGCGGGTGCTGGCAGCGACTTTGCCGGCCTCCACGGCGAAGGCGATGTCGTGGCCAAGTTCATCACGCAGGGTGGATTGGAGGCGGGCGATTTCGGTGGGGTTGTTGGCCTGGCGCAGCATGTCGTCAACGGCGCGGCGGGTTTGCGCCGTATACAGGAAAGGGATTTTCTCCCACGTGGCGAGATCGTTGAATATCGCGTTTGGCGCAGTGTGGGTGCCGGTGCCAAATTGGTTGCGCAGCTCTGTGCCGCGGCCCAGAAGCGGCATGACCCGGTCGATGCTGATGGCGCGGTCAAAGTCAGTGCCACCGATGCGCACGCCGTGGTTGGCGAGCGTGGTGATGCCGGTCTCATGGCTGCGAAAGAGCGTGAAGTCAGAGGTGCCGCCGCCGATGTCGACGATCAGCCCAAGCTGGCCATTGGCATTGAGCGCGCCATTTGCGATGGCGGCGGCTTCGGGTTCCGCCATAAAGGCGACTTCGGTGAAACCTGCCGCATGATAACATGTGCGCAGATCATTCTCCGCCTGTTGCTCACGTGGGTCACCATTGCCGTGAAACACCACGGGGCGGCCAGACAGCGCCCGGTCAAAAGTACGGCCGGTTTGGGATTCAGCCTGCTGTTTGATGTGGCGTAGGAAGCGGGCGATGATGTCGACAAAGGTCACGCGCTGATTCAGGATTTGGCGGGGTTCATGCATAAGCGTGGTGCCGAGCACCCGTTTGAGGGCGCGCATGAAGCGGCCTTCCACACCGTCCAGTAGAGCAAGGTTGGCTGGGCTGCCCAACAGGGTTTGACGGGTGTCAAAATCAAAGAAAAACGTGGTTGGCAGAGTGGTCTCACCGGGGGCAAAGGTGATCAGCTCCGGCTTGCCATCCACGGCAAACCCTGCGGCGGAGTTGGAGGTGCCAAAATCGATGCCCAAAGCGTGGTTCTTCGTACCCATTGTCCTGTCTCCGCACGGTCAGAAAGGGGCGGGGTTTAGGGGGTGGTACAGCTGGCGTCAAGGCTTTGGTGAGCGCTGTCTTAGAAGCGCAAACGCCCGACCTTTTGGGCCGGGCGTTTGCGGTCTTATAGCTTACGGTATTCGGTGACCGGCAAGCCTCCGATGCCCCAATCATCCAACGAGACCTCATCAATCACCACAAAGGTTTTGTCGGGGTCCTTGCCAAGCACCTCCAACAAGAGATCGGAGACCCCCGCAATCAAACGGCGCTTTTCCTCGTTGCTTGGGCCGGTGCCATCAGGGCCGCCCTCGCGGGTCACTTTGATGTTCACATATGGCATGCGCTAAGCGTCCTTCTCGACATAGCTGAAGACTTTGCTGATAACGCGCCATTCGCCGCCATAAGGCACGAGTGTCAGCACATCCAAATAGTCCCGGTCCATCATCGTCATGCGTGCGGAGACATGGGCCAGGCGGGGGCTTTTGATCGACACTTCGAGAATGCGGTCCCGTCTGTGTTCGTTGCGTTTCGCGGGGGCTTCGCGCTGATCTATACGCGACATGTAAGTGTCGAGATCCAGATACAGCGCGTCGCCTTCGGTGGCGCAGACGTAGGCCAGTTTGGGGTGAAAGACTTTGCGTAGAAGCGTGCTGTCCGCGTGATAAAGCCCGTCAAAGTAAGATTGCATCACGTGTGTGATGTTGCCATGTTCCGCCGGTGTCATTGCAGCAAACCTTCGGCGCGCAGAGCGCGTTGCACCGTTGGTTTCTCTGAGATGCGTGCAACAAACGCGGCCAACTGAGGCCAATCGGCCAAATTGATGCCGGTAAAGTTTGCCCAGTTTGCGACCACAAACAGATAAGCGTCAGCGACGGTAAACTGATCTCCCACCAACATTTGCCGACCGTCTGAAAAGTGCTGTTCCAGAACGTCGAATTTGCGCGCTACGGCTGCGCGGGCGTTTGACTTGCCTTCTTCGGTGATGTCGCTGCTGAACAGCGGGGAAAACGCTTTGTGAAGTTCGGAGGACACAAAGGTGAGTTGTTCCTGCATGCGCGCCCGAAGAAGGGAGCCGACTTCGGGGGAAAGACCCGCAGTTGGATTTGTATCCGCCAAGAACTGAAGGATGGCTGGGCCTTCTGTGAGAACCTCTCCATCTGCCAGCTGCAGAGCTGGGACGTAGCCCTTTGGATTGACCTTGGAGTAGTCGGCGCCACTGTGCGTGCGGCCTGCGTCCGTGTCTACGCTTTCAATGTCAAAGACCGCTCCGATTTCTTGCAATGCAATGTGTGAGGCTAGGGAGCAAGCTCCGGGTTTGTAGTACAGTTTCATCTCTTCGTCTTTCTCTGTTGATGATAAGCAGAGGTGAGATGGCATCGGAACTATCCCCTTGCAATTAGATTACCATTGGTTACCTTGAAAATGAGGTTACCACAGAGAAACTTGGTTACATAAGATGGCACTTAAACAACGTAAAAACAGAAGCCCAAAACCGCCGGAGCGGTGCATGCTCACAGAGTGTATGGCGGTGATTTCGGGCGCGTGGGCGCCAAATGTTATCTGGAGCCTGAGGGCTGGGCCGCGGCGGTTCAACGAGTTGCGCGTCGATATTCCACCGGTTTCGGCAAAGGTTCTTTCAGCACGGTTGAGAGAGTTGGAGGGCAAAGGCGTTTTGGTGCGCCATGTGCGCCGTACATCACCGCCATCAACCGAATATGAACTGACCCGGCTTGGGGCGGAGTTGTTGCCCGCGTTGGACGCTATTATTCAGGTTGGGCACCGATTGAAAACGGCCGAGGCGGATCGTGACGCGCTACCTGAGGACGTTTCTTCCGCTTAGGTAGACAGCCGCTCCTACCAATGCACAGACGAAAAAGGCCGCCCAAAAGGACGGCCTCTTTTGTTGAAATATGAACCCATTAGCCTTGTAGGCTGCGCACTTCCAGGTCGCCTTCTTCGCGTGCCTTCATGGCACGGGCTGCCGCGTGGGACGCAGCCGCCGTTGTGAAGTAGGGAATGCGGTCATAGAGCGCAACAGAGCGGATTTCGCGGCTGTCGTTGACGGCTTGGGCGCCTTCGGTGGTGTTCATCACCAAAGAGATGCCGCCGTCTTTCAGCATGTCGACCACGTTGGGGCGGCCTTCATAGACTTTGTTGACCTTTTCACAGGTCACGCCGTTTTCGGACAGCCACGCGGCCGTGCCAGAGGTTGCGACCACGGAGAACCCTTGCTCGACAAGAATTTTCGCAGCGTCCGCCATATTGGTTGTTTTATCTGCGTCTTTGACTGAGATGAATGCACGGCCTTCGGTTGGCAGCACCATCCCTGCGCCCATTTGGGCTTTCAAGAACGCGCGGGCAAAGGAGCGGTCCCATCCCATGACCTCACCGGTGGAGCGCATTTCTGGGCCCAGGATGGTGTCCACACCAGGGAAGCGTGCGAAAGGCAGAACAGCTTCTTTGACGGAAAACCATGGCATGTTGGGATCCGCCAGCGTCATCTGATCAGCGATGGGCTGATCTTTGGTGCTGTCCAGTTCGACGTACGGTGCCCGCTTGGGGAAATCTGCGAGTTTTTCGCCCGCCATGATGCGTGCCGCGATGGAGGCAATGGCGCTGTCGGTGGACTTGGCGACAAATGGCACGGTGCGCGAGGCACGCGGGTTGACCTCGATGAGGTAGATTTCACCGTCTTTCACCGCAAACTGCACGTTCATCAAGCCGACCACGTTTAGCGCAATGGCCAGTGCGTGGGTTTGGCGTTTGATTTCCTCGATCGTGGTGTCGTCCAGCGAGTAGGGTGGCAGAGAACAGGCGCTGTCACCTGAGTGCACGCCAGCTTCCTCGATGTGTTGCATGATGCCGGAGATGTGCACGTCGGTGCCATCACAGAGGGCATCCACGTCAAGCTCCACTGCGCCGGACAGGTAACTGTCGAGCAGAACCGGGCTGTCACCGGACACAACCACGGCCTCAGCGATGTAGCGTTCAAGCTGGCCCATGTCGCGCACGATTTCCATGGCGCGGCCGCCCAGCACATAGGATGGGCGGATCACCAGCGGGAAGCCGATGTCTTTGGCAATCTCGAGCGCTTCGGCGTCGGTAGAGGCGATGCCGTTGTTGGGCTGCTTGAGTTTCAGATCATTCACCAGCGCTTGGAACCGCTCGCGGTCTTCGGCGAGATCGATGGCGTCCGGTGTGGTGCCCAGGATTGGGATGCCTTCTGCTTCCAGAGAATTCGCCAGTTTCAGCGGGGTTTGGCCGCCAAATTGAACGATAACGCCGTGCAGTGTGCCGTTCTCCTGCTCTACCCGCAGGATTTCCATCACGTGCTCAAAGGTGAGAGGCTCAAAATACAAACGGTCAGAGGTGTCATAGTCTGTCGACACGGTCTCTGGGTTGCAGTTGATCATGATGGTTTCATACCCCTGCTCGGTCAGCGCGTAGCAGGCGTGACAGCAGCAGTAGTCAAATTCGATCCCTTGGCCGATGCGGTTCGGGCCACCGCCAAGGATCACAACTTTTTTGCGATCCGACGGACGCGCCTCACATTCCACTTCACCCATCATTGGGGTTTCATAGGTGGAATACATATAGGGCGTTTGCGCTTCAAACTCAGCGGCGCAGGTGTCGATGCGTTTGAAAACGGCGGTGACGCCCAAATTCTGACGAGCGCGGCGCACGTTGTCCTCGTCTCGGCCCGTCAGGGTTGCCAGACGGGCGTCAGTGAAGCCAAGCATTTTGAGCTGGCGCAGTTCTTTTTCAGTCACAGGCAGGCCGTTGGCACGCACGTCTTCTTCGGCGTCGATGATTTCGCGGATGCGATCCAAAAACCATGGGTCAAACATTGTGACGTTGTGGATTTCATCGTTGGTCAGCCCGTGACGCATGGCCTGAGCAATGGTGCGCAGACGATCCGGGGTTTGCAGGCTGATGGCTTTGATGACCGCGGCTTTGTCTGGTGCGCCTTCGATTTCGATCTCATCAAATCCGGTCAAACCGCTTTCCATAGAGGCCAGCGCTTTTTGCATGGACTCATGGATCGTGCGACCAATCGACATAGCTTCGCCCACGGATTTCATCGCGGTGGTCAGGTTGGGTTCAGAGCCGGGAAATTTTTCGAAGGCAAATTTTGGGATCTTGGTGACAACATAGTCGATGGTCGGCTCAAATGACGCAGGCGTTACCTTGGTGATGTCGTTGTCCAGCTCATCCAATGTGAAGCCCACTGCCAGTTTCGCAGCAATCTTAGCAATCGGGAAGCCGGTGGCTTTGGAGGCCAGCGCAGAGGAGCGTGACACGCGCGGGTTCATCTCGATGACCACCATACGGCCGTCCGCTGGGTTCACTGCCCATTGCACGTTGGAGCCGCCGGTTTCCACACCGATTTCGCGTAGGACGGCGATCGAGTGGTTGCGCATGACCTGATATTCTTTGTCGGTCAGCGTAAGCGCTGGGGCCACGGTGATGGAGTCCCCGGTGTGCACGCCCATCGGGTCGACGTTCTCGATGGCGCAGACGATGATGGCGTTGTCCGCTTTGTCGCGCACCACTTCCATCTCAAATTCTTTCCAGCCCAGCAGGCTTTCATCCACAAGGATCTGGTTCACCGGAGACGCGTCCATGCCAGTGCGGCAGTAGTGGATGTAGTCTTCGCGGTTGTAAGCCACGCCGCCGCCGGTGCCACCCATGGTAAAGGCCGGGCGGATGATGGCAGGCAAGCCGATGTCATCGAGTTCCTCCAGCGCAAGCCGAATGCCTTCGTCCAGATCCGCGGAGCCGTCTTCGCGCTTGGGTGCGGTCACGATGGAGGCGCGGGGATTTTCAATGCCAAGCCGGTCCATGGCTTCGCGGAACAGTTTGCGATCCTCGGCCATTTCAATGGCGTCACGATCCGCGCCAATCATCTCAACACCGAATTTCTCGAGCACACCCATTTCCTCAACCGCAAGGGCGGTGTTCAGGCCGGTTTGGCCGCCCATGGTGGGCAGCAGCGCGTCTGGGCGTTCTTTCTCGATGATTTTGGCAACGATCTCTGGCGTGATAGGCTCGATATAAGTCGCGTCGGCCATGTTTGGATCGGTCATGATTGTCGCTGGATTGGAGTTTACCAGAATGACTCGATATCCCTCTTCTCGCAGTGCCTTGCAGGCTTGGGCGCCGGAATAGTCAAATTCACAGGCTTGACCAATCACAATGGGGCCGGCCCCGATGATCATGATCGAGGAGATATCAGTTCTTTTGGGCATGGTGGACCTCGGGCTGGTGGGCGACAGCAGACTGTTGGGCAGCAATCGCCGAATGCGCAAATTGTCGTGGGTTATACGCATCGCAAAGAAAGGCGCAAGGGGGATCGGAGAGGGATCGGGAAAATGTCATGATATGCCGCTTTTGCCCGATGTATTTCGACAAAATGCCCCGTATATGACGGGGACTCACAAGTTACGCTGACTAGGGGGCGCGCGTGCAGATTCGGTTTGATCATGGGCCTGACGGCAGCGCGACGCTGTTTTCAGACCCAGAGCATGTGATTTCAATCGCTGAGCCACAGGATGTGGCGCAGGGGTTTGAAGTGCTGCGTCAAGTGCAGGAAGCGGGGTTTTGGCTGGCAGGGTATGCAAGCTATGAGCTTGGCTATGTGCTGGAGCCACGTCTGCAACGAATGCTGCCCAAAACGCGCCGATTGCCTTTGCTGAATTTTGGCGTGTTTCGAGCCCCCGAAGTGGCGCCACATTTTCCGGTGGCAGGCAGCTATGATCTGGGTGCCTTTGCGCCGCGCTGGAGTGCTGCAACTTACCGAAGCGCATTTGATCGGGTGCATGATTACATTGGCGCTGGTGATATCTATCAAGCCAACCTGACGTTTCCGATGGATGCCAAGATGTCAGGTGATGCGGAAGCGCTTTACGCTGCATTGGTAGGGCGTCAACCTGTGGGTCACGGAGCTTTTGTGCGCCAAGATGGGCTGCCAGATATCCTATCGCGTTCGCCGGAGTTGTTTTTTCGGACAGATGCGGCAGGGCGGATTGAAACGCGCCCTATGAAAGGTACACAACCGCGCAGCAGCGATGTCCAAGAAGATTTGCGGCGGCGGGCGTGGTTGGCAGCGGATGAGAAAAACCGCGCTGAGAACCTGATGATCGTCGATCTCTTGCGCAACGACATCAGCCGTGTGTCCAAGCCAGGCAGTGTACATGTGCCGAAACTTTTTGAGATTGAGACTTATACCACCGTACATCAGATGACGTCTACTGTCGCAGCGGAGCTGCAGGACGATGTGCAGTTGGCAGATGTTTTGAAAGCGCTGTTTCCATGTGGGTCTATCACCGGGGCGCCAAAGCTGCGGGCCATGCAGATCCTGCGAGATCTGGAGCCGTGGCCGCGCGAGTTGTATTGTGGCGCGATTGGCTGGGCTGCGCCGGACGGGCGCTCTGAGTTCAGCGTGGCGATCCGAACGTTGATTGCGGAATCAGGGCAGGCGACATTGAACGTCGGCGGTGGGGTCGTTTGGGACAGCACCGCACCCAGCGAATATGAGGAAGCTCTATGGAAAGCGCGGTTTGCGACGCAGTTCCAGCCGGAACCCGTCTGATAGAAACGTTTCGGTACGACCCTGAGAGTGGTTTTCGCGATTTGAATCGGCATTTGAGCCGGCTTGAGAGATCGGCAAGCGCTTTGGATTTTGTCTTGGATCGCAGAGGACTTGAGCGGCGGCTTGAACGTTTTAGCGCGCCTAACGCTCAACGGTGCCGCGTGACGGTGGGCGCCGTTGGAGATGTCGATTTTGCCGCCGTACCGCTTGGCCTTATCACGGGGCCTTGGAGGCTGGCCATTGCGCAAGAGCGGTTGCGGTCTGATGATTGGCGTCTGCAACACAAGACCACACAGAGAGAGATTTATGACCGGGCGCGCGCTTGCCTGCCGGAAGATGTGGATGAGCTGTTGTTCTTGAACGAACGTGATGAGGTCTGCGAGGGCACCATCACAAGTGTTTTTGTGACCTTGCACCGTGGCGGGCGTGTGACACCGCCGCTGAGTTCTGGGTGTTTGCCAGGTGTTCTACGTCAGCGTTTGTTGGAGCAGGGGCTGGTGCGAGAACAGGTTGTGACCTTACAAGATTTACGCGATGCGCAGCATATCGCGGTGGGCAATTCGCTGCGGGGCGAGATTGCTGCGGAATATCTAGGGGCGGGAAGGTCTTTGATTTGAAGGGTGTGACTTGCGTGGTCACGGAAGGGCTGCGCCTGTTTGGAGGGGCGTTTTGATTGCAGGCTTTCCGCTGCGCAGTTCGTGGGGAAACCTTGCAAATGCATCTGTGGCGGGGGCGGGCAGGCGCAACCCGCCTTGTGGTCAGGCGAGAGGGGGCTGCTTTTTGCGTGCAAACCGGTGCTGTTCCCTTGACTTTATCCCCTCAAAAAGGTGTATCGGCGCGACTGTAGTTATTCACCCTGAAAGAAGGCCCGCACATGCACGCCTATCGCAGCCACACTTGCGCCGATCTGAACAAATCAAACGTGGGCGATACTGTTCGCCTGTCTGGTTGGGTGCATCGCATCCGTGATCATGGCGGCATTCTGTTTGTTGACTTGCGCGACCACTATGGCATCACGCAGGTGTTGTGCGATCCCGATAGCCCGGTGTTTGCCGATATGGAGAAGGTGCGCAGCGAGTGGTGTATCCGCATTGATGGCAACGTCAAAGCGCGTGATGCCGATCTGGTGAACGACAAAATCCCAACCGGCGAAGTTGAAGTGTTTGTGCGTGACCTTGAGGTGCTGGGCGCTGCGGACGAGTTGCCGTTGTTGGTGTTTGGCGATCAGGAATACCCTGAAGAAACCCGGCTGAAGTACCGCTTTCTTGATCTGCGTCGTGAGCAGATGCAGAAAAACATGACGATGCGCAGCGATGTTGTTACCTCGATGCGCAAACGCATGTGGGACAAAGGTTTCCGCGAGTATCAGACGCCGATCATCACGGCGTCCTCGCCTGAAGGCGCGCGTGACTTCCTTGTGCCGTCGCGCATTCACCCCGGTAAGTTTTATGCGCTGCCACAGGCACCACAGCAGTTCAAACAGCTGATGATGGTGGCAGGCTTTGATAAATATTTCCAGATCGCACCATGTTTCCGAGATGAAGATCCACGTGCGGATCGCAGCCCAACCGACTTCTACCAGCTTGATTTGGAGATGTCGTTTGTGGAGCAGCAGGACGTTTTTGACACCATTGCGCCTGTTCTGGCCGGTGTGTTTGAAGAGTTCGGTGGTGGCCGTAAAGTGGACGCACCAAATGAGTGGCCGCAGATTTCCTATCGCGATGCTGCCCTGAAATACGGCTCTGACAAGCCGGATCTGCGCAACCCGATTGAGATGCAGATTGTCAGCGAGCACTTCAAAGGCTCTGGCTTTGCGATCTTTGCCAGCCTGCTTGAAAACGAAGGCACAGAAGTGCGTGCCATTCCTGCGCCAACAGGTGGCGGACGTAAGTTCTGTGACCGGATGAACAAATTTGCTCAAGGTGAAGGCCTGCCGGGCATGGGATACATCTTCTGGCGCGACAAAACCGCCGACAGCGTGGCTCAAGAGCTGGGTATTCCGGTGAAAGAGGCGCAAGCCAAGCTGAAATCCGGCGAAGTGGAAGGTGGCATGGAAGCCGCAGGTCCGCTGGCCAAGAACATCGGCCCAGAGCGCACGGAAGCCATCCGTCAGCAGTTGGGTCTGGGCGTTGGTGATGCGGCGTTCTTCTTGGGCGGTAAGCCCAAGGCGTTTGAAAAGATTGCGGGCCGCGCGCGTGACGTGATCGGCGAAGAGTTGGGTTTGATCGATAAGGATCGGTTTGCCTTCGCGTGGATCGTGGACTTCCCGATCTATGAGGCAGATGAGGAAAGCGGCAAGATCGACTTTGAACACAACCCGTTCTCCATGCCACAGGGCGGTTTGGAGGCGCTGAACGGCAACCCGCTTGATGTGCTGGGTTACCAGTACGATCTTGCGTGTAACGGCTATGAGCTGGTGTCTGGCGCGATCCGGAACCACCAGCCAGAGATCATGCTCAAGGCTTTTGACATCGCGGGGTATGGCGAAGACGAAGTGAAGGAGCGCTTTGGTGCGCTTTACAAAGCGTTCTCTTACGGGGCCCCGCCACACGGTGGCTGTGCTGCCGGTGTGGATCGCATTGTGATGCTGTTGGCAGATCAACAGAACATCCGCGAAGTGATGATGTTCCCAATGAACCAACGCGCCGAAGATCTGATGATGAACGCACCAAACGATCCGTCCAGCGACCAGCTGATGGAACTCGGCTTGCGGGTGATCCCCCAAGACTGAGTATGAGCGAATACTCTGTGCACGTGTGATATGAACGGGCCGCTTCTGGGAGGGAGTGGCCCGTTTTCTATGCGGGCTGTGCATCGGCAGCTCAGATGTGAGCAAAAAGGTGCTTGCCGCCTGAGTTTCATCGAAATGTGATAGGAGGCGGGCAAGAACATCGATAAAATCGTGCAAAGACAGGTCAGCAGTCGCTGTTCTGGGAATTGACAAAACATCGGGGATCATCCGAATGACGTTCGATCCGGGGTTAGCGCAGACACGATTTGGGTACGGGCGGTCACCGGAGGTGGCGGGGCCACAAAGTGTGGATCAGATGATGGCGTTGCTACGAGGGCCGGACTTGGCCGCGGAACGTTTTCCTGTGCTGAGTGCTGAGCTTGTCAGCCTCAAAGCGAAAGACCTGGCGCAGAAAAGGAAGGTCTTTGCCAAAGCCAAAGGTGGCACCGATGCAAAAGACACCGCGAAAGAACACTACATGCAGGGCCGACAACAGGCGCGTTTGGACGCGGTGGCTTGGACTGGTGCGGAGCTGGCACGTCGCGTTTGGACCAAAGATGCGTTCCGTGAACGGTTGACCGCGTTTTGGGCGGACCATTTCCCGGCGCCAGGCAAAACGCTATTCTACCGATTTACAGCGCCCGCCTATGTAAATTCTGCAATCCGTCCGCATGTGATGGGTAAATTTGAAGACATGCTGATTTCGGCCGTTCTGTCACCGCAAATGCTGCATTATCTGGATCAAGTGTACTCAGTCGGGCCCAACAGTACATTTGCAAAGCAGCGCGGCAAGGGCGTGCGCGGGTTGAATGAAAATTTGGCGCGCGAGGTCTTAGAGCTACATACGTTGGGGGTTGATGGCGCCTACACGCAACAAGACGTGCGGCAGTTGGCGGAGTTGTTGACCGGGTTGACCGCAGGGATCGGAATCGAGACGCGGTATCGCACCAAACGTTCAGAGCCCGGCTCTGAAACCATTCTTGGGAAAGAGTATCAGACGCGCCGGTCGCAAATGTCAGATATTCACGAGGTCTTGCGTGACTTGGCGCGTCATCCCGACACAGCCCGGCACATTGCCCGTAAAATCGCTGTTCACTTTGTGTCTGACACACCAGACATCGCATTGGTTGATGTATTGGAAAGACGGTTTCTGGAGACAGAAGGTGATCTTGGCGCTGTGACTGAGGCGTTGTTGCGCCACCCAGCGGCTTGGCACACCCACGGAGACGGCGTTGGGAATTTTAAACAGCCGGAAATGTTTGTCAGTTCAGCGTTGCGCGCGCTGACGGTGCCGCCAGACCGACTGATGCAGGTCACAGAGAAGCAGTTGCACCGCTACTTCACGGCGCCTTTGAGAAAAATGGGGCAGCCATGGCGCGCGCCGCTTGGGCCGGATGGCTTTGAAGAGGCGGATACACATTGGCTCTCGCCGCAAGGGTTGGGCGCGCGATTGCAGTGGGCGCTGGGCGCACCTGCCGCCGTTGTCCCGGATTTGCCCGACCCAAGAGACTTTGTGATAACGACGTTGGGTGAGGAGGCGCCAGCATCCGTGCGGTTTGCCGCCAAAGCCGCTGAAAACAGACGTGAAGGCATTGCACTTGTGTTGATGTCACCTGCGTTTCAGCGTGTGTGAAGGGGAGCGACATGGCGAAGCGTAGAATGGATCGACGCAGCTTTCTTGGCCAAAGCCTTGCGATGGGGTGTTCACTGGCCGCGAGCCCGGTTCTGACGCCGGTGAGTTTTGCGGCCACAGGTGGCGACAACCGTTTGGTCGTGATTATTTTGCGGGGTGGGCTTGATGGGTTGGACTTGTTGCGCCCCGTTGGCGCGGAACTGTTGCGCTTGCGTCCGACGCTTGCGGCTTCTCAACCCTCTGGAATGGAGACGGCAGGTGGGGCGATGCTGAATCCCGCCTGTGCGCCACTGTGGCCTTTGTGGCAGGCTGGAGAACTGGAGTTTGTGCAGGCTGTCTCCACGCCTTATCGCAGAAAGCGCAGTCATTTCGACGGGCAGGATTTGCTGGAGGCAGGTACGTCGGATTTGGAAAGTGGCGGGGTGCGGGACGGTTGGTTGAACCGGATGCTGCGACATATGCCTAACACTGAAATGCAGACGGCCTATGCCATCGGTGCGGATCCAATGTTGTTGAGTCGGGGGGAAATGCCGGTCCAGACTTGGTCACCCGATGTGAATTTTGTGTTGTCCAGTCAAGGCGCGCGCCTGATGCAACTGACGATGGAGCGCGATCCGGAAATGAGCCATGCGATGATGCGCGCCATGTCGATGGTGGACGGGTCAGAGGCGGGCGGCATTGTTGAGACAGACAATCAAAACATGATGTCTGAACTAAATGACATGATGGACGCTCAGATGAGACCAAAGGGCGCTGGGGCGGCAAAGGCCCATGTGCGGGTGGCTGAGTTTGCGGCGGATCAGCTGCGCGATGATGCGCGGGTTGCGTGTTTCTCGCTTGGCGGCTGGGACACGCATGCACAGCAAGCCAAAAAGCTTAGAAAGCCGCTTGAGCATCTGAGCGACAGTTTGTTGACCCTCAAGGCGCGGCTTGGACCTGCTTGGGGCACGACAACAGTGGTCGCCATGACGGAGTTTGGCCGCACTGTGGCTGAAAATGGCACGCGCGGCACGGATCATGGGACGGGTGGTGCGATGATTTTGGCTGGTGGTGCATTGAAAGGTGGCCGCGTTTTAGGGCGGTGGCCCGGGCTTGCGGAGGCCGATCTGTATGAACGGCGCGATCTGATGCCAACTGATGATGTGCGCCGCTACGCAGCTTGGGCGATCCGGGAGAGCTTTGGTCTGAGCCGAGCTGCCTTGGAGCAAGATGTGTTTCCTGGGGTCACCTTGGGCGACAATCCAAGCTTGTTGGCGTGAAGGCGGCGGCAGGTCAGTACACACAATCGCCTTGGCGTGGATCATTGGCTGTGTCAGAACTTCGGGAAACGAAGGAACTGCCAGATGACAGAACAAAGGCCGGTGGGATTTGCTGTCCCCAATTGGAGTGCGCCGCCACGACCCGAAGGTGATGTTTTGGATGGCCGCTACGTGCGCCTTGAGCCTTTGAATGCGGAAGCACATGCAGCCCTTTTATACCGCGCCTATCAGGCAGATGACTGGGTCTGGGACTACATGTCGTACGGCCCGTTTCACTCAGCCGCGCAGTACCACCGTTGGGTGCGTGAGACCGTGTCAAATCCCGACCACTTGTTTTATGCAATCTATTGCAAGAAAGAGCGCACGTTTACCGGGGTGGCATCTTACCTGCGGATTGCTCCCGGCGCTGGTTCCCTTGAAGTCGGCAACATAAACTTCGCACCTGTGATGCAGGGCACGCCTGCCGCAACCGAAACCATGTTTCTCATGATGCAGTGGGCGTTTGAGGCGGGCTACAGGCGCTATGAGTGGAAATGTGATGCCTTGAACGCTCCGTCGCGTCGGGCGGCACAGCGGTTGGGGTTCAGCTTTGAAGGGGTGTTCCGTCAGGCGCTTGTTTATAAGGGGCGCAATAGGGATACGGCTTGGTTTGCGGTGATCGACAAAGACTGGCCCGCGTTGAAATCCACCTTTGATGTCTGGCTGTCGCCGGGCAATTTTGACGCAAATGGGCAGCAGCGGGAACGGTTGAGCGATTTGACGCAGTTGGTGCGTGTGTCAAATGATCCAACTCAGCATTGACCTCACGCACAAAGATTTCGCGTGGACCTGTGTGTGCAGGCCCACGTGAGAAATGGTGTTTCCGTGATGTCGTTTTAGACGGCGGCTGTTTGCGCAAGACGTTCCTGTACTAAGCCGGTCAAGTGAGCGACATCAGCCTTGGGTGTCTCACCTGCTTTGCGCGCCCGTTCGACGGCCTGTGCCGCATGCAGCAGGCCTTTGTCTTCGGCGCTGCGTGCCAAACCACCGAGAAACTGAGCGACATAATCAATCAGTTCGTTGTCTTTGTCGTCTTGCAGTGCATCAGCGGCGTGCAACAAATCATCGCGCAGGGCGACCGGATCTGGTTTGATGGCTTCGTTATCCGCGATGCGGGCCACGGTTGGCCGGTAGGCATCAGACAAGCGTGACAGGATGGCCTGCTGGAAAGATGCGAGGCTTCCGTAAGGTTTGGCGATAAACCCGTCTGCTCCGGCCGCAAATGCAGTTTCTTCTGCAAAATCGTCACCGGATGTGGCTAGGATCAGTTCGACCCGTGGCGCGGCGTTGCTGAGTTCGGCAATGAGCTCTGCGCCGGAGCCGTCTGGCAGCCCCATATCCACAATTGCCACAGTCGGTAGGTAAACCTGTAAGTGGCGTCGTGCGGACATCAAGCAATCGGCGCGTCGAATGCGTGCACCTGACCGCACGCACATCAAGCGCAGCGCGTCAGAAGAGAAGCGGCTGTCTTCGACCACAAGAACCGTCATCCCCAAAAGTGGGCGAGCTGCGGAGGGTGTGGACAGCGGAGAGAAAGGCATATGGTCGTTCATGATTAAGATCCTCGGCGAAGCAAAAAATACTCGGTACCTAAAACGTGCCTATAGGCTAGGCGGTACATGCCTAACGAAAGGTTAAGCGTTGCCGCGACGCCCTGTCTCTTGCGCCAATGTGGCCGAGCTCTCATAAGGGCAGGCGAGCGGGATCCTATGGACCTTGGAGGAACGAGATATGATTGGACGACTAAACCACGTGGCGATTGCCGTGCCTGACTTGGAGGCTGCGACTGCGCAGTACCGCGATGCCTTGGGCGCCGAGGTTGGAGCGCCACAGGACGAGCCGGACCACGGTGTGACGGTGGTGTTTATTGAGTTGCCGAACACCAAAATCGAATTGTTGTATCCGCTGGGAGAAGACAGCCCGATCAATGGCTTCCTTGAAAAGAATCCATCCGGTGGCATCCATCACGTTTGTTACGAGGTGGACGATATTCTTGCGGCACGTGACCACCTAAAGGCAACGGGCGCGCGCGTTCTGGGCAGCGGTGAGCCCAAGATTGGCGCACACGGAAAGCCTGTTCTGTTCCTGCATCCCAAAGACTTCAATGGGTGTCTCGTGGAGCTGGAGCAGGTCTAAAAAAAACGACTCAAGACAGACAAGATCAGCGGGTGATTTCGCCCGCGCGAATTTTTCAGGAGCGCGCTATGACAATCACTTCTGCCCTCGTTTTATACGCCGTCATTTGGTTCATGACGTTTTTGATCGTGATTCCGATTCGGCTTCAGACGCAAGGCGACGTGGGCGAAGTGGTGCCCGGTACGCATGCAGGGGCGCCTGAGCACCATTATCTTAAAACCAAAGCCAAGATCACCTCTGCTGTGGCAGCGGTGATTTGGATTCTGGTGTCTTTGATCATCTGGTCCGGTGTTATCTCTGTGCGCGATCTTGATTGGTTCAATCGGATGACGCCGCTTGAGGAGACGGTTCCAGTTGATGGTACAGATGGGTAAAGGTCGCCGCGCCTAAGATCGGGATCACTAGGTTTATCAGCGGAATGGACAGGGGCACCGCCATCAAGATACCTGCCAGCCATATTGTGCCCATATGTTTTTTACGCAGTTTTTTCGCCTCAGCTCTACCAACGCGCCGCATCGCGACCAGTTGAAAATACTCACGACCCAGCAAAAAGCCGTTCAGGCCCCAGAAGATGAACAGCGCAAAGGGCGTGAAGATCGCGTAGACGATCAGTGCAAGCAAGTTTGCGGCGATCAAGACACCAAGGAAATTCACGGAATCCTTGACGCCTTCGCCAAAGCTCACGCTGGGCACATCGGGCAGATGTGGATAGTGGCGATCTTCTACTGCGTCGGCGACCTCATCCAAAAACAGCGATGTGATGGCTGAAGCCACAGGCACCATCAGAAAAATCGACAAGAAGATCATGAGCAGCATGGACGCGAAGGTAAACACATCCCCAACCCATGAGATATTGCCCACAAGTTCTTGCACCGTTTGCCCGGCACCAATCCAGTTTAGGAACATCAAGAATACGGTGTAGGTTGCGATCAACAACACAAAGGTCAGACCGACACCCTTAAAAAGGACCCGACGAAAACGCGGGTCACCGATTTGCGACAAAGTCTTTCCAAACGACGAAATTGCTAGGCCGACTGCCATGTGATTTTGGTCTCCATATTGGGGCGAGGGCGCTCAGGAGGCGCGGTTTTTTCGGTGCCGATGTGGATAAAGCCTGCAACCCTTTCGTGGGGGGCTAGATCCAGACCGTTTTCTACGAAGCTGCGATCGTGGCTGGCCCAGCCAGACAGCCAATTGGCGCCCCAGCCTGTGGCCAAAGCGGCGTTAACCAGTTGCAAACAAACACATCCCGCCGAGTAGGACTGCTCAATGTCAGGGACCTTTTCGCTGATCACCGGGGTTTCAATCACCGCCACTGCCAGTTCCGCATTGGCAAATTGGTTGTGGCCTTTGGTGATCTTTTCGGGATCAAGGCCCATGGCTGTGCCACGTTCTTGGGCCAGTTTTCCAAGGCGGGTGAGGGCGGCGCTTTCAAGTACGATCAGCCGCCAAGGTTCCAATTTGCCATGATCCGGCACGCGCAATGCCGCCTCAAGCAAGGGCTCAAGCTCTGCGCGGGTTGGCACCGGGCTGATCAAGGTTTTGGCCGGGCGGGAGCGGCGAGTTCGCAGGAAATCCAGCGCGGCTTTGTTGGGTTGAGGCATTGTTATTCCCTCGAAGGTTGTTTGCTATGTTGGCGTGGCGCGGGTGGGTTTCAACCGGGCGGGCTGGCGAAAGTTTCGGCCATCTCGTCGATAAGCGTGGCAAAAAATGCTTCGACGCGGGCGTTGGGCTGGCGCGCCGTAAGCGCGGCAGCCATCGGGTCTGGAGCGACGATGTCAGAGCCTGAAAGCTCCTCGATCACAGCGTGACCACAAAATGGAACATAAGCTTCGGAATAGCCGCCCTCGTGCACCAGTACCAGCTTGCTGTCGCAAAGCACGTCGGCGGCTGTCATGACCTGTTTGGTCATTTGACGGAAGGTATCTGCGGTCGCAAGCATGCGTGAAAGCGGGTCAAAAGCGGCGGCGTCAAAACCGCAGGCCACGATGATGATGTCGGGTTGAAAACTGTGAAGCGCCGGCAGCACAATACGCTCCATCGCACGCAGATAGGTGTTGTGGCCCGCACCCGGGGGCAAAGGGATGTTGATGTTGTGTCCGAGGCCATCGCCAGTGCCGCGATCGGCAACTTCTCCGGTGTCCAGCGGGTAGTTGTGCTCTTGGTGCAGAGAAATTGTCAGAACGTCGTCATGGTCATAGTAAATCGCTTCGGTGCCATTGCCATGATGCACATCCCAATCCAGAACCGCGACCTTTTTGGCCAGCCCTTGTGCCTGCGCCTCCTCAATGGCGATGGCGATATTGGCCAGCAGGCAAAAGCCGTTGGGCCAATCCGGCAAACAGTGATGACCTGGCGGGCGCGATAGCGCATATGCATTTTGTAGATCACCTGACGCGACTGCGCACACAGCGTTGGCGGCAAGGCCGGCTGACAGAGCCGCGATTTCATAACCACCTTTGCCGAAAGGGGTGCGCAGGCCAATTTCGCCGCCACCTGCATCAGAAACCGCCTTGAATTTGGCTAGGAAGTCAGTCGGATGCACGCGGTTGAGCATCACATCGGTTGCCGCAGGTGCGCTGCGCAGATCCAACTCGGACGTCAGTCCGGTGACATCCATCAGGTTTTTGAGACGTCGTTTGGTTTCAGGGCTCTCGGGTAATCCGCCAGCCGCCAAAGGTTGGACCAAATCCCCAACGGGCAAGGTCAGCGCATAGTTGCCACCTGAGTGCCAGAAGCATTTTTCATCGAAAAAAAAGCCTGTTTTCGGTGTGTTGGCCATGATCTGTCGTCCCTTGCAACGCGCATCCTTTTGCGGGGCTACCCTAAGCGGCGCAAATGTGGAATGTAAATCGCAGTCTGATCATAGGGAGTGGGTGGGTGCCAAATGCGCTGAACATAGAGGTTCTCACGGGCGCGGAGATTTCTGTGCGGGTGACTCCCAAGGCGTCGCGCAACAAGGTCGTGCAGGACGGTGATGTCCTGCGGGTGTATGTGACCGTTGTGCCGGAAAACGGCAAAGCCAACGCCGCTGTGCAAAAGCTCTTGGCCCAAAGCCTCGGACTAGCAAAATCGCGCCTGTCCCTCGTCCGGGGGGCAACCGCGCGGGACAAGGTGTTTCGGGTTGACTGATCCGGCCGTGTCGCGTGTCGCGCTAGGTTGGCTCGCGCTTTAGCATGTAGACCCCTTCCGGCAAATCCAACGCAGCGGTCAGATCCTGTACCTGTGTGTTGGAAAGGGTGATTTTTTGCATGCTGTCGGTGCGTGGGTCATATTGTTCGATGGTGACGCAGTCTTCAAACATGTTGATAACCACATCTTCGCCCAAAGGGGCGGTGCCTTCATCGACCAGCGTGACAACGGTGGCGTCAAATTCGTGCTCTATGCTGAACATGATCTCAGCCTAACGAATGTGAAACCATGCGCAAGCTTTTCCCACTGGAGTCTTTGGCATGTCGGTCATAAATTCATATAGGCGTCGTAAATTGGATGCGGCGTGGACTTCTGGGAGGCCAAAATGATCAGCATGAACCGAGGCAAGGCGACAGGGATGTGTCTCATCGCGGGACTTGTGCTGCAGGGATGTGTGTCAACAACCACTGCGCCAGCGCCTCAGGCCGCTCCACAGCCCGCAGCCAAGAGCATTACGTACAACCAGGCCAATGCGCGGCTTGCTCCAATCAGAGCGCGGATGGAGCCGGTGGTGGAGCGCGAATGCAAGGCGCGCACCTCCAGTGGGACCAATTGTGATTACCTGATCTCGGTAGATGAAAAAGAGACCAAGGTCGCAAACGCCTATCAGACGTTGGACAAAAGCGGGCGCCCTTTGATCATCTTCACAGCCCCTTTGATTGCGGAGACGCGCAACGCACATGAGTTGGCCTTTGTGATGGGACATGAGGCGGCGCATCACATTGGTGGACATATTGCACGCCAACAGGCCAACGCCGGATTTGGGGCGCTGGCCGGCGCGTTGTTGGTGGCTGCGGCTGGCGGCGATCCCAATTCGGTTCAGGCGGCAATGGATCTGGGCGCCACTGTAGGGGCACGGTCGTACTCCAAGCAGCATGAGCTTGAGGCGGACAGCCTTGGCACAGTTTTGACGCATCTTTCAGGCTATGACCCGCTGGTTGGGGTGAATTTCTTTGAACGGACCCCCGATCCGGGCAACCAGTTTTTGGGCACCCACCCGCCCAACACCGCCCGCATCAATGTTGTGAGACAAACGGCGGCAGGGCTCTGATTTCATGCTGCAATTGACCAATGTGGTCACCGATCGGGGCAGCAAATACGCGGTTTCCGGCGCACCGGTGGCGGACCGCAAAGCGGCGGATATGTTCCTCAAGGAGTTAAAGCGCAACAAGAAGTTTGCCAAGGCGACGCACAACACGTGGGCTGTGTTGCTCAGCGATGGCACGCCGCTCAAAAGCGATGATGGCGAAAGCGGCGCAGGGTTGGTGATCTTGCGGATGTTGGAACGTGAAGCGTTGAGCGATCACATCGTGGTGGTGACGCGTTGGTATGGCGGTGTGAAGCTTGGTGGAGATCGGTTCCGGCGGGTGCAGGACTGCGTGCGGGCCTATCTGGAGGCTTTGGGCTAGACAACTTTGATGCATATCAAGGGGCGCTTGGACGGGCGCTGCTACACTTGGGACATGCGACACAGGAGATATGTGCATGGACCGGAGCATCACCATCAAACGCCACGCAGCATTGTTTGACGACATGGCAACGCAATTGGGCATGGATTTGCAGGAGGCTGCAATTCGTGGCGCGCTGAGCTTTGATGAGATTTCAGAGGCGGTGACGCGCTGTACCGGATGTAGCAATCCAACAGATTGCGCAGCGCGGTTGCAGGTCACTCAGGTTGCCAAAGACGCCCCCACATATTGCCGAAACGTGCCTTTGCTACATCGGCTGAAGGCGGGAATGTGATTGGGGGCCAGCGGATGAAACCTCTTGGAGATCGCAGGCATCATTACTGGTTGGCGCAGCGCATGGCGCAGCTGACGCAGACCGACCTGGTGGCGGCGAGGGAGGCCGCTGCGTTGTCACAGAAAGACTGGGCCGAAATGGTGGAGCACTGTCGCGGCTGCGATTGGGAGGCAGGTTGTGGCCGGTGGCAGGCGCAGCAGGCGCTGGCTGACAGCCCCGCTGAAAACGCGCCGGAGGGCTGCGCCAACCAAGCACGGTTTGCCCAACTCAAGACCGCATTGGAGGTACAGGAGTGATGGGCAGGGTGTCGATGCTGGGCGATCCCCAAACACATTTCTGGCTGACCCGCAGCGTGGCGCGCAGTTTGGGTGTTTCGCTGAGTGAGGCGTTGGCCGGAGGACAGTTAACCGCCAAAGAGTATGCCACGATGGTCACTCAGTGTCGGCGATGTTGTGCGAGCGCGGCGTGTAAAGATTGGCTGGCCTGTCAGGCGCAACAGGCCTCTCAAGCGCCTGAATTCTGCAAACATGCAGAGGTGTTTGACAGGTTGCTTCAGCAGAGGTGATCAGATGCCGCCGCGCGCTGTCTCATACGACGCAGATGATTGCGATAAATCAGGGGAGCCAAAGCCCAATCGTACAGCAGGCAAGCGAGGTGTCGGATGCCGGGCAAGCCAACAAGGCGGGCAAGCCATCGATAGCGGGGCATTTCCTGCCAGAGAACTAGGAACGCCGGGATTCCATCGTAGAGCCTTCCGTTGTGGATCACATGCAATCTTCGTGCTGCGGTGTCCGCATCGATATCCCAATCTTTCAAGGCATCGGTGTTGAGATCATCAAAGCCAAGCGTGAGTCCTTGGGCCTTACTGTAATCGCGGTAGTGGCAGATTTCTGCGTTGCAGACCGGGCAATCTGCGTTGTAGAGCACGCGGGTTTTGGGCATGGCATGTCCTATTCTCGTGTTTGAATAGGATACGCTTGAACTGAACTTTTGGTTCAGCCAGCGCGCCCCGAAGGGCAGGCGCCGGGGTGCTACTTCTTTCGGTTCACGTTGTCTGATTTGGAGCGATCAGGATTGTCGTGGTCGTTTTCGACACCTTTGACTTTAACTACCTGTGCGCCGGGAAGCTCGCCACGGGAGAGTTTCGTTATCCGAGTTTACCCCACAAATCATACTCGCCAGCCTCATCAACTTCAACGCTGACGATATCGCCAACTTTCAGCCCGTCTGTGCCTTCGTCAATGAACAGGTTGCCGTCGATCTCTGGTGCGTCGGCTTTGGTGCGGCAGGTGGCGATGCCGTCCTCATCAATGTCGTCCACAATCACATCCATGGTTTTGCCAACTTTGGCGGCCAGTTTGGCCTCTGAAATCGCTTGGGCTTTCTCCATAAACCGGTCCCAGCGCTCTTGTTTGACCTCCGCTGGCACATGATCGGGCAGATCGTTGGAGCGCGCGCCATCGACGTTTTCGTACTGAAAACAGCCCACGCGATCCAGTTGCGCCTCGTCCATCCAATCCAGCAGGTGTTGGAATTCGGCCTCGGTTTCGCCGGGATAGCCGACGATGAAGGTGGAACGCAGGGTAATGTCTGGACAGATGTCGCGCCATGCAGCGATCTCGGTCAGGGTTTTGGAGGTGTGTGCCGGGCGCGCCATGCGTTTGAGCGTGTCTGGGTGGCTGTGTTGGAAGGGGATGTCCAAGTAGGGCAGGATCAGGCCGTCTGCCATCAGCGGGATCAGCTCGCGCACATGGGGGTAGGGGTAGACGTAGTGCAGGCGCACCCAAGCGTCAAATTGGCCGAGTTCGCGCGACAGATCGGTGATGTGGCTGCGCACCTCCCGGTCTTTCCACGGGTGGGTGGAGTATTTGCGGTCGAGCCCGTAAGCGGAGGTGTCTTGTGAGATCACCAGCAGTTCGCGCACACCGTTGTCGACCAGCTTTTCAGCTTCGCGCAGGATCGCATGCACCGGACGGGACGCCAGTTTGCCGCGCATATCCGGGATGATGCAGAACTTGCACTTGTGGTTACACCCCTCTGAAATCTTTAGATAGCTGTAGTGGCGCGGTGTGAGCGACACGTTGTTGGCTGGCAAAAGATCGATAAAGGGATCGGGGCTGGGCGGGACCGCACCGTGCACCGCATCTAGCACTTGTTCATATTGGTGTGGGCCGGTCACGGCGAGCACCTTTGGATGAGCGCCGGTGATATACTCGGGCTCAGCACCAAGACAGCCGGTCACGATGACTTTGCCGTTTTCTTGGATGGCTTCGCCGATGGCCTCAAGGCTTTCGGCCTTGGCGGAATCCAGAAAGCCACAGGTGTTCACAATCACCGCATCAGCGCCAGAATACTCCGGCGAGATACCATAGCCCTCGGCGCGCAGGCGCGTGAGGATGCGTTCGCTGTCGACCAAGGCTTTGGGACAGCCAAGGGAGACCATGCCGATGGTGGGCTGGCCGGGGCGCGCATCACCGGTGAGCGTGGTGCGGGCGAGATCGGGGCGGAGTTCTGGCGGGTTGCTGGACATGGGGGCCATATATGGGAGCGCGGTTGATTTGGCAAAGGGAATGGTGGTGGCGTGGAGCTCCGTCTCACGCGGCTTTGCGGCCAAGTGACCCCGAGACAATTGAGAGTGGTCAGGAGTGTTGGTCGGGACCTGTATGCAGCCCGATGACGCATTTTCCCCGGTCTGTGTGATTGCTTGCGTCGCTGCGCGCGCATAGGCTGAAAGCAGAGCAAGTGAAGGAGGTCCCTATGAAGGTGATCCGAACGATTGTGGCAGCGGCAGTGATTTTGGTGATCGGCGCGGTGGTTTTGATTGTCGCCCTGCCGGGTGAGAAGATTGCAAAACTGGCGGCAGATCAGGTCAAATCGCAGACCGGGCGGGATTTGACCTTTGGCGGTGCCGTTGGGATCAGCTGGTATCCAGTGCTGGGTGTCAGTGCGGAAGATGTCAGTTTTGGCAACGCAGCTTGGTCGGACCTAGGGCCGATGTTCTCCGCCCAGAAAGCGGTGATTGGCGTGGATGTTATGGCGGCGCTTGGTGGCAACATCCGGATCAAAAACATCGAGTTGGTGGCGCCAGATGTGCTGCTTGAGCGTGGGAAAAACGGACAAGCAAATTGGGACTTAAGCGAGGCAACGACGGCGACGCAGGCCCCGGAAAGTGGTGCCGCGCCTGAGGCGACATCTTATGAAGATTTTGCGTTGGACCGTCTGGTTCTGAGCGATGCGCGCGTGCGGTATATTGAGCATGGTGGTGCACGACAGGAAATTTCAGGTCTGTCGCTGCAAATGCGTTGGCCAGGGCGCGGGCAGGCGGCGGATATCTCGTTGCAAGCCGCCCCGTTTGGCACTGACATGGATGTTGCGGCATCTGTTGTGGCACCTTTGGTGTTATTGCAGGGAGGCGTGTCAGATGTCTCTGCAACCTTGTCTGCAGCCGGCGGTCAGGCGTCGTTTGACGGGCGTGTCGGTATCGCCCCAGAAGCAAGTGGACGGGTGCACTTGGATGCGCCCGATGGGGCGGCGTTTTTGGCGGCGCTGGGCGCTGGTGGCGTGGAGGGGCCGTTGAAAGTAGGCGGTGAGGTAACCTTGACGCGTGACGCCCAGTTGACGTTGCGTGGCGGCGAAGTGGAAGCATTGGGCAATGTCTTGGCCGTTCAGGCGGATGTAGAGTTGTCTGGTGTGCGCCCGAGGGTGACCGCCCAGATTGCCACCGATGCGTTGATGCTGGGAACAACGGACGGCGCTCAAGCTTCCGAGACGGAGGGCGTGTCTGTCGGATGGTCTGAAGATCCCATTGATGCCAGCGCATTGGGATTGGTGGATGGCACAATCACTTTTGCCGCAGAAACGATGCAATTGGGCGGCTTGGAGATTGGCCGAACGCGTGCGACGGTTGAGATTGATCGGGCCCGAGCCGTTGCGACGCTTTCGGAGATGGCAGCCTATGAGGGCACGGTTGCGGGAACGTTTGTTGCCAACAACCGGAATGGGCTTTCGGTGCGTGGCGATCTTTCGGTGACGCAGGTTGCGTTGCAGCCGTTGTTGCAAGCGACGGCGGGGCTGGGCCGGTTCACAGGTAAAGCAGACTTTGAAAGCCGGTTTCTGAGCTCCGGACAGAGCCTTGATGCCTTGATGAAACAGCTGAGTGGCGACGGGGCCATGCAGGTTGGCCGGGGCACCATTGCCGGGATAGACTTGGACCGGCTGTTGCGTGGGGATGTGACCGGAGGCACCACGGTGTTTGACAACATGTCTGCCAGCTGGACCATCACCGATGGCGTGCTTCGCAACGACGACTTGGCGATGGGTTTGCCACGTATGGCAGCAACTGGCAAAGGCACCGTCGGAATTGGTCAGCAGACCATCGACTACCTGTTCACACCTCAGTTGCGTGGCGCGGATGGTGCAAGCCTGATTGTGCCGGTCAAAGTGCGGGGCAGCTGGAGCAACCCAAGCATTGTGCCTGACTTGGATGCCGCGATCAAAGGAAGCTTTGATAAAGAAATCAAGGCTGTGGAAGATGAAGCTGTGAAGGCATTGGAAAAGGAACTGGGGCTGCAGAAAGAGGAAGGACAATCCTCCGAAGACGCCCTAAAAAAGAAGCTCGAAGAAGAAGCGACCAAGGGCCTTCTCAAATTGCTTGGCGGTAATTGAGCGTGTTGTCTGGCGCACCTTCCGCGCGAAGTGCGCCGCATCTGAACACGTTGGTATTGCTGACAGCGATGTCAGTTTTGTCTCTGAATATGTTTCTGCCGTCGCTTGCTGCGATCGCCGAAGAATATGGCGTCAACTACGCGGTTGCCAACTTGTCCATGGGCGGATTCCTAGCGGTTACCGTGGTGTTGCAGATCATCATTGGGCCCTTGTCAGATCGCTTTGGTCGGCGGCCGGTCATGCTGTTGGGATTGGCGGTGTTTGCACTTGGTTCGTTTGGATGCCTTCTGGCCTTAAGCATCGAGGGATTTCTGTTCTGGCGCATGCTACAGGCCGCAGGCGTGGTGGGGATTGCGCTAAGCCGTGCCGTGGTGCGGGATATGCATGGGCCACAAGAAGCGGCCAGCAAGTTGGGTTACATCTCCATGGTGATGGCCATTGCACCGATGACAGGACCGACACTTGGAGGGTTTTTGCATGAGAGCTTTGGCTGGCGCTCTAACTTTCTAGTCTATGCTGTTGTTGGTGTTGGGCTTTTTGTTTGGTGTTGGCGTGACTTAGGCGAGACCAACTTAAACCGAGCCGCCACGATGAAGGAACAGTTTGCCTCCTATCCTGAGTTGCTAAAGTCGCGCCGCTTTTGGGGATATGCATTATGCAGCAGTTTCTCTGTGGGGGCGTTCTACATTTACATCACGGCAGCGGTTTTGATTGGGGCGGAAGTCTTTGATCTGCAACCCACCACGGTTGGGGTAACGGTTGGCGCGATCGCGCTTGGCTTCTCGTTTGGGTCGTTTTTATCAGGAAGGCTTGCAACACGTGTTCCGCTTTGGAAACTGATCATTGGCGGGCGAGTTGTGGCACTTTTCGGGCTCAGTGTGGGGCTGCTGGTTGCGCTGGCAGGTGTTGTGCATCCGTTTGCCTATGTTGCTAGCGTCATTTTTGTTGGTCTTGGCAATGGGATCACATTGCCCTCCACCAACAGTGGTGCCATGTCGGTGCGACCCAAGCTGGCGGGCAGCGCCTCGGGCTTGTCAGGGGCGATGAGCGTCGCGGTGGGGGCGGTTATGACAAGTGTCACCGGCGCTGTTTTGGTTGCGGAGACCGGGGTTGTCGTGAGTTTGCTGATGATGTTGGGGATTGTTGTGTTGTCATTGGCCTGTGCGCTTTATGTACGTTGGCTGGATCTGACCGAGCCGCTTCCGCATCAGATTTCGTGAGGGGCTTGTCTGCGGGTTGACAGCGGACCGTTGGTCATGCGACCAAATCGGCATGAACAACATAAGCATCTTTTTTGGCATGTATTATCCTCTGTCCACATAGTGGCGGGGTCTTTTGCATCTTCATCTGCCGCGTTTGACGGGGATGAAGCCAAAGAACAGACTTCCATTCATATCCATCCCTGAAGGACGTGGCCCAAATACGGGGCCTGACCATGGGACTGAACACAAACATAAATTCTGCGCGCGGTATGATGAACAAACAACCTCTAGATGTGGGGTTGGTGGGGTTTGGCGGTTTTGGCCGCCTCATTGTGCGAGAGCTTGCGGCACACTGCGACCTGACGATTTGTGATCCTGCCTTCAGCCGTGCGTTGATGCCTGATGGGCGGCGGGTGCCACTTCAGGGGCTGGCGGAAGTGGCACAATGTAGCATTGTCATTCTGGCGGTGCCTGTGGCGCGCATGGCGCATGTATGCAGAGCTTTGGCACCACATTTGCGCCCCGGTACGTTGGTCGTGGATGTTGGTTCGGTGAAAGTCGCGCCGATTCAGGACATGCGTCGCCATTTGCCGGAGCATGTAGAGGTGTTGGGGACCCATCCACTTTTTGGCCCGCAAAGCGCGAAAGAGAGTGTGTTGGGGCGCAAAATTGCGTTGTGCCCTGTACGCGGAAGCCGCTGGCGTCGTGTGGCCGCGTTCTTGAAAGCACGCGGACTGGAGGTGATCGTGACCACCGCTGATGCACACGATAGGGAGCTGGCGATGGTGCAGGGCGTCACCCATCTGATTGGCAAGGTGTTGAGCGATTTGGGGCCATTGCCAGAGCGTTTGACCACAGCGAGCTTTGATCTTCTGCGCGAGGCTGTTTGCATGGTTCAGGATGATCCGCCAACTGTCTTACATGCTATCGAGGTTGCAAACCCCTACGCGGCAGAAGTGCGAGAAGCTTTTTTTGCGCAGGCTGAGGAAATGCGGCGTCAATTTGAGACACAGAGCGACACGCACCCCACGCAGCCGCCTCAGGTGAAATTGGTGGGATAGGTTAGTGGTGCCGCAAAATCAAAAAGCCTCGCGATCTGCGAGGCTTTTTATATGTCTGTCTTTTATGTGGCGTTACCGTTTGCGATCGCGGCGCGCGCTCATAGGTTGGAAAGCCACACCAACATGGGCTTCGCAATACGGTTTGCCAGCCTGTACAGGCAAACCGCAGAACCAGAATTCTGAAGTCGCAGGATCGCCTACGGGCCATTTACATGTGCGCTCTGTCAGCTCCATCAAGGTCAATTTTTTAGCGGATTTTTCCACCTCATTGACTTTGGCAAGCGCCTCCGGGCTGATTTCATTGGCGGAAGGCTGTGGTGGCAGGGGTTGGCCAGCCGGAATAATAGCCTTACGCAGCGAAGTGGCGGGTTTTGCGGCCACGGCAGGCTCGGTTTTGGGCTCTGGTTTTGGCTCCGCCTTTGGCGCAGCTTTGGCGGTTGCTTTGGGCGCGGCCTTGGCCTTGGGCACGGCTTTCTTGGCCTCGGCTTTGGGTTTTGCGTCAGCTTTCGCCCCACCAGTGGCGCGGTTGGACAGGCCCAGACGGTGCACTTTGCCAATCACCGCGTTGCGGGTTACCCCGCCCAGCTCTTTGGCGATCTGGCTGGCCGATTGGCCCTCGCCCCACATTTTTTTCAACAGCTCTACGCGCTCGTCGGTCCAGGACATCCGTCACTTCCTCAGCTAAAAAGCGGCCCTTTGTCAGGCCGCCTCTGCATTTCTTGATCAGGGGTCTATTCTAATCACCACAGCCCGAGTTACAAGGCGAAGAATCACTGCTTTGGCCAGCCATGGCGCTGCGGTCACAGGAATACGGGGAAATGGGCATGCAAAATCCGGCGTCGGACCAAGAAACGCACCTTCAAATGGGTGTCCGTCGCTTTGGACGGGTGAACTGGCTCGGCCTTGGCACGTTGGCCAAGCGTGAGATTTTGCGGTTTGTAGCCGTCTGGACGCAAACCCTTCTGGCACCATTGGTCACGGCAGGCTTGTTCCTACTCATTTTTTCAATCGCCATTGGACCCAGCCGCGGGGATGTCATGGGGGTGCCGTTTCTGACCTTCCTCATTCCGGGTATTATGACGATGACGGTGATCCAAAACGCGTTCGCCAATACGTCCTCCTCAATTGTCATTTCTAAAGTTCAGGGCAACATCGTGGATACGTTGATGCCCCCGCTTGCTCCGCTTGAGTTGGTGTTGGGATATCTGGCTGGTGCCGTGGCGCGCGGCCTGTGTGTTGCAGTGGCGATTTCACTCGCATTGTGGATTGTGTTGGGGCAGGGCGTGGCCCATCCAATTTGGGCGCTAACTTTTGTGTTGCTTGGTGGCGCCATGATGGGAGCGGTTGGCATTGTTGCAGGTATTTTTGCCAACAAGTTCGATCAGATGGCCGCAATCACAAATTTTATTGTCACGCCTTTGGCGTTTCTGTCTGGCACATTTTATTCTGTCAGTGCTTTACCGGAGGTGTTGCAAACCTTCACACGAGTGAACCCGATTTTCTATCTGATCGATGGCGCGCGTTATGGGATGATTGGTGTGTCGGATGGCAGCCCTATACTTGGGCTGGCAGTGGTAACTGGCGTGACACTGGCGTTATGCGGCTTGGCTTGGCAGATGCTAAAAACGGGATATCGGCTCAAAAGTTAGAGACCTTTGGAGCCTGAGAATGGCCCGCGTTGGATAGGTTTCAGATGTGTTTGGGCCGCGCTCTTTTGATCTTTGCAAAACCGAGCCAGCAAGTCAGCGCCAGAAGGCCGTCCACTCAATCAGGTCGAAAAATTTCTTGGTGATCAGCAAAGAGGTCGCGCTGTCGTTAAACACCATATCCAAACCCAAGCCGGTCAGGATGAGCAAAACCAAAAATACGGCAATTGGATTGGTCATAGCGCGTTGCGCCCCCTGATATAGAATAGTGGTCGGATTCAGATATGCCCGACCCGGTCAAGAGGCGCAAGATCGTGTCTCAGATGTCGCTTAGATGCGGCCCATCTTGGCGGCCACATCTGCCATGCGCGCAGAGAACCCCCATTCGTTGTCATACCATGCAAGCACACGTACAAGGCGTCCGCCCAGTACTTTTGTCTGATCAGCCGCAAAGGTCGCGCTTTCGCAGGTGTGGTTGAAGTCCACAGACACCAAAGGTGCTTCGCAGTACCCCAGAACACCTTTCATCTCACCGGCGGCTGCTTCGGCCATAACTGCGTTCACATCGGCTGCGGTTACGTCTTTGGATGCGGTAAACGTTAGATCAACAGCGGAAACGTTTGGTGTCGGTACGCGGATGGCAGAGCCGTCCAATTTTCCCTTCAACTCCGGCAGCACTTCACCCAAGGCTTTGGCGGCTCCTGTGGAGGTTGGGATCATTGACATGGCGGCAGATCTTGCACGGTACAAGTCACTATGACGGCGGTCCAAGGTTGGCTGATCCCCGGTGTAGGCGTGGATCGTGGTCATGATTCCGCTTTCGATGCCAAAAGCGTTGTTGAGAATTTTGGCCACAGGCGCAAGGCAATTGGTTGTACAAGAGCCATTGGAAATCATGTTGTCATTGGCTTCAAGCTGATGATCGTTCACGCCAAACACGATTGTTTTCTGGACGTTCTTTGCTGGTGCAGAAATCAGCACTTTCTTTGCGCCGCGCTCCAGGTGTTTGGCGGCCTTTGTGCCATCGTTGAATTGGCCGGTACATTCCAGAACAATGTCCACGCCGTCCCAATCGAGTTCGTCCATGTCATAGGTCGAGTACATCCGCATTGGGCCTTGGCCCACGTCCATGGTGCCATTGCCAGCAATCACTTCGTTGCGGAAACGGCCATGAACACTGTCATAACGGATCAGGTGCGCGGCGGTGTCTAAAGGGCCGGTAGCATTGACCTTTACAACCCGCACATCCTCGCGAGCTTCTTCAGCAATGTGCATAAGCGTGCAGCGGCCGATGCGACCAAATCCATTGATGCCGACGGTAACAGTCATGCGGAGCTCCTGTGCTGCTCTGAACGTTGAGAAGTTGCCTTTTGCTATAGAGCCGCAAAAGTCTTTTCGAAAGGTAAAAACCTGTGAAAATTTAATATGTTAGCGTTAAACCTGAGTGGTGCCGCTATCGGTTCCGCTCACGGTATCGCTAACATTCAAGTTGGAGTTTCTGCGGTGCGGCAGAAGTTTTCGGCGTGATTCGTACGTCCTCGTGAAACCGTGCCAATGAGAGTGTAGTTTGGCACGATCTGCGAGTGGAATTACGGAGCGAAGGGCTATCCTATATGAGAGAAGGTAAAACGCGCCAAAATGAACGGGAGGCCGCTTATGCAACTGATCGTGGATGGAAAACCTTATACTGTGGATGTCGAAGACGACATGCCATTGTTGTGGGTGCTGAGAGACGAGCTTGGTATCAAAGGGGTGAAATACGGATGTGGCGTTGCTGCATGCGGAGCCTGCACGGTGCACATCGACGGTGTCGCTGTGCGCTCCTGCCAGACAACGATGTCTGATGTGGAGGGGCCTGTGACGACCATCGAAGGTTTGGGGCAACCTGATGCTTTGCATGCGGTGCAGGAGGCTTGGGTTGAGCAGCAAGTGGCGCAGTGCGGATATTGCCAATCTGGTCAGATCATGCAGGCTGCGTCTTTGTTGTCTGAGATTTCAAACCCGAGCGACGCTGACATCGATGAAGCGATGGCGGGCAACTTGTGTCGCTGTGGCACGTATCCTCGTATTCGCGCGGCAGTTAAGACTGCCGCCGCAAAGCTGCAGGGGGCGTAGGGTATGGGTAAAGTCGGAAAAATTGCACGCCGTACGTTTTTGGTTGGCGCGGCTGCTGTGGCTGGCGGTGTGGCGTTTGGCGTCTATAAAGTGCGCACGCCGTATGACAACCCATTGGAAAAAGATCTCGCCGATGGCGCAGCGACGTTTAACCCATGGGTGCTGATCGACAACGAAAAGATCACTTTGATTGGCCCACATGGCGACAAGGGCCAGGGCATCATGCATGCACAGGCGGCGTTGATTGCAGAAGAGTTGGATGTTGAATTCGGCCAGTTCGAAACAAGCTTTGGCAAGCCAGACAAAGCCTACTGGAACACAGCGATGGCCGATGATGGCGTGCCATTCATGTCCACGGACACAAGCTTCGGTGCGGAAACGATGCGCAGCGTGATGGGCGGCATGATCAAGCTTATGGGGCTACAAGGCACTGGTGGATCAAGCGCAGTGCCCGACAGTTTTGTAAAGCTGCGCGAAGCGGGCGCTGTTGCGCGGGAAACTCTGAAACTTGCTGCGAGCAACCTAAGCGGCGTGCCAGTTGCCGACCTTAAGACAGCCAATGGTGCGGTTATGCTGCCAGATGGCACAGAACTAAAGTACACAGAGCTTGCAGCCGAGGCAGCAAAACTTGATCCCGTGACCGCGATCACGTTGCGCGCGCCGTCTGAGTGGCGTTTGATCGGCAAGCCCATGCAACGTATTGATATGGTGTCGAAATCCACAGGCACGATGCGTTACGGTGTCGATCTTGAGATCGACGGTGCTGTTCAGGCGGCTGTGGTATGCAACCCTCGTAAGGGCGGTGGCATGAACAGTTATGACGCGAGTGCTGCGAAAAACATGCGCGGTGTTCAAAAAATTGTTGAGGTCACGGGCGGTGTGGCGGTTGTCGCGGATAACACATGGCGTGCGCTCAAGGCGGCAGAGGCCATCGAGTTTGATTGGGCTGACGCGCCTTACCCTGCCGAGCAGGATGCGCACTGGGATGCGGTCGCGGCATCATTCACCGATGAGCTGCTCGACAAAGAGTGGCGCAATGATGGAGATGTGGTCTCAGCCATGGCCGTTGGTCAAGCGCTTGAGGCCGAATATCGCGTGCCTTACGTGGCCCACGCGCCGTTGGAGCCATTGAACGCGACGGTTCTGGTTGAGGACAACAAAGTCACCGTTTGGACCGGCCACCAATTCCCACGGATGGTGCAGCAGCAGGTGGCTGCGATTACTGGACATGAGGCCGAGCAGGTTGATTTCATCAATCTTTACATGGGCGGCAGCTTTGGCCATCGGTTGGAATTTGATCACATCAAGTTGGCAACCGAAGTGGCCAACACCATGCCGGGAACGCCGGTGAAGTTGACCTACAGCCGTGAAGAAGACTTTGCGCATGACTACACGCGTCACATTGGCATGGCGCGTGGTGCGGGCGCGGTAAAGGACGGCAAAGTCGTCGCCGCAGACCTTCAGGTTGCAATGCCATCTGTGATCGTTTCGCAGATGGGAAGGATCGGACTGAACATACCTGGACCTGATACCCAGATTTCGGCAGGCGCTTGGAACAACCCCTATGGCCTCGAAAACTTCCGCATGCGGGCCTATCGTGTGCCAGAATTGGCACCAGTGTCGAGTTGGCGCTCGGTTGGAGCTTCTGCTGGTGGGTTCTTCTTCGACTGTTTGCTGGATGAGTTGATCCACGAGGCGGGAGCTGATCCGCTTGCGGAACGTATTCGTTTGATGGAGCACGACGTAAGTCGCAAGGTTTTGGAAGCTGTGGGGGAGATGTCCAATTGGGGCAGTCCACTTGCCCCCAATAAGGGACGCGGCATCGCGTTTGTCGAGAGTTTTGGCGTGCCTGTTGCTGAGGTGATCGAAGTCACCAACACGGATGATGGTATCAAGATCGACAAGGTTTGGGTTGCGGCCGATGTGGGGACGGTTATCGACCCAGTCAACTTTGAAAACCTTGTTCAAGGCGGCGTGGTCTTTGGACTCGGGCATGCGATGAACAGCGAGATCACCTATTCTGATGGGATGGCGGAGCAGGCCAACTATTGGGATGCGGAGGGCATGCGGATGAATCAATGTCCGGAAATCTTTGTGCGTGGACTTGAGAATTCGGACAAAGTGCGCGGGATTGGCGAGCCACCAGTGCCTCCTGCCGCGCCAGCTTTGGCCAATGCGATTTTTGCGGCTACCGGGCAACGCATTCGCGAGTTGCCGCTCTATCATCACATCGATTTTGTGTGACGTTGAAAAAGGCCCGCCAAACTGGCGGGCCTTTTTAAGCTTCAGTTCGTTTTGAACTTTGGTGCGCGTTTTTCGAAAAAGGCTGCGCGCCCCTCTTTCGCGTTTTCACTGCCAAGAAAAAGTGGCTGTAAGTCCCGCTCATAGTCGATGGCGCGGTCCAACCGGCCTGAATCAAACGCCTTGATAGCGCGGAGAGCCTCTGGGCCAAGGGTTTCTACATGTTTGGCCAAGTTCAGCGCAGACTCCAGTGCGCGACCATCGTTGACCAATTCATCCACCATGCCCCAGCTTTCAGCCTTACTCGCATCCACTGGTTTTGCGTATAACATGAGTTGTCGCGCGCGGGACTGACCGATACGCGCTGGCAAAGACGCCAGAAGGCCATAGTCTGGCATCAACCCAATCTTAGGAAAGGCCGCCATGAAACGCGCCGATTTTCCGGCAATCACCGTGTCGCAAAGCATCGCAACCGCCATGCCTGCACCTGCTGCCCAGCCTTCGACAGCGGCAATCACAGGGACCGAAGCGCCGGTGATCTGATTTGCGAGGAGCTTGACGTGTTCGAAATTGGTGCGCTTGACGCGCATCGGGGCGTCCATGGCGGAGATGTCACCGCCTGAGGAGAAGTTGCCACCAGCTCCGGTCAATATAATGGCGCGAATGGAGGCGTTTTCTTCGGCCTCGGTGAGGGCGTTTGATAGATGAATGCGTGTGTTTAGACCAATAGGGTTCAAGCGGTCAGGATCGTTCAAAGTGATGACCACCGCATTTCCAATGCGTTCTTGGTTTATGGGAGGCACGGTCATTTGGTTCTCCTATTGGCTGCAAATGGCATCTGCAGCTTAAGCGGTTGCTAAAACGGAACAAGGTTGGTGATCGGTGTTCAACGTGACGTAATGCACATAGAAGAAGGAACGCGGATTGTTTGCCGAATTGCGCCTTCCCAAAGAGTGATCGTGTGGTTACGGTTTCGAGCGCGGGGAACTGGGGCACTGACAATGACTGAAATTCACAAAATTCTGCATGTAGAGGATGACCCCGATATCCGAGAAATCGCCGCGCTTGCGCTAGCCGATCTGGGCGGGTTTGAGGTGTTGCAATGCAAAGGTGGAAGGGAAGCTATTGAAAAGGCTTCTGACTTTGTACCAGATTTGATTGTGTTGGACGTTATGATGCCGGGAATGAGCGGCTTTGAGACACTGGCTGCCCTGCGCGAGCAGCCGGGTTTGTCGATGACGCCAGCGGTGTTTATGACGTCAAAAGACATTTCATCGGAGCACCAATCTGAGATCAGCACCACAGCGATAGGGGCAATACAGAAACCCTTTGATCCAGTGGCCTTGCCTGATCAGCTACGTGACATGGTTGCAAATGCGCAGGACACATAGTGCGACCTATGCTGCGTCGATGAGCTGATTTAGTTCTTCGCTGAGATCATCGGTGACCAGCAGTATGGTGTCAAATTGTACTCTGTTGGGAAGAGCGTGCCGCATAGGCTCAAGAAGCGTTTCAGAACGGCGTGCCAATTCACCGAGCTTTTGAAAGCCGTAGGTGTCGCTGATCCCTGACAGGCGGTGGGATGCGAAGTATAGCTTTTCGAGCGCGGCTGTTTGCGGGCCATGTTCCAGTAGTGTGGCAGTTAAATCTTCAATTTCTGCTTCGCGATCCGGAAGGCCTGACAAAAAACTCTGGCGCAACACTGCGAGTTTTTTCTGAAGTTCAGTCGGCGACATCGAAGGCCTCTACTGGGCGCGGCGGTAGCTCAATGCTGATATCGTCTTCGGTGTCGCACAGTGGGAAGATCGCGAAGAACCGGGTGCCTTTACCGGGGAAGCTCTCAAAATCAATGGACGCGCCGTGATCTTCGACGATCTGGCGCGCGATAGACAGGCCGAGACCACTGCCGTCAAAACTCCGACAATCAGAATTGTCGACCTGCGAAAATTTGGCAAAAACCAGATGGCGGTTGTCGTCTGAAATACCAATGCCGTGGTCACTCACTTCCAAGACAGCACATCCGTCAACCAGCCGCGCCCCCAATTCAATAAATCCACCGCAATGAGAAAACTTCACAGCGTTGGACAGAAGGTTGTCCAGCACTTGCATCAGCCGTTCGCGGTCGGCACGAATGGTGAGCGGGATCGCGGGGGGGACCGTTTTTACAACGATATTATATTTGTCGGCGTAGGGGGTTATGGATTGGGCAGCTTCAGTGATCAGTTCGCTGAGATCGACCGGGGCGAAATGGTAAACCATTTTGCGGGCTTCCATTTTTTGAATGTCGAGAAGATCATTGATCAATTTGCTGAGGCGCTGGCCATTCTTATGCGCAATGTCCAGCATGCGGTTGGCACTTTCGGGGTTTCGGGACAAATCCGTTTCACGCAAAAGTGTCAGTGACCCGATGATTGAGGTTAGTGGGGTACGCAATTCGTGGCTGACGACCGAGACGAATTGTGACTTGATCTCATAGCTTTCTCGCGCCCTGTCGCGTTCAGCCCGCAAATCATCCATCTGGTCCAATGTGCGTTGATACATGCGCAGAAATATTGTCGAGCATTCGAGCACAAAATATAATACAAACAATGATGTAGCAAAGTGCATCCACATCTTGGATGTGAAAGCGGCGTCATGAATGAGAATGTCGAACGCTGGGATGAAAACAAAGAGGGCGCCGTAGATGATGAGGCGCATGGCCAGGACTTGTGGCAATTGGTGGTTGTTCACGGCTGCAAACAGACCCGCAGCAAACAAGAAGAACAAAGATGTAAAATGTTCGGTTGGACCTTCCAGCCGGGCCAACAGCAACGTGAACGTTGCGATGGATATAGAAGACAACAGATTAGACAAAAACAAGCGCCGCAGCAGTTTATGGCTGTGGCGGAGCGAATGGTCGGTGCGGTTGATCACCCGAAAACAAATCGCACTATCAAACAAGTCGGCGGCCTGCACCAGAAGGTAGCAAAAGGCGGCCAATGGCCACGAGTAATAAAATCCGCACAGAAAACCCGCGCCTGCGTAGATACCTTGTCGTTGCCAAAACAGCGCTACGCCACCATTCGCGAAGTCGTGTATTTGCTGTTTTATGCGACGTGAGTGTTCTACGCGCGGATGTTTGGCAGGACGCAACAGCTGCAACCGTTTGGCTACAGCTCGCATAAGGGGCCGTGCACGCCACGGCCGTAATGGGTGTTCAATGTGCATTCTGCGACATCCGGAATTGATCTTTGAGTGGTTTGCAGACCCTGCGGCCGGCTTTAAGATCTAGTTAACGCGCCGAATGTGTTCTGAACGTGGTTAGCTCTCGTCAAGAATGGGAAATCGTTAGTTGGGGCGAGAGGTCTGAGCGGTCGAGAAAACGCGCCCATCATGTTTCAAGTCAGAGCCAGCTTCAAATTGGACAAAGTCCAGCAGTTCAAAGGTGGTGTCTACATGCCCACGTTGATGCGGTACATATCCAGATTGGTCAAATGTGCCAGTAGCTTCAATGATATCACCGGGCGAGACATTGGCGCGGAAACGTTCAATCAAATCTTGATCTCGCACTGTAAAGCTGACCCGTTTGGGGTAGCGGAAACCTGGCGCCTCTGCGTCTGTTGCGGTCGTCGCAGAAATATCCACCAACAACCTTGGTTCCGGCTCGGACAGCAGTAGCGTATGGGCAATCTCACCCTTTACGTGAAAATTCAAAAAGTATGCCTGCATGGCAATCCCCTGTTGATGCTTACTTTATAAGCGCTGTTGAGGCCGATCCTTTTAAAACAAGGTGGCATTTTGGTGTTTTGGCCGAGGAGATTTTGAGGTGTTGGCACGCCTCTACCCTAGCGGTGTCCCAACCTTCGGGAAAAAAGGTTGATAGAGTGTAAACCATTTAGGCGAAATTCAGCTAAAATTTTTAAAACTGTGTTCGTAGCGCTGTAGCGCCCCTCAATTTCGAAATGGTGAGATTTTTCGGTAGATGTTGGCGAAAATTTATGTCTCAATCGAATAAAAGGTGTTTTAGGGGTTGGGCACTCCTTCTCGGCTGGGTTGTGTTGAGAAATGCAGGAGTGCTATTCATGTGAGCGGTTTCTTAATGTTGCAAGTGGGTGGGGTCCAGACCTCCGACTATGTAGCTTCTCGCTTCGATTTCCCTGTGTGTTTGGTTCTAGGTGAAAATTGGTGATTGTACGGTGCGCGCCAGAATGGTCGTGCCGATGTGTGAGTTTTTTGGTTTCAAATTGGGGCAATAGAATATCCGGAGAACTTATGGATATGCTGACAACGACCCTTTCGTTTGAAAACATGCACAAGCATGGCGAATTGATGGTCAATCTGCTGAGGGCGCGCAAGCAGTCCTTCATAATTCAGAACAATTGGGACCTGCCAGAGGTGGCGGGGATGGAATACGATCAATACGACACGCCTGCCAGCAGTTGGATTGCGGTACATGAAGGAGAACGTGTTCTCGCTGGAGTGCGGTTGACGCCGACAACGGCGCGATGCGGCATGTATTCTTACATGGTGCGGGATGCGCAAAAGGGCATGCTGGAGTCCATACCAAACAATTTGTTGTATGACGAAGCGCCGATCGATCCGGGCGTTTTAGACGCGAGTCGCGTTTTTGTGGCGCGCGATGTGCCTGCGACCCAACGCAAAAAAGTGCAGTTGCAATTGATGCAAAAATTGATTGCAACCGCGAAGGCCATGAATGCGCATCAGGTCATGGGGTTGGTTCCGGCGATCTGGCCGCGTTGGATTCGTCCGCTTGGCTTGGTTGCAGAACCGGCAGGGCCAGTTATGCTTGTTGATGGCCTACCTGTTCAAGTCGCACTTATGGACTTAAAGCGCAAAAAACATTGATGTTTTTGACTTTACCCAAATGCGGCCATGGTTGGTCGCATTTCGGAATCGTCTTTTAGCGTATCTTGCAAGAGGTTCTCATAAGCACGACGTTCCATCTCTGTTTGAAACCCGCTGCCTGGATGCAAACGCACAGCTTTTCGCAGGGATGCAACCCCTGTGTTTTCAGACCGAGCACGGATCTCAGCGTTGAGCGTGGCCTTTTGAACCGCTACTAAAGCCCCTGTGCCACGCCACGAGTGCAACTTTTGCGGCTCCCCTACGCTTACTCTACACTGAAGCCCGTCCATTTGGGTTGACGGAATATAAGCCAACCGGTCATTCATTTCCGCTTCAATTCGTTTGTGTGAAAGCTGTCGTTTGTTCGGCACAAGGCACAGAAACAGCCCGTTTCCACGATAAGTTGCGACAGCATCGTTGTCAGCCACTACGGACATCAGTTCACTGGATAGATCGGTCAGGAAGTGGCGAAAAGACACCGGCGGCAGTGTTTTGTAAGCTGTTTCAATGCCTTTAACTTTTGTTGCAAAAGCCGCTTTGGACTTGAGTTCCGTGCGCGACAGGCTAAGCAAATGGTCTTCGAAGCTTACGTAACCCAAGACCTGTGTGACCCCCATGAGCTCAACCGGTTCGGTCAAGCTGTGGCTGGTATTGTGCATAAGATCACGCTTTAGCGAAACCATTTCCCACGATTTTTCTGCAACGCGTTTGTGTTCGGATACAAGTCGGCCGGCTATGGAAATACGACTAAACAGCTCCAAGAAATCGAAGGGCTTTGTGACAAAATCTGTGGCACCTGCAGCGAATGCAGCGTCGATGTACTTCTTTTGCGAGGTGGCTGTGAGCATCAAGATTGGTGTGCGTGCATGCCCCTTGGTCTTCCGAATTCTGTGAACCAGCGTGATGCCATCCATTATCGGCATTTGAATGTCTAATAGGAAACAATCAAATGGGATTTTTGCTTTGGCAATGGTTCGGATTGCCTCCGGGCCTGAAGCCGCCGTCACAATGTGATGCTTCGTTTTTGTCGACACGGCTTCGGTCAGAAGCGCACAAATGCTCTCATCGTCGTCTACAGCCAATATTTTCATCGCTCAGCCCTTTCTGTGGCTGCCGTGGTCCAGAACGCATGAAACTCAAACAAAACATACCAAGCTCGCCTTCTGGCGGTTCGGTTTGAAGTTACTGTGGCAAGAGAATACGTCCAGAAAGGGGCGTAATAGAGGCCGGAGACAAAAAGTTAAGAAAACCTTAATGCCTATCTTTTTCGATGCTTTTTTCGCTCTGCCGCGTGGATTTTGTCAGGAATTCGACAAAAAGTTGCAAACTTAACCTAGGGTTGCGGTGAGGCTTTAGGAAACATAAGCCGTGTCAAACAAATTTCCGGAAGATCTTTGTTTGATCAAACATGTCTTCCAGATTGCGCATCCGGCTCTCTGTACGCGCCCAGCTTGCTTCTTGAACGGCGGCTATGAGTGTCTCAGAGAGCAGCATCATCGCCACCGTAGAGTCCCATGCGGAAGGGGCTTCGATACGACAATTGAGTGACACATCCGCATACTGACTGATCGGGCTTTGCCATTGGTCTGTAATCAGCGCGATGCGCGCACCTTGAGCTTTGGCAATCTCTGCAAGACGGAGTGTCGAATTCTCGTACCGGCGAATGTCGTAGATTAAAACCACATCGCCAGACGCAATATCCAGCAGGTCATGTGGCCAAGCGTTTGAGGTGCCGCGAATATGGCGCACGCGAGAGCGAATGACCTGCATGTGAAGGTGCAGATATTCGCTAAGAGCGTGGGTTATCCGACCGCCAGTGATGTAGAGTGCGTGGTGTTCGTTTGCCAGCAAATCCGTCAACGCATCAAATTGTTCTGGATCCACATTGGCGAGTGTTTGGCGGATATTGGTGATGACCGCATCTGTGAAGCGATTTAGTATATGGCCTTCGGGAACACTTTGAGCCCAGCTTTCATGTTTGGCGATGGGATTTGAGAAGCGTGCTTCGACCTCGCTTCGCAGGGCATCTTGAAACTCAGGGAAACCCGAATATCCAAGTTTTTGAACCATCCGCGCCACTGTCGGTGTGGATACCGAAGCCTTATCCGCGAGCCGTGTTATCGAACCCATGCCTGACATGGGGTAGTTTTCGAGTATCACCCCGGCCAGTTGGCGTTCCGCGCGCGTGAGGCTGGCGTATACTTTCTTTATATGTTCTTGCGCCGTATCGGCCAATGAGCTGCCCATCCCTTGTGCATTTTTGTCATCATAGTTTCAGGCTGAATAAAAAAGAAGAGAAAGTTTCAGAAATAATGTTGACAGGACGGCCTAGCCTGAAGAAGTTTGTTCAAAGATGGGGGCGTGACAAATGCTGAAAGAAGAGGATGTGGTAAACGTTGTGGGGCCTATTGCGCCCTGTGATGTCATGTTCGTTTGCGAGCACGCATCTTGCAACTTTCCGCCTGAGCTCGGCGATCTGGGCATTTCTGAAGATGTTCGGCGAAGTCACGTTGCGTGGGATCCAGGCGCTTTGGAGCTAACAAAGGCGTTGGCTGGTCGGTTTGGGGCGACCTATGTGGCGGGGCAGGTGTCCCGACTTCTGTATGACTGCAACAGGCCTCCAGAGGTCGATAGCGCGATTCCCAAACGCAGCGAAGTGTTCGATATCCCCGGGAATGCCAACCTCACTGAGATAGAGCGGCGCGACCGCGTGGAGCAAATCTATACGCCGTTTAGGGCAGCAACAGAACAGGCATTGGCCGTAATCGAACCGAAAGCGATGGTCACTGTGCACTCGTTTACACCTGTGTATCATGGCGCACGGCGCGACGTTGAGGTCGGTATTTTGCACGATCACGATGCCAGGTTGGCTGATCATATGCTGTCTGCGCTGCGGGACGCGCCTTTCAAGATCCAGCGCAACGCGCCGTATGGACCCGAAGATGGGGTCACGCATTCACTCAGAGCCTACGCGCTGCCCAATAAAATCCCGAATGTGATGCTTGAAGTGCGCAATGATTTGCTGACGGACAGTGGTGCTGTCGACTTAGTGGCTGATGTCATCGAGGACGCGTTGCGGCACGGTATTGCGGCGATTTATGCCTCCAGTTCGCAAAAAGGGAGCGTCTGATGCCGGTGATCCTCAAGCTCTATATCCGACTGGTCGACGGCTTTAATCGCCGCGTTGGTCGGTTTGTGATGTACGGTATCTTCGTGATGATGGCGATCTTGTTGTGGTCTTCGTTTTCAAAGACGTTCATGACACCATCGATGTGGACGTTGGAGATGGCACAGTTTGCCATGGTCACGTACTACATTCTGGGTGGCCCATATTCTGTTCAGATGGGTTCCAACGTGCGTATGGATTTGTTCTACGGCGAATGGACGCTCCGTCAAAGGGCCATGGTCGACGCCATGACGGTGTTCTTCTTGATCTTCTATTTGGCGATCCTGATCCATGGCGCTGTTGGCTCCAGCGCTTATGCCTTAGGCCATTTTGGAGTGGAGCCTTATTCGTTCTATAGGGATTTGGTTTGGGCTTTCTTGACCGGTGGGAAAGAGGCCGCGAATGAGGTCTTGGGGTACATCGAACGCAGTCCGACAGCGTGGCGACCTGTTCTTTGGCCTATCAAGCTAATCATGCTTTTGGGTTTTATTTTGATGCTCTTACAGGCTGTTTCTGAACTGCTTAAAGACATCGCGCGCATTCGCGGAGTCGACTACTGATGTCTTACGAGATGATCGCCATACTAATGTTTTCGACCATGATGCTGATGCTCATGACGGGGCAGCGCGTCTTTGGAGCAATTGGATTTGTTGGTGTGCTTGCGGCGGTATTTCTGTGGGGGACTGGTGGGTCTGATATTGGCTTCTCGGCTGCAATGAAACTGATGAAGTGGTATCCGCTGCTAACGCTGCCGATGTTCATCTTTATGGGCTACGTGCTGAGCGAGAGCAAAATTGCGGACGACCTTTATAAGATGTTCCACGTCTGGATGGGGCCGGTGCGCGGCGGCTTGGCGATTGGCACGATCCTTCTGATGGTGCTGATTTCGGCCATGAACGGGCTAAGCGTGGCGGGGATGGCGATTGGCGCGACCATTGCGTTGCCGGAGCTTTTGAAGCGTGGCTATGACAAGCGGATGGTGACCGGTGTGATACAGGCTGGGTCCAGCTTGGGTATTCTGGTGCCGCCATCCGTGGTTCTGGTTCTTTATGCGATGATTGCGCGTCAACCCGTCGGGCAGTTGTGGTTGGCCGGCGTGTTTCCGGGGCTGATGATGGCGGCAATGTTCATCTTATATGTGGTGATCCGATGCCGCATTCAGCCTGAGTTGGGACCGGCTTTGCCTGAGGCGGATCGCGATATCTCGCGAGAAGAGAAGATGAAACTGCTCCGTGCGGGGCTTCTGCCGATTGTGATTTTTGCGACCATGATGGTGCCGTTTGTAAATGGCTGGACATCATTGGTGGAAAGCTCGGCGATCGGGGCGATCACCGCATTTGTTGCGGCCGTGGTCAAAGGACGTATGACACGAGAAGTGTTTGAGAATTCGGTGCGTAGCACGCTCGGCATTTCGTGCATGTTTATGTGGATCATTTTGGCGGCACTTGGGTTTGGGGCCGTGTTTGACGGTCTGGGTGCGGTGAAAGCCATTGACGATCTGTTTACAGAGCAGTTGGGGTTGGATCCGTGGATGATCCTAATCTTGATGCAGCTGAGCTTCATTTTGATGGGCACGTTTTTGGACGACACTGCCATGTTGGTGATTGTTGCGCCGCTGTATGTGCCACTTGTCAAAGTGCTGGGGTTCGACCTGATCTGGTATGGGGTGCTTTATACGATCACCACGCAGATCGCCTATATGACGCCACCCTTTGGCTACAACTTGTTCCTCATGCGGGCGATGGCGCCCAGTGAGGTGACCCTCAAAGATATCTATCGCAGCATTGTGCCCTTTGTGGCCGTGATGATCCTGGCGCTGACGTTGGTCATGATCTTCCCACAGATCGCGCTGTGGCTGCCAAACTATGTTTACGGAAAATAAGAGACCAAAAGAGCGCCGCAAACGGGGCCGATTTCAACAAGGAGAGTAAGAGATGACGACTAGACGTAAGTTTCTTCAAACTGCAGGTGTTGGCGCAATGGCGGCACCACTGGCGACACCGGCGCTCGCGCAGAGCACCATTAAATGGCGTATGCAGACCTATGCCGGTTCAGCATTGGCGGCGCATGTGATCGATCCTGCGATCGAAATGTTCAACAAAATTGCGGGCGATCGCATGCAGATTGAACTGTTTTACGCCGATCAGTTGGTGCCAACAGGTGAATTGTTCCGCGCCATGCAGCGTGGCACAATTGATGCGGTGCAGTCTGATGATGACTCCATGGCATCCCCAACCGAAGTAACCGTTTTTGGCGGCTATTTCCCGTTTGGCTCGCGCTATTCGTTGGATGTGCCTGTGCTGTTCAACCAATATGGCCTGAACGAAATTTGGGATGAAGAGTATTCTAAAGTTGGTGTAAAGCATATCAGCGCTGGCTCTTGGGATCCATGTCACTTCGCCACCAAAGATCCAATCAACTCGCTTGATGATCTTAAAGGCAAGCGCATCTTTACGTTCCCAACAGCGGGGCGTTTCCTGAGCCAGTTTGGCGTTGTACCCGTGACCTTGCCGTGGGAAGACATCGAAGTTGCCATGCAAACGGGCGAGTTGGATGGCGTGGCATGGTCCGGCATCACCGAGGACTACACCGTGGGTTGGGCCGACGTGACCAACTACTTCCTCACCAACAACATTTCTGGTGCATGGGCGGGCAGCTTCTTTGCCAATATGGACCGTTGGAATGAGCTTCCAGAAGATCTTCAGACTTTGTTCCGTGTGTGCTGCGATCAGTCTCACTACTACCGCCAGTGGTGGTATTGGGGTGGCGAAGCCAACCTGCGTGTGAACGGCACAAAGATGCAGCTGACAACCATCCCTGATGATGAATGGGCGCAGGTTGAAACGGCTGCTGTCAAGTTCTGGGATGAGATTGCTGCGGAAAGCCCAACCAAGGCGAAAGTGGTGGAAATCTTCCGCAAATACAACGCTGATATGCAGGCTGCTGGACGTCCGTACCGTTACGGCTAAGCTTCACTACACGAATAATTTCGAAGCCCCGTCATTGGATGGGGCTTCGGTGATCAAAGAGGAAAGTACATCTGATGCCTGGCACCCTGACCCTTGAAGAGCTTGGCGCACTGAGCGCGAGTGGTGAGATTGACACCGTTCTGGCCTGCATTGTGGATATGCAGGGCCGATTAATGGGCAAGCGATTTGTCGCGCAGCATTTTGTCGATAGCGCATGGGAAGAAACCCATTGCTGCAACTATCTGCTGGCAACGGATCTGGAGATGTACACGGTGGAAGGCTACGCCTCGACCAGCTGGTCGGCGGGCTATGGCGACTATCTCATGAAGCCCGATCTTTCGACGTTGAGAAAAGCGGCGTGGTTGGAGGGGACTGCGCTGGTGATTTGTGATGTGATGGATCACCACGGTCACCACGATATTGCCCACTCTCCACGCGCGATGCTGAAAAAACAAATTGCGCGTCTGGCGGAGATGGGGTTTGAGGCGGTATCCGCCACCGAGCTTGAGTTCTTCATTTTTGAGCAGAGCTTTGAAGAGTTGGCGAAGACCGGCTATCGCGATTTGACGCCGATTAGCAACTACAACGAAGATTACCACATTCTACAAACCACCAAAGAAGAGGGTGTGATGCGGACCCTGCGTAATGGGTTGTATGCGTCTGGAATTCCGGTGGAGGGCTCCAAGGGGGAGGCTGAGACTGGTCAAGAAGAGCTGAATATTCGCTATGGCGGCGCTATGGAGGCGGCCGAATACCACACAGTTTCCAAACACGCGGCCAAGGAAATTGGCTGGCAGCAAGGGCATGCGGTGTCGTTTTTACCGAAGTGGCGCCATGACAAAGTGGGCAGCGCCAGTCACGTGCATCAGTCCTTGTGGACCACGGACGGCAAACCGGCGTTTTATGACAAAGACGCAGAGCTTGGTATGTCTGAGCTGGCGCGGCACTACTTGGGCGGGCTGCTCAAATACGCCGATGACATTACTGTGTTTTTGGCGCCTTACGTAAACAGCTATAAACGCTTCCAAAAGGGCAGTTTTGCACCTACTGCCAAAGTTTGGTCGGTGGACAACCGCACCGCAGCGTTCCGTCTGTGTGGAGATGGTAGCAAAGCGGTCCGGGTGGAATGCCGGGTGCCGGGCGCGGATATGAACCCATATTTGGCGATTGCCGCGCTTTTGGCGGCGGGCATCAAAGGCATCGAGGAAAAATGTGATCCCGGTGCTGCGCTTACTGGTGATGCGTATGAAGCCGGTGGCACTGAGATTCCAACAAATCTTCAAGACGCGACGGTGGCCTTGCGGGCATCAACCATGTTGCGTGAAGCAATGGGGGATGACGTGGTTGACCATTATGTGCGGATGGCGGAGTGGGAGCAGGAAGCGTTTGACGCTGTTGTGACCGATTGGGAAATTGCGCGCGGTTTTGAGCGCGCTTAGTGAAATTGGGGGCATGGGTTCAACCCGCGCGCTTCCCGAGATTTTTTTGTCCAAATATAGCAGTGGCCGCTGGCCCGCTGAAACTGGAGGTGTGTCATGACTGACATGTTGACGTGTATCTCTCCGATTGATGGATCGGTATTTGCAGAAAGACCTGCGCTGAGTTCAGATGAGGCCTTTGCTGCCACAGTGTCTGCGAAGGTGGCGCAGAAACTTTGGGCGGCTCGTCCTTTGCAAGAACGGGTTGATCTGGTGATGGCAGGTGTTGCCGCAGTGGGTGCGATGAACGACGAAATCGTGCCGGAGCTTGCCCAGATGATGGGGCGTCCAGTGCGTTATGGTGGCGAGTTCGGCGGCTTTGAGGAGCGTGCCGGCTATATGGCTGAGATCGCCGAAGAGGTTTTGGCGGACATTGAAGTTGGTGAAGATGCCACCTTTAAACGCTACATCAAGCGGCTTCCCCATGGCGTGGTTTTCGTCGTGGCGCCGTGGAACTATCCTTACATGACTGCGATCAACACTGTTGCGCCAGCATTGATTGCGGGCAATGCCGTCGTGTTGAAACACGCGACACAGACACTTGTTGTGGGTGAACGTATGGCACAGGCGTTCCATGCGGCTGGCGTACCGAAAGACGTGTTCCAGAATGTGTTTTTGAGCCATGAGGTGACCAACGCATTGATTGCGGGCAATGCCTTTGATTTTGTGAACTTCACAGGGTCTGTTGGGGGCGGTCAGGCGATGGAGCGTGCTGCGGCAGGGACGTTCACTGGTGTGGGAACAGAGCTTGGTGGGAAAGATCCAGGCTATGTGATGAATGATGCGGATTTGGATGCAGCGGTCGACACCTTGATTGACGGAGCGATGTTCAATTCAGGGCAATGTTGTTGCGGGATTGAGCGCATTTATGTTCATGAAAGCCTGTTTGATGAATTTGTTGCCAAAGCGGTTGAGATTGTGAAGGGGTATAAACTCGGCAATCCTCTGGACAGCGAAACCACCATTGGCCCCATGGCCAATGTGCGCTTTGCCGACGAGGTGCGCGCTCAGATTGCTGAAGCAGTGGAAGCTGGTGCAACAGCCCATATTGAGACCTTTGCCGAGGATGATGGTGGGGCCTATCTGACGCCGCAGATCCTGACCGATGTGTCTCATGAGATGCGGGTGATGCGCGACGAGAGCTTTGGACCTGTGGTGGGGATCATGAAGGTGTCGTCTGACGAGGAGGCGATTGCTCTGATGAATGACAGTGAATTTGGTCTGACAGCAAGCTTGTGGACGCAGGATGTCGCACGCGCAGAGCGTGTCGGCAACGAGATTGAGACGGGAACGGTGTTTATGAACCGTGCTGACTATCTGGATCCCGCGCTTTGCTGGACGGGGTGCAAAAACACAGGACGCGGTGGGGGCCTTTCGGTGATTGGCTATCAAAACCTGACTCGTCCGAAATCTTACCATCTTAAAAAGGTGACATCATGACACTCGTGGGGAACTGGTCTTATCCAACCGCAATCAAATTTGGCGCAGGTCGTATCAAAGAGCTGGTGGAAGCTTGCTCGGCCACGGGCATGTCCAAGCCGCTGCTGGTGACGGACAAAGGTCTGGCAAACCTGCCGATCACAGTCGCGGCGTTGGACTTACTTGAGGCCGCTGGTTTGGGGCGTGCGATGTTTGCAGACGTCGACCCAAATCCAAACGAGAAGAACCTTGAGGCAGGTGTGGAGGTCTACCGCGCGGGAGGCCATGACGGCGTGATCGCATTTGGTGGCGGCTCTGGTCTTGATTTGGGTAAGATGGTGGCCTTTATGGCAGGGCAAACCCGCCCGCTCTGGGACTTTGAGGATATTGGAGATTGGTGGACGCGGGCCGATCCAGAAGGCATCGCACCAATCATCGCTGTGCCCACCACTGCTGGAACCGGATCTGAAGTGGGGCGGGCCAGCGTTATCACCAACTCCGTGACACATGAGAAGAAAATCATCTTTCATCCCAAGGTGCTTCCGTCCGTGGTGATCTGTGATCCGGAATTGACCGTTGGAATGCCCCAATTCATCACGGCGGGCACCGGGCTTGACGCTTTTGCGCATTGTGTGGAGGCCTATTCCAGCCCACATTACCACCCGATGAGCCAAGGCATTGCGCTGGAAGGTATGAAGTTGGTGGTAGAGAATTTGCCACGGGCTTATGTTGATGGATGCGATCTTGAGGCACGTGCCAATATGATGAGCGCGGCGATGATGGGGGCGACGGCCTTTCAAAAAGGGCTCGGAGCGATCCATGCTATGAGCCACCCTGTGGGTGCGATGTTTAACACCCATCATGGCACCACAAATGCGGTCTGTATGCCGGCAGTGTTGGATCTAAATGCGCCGGTGATTGCGGAGCGGTTTGACCGCGCGACAAGCTATTTGGGTATCGAAGGCGGCTTTGATGGATTCCGTGCGTTTGTACAGGGGTTTAACGACGGCATGGGAGTGCCGCGCAAGCTTGGCGAACTGGGGGTGACGGCAGATGCGATCCCTGAGTTGGTAAAAGGCGCACTGATCGATCCGAGCTGTGGCGGCAATCCGATTGAGTTGACCGAAGCCAATCTGACGGCGTTGTTTGAGGCCACAATCTGATCAGGACTTGCGCAGCAGGTAGATGTCCATGATCCAACCATTCTTGGCCCGTGCGTCTGCGCGGGCCTCGATGATTTTCGGCGAGGCTTCTGCCAAAGGGCCGTCGATCAGAATTTGTTGCTTCATGCCGACATAACCGCCCCACCAAATGTTGAGGCCCTCGGGTGCAAGGTGCTGAAACGAGCACTCACCATCGAGCATGACCGCCACAGTTTGGACGCCGCTGGGCCAGCCATCCTCGCGCAATTTCCGACCTGTGGTGATCAGGACCGGGTCACCCAGTGTGTTGAGTGGGATGGCATGGGCAGCGGTCAGCATTTGCAATGAGGTAATGCCGGGGATGACTTCAACGGCGAGATCGATGCCGCGCGCAATGACACGGTCGGCAATGCGCAACGTGCTATCATAGAGCGACGGGTCCCCCCAGACCATCAAAGCCAGGCGGCCATTTGGAGGCACGTGCGTAGCAATCAGGTTTTGCCAAATAGCAGCCAACGCATCATGCCATGTGTTTACCCCGTCATGATATTTGGGAGTGTTTGCATCGCGCACAGGGTAGTCAAACTCAACGACATTTGGTGTTTTCTTTAATAGCTCAGATGCAATCATGCGACGGAGGTCGGCAAGCGCAGTTTTCTCTGCGCCTTTTCGTGGCAGCAAAATGACATCTGCACGTTCCAGTGTTTTGATGGCCTGTAGCGTTAGATGGTCGGGGTTGCCGGAGCCGATGCCAACAAGAGAGAGTGTGGTTGTCATAAGATTCTCAAGCGTTGTTGGGAGATCGCGAACTGGAGTGCCTTCAGTGGCCGTGTTTTACGCCAAACGGAGCCTATGGGCTTTCTGCCAAGTCGCCAAACAAGATAATGCCGGGAGCGGAGGAGATATTTTTTGCGAGCTGCATGGCCAAATCTTCCATCGTTGTGCGAGTCAGGGTTTGATCTGGATGAGATACGCTTTCAGCCAGCAATGCAGGGCAGTCGCGACGCAGGCCTGTAGCGAAAAGCTTCTCAGCAAGCTCAGGAAAGGTGCGTTTGGGCATGAACAACACTGTGGTGGCGCCGGGATCTGCCAAAGCCTGAAGATTTAGGTCGCCGGGTAGTGCGCCGGCGACGTCATGGCCGGTTACAAACTGTACACGACGGGCGACTAGGCGGCGCGTCAAGGGGATGCCTGCTGCGGCTGCGGCGGCGCTGGCGGAGGTGACACCGGGGATGATCTCAAAATTGATACCTGCATCTTTTAGTGCAGTGATTTCTTCCTCCAAGCGTCCAAAAATACCGCTGTCGCCCGATTTCAGGCGCACAACATGCGCTCCGGTTTGTGCGTAGTCGACCAAAAGCTGGCTTACGTGATCTTGCTTGGGGGACGGACGGCCTGCACGTTTGCCAACGCCCACGAGATCTGCGTCTTTGTTTGCATGTTCTAGGATGGGGCCAGATGAGAGGTCATCAAAAAGAACCGCAGATGCTTTGCTGAGGCGATTCACGGCCTTTAGGGTCAAGAGCTCGGGATCGCCGGGGCCGGAGCTGACAAAGCTGACAAAACCAGTCATGACGTGGCCTCAGAAATCATGTGAAAGAAAGTACCGGTGACATTGCCTTTGATGGAACCAGTCTCCGGTACAGGGTTGCCGTCTGCATCGCCGACGTTTGCAAGCGGTGCGTCCGGCTCCTCCAAGATTGTAGAGTAGTGGAATTCGTGGCCGCGCAGACGGGCACCGGCGTCAAAGCCCAGCATAGGTGCTTGTAACGTTGCTTGGCGGTAACCGAGGTGGAACTTGCGCTTTTCGTAAGAGGTCACAAGGCCAAGTAAGCCCGCCATTTCGTGGCGGGTGCCTTCTTTGTCAATCAATGCGGTGCCAAGTGCCATGTAGCCGCCGCATTCGCCATGCACTGGTTTTGTCTGCGCGTGTTTGCGCAGCCCACTCAGATAGGTCTGATTGGCGGCCAAAGTGCCGGCGTGCAGTTCTGGATAGCCGCCGGGCAGCCAGACCAGATCGGCGCTCGGATCTGGGGCTTCATTGGCAAGCGGCGAGAAAGGCAGTACTTCTGCGCCCGAATTTCGCCAACCAGTGAGCAAATGCGGATAGGTGAAGCTGAACGCCGTGTCGCGCGCCAATGCAATGCGTTGTGCCGGTGGCCTGGGCAGGGTGCCGGTTTTGGCATCACCTGCCCGGGCGGTGGCCTTGATGGCCTCGATATCTACATGGCTGCGCAAAAAGGCGGCGTAGCCCGCGATGGCAGCTTCGAGGTCCGGGTGCTCGATCGCTTGAATAAGACCAAGATGTCGTTCCGGCAGAGTAAGGTCGCCGCGGCGGGGTAGAACACCCAAAACATTGATACCGGCTTGGTCCATGCCGAGTCGTGCAAGACGTTCATGGCGGGGAGACGCGCAGCGGTTCAGGATTACACCTGCAAATGGCACCTCAGGATTGTAGCTTTTGAACCCCAAGGCTGTGGCCGCGGCAGATTGGGCTTGGCCGCCGACATCGATGACCAACACCACCGGCCAGCCCATCATGAGGGCGGTTTCGGCAGAGCTACCAAAGCCGCCTTCGCCGCGCGTTGCAACGCCGTCAAACAGGCCCATAGAACCTTCGGCGACAACAATGTCGGCGCCTTTGGCTTGTTCTGAGATGCCACCGACAAGTGTTGAGGGCATTGCCCATGTGTCGAGATTGAAAGCAGGGCGGCGGGCGGCGGCGTGGTGAAAGGCCGGGTCGATGTAGTCGGGCCCAGATTTGAAAGGCTGTACCGCAAGACCATCCTCCGCCAGCGCGCGCAGTAGGCCAAGCATAACGGTGGTTTTGCCCGTGCCAGAGGACGGGGCTGAGATCAGAATACCGGGGGGCATGGTCATGTTGTACTCTTTCCTCAATCGTCACCGTGGCGCCAACTGGACCACGGGCTTTCTGCGGATTGTGGGCGATAACGCCTGTCGTATTCGCTGGCATAAAGACAGCTTTCGTCAAAGCCGTCCCCTGCGAGCGCGGGGCCCACAAGGATCAAGGCGGTGCGGGTGATGTTCTCTGTCATGTCGGACTTCAGCGTGCCAAGCGTGGTGCGGATAATCTTCTGATCCGGCCAGCTGGCACGGTACACCACTGCGACCGGGCAAGCACTGCCATAGGCTGGGGTTAGATCCTCTATCACATGGTCAAGATTACCAATGGAGAGGTGGATGGCCAGTGTGGCGCCGGTGGCGGCGAAATTGGCGAGAGTTTCACCTTCGGGCATGGTGGATGCGCGGCCGGGTGTGCGTGTCAGTACAACGGATTGAGCGAGGCCCGGCAGGGTCAATTCAGTTTGCAGGGCGGCGGCGGCGGCGGCAAAACTTGGGACACCAGGCGTAACGCTGATCGGGATTCCCTCGGCGCGCAGACGGCGGATTTGTTCACCCATTGCGGACCAGACCGATAGATCGCCAGAGTGCAAGCGCGCTACGTCGTGGCCTGCGTCTTGAGCCCATTTGCATTCAGCGACGATGGCATCCAAATCGAGCGGCGCAGTGTTGACCATACGTGCGCCTTCTGGGCAATGCGACAGGATAGCCTCAGGCACCAAAGAGCCTGCGTACAGACATACTTGGCACGATGCGATCAGATCACGCCCGCGAAGCGTCAAAAGATCGGCGGCACCGGGGCCCGCTCCGATGAAGTGAACCGTCATTGGGGGTCTCCTTGCGCAATGGCGCAGGTGGCGAGGCGATCATCAGATACGTTGCGTGATTTCAGGAGAATGGCGTTTGGGCCAGCTGCGACCAATGCACAGGCTTCAGCGACAGAGCCAGTTTGGCGTTTCTCCAGCACTTTGGATGACTGAGTTGCTGTTTTGACAGCCTGCATTGCCTCAGCTTCGATTGTAATGACCGGTAACGAGAGGTCAGCGGCAAGGCTTGCGAAAGCTTCGTTGTGCGCTTTGTCTGTTGGTGTGGCAATGGCCACAACATCCGCAATATCACAGGCAGCCAACGCGTTGCGCAGGCTATCTAGGGTGGCGGATTGTCTGAAACCAAATCCGGCGACCTTCATTTGCTTACACTCCATTGCACAATTGGGTAGCTGGATTTCCAGCCGCGCTTGCGGCCCAAGGGGGTCGCATGTGCCAGCTCGATGCGCAAGAGGTCTCCACCGAATTTTGCGTGCCAAGATGCCAGAAGCGTTTCTGCTTCAAGCGTGACGGCATTGGCCACAAGCCGGGACTGTGCGGGAAGCTGCCGCCACACGGTTTGCAACATATCCTCGCTGATGCCGCCGCCTATGAAGACCGCATCGGGCGGGGCCAGGTCCTCTAAGGCCTGCGGCGCAGCACCGGTGACCACTTTCAACCGGTCGGCGCCCAAAGCGGTGGCATTCTCGCGGATCCGGTTTGCACGGTCCGGATTGATTTCTACGCTGGTGGCCGCGTTCTGGCCGTGGGCGAGAAGCCATTCAATGGCGATAGATCCAGAGCCCCCCCCAATGTCCCAGAGGTGCTCGCCGGGCTGCGGTGCAAGCGCAGAAAGTGTCAGTGCGCGCACGGGGCGTTTCGTGATTTGACCGTCGTTGTCAAAAAATGCGTCGGGTTGCCCGCTGCTTTGCGAAAGTGCTGGGCCCCCTTTAGCACTGATCGCAACGCTGACCGGGTGGTTTATGTCGTCAAAGGCCATATCTTGCGCTGTGGTTGCGCGAATGCGCTCATTCGGCCCCCCGAGTGCTTCCATGACATGAAGCGTGCTGTCGCCAAAACCAATCTTGCTGAGCCAACCGGCAAACTCTGTAACGGCGTTCCCGTCGCGTAGGGTGACAATCGCACGCGTGCCTTTGGCAAGATGTGGACGCAGTCGGGCAAAGGGCGCTGCGTGCAGGCCAAGTGTAACCGTGCTCTCCAAAGACCAACCCAATGCCGCCGCTGCCAAAGACAAAGTTGAAGGGGACGGAATGCTGCGCCACTCCCCGCGCTCTAAATGTTTGGCCAAAGTGCCGCCTGCGCCATGCCAAAACGGATCCCCAGAGGCCAGGGCAACGGTTTTCTTGCCACGTTTTTCTAGCAACAGAGCAATCCCGTCGGCATAAGGCACAGGCCATTCAATGGTATCGCAGCTAAGGGGGGGCAACAGGGACAGATGGCGCGGTGCACCCATAATCACCTCTGCCTCTGAAAGTGCTTTGAGGCTTGCAGGGGAAAGCCCATCTGGGCCATCTTCGCCCAACCCAACTATGGTCAACCAGAGACTATCAGACATGACGTCCAAACTCCTTATTCTCGGCGGAACCACGGAGGCCAGCGCGTTGGCCCAATTCCTGTCTGCAACGCATGTGGATGCGGTGTTTTCCTATGCCGGGCGCGTCGCATCTCCAAAGGTGCAACCTTTGCCCACGCGTATCGGTGGATTTGGCGGTGCCGCTGGATTGGTTCAATATCTGAAACAGCATAACATCACCCATGTCGTGGATGCCACGCACCCTTTTGCGGCACAGATGAGTTGGAACGCCTTTGAGGCTTGTGAAGCTGCTGATGTGAAACTTTTGGCGCTGACGCGACCAGAATGGCGTGCTCAAGCGGGGGACAAATGGACGTGCGTGACAGATATCGAGGGAGCGGTTGAGGCCTTGGTAGGTCCAAAGAGGCGTGTCCTGCTGGCCTTGGGGAAATTGAATTTGCCAGCATTCGCAGTTCAATCGCAACATCACTACGTCTTGAGGTTGGTTGACCACCCCGAAGTGACGCCGCCGTTGCCCAATCATACTGTTGTCGTGGCACGAGGTCCGTTTCAGGAGGCGGACGATTGTGCCTTGATGGCGACGCATAAGATTGATGTGGTGGTGTGCAAAAACGCGGGTGGGACCGGGGCGGCTGCCAAGTTGCACGCCGCGCGCGCATTGGGAATAGAGGTAATCATGATTGATCGGCCTGTTTTGCCGCCTCGCGAAGAGGTGGGAACGCCTGACGCCGTTGCAGCATGGCTCAGGCGATGCGAGACTCCGTAGCCCCGGAGCCATTAGTCTACGGACCGCGGGGTGTAGACGATTGGTGCCCCGTCTCTTGTGATGATGCGGGTTTGGCTTGATCCCAAAATCACCACAGTTCGCATATCTGCCATATCGGGCGTGGTCTCTTGCAGGGGCACGATTTTGATCGACTGATCTGGATGGGACACATTGCGCGCAAAGATCATTGGGCGATTGTCGTCACAGGCGGACTTCAGAGCAATAAGAGCCTTTTCGAAGCCTTCTGGTCGAGACTTTGAACGTGGATTGTAAAACGCCATCGCAAAATCAGCTTCAGCTGCAAGACGCAAACGCTTCTCGATGAGGCTCCAAGGTTTCAGATTGTCGCTGAGGTTGATGGCGCAGAAATCATGCCCCAAAGGCGCACCACAGGCGGCAGATGCCGCCAGCATTGCGGTGATGCCGGGCAATACGCGAATGTCTAAGTCGCGCCATGTCGGGTCGCCGTTTTCCACGGCTTCAAAAACGGCGGCGGCCATCGCGAACACACCCGGATCACCAGAAGACACAACCACCACACGTTTTCCCGCAGAGGCCATTTCCAAAGCATGGCGAGAGCGATCGATTTCGACTCGGTTGTCAGACGGGTGAAGGGCCAGGTTCGGGTTTTGTGCCACGCGTTCCACATAAGGAATGTAGCCGACCGCATCTGTCGCCTCCGACAAAACGGCTTGTACCTGTGGCGTGATCAACGTCTCATCGCCAGGGCCGATGCCCACAATTTGCACCCAACCGGTCATGGGCGGCGTCCTTGGCCGTGCACCACGATGATGGAAAAATAAGGTGTTGCATCGTCTGTCATTTCGCTGAGCTTTGTGACGGTTTGGTTTGCCATGGTGGCGTATTGGACAATCCATGCGTCATCAAAACGTCCGCCGGACTTGAGCGCTTCGATCACTTTGTCAAAATTGGTGCCGATTTTCATGATCACTAGGGCATCTGTGCGTGCGATGTAATCAGACAAGGTGTCCCGTGGCAGAGTGCCCATCAACACAGTTAGCACGTCATCGCCCCAAGTGATCGGCGCTTCGGTTGCTGTCCATGCGCCTGACATACCAGTGATGGCAGGCACCACTTGAACAGGCACCAAGTCGCGCAGGCGTGCGTAGAGGTGCATGAATGAGCCGTAGAAAAACGGGTCACCTTCACACAGTACCACAACGTCTTCGCCGCCTTGGGCGAGCGTGATCAAATGCTGGGTGACTTCTTCGTAGAAGGTCGAGAGCACTTCGTTGTAACGCGGATCTGATAGCGGAATTTCGGTTGTGACCGGATATTCCATTGGGAATTCGATCACATTTTCCGGCAGCAACCCTTCGACGATCTGACGCGCCTGACCCTTGCGTCCCGCTTTGCGAAAAAACGCAACATGTTTGGCGTTGGTCAAAAGACGATGCGCGCGCACGCTCATCAGGTCTGGATCGCCCGGGCCAAGGCCTACGCCGTGTATGGTGCCTGACTCAGTCATTCTTTGCGGCTCGCAATTGCGTTGATGGCAGCAACCGTCATGGCAGAGCCGCCAAGGCGCCCGGCAACGATCATACAAGGCACCGGTTGATCAGTCCAAAGCGCGTCCTTGCTTTCCATCGCGCCCACAAAACCAACAGGGCAGCCGATGATGGCGGCCGGGCGCGGGCAGGTAGGGTCTTCGAGCATGTTGAGTAGATGAAACAGCGCCGTCGGAGCATTTCCAATGGCCACAATGGCGCCACCAAGGCGGTCACGCCAATGCTCGAGCGCGGCGGCGGAGCGGGTGTTGCCCATTTCAGCAGCCAGATCATGAATGCCCTCGGCGTGCAGCGTGCAAATCACTTCGTTGTCCGCAGGCAAACGCGGGCGAGTCACACCGCCGCTGACCATGCGCGCGTCACAGAATATCGGTGCGCCGTTTTCCATGGCTGTGCGGGCGGCTGCAACCATGCCGGGGGTGAATTTCACGTGTTTCTCAAGGCCAACCATGCCAGCGGCATGGATCATGCGTACAACAACCTGTTCTTCGTCGGCATCAAATCCAGATAAGGCGGCTTCGCGGCGAATGGTGGCAAAACTCTCATCATAAATGGCCTGACCATTCTTTTCATATTCGTAGGGCATCAAAGCTCTCCAAGGGCAGTCGTCAGGGTGTCAGGCGTCAGGCCCGTTTTGAAAGGCGCATCCCATGGGGTGCCGTTCTTTACAAGATCAAACGCGCCGTCGCGACCAACCAATGTGGTCGCGCAGGTGCGCGGATGGGCGCAGCCTTTGGAACAGCCGGACACATGCAGCGGGCCAGTTGTGCGTTGCGCCAAAGTGTGGGCGAGGTGGCGTGTCTCTACTGTTGCAGATGGGCAAAGGGGCGCGCCGGGGCAAGCGGTTGTTGTGAGTAACGGATCGTTTGCGGCTGTGATGAAATGGTCCGTGTCTACGTGGTCGACGCCTTCCAAAAGGAACAAACGCCACGGGGTAACACGCAGTGCTGTCGCGTCGGTGTCTGTGATCAGTTGTCTGAGTTTTTTGGCTTCGATTTGACCGAATTCAACGCCTAAAACACTTCCAAGTGCGGTCTTTCCAGGTACCAGTTGTTTGCACGGCGACGCGGGTAGAGAGGCCTGCCATTCGGGTGGAAGGTGGGTGACTGCAGTATGAGCTGCCATCCTACGCCGGGACGGCCCATCTGTGTTTACAAACCAATTTGCCATTTCGATCAAGGCATCTACTGCCGTTTCAACCTCAATTGGACGGCCACCGGATGCCCCATCCGCACGCAAGATCAAAGCGTCATCCGTTGAGCGTTCAAAACGAAAATCTGCGGAATCGTTGGCAAATTGCGGCGCGCCCGCCACGTCAACGGCCACGCCCATTTTGGGCGGCAATTCAGGAAGATCGCCGAGCCTAGACACGAGATCGTGCGTGATCTGCTCTGTGTCGTCTCCCGTTGTCCAAAGCGGTGGCACAAGTATGTTGCGGCGGCTTTCTAGTTCTGGGTCGTCCGGCAGCATTCCTAGATCTGCAAGCGCGTTTAAAACGGTTTCGTGATCTTGCTCAGTCACGCCCCGAATTTGGAGATTTGCGCGGCTGGTGAGATCGATCAAACCAGAGCCAAAGTCTGAGGAAATGTCACACAGCCCTAATGCCTGCTCCAGAGTGAGGCGTGCCATCATTGGGCGTACGCGCACCACCAAGCCGTCACCAGACATCATGGGTTTATAGGCGCCAGGGCACCAACCTTTGGCCAGAGGGCGGCTCATGAGGCGCGCTCCAAGTCGGCGCGGATCGAATTTCTACGCGTCAGCCACAGGCCACTTTCATGCAGTGCTGCGAAACGGTCGCGCATGGCGGCCAGTGCTTGGGGGTTTTGGCGCTCCAAAAATGTTACGATGGCCTCATCGCCCAACGTGGCCTCGTGATAGGCGTCAAACAGTTGTGGCGGCACTGCGCCGGCGAGGTTGGCAAACGCGCCCATGTGATCAAGCGTTGCGGCGATTTCAGCCCCTCCACGAAAGCCGTGACGCATCATGCCTGCCAGCCAGTCAGGGTTGGTTGCACGGGCATGGACAACACGCGCTATTTCTTCGGTCAGGCTGCGGGCGCGCGGGGAATGTGGGTTGGTGTTGTCCACGTGATAGAGGTTGGCTGCGCCGCCAGTCACTTTTTGGGCGGCTGCGAAGCCTGCCTCATGCGCGGCGTAGTCGGACGCGACCAACACGTCGGTTTCCGGCAGGTCTTGCAGGTGTACAAAACTGTCCGCCGCGCCAACACGCGCACGAATGCCGTCGCCATCTTTGGTGATCGTGTCGCCATCAAATGCATAGGACGACGCATTCAGCCAAGCCTCCCCCGCGGATTTGCGGCCTTCCTCAGAATAGGTGTCGATCGCAGGCCCCATACCAAGCCCGTAGCTCCCAGGAGCAGGACCATATACGCGTGGAGCAGTGATACGCCCGGCGAAAGGGTTCCAATCAGAGGCTTCGTCACGCTCTGACAAGGCTTTGACCGCTTGAGCGAACAGGGTCGACAAAGTCGGGAACACATCGCGGAACAAGCCGGACACGCGCAGAGTCACATCGACTCTGGGGCGCTCAAGGAGGGCGATGGGCAATATTTCAACGCCTGAAACGCGCTCGCTGCCTTTGTCCCATACGGGTTTCGCGCCAAGAAGGTGGAGCGCCATGGCAAACTCTTCGCCTGCCGTACGCATGGTTGCGGAGCCCCAGAGGTCGACGATCAAATTTCTTGGATAATCGCCTTCTTCTTGCAAATGACGGCGCACCAATTCTTCAGCCAGTTTGACACCTTGGGCGTAAGCGGAGCGTGACGGCACAGAACGCGGATCGGTGGTGTAGAGATTGCGCCCCGTTGGCAGCACATCTTGCCGGCCGCGATAAGGGGACCCAGAGGGACCGGGTTCAATTCGCTTCCCGTCCAACGCACGGAGAAGACCATCGCGTTCTGCATTGGCAGAGGGCGTTGCATCAAAGGCGCCAGAGGTCGTGGGCGCGCGGCCAAAGACATGCAGCCCGTCACCAAACTGGCTTTCTTTGATGTCGCACACAAATGTGTCGATGCGCGTGATCGCTTCGGCCAGCGACGTTGCGGCATCCAGTCCGAGCTCGGATTGCAACCCAAGCGCTTCGGCCTCATTGCGGATGTCGCTTTGCAGCCGGTCCCGGCGTTTGGGATCAAGCCCATCGGCGTTGGAAAACTCATCCAGAAGAGTCTCCAGCCGTGCAAACCGATCCGGTGTGGCGGATGTCCTCAGAGGCGGGGGTACATGGCCCAACGTGAGCGCATTGATACGTCGTTTGGCCTGTGCCGCCTCTCCGGGATCGTTCACGATAAAGGGATAAATGACCGGCAGATTGCCAACTAGGGCCTCTGGCCAGCATTCCGCCGAGAGAGCGACTGATTTGCCGGGCAGCCATTCAAGCGTGCCATGGGCGCCAACATGAACCAATGCGTCCGCTTCAAAGCAATGACGAAGCCACAGATAGAAGGCCACATAGCTGTGACGGGGCACGCGTGACAGATCGTGATATTCATCTTCGCGTTGCGCGCTGCTGCCACGTTCGGGCTGAAGCGCAATGACAATATTGCCGCGTTTGGTCGCTTTGAAATGAAGCGCATCGTTGGCAAAATCCGGGTCATCCTCGGGGTGTCCCCAAGTTTGCATCAGGTCGTTTTGTAAACTGTCCGGCAGAGAGTTTAGCGCGCTCTGATAGGCGTCGACAGACCAAGATAGGGTGTGCGAAAGCAGGGCGTCTTTCACAGGTGCGTCGCTGTCTGTTTGGGGTGCGGTAAATCCCGCTCCAGACAGGTCCCCCAAAAGGGCATCGACGCTGGCCAATGGGTCGAGACCTACGGCATGCGCCATGTTCCAGTCTTTGCCGGGATAGGTGCTGAGCACGCAGGCGATGTGTTTTTGGCTGTTTGGCTTTTTGGCCAATTGTACCCAGCCTTCCACTTTGTCGGCAACGCTTCGGATGCGTTCGGGTAGGGGGCGATGGCCAAAGCGGGAGTACTCTAGCGCGGTGTCTTTTTTGCCAGGTTCTTTGAACGAGCTAACACCTGCAAAAAGTCGACCATCAACCTCTGGCAACACAACATGCATGGCCAAGTCTGCAGGTGCCAGACCACGCTCAGAGTCAGCCCAAGCTTTCTTGCGAGAGGTGGCCAGAGCGACCTGAAACACCGGTGCGTCCGTGGCGTCCAATGGCGAGGTGCCACTGTCACCTTTTCCGGAGAACGATGTGGCGTTTACGATGGCGGCAGGTTTAAGCGATTTCAATGTGCCAGAGAGCCATGCGGCTGAGGCGGGCACTTTGAGCGAGGGCGCAAACAGGCCGATCACATCAAAGCCGCGATTTTGAAATTCCTCAAACAAAGCATCGATTGGGGCCGTGTCGGCGGAGCTGACGTAAGCTCGGTAGAACGTGAGCGCGATCAGAGGCTTGGTTGTGTCGCGATCATTGAGTGGATCACAAAGCCCGTTTTGGGGCGTCCAGCCTCCATGGTCGGGCAATGATTTCGAACCTATGACCGGTTTGGCGTAAAGCCCTGCCGCCAACGCCAATTGCGCCAGCGCGGCTTGAGCTGCAATAGCGCCGCCTGTGTCACAAAGGTGGGTCAAGCGATGCAGAGTTGAAACAGGAAGTGTAGACACCCCGTCCAGTCGCTCATCCGGGCGGCCATCTGCCGGGAGCACCGCAAGCGCGATGCCTTTTTCAGCCGCCAAAGCCTGCACTTGCTGAATGCCATATTGCCAATAAGATATCCCACCAATCAGGCGGATCAGGATTGCTTTGGCCCCTGACAGCGTCTGCTCTACATAGGTATCAACAGAAAGCGGGTGTTTGAGCGCCGTGAGATTGGCCAGCCGCAACGTTGGCAAATCGCCATTGGCGCGATGCCAGCCTGCCGCGAAAGCCCCCAGATCACTGTCAGAGAACGACAGCACGACAAGATCGGCCGGGGACTGACCCAGATCCATCGGGGTGTCGGCCTCATCAAGACCGTGGCTTTCGCGAAAGACTACATGCATGGGAGTGTTAGTCTAGCAGAGCTGCGCGGATCGCATCGATATTTACGTCGTGATGTTCTGCAATCACGACCATGCGGCCTTTGCGGTCCTCTTCTGGCGTCCATGGGCGATCAAATTGATGGCGCACACGCGCACCGACCGCCTGAACCAACAATCTCATGGGCTTGCCAGCGACCGCTGCATAGCCTTTGACACGCAAAATGTTCTGGTCCTTTGCCATTTTTTCAATCTTTGCAGCAAAGGCCGCAGGATCGGACTGTTCCGGAACATCGATGACAACACTTTCAAAATCGTCGTGTTCATGATCGTGGTGGCCATCGTGGTGGGAGGGACGTGCATCCATGTCGTCCTCTGCCGCAGCTTCCAGCCCAAGAATCACACGGGGGTCAACTTCGCCTTCGGCCACTTCAACTACAGGCAGCGGACGTGGGGCTTCGGCCAGTACGATTTCCTTGGCTTTGGCCACACCTTCAGGGCCTGCAAGGTCTGGTTTGGTCAACAAAACAATATCGGCGCAGCTGATTTGGTCCTCAAAGACTTCGGACAATGGGGTTTCGTGATCCAGACCTTCATCTGCTTCGCGCTGGGCATCTACAGCGGCTACGTTGGCGGCAAACCGTCCATCCGCCACAGCCTCGGCATCTGCCAAGGCGATCACACCGTCAACGGTAATTTTGGAACGGATGTCCGGCCAGTCGAAGGCTTTCAGAAGAGGTTTGGGCAGCGCCAGACCTGAGGTTTCAATGAGGATATGCTCAGGACGCGGGTCCAATGCCATCAGGGCTTCGATGGTCGGAATAAAATCATCCGCGACAGTGCAACAGATGCAGCCGTTGGCCAGTTCGAGAATGTTCTCTGCAGGGCAGTCCGGAATGGCGCAGGATTTGAGGATTTCACCGTCCACACCGACGTCGCCAAATTCGTTGACAATCACGGCGAGGCGTTTGCCCTGCGGGTTCTGTATCAGGTTGCGCACAAGCGTGGTTTTGCCAGAGCCCAGAAAGCCAGTAATGACAGTGACGGGCAGTTTTTCAAGTGAGCTCATTGGTCGGCCTCCAAAGGGGGAATGCGGGCGATGCAGTTTTTACGAAAGTGAGTTGAACGTTCGCGCCATGGCACAAGACCATCGGCGGTGGCTGCGTATTTGGTGACCCCATCGGCAACCAATTCAGCATCGTCTTCACCAGTGAAGTTGCCATAGACATAGGTCCACCGGTCAGCGCCACCACGAATTGTAATCGAGCAGCCTTGGTCACAGTTGGAGAAGCACTCCACGCCTTTGAGCGTCACGTTGTCTGGCAATTCAGCTGCATTGAGCGCCTCAAACAGTTGCGTTCCCGGCCTGGGGCCTTCGACATCAGTTGGCATGCCTGCACGGCAGGTTGTGCAGACAAGCAATTCGACAGGAGCATGTGCGTCCGTCATACAAATCAGTCCCTTTTCAGGGACGGGGCAAACACGGGACATCTGTGGACAGCCCGACACCGAAACACCCCGTCCGGTTCATGTCATTTTTGCTGGCAGGTCTCCCGGCTTGCGGATGTCAGGGGTCTCCCTGTCGGTCTACCTGCCTTCCCGGATGTATCCAGTGGCTGTGGCGGACCTCTCCGGTCACGGTCGCGGGGGCGGCTGCGCTTTGGGCCTTGACGTCAGGCCTGTTTCGCATTCCCTTTTCACCTGTTCAAAGAACAGGAACCAGCGACACCCGAATGGGCAATGATCGCCGCTGTGTCAAGCGCCAACGGAGAGGCAATATGCCCGAAAACATGGATCAGAACGAACGTCACGCTGCCAAGATGGCGAAAATCAAGGCCGCACGGGATCGTATGATGGCCAGCAAGACCGAAGAAAAAGGTCTGATCATTGTGCACACCGGTCCGGGCAAAGGCAAAAGCTCTTCTGGATTTGGAATGATCATGCGCTGTATTGCACACGACATGCCGGTGGCTGTTGTGCAGTTCATCAAAGGGGCGATGGCCACGGGGGAGCGCGCGTTTCTGGAAGAGCATTTCGCGGATGAGGTGAAATTTCATGTGTCTGGCGAGGGCTTTACATGGGAGACGCAGGACCGTGAGCGCGACATCGCCAAGGCCGAGGCCGGCTGGGAACTGGCGAAACAGCTGATCCGCGACCCGGACAACCGCTTTGTGATGCTTGATGAAATCAACATCGCACTGCGCAATGACTATTTAGATATCGACGATGTGGTGGACTTCTTGCTGAGTGAGAAACCGGAGATGACACATGTGTTGCTGACCGGGCGCAATGCCAAACCAGAGCTGATCGAGGCGGCGGATTTGGTGACAGAGATGACGTTGCTGAAACATCCCTTTCGCGATGGCATTAAGGCGCAGGCTGGGGTGGAATTTTGAGTACACAGCTGGATTCAGAAACGCGTTTGTCACTTGAAAGGGCTCTGGATCGTCTCGGAGCTGGTAAGCGCCGGTTACCAGATCCGATGCTGGCCCCTTGGCAAGAATTCCCTGACATGAAGAAAACCAGTATGGGGTGGAGAATGGGGTCTGGGGAAACCTATTTGCAATGGTTTTTCGAATGGTATGCGGGTCAAGACGATCAAAAACGACAAGCCTACAAGGCGGGCAATCCCCCTCCAGAAGAATGGTCAGGCTTCTTTGACACGCTTGATCTCCGGATTCTTAGGAAAACAGCATGATAAAACGTCTTCTCACCGAATTTGGCATGGGGTCGTCGCTGCGGCGGCAGGATTACACGGAAGCCGCTAGTCGCGCTGTGAAGGATGCTCTTTGGCATAATTCCATCAACCTCGCGGAGCTGTTTGGCAAAGACAAAGCCGAGATGTTCATCACCGTTGAAGTGGCCGTGCAGCAACCTGAAAAAGTTGACACGGATGTGATTGCAGCGATTTTCCCCTACGGCCAAGTCACTGTAACGCCTGTGAAAGGCGGGTTGGATGTACCGCGCGATGATGGCGGCAATCCTACTGTGATCGCCAATGTAGCGATTTCGGTGGCTTTGGATGTGGAGTGGGCGACATGAGTGATCAACGCTTTATCATCGAAATGGGTATGGGCAATGACCAATACGGTCAGGACTATACCAAGGCCGCCGTGCGGGCGATTGAGGATGCGATCCGGCATTCTGCGATCCCGATGTTTGCCGCGCTGGGCAAAGACCCCAAAGAGATGCGGGTGCAGGTGACTGTGGGCGTGCAGGAGCCGGAGAAGGTGGATTGTGCCGTGTTGGCGGAGAAGCTGCCACGCGGGCGGGCTGAGGTGAAAGCTGTGTTTGGCGGTATGAATGTCACCAATCCGGATGACGGAAATGTACTTGTGATCGCGTCGGCTGCGGTTGAAGCGTTTTTGCCAAAGCAGGTGTGATGTGACCAAAGCGCTTATGATTCAAGGCACTGGCTCCAATGTCGGCAAGTCGATGTTGGTTGCTGGGCTGTGTCGCGCGGCGGTGCGGCGGGGGCTGTCTGTGGCGCCGTTTAAGCCACAGAACATGTCCAACAACGCCGCTGTGACCAGCGATGGCGGAGAGATTGGCCGGGCGCAGGCGTTGCAGGCGATGGCCTGCCACAAAGCGTTAACGGTGGATATGAACCCGGTGCTCTTGAAACCTGAAACAGATGTTGGCTCGCAAGTTGTGGTTCAAGGCAAGCGGCTGACCACTGTGAAGGCAAGGGAGTATGCAAAGCTAAAACCCAAACTCATTGAAGCGGTGCTTGATAGCTTTAATAGACTGAAATCAAAGAGTGATTTGGTGATTGTTGAAGGGGCTGGAAGTCCAGCAGAGGTGAATTTGCGGCAAGGTGACATCGCCAATATGGGGTTTGCGCAGGCGGCCGGCGTGCCTGTGGTTTTGGCAGGAGACATCGACCGAGGTGGCGTCATCGCGCAGATTGTCGGAACGCAGGCCGTGATTTCGGAAGGCGATGCCGCTCTGGTCGCCGGGTTTCTGGTCAACAAATTTCGCGGTGACCCAAGTTTGTTTGATGACGGTTATGATCTGATCAAAGCAACGACCGGTTGGGCCGGTTTTGGCGTGTTGCCTTATTTCGGCGAGGCGTGGAAATTGCCTGCCGAAGACGCACTGGACATCAAGAACGCTGAGAAGGCCGATGGGCTGAAGGTGGTTTGTCTGGGGCTGTCGCGCATTGCAAATTTTGACGATCTTGATCCGCTTGCGCAGGAGCCGGGGGTCTCGTTGACCATGTTGCGCGCGGGCGAGCCGATTCCGGGGGACGCCAAGGTTGTGATCATTCCCGGCAGCAAATCCACACGCGGAGACTTGGCGTTTTTACGTGATCAGGGCTGGGACATCGACTTGGTCGCGCATGTGCGACGCGGCGGGCATGTGCTTGGGATTTGCGGCGGATATCAGATGCTTGGCGACGTGATATCCGACCCAGAAGGCATTGAGGGACCCGTTGGTGAGACCGAGGGGCTTGGAATGTTGCGTGTCGAGACGCTGATGACGCCAGACAAGCGATTGACGGAAACAGTGGCGGTGCATGTGGCGTCTGATCAGAGTTTTCGGGGCTATGAAATTCATATTGGACGCACCGATGGCGCGGACCGGGCGCGTCCGTTTGCCCGCGTGGGTGGGCGTGACGAGGGGGCGGTGTCAGCGGATGGTCGCGTGTCCGGCAGCTATCTGCACGGGATGTTTCGGGATGACGGGTTTCGGCGTGCGTGGCTGGCGGCGTTGGGCGCAACCGTTGGCAGTGAGGGCTATGACGCCACGGTTGAGGCCGTGCTGGACCGTTTAGCGGATCACATTGAAACCCATTTGGATGTAGATGGGTTGTTGGCGGTGGCGCGGTAGGGCGCTGCGTCATTGGCGAGAATATTCTCGCGAAATAAAGAGGTTAGCCGCGCGTCTGGCGAATGGCTCTGACGGAGGTTCCATGCGCCTGTCTAAACGAGCGGGCGAAGCTGGTGGGGCTGTTGAAGCCTGTGGCTAGCGCGATTTCGCGCACGGGCATGTGCGTGTCTGTTGCCAGACGCAGGGCCTCTTCCAGACGCATTTTCAGGTAGGTTGCTTTGGGCGATGAGCGCAAATGAGTTTGGAAGTTGAGTTCCAATGTGCGCGTGGAAAGCCCTGTTTTTGCAGCAATTCTTGGAATGGGCAGTGGGGTGTCTAAGGTTTGGCTCATCAGATCGAGCGCCTTGGTGAGCTGTGGATGCAGGCGGATTGTGCGGGGTAGGGAGATCGGCCTTTGGCTGCTGGCGGGCAGCGGATCGTAGAGAAACGCACTGCTGACCCGGCGGGCCAGCTCAGCACCAAAGCGGGTTTCGATCAGGTAGAGCATCATGTCGATACAGGGGCTGGCGCCGCCGGAGGTGGCGATGCGACCTGACAGGCAAAAGCGGTCTTTGACGGTGGTAACCTGCGGAAAACGTTGGGCGAATTTCTCGATATCTTCCCAGTGCGTTGTGGCCGTTTGACCATCAAGAAGGCCTGCTTGGGCGAGAAACCACGGCCCACCATCGATGGCAGCAAGCGTCGTGCCAGCAGCGTGGAAGCGGCGAAGCGAGGCCAAGAGCTGGGGGGTGGCTTGTTCCTCTAGCCGGAAACCCGCCACGATCAGAAGAAGGTCACAGCGCAGCAGTTGATCTATCGGTAAGCCATTGATTTGGAGTCCGCTTGTCAGATTGGCAGGAGCCTGTGTGGCGGTGTAGAACTGCCATTTAAACAGAGACTTTCCGGCACGACGGTTGGCGGCGCGCATCGGGTCCACCGCGGCGGCAAAGCTGAGCGTGTTGCAGTCATCCAGCACCAGAATGGCCGCGTTGAGCGGCGCAGGGTTGGGATGAAAAACGCTGATTTCTGCGGATTTTGACATATTGCATTCGTATTTTGAAAACTGTTGCGCGGCAAGTGCGTTACGGTGGGGGAACGGATACGAAAGGACTCCCCATGCCATTGCAAATGAACCGTGAGGTTTTCATCACCTGTGCCGTGACCGGATCGGGCGGCACGCAGGATCGCAGCCCCCATGTGCCACGCTCCCCCAAACACATTGCCGACAGCGCGATCGCTGCGGCCAAGGCAGGGGCGGCGGTGGTGCATTGTCACGTGCGCGATCCGGAAACCGGTGCGCCGAGCCGCGACCTTGGTTACTACCGCGAAGTCACAGACCGCATTCGCGACAGCGAAGTGGATATGGTGTTGAACCTGACCGCGGGCATGGGCGGTGACATTGTGTTTGGCGGCGTGGAAAGCCCGCTGCCGACGGTGGATGGCACAGACATGGTGGGCGCCACAGAGCGGGTGGCGCATGTGGCGGAATGCCTGCCGGAAATCTGCACGTTGGATTGCGGCACAATGAACTTTGCCGAAGCTGACTATGTGATGACCAACACGCCGGGCATGTTGCGGGCGATGGGAAAAATGATGACAGATCTTGGGGTTAAACCCGAGATTGAGGCGTTTGATACCGGTCATCTTTGGTTTGCGAAGGAGCTTGTCAAAGAGGGTGTGTTGGCGCCGGACGCACTGGTGCAGCTGTGCATGGGCGTGCCGTGGGGCGCGCCGGATGACCTCAACACCTTTATGGCGATGGTCAACAATGTGCCGGACGATTGGACGTTCAGCGCCTTTGCCTTGGGCCGCAATCAGATGGCCTATGTCGCGGCGGCGGTGCTGGCGGGTGGCAACGTGCGGGTTGGGTTGGAAGACAACCTGTGGCTTGGCAAAGGAGAGTTGGCGCAGAACTGGCAGCTTGTGGAACGCGCGGGCACCATCATTGAAAACATGGGCGCGCGGGTGATTGGACCAGCGGAAGTGCGCGAGAAATTGGGGCTGGTGAAGCGAGCGCCCAAGGGGTGAGCGTTGCAGCAACGGCGTCGAACGGTGTGTTTGGAAAACCGCCGTGGCGGTCCTTGGAGCGCAAAACGCAACACCTCGGTATTGCGTCAGTATCACAGCTGTTTTGCGGAGGTGGTGGTTTGCGGCGCCAAAAGGGGGCGCCGCGCGTTAAGAGTCGTGCGCTTCGCTCTGTTTCGTTAAGACCGTTTGATCCGGCAGAGGAAGCAATTGTTAGACGCGCTGCGCACATCAACAAAGGCAATGCCTTCGCGTGCGAGCAGGCTTTCGGCGTAGGCGGCAATGTCCGAGGTTGGGGTCACTTGCCCCGTGCCGTAGACAATGCGCTCGTCAGCAGAATAGCCGCGCACGATGTAGCTGGGTGCGGTCAGGATCGCGGGCAGGTTCTGCGACGGCACCGCGGGCGCGCAGCTTTCACAGAGGAAAATCGGGCCGGTTTCGGTGTAGGCGTTTTGCCCCTCAAATGGGCGGTGCGCGAGGATCAGGAACCTTTGGCCTTTGGGCGTGATTTTCAGGCAGTTGCGGCAGGGGATGCCGTCGCCGTCGCTCACCGCCAACTCCACCGGGTTGGCGTAAGAATCAAGCCCACTGTCACGGATGGACGTGACCGAAGCGAAAGGCAGTGGTTGGAATTGAATGGTCATATGAGGTCTCCTTTGGGAGAGGAAAATACGGAACGCGGTTTAAGCAAGCGATCCGGATCGTGCGGAAAGGACAAGGCATGACAAAAACAGCGGCAATCATCGGTGGCGGCGTTATTGGCGGCGGCTGGGCCGCGCGGTTTTTGCTCAATGGCTGGGATGTACGGGTGTTTGACCCGGACCCAGAAGCAGAACGCAAAATTGGCGAGGTGATTGACAATGCGCGGGTGAGTTTGCCGGGGTTGAGCGATACGGCTTTGCCACCCGAAGGCACGCTCAGGTTTCATGAGACCATGTCGGAAGCTGTAGATGGCGCGGTTTGGATCCAGGAGAGCGTGCCGGAGCGGTTGGAGTTAAAGCGCAAGGTCTATCAGACACTTCAGGAGCACTGTGATCCAGAGGCGATTTTGGGCAGTTCGACCAGCGGGTTTAAGCCTAGCGAGTTGCAGGGCTGTGCGACGCGGCCGGAGCAGATTGTGGTGACCCATCCGTTTAACCCGGTCTACCTGATGCCGCTTGTGGAACTGGTGCCAACCGAGAAGAACGCGCCGGAGCTTATTGAGCGGGCAAAGGAGACGCTCAAGAGTGTGGGCATGTTCCCGTTGCATGTGCGCAAGGAGATTGATGCCCATATTGCGGATCGCTTCCTTGAGGCGGTGTGGCGTGAGGCGCTGTGGCTGGTCAAAGATGGCGTGGCCACCACGGAAGAGATTGATGAGAGCATCCGCATGGGCTTTGGCATCCGCTGGGCGCAGATGGGGTTGTTTGACACCTATCGTGTGGCGGGTGGCGAGGCGGGCATGAAGCATTTCATGGCGCAGTTTGGCCCCGCTTTGGAATGGCCTTGGACCAAGCTGATGGATGTGCCGGAGTTCACGGACGAGCTGGTAGATTTGATCGCCGGGCAATCGGATGCCCAATCGGGGCATATGAGCATTCGGGAGATGGAGCGCATTCGCGACAACAATCTTGTGTCGATGATGCGGGCCTTAAAGGCGCAGGATTTTGCCTCTGGTGCCGTTTTGAACGCGCATGACGCGCGCTTGTCTGCGGATGCTGGGATGGTGCGGCGTGCGGCGGATATTGCCGATCCGGCGGCGCCGATTTTGACGGTGCGCCGGGCGGTGCCAATTGATTGGTTGGACTACAACGGTCACATGACCGAAAGTCGGTATCTGCAAGCCTTTGCAGATGCCACCGACAGGCTTATGGAAATCATTGGCTGTGATCAGGCTTATATCGCGACGGGTGGATCATTCTTTACGGCGGAAACCCACATTCGCCACATTGACGAGACCCATCTGGGATCGGTGATTGACGTGCGCACGCGGGTGATGATGGCGGAGGGCAAAAAGATGCATCTTTGGCATGAGATGTATGCGGGGGAGAGGCTGTTGGCGACGGGGGAGCATGTGCTCATCCACGTTAGTCTTGAGACCCGTAGGCCTGCGCCGTTTAGCCCGGATATCGCGGCCAACCTCAAGATGATTTCAGAAGCGCATGCAGATTTGCCTGCGCCTGAGGGCATGGGGCGGTATGTGGGGCAACCACGGTGAGCCGGGTTCTGATCACCGCAGGTGCGTCCGGTGTTGGGCGTGCCATGGCGGAGGCGTTTGATCGTGAGGGCTGGCAGGTTTGGATTGCGGACGTGGATGGTGTCGCTTTGAACGCCGCGCCAACAGCTTGGCGTAAGACAGAGCTTGATGTGACGGATGAAGCTGCCGTTTCTGCTTTGTTTTCAGAGGTATCAGCCAGTTGGGGAGGGCTTGATGCGCTTTGCGCAAATGCCGGTATCGCCGGGCCAACAGCGGCTATAGAAGAGATAAAATTGCAGGATTGGCAGGCCTGTGTTGCGGTCAATTTGGAGGGGGCGTTCTTGGCCGCGAAATATGCAGCCCCCATGATGAAAGCGGCAGGAACAGGTGCAATTGTGGTGACCTCTTCGACCGCAGGTCAATATGGCTACCCGTATCGCGCTCCTTATGCGGCGGCGAAATGGGCGGTGATTGGGCTGACGAAAACTCTGGCGATGGAGCTAGGACCGTTTGGGGTCCGGGCGAACGTGATTTGTCCCGGTGCCGTGGAAGGCCCCCGCATGGAGGGTGTTTTGGCACGCGAAGCGGCCGCCAAAGGCATGACGCGCGATCAGGTCTATGAGGGCTATGCGTCAGGCACTGCGTTGGGGCGCTTTGTCGAAGGGCGCGATGTGGCGGATATGGCGGTGTTCTTATGCTCTGAGAAGACGCGCTTGGTGAGCGGGCAGGTGATCGCGGTGGATGGGTTTACCGTAAACCCAGATCCAACAGTGTAAGCGCGGATCAGCGCGGTTTTCCCCATCATATCGGGTGGGGAACCTTCACTATTTTTGGGAAAATTAATGACTTAGAGTTTGGCTTTCAGCGCATTCACGTGCTCTGGAATTTGACGTGCTGTGATGTCAGCTTGGCGTACCAGATCGTCGAAATGTTCGGTGAAACTTGTCACACGCTCGGTGTCGCGAAACGCCAGATAGTTGCGGCCCAGATAGAGCACAGCGAGGAGGGGGCCGAAGACTGTGAGGGGGCTTGAAAACAGCCGGTGGGCGTCAAATAGGTAGAGGCGCATGCGCGGATAAAGCTGTTCGGAGAGGGTGGCAAAGTGATCAAGCTGTCGGGCACGGATGTGGCTGGGCAGGCCTTCATAATATCCCTGTCCGCGCGCAAAGGCAGCCATTTCGTGTTGAGGCAGCGCGATTTCATAATCTGACTGAGATGAGCGCATCCAGTTCAGACGGTCGCGAGATGCGTTGATCGCCTGCTCCGTAGTGCGGCCCAAATGTGCGGAGTATTCCCAAACCAGCATTTCATCGGTTTTGAGCATGTCAGGCAGACCCGCAGGCACGTGGCGGATTTTGTAGCCAGCCGCCTCTTTGTGCCAATTGAAAATTTGCTCATCCACCAAGGCTCGTGGGGCTTTGGTGACAGTGAGCGCATTGGCCAGAATGTCTGCGGTGTTTTCGGGTCGATCCGTGAGCGACAAGAGCCAGTCAGCAGAGACCCCAAGAGCGGCAGCACATTCCCCAACGACCTGCGCATTTGGCAAGCGTGCGGCTTTGTCTTTGAGCAATTGGCTGATGGTGGAGCGGTCCACACCAATGGTGCGGGCCAGCGCCGCTTGGGTCATGGATTTGTCCTGCATTGCGGACGAGAGGCGTTTTCGAAAACGATCGGCGCGCAGGCGTTTGTCAATAATATCCGTCATCTGGTGATAAATATCACGATTGTCGAATTTTGTTAATCAAATTCGGAATTCCGCTACAGGCTGCATGCCGGTAACAACGTTGTGAAGACACTCAAAAAAGAACAGTCAGGACAGCTCTATGGAAACGCGGCAGCGCTCCATCGTGAAAGCGGTGATTTGGAATCTGATTGGCATCGTCTCGATGTCAGCGGTCGGTATTTTGGCCACAGGGTCCATGGCGCTTGGGGGCAAAATGGCGCTGATAAACGCGGCTTTGGGGGTTAGCTGCTACTTCGTTTACGAGCGTGTGTGGTCCAAAGTGCACTGGGGGCGTGTGCATGGGTAAGGCGCGCGGCGGCTTCTTTGCGTTTCAGATCGAATGGCCAACATTGCTTTTGGTCGCGGGCTGTTATGCAGCCTTTGTCATCGGCACAGTTTGGTTGGCGGAGTTGTGGTTGCCGCTGGGAATGGTGGTCACAGTGGTGGCACTGGCATTGCACAGCTCTTTGTCTCATGAAGTTCTACATGGCCATCCATTTGAAAACGAATTGATAAATGCCGCTTTGGTGTTTCCGTCATTGGGTGTTTTTGTCCCGTATTTGCGGTTCAAAGACACACATCTTGCGCATCACTTGGACAGCCAGTTGACCGATCCATACGACGATCCAGAGAGCAATTACCTTTACGCTGAAGACTGGGATGAGTTGTCAAAATGGCAGCGGATGATGCTGTTGACGAACAACACCCTGGCTGGGCGTATGGTGCTTGGGCCGTTGGTTGGGCAGATCTGTTTCATGAAGACGGATTGGAGAGATGTTTGTGCAGGCGACCGCCGGGTTTTGGCGGGGTGGCTATTACATGTCCCTGCTGTGGCGCTTGTGATCGCGTGGATGACGACCATTGGGCAGATGCCGATATGGGCCTACATTCTGTGCGCCTATGTTGCGCTGTCGATCTTAAAAATTCGGACCTTTTTGGAACATCAGGCGCATGAGCGCGCTCGTGGGCGTACGGTGATCATTGAGGATCGCGGGCCCTTAGCGTGGATTTTCCTCAACAACAATTTGCATGTTGTGCATCATATGCACCCCAAGATGCCATGGTACCGATTGCCGGGACTGTTCCAAAGCAACCGCGACCGCTATCTGGCGCGCAACGGCGGCTACTATTTTGCTTCTTACAGTGAGGTATTTCGAAAGTTTCTGTGGCGACGCAAAGACCCTGTGGCGCATCCGTTGTGGCGGAAGGGCGATTAGATTTACATCGGCCTCAGGGGTACAATGTTTGGCGTGACTTCTGGCACTTAGGCGGGCATCACGGGCGGCATGGACCTTTGGATCATTGCCTCAATTGCCGCCGCCGCGTTTCAAACAGTGCGCTTCATGTTGCAGAAACACTTGGCCAAAGTGTCGCTGTCAGCGGCAGGGGCCACGTTTGCGCGGTTTGTGTATTCTGCGCCAATAGCCGGCGCGATCTTGCTGACCTTTGTGATGAGTGGACAGCTGCAGGTGCCGGTGTTGCCAAGTGCATTTTGGGTGTACGGCATTGTGGGTGGCACAGCACAAATCACCGCGACAGTTTGTACAGTGATGCTGTTTGGCCGACGCAACTTTGCGGTTGGAATGGCATTTATCAAGACCGAGGTCTTGTTGACCGTGCTTGTTGGCCTTTTGGTCTTGGGCGAAAGCGTGTCTGGCAGTGGGCTCATTGCCATTCTTTTGGGCGTCGCGGGCGTTCTGATTTTGTCTGGGCCGATTGAAGCCAATCAGGTGGGGTGGCGGCGGTTTTTGACGCCATCTGCGGCATTGGGTTTGGCGGCGGGGGCGCTTTTTGGCGTGTCGGCGGTGTGTTATCGCGGCGCTTCATTGCAGGTGGATGTGGCCGCTCCTATGGCGCGGGCCTTGATCACTTTGGCGGCGGTGACGGCCATGCAGATGGTCGGCATGTGGGTCTGGTTGAAGCTGCGTGAGCCGGGAGAAGTGGGCCGCGTCATGAGCGCTTGGCGCAGTGCCGGGTTTATTGGACTGACCAGCATGGCAGGCACGTTTTGTTGGTTCACAGCCTTTACGTTGCAGAACGCGGCCTATGTGAAAACCGTCGGGCAGATCGAACTGGTGTTCGGCATTCTGGGAACGGTTCTGATATTTAAAGAGACCATCAGCCGCCGCGAGTATTTCGGCATGAGTCTATTGGCCGTGTCGATCTTGGGATTGATTTTACTGGCCTAGGTGTGGTCGGGGTTTGGCGCTTGACCTTTGAGGCGCAGAAACAAGCTGTCCTCGTCGTTGTTTTTGAAAAACGGCACGGAAATGGGGGGCGTGCGGTCCGAGACGCGTCCTTCGATTTCGGCCAGTACGACCTCAGTGATAAAGGGCAGGTCAAAGGCGCGGGCGTCCTTTAGCGGAATCCACTGCAGGTGAGACAGCTCTTCGCATGCGGCAGAAAAATCATCCAGATCGGTGGCAATTTCGGCGGCATCCAGCAGGAAGAAACGCGCATCAAACCGGCGCGGACGGCCCGGTGGGGTGATCGCGCGGAAGACAAATTGTAAAGTGTCGGCGCTGGGGACATGGCCTGTGGCGGCATAGGTTTCCCAATCCGGCGGTGGGGGGGAGGACCACGTGCCCGGACGGCCGAGGATCAGACCTGTTTCCTCCCAAAGCTCGCGAATGGCCGCGGCGGAGAGTGCGTGGCTGAGATCTTGGGGGGTGTCATGGCGCAGGCGTTGCGCGCAGACCTCTGAGATCGATGTCTCAAGTGGGATGTCGGCATCGCCTGCGTCGACCGCGCCGCCGGGAAAAACCACTTTGTTTGGCATAAACGCCGCGTTGGCGCCGCGTTGTCCCATCAGAATGGACGGGGTGGTGTCGCGATCGCGCAGCACAATCACTGTGGCGGCGTTGCGAATGGCAGTTTTGTCTATGGTCATTGTCTCAGGCTCCCCTCACGTGGAGGGGTCTTGATCCGAACTTCAGGTGGCTGACCTAAAATCCGTGCATCCGGCGCGCCCATTGAAATGCGACAACGCCCCCCTTCAGTCTGGGAAGAAGGTAGAGGGATAAGCCCACGCAGCCAACCGCAAAAACGGTGAAAAGGATCAAAGGTTCCGGGCGCCATTGAACAAAGGCAACATGCAAGAGCGGCGCCATCAAGTGGCCCACAATCAGAATGGTGAGGTAGGCGGGGCCGTCATCCGCGCGATGATGGTGGAACTCCTGCTTGCAAACAGGGCAATGGTCACGGACCTTCAGATACCCATTGAGCAAAGGGCCTTCGCCGCAGCAGGGGCACTTGCGTTGAAAGCCACGCCACAGCGATTGTTTCATCGGTCTGTCTTCTAGGGTCATCACGGACTCAGTCATCACACTTCCTCGCTGTTCGCTGCACCAAGATGTGGATGTTCGCGCCAACATAAAAGAGGACAATTGGCCTTGCGGCGCCATGTCGCAAAGCAGGCTGTTTTTTGGGCAGAGTTAAAAAAACGAAAAATCTGCGACGGAACGCCGGAGGTGGCGCGTTTTATCCTCACGAAACAGGCGATGAGCCAACGCCAATTTGGCCTCTTTACAGGAGAATGTTGAGATGAAGAGCAAAATGATGATCGGTGCCGTTGTTGTAGCAGCTCTGGGCGTGACCGCTGTAGCGGCTTCCGCCAAAGAGGGCGGCAAAAAACGCCACCACCGCGGTGACATGATGAACTTTGAGCAATTGGACACCAACGGTGACGGTTTTATCACCACAGAAGAGCTGGCCGCACGGGCGCAGGCGCGCTTTGACGGGGTCGATGCCAATGATGATGACGCGATCACCTTGGATGAGTTGAAAGCGCATGCCGAAGCCTCTGGCAGCGACCGGATGGCAAAGGGCGCGGAACGTATGTTCTCGCGGATGGATGCCAACGAGGACGGCCAGCTGTCGCTGGAAGAGATGTCCCCACGTGGTGATCGGACTGCCAAGATGATGGAGAAGTTTGACACAGATGGAGACGGCAAAGTGTCCAGCGCAGAGTTTGAGGCCGTAAAGGCAGACCGTATGGGCAAGAAAGCTGAGCGCAAAGCTGAGATGTTTAAGAAGTTGGACACAAACGGCGATGGCAACATTAGTCAAGAAGAGTGGGATGCCGCTAAAGAGGCGCGCAGCATGAAGAAACGCGGTGAGGACACTCAGAGCAACTGATCGCAGAGACACAGGCTGATCTTGGGCGGCTCTGGTCGCCCGAGATTGAAACTTTGACCGTGAGACGCTAGCCATCGAGACTATGACGATGCCATACGACCAACAGGAAGACACGCCAGACGACGCTTTGTTGGTTTTGTTTGCCAATGGGGATGGGGCTGCGGCTCGAACCTTGACGGTGCGGCTGACGCCGCGTGTGTTTGCACAGGCGTTTCGCATGTTGGGGGATCGCGCGGAAGCGGAAGACGTGGCGCAGGAGGCCATGATCCGGTTGTTCAAACAAGCACCGGAGTGGCGGCAAGGTGAGGCTAAGGTCACCACTTGGTTGTATCGTGTGACGGCCAATTTGTGCACAGATCGGTTGCGTAAGGCAAAGGGTGTTGCACTTGATGCCATTCCTGAACCTGAGGATGACGCGAAATCGGCGGCACAGACACTTCAGGACCGCGCGCGCGCGGATGCGTTGCAGGCGGCATTGGCAACGTTGCCGGATCGTCAGCGCGAGGCGGTGGTGTTGCGCCACATAGACGGTTTGAGCAATCCTGAGATTGCGGACGTAATGGATATCAGCGTTGAGGCCGTGGAAAGCCTCACAGCGCGGGGAAAACGGGCGTTGACAACGGCATTGGCCGATCAGCGCGAGGCATTGGGGTATACAGATGGCTGATAAGTTTGACGATGACATGCTGGATGATCTGTTTGCAGCAGCCAAATCGGATGCACGACAGGCCCCCTCTCCAGACTTGTTAGCGCGGGTTTTGGCGGATGCCGAAGCTGTGCAGGCAGAGCTGGCGGCGACGCCTGCGGCGGCTTCTGTGGCCGTCCAAAAAACCGGATTGTGGCAGGCGTTTTTGGCGGCCGTGGGGGGCTGGGGCGCGCTTGGCGGCGTGGCTATGGCAGGCGTTGCCGGTGTTTGGATCGGCGTCTCGTCTGGCACAGCTTTGATGACCAACACGCTTGGTCTTGATCTTTATGGCGAGACCGCCCAAACCTATTTGTCCGATCTGGACGTAAGCTACGCTCTTGAGCTGGGCGCGGAGGAATAAGCATGACCCAAGAGACCATGCCTAAAGGAAAGAAGCGGGGTTTGTTGCGCGGTCTGTTGATCGGTTCGCTGGCGCTGAACCTGCTGATCGTCGGCTTGGTTGGCGGCGCGATCTTTAACTTTAAACACGCCGGTGGACCTAGCACGACGCCGGATCGTTTTAGTGCCCCCTTTATTCGCGCGCTTAGCTTTGAGGACAAACGAGAGGTTGGGCGTGCCATTCGCAAGTCTTACCGCAATGCGGACATAGATCGCGCAGCAGATCGGCTATTGTATGCGACAGCGCTTGAACAGCTGCGGCAGAGCCCGTTTGATGTGGATGCTTTGGCGGCCACTGTGGCAGCACTTGACGGTGCGAGTAGGCTGCGCCGCGACTTGGCGCGTGACAGCTTTATGGCGCAAGTCAATGCGATGAGTGATACCGAACGTGCCGCCTATGCGGACCGTTTTGAAGAGGCGCTAAAACGTGGGCACAAAGACGGGCGCGACAAAGGGGCGCCCGGCAAAAAACAGCCTTAATGTGTGATTTCTAATGTCAGGTGTGTGCGTGTTGAGCTTCTTGTCCATGCATTGAGTGCGCTGAACGGGGATTTGCGTTGGCGGCCTTTTGAGGATCGCAACGGAACGCAGTGTCATGCCATTTCAGACCTTACATTTGGCCTTTGGCTCGATGGTTTTTGTCGTTGTGTCTGTCTTTGCGCAAGGTCGATATGGTCAATGCATGGCGTCCCGTTCTGTGGCCGCGTCGTGCACGCGGATGCCCTCACGTGCAAGCAGGGGACGGCGCACATCGCCAAGACACAGGACAAGCTGCGCATGCAGAAGGTGCTGTGGTTTCTCTACGACAGCCAGAGCGCTTGATTGAAACAGCAAGGCCACACGGGGCTGGGCGGACAGGGCATCTATCTGATCCACACTGCGCAGCTGTGTCGCAATGGCAAAGACCACGCGGAACTGGATGACAGCTCAAGTCGGGTTTTACTGCGCGCTGAAAGCCTGCTGTAGATCATGACGCGTTGGTTGTCCTGAGATATGGCAGAACATCCAAGCGCCTCCAGTTGGGGCGCGCGTCATAGGTTTGGTCCTAGGCCGCTGTTACGGAGAGTGTGACCGTGTTGCGACCTTCCGCTTTGGCCCCATAGAGCGCTTTGTCGGCGCGGTCGAGCAGGGCTGAGGCCAGACCATCCTGTGACGTGGCGCAATGGCTGTTCGCTGCGATGCCTTTTGCCTCCAACATGTCGCTGCCCATGGCGACACCAATGCTGATGGTCACCGGAATCTGAATGTCGCGGCCCCGGATGTACACGGGCTCTGATCCCACAGCATCACACAGACGTTGGGCCACTTGTGCCGCACTGTGGGCATCGCTGGTTTGCACGACCACCAAGAACTCTTCGCCGCCCATACGCGCGATCAGATCTGCCTGTGACAGACAGCGGCGCATGCGGCGCGCAATTTCGGAAAGCACGATGTCCCCGGCCGCGTGGCCATATTGGTCGTTCACACCTTTGAAGTGATCCAGATCCGCCAGCATCACGGCGAAATCGCCACGCTGACTGTTTGCTCTTTGTGCCATTTTGGACAGGTGGGGTATGGCGTAGCGGCGGTTGAACAGTCCGGTCAATGGGTCGGTGACAGCGGCGGTCAAGCCATCTTCCACCCGCTTGCGCAGACGGTCGGTCATCCGCTTGCGTGCAATCATGCTGTCCAAGCGCAAGGCGGCCTCTTCGGCGTCAAAACCTTCGACAATCACGTCGTTTGCACCCAGGTCCAGTGCATTGATGCGCGCGGTGTCGTTGGCTTCGTCAAGCACCACCAAAACGGCCGCCTGGCGGGTCGCTGCGCGGGCGCGAACCTCCGCAAGCAGGCGCAGCGCCTCTTCTGGACGGGCAACTTGCAGTGAGATGACGATGGCGTCAGGCGCGGTGAATTGAGACATGTCGCGCATGATCTCTGCCACCTTTTGATGGCGCAGGCCATAAGGCACCATTTGTTTCAGATGTGTCGTCCATTGGTCGCCCTCTGGCGCATTCAGTGCGGCGATCAACACCTGAGCCGGAGAGTCAAATCCTTTGACGGCTTCGGCCAGGCCGGGAATGCGGCCAGCGCGTTCGCGCAACCGCAGCTCTTCATAGGAATTGCGGACACGCATGATCGAGCGAATGCGCGCCAAGAGCGCATCGGTGCTGACCGACATCTCAAAGGCGTCATCCGCACCGGCGCGCAGCGCTTCGATCCGATCCGCCCGGGTACCATCCGTGTGAACCAGAAGGATGGGCAGATGGGAGAAAGCTGGATTCTCTTTGATCAGGCCACAGAGCTCGATCGCTGGCATATCCACAAGATCTCCGCCCAGGACCAAGAGATCCGGTGTCTCTGCGTGAAGCAGATCCAAAGCCTCTCCGGCGCTGGCGGCTTGCTCAACATGAGCAAAAGCGCTGGCCAATTTGACTTTCAACAAGATACGGTTCGCCGAGATACTGTCGACGATCAAGACATGAGCTGCCATAAGAAAACCTGAAAACTGAGGAAAAAGGGACAGGTTCATCATGACGGATCAATGGTTAACAAACTCTTTCGAAAGTGGATTCAAATGACAGTTTCTCAAGACCTCGCGGAGACCGTTGCTTTAAAGGCTTTGGGCTGGCTGGTGACCCAAGATGAAGTGGTTTCGGTGTTCTTGGGCGCTACGGGCGCATCCGTGGATGATTTGCGTGATCGGGCTTCAGACACTGATTTTCTGGGGTCGGTGCTGGAGTTTTTGACGATGGATGATTCTTGGGTGATGGCCTTTTGTGATGCCAACGCGTTGGCCTATGAGATGCCTTTGCAGGCGGCCCACCAGCTGTTGGGAGAAGCGCGGGCCCATTGGACCTAAGGCGCATAAGGTAGGGGGTGCGGTTTTGCTTGCGCCGCATGCGGTGGCAAGGCACGGTTGGCGCCAATAGCTAAAAACAGACGACAATGAAGAGGGTGGCAATGCGGGTAGACGGACTTCTGTTTGACAAGGATGGGACGCTTTTTGACTTTGGTGCCACTTGGAACGGTTGGGCCGCGCGTATGATCACAGAGTTTGCTGCGGGGGATGATGAGGTTGCCACACGGATCGCAAACGCGTTGCAGTTCGATTTGCAGGCCGTGGCATTTTCGCCCGACAGCTTTGTGATTGCGGGCACCAATAGAGAGGCCGCTGAGGCGGTGGCGGGTGCACTGCCCAACAGCGACGTTGATGACATCGAAAACCAGTTGATGCTGGCCGCTGCGGAGGCCGAACTTGCACCCGCCGTGCCCTTGGCGCCTTTGATGGATGGGTTCTTGCGCGAGGGGTTGCAGCTGGGCGTGATGACCAATGATACAGAATATGGTGCACGTGCGCACCTCAGGGATGCTGGTGTCGAAGATCGGTTTGCCTTCATTGCCGGGTTTGACAGCGGGTTTGGGGCCAAACCCGACCCTGCACCGCTTTTGGCCTTTGCCGACAAGACCGATCTGAGCCCCGCACGCGTGGCGATGGTGGGTGACAGCACACATGATTTGATCGCGGGGCGACGGGCGGGCATGCAGACTGTGGCGGTGCTGACGGGAATGGCCAACCAAGCGGAACTCGCCCCTTATGCTGATGTGGTGCTGCCAAACATTGGGTTTCTTCCAGAGTGGCTGGTGAACTGACGCATACCTAAGCGAAACCTGATCTGTTTGAGCGCCACTGGCCCGGTCCTTTTGGATCGGGTTTTTGCATTCTTCTGTACTGACATCGCGAGCTCACAGTGATGGCTGCGCGTAAATGCGACACAGTTTGTCGCAAATGCACAGGCATCTGCGCCCTGTCGGCGGCTTTTCTGAGTTTAGAAATAAACGGAGCGCGACATGGCTGACGAAACACCTACCTCTCGCAAAGGAAAACGTGGCGGCGGACGGGCAGGGCGTCGCGGTCGGGTGAGTGGTTTTGGGCAGCCAGATTGGCGTATTCCGATAAATACAGATCGCCCGACCGAGCCGTTGAGCGAAGAGGGTGTGGCCCGCATTCACGATGGCGCCATGCGTATTCTCGAAGAGATCGGTATTGAGTTTTTCAACGCCGAATCCCGTGACATTCTGAAAGAGGCTGGCTGTAAAGTTGAGGGCGAGCGCGTCTTTATGGGGCGTGCATTTGTCATGGAGATGGTGGGCAAGGCCCCGTCGAGCTGGACATTGACGCCGCGCAACCCGGACCGCCAGTTGACGATGGGTGACAACCACGTGTTGTTTGGCAGCGTGGCCAGTCCGCCGAACTATTGGGACTTGGAGCTGGGCCGCAAGGTTCCGGGCACACGTGCGCAATGCGCGGATTTGTTGCGGCTGACCCAGTTCTTCAACTGCATGCACTTCACCAGCGGATATCCAGTTGAGCCGCAGGACATCCATGCGTCGATCCGGCATTTGGACGTGATGTTTGACACGCTGACGCTGACGGACAAAGTGGTGCATTCGTATTCGCTGGGAAAAGAGCGGGTCGAAGACGTTATGGAGATGGTGCGTATCGCAGGCGGCATGACCCATGAGGCGTTTGAAGCGCGCCCTCATATGTTCACCAATATCAACTCCACATCCCCGTTGAAACATGACGAACCGATGATGGACGGTTGGATGCGGATGGCGCGGCGCAACCAAGGTTTGGTGGTCACGCCGTTTACTTTGGCCGGTGCGATGGCTCCCGTGACCATGGCGGGCGCTGTGGCGCAGTCTGTGGCAGAAGCGTTGTGCGCTGTGGCTTTGGCGCAGTACATTCAACCTGGTGTGCCTTGTGCGATTGGCACGTTTACCTCCAACGTTGACATGAAATCTGGAGCACCTGCCTTTGGCACGCCGGAATACATGCGCGCCACGCAGATGACCGGCCAAATGGCGCGGTTTTACGGGTTGCCGATGCGCGCAAGCGGCGTGTGTGCGGCCAATGTGCCAGACGGGCAGGCAATGTGGGAAACGTCCAACAGCCTTTGGAGCGCGATCCAGTCTGGCACCAATATGGTCTACCATGCCGCAGGATGGCTCGAGGGCGGGCTGATTGCGAGTCCTGAGAAGTTCATCATGGACTGCGAAGTCGTCCAGATGATCCAGCGTTACCTTGAACCCGCGATCTGGAGCACAGAAGAAGAGGATGTGGCACTTGATGCGATCCGGGAAGTTGGATCGGAAGGGCACTTCTTTGGTATCGATCATACGCAGGATCGGTACACCACCGCTTTTTATCAACCGATTGTGTCGGATTGGCGTAACTTTGAAGCTTTTCAGGACGCGGGCGAGGTCTGGACTGCAGAGCGCGCGCACCACACATATAAAGAAATCCTGTCGCAATACGAAGAGCCGCCGATGGACGTCGCGATCCGTGATGAGCTTGCCGCCTTTGTGGCGAAACGCAAAGAAGAAGGCGGGGCGCCAACCGATTTCTAAGCTGGCTTCGCAGGTCGAAACGTTTCGAAAAATTGATCAATTGGAAAAGTTCGTTTGTCAACGAATGCCGATAAATCATTGAAATTTATCAAGTTGTCTTTATAGAGTGTGCGCGGTGTTTGTAGGAGGGGAGCCATGCACACACAAGACGGGCGCAGGGCGGCCGGGCGGATCGAAATGGCACTTGTCGGTGCTGTTGCTGGTGGCATGGTTTGGGCGCTGATTGAAAAAGCACCTGACATTGTCACTCATCCGCTTGCCTATCTGTTTGTGACCAGTTTCGTTGCTGGTTTCTTTGCCGTGCTTTTGGGATTGAGTGGACCCCATCGGGTGATGCGCGCGGCTTTGCCGGCGTTTGGCCTGTCGTTTGTCGGGGCCTGTCTGATCACGTTGTCGGGTTTGCGTTTTGACACGCTCGCGGCGTTTGAGGACGCAGGTCATCCGATCATTGCCTGGGTGATTTTTCTGAGCGTTGGCACGCCTTTCGCGGCGTCGCTTCTGCGCGATAGGCACAGCTTGCGCGACTACGTGCATCTGTTTGATGTCAGTTGGAGCATCTTGGTACGTTATTCAGCGGCTTGGCTGTTTGTCGGCGTGTTCTGGGCGGTGTTGTGGCTTAGTGATGCTTTGCTGGAGATCGTCGGTCTGACGGTGATCGGTGATGTGATGCGGGTGGATAGCGTGGCCTATGTGGTGACGGGCATCTCATTGGGTTTCGGCTTGTCGGTGGTGCATGAAATGCGCGACTATCTGTCACCGTTTCTGGTGCTCCGTCTGTTGCGGTTGTTGGTGCCTGTGGTCTTGTTGGTTGTGGTGGTCTTTGTGGCTGCAGCAGTGCTTCAGGAGCCCGGAGCGCTGTTTGGAGACTTGAGCCGTGCCGCCACAATTCTGGCAGTGTCTTTGGCCATGATCAGCCTTGTGAGCATTGCGCTGGACCGTGGCGATGCAGATGCCGTTCAAGTCGGTTGGATGCGGTTGGCGACGGCTGCTTTGGCGGCTTTGTTGCCGGTCATGTCCGGGTTGGCCATATATGCTTTGTGGCTTCGGGTGCACCAATACGGATGGACGCCAGCACGTTTGGCCGCAGCCTGTGCGGCGGCCGTTGTGGCGGTTTATGCGCTTTGCTATCTGGTGTCCGTGATTTTGGGACGGGGCTGGATGGGACGCATTCGGCAGGCCAATATTGGAATCGCTGCTTTGGTGCTGGTTTTGGCTGCTGCGTGGCAATTGCCTATCTTAAATGCTGAGCGGATTTCCACAGACTCTCAGGTTGCGCGGATTGACGCCGGTGAGGTGACACCGGACGCGGCGGCCCTGTGGGAGATGCAGCATGACTGGGGGAGAGCCGGACATGCGGGCCTTAAAACGCTTGAGCAGGGTGTTGCCGGCGAACGGGTCGAGTTTGCAGAGGCCATTGCGGCAGTTCGGGTGGCGAACACCCCGTGGGAGCTGACGCAAAAGTTCAATCAAGATCAGGGATTAGAGCGCGCAACCCGTTTGTTGGAGGGTCTGACGGTCATCGCTGATGGCGCGGATATCCACCCAAAAATGATGCGAAAATGGTCCAAGTACAGTTTGGAAAATTGGGCTGACATTTGTCTGGAGACCGAAGAGCCGGGGTGTGTGATGGTGCTCGGCGATTTCAATCCAGTGCGTGCCGGGCGGGAAGGATTTCTGTTTATCGGTGCAAAAAACGGAAATTTTGACATCCATAACGTGTTTGAGATTGGCGAGTTTCTTGCTATGGACGCTTACCGCAAGCCATCCGGAAGCCAGCAGGTGACCCGCGATCAAGTTGCGGATATAGTAGAGGGGCGCTTTGAGATTGCGCCCGGCAGCCACAGATCCTTGTGGATTGGAGAGTTCGAATTGGTTCCGAACTTCTGAGTTGTTGGGGAAATCTTAAGGTGAGTCTGGTCTGATAGGCCATGACGCAAGAGGTGTAGTGATGCATGGGTTGATCAACAGAGCGATACAGTGCTTTGTCCGCGACAGCTATGGGCAGCCGCGTTGGATTGACGTGACTCGTTTTGCAGGTGTCGAGACCACTGATTTTGAAGCGATGTTACACTACGATGACAGCGTCACCGAGGCGTTGATCGCCGCATGTGTTGAGGTTATCGGTGCGCCACGTGAGACCGTGCTTGAAGATATTGGCACGTATCTTGTCACCCATCCGAATGTCGAAGCCTTGCGGCGCCTATTGCGGTTTGGGGGGTTGGATTTTGTCGAATTCTTGCACTCTCTGGACGATCTGCCAGAACGCGCCCGGCTTGCGGTGGATGATTTGATTTTGCCCTCGCTTGAGCTGCGCGAACACTCAGCGCAGAACTTCAGCCTGACCTGCCGTCACGATCAAGAAGGCTTCGGGCATGTGATGATTGGCATTTTACGCACCATGGCGGATGACTATGGTGCTTTGGTCTTTCTTGAACATCGTGGCGCAGAGAGCGAGGCTGAGGTGATCGATATCACCTTGGTGGAAAATGCATTTGCCAGTGGGCGGGAATTTGAGTTGGGGGCGCGAGCAGGGTGAGCGGGATGGACCAGAGCTGCGAACGACCAGAGGTCTTGGACGTTTTGTGTCCAATGCATGTGCTTTTGGATGAGTTTGGGAAGATCACGCATGCGGGGCCAACCATGGCTAAGCTGTACCCGGGTCAGGATTTGACGGGGTTGCGTTTTCTTGAGGTGTTCGAATTGAACCGCCCGCATGCGGTGACGACTATGGACGATCTGCTCGCGGTCGCCGGGAAAAAGCTGCATCTGAAAAAACGCAGTGACCCTCCCACGGGATTAAAAGGCGTGTTGATGCCTTTTGGAAAATCCGGAGCGGTTGTGAACCTGAGTTTTGGCATCTCTATTCTGGATGCTGTGCAGGAATATGAACTGAATGCAGGGGATTTTGCGGCCACCGACCTGACGATTGAAATGCTCTATCTGGTGGAGGCCAAATCCGCTGCGATGGAGGCCAGCCGGAAGCTGAACCAAAGGTTGCAAGGTGCAAAAATTGCCGCAGAAGAGCAGGCCTATACGGATACGTTGACGGGGTTGAAAAACCGTCGTGCGTTGGATTTCATTCTGCCGAGAATGGTAGAGGAGCGTAAGCCATTTGGATTGCTGCATGTCGATTTGGATTTTTTCAAAGAAGTGAACGACACCAAGGGCCATGCGGCTGGAGATTTGGTTTTGCAGCATGTGGCCAAGGTTCTGGTCGACAGCAGCCGGAACGATGATGTTGTGGCACGTGTTGGCGGTGATGAGTTTGTTCTGGTGATCAATGGCACCATCGATCAAGAGGTGCTCGGGCGGATTTCTCAGCGGATCATCAAAGAGGTTGAGCGCCCGGTGACCTATAAGGACAGCGCCTGCAATGTCTCAGCTAGCGTGGGGATCGCGATTTACAATGGCGAGCCTGACGCTTCTGTGGACCAACTGATGGATGATGCAGATACGGCGCTCTATGCATCCAAACATGATGGCCGCGCGACGTTTACATTGTTTACCCCCGAGCTGCGCAACAGCGGACCTCTTGCCCTACATTCCTAATCGTGACGGTGTGACGGTTGGCGACCCGCGGCGGCGCCAGCATTGGGGCACGTAGGGGTATATATAGTGAAGCGACGGCGCACGCCGGTGCCATGGGCGGCGGTGTGAACAGGCACCTGCTATGCCTTGAGATGAGGGTCAGAGACGGGCAATCGCCTGTCGGCTTTCAGTGGTGATGTGGTCCACAAACAGGCGTATTTTGGGATCTTGAAGCTTTCTGTGTGGATACAGACACCCAAAGGCAGCAGGCAGTGGCGGTGTCTTTGGCAAAATTTCCACAAGCGCCCCGGATTTGAGATCACTGGCCACATCAAACCGCGGTTTGTTTGCGATGCCTTGGCCGTCGCGGGCCCATTGGGTCAGCACATCGCCGTCGTCCGCATCAAAACGTCCTTTGGCTTCGATCTTAAGCGGCCCGTCCGGTGTTTGCAGGGTCCAGAAGTACTCAGGTGACCTTGGGAAGCGCAACAGCAGACAATTGTGCGTCGTCGTCAACAACTCTGCCGGGGTTTGCGGCGTTCCATGTCGCGCAAGGTAGTCCGGAGCGGCGACAAGTACACGATCGCAATCGGCAATCTTTCGAAGCTTAAGATTGCTGTCTTTGAGCTCTCCCAACACAAACGCCACATCAAGACCATCCTCAAACATATCCACCGGGCGGTCTGACAGGCGCAACCGAATATCGACATGCGGATATTGGTTGGTGAACTTAGGGATCAGGGGTGCGATGATGCGCCGCCCAACCCCCAATGGCGCGGTCACGCGGATGGTGCCACGGGGGCTGTCTGAAAACCCAGCCACCACGGCCTCAGCTTCGTCCAGCGTCTCAATCACCTTTCGAGCATGGTCGTAAAAGACTTTGCCAACTTCAGTGGGCGACAGATGGCGCGTCGTGCGGTTGAACAGGCGGACACCGAGCCGGGTTTCAAGCTCTTTCACGCGGTTTGATGCAACCGCAGGGGTGAGGCGCAGGTCACGTCCACCTGAAGTGATGGAGCCAAGTTCCACCACACGAACAAAGACGCGAAGGCTTTCAAGATAGGGCATGAGCCGAGTCCAGTGATTGTTTTGCCCAAATTACTGGCGAATTGCGCCGCTATTTTCAATAATTCATTGAAATAGATTTGCCAAAACCCCCATTTCGGTGCTGTCTTAGGCGTTGATATACTGATGTATGGCCAGTTAGTGCCGACTCCCAGCAAGAGGTCAGGATGCAGCACCGCAGCGAAATACGGTTTTTACTCAATGGGCGTGATGTGGCGCTTACGGATGTTGGCGCAGATGATACGCTGCTTGATTTTTTGCGCATAGATCAGCGGCTTACCGGCAGCAAAGAGGGCTGTGCCGAAGGGGATTGCGGGGCCTGTACGGTGTTGGTGGGGCGGCTGACAGATCAAGGCCTGCGCTATGAAACTGTGAATGCCTGCATTCGGTTTCTGGCGTCGCTTGACGGCTGTCATGTGGTGACCATCGAGTATCTTGGTGGCCCAGAGGGGCGGCTGTCGCCGGTTCAGCAAGCGATGGTGGATCACCACGGGAGCCAATGTGGGTTTTGCACCCCCGGGATCGTGATGTCTTTGTATGCGCTGTGGATGGCACATGAATGGCCCACGGTGGCACAGGTGGAGACCGCGTTGCAGGGCAACCTGTGTCGGTGCACAGGCTATGCGCCGATCATTCGAGCCGCACAGGCGGTGACCGAGTATGGCACGCCATCTGCAGAGCATTTGGCCATGGAGCGCGATGCCATTGCGGCGCGTTTGCAGGCGCTGAGAGATGACCTGCGGGTTGTGGTAAACCACGGTGATAGCGTGGCGATATTGCCTGCGGATGTGGATGACTTGGCGGCTGTGTTGGCGGCCCAGCCAGAAGCCACAATTGTGGCAGGGTCCACGGATGTCGGGCTTTGGGTGACGAAATTCCTCAAACGACTGTCACCTGCGGTGTTCATTGGCCATCTGGACGGTCTGAAATCCATTGATGTGTCTGAGGATGCTGTGACGATGGGGGCGGGTGTGACCTATAGCGAGGCGCAGGATGTGATTGCCCAGCACTATCCACATCTGGTGGCATATTGGGATCGCATTGCCGGCTGGCAGGTGCGCAATATGGGGACTGTTGGCGGAAATATCGCCAACGGATCGCCCATTGGAGACACACCACCGGTGTTGATTGCGTTGGGCGCGTCGATCACGTTGCGCAAGGGGGATGAGCGGCGCGAGGTCTCGTTGGAAGATTTCTTCATCGCCTATGGCAATCAGGACCGCGGGGCGGGAGAGTTTGTCGAGAGCATTCGCATACCGCGAGTGACCGGTGGGTTCCATGCGGCCTATAAGATTTCCAAGCGACGGGAGGAGGACATTTCTTCGGTGGCGGTGGGTATGAACGTGCGGGTTGAGAATGGGCGGGTCACAGCCGCGCGTTTGGCGTTTGGTGGTTTGGCGGGGGTGCCCGCGCGCGCGGCAGCGGCGGAGGCCGCATTGCTCGGCCAGCCGTGGAGCGAGGCAAGCCTGATGGCGGCGGCGCAAAAATTGCCGGAGGACTTCCAGCCATTGACGGATATGCGGGCTTCGGCTGACTACAGAATGACCGTGGCGCAAAACCTGTTCCGCCGGTTCTGGCTGGAACACGCCGGTGAAGACGTGCGTTTGGCGCGGGCGTGAGGAGAATATGATGAAACAGACAGTCTCCATTCGTGGTGCGGCGCATACGGATCACATTCACGACAGTGCCACCAAACATGTGTCAGGTGCTGCGGACTATTGTGACGATATCGCTGAGCCGATGGGTACGCTACATGCGTATTTTGGAACGGCAAATGTGGCCCATGCCACAATCGAGAATATGGACCTGAGTGCGGTGCGTGCCGTGCCGGGGGTGGTTGGGGTGTTAACCGCCTCCGACGTGCCAGGTGTGAACGATGTGAGCCCCTCAGGGCGGCACGATGAGCCGTTGTTTGCCACTGAGACGGTTGAGTTCTGGGGGCAGGTGCTGTTTGCCGTGGTGGCAGAAACGCGAGACATTGCCCGGCGCGCCGCGGAGTTGGCTCAGATCACGTATGCTCCGCTTGATCATGTGATTGAGGCGGATGAGGCGATGGCCAAAGGCTATCCTCATGTGACTGATCCGATGACCTTGCAGCGTGGTGATGTCGCTGAAGGACAAGCGCAGGCTGCGCATCGCATTCAGGGTCAGATGCGCATTGGTGGGCAGGACCACTTGTATTTGGAAGGGCATATTGCTTTTGCCATGCCGGGCGAAGACGATGATGTGATTGTCCATTCTTCGACACAGCACCCAAGTGAAGCACAGCACATGGTGGCGCATGTTTTGGGTGTGCCGTCTAATGCCGTGGTGGTCAATGTGCGCCGCATGGGTGGTGGGTTTGGTGGCAAAGAAAGCCAGATGAACCAATATTGTGCGGTGGCAGCAATGGCGGCGAAGAAATGGAACCGCGCCGTAAAAATACGGCCTGATCGCGATCAGGACATGGAAAGCACCGGCAAACGGCATGATTTTGTGGTCGACTATGATGTGGCTTTTGAGGAGGACGGTTGCATTCAGGCCGTTGATGGCGTGTTTGCAGCGCGCTGCGGCTGGACGTCGGATCTGTCTGGGCCGGTGACAGATCGCGCGCTGTTTCATGCGGACAACGCCTACTTCTACCCGCATGTGAAGTTGCAAAGCCGACCGATGAAAACCAACACGGTGTCCAACACGGCTTTTCGTGGCTTTGGCGGGCCTCAGGGCGTTGTTGCAGCAGAGCGCATGATCGAAGAGATCGCCTACAAGCTTGGGAAAGACCCTCTTGAGGTGCGCAAGGCGAACTTCTATGGGGATGCTGAGCGCAATGTCACGCCGTACCATCAAACGGTTGAAGACAATGTTATGCCACGGCTTGTGGATGAATTGGAGCGGAACTCTGACTATCAGGCGCGGCGTCAAGCGGTGCTGGATCACAACGCCAAAGGCGGGATTATTCGCAAAGGTATTTCGCTGACACCTGTTAAATTTGGGATCAGCTTTACGGCGACCTGGTACAATCAGGCTGGAGCTTTGGTGCACATCTACAACGACGGCTCCATTATGTTGAACCATGGCGGCACAGAGATGGGGCAGGGGCTCAACATCAAGATTGCTCAGGTGGTGGCTGAGGCGTTTCAGGTGGATGTGGACACCATTAAAATCACCAAAACGACAACCGAGAAAGTGCCAAACACCTCTGCAACAGCGGCGTCGTCAGGCACGGATCTGAATGGGATGGCTGCTCTCAATGCCTGTGAGCAGATCAAGGAGCGTTTGATCCGGTGGGCGTGTGACCACTTTCAGGTCGAGGCGTTGTTGGTCGAATTTGGCCCCAACGTTGTGTACGTCGGCGACAAGACCTTCACGTTTGGTGAGTTTATCAAGCAGGCCTATATGGCGCGTGTGCAGCTTTGGGCAGCAGGGTTTTACAAAACGCCCAAGATCCATTGGGATCGCGAAAAAGGGCAAGGTCGCCCGTTCTACTACTTTGCTTATGGTGCGGCGGTTGCAGAAGTGTCTGTTGATACATTGACCGGTGAATACACAGTGGATCGCGCAGATGTGTTGCATGACGTTGGCAAGTCGTTGAACCCGGCATTGGACAAAGGACAAGTTGAAGGCGCCTTCATTCAAGGCATGGGGTGGCTGACCACTGAAGAGTTGAAATGGGACGACAAAGGCCGACTGCGCACGCATGCGCCAAGCACCTATAAAATCCCATTGGCGGGGGATATCCCGCGTGAGTTCAACGTCAATTTGGCGGATTGGTCGGAGAATCGAGAGCTGACCATCAAGCGCTCCAAAGCGGTGGGTGAACCGCCGTTCATGTTGCCGATCTGTGTGTTTGAGGCGCTGGGCATGGCGGTGGCTTCGGTGGCCGATTATGCAGAGTGCCCGCGGTTGGATGCGCCTGCGACACCGGAATGTGTGTTGATGGCCGTGGAGAGATTGCGCGGATGAAAAGTGCCGAACTCATAGCGTTTCTTGATTGTGAAAAAACGGTCATGCGGGTTGAGATTTCGCGCGTGCGTGGCAGCTCGCCGCGTGAAGAAGGTGCTGTGATGTTTGTGTCAGACGGTGCGATGTTGGGCACTATTGGGGGCGGACAACTGGAGTATATGGCCTTAGATGAAGCACGTAAGGCTTTGAAGTTGAATAAATATATCTGCCGAATGGACGTTCCGTTGGGGCCGGAAATAGGTCAGTGTTGCGGGGGCCGTGTCGAAATCACCCTGACCCAAATGGATTCCAGCGCGCGCAGGGAGGCTGTCGCGCAAATTCAGGCTCAAGAAGAGGCATTTCCACATGTCTATGTGTTTGGGGCTGGCCATGTTGGGCGCGCTTTAGCTGAGCAATTTCAGCACCTTCCAGTACATTGTGTACTTATTGATAGCCGCAGTGATGAATTGGACTTATCGATTGCTGATGTTGAGAAACGTCTGACAGCTGTGCCGGAAGCGGAAGTGCGCAATGCACCAGCTGGCAGCGCCTTCATCGTACTAACCCATGATCACGCTTTAGATTTTCTGGTTACTTCTGAAGTGCTTGAGCTTGGGAGTTCACGCTGGTTGGGCATGATTGGATCTTCCACGAAACGCGCGAATTTTGAGAGCTTTGTTCGGAGCCATTGCACCGGGCTGGAAACTGAAACTTTAAACTGCCCCATCGGGGTGAGCGGTAGCCGTGATAAGCGGCCCGCGGTGATTGCGGCCATGGTTGTGGCCGAGGTGATCGCTGCACTGACCTCTGAACCTGCCGTTCAAACAAGTGTGCCTGCCAGCTGAGGCGGCACGCGACATCAAGAGGTCAAACATGACGCAAAAATTGCTGCGCGGACGCGTGCTAAGCTTTGTGGCCGAGCCACAGGGGCCCGAAGACACGGATAGCTTTGTCTATCACGAAGATGGTGCCTTGTTGATCGAAGCAGGCAAAATCGTTGCGATGGGCGGGTATGAGGCCGTGACATCAAAGGCCGGTGGCGCGGAGGTTGTCGATCACCGTCCACACCTGTTGCTGCCTGGTTTCATCGACCTTCATTTGCATTTCCCGCAGGTGCAGGTGATCGCCAGCTGGGGCACGCAGCTTCTGGATTGGCTCAACACCTATACTTTCCCGGCGGAGGTTGGTTTTGCTGATGCCGCGCATGCAAATACGATGGCGCGGGCGTTTTACGACCAGCTCATTGGGCATGGCACAACCACCGCGATGGCGTATTGTTCGGTGCATGAGGCCTCTGTGGAGGCCTATTTTGGCGAAGCTGCCCGCCGCGACATGTGCATGATTGGCGGAAAAGTGTTGATGGACCGCAACTCACCGGACGGGCTCTTGGATACAGCACAAACGGGCTATGATGCTTCCAAGCGGCTGATCGAAAAGTGGCACGGACAGAGCCGAGCCCGGTATGCGATCACACCAAGGTTTGCGATCACGTCGACGCCTGCGCAGCTTCACGCAGCCGGAGCGCTTGTGGCAGAGTATCCAGAGTGTTTCATACAAACTCATTTGAGTGAGAACAAAGCGGAGATCGCCTATACTCTGGACTTGTACCCGCAGGCACGGGACTACCTTGATGTCTACCAAATGGCTGGATTGGTTACGGAGAAGATGTTTCTGGGCCATGCGATTCATTTGGAAGCGCGTGAGATTGATGCGTTGTCAGAGATGGGCGCGCATCCGGTGTTTTGCCCAACCTCAAACTTGTTTCTGGGGTCTGGTCTGTTTGACCACAGCGGGTTGAAAGCGCGGGGTATTCAAAGCGCGATAGCCACCGACATCGGCGCGGGCACCAGCTATTCGATGCTGCAGACGTTGAATGAAGGCTACAAGATTTTGCAGCTTCAGGGACAGGCGTTACATCCATACCAGGCGTTTCATTGGATCACGCGGGGCAATGCCATGACGCTTGGGATGCAAAATGAGATTGGTACGTTGGAGGCAGGCAGCGCGGCGGATTTGGTGGTGCTGGATGCGCGGGCCACCTCTGCGATGGATTTGCGAATGGATGCGGTGACGACCCTAGCGCAAGAGCTGTTTGTTTTGATGATGATGGGTGATGATCGCGCGGTGGCGCAGACATATGTGGCGGGCACTCCGCAGAAGGCTTAAGGCTTGCGTGTATGATAGGTCAGTGCCATGACGGCCATCTGATGTAGGGCGTCCTTTGGCAGCGGTTGTGCCACTTGCAGATGTACTGCGCGGTTGCCATCAAACATATATGTCTCACCAAACATGAGGCGCCACTCTTCCACCAGGCTCGTTTGGCAGTGCACCAGAAACGCGACATGATCGGGCGTTTTTTCCGACCAACTGAGCCGGATTGGGGTGCCCATGCCTTTGGGTGGCGCATAACTTGGTTGTCCCCATTTGAGGTTCTCGGTGAGCGGCGTCGCAGCGGATGTGTCTGCCGCATTGCGGATGATCTGCTGCAACAGGTTCAGATGTGCGCGCGGCGCGGGTGGTAGGCTATCGATGTAGGATGAGACGGTCATGGATTATGGTAGCACAACAATATTGCCGGTGTGCTCTTTCCTAATAAATGCGGTTTGGGCCTCGACGAGCTGTTTCAGCGGGTAACTTGCCGCAAGGGCTGGAGTGACCTCGCCTGCTTCGATGTAGCCGATTAGGTTTGGCATGACGTCGAGATCAATCACGGTAGAGCCGGTGAACGTGAGGTCGCGCAGATAGAGTGTGCGAAGGTCGAGATCGACCAGCGGGCCGGCGATCGCCCCGGAGCACGTGTAGCGCCCGCCGCGTTCCAATATGTCGATCAGTGTCGGCCAGTAAGTCCCGCCAACGATATCGCCGACAACGGTGATTTTCTCGGTGCCCAACGCTGCGCGCAGGTCTTTTGGTGCGCGGGGCAAGATGCGATCTGGGCCGAGTTTGGCGACGTCTGCGTGTTTCGCTTCGCTGGCCATTGCGATCACGCGCGCGCCACGGCGCTTGGCCAGTTGTACCAAAGCACCGCCCACACCACCGGATGCACCGGGGACAAGCACCGTGTCCGCCTCAGAGACATTGGCCCGTGACAGCATGCCTTCGGCTGTGGAGTAAGAGCACGAAAACGTGGCCAATTCGGCGTCGGTGAAAAGGCTGTCCACTTTGAGCGCGTTGCGGGACGGGAGCACACAATATTGTGCAAAACCGCCATTGATTTCAGAGCCGATGTATCCGGTTTGGGTTTTGTCGTCCAAGTTGCTTTCGTCGCGGATCCAGCAATCAGTGATGATGCGCTCCCCGATCCGGGAGGGCGCCACGCCTGCGCCGACGGACACGACCTCGCCGCAAATATCCGCGCCTTGAATGCGCGGAAAAGCAAGAGGTTTGCCGCCCCAACTTGGATCGTCCCCATCTGGCGCTTCGTCAGCAGTTTCAGATGTCGCCCCGGTGACTGCTTTGGAGTACCAGCCTGCACGGGTGTTCACGTCGGTATTGTTCATCCCGCAGGCCCGAACTCGCACCAGCACCTCACCTCTGCCCGCTTCGGGCACCGGCCAATCCGTGCGCCACTCGTATTTGTCCATGTCGCCATGGCCCGTCAGGATCATGGCGTTCATCGTTTTTGGAAGAGGCATGGTGCGTCCTTTGGTTGCTGACGTGGGATCGAAGCACGTGCGAGTGAGTCTTGCAATGGGGGCTTTGTCTTGGGTCGCCGCTCGAATTTTGAGAAGTATCTAGGGTAAACATTTTAAGCTTGAAGTAAATTGCGACTCATCCTAGCGTGATTGCAACGACGGGGCGTTTGATGCCCTGCAGCAAGCATGGGAGGGAAAAATGCGTGTAGCCTGTTTGGGTGGCGGTCCCGCCGGACTTTATTTTGCCATTTCTATGAAGTTGCGTGACCCGTCGCACCACATCACAGTTATTGAGCGCAATCGCGCCAGTGACACCTTTGGCTGGGGTGTAGTGTTGTCAGACGATGCGTTGGAGAATTTGCAAGCCAACGATCCCAAATCCGCCCAGATGATCCGGGACAATTTTGCCTATTGGGATGACATTGCAGTTGTACATGACGGTGTGCGCACTGTGTCAGGCGGGCATGGGTTTGCCGGGATTGGGCGCAGGCAAATGCTGATCTTATTACAAGAGCGTGCCCGTGACTTGGATGTAGATCTTCGGTTTGAGACCGAATTTGACGACATTGAAACTCTGCGTGCGGACTATGATTTGGTTGTGGGCTGTGATGGGCTCAACAGCCGGGTACGTGACGCCTATGCGGACCACTTCAAGCCAGAAATCGATGTGCGCGATTGCAAATTTGTCTGGTTGGGCACGCATCAGAAATTTGATGATGCCTTCACCTTCATTTTTGAGAAGACCGCTCATGGGTGGATTTGGGCGCATGTCTATCAGTTTGATGACGAGACAGCGACCTTCATTGTGGAATGTGCACAGGACACTTGGGACCGCTTTGGCTTTGAAAACATGTCAAAGGACGAAATCGTTGAGACCTGTCGTGTTGTGTTTGCGGATCACCTTGGTGGCCATGAGTTGATGAGCAATGCAGCGCATCTGCGTGGCTCTGCGGTGTTTATGAATTTCCCGCGTGTGCTGTGTGAGACTTGGCATCATGAGAACGTGGTGCTGTTGGGGGACGCCTCTGCGACGGCACATTTCTCGATTGGGTCGGGGACGCGACTGGCATTTGAAAGCGCCATTGCATTGGCAGAGTTCCTGCATTCAGAACCAGATATGCAGGCGGCTTTTGAGCGCTATCAAGCGGAACGGCGGCTGGATGTGCTGCGTCTGCAATCAGCGGCCCGCAATTCGTTGGAGTGGTTTGAGGATGTGGAGCGGTACCTGGAGCTTGATCCCGTGCAGTTTTGCTACTCTCTGCTTACCCGCAGCCAAAGGATCAGCCATGAAAATCTGCGTTTGCGGGACGCGAAGTGGCTTAAGAGTGCTGAAAAATGGTTTCAGCAGCAGGCCGGTGTGGCGGCGGATGGCCCTGTGCGTGCACCGATGTTTGCGCCCTATGCGCTACGTGAAATGCGCTTAAGTAACCGCATCGTCGTGTCGCCGATGGCGCAATATAAGGCGGTGGATGGCTGTCCAACTGATTGGCATCTGATCCACTATGGCGAGCGCGCCAAAGGCGGTGCCGGCTTGGTGTTTACTGAGATGACCTGTGTCAGTGCGGACGGGCGGATCACGCCTGGATGTCCGGGCCTGTATGCGCGGGAGCATGAGACAGCATGGGCGCGGCTGACGGATTTTGTCCATCAGGAAACAGAGGCGAAAATCTGCTGTCAGATCGGTCATGCGGGGCGCAAAGGGTCCACGCAGGTTGGATGGGAAGAGATGGACGCGCCTCTCAAAGAGAACAATTGGGAGCTGGTTTCCGCATCTGCCATGCCGTGGAGTGCCGCCAATAGTACGCCGCGAGAGGCGACGCGGTCGGATATGGATGAGATCAAAGCGCAGTTTGTCGCCGCGGCTGAGATGGCGGAGCGCGCTGGATTTGACATGATCGAGCTGCACGCGGCTCATGGTTATTTTCTGTCAAGTTTTCTGTCGCCAGTGAGCAACCAGAGAAAAGACGCCTATGGGGGCTGTTTGCAGAATAGGTTGCGCTATCCGCTGGAGGTCTTTGAGGCCTTGCGGGCGGTTTGGCCCGCACACAAACCAATGTCCGTGCGGATTTCGGCCAATGATTGGCTGGGAGACTTCGGGGTGACCCCGGCGGAGGCGGTTGAGATTGCCAAAGCGTTTCGGGCTGCGGGGGCCGATATCATTGATGTCAGCGCAGGGCAGACCAGTATCGAGGCCAAACCCGTCTATGGCCGCATGTTTCAAACGCCGTTTTCTGACCGCATCCGCAACGAAGCGGGCATTGCGACACTGGCAGTGGGCAACATCTATGAAGCGGATCATGCGAATTCTATTTTGATGGCTGGACGCGCAGATTTGATTGCCGTGGGCCGCCCCCATTTGGCGGATCCCTATTGGACCCATCATGAAGCGGCGCGGATTGGAGATCGTCTTGCGGATTGGCCCGCGCCGTATCAGCCCGGGCGCGATCAGGCATGGCGTTTGGCCGACCGTGATGCGGAGATGATCAGAGTATGAGTGTTTCAGGCAAACATGTGTTGGTGACCGGCGGGGGCACCGGCGTAGGGGCTGCGATTGCCGAGGCGATGGCGCACGCCGGTGCAAGGGTCACCGTTGTGGGCAGACGCGAGGCCCCGTTGCGGGATGTGGCAAGCACGCACAAATTCATCGATTGGAAGATCTGTGACGTGACCGATGCCGCATCGGTACAGGCTATGGTGGCGGAAGCTCGGGCGTTGAACGGGCCTGTAGAAGTGGTTGTGGCCAATGCGGGCGCTGCGGAAAGTGTGCCGTTTGCCAAGATGCGGCCGGCGCAGTTGCGCGACATGTTGGATGTCAACTTGGCGGGCGTCGTCAATGTGTGGCAGGCCGCATTGGGCGACATGCAAACGGCAGGCTGGGGGCGGCTGATTGCTGTGGCCTCAACTGCTGGGTTGAAAGGCTACCCCTATGTGAGCGGCTATTGTGCCGCCAAACACGGGGTTGTTGGTTTGACCCGCGCCGTGGCCATCGAGATGGCAGACAGTGGCATCACCGCCAATGCAATTTGCCCCGGTTTTGTGGAGACACCGATGCTGGTGCGCTCGGTTTCCAATATCATGGAGAAGACCGGGATGACGGAAGAGCGCGCGCGCGGCAGCCTGATGCGGAGCAACCCGCAAAAGCGCTTTGTGCAGGTAGAAGAGGTTGCAGGGGCTGCGATGTGGCTCTGTGAAGAGGCCGCGCAGTCAGTGAACGGTCACGCGATGAGTTTGTCTGGAGGCGAGGTATGAGTGAAGGGAGCAAGGCGCGTTTGCGGCTTTGGCTGAAGTTGCTGAAAGCATCTGGGATGATCGAGGATGAGATCCGACGACGCTTGCGGCGAGAGTTTGACAGCACGTTGCCACGGTTTGACGTAATGAGCGTGCTTGCGCGCTTTCCCAACGGTCGAAAAATGAGTGAAATTAGCGACTTGCTGCGTGTTTCAAATGGGAATGTCACCGGCATTGTGGACAAGCTTTCCGATGAAGGGCTTGCCCAGCGAGTGGCTGTGCCCGGGGATCGGCGGGCCGCGTTGGTGAAGCTGACGGAAAAAGGGGCACAAGCCTTTGCCGAGCATGCTGCCACACATGAGACGTGGATTGATGAGATGCTTGATGGGCTGTCAGAGACGGAGATCGAGGGCATGGGCGCGGGATTAGAGCAATTGATTGAGACGCTGGAAGACAGGGAGATCTGAGCGATGCGCACGGATGTAGATCATTTCAGGTGTCAGGTGGAGGACGGTATCGCCACGGTGCAGTTGGACCGGCCTGAACGCAAGAACCCGTTGACCTTCGAAAGCTATGCCGAGTTGCGCGACTGGTTTCGTGATCTGGCATATGCCGATGACGTGAAGGTGGTGATTTTTGCAGCCAACGGTGGGAACTTCAGCTCGGGCGGTGATGTGCATGACATCATTGGGCCACTGACCAAGATGGATATGAAAGAGCTTTTGGCGTTCACGCGCATGACCGGTGATTTGGTCAAAGCGATGTTGACATGTGGCAAACCGATTGTCGCAGCGGTCGATGGCGTGTGTGCTGGTGCTGGTGCGATCCTGTCGATGGCCTCTGATCTGCGCATCACCACGCCCGAGACAAAAACGGCGTTTCTGTTTAACCGCGTCGGACTGGCCGGATGCGATATGGGAGCGTGTGCCATTCTCCCGCGGATCATCGGGCAGGGGCGGGCTGCCGAGCTGCTATATCTCGGCCGCTCGATGACGGCTGAGGAAGGGTACAACTGGGGCTTTTTCAACCGAGTGGTTGCCGCAGATGCGCTGATGTCTGAGGCGACGGCGTTGGCGCAGCGCATCGCAGAAGGTCCCAACTTTGCCAACATGATGACCAAGACCATGTTGGCGCAGGAATGGTCGATGTCGATTGAGCAGGCCATTGAAGCAGAGGCGCAGGCACAAGCGATTTGTATGCAGGGGCGCGATTTCAAGCGGGCCTATGAGGCTTTTGTGGCCAAGCAGCGCCCGGTTTTTGAAGGGAACTGAGACCTTGGCAATCGGCGTAATGGGTCAGCGTTGCATGTCGCAAGGCGCCGTGTTGCCAGAAGAGGTATAGGAGACAGTAACGTGGCGGATCAGACCTATTTGCACTGGCCATTCTTTGAAGAAGCGCACCGCGCGCGGGCTGAGACGGTGGAGCGCTGGGCGAGCAATGCACTGCGCAGCGTGGATCATGTTGACGTGGACGCATCCTGTCGGAAACTGGTGACACAGTTGGGAGACGCCGGGTTACTGGAAGCAACGGGAGCGGTCGATGGGCGCTTGGATGTACGGATCCTGTGTCTGAGCCGAGAAATTTTGGCGCGTCATGACGGGCTGGCGGACTTTGCGTTTGCGATGCAGGGGCTGGGTACTGGTGCGATATCACTGTTCGGCTCGCAAGATCAGAAAGCGGCTTGGTTGCCTCTGACGCGGACAGGTGGAGCGATAGCAGGCTTTGCATTGACCGAGCCGCAATCCGGATCTGATGTGGCCAATTCGACAATGACGGCCCAACGTGATGGGGACAGCTTTGTCTTGGATGGGGAAAAGACCTGGATTTCCAATGGCGGTATTGCGGATGTCTATACTGTGTTTGCGCGCACGGGCGAGTCACCCGGCGCCAAAGGTCTAAGCGCCTTTGTGGTGCCTGCAGACACGCCCGGGCTGTCAGTGGTGGAACGTATGTCGACAATTGCCCCACATCCGTTGGCGCGGTTGCGCTTTGACGGCTGTCGGGTTCCGGCGGCTGCAATGATAGGCGAGGCGGGGCAGGGGTTTCGCATTGCGATGTCTGTCCTGGATGTGTTCCGCTCGACAGTTGCGGCGGCGGCGCTCGGGTTTGCTCGTCGTGCGCAAGATGAGGCGGTATGGCGCGTACAGACCCGTGAAATCGCAGGGGCCCCATTGTTTGAGATGCAGATGGTGCAGGGGCACATCGCGGATATGGCCGTGGACATCGACGCCGCAGCGCTACTTGTGTACCGCGCGGCGTGGGCCAAGGACAGCGGCGCGGCGCGTGTGACGCGCGAGGCTGCGATGGCGAAGCTGTTTGCCACCGACCATGCGCAACAGGTGATTGACCGGGCGGTGCAATTGTTTGGCGGGGACGGGGTGAAGTCTGGTGCTGCTGTAGAGCGCCTGTACCGTGAGATCCGTGCGTTGCGGATTTATGAGGGGGCCAGCGATGTTCAACGGGTGGTGATCGCGCGACAGACTTTGGCCATGGCGACGGCAGAAGGGGTGAACCCATGAGGGGAACAAGCGCACACGATGATAGCTTTACACAAGACAACCTCCCCCCCAAGGACAGTTGGCCGGACTTGTTATTGGCAGGCTTTGACTACCCCGATCTGCTGAATGCCGGGTGGGAGTTAACAGATGGCATGGTTGCCAAAGGGTTTGGAGATCAGACGGCCCTGATCGGCAATGGGCGGCGGCGTACATATAAAGAATTGACCGATTGGACCAATCGATTGGCCCACGTGCTGGTTGACGATTTTGGTGTGGTACCCGGCAATCGTGTCTTGATCCGATCTGCAAACAATCCAGCCATGGTGGCCTGCTGGTTGGCCGCGACAAAAGCGGGGGCCGTGGTGGTGAACACCATGCCGATGCTGCGCGCGGTCGAACTGACAAAATATGTCGAGAAGGCTGAGATCAGCCACGCGATATGCGACACCCGTCTGATGGACGAGATGACTCTGTGCGCACAGGCTTGCTCCGACCTCAAGGTGATGGCGTTTGATGGCACCGCCAACCATGAAGCAGAGCTTGATCGTCTGGCTTTGGAAAAGCCTGTCACGTTTGAGGCCGTGCAAACTGCGGCTGAGGATGTGGCGCTGATTGGGTTCACATCCGGCAGCACGGGCGAGCCAAAAGGCACGATGCATTTTCATCGGGACCTTCTGATCATTGCGGATGGCTACGCCAAAGAGGTTCTGGATGTGCAGCCGGAAGACGTCTTTGTTGGCTCACCGCCCTTGGCATTTACATTTGGTTTGGGCGGGTTGGCGATTTTCCCGCTGCGGTTTGGGGCTGCGGCAACCTTGTTGGAGCAGGCCACACCGCCCAACATGGTTGAGATTATTGAGAAGTATAAAGCGACCGTGTGTTTCACGGCCCCCACAGCTTATCGTGCCATGATGGCCGCGATGGAGGAGGGCGCGGATTTATCATCGTTGCGTGCGGCGGTAAGTGCGGGGGAAACATTACCCGCACCTGTGTATGATGCGTGGCGCGCGAAGACTGGTAAGCCGATGTTAGATGGCATCGGGGCCACGGAGATGTTGCATATTTTCATTTCCAATCGCTTCGATGATCATCGACCAGCGTGTACCGGCAAGCCTGTGACTGGCTATGAGGCCAAAGTTGTCGGGCCAGATGGGAGCACATTGCCGCGCGGTGATGTGGGACGACTGGCGGTGCGTGGCCCCACGGGATGTCGTTACCTTCGCGGGGAGCGGCAAGAAGAGTATGTGATGGATGGATGGAACATTTCCGGTGACGCCTTTTGGCAAGATGGTGATGGGTATTTTCACTTCGCCGCGCGCAATGACGACATGATCATTTCATCGGGCTACAATATTGCAGGACCAGAAGTTGAGGCGGCGCTCTTGGCACATGAGGCAGTTGCAGAATGTGCGGTGATTGGCGTGTCTGATGCAGCGCGGGGCGCCATTGTTCAAGCGCATGTGGTTTTGGGTGAAGGGTTTGCTTCCGGCACAGAGATGACGGCGGCGCTACAGGATCACGTGAAGGCAACGATTGCTCCGTACAAGTACCCGCGCTCAGTCATTTTCGCTAAGGCGTTGCCCAAGACGGAAACCGGCAAAATTCAACGGTTTCGACTGAGGAAAGACCAATGACAGATACCGTGTATGACCCCTCTCAAGACGGCGCAAAGATGTCTTTTGATAACGCGATGTCTTATGGCGACTATCTGAAACTGGATGGTATTCTAAACCAACAGCACCCAAAGAGTGACGCGCATGATGAGATGTTGTTTATCATTCAACATCAGACCAGCGAGCTTTGGATGAAACTGGCATTGCATGAATTGGGAGGTGCGCGTGCGGCGCTCAAGTCCGGTGATCTGAGCCAAATGTTTAAGATGTTGGCGCGTGTCAGCCGGATCTTTGAACAGCTGAACTCCGCATGGGATGTGCTGCGTACGATGACTCCAGCTGACTATACCACGTTTCGTGAGGCGCTGGGCCCGTCCTCTGGGTTTCAGAGCCATCAATACCGCCTGATTGAGTATGTTTTGGGCAATCGCAATCCCAACATGGCAAAGCCACATGCGCACGTCCCGGCTGCCAAAGCGGCGCTGGACGCGGAACTGGCGCAGCCGAGTTTCTATGACGAGGTGATCCGGTATCTTTTTATCTCACTGGATGGCGATGACAGCGCCATGCCTCCCCCGCAGCTCCGGCAACCGCATAAAGCTGTAGCCGACGTGCAGGCGCGGTGGAAAGTGGTCTATGAGGATGTGGACACGCATTGGCGGCTGTATGAGCTGGCGGAGAAACTGGTCGATCTTGAAGATTATTTTCGTCGGTGGCGGTTCAACCATGTCACCACGGTAGAGCGGGTGATCGGCTTTAAGAGGGGCACCGGCGGGACGTCGGGCGTGCAGTATCTGCGCAAGATGCTGGACGTTGAGCTTTTTCCCGAACTTTGGCACTTGCGTGGAGATTTATGACAATGGGCGTTTCGCTTCCCAGAAAAGAGCTGTTTGATGTGCCCGAAGGGGTGATTTACCTAGATGGCAACTCGCTTGGCGTGTTGCCCAAAGGGGCGGCAGCACGTGCGCAGAAAACGATTACCGAGGAATGGGGGGCGCAGCTTATCCGTGCTTGGAATTCAGCGGGTTGGATGGCGCTTCCGCAGGTTGTTGGTGACCGTATTGGCGAGCTGATTGGTGCGCCCGCCGGGTCAGTGGCGACAGGTGACACATTGTCGATCAAAGTGTATCAAGCGCTTGCTGCGGCGCTGAAGATGCGACCAGAGCGCAAAGTGATATTGAGCGACAACGGCAATTTTCCATCCGATTTGTATATGGCACAGGGGCTGATCAGCACTTTGGACCAGGCGCATTCGCTGATGATCCCGGCGCCTGAGGACGTGCTGGAGTCGATTACCGAAGAGGTTGCTGTGGTGATGCTCACGCAGGTGGACTACCGCACGGGCCGTATGCACGACATGGCAGCGATCACCAAGCGTGCCCATGAGATGGGCGCGGTGATGATCTGGGATCTGGCGCATTCCGCAGGGGCGTTGGAAGTGGACATCGCGGCGAGCGGTGCAGAGTTTGCGGTTGGATGTACATATAAATACTTGAACGGTGGTCCCGGTGCGCCTGCGTTTATCTATGTGCGCCCTGATATTGTCGACAGTATTGCGCCCGCGCTGTCGGGGTGGCTGGGCCATGATGAACCGTTTGCGATGGAAGTGAACTATCGCCCTGCGTTGGCGACAGAACGCATGCGTGTTGGCACGCCGCCGATCCTGCAGTTGGCCGTGTTGCAAGAAGCGCTAAAGGCTTGGGATGGGGTGGACATGGCGGAGCTGCGCGCAGCATCTGAGCGCCTGTCGGACTTGTTTGTTGCAGAGGTTGAGGCGCGGTGCCCGCAGTTGACATTGGCCAGCCCGCGGGACGCGGACGCGCGCGGCTCTCAGGTGTCCTTTGCATTTGAGCATGGTTATGCCGCGATTCAGGCGCTGACGGCGCGCGGCGTGATTGGCGACTTCCGCGCGCCCAACATCATGCGGTTTGGTTTCACACCGCTCTATTTAGATGCGGCAGACGTTGTTGGTGCGGCAGAAATCATTGAAGATGTCATGGCCAACGAGCTGTGGCGAGATCCGAAATACAGCGTGCGGTCGCGTGTGACTTGAGGCGAAAAATATGGGTTTGAGAACGATACACCCTGAAGGCTGGGCGCCAGCGCTTGGGTATGCCAATGGCATGTTGTCAGAGGATGGCACGTTGCACATCGGTGGACAAATCGGCTGGAATGAACAGAAGGTGTTTGAAAGCCACGACTTTATCGGCCAGATGACGCAGGTTCTTCAAAACATCAAAGCCATTGTTGAGGCTGCTGGGGGCCAGGTCGACGATCTGGCGCGGTTGACGTGGTTTGTCAAAAGCAAAGCGGACTACATGGCGCATCAAGAAGAAATCGGCGCGGCCTATCGTTTGGTGATGGGGCGCCATTTTCCTGCGATGTCTTTGGTGGTTGTTGCGGATTTGCTGGAGGACGAAGCGTTGCTTGAAATTGAGGCCACCGCCCATATCGCGCATCCTTAAAGGCTAGGATGCGCGCATCAGCTTTCGATCCAGAAGTTTGAGGGGGGAGAGCGTTCTTCCCAAAGGTGGCCACCAAATCCAAGTGCCGCCGAGAGGGCGCAATGTGGCACCTGCGCCCAGCTTGAAGCGGGCAAGACCGGGAGTCCTATCGGTGTTGACCTGTCCCAGCTCCAGTGACGTGACGCCTTTGGACGCCAGCCAGTTCATGCCTTCCCACAAGAGCAAGTTGTGTGCGGAGCACGCACGCCCTTCGTCGGTGGCGTGACCTACATGGTAAGTGGCACTGTCGCCGTGGCGCAAAAACAGCATGGCGGCGACCGGTGTTTTTCCATCAAAGGCGGTGAAGAGTTTTGCGCTACCGCGATTGGCTTTTGCGTAAGCTAAAGTGAGCGCCTCTGACCACGCGGAGTAGCCACGCGCGCCTTGTTGCCTTTGATCCTGTAGCAGCAGCCAGTTGTTGGGCTTGCTGGGCAGGTTCTGGCGCGTGATCCGGAGGTTTTGACGTTCGGCGAAGCGCAAACGATTGCGCCATTTTTGATGCATCCTGGCACGCATGTCCCCCATGAGGTCGAGTGTGGCCACGTGAACTGGGCTCATGACGGCCACGGCCCCCAAGTTCGCCAACCACGGAGCAGGGTGATCGGGGGTGATCGCCAAAACGGTCCTTTGAAGACCTGCAGCTTTGATGCTGTCTTTCAGGAAGTTTTGCGGAATCTGCGCACGCGGCAGCATCGCCACCGGCATCTTTGCCAGAGTGCGACGTACAACCAATGTGCCGTCTGCCAAAGTTGTGGTGTCGGCAGCTACAAGATCAAGCGCTTGCGCACATTCACGGCTTTGGTGCAGTGGTTTGGTGGGGAGGGGGAAGTTTGCATCCAACATGGTTTCATTAACGCATCGGAAACCTAATTCATGGTTAATCAAATCATGAGAAATTCAAATCAATCCGCAGTATATGGCCAGCAAGCGCCAAGTGCCAAATGGACTAAGGCAGCAGCGTTGCTATGTGCAACGGCCATATCCGTGCCCGTGTTTTTGCTTCTGTCCGTGATTGATTGGTTGTGGCTCTAGTCAACGGTGCTGTCGGCAGTTCACAGAAAAAACGCGCTTTTCTCAGCAATGTCGAGTTCAGGCTCTTGACCTCCTTTGACGGCTGAAATACATCAACCAAACCTCGGGCGGGTATGGTGAAATGGTATCATAAGAGCCTTCCAAGCTTAAGGTGCGGGTTCGATTCCCGCTACCCGCTCCAAGGTCAAATTCTCTAAATGTATTTGTGATTCATACCGGCGCTCTCGCGCCTTTTGACGCATGTAGATGGGTTCTGCGCCCATCACGGCTTGACCCTTTTGCGCGCTGGGTTCACTAACGCTCAGGTACTCAGTCAAGGACCGGAATATGGCCAGACAGCCACAGCGCACAGAAAACGAACAAGATCGTGAGAAGAGCAAGAACATGGGCGCGTTGCGCGGCCTGCAACCGTTTTTGCGCCCTTATCGGTTTCATATGTTTTTGGCCCTTTGCGCGCTGACACTGACGGCGTCTGTATCGTTGATGTTGCCTGTCGCGGTGCGTCGTGTCGTGGACAATTTTGGCACGCAAAGCGATGCGCTTCTCGACCAATATTTCCTTGCTGCATTAGGGTTTGCCGCGATGCTTGCCGTTGGTACTGCGCTCCGCTATTTGCTGGTGACCCGTTTGGGAGAGCTGGTGGTTATTGACATCCGCAAGGCGGTTTTTGCCCGCGTGATTAATATGAGCCCTGCGTTTTTTGAGAACCTGATGACGGGCGAAGTGCTGAGCCGGATCACCACGGATACCACGGTGATCCAATCGGTGATTGGCTCGTCAATCTCGATCGCATTGCGCAACATGCTATTGTTCGTTGGTGGGTTGGTGTTGATGTTATACACGTCAACCAAGCTGACATTGATGGTGTTGTTGGTGGTGCCAATGGTGATTGTGCCAATCATGGTTTTGGGTCGGCGTTTGCGTGTGCTGAGCCGCGAAAATCAGGATTGGATTGCGGAGAGTTCGGGGAATGCCTCAGAAGCTCTGCTTTCAGTTCAGACCGTGCAGGCCTTCACCCATGAGGCGCGTTCGCGTGAAAACTTCAACCGTGTCACTGACTTGTCGCTGACTGCGGCGTTGCGCCGTATCAACACACGCGCATTGCTCACAATGATTGTGATATTCCTGATCTTCACAGGGGTGGTGGTTGTGTTGTGGATGGGCGCGCGCGATGTGCGCGCTGGTGGCATGAGTGTCGGCGTGTTGGTGCAGTTTGTGATCTACTCGGTTATGGTTGCTGGCGCTGTTGGCGCGCTGTCTGAAATCTGGAGCGAACTACAGCGGGCTGCGGGTGCAACCGAACGTTTGGTCGAGCTGCTGTATGCGAAAGACACAGTGAACGATCCCGCCAAACCAAAAGTGCTTCGCGCGCCGGTGCGGGGTGAAATCAGCTTCAACGAGGTCTCTTTTCAATATCCATCGCGCCCCAATGTGTCGGCGTTGGAGGATGTCTCGTTGATCATTCAGCCGGGGGAAACCGTGGCATTGGTCGGGCCGTCTGGTGCAGGCAAAACCACAATTGTTCAGATGATTCAGCGATTTTATGATCCTTCAGAGGGGCGCGTGGAATTTGATGGCGTTGCCTTAACGGAAGCGAAGCGGGACGATTTCCGCAAGCACATTGCGTTGGTTCCCCAAGATCCGGTGATCTTTGCTGACAGCGCACGTGAAAACATCCGTTTTGGTCGTTTGGACGCAACCGATGATGAAGTGGAACGCGCGGCCAAAGCTGCCGCTGCACATGAGTTTATCGTCGGCTTACCGGACGGATACGAGAGCCCCCTTGGGGAGCGCGGTGTGATGCTATCTGGTGGCCAAAAGCAGCGCATTGCTATTGCGCGCGCCATATTGCGAGATGCCCCTGTGTTGCTCTTGGATGAGGCGACCTCTGCTTTGGATGCCGAAAGCGAACGTTTGGTGCAAGCGGCGGTTGATGAGTTGGCACAAGATCGCACCACGATCATTGTGGCGCATCGACTGGCGACGGTGAAGAAAGCGGACCGGATTGTCGTGATGGAAAATGGGCGTATCGTGGCGCAGGGTAAGCATGACGCATTGGTCCAAGAAGGTGGTTTGTACGCCAAGCTTGCACGGCTGCAATTTACGGCTGGGACAACGTAAAAGAGTGCGCTCCCAGCCGCAGTAGAGATGCGCGCGTGGGTGGTTTTTGCACGACCATTCAACCTTTGAAGGGTAGTTTGACGTAACGTTTCGAGTATGGTTGACCTAAGGTCCGGCTGGCCTCGGATGCAGCGCGCAGTGTTTTTAGGGGCCAACGTGACGTAATACGACTGGCACGCGCTTGCAGAGGTGGAGCAGGCCGGCAATTGGGGGAGGACTACTATGAGCTTTCAGACTTTGGCAGATCTTAAGGCCATTGAAAACGAACAGGCATGGGCCGATCGGGACCTGCCGGTTACCATTTTTGAAATGTTGACGCGGACAAAGGACAAGTTCCCTGAACGTCCCGCGGTAAGCTATCAGATTTTTTCTGGCCCAAAGGATAAAGCAGAAACTCTGACGTGGGCTGAGCTGCACGCAAAGACCGCGCAAGCGGCAAATCTGTTCCGCGATCTGGGCATTGGCGAAAAAGACACCATTGCCTATGTGCTTCCCAATTGTAACGAGACGTTGATCACGTTGTTGGGCGGCATGGTTGCCGGGATTGCAAACCCGATCAACCCGTTGCTTGAACCTGAGCAGATTGGCGCGATCTTACGTGAAACCGATGCCAAAGTTGTGGTTACCCTCAAAGGGTTTCCCAAAACGGATGTCGCGCAAAAGGTGGCCGAGGCTGTGCGCCATGCGCCGCATGTGCACACCGTCCTTGAAATTGATCTCAACAAATATCTGACGCCGCCGAAAAGCTGGATTGTGCCGCTGATCCGACCGAAGGTGAGCGGTCCGCATCACGTGGATTTCAAAGACTTCAATAAGGAGCTGGCGAAACACAGCGCCACATTGCAGTTTGAAGACAGCAAAGGTGACCGCGTAGGCGCCTACTTCCACACAGGTGGCACCACTGGCATGCCAAAGGTTGCGCAGCACCTGTATTCCGGCATGATTTACAACGGTTGGATTGGCGATACGCTGCTGTTCACCGAAGAGGACAACATCATGTGTCCTCTGCCGCTGTTCCATGTTTTTGCGGTGCATGTGATCATGCAGGCGGCTATCAGCTCCGGCGCGCATGTTGTGTTCCCAACACCGCAAGGGTATCGCGGCGACGGCGTTTTTGACAACTTCTGGAAGCTGATTGAACGCTGGAAAATCTCCTTTATCATTACAGTGCCGACGGCGGTTTCTGCGTTGATGCAGCGCCCGGTTGATGCAGATATTTCGTCAGTAAAAACTGCATTTTCTGGTTCGGCGCCTATGCCTATGGAACTCTTCAAACGGTTTGAAAGCACTTGTGGTGTGGATATTGTTGAGGGCTATGGCTTAACCGAAGCGACCTGCCTTGTGTCTTGCAACCCTCCAACGGGCGCAAAAAAGGTGGGCTCCGTTGGTGTGCCATTCCCTTATACTGATGTGCGCATATTTAAGAATTCACCGGAGGGCCCGCAGGAGTGTGCTACCGATGATGTTGGAGAAATCTGCATCTCAAACCCGGGGGTTTTTGCGGGTAATACGTACACAGAAGCTGACAAAAATGTGGACCTCTACTTTCATGAGAAATATCTACGCACGGGAGATTTGGGCCGCGTTGACGAAGATGGATATCTGTGGATCACAGGGCGCGCCAAAGACCTGATCATTCGAGGTGGTCACAACATTGACCCTGCGGAGATCGAAGAAGCGCTGTTGGCGCATCACGATGTTGCATTTGCCGGGGCCATTGGGCAGCCAGATGCACATTCGGGCGAGGTGCCTTGTGTCTATGTCGAGTTGGTGGAAGGTGCGAGCGTTACCACTGAAGAGCTCATGGACCACGCAAAAGTGCATGTTCATGAGCGTGCGGCACATCCGAAGTATGTTGAGATCATGCCAGAACTGCCAAAAACCGCAGTGGGCAAAATCTTTAAACCGGACCTTCGCAAAGCCGCGATCACGCGTATTTATGATGCAGCCCTACAGAAGGCCGGAGTGTCGGCGCATGTGGACCATGTATTGGATGACAAGAAACGAGGTCTTGTTGCTCAGTTGAAGGCAACCGGTGAGGTCGTGGACGAGGATGTCGGACAAGTGTTGGGAGATTTTGTGCGCCCATGGGAATGGACTGCTTAAGCGGTTTGTATAAAGGCCGCAAATGAACACTTAAACAAAAGGGCGCGTCTAGGGACGCGCCCTTTTGCGATCCAATGCTTTCGCCTCCAGTGCATGCAAACCCTTTACGAGACGCAAAAATCACGGCACCGTCGCGCGGTGTAAAGCAGGTCGGGAGAACACAGTGGCAGATCACGGATATGACAAAGGTCGGTTGGATTTGCCTTTTGTAGGCATCGCAACCTTTGCCAAGCGACACTACGAGGCGAACTGGGGGGCACTGGAAGCCGATGTGGCCGTATTGGGCGCGCCGTTTGACTTTGGCACTCAGTGGCGGAGTGGTGCGCGGTTTGGTCCGCGCGCGGTGCGGGAGGCGTCGACTCTGTTTAGTTTTGGGCACGCCGGGGCTTACGATCATGAGGATGATGCCACTTATCTGCCCGAAAACGTCCGGATCGTGGACATGGGTGATGCAGATATCGTGCACACCGACACCGCCAAAAGCCATGCGAACATCGAAACCGGCGTTCGCGCAGCCTTGGCTGCAGGGGCACTGCCAGTCACGATTGGCGGCGATCATTCGATCAACATTCCCTGCATCAACGCCTTTGACGATCAAGGCGACATCCACATCCTGCAAATTGACGCGCATTTGGACTTTGTCGATGAACGCCATGGGGTTCGGCATGGCCATGGCAACCCGATGCGGCGAGCGGCGGAAAAGCCCTACGTCACCGGTCTGACACAGGTTGGTATTCGCAACGTCAGTTCCACCGCACGCGAAGGATACGAGGATGCGCGCGCCATGGGGAGCGAGATATTCAGCGTCCGACAGGCAAGAAAACTTGGCCCCAAAGGCGTCATCGACCGTATCCCAAAAGAGGCGCGCGTCTATGTCACCATCGATATCGATGCATTTTGCCCCTCTATTGCACCGGGTACAGGAACGCCCAGCCATGGCGGGTTTCTCTACTACGATGTTCTCGAGATGCTTCAGGCGCTTGCGCAGCGCAACGAAGTCATCGGCATTGATCTAGTCGAAGTTGCGCCAGACTACGATCAGACAGGTTCCACAGCCATACTGGCAGCGCAGATCTTGCTCAACTTTCTCGGATTTATTTTTCATGAACGCGCTTCGCGCGAATAGCGCTTGTTTCTGGTTCAAAACACCTTGGGGCCGGGGGCCGCACATTTTTGGCCCCGAGGGCACTTGCGGCGCCTCCGATAAAGCTTAACTTTGCGTCAAAGCGAATTCCAACAGGACAAATCTTATGAAAATGAACCCTTTGGGCCGCACCGGTCTTAACGTGTCTGAGTATTGCCTTGGCACAATGACGTTTGGCACTCAGACAAACGAGGCTGACGCCCACACACAGATGGACATGGCATTGGAGCACGGCATCAATTTTATTGACGCAGCGGAGCTCTACCCCGTCAATCCCATGAGCCCGGAAACACAGGGTCGCACTGAAGAAATCCTGGGCACATGGTTTGCCAAAACAGGACGCCGAAAAGATTGGATTTTGGCGACAAAACACGGGGGTACTGGCGTCAAATACATTCGCGATGGCGCGGACATCTCTTCCCAAACTGTGTCGGGTGCCGTGGAAGGCTCTCTCAAAAGGCTACAGACCGATCATATCGACCTGTACCAGTTGCACTGGCCGAACCGCGGCTCTTACATGTTCCGCCAAAACTGGACATTTGATCCGTCCTCGCAGAACAAAGCGGAGACGTTGGCAGACCTAGAGGATGTACTGGAGGCGCTGCAGAAAGAAATTGATCGTGGCACCATTGGCGCCATTGGTCTTTCCAATGAAAGCGCTTGGGGTACGTCGCAATGGCTACGGCTCTCGGAAGACAAAGGCTTGCCGCGCATGGCCTCGATCCAGAACGAATACTCTTTGATGTGTCGTCTGTTCGATACGGACCTTGCGGAGCTAAGTCACAATGAAGATGTGGGACTTTTGGCGTTTTCACCGCTGGCTGCCGGGCTTTTGACTGGCAAATACCAAAACGATCAGACGCCAAAGGGATCGCGCAAGGACATCAACGGAAATCTGGGAGGAAGAATCGCCGGCAACCATGTTTTTGATGCGGTGCAGGCGTATCTGGATATTGCCGCCAAACACGGGATCGACCCAGTGCATATGGCGATGGCATTCACCGTACAGCGCCCGTTTATGTGTTCTTCCATTTTTGGAGCCACCACGGTAGATCAGTTGGACCATCTTCTAAAGGGGATCGACGTGTCGCTGAGCAAAGAAATCCAGACGGATATCGATGCAGCTCATCGTGCTTTTCCTATGCCCTACTAACAAGGTTCAAACGCACCGATATGACACAGTCCCCAGAAACCATCTCAGAACCAACAGAGATCCTAGCGACAATAACAGCTACCGGGCCTCGGCGGGTGTTTGGTATTGCTACTTTGGCATCGTTGGGGGGGCTGCTGTTGTATTTGGGGTTGTCTACGTCGCCCGCGTTTTTATGGCAGGTGTTTTTGGTGGTGATGGGCGTCTTGGTTCTGCTTCTTGCTGAGAAGACGCGTCGTGCGACGGAACAACATATTCAGCTGACCCGTGCAGGTCTTGCCTCAAGCTCTGGCGAAATCATTGCATCTCTGGAGGATATTGCAGCGATAAAGCGGGGCATGTTTGACCTCAAACCGTCAAATGGGTTTACGGTGATCCTAAAAAGGCCCCGGTCGCGCAGATGGCTACCGGGACTTTGGTGGGCAATGGGGCGTCGGGTAGGCATTGGGGGAGTGACACCCGGATCTCAAGCAAAGTCCGCGGCGCAAATTCTTGATGCGCTTTTGGCGGAGCAGGGTGCTGTTGATCTCTAAATCTCTAAGAGACTAGGCATCACTCCACGCCAGATTTGAGACAAACCGGGGTCTGCTAAACACCAGTGTGTTTAATGCAACCCCATCCCAATTGTCGCCCCACCAACGTCGTAAAATTGTTGGCGGAACAAAGGTGCTGTTGGTTTGAACCACCACAATGCTCTCACCGTCTACCAGCGTTGGAAGATTGTCGCTCATGTTGATCATGTCGGTGTTATCCCAAGCAAGCGTGTCCTCTGCGCCGTCTTCGGTGATGCTGTGAGACCACCCTAAACGGTGTGTGTCGTTCACCGTATCCCATGTTACGAGCGACACGATCAGATCATGATCGCTTCGAACGCTGGAAATCTCCGAAAAGAGCGAACGTGCGCCATCCAAATAGTCAAACGTCACAGCGGCCGTTTCACGCGACAGCATATCAGAGATCGCAAAGGCAGCTTTGTCAGTTGTTGAACGGGCGCGGTAGGCGTCAAATAGGACAGCCATTGCTAGCATGGCCAAAAAGAGCCCGGGCCACATGATCACGGTCTCAACGGCAACCGTGCCACGGGTGTCTCTGCGAAAGTCGCGTGCTTTTTTGATGAGAGATTTCAAAGGCATGATCAGAAGGGCTCCTGAACAAAAGAATTCAAGACAACAAGCGAATAGTCTCCAGCGGCATCTTTATGCACGGCGGAACTAATCATTGAGGTCGGAAAGAAGGGTTCGACTTTGGCACAGGCTCGCAGGACCATCAGTTGGTTCTGGCCACCGTTTTGGAATGTTGTCACCGGTTGAGCATTTTCTGACCTATCTGTGCAGACCGACTGTTGTGACAGGTCAACCCAGTTGCGCGGGTCACGTGTTACCATCTCAAGACGCATGTTTTCCGAACAGTTCGGAATGACGCCAGCGTTGGCACACACTGCGTCTACAATGTCATCATGTGTGATGGTCCCGCCAGTGGAAAGGCGAATGTCACGCACCACCACATCCAAAGCCCGCTCAAGGTAGGCGTAGCGCAGAGTCATCAGGCCAAGCTCTACCGAGGACAGGAACAGGCCAAGGTAAAACGGAAACATGATCACAAACTGAACCGTTACAGTGCCGTCCTCGCACTTGAAAAAGGATCGGAGGCATTGAAATACGCCACGCATCATTGGGTCAGCCTCAGTTGACGAATGGAGGTTGCAATGGTTGCAAATGCATCGTTGATTTCGAGACCATCGACATCAAAGTAGTGGCTGTCTGAGCTGGCGCAGTCTTTGAGAACTGTCTGTCCGCTTGACGGTGCCTCAAATCCAATCGTGAACACAATAATTCCCTGATCTTTTGCAGCGTCGCAGATTGACGAGGACCGCGAATTCTTGGTTGAAGTGCCATAGTACCCTTGGACACCATCGTCCCAGTAAGAGCGAGCAGAGGACTGTCCCATGAACGGCGCATATAGCTCGTCGGCCACCCAACGCGGCGTGGTGTAGGCCCAAAGGTCGGGGTAGTCGATGACTTCGGCAACGCCGGGTTCGTCAACGGTGATTGAACCTATGACAACTTCGACCCAGCGGTAGCGACGGCAAGACCCGTTCCAGTAGTATGATTTACATTCGAGTTCCCAGTCGGTTTCTTCTTCCTCGTAAACGCCATTTCCGTAGGCGTGATCATAGTAGCCTTCGATGATGTCGACGTTGCTTGAACCGGTGTAGGGGGGCCAGTAGAAAATCGGTTCGTCAGTCACGTCATCTTCGTCGAGATCATTTACGTCCGAACCAAGATAGACCGAATAAACTTCTTCCTGTTCGTTCCACCAGACATTGGAGGCACCGCTCTTGAAAGCATCACGGATGTAGTACTGTGACGTGTTCTGACCGTCGGTCATCAGGACGATGACTTTCAGAGACTCACCTGAATTATGGTCGAACGGGCGGCCTGCGAAGTTTTCACTGACCGTTGTATCCTCGATCATTCCTTCGATTGCAGGGCGGATGTCGGGATCAAGCAAAGCGGTACCCCACTTCATGCCTAGGTCAATCGACGTATTGCCGCCTCCCCACATGGCCGCAATGTAGTTTTTGAGCTCTTCCGGGTCGTCTTCGAGAACAGCCATTTCGCGGGATGCGTGAATTTCGCAAACCGGATCACCCAGTTGGCTGGTTTGGTAGCCCCCAAGCGGGTATGCAGGATCGTCGTCGCGGTTGTCGCGGTCGCCCCAAGGGTCAAAGTGCCCAGTTCGTTTTAGAGAGACTGTCGGGTCGATCCCAGTTGAACTGAAATCCGTCACATCGAAATCGACGCAGTTCGAGTAACTGTGTTCTGAGGTGACTGCCAAATGTTCAAAAAGTGCATTTGGTGCAGAGACTTGCGTTGCATAAGGAACGATGGAAACAGAGAGAGTGCCGTCCTCGGTGTTGTCGTCCATTGTGTCGATAAAATCGGTGGCCGCGTTCTTGAGATTGTAAAGTCGGCTGTTGCTGTTCATGGAGCCGGACACATCGAGCACCAGCGAAATTTCAACGTTGCCGATCCGCTCTTCCGCCGTACCAGCCGCTCCAACAGTAAAGGACGAAATGATTTCGCGTGGTTCCTCGTGTTTGCGCCACAGATTTCGGAAGCGCGCACCGGTCTGGCTATGACGCAATGTGAAGTCCACTTCTGCGGTGGCGCTCACTCTGCGGTGTACCACTGAGGAGCTTTCTGTGGCGGAGACGCTGTCATATTCTACGCCTGATTTGTCAAAGTAGTCTGCGACAACAACTTCTGCTGCGCGATCTTGGTCCATGTCTGCAGCGGCAAGGACAGCACGGTCCAAAGTGTGCTGCAAACGTGTGCGTTTCATCTCAGCTAACATAATGTCGGTGCCGAGGCCGCCAATCATGATCATCATAATGACGAGTACGACCGCAAAGCCTACCATGACCCCATCTTCATCCTTTCGGAAACAAGATGCGCCGGCTTGCAAGCGGGCGGGTAGCCTTGCAGAACGAATGCGCCGGTTTTCGGCCGAGAACTTTGTCATATCACTCACCTCATAATGAGGCACACCACACATAATTCTCCCAATGGGACGGTTTGCCTCGTAGAAGTTATCCCAATCGAATGGGGCGGAAATGAGGCGCAAAGTAGTATTTGGTTAGGCGTTAAGTCAAATTTTTTACATTCCAAACAATGACTTGTGGACAATCGTACTCGATGCGCGCTTCTGTTTCCGATTTATCAACACGTACTTCCGAGTGTGTTGCTCAGAATCTTCTGTCGCCTCCCGACAATTTGTGGGCTTACTGTTTGTTAAGTCGGCTGATGTGACGGTGAGTCGCAGTTTGACGCTTGTCGGGAGGAAAAAGATGAGCCCAATCAAAGAACCGAGTTTTCGCGAAAGTGTTGACCTAATGTTCAACAGGGCTGTGGCCCTTATGGATTTGCCGCCAGGTTTGGAGGAAAAGATCCGTGTTTGTAACGCGACCTACACTGTGCGTTTTGGCGTTCGGTTGCGTGGGCAAATTCAAACTTTCACCGGATATCGGTCTGTGCACAGCGAACACATGGAGCCGGTTAAAGGCGGTATTCGATTTGCCCCGAGTGTTCACCAAGATGAAGTCGAAGCTCTCGCAGCACTGATGACGTATAAGTGTGCCTTGGTTGAAGCCCCGTTTGGCGGATCAAAGGGGGGCTTGTGCCTAGACCCACGCAAGTATGATGAACATGAATTGGAACAGATTACGCGGCGGTTTGCTTACGAATTGGCAAAGCGCGACCTGATCCACCCTTCACAAAACGTCCCTGCGCCTGACATGGGCACCGGTGAGCGTGAGATGGCGTGGATTGCGGATCAATATGCGCGGATGAACACAACTGACATCAACGCGCGGGCCTGTGTGACCGGCAAGCCGCTGAATGCAGGTGGGATCTCTGGTCGTGTCGAGGCGACCGGTCGCGGTGTGCAATACGCACTGCGAGAGTTTTTCCGAGATCCGCGTGATGTTGAAAAGGCCAACCTGAAAGGCTCGCTGGATGGCAAGAGAGTGATTGTTCAAGGTCTTGGAAACGTGGGGTATCATGCCGCCAAGTTTTTGAGCGACGAGGATGGCTCCAAGATCATTGGCATCATCGAGCGGGACGGCGGCTTGTTTAACGCTGACGGAATCGATGTGGATGCGGTGCAACATTGGCTGCAGAAACACGGCGGTGTGTCCGGATTTCCGGATGCAACCTACTCTCAGAACGGCGATGCCCTTCTGGAGGAAGAGTGTGACATCCTGATACCGGCAGCGTTGGAGGGTGTGATCAACATCGAAAATGCGGCGAGAGTGAAGGCACCTTTGATTATCGAAGCTGCGAATGGACCTATCACGGCGGGCGGCGACGAAATTCTGCGTAAAAAGGGCACCGTGATCATACCTGACATGTATGCCAATGCCGGTGGTGTCACAGTGTCCTATTTCGAGTGGGTCAAAAACCTGAGCCATATTCGTTTTGGCCGGATGCAGAGACGTCAGGAAGAGTCGCGCCATGAGTTGGTGGTGAACGAACTCGAGCGGATCAGCGCAGCGCTTGGAAGCCAATACACTCTGACAGATGGCTTTAAGCAGAAGTATCTGCGTGGTGCGGGTGAACTGGAGTTGGTACGCTCAGGGCTGGATGACACGATGCGGATCGCTTATCAGTCTATGCGTGATGTCTGGCACGAGCGGGCAGACGTGGAAGATTTGAGAACGGCTGCGTATCTGGTGTCCATTGACAAGGTCGCGGCGAGTTACAGAGCCAAAGGACTGTAAAATATGGCGACCACCGACGTGCAGCTGCGATGCAACTGTGGCAAGTTCGGCGCGAAACTTAAGAACGTGAGCCCCAAAACGGGCTCACGTGTACAATGTCACTGCAAAGACTGTCAGGCAGGGGCGCATGTTCTGGGCGCGCAGGACCAACTGTTACCGCGTGGCGGTAGCGATCTTTTCCAAACCATCCCAGCCAATCTGGAAATCACCGAGGGCGCAGAGCATTTGGCCTGTTTTCGGTTGTCTCCAAAGGGCTTGATGCGCTGGTATGCAAGCTGTTGTGACACGCCGATGTTCAATACGCTTGGGCATAACAAGCTTGCTTTTGTTGGCGTTCTGGTACCGGTGATGCAGGGCAGAGGGATTGAGAAGGTGATTGGGAAGACAATTGCTGTGGCGCACACCAAAGATGCGCCTATTGGGGCTAAGCCTCTAAAAGAGTTCGGGTTTAACCGGGCGGGATTTAATATTCTTGCGCGCCATTTTGGTGCGTTGATGCGCGGGCAGTCCAAAGAGAATCCTTTGTTTGATGAGACCGGTTCGCCAGTTGTTGTCCCGCGGGTTCTAAGCAAAGAAGAACGACGTGCCGCGACACCCTAGGAAATCTACCAATAGGTGATCCGATTGTGTTGAAGGCGCGTAGAAGTCGTCGGGACCCAAACAGAAAGAGACCTCTCGTGATCCGTACAACATTTATCGCCACCGTTGCCGCACTGATCTGTTCTCAAGCATCCGCGCAGGCGCCTGAGGGCTGGATATTTCGCTTGGAGAGCGCATATCTCAATCAGGACACTACGGATATCTCTGGAGGTGGTTCCTTTCGTGCGGATCGCACCTATTTGCGTTTGGGAGGGCTGAACCGCCGGTCAGATGCGGTGAATTTTGGTCTGTCTGCGACCTTAGGGCAATCCAACTACGATTTCGAAACGAGCGCTCCATGGGTGCGGATTCGTGAGAACACGCTGTCCTTCACCCTATCCGGTGAGAATGCGCGAGGTATGCGTTGGTTTGTTGCACCGTCGCTGCGAGACCGGGCTGAACAAGGTGCAGACAGTGGTGCTGGGCGCACGGCTGGCTTATTTGGTGGGGTAAGCTGGCGCGTGAATGATCGGTTGACGATTGGCCCTGCCTTTGGCGCATTTGAGGGGCTTGGGGGCGACAATTTTGATGTATTTCCCGCCATTCTATTGGATTGGGAAATTTCAAATCGCCTCAGTCTCACCACCGGCCCAACCTTGGGAGCAAGCCAGGGCGCAGGCCTTTCTTTGCGGTACGCGTTTGACGACGATTGGGGGCTCACCTTATCGGCGCGCCGGGAAAACAATCGGTTTGCTTTGTCGGACACAGGGCCAACCCCGGGTGGCGTTGGGCAAGACAGCAGCGTGCCAGTTGTGTTGAGTGTGAACTACAACCCGCACCCGGGATTGAATGTTGCGCTGTTTGCCGGGGCAGAGTTCGACGGGCGGTTGGAGGTTGAGAATGCCGCAGGGTCCACCGTTCGATCCCAGAGCTACGACACGGCGCCTTTGGTGGGAATGGCTATTTCCGTGGCGTTTTGACGGACAGAAACCGGGCAATGTGTTCCAATGATTGTCGATACTGCATTCGCGACGTGACGTGTCGCAAATTGACCACCTGCTCGCGCTGTATTTGCGTTTGAATTGGACGGGGTGATGTGCTGACATGTGCGCACCTTCGGCACGATTTCAGGGGACAAGTGGATGCGGTTTTCTGGCCTTAAGGTCCTGGCAGAGGGGCTGACTGGCAACAAAGGGTGGGGCGCGCATTGGCGCGACGCGCAGCCTAAGCCTGAGTATGACATGGTGATCATCGGCGGCGGCGGCCATGGTCTTTCGACGGCCTTTTATTTGGCCAAGAACCACGGCATGACCAATATTGCGGTTTTGGAAAAAGGCTACCTTGGGGGCGGCAATGTTGGTCGAAACACCACAATTGTGCGCGCCAACTATTTTCTTCAGGGCAATAGCGAGTTCTATTCTCATTCGCTTAAGCTTTGGGAGGGACTTGAGCAGGACCTGAACTACAATGTGATGCATTCCCAACGTGGTCTGATCAACCTGTTCCACAGTGATGCGCAACGCGATGCGGCGGTGCGGCGTGGTAATATGATGATCAATCAGGGCGACGATGCGGTTCTGCTTGATCGTGAGGGGGTGCGCAAACATTTGCCGTACCTTGATTTTGAGCAGGCCCGTTTCCCAATTTATGGGGGGCTTTTGCACCCGCGTGGCGGCACGGCGCGCCATGATGCTGTCGCCTGGGGGTATGCGCGCGGTGCGTCCGATCGTGGTGTTGATTTGGTGCAAAACTGCGAAGTGACAGGCATCGACATTGAAGGTGGTGTGGTCAAAGGCGTACAAACTTCCAGAGGCCCGATCCGAGCAAAAAAGGTTGGCATTGTGGTTGCGGGACGTTCTGGCCTTGTGGCTGGAATGGCAGGGCGGCGTTTGCCGATCGAGAGCCATGTTTTGCAGGCGTTTGTCACAGAAGGTTTGAAGCCAGTAATCGACCATGTCGTCAGCTTTGGTATGGGGCACTTCTACATTAGCCAATCAGACAAAGGCGGTTTGGTCTTTGGAGGTGATTTGGATTTCTACGCCTCATATGCGTCACGCGGCAATTTGCCGATGAAAGAGCACGTTATGGAGGCGGGCATGACCTTGATGCCGATGATCGGCAAAGCCAAGGTACTGCGCAGCTGGGGCGGGATCATGGATATGACACCAGATGGCTCTCCGATCATTGATAAAATGGAGGGCATCGATGGGCTCTTTATCGACTGTGGTTGGAATTATGGTGGGTTCAAAGCTGTACCTGCCTCGGGTTGGTGCATGGCGCATTTGATGGCCACAGACAATCACCATGACGCGGCTGCGAAGTACCGGCTGGATCGTTTTCGGACGGGCGTCGGTATCATGGATGAAGAGGGCACCGGCTCTCAACACAATCTGCATTAGGGGCGCGCGCGATGAGAATTACATGTCCGATTTGCGGAGAGCGAGATCGCCGCGAGTTCTATTACGTCGGGGATGCGGTTGCGTTGCAGCGGCCAGACCCGGAGGCGAGTGACCTGGTGTGGGATGACTATGTCCATAACCGGGACAACCCAGCCGGAGAAACTCGGGATTTGTGGTACCACGAAGGTGGGTGTGGTGCTTGGATTGTTGTCACGCGCAACACGGTGACCCATGAGGTGATCGCCACCGAGTTGGCTTCTGACGTGAAGGGGGCCAGCGTATGAGGATTTCCAAGAAGGGTGTTGTAGACCGCAGTAAGCCTGTGACGTTCTCGTTTGATGGGCAGAACGTGTGCGGGTTCGCCGGAGACACTGTGGCCTCCGCGCTTCTTGCCAATGACATCAATCTGGTGGCTCGGTCGTTTAAATACCACCGTCCACGTGGTGTCATGGGGGCCGGCAGCGAAGAAGCCAACGCGCTGGTGACGATTGGGCGTGGGGCCGCACAAGAACCAAACGTGCGCGCTACGATGCAAGAGGCCTTTGAGGGGCTAGACGTGCGCAGCCAGAACCGCTGGCCCAACCTTAATGTCGACCTGTTGTCGCTGAATGACTACGCCGCAGCCTTTTTGGGCGCAGGATTCTACTACAAGACATTCATGTGGCCCAAAGCGTTTTGGGAACGCATTTATGAACCTGTCATAAGGCGTTCGGCAGGTCTTGGGGCTTTGTCTGGTGAGCACAATGCGGACATCTACGAAAAAGCTTTTGCCTTCTGCGACGTGTTGGTGATCGGATCGGGTCCTGCAGGGCTGATGGCGGCGTTGACTGCCGGACGTGCCGGTGCGGATGTGATCTTGGCCGATGAAGATAGCCTCATGGGGGGGCGCCTGAACGGCGAAAGTGACGACATCGACGGACTTCCGGGCGATGTTTGGGCGCGCGGTGTTGTAAAAGAACTTGAGGCCTTGCCCAATGTGAGAATGATGCCGCGCACAACGGTGACAGGCGCATACGATCAGGGCACATTTGGCGCGCTCGAACGTGTAAGCCATCATCTGCGTGAAGCTGCCGGAAGGCCGCTGGAGTGTTTTTGGCGGATCGTGGCCAAACGCGCCATACTTTGTGCCGGCGCGATTGAACGGCCCATCGCCTTTCGCAACAATGACCGGCCCGGCATTATGGGGGCCGCGGCGGTGCGGACGTATTTGCATCGCTATGGGGTTGCGCCGGGGCGTGCAATGACTGTGTTTACCAACAATGACAATGGTCACCGCACCGCGCGTGACTTGGCGGCGGCTGGTGTTCATGTTGCCGCGGTGCTGGACAGTCGGTGCGACGCGCCTGAAGGGCACGGCTATGACGTTGTTCGTGGTGCTGAAGTATGCAACTCGGGTGGCCGAAAAGCATTGGAAAGCATCACTTATCGAACAGTTAGTGGCGAAGAAAAAATTCAGACCGACTGTCTTGCTGTGTCCGGTGGTTGGAACCCAACGGTGCATTTGACCAGCCACATGAATGGTCGGCCGCAATGGCGCGAGGACATTCAGAGCTTTGTGCCTGTGGAGGGCATGGTGCCGGGCTTGGCGGCGGCGGGCGCGTGTAACGGAACGTTTTCCACCCAAGGCGCTTTGTCAGAAGGTTTGGCGCGCGCAACCGAGGCGCTTGAGTCGATTGGATTTAAGGGGGGGACGGCTGAGGTGCCGATGGCAGAGGACGCGCCATATCGCGTGACCCCTTTGTGGGCGGTGGCTGGCTCAGGGCGCGCCTGGCTTGATTTCCAGAACGATGTAACGGTCAAAGATGTGAAGCAGACTGTCAAAGAGAACTTTCGTTCAGTGGAGCATATGAAGCGCTATACCACGCAAGGCATGGCGCCTGATCAGGGTAAGAACTCTAATATGGGGGCGTTGGCGGTGTTGGCTGACGCCACCGGTCGCGGGATTGCCGAAACCGGGACGACCACCTTTCGCCCGCCCTATGTGCCAGTGAGCATTGCCGCTTTGGGGGCAGGCGGGCAGGGCGTAGGTTTTGCACCTGAACGTTTGACGACCAGTCATGCGGCAAGTGTGGCAGCCAATGCACCAATGATCGAGGCGGGGCTTTGGTACAGACCGAGTTATTATCCCAAACCAGGGGAGACCACGTGGCGTCAAAGTTGTGATCGTGAAGTGATGATGGTGCGCGGTGCAGTTGGGGTTTGTGATGTGTCCACTCTGGGCAAGATCGATATCCAAGGTGCTGATGCGGCGGCGTTTCTTGATTTCGTCTATGTGAACACATTTAGCACGTTGAAGCCGGGCCGTGCGCGATATGGCATAATGTTGCGGGAAGATGGCACGGTTATGGACGATGGCACATGCGCCCGTTTGGATGCAGAGCACTTCGTCATGACCACCACCACGGCAGCGGCCGGGCCTGTGATGCGGCATCTGGAGTATGTGCATCAATGCCTGCGGCCTGAACTTGATGTGTCTTTGGTGTCGGTGACCGAACAATGGGCGCAATTTGCGGTGGCAGGTCCCAAATCCAGAGAGCTGATTTCGGAATTGGTGCCAGAGAAAATCACCAATGAGACGTTCCCCTTCATGGGCTGTGGAGAGATCACTGTTGGGGGCATTTCTGGGCGTCTGTTCCGTATTTCCTTTAGTGGTGAACATGCCTACGAGATTGCGGTTCCGGGTCGTTATGGCGAAAGCCTGTATCAGCACCTTGTCATGCGCTCAGAAGCCATGGGCGGTGGTGCCTATGGGATGGAAGCACTCAACGTTTTGCGCATCGAGAAGGGCTTTATTACCCACTCGGAAATCCACGGGCGCACGACCGCTTTCGACATTGGCATGGAACGTATGGTGAGCGACAAGAAAGACTGCATCGGCAAAACCATGAGCGAGCGCCCCGGTTTGCACGGAGAACAGCGCGAGCAGTTGGTGGGGCTCAAACCAATTGGTGCCGTCAAACAGCTGACGGCTGGAGCACATTTGTTTGAGGTGGACGCCGCGCCGGTGCGAGAGAACGAACAGGGCTATACAACTTCTGTAGGGTTTTCACCTAACTTTGGGACGTTCCTTGGATTGGCGTTTTTGCGTAACGGACGGGCGCGTCACGGAGAGAGCATTGTTGTTGTGGATCACTTGAGGCGTGTCTCCACGCTTTGTGAGGTATGTGACCCCGTGTTTTATGATCCAGAAGGAGGGCGGGTGCGTGGTTGAGTTGAAATCTAAATCACCGTGTCACGGGCTTTTGCCATTGGAACTCGGTAGCGTATCGTTGACGGAAGAAACCCCGGCACATGTCAGCTTGATTTCTGTGCGAAAGGGCCAAAATGCGCTGTTAGGAGATCTTCTTAGTGCTGAGCATGGCTTGAGTTTTCCTACAGCAAACCAGTCCATAGGTACGCCTGAAGCCCGGATGGTTTGGTTTGCACAGGGACAAGCCATGCTGTTTGGGCCAAAGCCTGCTACAAATTTGGTAACTGCGGCAATGATTGTGGATCAAAGTGATGCTTGGGCGATTGTGCGCCTAGAAGGGGCAAAAGCGGAGGACGTGTTGGCTCGTTTGGTTCCTGTTGATGTCCGCGCCAACGTGTTCAAGCGTGGCCATACCGCGCGCACTTTGTTGCAACACATGACGGTATCGATCACGCGCGTCGAGGATTGTGCCTTTCAGATCATGGCGTTTCGGTCGATGGCGGGGACACTTGTTCACGATTTAAATAGAGCCATGGCAAGCGTCGCGGCACGGGGGTAGTCTCACCGGGTCTAAAGTGATTCAGGAGGCCTTCATGGTCCGATATACCCTAGCCGCGCTTCTGTTGAGCAGCGCAGCCTATGCAGCCGACGGCAAAGAAGAGGTCTGTAAGTATCAAGGCGAGATTATGAAGGCGATCCAAGATGCCCGCTTGGATCGGGTGAAGCTTGACGACCTTGAGGCACATTTGCTTGAAAACGAGCCAAGTTGGCCCGAAAACTACAACGTTGTGATCACGCAATTTGCCCCAATTGTGTATGAGGCGAAACGACGGGATCTGAAAAAAGTTGATTTGGGTGTCCAATTGGAAACTCAATGTCTGGACAATTGGGACCAAATTCAAGAAATGCAAAAGTCCGTTTCAAACTGATCGGAACGATATGTCGCTACCGCCCGGATTTCTAGATGAACTACGCAACCGCACCTCCCTTGTTCAGGTGGTGGGGCGCAAAGTTATGTGGGATCCGCGAAAATCCAATCAGGGCAAGGGGGACATGTGGGCTCCATGTCCGTTTCATCACGAAAAAACCGCGTCGTTTCACGTCGATGACCGGAAGGGATACTATTATTGTTTCGGATGTCAGGCCAAAGGCGATGCCATAAAGTTTGTCACCGAAACTGAGAACGTTGGGTTTATGGAGGCGGTGGAAATATTGGCCGAAGAGGCCGGTATGACTATGCCAAAGCGAGATCCTCAAGCGCAGCAGAAGGCTGATCGACGCACCCAACTTGCAGAGGTTATGGAAATGGCCGTGCAGCACTTCCGGCTGATGCTCCATGCCGGCGCGGGGACCGATGCGCGGGCCTATTTGGATCGGCGCAGGTTATCAGAGGAAGCGCGTGATAGGTTTGACATCGGGTTTGCCACGGATGGTTGGCAGGGACTTTGGGATCATCTTACGGGCAAAGGCGTCGATCCGGATTTGATCCTTGGGGCGGGTTTGGCAAAAGCCTCCAACAAAGGTAGCAAACCCTATGACACGTTCCGCAACCGGATAATGTTCCCGATCCGGGACGGTCGCGGTAAGTGCATCGCATTTGGTGGTCGTGCGATGGATCCCAACGACAACGCCAAGTACCTTAACAGTCCTGAAACGGAGCTGTTTGATAAGGGGCGAAACCTCTATAACCATGCCCCCGCTAGGGAAGCAGCGGGCAAAGGACATCCGCTTGTTGTGGCGGAAGGCTACATGGATGTCATTGCGTTGGCAGAGGCAGGCTTTGGCGCATCGGTTGCGCCTTTGGGCACCGCGGTGACTGAAAGCCAGCTGCAGCTGTTGTGGCGTATTTCGGATGAACCGATCATCGCATTGGATGGTGACAAAGCTGGTATTCGTGCCGCAATGCGTGTGATCGATTTGGCTCTGCCGTTATTGCAATCGGGCAAGTCATTGCGATTTGCGGTGATGCCAGAGGGCCAAGATCCGGACGATCTGATCCGTGCCAAAGGCGCGAGTGCCGTGCAAAAAGTGCTGGATGGCGCCGTTCCGATGGTCAATCTGCTGTGGCAACGTGAGATTGAGGGCAAGGTGTTTGATAGCCCCGAGCGCCGTGCAGCGCTGGATATGCAGCTGAAATCCAAGATCAATCTGATCAAAGATCAAGCCATCAAGCGTCACTATGGTGAAGCCATCAAAGAGTTGAGGTTTCAGCTATTTCGCCCTCAACGTGTTGGGGGCGGGACGTTTGGTGGCAATCGGCGAGGCAAATGGCAATCAGAACCCGCGTTCCGAAGTGGCACCAAGGTTTCCATGCTTGCTGCCAGTGAAGGGCCTGTTGAGCAACGTTTACATGAAGCGGTGGTGTTGGCGGTTGCCTTGGTAACACCTGAGATCTTGGACGATTTTGATTACGCCATTGAAAATATGGAATGCTTGGATCCGGACAATGCGCAGCTGCGCGACGTGTTGCTGCGGTATGCCAACTCAGCTGACCCACGGGGCAACGTTGAAATGGCTTTAGGGCCGGAGGCGGTTGAAAACCTACTGCGGCAACCCCATGTGGCGATTACCCCTGCAGTGCGCAAAGCCGGTGACGCAACGCTCGCCCGAGTGACGCTGACCGAAGAGCTTGCAAAGCTCAAGACTGTTAGGGGGTTGAGTGAAGAAATCGCTGAGGCCGAAGAAGATTTGATGGGGGTGGCTGACGAGGCCATGACGTGGCGCCTTGGGCAAGCGGCAGAAGCACGCAACAAAGCGATGCAAAGCCAACAGGAAGAAGGTGGGGATTTTGCCGTTGGATCCAACGGGGCACCCATCGATAAAGACGAACGTGCCGCGCTCGACGCGTTGCGCGAAACCATTGATTTTACAAGGGGCGGACGGCCACCACGCCGGGGCTGAAGACACCTTGTGAGCAACACATGAAGAAAACGGGCGATGTGGGGTTGCGAATCACCCCATGGCAAGGTTGATTCGGGGCTAGCGAATCACCTTCAGCCCGAACTTGCAGGAGCATTTAATGGCCGCCAAGGACACCGACGACCAGAAGCCCGCCGATCAGGACGCAGAAATCTCACTCGATATGAGCCAGACTGCCGTCAAGAAGATGATCGCTGAGGCCCGGGAGAAGGGCTACATCACTTATGATCAGCTGAACCAAGTTCTGCCACCCGATCAGGTGAGTTCCGAGCAGATCGAAGACGTGATGTCGATGCTTTCAGAAATGGGCATCAACATCATCGAGGACGAAGAAGCCGAAGAAGAAGAACTAAAATCCACAGCTGTTGTGGACACATCGTCTGCGAATCGCGGTGTTGCCGTTGCAAGCGGCGGCAATGAGAAACTGGATCGCACTGACGATCCGGTGCGGATGTATCTGCGGGAAATGGGCAGCGTTGAGCTGCTCAGCCGTGAGGGCGAGATCGCGATTGCGAAGCGCATCGAGGCTGGCCGTAACACGATGATTGCCGGGTTGTGCGAGAGCCCGCTGACCTTTCAAGCGATTACCATCTGGCGCGACGAACTTTTGTCCGAAGATATTTTGTTGCGCGATGTGATCGATCTGGAAACCACATTTGGCAACCAGATGGGAGAGGATGGCGAAGAAGAAACGCCCGTGGCTGAAGCGGCCAATGTGACTTCCGCACCGAAAAAAGACGAAGAACCTGCTCAAGAACTTGATGCAGACGGCAATCCAATTGCCAATGATGATGACGATGATGAAGACGAGCAAGCCAACATGTCGCTTGCCGCAATGGAAGCAGCACTGAAGCCGCGGGTTTTGGAAACGCTTGATGTCATCGCTCGCGATTTTGCCATGCTATCCGATATGCAGGATGCGCGGATCTCTGCGACCCTGAATGAAGATGACACGTTTTCTTCGAACGACGAACAAACATACCAGAAACTGCGTTCCGAAATTGTTGAATTGGTGAATGAGCTTCACCTGCACAACAACCGTATCGAAGCCCTGATCGACCAACTTTACGGTATCAACCGTCGCGTTATGCAGATTGACAGCTCAATGGTGAAACTGGCTGACCAAGCTCGTATCAACCGCCGTGAGTTCATTGACGCCTATCGGGGACGCGAGCTCGATCCAACATGGCTTGAGGATATGTCTGAGAAGGCTGGTCGTGGCTGGCAGATGTTCATGGAGCGCTCTTCCGAAAAAGTGGTTGAGCTGCGCAACGACATGGCGCAAGTGGGCCAGTATGTTGGTTTGGACATCCCTGAATTCCGCCGCATCGTCCAACAGGTTCAGAAAGGCGAAAAAGAAGCGCGCCAAGCCAAAAAGGAAATGGTTGAAGCGAACCTGCGCCTCGTGATCTCGATTGCGAAGAAATACACCAACCGTGGTTTGCAATTCCTTGATCTTATTCAGGAAGGCAACATCGGCCTAATGAAAGCGGTGGACAAGTTTGAGTACCGCCGTGGGTACAAGTTCTCGACTTATGCAACGTGGTGGATCCGTCAGGCGATCACACGCTCAATTGCAGATCAGGCACGCACCATTCGTATTCCTGTGCACATGATCGAAACAATCAACAAATTGGTGCGCACAAGCCGCCAGATGTTGCATGAAATTGGTCGCGAGCCCACACCAGAAGAGTTGGCTGAGAAGCTACAGATGCCGCTTGAGAAAGTGCGCAAGGTGATGAAAATCGCCAAGGAGCCAATTTCTCTGGAAACGCCAATTGGGGACGAAGAAGACAGCCAATTGGGCGATTTCATCGAGGACAAAAATGCCGTCCTGCCGCTGGATAGTGCGATTCAGGAAAACCTCAAAGAGACCACAACCCGCGTATTGGCCTCGCTTACACCGCGTGAGGAACGTGTTCTTCGGATGCGTTTTGGCATAGGCATGAACACCGATCACACTCTTGAAGAGGTTGGTCAGCAGTTCAGCGTGACGCGGGAGCGCATTCGTCAGATTGAAGCGAAAGCGCTGCGTAAGCTGAAGCACCCAAGCCGCAGTCGCAAGTTGCGTAGTTTTCTGGACCAATAAGAGATGTCTTGGTTGAAGTCGTTATTGGGTGGCGGAGCTCCAAAGCAAGAGAGTTCCGCGCCTCAGCCCTTAGACTACAAGGGGTATCGAATCCTTCCCACTCCAATTGAAGAGGGCGGGCAGTTTCGCATTTCAGCTCGGATTGAGGGCACGGTTAATGGCGAAGCAAAGTCACACACGCTCATACGGGCGGACATGATCCGTGATCTTGATGAGGCGAATGAGGCTTCTATCGGCAAAGCAAAGCAAATGATCGATCAAATGGGCGATTTGATCTTTTAACGCGCAGGGACAGGGCGATTGCGCAAACGGGGCATGCATAGGTTAGGCATCCCCTTTTTTCTTGTTTCGTTTATTACTAAGTTGGTGATGTCGGCCAGATTGGGCGGGCGCTGTTAACTAGGTTTGTTATGAAACGACTTTCTATTTTTCTGATTTTTGGGCTCGTCGCATGTGATACAACCGGTGAGGGCGGGTTTATCACATCAGGCGGCATTCGTGCGAATCCCGTGAGCGCAGACACCTTTGAGGTCTATGTGCGCCCCGGCAATGAGATAAATCAGTTCTGGTGCGGCGGTGGTGAATACGCGTCTCGGGAGCTTGGTGCCCCATCAAACGCACGACTTTATGTGGTCGGCGGCGCTGGAAGTGGCTTCACAGTAAATTCCCCGAACACAATTCAGTTCTCTCTGCTGCCTCCGGGCCAAGCAAGCGGAGCATCTGGTCGCGTTGCCACATGGGGCCCAGATTTGGGAGAAGAAGAGTTTGTGGGCGATGCGCGCCGGTACTGCTGGGAAGGCTTTGATCGCTTTTTCCCCTGATACCATTTTGTAAGCGGTGTCTCGTCAGTTGTTTGTCTGTCACAAACAGCTAAGGGTACATGGCGTACTGGATGCTTTGGAGGCAAAAATGCGGTTGAGTTTGTGTGCAGTTACCTTGACTGCTCTTGTCGCGTGCTCTGACGGGGGCGGCGGTTTTGTGACCATGACTGGAGTGCGCGTCAATTCGGTTAATGCGGATGTTTTTGAAGTGATTGCGCGACCTGACAATGAGGTTAATCAGCTGTGGTGCGGTGCCGGAGAATATGCCCGCCGTGCTCTGGGTGCCGCGGTCAATGACCGTGTTTACGTTGTTAGCGGCGGCGGACCTGCTGTCACCACAAAAGCACCAAGCAGTGCACAATTCAGTCTGAAGCCGCCGGCGCAGGTCACCGGGGCGACCGGGCATAAATCGTATTGGGGCCCAAGGGTTGGGCGAAGCAAGTTTGTAGCCGATGCCAGCAGCTCTTGTGGTTTGCAGGCGGGGCAATTCCCTCTTTAGAGGTGATGGTGCATCGACGCAGGTCATCTTATCTGCGTAGGGAGAAAGGGAAGCGAAATGCGTAAAACTCTGTTTGTGCTTTTGTTGGTTGCCGGGGGATGTGATATTTCTGGCAGTACGGCTTTCACTGCGCAAAACGGTGTGCGGGCGAACCCAGTGAATGCGGATGTGATCGAAGTTTTTGCGCGTCCGGCTGGCGTGCGTTCTGACTTTTGGTGTGGTGCAGGCAGCTATGCCAGCCGCGTCCTGAACGCTCCAGACACAGCATTGGTATATGCCGTGGGAGGTGCAGGCCAAGGTGTAACAATGAAAAGCCCAGATGCTGCGCAGTTCTCATTGAAGCCGCCAGATCAAGTCAGCGGGGCAACTGGCCGTGCGGCGCGAAAGGGTTGGGGCCCTGAAGTCGGAGATGCGACGACGGTTGGACGTGCGCGCAATAGCTGTGCTCCTTTGCCGACCTCAGATGACTAAAGCCGCAAAGGGGCCGGATTTTGCAATCTGAGTTTAGCATCTCTACCCGGGGCCCGGGATTGTATGAATTTACGTCTGATGTCGCACGTTGGGTGGCGCAGCACGGTGACAGTGGCTTGCTCACACTGTTTGTGCGACACACCTCTTGTAGTCTGTTGGTGCAGGAAAATGCGGACCCCGAAGTGCAGTTGGATTTGCAGAACTTTTTTCACCGTTTGGTGCCGCCAACCACAGATCCCTCGATGCGCTTTTTGACCCATACCTATGAAGGGCCCGATGACATGCCGGCCCATATAAAGGCCGCGATGATGCCTGTGTCGCTGTCGATCCCTATTTCTAATGGACAAATGGCTTTGGGCACCTGGCAGGGAATTTACGTCTTTGAACATAGAAATGCGCCGCACACGAGACGTGTAGCAGCGCATTTTGGTACATGATTGGACAGGCTGAGGGGCCATGACGCCCTTGTATCTTAGTGATGACAAAATCGCAGAGGGAAAAAAATCAGCTTTTTCCCCCTTTAGCCTATGTAGCGGTTTGCATTTGCCTCTACCCAAAGAATTGTAGCTCCCCTATACTGCCTGTGGATAAGTTGGGAAAATACCCAACCGGCGTCGCATGTTGCGGGGCATTTGTTTTGAGCAGCTGAACCAAGGGGAAGTCTATGCGCTGTCCGTTTTGTGGAAACATCGACACTCAGGTAAAAGATTCGCGGCCCGCAGAAGATCATGTTTCGATCCGCCGTCGTCGGTTTTGTCCAGCATGCGGAGGTCGCTTTACCACCTATGAACGGGTGCAGCTGCGCGATCTTGTTGTGGTGAAATCCAGCGGTCGCCGGGAAGACTTTGATCGCGATAAGCTGGAACGATCGATCCGAATTTCTATGCAAAAACGGCCTGTTGAGCCGGAGCGGATTGACCAAATGATCTCCGGTATTGTGCGTCGATTGGAAAGTATGGGCGAGACTGACATCCCATCAAAAACCATTGGCGAAATAGTCATGGAGGCTTTGGCGCGGATCGACACGGTGGCCTATGTCCGCTTTGCCAGTGTCTATAAGAACTTTCAGGCGGCTGATGACTTTGATAAATTTGTGAGCGAACTGCGTCCGGATTCTGTTCCAGAGGAATAAACGTGACTGATCGTCGTTTCATGGCGCTGGCCCTAAGTTTGGGGCGGCGTGGGCAGGGCTTGTGCTGGCCAAATCCCGCCGTTGGTTGCGTGATCGTCAAAGAGGGGCGTGTCGTGGGCCGAGGGTGGACACAGCCTTGTGGACGACCTCACGCTGAACCCGTGGCGCTTAGCCAGGCTGGCAGCGCAGCGCAGGGCTCAACAGTCTATGTTTCTCTGGAACCCTGTGCCCACCATGGCCAAACTCCACCTTGTGCAGAGGCTCTTATTGCAGCGCGGGTGGCCCGGGTTGTGGTGGCAGTCGAAGACAGCGATGCGCGCGTCTCAGGAAAAGGGTTGGCGATGCTGCGGAAGGCGGGCATCGAGGTGACAACCGGGGTTTTGGCAGACGAAGCTGCGCGCGATCTACAGGGGTTCTTTCTAAAAACCGATCTTGGACGCCCGTTTTTGACGCTTAAATTGGCCACCACGCTGGACGGGCGTATTGCCACGGCGTCTGGGGAAAGTCGTTGGATCACGGGACCGGAGGCCCGTCGTGCTGTGCATGGCATGCGCATGCGTCATGATGCCGTGATGGTTGGCGGGGGAACCGCGCGCGCAGACGATCCATCGCTGACAGTTCGTGATATGGGGGCGTCACATCAGCCCGTGCGGGTGGTGGTGTCACGCAGATTAGATTTGCCACTGATGGGAAATTTGGCGCGTTCAGCTCAGGAGATTCCGGTTTGGATCGCACACGGGCATGACGCCGACACAACCCTGCAAGCGACGTGGCGCGACTTGGGCGCGGAGCTGCTGCCTTGTGGCCTGGATGGCGTCCATCTCTCTGCGCCTGCGGTGCTCAAAGCGTTGGGCAAACGTGGTTTGACGCGGGTGTTTTGTGAAGGAGGCGGTGCTTTGGCGTCGTCGTTACTAGCCACCGACATGGTCGATGAGTTGATTACATTCTCTGCGGGCGTGGTAATCGGAGCCGAAGGGCATCCCGCCATTGGCGCTATGGGTTTGGCACGGCTGGCAGAGGCACCACGGTTTGACCTCGTTTCCCAGTGTGCAGTCGGACGTGACATCCTTAGTGTCTGGCACCGGGTCGAGGCCCAAAGGCAAGCTCGCTAAGCTGTTCAGCGGCGCCAAAGCGCCTGATAGCTCGCAAATCGTCCCTGAAGTTTGGAGAGCGTCCTGTTGGCAAGGCCAGGGTGGGGGATGTCACCACTTTGCAAGCGCTCCAAGACAGTTTCCACAGCACATGGCAAGCCACTGATCGGGTCACGATACCGCGGGTAGTCGATCAGCGTCGCATGTGCCAGTCCGGCCAACGTCGGGCGAGCGGACCGGCGTTCCGGGGGCGCCCCTTGATCATTTGTGAGACCCCAGCCCGCGTAAAACGGGCTGCCAAAAGTCGTGACAGAACACCCTCTTATCAGTGCCTCAAAACCTGTGAGCGAAGTCATTGTCCAGACCTCATGCACATGATCGAGCAGATACCCCATGTCGGCGTGCTCTAATACCAAGTCGGCCAGTTCCTCAGCCTGTTCACGGGTGACCTGACCGGCGCGCAGCCCGGCTTCGACATCCGGATGAGGTTTATAGAGAATACGCGCGTTTGGGTTGGCTTTGCGTACGGCTCGAAGGAGGTCCAAGTTTGTACGGATGGTGTCTGTGCCCTTGATGATCGAGGCGTCATCTTCGACCTGTCCGGGAACCAGAATGCAGCGGCCTGTCGGGAGGTCGTGATGTTCGCCACCAAGATTGTATTTGCTTAGCCGTGCTCTTTTGAGTTTCGTAATTAAGGCGTACACGCGTTGTTCTTGGTCAGGTCGTAGTTTCTCGCGTGCGGCGATCATTTGTTCCAATCTGCTGGGACGGTTGGGGTCGTAGTAGATCCCCAAATCGTCACAAACCAACGACAATGCCGGAACGAGTTCCGCGCCAAGTCCACGCGATCGCAAAAATCCGTCTTCTAACCGATGAGCGCCTTCGGTGGCCGTCTTGCTGGCCCAAGCGAGTTTTGGAGCATCAGAGCGCGCACTCTCAAACACCATCGATTTGTGCGCTCCAAAGAACGCTTGTAACGGTTTGCGCTTCCAAAGCCGCATGCCATATGCGTTCCACCCTGCGCGGTCTTCGCGCCACGCCCGGGTTTGAGCGGCGAAATGTTCCAGTGACGTTTCAAGAGGGCAGAGGCTGTTATTGCATGGGTCATACCACTGCGGATACAGGATCATCGCGGCGGCAAAGAGCTGGGCTCGCGTGAGACGGCGCTGACGACGGTAAACTGGGAACTCGTCTTGCGTGAGTTCCCATCCTGCATAGAATGGTTGCCCAAATATCCTCGGTTTATGGCCCGCAAATATGGCTTCAAAGCCCATTTGAGAAGACACCGTGTAAACCGCAACCGCCCCTTCAAATAGCACCCACGGACTAAGAGCATCGGTGCAGAGGCTAACGCGCTCTGTCACATCGTCGGGCCCATAGTAGCCAAGCCTAGCGCCGCTTTGAGACTCCGGATGGCTCTTGATCACAACAGGACACCCCGGGTTTTCCTCCTGTGCCAGAACCAGCATCTCTTTAAAGCGTGCGTCGTTGGCACCGCTGGCTGTCACCGCTGCATCGTCGCGGGTTTGATCAATTACAAGAACATAGCCGGGGGCAGGCGCTGCGCGTTTTGGATCCACGGCAGAGTACTTCGTGAGATGGCTTTCTTTTAGGCGCGCAATCGCCCCGCGCGCCCGATCCAGAAGCGCGGTGTCATCTAGAGGGTGGCGTTTGAGGATAAGTTCTAAATCAGAGGGTTGGCTGGGATCAAAATGCGGAACTTTAGTATCGATCATTAAGCCGAGTGGGGGTTCTTTTCCAATCCGTCCCGGAAACAAAGACCGAAGAAAGGCGTCTTCAACATACAGACATTTTGCGCCAGTTCGCTCCGACATTGCGCGGCCGCGATGCGCTGTTGGGCTGTTGCCCCAAATCGCGATCAGATCGTCTTCATTGGGGCGACCAATGCGAAGATCATAGCCAGAAAGCGAAAGCATTCGTCTTAAGCGCCTCTGAAAAAAGAAGCCGCCGTTGAACGCAAAAAGCCGCCGGGGTGCATCGCTCCCGGCGGCTTTGTTTTCAGGGTGCTTAGGCACGCTTAGAGGCCGCCGAGGCTGCTCAGTGTGTCTGCAGAAGTCAGAGTGCCCGTGATCGCAGAGATGGTTTTGTCCCAAGTGGTGATCGGAGCTTCAGTGACGTAGAGGGTATCGCGGTCTCGGATGACGAAATCCCGGGCCATAAACATGCCATTGGGCTTGGTCAGGTCTAGAACATAGACCATGCGCTGCGCACCATTGAGATCTTTGCGACCCAGCACGTTGTTGGCAATGTTGTCTTCCTCGTTACGGAACACAAAAACGCCGGTTGGATCACTGTTGGTCGGTGTCAGACCACCCACTTGTGCCAGCGCTTCGATGGCTGAGAGATCTTTGGTGAAGAAGTTCACCCGGCTCTGTGTGCCAGTTGCACCCAAAGCTGTGAAGGCCCGGGTGTCTTCTTCGACCAGAATGCGGTCACCCCCCCGTAGCGCGATGTCGAGTTCTGGATTGTCATATAGGTCCTGAAACCAAATTTGTCCGGTGGATTTCCCTCGCAAAACGGTGATTTGTGCAATCTCCGGTACGATGGTCACCCCGCCTGCCTGTGCAAGCATTGTAGACAATGTGCGTGTGGGGCGTTCGATTGGGTAAACACCCTGAGCGCCAACTGCGCCTACCAAAGACACTGTGGCACCGTCGCCAGCCGCGCGCCGTACTTCGACCTGAGGATCGGGTGTTTGCTCTTCCAATTTTGCAGAAATGATCCTGCGGATGCCCTCAGGTGTGTTGCCAGCCGCACGGATCCGGCCTGCATAGGGCACAAAGATAAACCCGGCACCATCGACCTGAACTTCTTCGAGGACAGCTGCAACTTGGCCCTCTGGTCCCAGAAGCGGTTTGTCGACGTTTTCCCAGATGGTCAGCGCAAGTATGTCACCGGGGCGGATCGTGTCCGAGCCCAGCTGTCCTGCACTTTGGAAGTTGTTTGAAAAGCCAAGAGCGGGGACGACAGCAGTGGCGCGCGACACGCGGTCATTGACTTCAACAATGAAGGCATCGCCTTCGCGCTGCACCGAACCTGCATATATTTCACGTTTGTTGGGGCCGGAGCGGGGCACCAAGCTACAGGACGTCACTGCTGCCAATGCGACAGCCAAGACGGCGCATTTACCCAATCGGGATGCAAAGAATTTCACTGCTCGGTCTCCTCGACCTGTTTTATTATGCCTCAGTTTTTTGAGACAACTTATCGAAATTCAAACCAAAAATCCAGCGCTAGACTTAGTGGTGCCTATTTTACGAGGCGCAACTGTTGCCTTGGTGCCGCTGTGCCTGCCGCAAGCGCGTCGTATGGGTCATGGCCGGAGAGCATCATGTCAACAACCTGGCGCATCAGCTGTCTGCGCCCGCGGGCAGAATAGTAGCCGCCGGGCACTTGGCTCGTCTCTAGCAGGTAACGTCGATAGGTTTTATAAGCGCGGTTGTCAGGGCGCGAGGCGCCGGCAAAAAAATCGGGCAGAGCTTGTGTGCTTACAAACTCCGGCTGGTTGTAGACCGCATTGCCAAACGCTTTCAACGGGATGCCCCGCCAGAGGACCTGTTGTGCGGCGGTAGAGTTTACCGTTACTGCAGACCGCGCATCGTTCAGCAACTGCGCAAGTTTGCCGCCACGGACGTAATGCACGCGATCCTGAACCTGATGTTGCTTTGCCAAGCGTCTGATTTCACGTCGCAACGGCACGCGACCATCCTCAAGAGGGTGGGCTTTAAAGACCAGGTGATGGTGCATGGGGGCGCCGGAGGCGAAGTTTTCAATCAACAGGGTCAGAAAGTCGGTCATGCTGTCAAAAGGAGAGTGCATCTGAAAGCTGCTGTCGTGTTCAAGCTGGAGCAGCGCCAGATGGTAAGGAAAGCCACCGTATCGGATGCGCAAGGTTGCAATACGGCGTTCCAACGCGTGAAAGGGCATCAAGATAAGGCGTTGAATATAAAGCTGAAACTCACGCGTAACGGTTAGGGCGCGATGGGGGCGAAAATTTCGATAGCGTTGGTTCGCAAACATCACACACCAATGGTAGAGTGCGCCATAAAACACGTGTTGACGCATGTCGCCCCAATGGCCAGGTGGCATGGGGGTTTCCATGTCCGAGCCTTCTAGGGCCTTTTCCATCTGCGGGATGTCCATCGACATCAGCCGAGAGTTGCCGTTAGAGCCGCCGCGCTCGTACGTGACCCAATAGGGGCGTAGGTAGCCTTCTTCAAAGACGTGCACGTTGAGGCCGGCTGCTTTGGCCACCTCAACGGCATGCGCGTGAATTGGGCGGGTGTCCCCATATAGAACAATGTCACTAACCCCTTTGTCAGAAATGATTTCTTGAAGGGTGTTGGGCCAATTCTCTGGCACGTCCTGAAAGGGAATATAGCTTTTGCGATGGGGCCAAAAAGCCCGATCACCTGCGTTAAAGCCAACTCGCCAAACTTTAGAGCCAGATCGGCGCAGCATCCGGGCAAGCACAGCAAAAAAGGGCCCGTGGGGACCTTGCAAAAACAAGAACGTCTTTGGCTCGCTGGCTGGGTTTGTCATGCGTGTTAACCTTATAGGTCGCTTCTAAACAAAATCTTACGGGTTCGTCATGGCAAAAATATGGTGCGCCCGTGCCAGAGGTTTGACGCAGGTGCGTGGCTTGAATTGGCCGTGGGAGGCAGGTAGGTCTGGTGCAAACCAATGCATTGGAGACGATCGTGTTTACCGGAATCATCACAGACGTGGGCGAAATCAGTGTCTTAGAACAACGAGGTGACCTACGGGCGCGGATCAAAACGGCCTATGACACTGCGGGCATCGACATGGGGGCCTCCATCGCCAGCGATGGGGTTTGCCTGACCGTGATCGCGCTGGGTGATGCTTGGTATGACGTTGAAATCTCTGCAGAAACAGTTTCGAAAACCAATCTGGGTGCTTGGAAAGAGGGCTGCAAAGTGAACCTTGAGCGTGCGCTAAAGGTTGGGGATGAACTGGGCGGCCATATCGTGTCTGGTCACGTGGATGGCGTGGCAGAGCTCACCGCGATGGCGGATGAAGGTGACAGCACGCGGTTTACATTTAAGGCACCGGAATCCCTTGCAAAATTCATTGCGCCCAAGGGATCCGTGGCGTTGAATGGTACGTCTCTCACGGTCAACGAAGTGTCGGGTTGCGAATTTGGGGTCAACATTATTCCACACACCAAACAGGTGACGACTTGGGGAAATGCTCAGGTTGGCGACAAGATCAATCTCGAAATTGACACGCTGGCGCGTTACGTGGCGCGGCTTGCTGAGATGAAATCTTAAGGCGACGAGCGCTACAAACGCAACATCGGTAACACGTCAGTATCGCGTTGGTATTGCGTCGGGTAGATTTTGCGTTGTGCCTGCGAAGTGTTGCGCGGTTAAGATATGCCCTTTTAGGGGAGACGCAGGCCAGTTGAAGATACTCGTCAATGGTGTCCGCCCGCCGGTTTCGCAGAGATGTCTTCGGGCCAGCTCCCATCCGCCAGTCACCCGGTGATGGCTGGGGGACACATATCCCCCTGAGCCTGCTGCGCTCAGGGCCTCATTCGCGGGCAGGGTAAATAGCATCTGAAACGTGGTGTTTGCTTCGCATTTACAAAGCTCCGCAGACCCAGAATGCGTGTGGACATCGGGCACGCTAGGGTGTGTCCCAACCATATGGATTATGGCGTCGTTGGCGGTCTTGGACCCGATGTGGCTGAGGCCCGGCAGGATGCCAAGGCACAAGAGCGGTGGTGGTAATGGTCTAAAAGGTTTGCCAAGACATCTCCACAGTTGCCGGTGACCTTTCGCGGACGGTGATGCAACGTGCGCGCCTGCGCGCAAAGTAAGTTGGCCGCTGTTCAGATTTCATCCAGCCGGGGCCACAGAGCGGGGCTACATGCCCAGCACATTTGTGTCCTCCACATCCATTCATCTCACTCACGTTGCGGCGTTGCCAGGCTCAGCTTCTGCCGAGCCATGCCCAACATTTGCAAGAAGGCCGATAGGCTTTGGAAAATGGCGGGAGCCGCACTCTTTCACAAAGAACCACGGCACTGTGCGGGAATAGCCATGTGCCGTTGCGTTTTTGAACGCATTGGCGTCGCAGCTGCACTGGCGTTCATTCCGTCTTTGGTCTATCTGAGCCGCAACACAGCGGAGACAGCCCATGTCCTTTGAAAAGCCCGGCCCCGTAGAGCAAAGCCTGCGCGACGCCATCAGTCCGATTGAAGAAATCATTGCAGAGGCGCGCAATGGCAAGATGTACATTCTTGTGGATCATGAGGATCGTGAAAACGAAGGTGATTTGATCATTCCGGCAGAGTTCGCGGACGCGGATGCCGTCAATTTTATGGCCACGCATGGGCGCGGCTTGATCTGTTTGCCCATGACCGCAGAGCGGATTGACCGCTTGGATCTGCCGATGATGGCGGTGAACAATTCCTCTCGCCACGAAACAGCTTTCACCGTTTCCATTGAGGCGCGCGAAGGGGTCAGTACTGGGATTTCTGCAGGTGACCGCGCTTTGACCATCGCCACCGCGATCAATGAACAGAACACCATGGCAGCGTTGGCAACGCCAGGGCATGTGTTCCCGTTGCGTGCAAAACGCGGCGGGGTGCTGGTGCGGGCCGGGCACACGGAAGCGTCGGTTGATATTTCGCGTCTTGCGGGGTGTCACCCAAGTGCGGTGATCTGTGAGATCATGAATGACGATGGCACCATGTCGCGTCTTCCAGAGCTTGTAGACTTTGCCAAAAAACACGATCTGAAAATCGGTACAATCAGCGATCTGATTGCCTATCGCTCCCGCGTGGACAATGAGGTGGTGCAAACCTCTCAAGAAACCGTGACGTCAGAATATGGCGGGGATTGGGACATGCGGATTTTCACCGACCAAATCCACGGCGTAGAGCATGTGGTGATGATCAAAGGGGATATCTCCACAGAGTCGCCGGTTTTGGTGCGCACCCACGCGCTGCATGAGGCGGGTGACGTTTTGGGTCTGGGGCCTAAGTCTGCCAATGAGCTGCCAGCTGCGATGCGCAAGATTGCAGAAGAAGGCCGTGGCGCTGTGTGTCTGTTCCGCGAACCCCGTCACAGCCTTTATGCGGTGGATGACGAGGGCCCTCGTATTGTCAAACGCACCGGGCTTGGCGCGCAAATCCTGTCCAGCTTGGGCTGTAAGGAGCTGATTTTGCTGACAGACAGCCCGAAAACGAAATATCTTGGTCTGGACGCTTATGGGCTGTCTATTGTGGGCACACGTCCCATTCTGTCGGAGGAATAAATCATGGCTGGCGCAGAAAACCACTACATCATGCCGCGCGCAGAATTTGACAAGCCGGTGAAGCTCGCGATTGTGATGTCCCCGTATTACAAGGACATCGCCGACAATATGCTGGCGGGTGCCGTGGCCGAGATTGAGGCCGCTGGTGGCACTTATGAGGTTGTCAACGTGCCCGGTGCGCTGGAAATTCCCACCGCAATTGGCATTGCGGAGCGCATGAGCAACTTTGACGGCTACGTCGCTTTGGGCTGTGTCATTCGGGGTGAGACCACCCATTATGACACGGTGTGCAACGACAGCAGTCGTGCGATCCAATTGCTGGGCCTTCAGGGATTGTGCATCGGCAATGGCATCCTGACCGTTGAGAACCGCACACAAGCCGAAGTGCGCGCCGATCCGGCGGATCAGAACAAAGGTGGTGGGGCGGCGGCTGCGGCCTTGCATCTTGTGGCGTTGAGCCGTAAGTGGGGCGCTCAGCGCAAAGGAGTCGGCTTTTTGCCCGACACCGAAGACTACAAATTGGCTGGTCAACTCAAGGACAATCCATCGGCATGACCCTATCCGGTAACCAGAAACGCAAGATGAAATCCGCCTCCCGTCTTTATGCGGTGCAGGCGCTCTTTCAAATGGAAAGCTCAAGCCAGACAGTGGATCAGGTGCGGGTGGAGTTTTTGGACCATCGGTTTGGAGCCGAAGTTGATGAGGGTACCGATATGATCGAGGGTGATGTGGACCTGTTCCGCAAAACGCTTGAGGACGCGGTGAACTATCAAGCGCCAATTGACCAAATGACCGACCGTGCATTGGTTGCAAAATGGCCAATTGATCGGATTGACCCAACACTGCGCGCGCTGTTTCGTGCGGCTGGCGCAGAGCTGCTTCAAAGCGATGTGCCACCCAAAGTGGCAATCTCTGAATACGTCAGCATCTCTTTGGCTTTTTTCCCGGAAGGCAAAGAAAGCAAATTTGTGAACGCTGTGCTTGATCACATGGCCCGCGAAGCCAAGCCAGAAGCATTCTAAGCGCCACGCGGGTGGTTTTGCACCTGCCTCAGCCGCTGCTTTGGGCGTCATATCCATAAAATACTGTGGCGGGGTCCGGATGTGCGGCATATGCACATTGGACTAGCGTGAGAGGCTCTGCATCAGCGGCAGCAAATCCGCGCCTTTGGGCGTGAGTTAGTAGCTGTGCCGCGGCGGATTGCTTTGGTAAGGTTGTTTGATGACCAGCGCGTTGTCTTCCATTTGAGAGAGCCGCGACGCCCATATGTTGGTTGTGATCTTTTCTGGGCCTGCCAGAAAATCCGCAATTTTTGCTTTGCCGTTGACAAGATTGCGCAAAATTACCAGTGTCGAGCGATCCCCGACAAGTTCGAGCCCATCACGGTTGGCCATTGCCATTGTGAGGATTGCCGCAAATCAAGCGGCGCAGGTCACTGCACGCGCATGGCGGTGCCAGAGGCCGCAATAATGATCCGTGGGGAGATGGGCCTGCAAAGCTTTGAAGGTGAAATCCCACCTGAGGCCATGGCGGAGATGATGGCAGCACAGTGAGGCGCTGGGGATTTTAAAGCCCTGTTAACCTTGAGCGGTCAGGGTGTGCCAAACCGACGACGCGCTGCTGGATATGCACGTTGCATGCGCATAGAGCAAACAGGACAAGGTGTCGCGCCGACGTGACTTGCTGTTCTGGTGCAGCTGTCGTTTAATGAGTGCGAGGAGGCACTGCCATGCCAAAGCTTATTTCACTGTACATCCGCCAGGTGGCCATTGGGTTCGCCATTTCCGCAGCCTTTGTGGCGATGTTGCTCACTTTCAACGTTGCCAACCTTTGGCATCTTATGAGCAACAGCTCTGAGGGTGTTTTGGCCGTCGCGGTCATGTGGGTGCTGAATGGGATTGTGTTCGCCGGGGTGCAGTTTGGCATCGCTGTCATGCGCATGAAAGAGGATGAACATCCCGGTGGTGGCAAACGCCAGATGATGCCGGTGATGTTGGCAGAACCGGTGCCGGTGAAAGTGGATCGCCGCACCTCTCAGCAGCGCCAAATGCGCCGCTAAACTGTTCCAAAGAGAGTAAAAGCGCCCCAGATTGTAGGGCGCTTTTTTTGTGGGTTATTGCATGTCATGCAGGTTGAGCAGGAAGCCGTGCCAGCCTTTGTCCAGCGCCAGAACCAAGCCAAAACCATCAGCGTTGGCGGGCAGGCCGGAATGGATCAACGTCAAGCGTGTGCCGCCGGGCGCGTCTGACAGCTCCCAAGTCACAGAAGTCATCTGACCTTGCATTGGGCCCACAGTGAAATCCCATTTCATGTAGTCGTGCGGACGGGCCTCCACAACTTTGCCCCAGCACATGCGATCCCCATCCTTTTGAGAGAGCAATGTGTACTCTTCGCCCGCAGCCAAGTCAGCGTCGGCAGGGTGAAACCACTCTTTGAGCAGGTCCGCTTTGGTTAAGAAGTCCCATACGCGTGTTTTGGGCGCGGCGAGAAACACAGACTTGCGAATGGTCGTGTCTTGGGAAAGCTCAGTCATTGTTGCGTCCAGTGTCATCAGAAGTTTCCTTTTCAATTGCAGTTTTCAATGCGGTCAAACGGTCATCCCAGAACTGATCAAACCACCCCATCCATTCGAGTGCGGGTTTGAGAGCTAAGGCATTCAGAGAGTTCACTTTTTCGCGTCCTCGGGCGGATACGGAAATCAGACCGCCATCAGACAACACCACAAGGTGCTTTTTGACGGCGGCGCGGGTCATGTCGAAATTCTCTGCCACCTCAGCGATGGTCATAGGGGTGTGCCCGAGCATCTTGAGGATGTCGCGGCGGGTGGGATCACCAAGGGCGCGGAATACGGGTTGCAGTGGATCGGTCATAAGAGGAAAGTCCTGACGTAAATTTAGCGGGTTTCTGGCGCAGGTGTTTGGCCGGAGAGGTGCGCCAAAAGACTGTTCTCAAAAAAATGCTGCCACCCACGGGTACAGACATCTAAGCAGTCCAAAGACGCGTTTAGCCCCTTATGTTCCAGAGTGATGTCGCATCCATCGCTGGTGGGGATGATGGTCCAATGTAGGCAGGTGCCGGTCCATTCTGTGGTATCGGCTACATCCTCGATGATCATGTGGGCGTCTGTGCAACGCCATATCAGCGGTTGGTCGGTGTCGAAAACAAAAGTCACGTGACTGTTGTTGAAACGGGCTGTGACACCGTCTGGGGTGCGTTCGGCGCGCAACGTCCACCACAGATGCATTTCGTCAAAGATGGCGGTGCGGGCATGTGCGGCATCCATCGGCACCGAAATCGTTGCGCGGTAATTTTGCAGTGGTGGGGCGGGCATGTGCATGGCGTGTCCTCATCCAAGTGATACCAAATGGTATCTCAATTGATATGATACCATTTGGTATCGAGTCAAGTGTGTTGACGATGTCCCGCAAATTTGTGTCGTCACGACCTGCACAGCAAAGGGACGCCAGAATGCAATGGTTGCTGCAAGACTTTGAAGACACGCGCAAACTCGGCGATACCCTATTGGCGATGGGCCGTGACTTCAGTTGGCATAAAATTGTGCCATTTGTCGGGGCGCTGACGCCTGAGCCTGTGATCAAAGACAAGCGGTCAGTTGTGTTGTTTGGTGCATACAGCATGTGGAAATACGCTGAGTCGCATGCGCTGGAACCCGGCGTCTTTCGTATTGAGCCATTTCTGCGTCAGGATGCATGGCAACCGTATCTGTTAAATGGTCCAGACGCCCTTGTGATCCGCTTTGACCAATGCGGTGTGCATTTGAACGGGACTGATGAAGATGTGTTTTTGCGCCCTGTTGAGGATAGCAAAGAGATTCCGGGACGCGTGATGGCGGCGTCTGAGATTGTGGCGTTGTCCAAACGGGTGTCGGCGTTGCCAGAGGACGAACTGCCTATTGGCTCGCTACGGGGCGACACTGAGGTGATGTTATGTGCACCGCGGCGGATATTAGAAGAATGGCGTTTGTGGGTGGCAGACGATCAAGTCGTGACCTATTCGCGCTACAAGCAGGCTGGTCGGGTGGACTACGTGCCTCACATTCCGCCTGAGGTGTTGGCCTTCGGGGAGACGATGGCGCAGGCCAATGCAGGATATGCACCAGCATATGTGATGGACATTTGCCGCATCGCAGATGGGTTGCGGATCATCGAAACCAACGGGATCAATGCAGCGGGATTTTACGCGGCTGATCTCAAGGCGATTGTTTTGGCAATTGAACGCCTATGTGAGAGATAAAGTGGCGGGCCCGCAAACGCAGCCGTAGGGTTATCTCATTCCCGAGGACCTGTATGTACAGGTGGGCGCCAGGTAATCAGGCCAGGGCCAGAACAGAGCCAGCTCCCTCGGAATTGCTTAAGGCCACCGGAATGCAACCGTATTACGAGAAGGGCAGAACCCGCCGACCCTGTATCTATGCCTGAGGCACGCGCGGCGCAAGGGGCGTGGCCAAATTACCCTATTGCATTTTGTTCCCCAAATGTTCACGTTTGCTATATGGAAAACACTGCGACACAAACCCTGCAACCGGGGCAACTTCTGGCGCGTGGCGTGAGCCGCCATCTGCGCAGTCATGGCTATGTTTCTATTGAAGAATTTGTTCCTGATCGGGGGCTTCGCGTGGATGTGATGGCTTTGGGTCCCAAAGGGGAGCTTTGGGTGATTGAATGCAAATCCAGCCGGGCGGATTTCCAATCTGACAGCAAATGGCAGAACTACCTTGAATGGTGTGATCGCTATTTTTGGGCCGTGGACACCGATTTCCCCACCGATCTGCTGCCAGAGGGAACCGGGCTTATCTTTGCGGATGGCTATGACGCGGAAATTATCCGTATGGGACCCGAAGACAAACTTGCACCGGCGCGTCGCAAAAAGCTGATCCAAAAATTCGCGGTGGACGCGGCCCGTCGTTTACAGCGATACCGCGATCCAAAACTGGCACCGCTTCCTGATGATGAAGCGCTCTCGTCCTCTGAGAGGTGACAAACGCCTTTGTGTGATGTGTTCGGCGGGTCAGGGCGCAAAGGGGAGCCCGGATCCTGCGAGCCAGCTGTGAGCCGTTGTCTCAGTCCGCCATCTGACGAGCTGTTGCAGCTGCCGCACGGATCTCCTCAGCGATTTCTTCTGCCTCTTCCGGGTCAAAGTCCATTGGCACTTCAACACCATTTGCTTCTATGAAAATCCGCACAAACCCTTGGTCGGTTGGACCGATCTGCAAGTTGGCTTCGATGTCGCTTTCGGTGTTGATGCCCATTTGGCTCTCCCGGGTGTTCTCCTGAGTTGTCGTTTCGGGTAGCCTGTCGGGACGCCAAAGGCAAGAAGTGGTGCAATGTATCGGCCGTAAGACTGCGTAAGGAGAGACAAATGGACACGGGAATTGACCTGCGCCCCTTTTGTGAGGCCGATCTGGATTGGTTGGTGGAGAGCCATGCGACGCTCTATGCGCGCAACGACGGTTTTGACGACACTTTTGGTCCGTTGGTTGCAGAAATTTTGCAAGACTTTCTCACCGAACACGATCCCGTGCTGGAGCGAGGTTGGGTTGCGCAACATGATCAGCGGCGCATTGGCAGTATTTTTTGTGTCAAAGCAGATCAGGAAAACTGGGCCAAACTTCGTTTGTTTCTGGTGCTGCCAGAAGCGCGTGGATTTGGCCTTGGACAGCGCCTTTTGGACACATGTATGGGGTTTGCCCAAGGCGTGGGTTTTGATGGAATTAAACTTTGGACACATCAGAGCCACAAAGCCGCTTGCGCGCTTTATGATAAAAACGGATTTCATTTGGCGGCGCAGCGACCGGTCCACAACTTTGGATGTGATCTGATCGAACAAACTTACAAAATCGCATTTTAGGTGCTTGCATTCGCCATCCGGGAGCGCTAAATCGCCCTTGTTGCCGCCTTAGCTCAGTTGGTTAGAGCACTGGTTTGTGGAACCAGGGGTCCCCCGTTCGAGCCGGGGAGGCGGTACCATCCTCCCCCAATGTGTGTGTTCAAACAGAGCCGAGTATGTCCGGCTTTGGTGACAATCTGGTTTGCGTTCTATGACATCTGCGTGACCATTGTTGGTGATCCAAGCGACATCGTTTTGGCACGATCTTGGGATCAAGCGTGGCGCTCAGAGGCCTGCATGATGATTCAAAGCCTCTTTGAAGACAGAGCTTTGGCGTGTACGCTGTTTCTTTTTTGTGGAAAATGTAGCTGGATTTTGGAAGTTTGTTTCTGGGTGATGTGGAAATTCGGCCGCAAGACCCTTAAAAACTTGCCTATTTTGAAAACTTGTAGAACGATCTAAGCAAAGCATTAACCATAATTAGATTTCGCTGTCTCAGGGGGAGGCGCAGGCATGTTGTGTCCTGCCAACGACCGAAGACACATTGTAAAACGACTTTTGAGGGTCTCCGCAATTGTTGCGGGTTTGGCCATTGGAAGCTTTTCGCCTTTGCTTGCGCAAACCGACGACTTGGGTGCGCCGTATGAGCTGATCCTCTATGATGGCGAGGAAACGCTGCGTGATTTTGTGGCGCGCCACCTCAGCGACCCGGATCTATGGCCGGCGGTTCTACAAATCAACGCATTGGAGTCACCGGCTGATTTTGTCGCTGGACTACAAGTTCAGATGCCAGTGCGTCAGGTGGCTCTGGCAGATCAAGCGTTGGCGAGTTCGCTACAGGCGATTCAAAAGGCTACGTCAGAGGGCGCACGCTTGTTTGCGCCTGAGCAAATTGGCGCGGCGATTGCGGATCGAGACGCAGCTGTTGGCTATCGCGGTGAGGGGGCATGGCGCAAAGTTGTGAGTTTCGCAGAGACCGCGACCACACACGCCACAGAAGCATTTGAGATAGCCTTAGCGCAGCGTGACCGGGCTGCGGAAGCTTTGATCACCGACATTCATGGTCAGGTGGAAGGACGCGACCCTGCCGAGCCCGCGTGGTCTGATCGCGACATAAATGACATTCTGGTCGAATTTGAAAAGCTGCGCACGCTTACCAACTCAACAACGCAGGTCACGTTTCGCGATCTCAGCCGCCTGCGCCTGAACCCCAATTCCAATGCCACAATTCAACGCATGCGGTCTGATCCTTTGACCGGCAAAGAAGTCACAAAAGTGTCGCTTGCGAACGGTGATTTTTACGCTTTGCTCAATCAGCTTTCGGATCGGGATAGCTTTGAAATTGATGTGCCGGGCATTCAGACCACAACAGACAGCGATGATTTCTGGATCAAGAAAGATGCCGACAAAGCTCTGTTTGTGAACTATGACACCGCAGTTTTGGACATCGACAGCGGCGCAACACTAGTGTCGCTTGGACAGGATGAAGGGGTTGTGATCACCGAAGCCGGCGTGGCCGAACGGGCGCAGGTTTTGGACCGACCGCTGCTCAGCGCGCCAGTCAATGAAGATGACGTCTATGGCAATGCCGTCGGGCTGGCGTGGCAAGCCTATCCTGAGGCCACAGGGTATTGGTTTGAGGTTGCTGGCGATCCTGGGTTCAATCGAATGATCTCCACAGAGTGGGGGATCAAAAAGCTGAGGTTTCCGTTGGAGGGATTGGAACCGGGTGGCTATTTTTGGCGGGTTGCCGCTCTGGATGGGCTTGGCTTGCCGGGCAAATGGAGCGAAGTGCGGTCGTTTAATGTACGGCTGGACAGCACACCACCGTATTTGGCCTTGTTGGCACCCGCCGAGGGACTGTTGGTGGAGACACCCAGCATAGAAGTGTTCGGCGCCTCAGAAACGGATGTGGATCTGACCGTAAATGGCATTGCGGTCGACGTTCATTCTGATGGCAGCTTTCGCACCGACGTTATGCTTGTTCCCGGCGCAAACCAGATCGTTTTGGTCGCGGTTGATCCGGCAGGCAACAGCACCGAGCGTCGCGGCCAGCTGCGGTATGTGGCGCGCGAAGATGTTGAGGTGGTGATAAATCCCGATTTGGCGCGCGATAGCACAGGCACATTGGTGAGCCGCAATCCAGAGATGACGGTGTACGCCGCCTCATCGGCGCGTCCCGGTCAGCAGGTGCGTCTGTTGGATGTCGACGGAGCCGTGGTTAGGCAGACGCAGACCGGGGTGGGTGGCATTGTGGCAATTTCGGTGCCGGTGACAACAGAGCCGATGGCCTTTTCGGTTGAAGTTCTTTCAGAGGGTGGTGTGCCAACGGGGGCGGCAGCGTTCTCCGTTGTGCTTGACCGAGATCCGCCAGAGTTGGTGTTGGATATGCCCGCGCCGCGCGCCACACAGGAGACCAGATTGGACCTGACCGGCACGTTGGGGGATGCGGTGACGTTGCGCCTAAATGGGGTCAAACAAGATATTTTTGACGGTAGCTTTGCCATGCAAGTCGATCTTTCTGAAGGAAAAAATAAGATTGAACTACTTGCGATTGATGCGGCTGGAAACGTCGGCGTTCTGTTGCTGGAGACCTTTCTTGATCTGACGCCGCCAGAGGTGTCGGAAGCGGTGATCACAAGACCGCAGGGAACCAGTGGGCCAATTGAGATTGTGGTGCGCGCGCTGGACGAGAGTGGGCTGCGACAGGCCGCGCCGTATCTGGCGGAGGTCGGAGACAAGGAATTTGAGGGGTATCTGCGGTGTGACACCGCTGCGGGGCTGTGCCGGGCGAGTTTGCCTGAAACAGACGGTGAAATGCGCCTGATTGAAGTGGTTTTGCAGGATTACGCAGGGAACGAGGTGATCCGGTGATGGGGATGGCTGTGGGGAAGATTGTGAAGATGCGGATGAGTGATGCAATGCGAGGGGCGCTGAGGCTGCTTTTTGCAGTGATGGCAACTTGGGGAACCAACGTATCTGCGCAGGATGTCAGCGCGCCACCTGACGAGGGCCTATTGGTTGTCTATGGTGCATTGGCCCCAACTCGTGAGGGTGATGTTGATCATCGTGAGGTGGTATTTTTTAGTGTTCCCAAAGATTTGCGGGATAGAGTTTACGTGCGTGCCTTTGACCCCGAAATGCGTGGTGCCCATGATTTCCGGTATGGCCGTGCAGGCAATACCCAGACGATCTTCCGGGTCTATGGTGGTGCCGGTGCGTTTCAAGATGCCACCCTGCCAACGCCGGTGGCGGCAGGCAGCACCCCTAAGAAACAGCGACGCGCAGACGTGTTGGCCGCACAGCCCGGAGAGATTCTGAGGGAGGCGCAATTTGGTTCTGAGGCTGAAACTGATGGGCAATGGGTTTCCATCGGGTCCGTGCGGGCGCGGCAAGGCGATGTGGTCGGTGATAGGGCGTGGTTTCGGATCGAAGTGCTCGGCGCTGATGGGGACGATGGGAACGGGTTCAATCTGGATGTGAGCCTTCTGCGAGATGCGCATCGCCGCCCGCAAGAGTTACAGATGTTGGCCTATCAACCAACGATCCGTTGGCCGGGGTCCGGGCCCGGCACGCGGGTGGAATTTGAGGCGATATCGGGCCCTATAACGGTCCAGAACTTTGACGGAGCCGCGGCGGATCTGCGCATCAACCGAATGTATTCGGATGTGGCGGTGCGCGCGTCAGGTCAAAACGTGTGGGCCAGTGAGGACATCGCGGCGGATGTTTTGGCGGGCGAGGATGTGGTGGCGCTCACCCTGCAGGGCGGATTTGAGACCCCCAACGATGTCACTCTGAGTTTGTTTGATGCGGAGGGCGCTGCTTTGCCGATCATCATGCCGCCTCGCCAAGCTCCTGCGCCAGAGCGGCCTGAGGCGCGTCCCAGAGCGCGCGAACTGGCGGATTGTTCCAGCGTCGCGTTTGACGGCAGCCTGCCCAACACTGATCCCCTGATGTCCTATGACTGGGCCTTTGGAGATGGCGGCCAGTCCGATGAACCCGTCATCGTTTACAGCTATGCAGCGCCCGGAAAGCTCAATGCGCGTTTGCGTGTGTTGCTGCCCGGTACACGGGCTGCACGTGGCGCGGAATCTGAGGTGCCTGTGCATGTGCGAGTGGCACCGCGCGCGGTGGCCGGGGCGCCTGTGACTGTGGCGCCGGGCGAAGTTGTGCCGTTCTCTGGGGTGGCGTCTGTGCCATCTGACAGCCCGATCACCCGCTATCAGTGGACCTTTGGAGATGGTGCCATTGCGGAGACGGCTGAGGTGGATCATGTTTTCGCCGCGCCGGGATCATACCGTGCAGTGCTGCGGGTGATGGACGACTCCCAGCATCCGTGTAATTTCGGCGTGGCCACGCGCCTTGTCACTGTGAATTTCCCGCCGGTTGCCGAAGCAGGCACTGACGTGAACACAATTGTTGGTCGGGCGGTGACGTTGGACGGCATTGCGAGCTACGACGTGGATGGCGGCATCGACAGCTATCGATGGGACATGGGGGATGGCAGCACCTTGGACGGCAGCCTTGTGACCCATGTATACAGCGCTCCGGGAGTATATCGTGTTGCGCTTGCCGTCACAGATGACAGCGGCGTGGGAAATGACACCAGCCAAGACTTTGTGACCATTCGCGTCAACGCGCCGCCGGTTCCGGTGATTGATGGACCCACAGAGCCCGTGGCTGTGGGCGAAGCGGTGCCTTTGGATGGCAGCCGGTCCAGTGATGCGGATGGGGTGATCTTGAGCCATCAATGGGATTTTGGGGATGGGGCCATTGGCGAGGGGCCATTTGCCGAATACGCTTGGGCCAGTCCCGGTGTCTATGAGGTTGCGTTGACTGTGATCGACGACAGCGGCACTCAATCTGCCAGTCAAAGCACAAGTTTTGAGGTCATCGTCAACACGCGGCCAATCGCAGAGGCCGGACCGGATCAGTTTGTCACCGCCTCTGAAGTACAGTTTGATGGCACGGGATCGCGTGACATCGACGGGCAGATTGCCAGCTACCTTTGGGAGTTTGGTGACGGGCGCACAGGGCAGGGTCCACAACCGCTGCACTACTACGCATTGCCGGGCAGCTATGAGGTGTCGCTGACGGTGATTGACGACAGTGGTGCACCGCAAAGCAGCCATCGTGATACGATGACCGTGACTGTAAATGCTCGCCCGATTGCGGATGCTGGTCCTTCTCTGACAGTGGCGCCGGGGGAAGACTTTGTGCTCGACGCAGGCGCGTCGCTTGATCCGGATGGCTCTGTGGCGGAGCATTTGTGGTTGTTTGAGGGCGGTCTGAGCAAAGAGGGCGCGCGGGTTTCGCATACCTTTGATGCTCCGGGCCTGTATCGCATTCGGTTGCAAGTCAGCGATGATTTTGTCGGAGGAGGTGCGGTTGATGAATCTGAGGTTTTGATCACCGTGAATGCGCCTCCCGTGGCACAAGCTGGGCCGGACTTGCGTGTGGCACCGGATGACAATGTGCGTTTTGATGCGAGGTCCAGTTTTGACACCGACGGCGCATTGGCGACTTTCCAATGGGAGTTTGATGACCTGCAATTGCCGCTTGAGGCTGCGGTTGTGGAACGGGCTTGGCCAGTGCCGGGCGTGTATAACGCGCGCCTTGTGGTGCGTGACAGCAGTGGCGTGGCCAATTCCACCGCGCAGGACAGTGTGACCATTGCTGTTAATCATCGCCCGAAGGCTGACGCTGGCCCGGTGATTGATACCGATCGATTGTTGGTGACCTTGGATGCCAGTGGCTCAAGCGATGCGGATGGCGATGCGCTGATGTATTTGTGGGACTTTGGCGACGGAACGCCGGTGATGGCAGGAGAAGTGGTCAGCCATGTGTTCCCACGTGCCGGGCAGTTCCCGGTCACCTTGCGGGTAGATGACGGCGCAGGGCTGCGCAATTCGGGGGATGTGGACGCAACAACTGTGATCATCAACGCCGCCCCGGTGGCGAACGCTGGGGGCAACAAAAATGTGTGCTCGGGGCAGTCGGTGTTGTTTGATGCGTCTGCCAGTTCAGATGAGGACGGGGACCTGTTGCGCTATGCATGGGACTTCGGCGATGCAACTGGGTCCGACTTGATCAATCCAACCAAAACGTATGAAATGCCAGGTACTTATCCGGTGACCTTAAAGGTCGAGGATGAAAGCGGCAGCACCCGCGGTAGTGATCTCGACCGCATTGCTGTGATTGTCCGGGAAGGGCCAATTGCCAATGCCGGGCCGGACATGAGGGTTTGCGTCAACCAAGAGGTGCGCATGGATGGCACCGGGTCAACAGATGCAGATGGCTCGGTCAATGCCTTTGAGTGGACTTTTGGGGATGGCAGCCGCGCCAGCGGGGCGACACCTATCAAGAGCTTTGAGCGCGCGGGCGACTACGAGGTCACTTTGACCATCACCGGGGATGCGGTTGGCCAATGTAGCCCGTTGGACAAAGACACGGTGAAAGTGACGGTTTTATCCGCCCGCAGCCTTGAGATTGATGCGGTCGAACGCGCGCCAAGTGGGGAGGCCGTTCAGTTTGCGGCCGTGCTTGGTGATGAGCCTGGCACGGGAGAGCCAGTGTCGTTTGACTGGGCATTCTCTGACGGGGCCACGGCACAGGGACAGCAAGTGGCGCATGTGTTTGCAGAGCCGGGAGAGTATACGGCGACGCTGACCACCACACTTGAAGGTGGCACACAGGACTGTGGGGAGTTGGTGAGCCGTCACAAAGTTCGTATCAACGCGGCTCCCAAACCTGCGATAGATGCGCCGGATCTGATCGCATCGGGTGTTTTGGCACGGTTTGACGCCAGCGGCGCCACGGATGTGGATGGGGTTATCACAGATTACATCTGGGATTTTGGTGATGGCGCGACCGGGCGTGGGGTGGCGGGCACACACCGCTATGATGCGCCGGGCGTTTACACGCTGAGCCTCGCGGTTGTGGATGACGCGGATGTGGCCAATTCGACCGTGGTGATGCGACGCGACGTTGTGGTGAATCCGGCCCCAAAAGCGGGGCTGTCGGTGCCGGCGGCATTGTGCGTTGGCACACCCCAAGATTGGCAATTGGCCGTGGCTGACGATGTTGCGGTGAAATGGTCGTTTGGCGATGGGGCCTCAGCCGAGGGCGCGATGGCGTCTCATGTGTTTGACAAGCCGGGTCTGTTTCCGGTGCGCGTGTCCACAGATGATGGCCGCGCGCTGTCCAATTCTCAGCAAATTGAGGAAGTCTATGCGCGGGTCAACGCGCCTCCCGTTGCGGATGCTGGACCGGACCGCGTGGTCTGTCCGGGTGAAGACGTGGTGTTTCGTGCCGGTGCCTATGATGTTGATGGGGAGGTGACCGATCTGATTTGGCGTTTTTCTGATGGCGAAGAGTTGCGTGGGGCTGAAGTGCAGCGTCGTTTTGAGGTGCCGGGGTCTGTATCCGTAGAGTTGACAGCTTTGGACAACAGCGGTGCGGTCTGCAACGCGGGCGTTGATGTGGCGCAGGTGCTGGTGAACGCGGCACCGATCATTGATGCGGGGCCGGACCGTGACACCCCGGTGGGAGCCGCGCATGATGTGCTGCGCTTTGATGCCAGTGGTGTGACTGATCCGGATGGGCATGGCGTTGAAATCACGTGGACTTTTGGCGATGGCACGCAGGCAAGCGGCGCGGTGGCGCGCCATGCCTACCAAACGGCCGGGCAGTTTACCGCCACAGCCGTGGCGCGTGACAGCACGGGATTGGCCTGTGGTGTGTCACAAGACACCGCGGTGGTTCAGGCCGTTGCCCGCGACGGATTTGGTGCAGGTGAGAGCAATTGATACGCTTTCCGCTGCCGCTCAAGTTCTTCTTGTTTGCGGCTTTGATCGCGGTGGTCCCACTGGCGTTGGTGGGCAACAATCTGGTGCAGATCGCCCGGGATGAGCTCAAGAGCGCGGTAAACGAAGACCTCACCGGTGTGGCTGGGCAGCTGCGCGGGGAATTTGACAGCCTCTATCAAGGGCGTTGGCTGGCGCCGCTGATGGTGATCCGCGCCGGGGTGGACAATCCGGATTTGGGTGTGGCGCAGAAAGTCTCCCTGCTGACGGAAGGCTTAGCGCAGCTGCCTGATGTGGTCTCTCTGCAGTTGAGTGTCGAGGGATCTGACATTCCGGTCCTTGTCAGCAATGAGGGGTTTGGCGCGCGGTTGAGTGACGTTGGGCTGGATCCTGTTGCCACGCTGGCGGTTTCCAACGATCTTCTGGCCAACATCGAGGGCACCGGACAATTTGGACGGCCCCTCGTGAGCCAATTGGCGGAGACAGGTGATTGGCTGGCCACTTTGGCGCTGCCGATGGACAGTCAAATCGCCGGTCGCAAACTGACGTTGGCCGCACGGATTAACCTGCACGCCTTACAGCGCAGCGTTCAGCGCCATCCGTTTGCCGCGCGTGGCCAGATTACGGTTGTCGATCATGCGGGGCGTAGCACTTTGGTTGATCACCCTGAAATTTTGGCGGAGCGGGCGATTGTGGCCTCCGCCATGCCGTTGATCGTGGCGGGAGCGCGGGCCGATGCGCTGGAGGCCTATGCACGCCCCGACGGCACAGAGATGCTGGGTGCATATGCCTTTCCAGACTGGTTTCCCTTTGCTGTGATTGCGGAGCTGAGTGAGAAAGATGCCTACGCGGTTGTGACGCAAATGATGCGGCGCATCGTGATTGTTGGTGGGTTGGGCTTTGCGGCTGCGTCCTTTGGAGCTTTGATTTTTTCTCGGCGATTGACGGGCCCAATTCTGAAAATCGGGCGGGTGGCAGATGCGGTGAAAGACGGTGATTTCTCTGCGCGCGTGACGGGGGTGCGATCGCGAGATGAGATTGGCGATCTGGCCAGCCGCATCAACGTGATGGCAGGACAGTTGGGCGAACGGCTGGAGCTTATGAAGTTTGTCAGCCACGAAACGGTGTCTGCAATTCAAAAGCAGGACGGGGCAGGGATGAAGCGCGGGGGGGAGCGGCGTGAAGTGACCATGTTGTTCTCCGATATTCGCGGCTACACGGCCTTTTCGGAAACAGTGACCCCCGAAGAGGTGATTGAGGTGCTCAACCGCTATTTCGAAATCCAATCCGCCATTGTGGAGCGTCACGGTGGGGATATCGATAAATTTGTCGGTGACGAATTGATGGCGATGTTTGTCGGGGAAGACAAAGAAGACCGTGCCGTGCGCTGTGGTGTGGAAATCAAGGAGGCGCTTGCGGCGTCCTTTGGTGCGCAGAGCGCGCGCGAGTTGGCCGTTGGCATCGGGATTGCCTCAGGCGCGGTGGTTTTGGGGGCCATGGGGGCGCGTGATCGTATGGACTACACGGTGCTTGGCTCCACGGTGAACCTCGCCGCGCGGCTGTGTTCTAAGGCGGGTCCGTGGCAGGTCTTAGTGGATCGAGAAACCTGTGATCTGGTGGACGAAGGCCTTGCCTTGGATGAACTGCCGCCCGTTGCGCTCAAGGGGTATGGGGCGCCTGTGCCGGTGTTTCTCGCCTACTCAGAAGTCGCAACCTCCGAGCAGGTGATGCCCATACAGTGAGTTTTCTTGGCTTCATATGTTCTGAGGGACGTACTGATGTGGTGTCGCGGGCAAGCAAGGCCTCACTGTCTGTACTCAGTCGACCAGCACTTCTTGGCGCAGGCCACCAGTGATACGATCATAGACCAAAATGCGATTGTCCTCAGTGACCACGGCATACCAGCCGTCCCCCATGGTCACGGCTTGCGCTTTTGCGCCATCGGGCAAAGAAAGATTTTCCGGCAGGATCGGTCCATCGTCACGGAAGCGCATGACAATCAGTAAAACCACCGTTACAAGCCCGACAATCATCACCCCCGTTAGCCCCGTCACCAAGAGTCGCAGGAAGCGCAGGTTGGCAGGCTCTACCGGTTCCGGAGTATCGTTCATGGCACAGGCCCTTGTTGAATTTGTGATTGCGGACAATCCGCCCAAGCGTCTTGATAAGGCGCTTTCTCGGGATGTGCCAGTGGAAGCAAGCCTGAGCCGCACGCGGTTGGCCAGGTTGATTGCGGAGGGCAGCGTGGCACTGGACGGCGTTGTGGTCACCGACCCCAAACGGAAAGTTGCAGGTGGCGAGGCAGTTGTGATCATTGTGCCTGTCGCAGAAGAGAGCCACATCGGCCCGGAAGACATCCCGTTGGACGTGATTTGGGAAGATGACGATCTGATTGTGATCAATAAGCCCTCGGGCATGGTGGTGCATCCTGCGCCGGGGACACCAAATGGCACGCTGGTGAATGCTTTGTTGCATCATTGCGGCGATAGCCTGTCCGGTGTGGGGGGGATGAAGCGACCCGGTATTGTGCATCGGATCGACAAAGAAACCAGCGGCCTCTTGGTGGTGGCCAAAACTGACGCCGCGCATCAAGGGCTGGCGGCGCAGTTTGAAGCGCACACCGTGGAGCGTTACTACCGCGCGGTCTGTTACGGGGTGCCTGATGCCAATGACCCCCGCCTGCGTGGTGTGCGTGGGGTGAATTTTGAACCGGGCAACATTATGAAGATCACCACCCATCTGGCACGCCACAAAACCGACAGGCAACGCCAAGCGGTGCTGTTTGAAGGCGGGCGGCATGCGGTCACGCGGGTGCGAATTGTAGAGCCGTTTGGCACGCCTGCGGTGGCCTGTTTGGTAGAGTGCTGGTTGGAAACCGGGCGCACCCATCAGATTCGCGTGCATATGACCCATGCAGGGCATGGGTTGATTGGTGACCCCGTCTATGGCGGTCGTCGCAAACTGGGGGAAAAGGCCATTGGGCCCCGCGGCGTTCAGGCCGCGCGAGAGTTTGGGCGTCAGGCACTTCATGCGGCCGTTTTGGGGTTTGAGCATCCTGTGACAGGACAAGAGTTGCGCTTTGAAGCGCCTTTGCCAGAAGATATGTCGCAGCTGATCGCAGATTTGCAGGGCAAAGCCGATCTTTGATGCTGAGCTGTGCTCTTCTGCTTGGGCCGCGTGCAACGCCCTGTTGAGTTCGGCGTGATGAGTGCCGGTGCGTCGGTTGTGGCGCGGGGCAGGGAGTGCAGTGATTTTACGCTTAGGGTCATTGTCTAGCTGTCACAAAGCGCACATGCCCGTGAGACTCGGCGTTTCCTGTGGATAGTCGCGCAAAAAGACGTACCTTTAATGTCAGAAATTCGCGCGCAAAGGTTGAAACCTGCGTATCTTACCCTAGATGGATGTTAACGACATAAACATACGGTCGAAACAGAGAGGGAGGCATTCGCCATGAGCAATTACAAAAACCTGCCGGCACCAACGCCAGAGGGCGGTCTCAACCGCTACCTTCAGGAAATTCGCAAGTTTCCACTGTTGGAACCCGAAGAAGAATACATGCTGGCCAAACGCTGGGTCGAAGAGCAAGACGCAGACGCGGCGCATAAAATGGTCACAAGCCACCTGCGTCTCGCAGCAAAAATCGCCATGGGCTATCGCGGCTATGGACTGCCACAAGCTGAGGTGATTTCTGAGGCCAATGTGGGGCTTATGCAGGCTGTGAAGAAATTTGACCCTGAAAAAGGCTTCCGCCTGGCGACTTACGCGATGTGGTGGATTCGTGCTTCGATTCAGGAATATGTGTTGCGCAGTTGGTCCATGGTGAAATTGGGCACCACCTCCGCACAGAAAAAGCTGTTCTTTAACCTGCGCAAAGCCAAAGCGCGCATTGGTGCGCTTGAAGATGGGGATTTGCGACCCGAAAACGTCCAGCGGATCGCGACGGATCTTGGTGTGACCGAGAAGGAAGTGATCTCGATGAACCGGCGTCTGTCGGGTGGTGACGCGTCTCTGAATGCGCAGGTTGGCTCTGATGGTGAAGGCACTATGGAGTGGCAGGACTGGCTCGAAGATGAGACCGCCAATCAGGCCGCCGACTATGAAGCCAAAGATGAGCTTGACGCCCGTCGGGAGCTTTTGACGGAAGCCATGGATGTGCTCAATGATCGAGAAAAAGACATCCTGACCCAGCGCCGTTTGGCGGAGAAGGCGGTGACGTTGGAAGAGCTGAGCGGTCAGTATGATGTCAGCCGAGAGCGCATTCGCCAAATTGAGGTGCGCGCCTTTGAGAAACTGCAGAAACGCATGCGGGAATTGGCCGGTGCGCGCGGGATGCTGGCTGTAACCTGATTGGGTTTGGCTGAGAACATTGAGAAGGCCGGCGCGAACAGCGTCGGTCTTTTTTATGTTGTCCCTGTGTTTCTCGGGCCAGACAGACAGATACTCTGGACAGCTGTGTAAAGGGCTGCGAACAAGGTCATATGCACCGTTTTGTTCTTCATTTGCCACCGCATCAACTCGAGAAACCATCGGTTCGAAGCACCGGGTTCTATGGGAATTTGGCTAACGAGCTGCGCCAGCGCGGCGCAGAGGTTGTCTTTCGCGAGCGCGCCTATTTACGGGCACATCCTGATTTGGAATCGGATGCATTTCACTTTGTTCATCAGGGTTTGGTGCAGATGCCAAATGCTCTGAACACTGGTCCAAGCTACTTGCGTGATTTTTGGTATGCCGACCCCAAAGGTGTGTTTGGTATGAGCAGTCTTTTTGATTTGCAATTTGAGGTGGGCAATGTGCCACCGGAACGCGCTGCGTCTTTTGCGGATTGGTTGCGCAGACGTATTGTCAACAAGCGCCTTTCAAAACACCTTCAGCCCAATGCCGCCAATACATTTGCACCGGGCGCGATTGCGGTGTTTCTGCAAGGGGAGTCGTTGCCGACAAAACGCGTTGCGTTTACGGATGAGGCGCGGATGGTGGAGGCGTTGATTTCGGTGCGGGCGGGGCGCGAGGTGTTGATCAAACGCCATCCGCGCAATTCAGCTGACACGTGTTTTCCTGAAATTGCCGCCATGGCGGACGCAAACGACGGCGTTCGCATTGTGGACGCAAACATTCATGACATGTTGGTGCAGGCTGCCGTGTGTGCATCAATCAGTTCCAGCGTGGCGGTAGAAGCGATGTTGCACAATGTTCCATCTTTGACTTTCGGACGCGTGGACTTTCACCATTGTACCCAGACGGTTGAGCGGATCGATGATGTGCCTGAGGCGCTTGAGGTCGCTTTGACGCGTGCCTGGCCATATGAGGCATTTCTGTTTTGGTTTTTCCGTCAGCATTGTTTGGACATGCGCGCAAAAAAATGGTTTGCCACTTTGAACAGAAGACTTGGCGATTTTGCCTTTACGTGAGCAAATGTATGTAAGTCTGCACGCATGATGTATACCCGTTTGAGTTGTGCGTAGGTGGTGCCTTGTGTGGCGCAAAAATCGGATTTGGGAGAGAGAGATGAGTGAGACGGTGATACGTTGGGGAATTTTGGGAGCCGCCAATTTTGCGCGCAATCATATGGGGCCAGCCATCCATGCGGCGCGGGGTGCAAAGCTTGCGGCTGTGGCCAGCTCCAGTGCTGACAAGGTGGCGGGATTTGCAGAGTTTGCGCCCGGGGTGCGCCATCATACGAGTTATGACGATCTGCTTGCAGACCCAGAGATCGACGCAGTCTATATCCCCCTGCCAAATCATATTCACGTAGAGTGGGCGATCAAAGCATTGCAAGCTGGCAAACCGGTGTTGTGCGAAAAGCCTATTGGTATGGATGTGGCGCAAATTGATCGGTTGATTGCGGTGCGCGATGACTGCGGTGTTCTGGCGGCTGAGGCCTTCATGATCGTACATCACCCGCAATGGCAGCGGGCCAAAGAATTGTTGGAGGCGGGGACTATTGGCAACTTGTGCCACGTGAGTGCCGCCTTCAGCTATTTCAACAATGACGTTGATAACATTCGCAACCAAGCCGCAGTCGGTGGTGGTGGATTGCGTGACATCGGATGTTACGTGTTGGGCAGCGTGCGCTACGTCACCGGGCAGGAGCCGCAGGGGTTGGACTATGCACGTGTGGAGTTTGAAAACGGTGTGGATGTGTTTGCCGACATGGGGTTTCGGTTTGATGGATTTACCTATCAAGGCTACACCGCCATTCGCATGGCACCGCGACAAGAGGTGCAATTCCACGGTGACAAAGGTGTGATCAGCCTGACCGCGCCGTTTAACGCTGGGGTGTTTGACCAAGCTGAAGTTGTCGTTTCCACCCCGGATTTGACACGGCGTGTGGAGCGCTTTCCCGGTGTAAACCACTATGTCTTGCAGGTTGAAGCCTTCGGTCGGGCGCTGAAAGAGGGCTCAGAGTATGCGTGGCCTTTGGAGCAGGCGCGTGGCACGCAGGCCATGGTTGATCAGGTGCTTGCGCACTCCGCGTAAAGTGCCGCCGACCGAACATCAGACATGAAAAAACCCTTGGTGCGCTGCAACCAAGGGTTTTTTTTAAAGAGCCGGTGCGACTTACTCCGCAGCTTTGCTGTCTGGAGCTGGCGCTTCGTCGGCTTTGGTATCTGCCTTGCCGTCGTCAGAGGCCGCATCTTTTGCTGGCGTCTTTTTACGGTAGGTCCGTTTGCGCGGTGCTTTTTTAGGTGCTGGCGCAGGTTTTGGGGCCTCGGCCTCGGTTTCTGGCGTTTCCACCAGACCGCTATCGGCTGTGTCCACGATCAAATCAGGTTGCTCAGCTTCGGAAAGATCAAGCGGCATGACCTCCTCTACTGCTGGCTTTGCTGTCTCGCCGTCGTTTGCGCCATTGGCTTCGCGTTCCTGACGTTCGACGCGCTCGCGACGTTCACGATCCCGTTCTGCCTGGCGCTCGCGGTTCTGGCGTTCCTGCTCTTCACGGCGCGCGTCTTGTTCGCGTTGCGCCTCATTGAGCATGCGCTGATAGTGCTCAGCGTGTTGCTGAAAGTTCTCAGTTGCAACCCGGTCGTTGCCCAGCTGACTGTCGCGCGCCAACTGATTGTATTTGTCGATCACCTGTTGAGGGGTGCCGCGGACTTTGCCTTCCGGACCGGAGCTGTCAAACACACGGTTGACAATATTGCCCGAGGTTGGGCGATTGCGGTTTGACTTATTCCGCGAGCGTGACTTCGAAGATCTCATTTTATCTGCAATCCAGCCTTAATCAATTGCGGTCGCTCATCCCGTTTCACGCCTCTTGCGATCAGTATTCCGGGGGCGACAATTTGTGGCTTGATGTCCAATCGGGACCGCCGGTACACCAGCATCCACCAAAAGGACAAGAACTTGATATTGTGCCTTGAGCGTTCGCACAAGTGCTTTTATCGCGTCAATGCTTGCAAAAAGGAAAATTTACGTGGGTTTTAGCCCAATTGGCCAACGACCACCCGGTCGCGGCCATCAAGATCAGGTTTGACGGCGACGTTTTGCAGCCCGGCATCGTTGAAGAGTGCGGCCACATCCGGTCCTTGTTGCCAGCCAATTTCCACCATCAGCCAGCCATTTGGGTTGAGATGCTCTGGGGCACCGGCTGCGATCTTGCGATAGGCGGTGAGGCCATCCGCCTCGTCGGTCAGGGCGATGCGCGGTTCGTAGGAGAGTTCCGGGGCGAGTGAGGGCATTTCGACCAGCGCAATATACGGCGGATTGGAGACGATGAGGTCGAAGGTTCCTCCGACGGCGGAGAACCAGTTGGATTCTTCGAAATGAAGCCGGGCAAGAACATCGTGTTTCTCAGCGTTCTGTTGCGCCACCTCAAGCGCGCCGGGGGACAGGTCGGTCGCGAAACCCGTGGCGTTTGGCCGTTCTGCGAGCAGCGTGACGGCAATTGCGCCGGAGCCAGTGCCGAGGTCCAACACCTCTGAGAAGGGTTTGGAAAGCGCTTCAACAATCAGGGTTTCTGTCTCGGGGCGCGGGTCGAGCACGGCCGAAGTGACAGTAAAACGGCGACCATAGAATTCTCGATACCCAAGAATATGGCTCATGGGGATACGATCGGAACGGTCCAAAGCTAACTGATTGACCAAGAATGCTTGTTCCTCAGTCATCTCATCGTGCACATGCAGAGTCAGGCGGGCTTTTTCAATGCCCAGTACGTGTGCCATGAGCAGGCGCGCATCTGTGTTTGCGCTTTCCACCCCGTTGTCCCGAAGAGTCTTGGTGATTTGAATGAGCTCGTTTTGAACGCTTGCGCTCACCCGTTCATCTCCGCGAGCGCTGTCGCCTGCGCATCTGCTGTGAGCGCGTCGATGGTTTCATCAAGATCGCCGGCCATGATCTGATCGAGCTTATAAAGCGTCAGGTTGATGCGGTGATCGCTCATGCGGCCTTGGGGGAAGTTGTAGGTGCGGATGCGTTCAGAGCGATCCCCAGACCCAACTTGGCCCGCTCGGTCGGCGGCACGTTCATCGTCAATGCGCTGACGTTCCAGATCAAACAGGCGGGTTTTGAGAACCTGCATCGCAATCTCGCGGTTACGGTGCTGCGATTTTTCCGAGCTGGTCACAATGATGCCGGTGGGCAGGTGGGTGATCCGAACTGCGGAGTCTGTGGTGTTCACGTGCTGACCGCCAGACCCAGAGGCGCGCATGGTGTCAATGCGGATGTCGTTGGCGTCGATCTGAATATCAACGTCTTCAGCTTCCGGGAGCACAGCCACAGTGGCAGCAGACGTGTGAATGCGCCCGCCGCTCTCCGTGGTGGGCACGCGTTGTACGCGGTGCACGCCGGATTCGTATTTCATGCGGGCAAAGACGTTTTCGCCTTTGATATGGGCCACCACCTCTTTGATGCCACCCAATTCGGTGGCGTTCTCTTCCAGAATTTCGAGCTTCCAGCCACGGGTCTCCGCATAGCGTTGATACATACGCAGCAAATCACCTGCAAAAAGCGCAGCCTCATCCCCGCCGGTGCCCGGACGGATTTCCAGAATGGCTGGGCGTGCATCAGCCGCGTCTTTGGGCAATAGAGACAGTTGCAGCGCGTGTTCTGCGGCGGGCAAGGCGGCGCGCAATTCGGGCAGTTCCTCTTCCGCCAGATCTTTCATATCTGGGTCTGCGAGCATCTCTTCTGCGTCTGCAATATCGGTCAGCAGCTTTTGATATGCGGTGACCTGTTCGACCACTGGTTTAAGCTCAGCATATTCTTTGGCCAGGGTGGCGATGTCGCCACTGCCCTCGGCCATCTGCGCCTCAAGAAATTCAAAACGCTGGGTGATTTGATGTAGTCGCTCTATCGGAACCATGTCGCTAAGTGGGACAAACCGCAGGCTTGGTCAAGGCCTGCATTTTGGTGTATCATTCAAGAATGACACGTCTCTTGGCTTTGATAACACTGATGGGGTCCCCCGCGATGGCGGATGGGTATATCAACGGCGTGCCGGTCGACTGCTATTGCACTGATAAGCAAGGCCAGCGCATTGAAGTGGGGGAGACCATTTGTTTGCAAGTGGATGGGCGCATGTTCATGGCACAGTGTCAGATGTCGCTGAATGTGCCGATGTGGCGTGAGGTATCGCCGGGATGTCTAAGCTCGGGTCTAACCGCGCCCTTGCAAAGTGTCGATCCATCCATCCACACGCTCGGCGTTGACGTTGAAATCTTTGCGACCAAATCGTGAGCGGCCGTAGACTTTGAGCATATCACCGTCCTGAAATGCAGTGGTATAGTCCGGATAGCCGACCAAGGCTGAACGGGTCACAAAGGTGATCATGCCTTCCTCAACCGATCCCGCGAGTACTGACGTTCGTGGTGTCTTGGTGGCGATGTCTGCGAATTTGGAAAGACCGTCTTTGCCAGTTATCACCATTCGGCGCACGCTGTTTTCAGACACGCTGTCGTGGTTGATCTGCACATCGCGATGCCATTTTTCAGGGTTACTTGGCGCCAGCCGTACGTAAGACGCGCCAAGGATAATCAAAACAATCAGTATGCCAATGTAGGCCATTGCGTTCCTCATAGTCTCGAGCACCTCCTGCTCGTGGTACTACAGTGTAGCATACGTCGAGAAACGGCAGACAGATCAGTCTCAATTGCTGCTAAGAAATGCATTTAAGATGTAGCTGAAATACATCTTAAATCACCCCAGACAGTGTCGCGGAGCTTTCGGGTGTCAGCGTCGCGGCCAACCCCATAGACAGATCAGCTCAAGGGCCACATGTGCGCCCGCGACAGCGGTTGCCCCGGTGGTATCAAAGGGGGGTGACACTTCCACCACATCGCCGCCAACCAGGTTGATTCCGGCTATGTCGCGTAGGATGATGCTGGCCTGCGCACTGGACAATCCTCCCCAGACCGGTGTGCCGGTCCCTGGGGCAAAAGCGGGGTCCAACCCGTCGATGTCAAACGTCAGGTAGGTCGGGTGATCCCCCAAGATACCACGGATTTTTTCCGCCACGGCCACCGGTCCGCTCAGATGCACTTCGCGTGCATCAATGATGTTAAACCCCATTGTGTCGGGATTTTCGGTGCGAATGCCAACTTGAACGGAACGTGCGGGGTCCACCAGCCCATCTTTTACGGCTTTGTAAAGCATTGTGCCGTGGTCGATCCGGTTGGGTTCATCATCCGCCCAAGTGTCCGTATGGGCATCAAATTGTAACAGGCTGAGCGGGCCGTATTTCTCTGCGTAGGCCTTTAGGATTGGGTAGGTGATGTAGTGATCGCCGCCCAAGGTGATGCTGGCAGCGCCATCCTGCAAGATGCCGCGGATGTGGGCGGTGAGCGCGTCGGGAAACTCCATGACCCGGGCGTAGTCAAACGCCAGATCGCCATAATCCACGATGTTGAGCGTGGTCATCGGGTCATAGTCCCAGCCGTAAGGGGGATCAAAAGCCTGAATGGCGCTGGCTTCGCGGATCGCACGGGGACCAAGGCGGGTGCCGGGGCGGTTGGTGACCGCCAGATCAAATGGCACGCCGGTGACTGCGATATCAACGCCGGTTAAGTCTTTGCTGTAGCGACGTCGCAGAAAGGAAGTGGCTCCACCAAAGGTGTTCTCAAAGCTCAGCCCGTGTGGCGCTTTGCGTGTAAACGCATTGTCGACCTGTGTTTTGGCATCTTCGAGCGCCATCGTGTGTCCTTTCAAGAAATTTGATCAAATTTCGCATCTTGGACAAAAAGGTCAAGCCCCTCCTTTGCGGGAGGGGCAAAACACAGCGTGTTCTGAGTTAGCGTGGCTGCGCTGTTTCCACCAAGCGTGCAAAGAAAGATGCACCGATTGGGGAGATGTCGTCGTTAAAGTCAAAAGCCGGATGGTGTAGGCCAGCCCCATCGCCTGCGCCGAGGAAAAGATAAGCGCCCGGGCGGGCCTCCAGCATATACGAAAAGTCTTCCGCGCCCATTTCCATTCCTTGTGACGCATCGACGTTGGCATCGCCAGATATGTCGCGGGCGACATCTGCGGCAAAGGCGGTTTGCTCTGCGTGGTTGATGGTGGCGGGGTAGCCGATTTCTAGGTCCAGTTCGGCGCTAAGGCCATAAGCGGCAGCCGTGCCTTTGGTGATCGCGTCAAGACGTTGGTGGATCATGGTCTGAACATCTTTGTCAAAGGTGCGGATGGTGCCATTGATGAACCCGGTGTCTGGAATCACGTTGCTCACGGTGCCTGCGTGAATTTGTGTCACCGACACCACGGCTTCGCCACGTGTGTCGTGGTTTCTGCTGACGATGGTTTGGATGGCGTTGACCATGGCCACCGCAGCAACGACCGGGTCAACCGTGTCTTGTGGGTAGGCGCCATGGCCGCCGGTCCCCTGAAGGCGGATGGTGAAGGTGTCGACCGCTGCCATGATCGGGCCGGGCGTGGTGTGAAATGTGCCCAGCGGCAGACCGGGAACATTGTGCAACGCATAGACATCTTTGACGTCAAAGGTGTCCATCACCCCTTCTTGAACCATGATGTCACCTCCGCCACCTTCTTCCTCGGCAGGTTGAAACATCAATGCGACGCGGCCAGAAAAGTTGCGGGTTTCTGCCAAATACTTGGCTGCCCCTAGCAGCATGGTTGTGTGACCATCATGTCCGCAAGCGTGCATTTTCCCCTCTTTCGTGCTGGCATAGTCCGCGCCGGTCACCTCCTCCATGGGCAGGGCGTCCATATCGGCGCGCAGGCCGATGGTGGGGCCATTGCCATTGCCGTTGATGATCGCGACGACACCTGTTTTTGCGATCCCTTCGTGGATTTCATCCACACCAAATTCTCTCAGGCGCGCTGCCACAAAAGCAGCGGTTTCAAAGCAGTCGAACTCCAACTCTGGATGCGCATGCAGATGCCGCCGCCAAGTTTTCATCTCGTCTGCGTAATCTGCGATGCGATTTACAATCGGCATGACTGGACTCCTCGTACTCAATTCGCTCACATGCCGTCAAAGCAAAGACTGGAGCGCTGTGCAATGGCCGAAGACCCTCTGATCCTCAATCCGAATGGCGGCATGCCGCGTTTGCTCGAAATTATGCGCCGCTTGCGTGATCCGGATACTGGATGCCCATGGGACATTGAACAGAACTTTTCGACGATCGCCCCTTATACCATCGAGGAGGCTTATGAGGTGGCGGATGCGATTGAGCGGGAAGCCTGGGATGAGCTCAAGGGCGAACTCGGTGATTTGTTGTTTCAGTCGGTGTTCCATGCGCAGATGGCGAGCGAGCGTGGGTTGTTTACCTTTGATGAGATCGCAGACACCATGTCCGACAAAATGGTGGCACGTCATCCGCATGTTTTTGGAGAAGAAAGCCGCGAGAAGTCTGCAGAACAACAGACACGCGATTGGGAGACCGTCAAAGCAGCGGAGAGGGCTGGCAAAGCGCAATCTGGTGCGTTGGACGGGGTTGCTTTGGGCTTGCCCGCTTTGTTGCGTGCCGTAAAGCTACAGAAACGCGCCGCCAGAGTTGGGTTTGATTGGCCCGATATTTCACAAGTTGTGGACAAGCTGATTGAAGAGGCCGGCGAATTGGCAGAAGCCCGCGACACGCTAACGCAGGTGGAAGTCGAGGAAGAATTTGGCGACATGCTGTTTGTTGTGGCCAATTTGGCACGGCATCTGAACATCGAACCAGAGGCCGCATTGCGGGCCACAAATGCCAAATTTGTCAGGCGGTTCGAAGGTGTTGAGGCCAAGTTGGCGGCCAAAGGAAAACGGCCCGAGGATAGTGATTTGGCGGAAATGGACGCACTTTGGGACGAAGTGAAGTTGGACGAAAAAGCGGTGAAGTCTAATCCTGAATGATTTGTTCAGGTATTGACCTGATAAAAAAACTCGGATTTAAGCGGCGGCAACGAAACCATGACACCGCGAGTGATGACATGACCAAAACATTTTCCACCTCAATCTTATTTGCCGCTGCAACCGCTGTGGCTGCCCCAGCCTTTGCTGAGGAAGTGAATGTGTATTCCTACCGTCAGCCTGAACTGATCAAGCCGCTGACCGATGCTTTCACGGCCGAAACCGGCGTGAAAGTGAACGTGGCTTATTTGCAGAAAGGCATGATTGAACGTCTGGAAGCAGAGGGCGATCGCTCCCCGGCTGATATGATCCTTACCGTCGACATTTCTCGCTTGGCGGGTGTTGTGGATGCGGGTTTGACACAGCCGGTCGTTAGCGACGCAATCAACTCAAACGTGCCAGCGCAGTATCGGGATCCAGAAAACCACTGGTTTGGCCTGACAACTCGTGCACGGATCGTTTACGCCTCCAAAGACCGTGTGGCTGATGGTGAAGTCACAACTTACGAAGATCTGGCAGACCCAAAATGGGAAGGCCGCATTTGCACCCGTTCCGGCACCAACGCATATAATGTGGCACTGACCTCTGCTGTGATTGAGCATCACGGCGAAGCAGGCGCCAAGACTTGGCTCGAAGGCGTTAAATCCAACCTTGCACGCAAGCCACAGGGCAACGACCGCGCTCAGGTTAAAGCGATTTGGGCTGGCGAATGCGACATCTCTGTCGGCAACACCTACTACATGGGTAAAATGCTTTCCGACGATGAGCAGAAAGAATGGGCGGAAAGCGTGCGCATCGTTTTCCCAACATTTGAAAACGGCGGCACCCACGTCAACGTCTCTGGTGTTGCACTGACCAAAGCGGCGCCAAACAAAGAAAATGCCATCAAGATGATGGAATTCCTGACGTCCCCTAAAGCGCAGGAAATTTACGCCAAGGCCAACTTTGAGTATCCTGTTGCACCGGGCACTGAAGCGGATGCATTGGTCACGGGTTGGGGCGAGTTCACCGCAGACGACGTGAACCTGATGACATTGGCCGGCCAACGCTCACAAGCGCTGAAAATCACCGAAGAAGTTGATTTCGACGGCTGATCCAACCCTTGATTGAGATCGGAAGGGCGGCCAAATGGCCGCCCTTTTTTGTGCGTTTGCCGCGCTGGTCTGATTTGAGGCCACCGTGATCGAAGCTGCGTTTCAATCAAATGGCCACATCACTGTTCTGGGTAAGATCTCAAAAAACCCAAGAAGACTGTGTCACCTGCGTTTGTAGCCGCCCTTGAGATTTACCGCACAACACAGCAAGAACTCGACGTTCGCGGGGTCTTCGCAGCAATCATGACGGTCTTAGTTCGGCATAACAAAGGCATCTGCTGCGATGATATTGTTAAGGCTTGTGGTCTCAAAACGGAGCGGGCGCGCCGCTTGATATTCTGCAGAATTGTACCAGCCCTCAAGGGCTTCCCGGCTTTCGAATTCGAGCACCACAGTGTGGTTTCCGACCCACTCTCCTTCCAATGTGGTGGCGCCGGGGCCACCGACCAGAATCTTGGCGTTGTGTTCCACCAGAGTTGGCAATGTCTTTGCGCCATATTCCTCAAAAAATTGATCCCAGTCATCGACCTGAATTTGGGCGATAAAGTAGGCGGGGTCTGCTGCTGCGATTGTAGGAAGAGTTAGGGCGAGCGCAGCACTGAGAAGAAGAGATTTCATTGGGTTTTCCTTTGCCATTGAGTTCATGGGCTGCTGTCTATACTGTGTAATTCCGCCACATAATGAGAACTAATGCACGCAGATGGGCAAAAATGCACACCAAGACATCCCATGGAGTGAGCTGCCGATTTTCCTTGCCTTGGCCCGTGAGAAAACACTTAGCGCTGCGGCGCGCAGGTTGGCTATTGATCGGACGACCGTTGCGCGGCGCATTCAAGCGCTTGAGGCCACGATGGGGCGTGCTTTGTTTGACCGCACCGATGGAAATTTCCAGCTAACCTTGTTAGGGCGTAAGGCGTTTTCCGCCGTCGAACGCGCCAATCAGGAGCTGTCGTTCTTTGGTCAGGCATTGGGCGGTGAACGACATCCTTTGGGCAAAGTCCGTTTGTCGATACCGCCACACCTTGCATTTAGTCTGGCAGAACCGTTGACACGCTTTCAATCTGAAAACCCTCAGATCTTGCTTGAATTGAAAGCCACGGATCAGCTTGCCTCCCTCATGCGTCATGACACAGATGTGGCATTGCGGTTGTCACTCGAGCCACCAAAAGGCATGACCAGATACAAGCTGGGAGTGGTGCCTCTTCGACTGTTTGAACGCGCCGGGGGGCAAAGTGACCTGACTCGATACATTTCTTACCCAGGCGCGGACAGTATCGACAAAACCATCAAGAGCATTCTTCCAAATGCGGAAATTACCCTTTCAATTGATGGCTATGTCCCCATGCGAGAAGCCATTGCCCAAGGTGCCGGAGTCGGCATGCTTCCCAGCGATTTCGGCGAAGAAGACCCCAGACTAACCCCTGTTTCGGACAGGCTCTATGACAATGACATGTTTCTCTGGCTGATCTGCCTTCCAGAACAGCGCCGCCTTACCCGAATACAGACCCTCATGAGCTTTCTTCGGGCAGAATATGCGGCTGAGTAATGCGAGCACTTGCAGTGCAACACCGACATGTCTTGGTCAGATGGTTCCGCGTGGCAATGCAAGTTTTACGCTTTTCCCCGTATCTAACCAACCGTTCGATCTCACGTAGCAAAAGACCCGCATTGTTGGGTTGTGCCCTCAGCGTCCTGAGCGCTTAGGGGCGGGAGCCGCTTTTCCCGCATGCAACCCAAGCGTCAGGCCTATCCGCGTTTTGTCGGCAAACAATCCAAAAGCGAAAACACGCCCGACGGTGATTTTGGGGCGGCTTTGTGTGTAGGCCAGTGGCCTCACCCCAAGCGGGCGCGCAACACACGCAGCATGTTTTCTCCCATGACTTTGCGAATTTGCGGCTCTGTCAGACCAATATCCATCAGCGCCTGTGTGAGTGCGGCCAGTTCGGATGTGTCAAACGCTGTCGCCACAGAGCCGTCAAAATCAGACCCCAGCGACACATGGTCTTCGCCCAACAAATCGATGGCTGCTTTGACCGTTTTGGCAACGCCCGCAGGGCTGTCATCACAGGTGACATCTGCCCAATAGCCAATACCAACAACGCCGCCGGAGGCCACGATGTCTTTCATTAGGTCATCTTCGTAGTTGCGTTTCACCGGGCAGTTTCCATAGATCCCGGTGTGGCTAACGATCAAGGGAATGTCCGTCAATTCAATGACTTCTCGGGCTACGCGGGGGCTGGAGTGCGCCAGATCTAGCACCAGATTGCGCTCCGCCACAGCCCGCACCACATCGCGGCCAAAGTCGGTGAGGCCTTTGTTGCCAATGCCGTGCAACGAGCCGCCCAGCTCGTTGTCAAAGAAATGCTGCAGCCCAATGACGCGATAGCCGATATCTTGCAGCTTTTGCAGGTTGTCGAGGTCACCTTCCAGAGGGTGCGCACCTTCTATGCCCAACATGCCAGCAACCACGGTTTTTCCGGCTGCACGGTCCGCCAGAACGGCGTTGAGGTCAGCTGTGTTGCGTACGACCCGCAATTCGCCCCCGGAATTCGCTTCGGCCTTATGCAAGCGTTCCGCTTGATAGATGGCACGTTCAAAGATCGACTCCCAAGTCCGCGCGGGCCAAAGCTGCCCAACCGCAAGCAAGGTGATATTGTCGCGCGCATCCGCGGAGTTTGATGTGTAATTCTGCCCAGCAGGCGACTTGGTGACGGCGGTAAACACCTGAACGGCCACGTTGCCTTCGATCAGGCGCGGCACGTCCACTTGGCCGCGATCGGCGCGATCTAGTGGATTGCGCTTCCACAAAAGCGTGTCAGCGTGCCAATCTCCGACGATCAAATCAGAATGTAGGGCTTTTGCACTATCACTGACCGGATAGGGGGCGTGTTCTGCCACCGCATTGCGGGATTGTTCTACATGTGCTGGTGCGAACACAAGAAAGGCAGTCACGCCCGCAACCATCAGCAGCAAGAGCCGCCCTAACCATTTTCCAAAGGTGCGCATAGTTTTTCCCCAACGTCGATATGCTTCAGAGGCATACACTAGGATGGAGAGATCGATTGTCAAAGCGTGACGCTAGGACAGGAGTTGGCCTCTACGGCATCCGCACGCAGTTGATCGCTCCCTTGCCGGGCGACAAAATCATATATGCATCCGATGTAAACAGCACTTTCGCCGATGTTGCATTGTCTTCCAGAAGGCTGTCTTGCAGTCGTTTGGCATGGTCGCTTTTTTTTGCGTCCGCGCCGTCAATGGTGAAGGCGTTTATGGCGGCGCTGATCGGCGTGTCGCTCAGTTTTCCATCCTCAAAAACATAGCTGGATTTGTAGCGGGCTTGCGCAAAAACCTTCTGATCGTGCCCAAGGAAGTCTATGTTTACCAGTGCCTTGAGCTGTCCATTGTCATCAAAGGTAACGTTTGAGACCGCCTCCGCATCTGCGGTATTTCGTTCACAAGTCCATGTGCCTACAAGTGACTGGGCGAACCCGGTTGAGGCGGTGAGCGCGATCAAGGCGCAAGCGGTGGATACAACATTCATGGGTGAAACTCCTGTGGCGGACCATGAGGACTTAGGGAAAAAGGGGCACATTTGATTGCGAGCTTAAGGCAAGCAAGCAGAGGCTTCAATCATCCTGTGTGATTGTTTGGGGGCAGCAGACCGGTCTACTGTAAGACATACATAGGTGCCGCATTAGGGAAGTTATTGGATGTCGGAATTGTTGATCGTCTATCATTCGCGGACTGGAGGCAGCCGTCAGATGGCGCAGGCGGCCTTTGATGCCGCCAGACAAGAAGGTTCTGCACGATTGATGCCCGCAGTCGAGGTGGGGCCAGAGGACCTTCTGAGGGCGCAGGGGTATTTGTTTGTGGCGCCCGAAAACTTGGCCTCCCTGTCTGGACAAATGAAAGAGTTTTTTGACCGCTGCTATTATCCGGCCTTGGGGAAAATAGAAGGGCGTCCCTATGCACAGATGATCTGTGCGGGGTCAGACGGTCAGGGGGCAGCGCGGCAATTGGCGCGCATCGCGACGGGTTGGCGGCTCAAAGAGGTGCAAGCGCCGATAATCGTCTGTACAAAGGCGCAAACGGCAGATGCCATCTTGGCAGAGAAGGTGATTGGGAAAGACGATTTGGCGCGCTGTGGTGAGATTGGCGGGGCGCTTGCTGCAGGGCTGGCGATGGGGGTGTTTTAACGTCGTTTTATGCTAGGAACCGAGGTAACCTTGGGGCCTCTTGCATGTGATATCCCTGCCATCTGCTCGAATGACCAATTGAGAAGATGTAAGAACTTTGATTTCCGCAAGTGTTCCGTTGTCTTCAAGCAGTGCTGCTTTCAGTTGTCTTGCAACTTCGCTGTTTTTGATATCCATACCATTGCCGGTGAGCGAGGTGATTTTCGCACTCATTGGAATATCTGTCAGGTGGCCTTCTGCCGTATATCCAAACTTGCCTTTGTAACGCGCCGTTCCCAAGATCTCAGCGTCAGGAAACGCGATTTTATACTGAATTTTGGCATGCATCCTTCCGTTTGGCTTGAATGTAACTTGTGAATGTACTTCGCCTTCCGGCGGCTGTTCCAAACAATTCCAATCCCCAATCAGGGTTTGTGCGTGAAGCGGCGACGCGAGGCCGATCATGAGGGGGATAATGTGAATAATGCGCAACATGAGTAAGTCCGGTATTTTAGATTTCCTGTAGTGTGAGGCAAAGAGCTCCTTCGCGCAATGCGTGTTTTTCGCGTTGCGTTGACACGTTAATGGGCGAGTGGCGTATTTGGGGTGTTTCGGAATGAAAAGACAATGTTGATTGTTTGCACATCTGTGCAATCGGAAGAGGTGATTGTGGGGCTGAACGTGATTGGCGCCGCAGAATTGGGCTGCTGTGCAGGCTTGGGGCCGGGACGGCGTGGGGGATCAGAAAGCTGTAAAATCTTTTGACAAGGAGACAAAAATTGGATGATCCGGCAAATAGATGCCATCCTCAACTGCCTTGAGTTTTGGCCACTTGGTCTCATTCAGGTAGTAGCCCGAGGTATCACCAAAATACTTCGCCCGAAAAAATGGACGCGGTGCCCCAAAAAAACCGCCTCTGGTTAGGTCTTACGTAGATAGGTCGTGAAGGGGAGCGCGATGCCTTCAGCAAACACCATTGGATCCACTCGATAGCTTGGGAGACGCAGATGCGGATTCCATGCACCACTGATGTTGGCTTTGTGTTCAAAACTTCCAGCGAAGGCGGGTTGCAAAGCAAGGCCACCTTCCGGCAGCGGATGAAGCTCTGCTTCTTCCTCGCCGATCTCGTATTGAAGAAAGTCAAAATCGACTTCCAGTGGGTCCCAATCACCAAGAGTTTTCAGAATAGGATCCGAGGGCTTGTCGAGTTGATCCTCGGTCAGTTGCTGCCGAAGATCGACGCTGCCAACCAGTTCCGCAAACAGTGAGAGGGCAATGGGAAACGGGCCACTGCCGGTCACTTCAAGGTCGTCAAATCGCTCCAGAGTGTTGGTGCGGGCCAGTTTTGCAGCTGCGACAGCCGGCCTGCGCGGTGGGTGCGGGGACTTCGCCTCCGCCTCGCAGGCAAATTGATAGCCAATGTCGCGCAAGCGCGATACCAGCCTGTCCACGTTTCGCGCCACTCTTTCAAAGGTCAGTGTGATGACTTCGCGGGTTTCCTCCTCACTGGGATGAGTGCCAAGTCCGAGCTCAAACTGTTCTTTGATTGGAAGAAGAGCAAAGTCCAGCTCGCGCCAAACTTGCTCATGCTCTCCTTCCTTATAGCGCCGAACAGAAGACTTCTTCATTCCATCGCTTCAAGCTCGTCGATCATTGACGAGATCATGCTGAGCCCCTTGTCCCAGAATTTTGGATCAGAGGCATCCAGACCAAAGGGTGCGAGGAGTTCGGAGTGGTGTTTGGAGCCACCCGCTTTGAGCATCTCAAAGTACTTGTCTTCAAAGCCTTCATCCCCTTCCGCGTAGACCGCATAGAGTGCGTTTACGAGGCCGTCGCCAAAGGCATAGGCGTAGACGTAGAACGGTGAATGTACGAAGTGCGGGATATAGGCCCAGAAGGTCTCATAGCCGTCCATGTACTCAAAGGCGTCGCCAAGGCTTTCGGCCTGCACCGACATCCACAGCGCGTTGATGTCTTCTGGTGTGAGTTCACTTTCGCGACGCGCGGCGTGCAGTTTGCACTCAAAGTCGTAAAACGCGATTTGACGCACCACGGTGTTGATCATGTCCTCAACTTTGCCGGCCAGCAAGATTTTGCGCTGCTCCTGGGTTTCGGCTTTGTCCAGCATCGTGCGGAAGGTCAGCATTTCGCCAAACACAGAGGCGGTTTCGGCCAAGGTCAGCGGGGTAGACGACAGCATCTCGCCTTGCTCCGCGGCCAGCACTTGGTGCACGCCGTGGCCCAGTTCATGCGCCAATGTCATCACGTCGCGGGGCTTGCCGAGGTAGTTCAGCATCACATAGGGGTGCACGTTGGTCACGGTGGGGTGGGCAAAGGCGCCCGGCGCTTTGCCGGGTTTCACACCGGCGTCAATCCAGCCCTTGGTGAAGAACGGCGCTGCAATCTCGCCCATGCGGGGATCAAAAGCGTTATAAGCCTCCATCACAGTCTGTTGTGCGGTGTGCCAATCGACGGTGGTGGGGTCTTCCATCGGCAAAGGCGCATTGCGATCCCAGACCTGCATCGTCTCCAGGCCGAGCCATTTGCGCTTTAGCTCGTAGTAGCGGTGGCTGAGTTTTGGATAAGCAGCCACAACCGCATCACGCAGGGCTTGCACAACCTCAGGCTCCACGTCGTTCGACAGGTGACGGCCGGTTTGTGCGGTTGGCATATTGCGCCAGCGATCCACGACCTCTTTCTCTTTGGCGGCAGTGTTGTGCACACGCGAGAAGATTTTGATATTGTCGCTGAACACACGGGCCAGTTCCTGCGCGGCGGCCTCGCGTTTTGAGCGGTCTGGGTCAGTCAGGAAATTGAGTGTGCCTTCGATGTTGAGCGTCTCGCCGTTCACATCAAACATCAGGCCCGCAATGGTTTCGTCAAACAGGCGCTCCCAAGCGTCGCCGACCACGCCGAGGTCGTGCAGGAATTTTTCCAACTCGTCAGACAATTGGTGTGGCTTCATTGCGCGAATGCGGCGGAAGACAGGTTCGTAGCGGGCGAGCTCTTCGTTTTGTGCAAAGGCTGCGGCCAATGTGTCATCTTCGATGCGGTTCAGTTCGAGCGTGAAAAACACCAGCGGCGTGGAGAAATTGGTGAGCTTTTCCTGCATGTTGGCCATGAACTGTGCGCGTTCAGCATCGGTGGTGAGCTGGTAGTAGCGCAGTCCTGCGTAGGACATAATGCGGCCAGAAGTTTGCGAGATTTTCTCATTGCGTTGCACACAGGTCAGCAGATCGTCAGCAGAAAGACCAGCAAGCTTGCCCTCGTAGTCGGTTGCGAAAGCAGCACATTCGGTTTCCAGCCAAGCCAGATCAGCCTGCAATTCTGGTGCGTCGTCACTGGTGTAGAGGTCTGACAGGTCCCACTCGGGCAGGTCGCCGAAGTCTTGAGAGCCAGAAGACGCGTTGGCGTCGCGCACGGGAAACGGAAGGTTCAGCATGTGAGCACCTTTTTGAAATCATCAGTTGCGTGTCAGATAGGCAGAGTGGCGCAGTAGGTTCAAGGTATTGCCTTGCTTTCCGGCCCCTGCGATGGGAAAAATTGTGTATGAAATTTGCGGTTTTGGCTGACATTCATGGCAACTCGGACGCTTTAGAAGCGGTTCTTCACGACATGGAGGCGCTTGAGATTGAGACAGCTTTGAATCTTGGCGACTTCTTCAGTGGTCCCTTGAACGCTGCAAAAACCGCCGATCTGCTTATGGCGCGCGATTTTGTTTCAATTAGAGGCAATCATGACCGCTATCTCATCGAACAAAAAAGGGCGGATATGGGACTGTCTGATCAGGTCGCATTTGATGAGCTCTCTCCCAGACATTTGGAATGGATAGAAAGTTTGCCACCGACGCGAACCGTCTTTGATGATGTTTTCATGTGCCATGGAACACCGACGAGCGATTCAACGTACTGGCTTGAACACGTGCAACAAGATGGAACCGTTCGCGCCGCCACACTGGACGAGGTTAAGGCGCAGGCGGTTGGAGTTGCCGAGGGCCTTATTCTCTGTGCACACACTCATATTCCGCGCTGTGTTTGCTTGCCAGATGGTCGCACGATTGTGAATCCGGGGAGTGTGGGGTGCCCGGCCTATGATGATGAGAAGCCAGTCTATCACTATATGCAAACCGGATCACCGAACGCCTCTTATGCGGTGGTCGAAAAGTTGCATGGAGAATGGACCACAACCTTCCGGTCAGTGCCTTATGCGGCAGAGCGCGCCTGCGCATGTGCTGCCAGAAACCACCGAGAAGATTGGGCCAGAGCGTTGGCGACAGGATGGTTCGAAAAATAGCGGGCTGGCTTGCGTCTATGGACCGCGTTTACATCCATTCTGATGGCCTAAGCCCCGTATATTTGCATTGCAGAAATGGTTTCTTGGGCGCCTGCTGGCGCCATACGCAATCAACAGTCTTCAGGTCAAAAGCGGACAAAGGCAGTGTTCAGTAGCGAACAAAGGCAGTGTTCAGTTGTGTTGCTCAAAAAACGTAGAACTGGCGTCAAAGACATGGCTGCGGCTTTCTGGCACTTCCATCATGACTTCGTGCTCACCTGCATCGATCGTATCAAGCGTGCCGTTGGGCCAGCGCGCCATGCGGTCGTGGATGGCTGGGACGTCAACGATTTGCTCGTCTTTCCCAAGGAAAGTCATACACGGGACGTCGGGTGAGGGCTGTGCCGCAAGGTGGCGACACTCTTTCAACGCTTCATACAGCCAATGCAAACTGGGCCCCGCAAGGGACAGATCCGAATGCGTGGTCATTTGCCGTTGCATATAGGCGTACATGTCGGCGTCTTTGGTGAGCGCATTGCCGTCAAAAGCCTGATCCAGAACATATGTCGTCGCGCTTGTGCCAGGGGCCAGTTTGGTTCCAAACCCAAGCGGCTTTGATAGAGCGCTGAGCACCCAAGCGGCTGGGCGCATCCAAGGGTCAATGTGAATACCCCACATCGGACCGGAAAACGCTGCGGCGGCAACCGGTAAGCCTTCCATCAAAGCGCGCAGACCGATACATCCCCCCATCGAGTGGCCGATAAGGTACCAAGGTTTTGGCGCGTCTATGGCCTTCAAGGCAGCACAGACCGCTGCGACGTCCCGTTGATAGTCGGTGAATTTGGCCACATAGCCAGTGTAGCGGGGGGCCACCAATCGGTCCGCAAGGCCTTGGCCACGCCAGTCGATGGCGACCATGCCGAAGCCGCGTTTGGCAAAATCAGCCGCCGCGCGTCCGTATTTTTCGATGTATTCTGTTCGTCCCGGAAAGAGCAGAACAGTGCCTTTTGACCCGTCTTGGGTCCAATGGGCGAAGCGCAGGCGCACCCCGTCGTCGGCGGTAACCCAATATGCTTGTGCGTCTGGGCCGTCTGAAACGTCGTGATGAAAGGGTGCGCTCTGCAAAGTCATTAGGCCAGCACGCCGCCAAGCTTCATGGCTGCGCCCATATCGCCATCAATCGTCAGCTTTCCGGACATGAACGCCGCAGTTGGGTTCAGCTCGCCATCGAGAATCGCTTGAAAGGTTTCGACGTCTGCGGTCATGGTGACGTCGGTTTCGTCATCTCCGGCACGTACGCCTTCGGCGTCGATAATCAGTGCGCCTTCACCTTCGATGGCAAATTTGGCAGAACCGTCAAAGGCTTCGCCACCCAATTTTTCGCTCAGGGCTGCTACGGCGGCCGAAATGATATCGCTCATCTGCTTGATCCTTCAACTTGTTGTGCGCATCTTGGTTATGTCACGCGCAAGGGCTACAATCATTTACGTTATGGTCAACTTTAATCGTCTTCTCAAACCTACCGTTGCGGCATTTGTGCTGGCAACGGGGTATTTTCAACCTTTTGGTGTATCTGACGCAGCCTTTGCTCAGGAGGCCGGGAACGTGTCGGCAGCTGAAGACGGCGAATCTGTTGTGCCTCCGCAGGATTTGGACAGCTTGATGCAGGCGCTGGCGGATGCTGATCCGGCACAGGCGGGGCGGGTTGCGGGTCGGATCCGCCACGTTTGGGATGCATCAGGGTCTGCAAGTGCCGACTACTTGCTGCGGCGCACGCGAGATGCCATTGACGCGGAAAACATGCAGGCGGCCGTAGAGCACGCCACGGCACTGGTTGATCACGCGCCTGAGTTTGCGCAGGGCTGGGCAGAGCGGGCGCGCGCATTTTATGCGCTGGATCTGTACGGCCCGGCGTTGAGTGATTTGGAGCAAGTGCTGGCGCTCAATCCAAAGCATTTTGATGCCATTATGGGACTGGCGCTGATGCTCGATGAAATGGGCAAGCCGATAGATGCCTATGAGGCTTATCTGCAGGTCAAGGCTATACATCCCCATCAGGCAGGCCTAACAGAAGCCTTGCAGAGACTCCAACCGTTGGCACGCGGCCAAGAGCTTTAAAGACACACGAAGCGAGCACAGGCAACACCATCATGGCCGCAGATCGGCGTATCACAGCCGTGTTGGGACCAACCAACACTGGCAAAACCCACTACGCCATCGAGCGCATGCTGGGATATCGCACAGGTGTGATTGGGTTGCCGCTCAGGCTTCTGGCACGCGAAGTGTATGACCGTATTGTTGCGGCGCGTGGGCCATCTGTTGTGGGGTTGGTGACCGGAGAAGAACGCATTGTGCCGCCACGTGCCCAGTATTGGGTGGCCACTGTTGAAGCGATGCCCGAGGGCATGGGCGCGGATTTTGTTGCGATTGACGAAATCCAATTGTGTGCTGATCCAGAGCGAGGGCATGTGTTCACAGACCGTTTGCTGCGGGCGCGTGGGACACAGGAAACCTTGTTTTTGGGCAGCGATACCATGCGTTCCACAATTGCGGAATTGGTGCCTGAGGCGCAGTTCATGCGGCGCGAGCGGATGTCCACACTCAGCTATTCGGGCAGCCGCAAGATCAGCCGGATGCAACCGCGCTCGGCGATTGTCGGCTTCTCAGTGGACAGTGTCTACGCCATTGCAGAGCTGATCCGTCGGCAAAAAGGTGGCGCGGCGGTTGTGATGGGGGCGCTGAGCCCGCGCACGCGCAATGCGCAGGTGGAGTTGTATCAGAACGGTGACGTTGATTTTCTCGTGGCCACCGATGCCATTGGGATGGGGTTGAACCTCGACATTGACCATGTTGCTTTTGCATCGACCACCAAGTTTGATGGTCGCCGTATGCGGCCTTTGGCGCCAAATGAGTTGGCGCAGATTGCGGGGCGTGCCGGTCGCGGTATGAGCCACGGCACCTTTGGAGTTACGGGTGAGGCACCGACGTTGGATGACGGGGTGGCCGAAGCAATCATGGAGCATCGCTTTACACCCGTGCGCAAACTCAATTGGCGCAGCGCACGGCTTGAGTTTGGGACTGTGGATGCATTGATCCGGTCGCTGGATGTTGGTCCCGACGACCCTTTGTTGATGAAGGCGCGTGAAGCCGACGATCTGAGGGCGCTTAAAACAGTGGCAGCGGAGGCCGAAATTCAGGCGCGTGCCAGCAGCGGCACGTCTGTGAAGCTGTTGTGGGATGTGTGCCGTATTCCCGACTTTCGTGGGATCAGCCATGCTGAACATGCGCAGATGATCGCGCAAATATTCAGCTATTTGCACGAACGGGGCAGCGTGCCTGACGATTGGCTTGCCCGGCAGGTGAAGCGACTAGATCGTACTGATGGCGATATTGACACATTGTCGAAACGTCTGGCCTTTATCCGTACTTGGACCTATGTCGCACAACGTAAGTCGTGGGTAAGTGACGAAAACCATTGGCGCGGGGAAACGCGCGCGGTAGAAGATCGCCTATCGGATGCGCTCCATGAGCGACTGACTCAAAGATTTGTGGATCGGCGCACATCTGTGTTGTTGCGCCGGCTCAAACAGAAGGAGGCCCTTTTGGCCGAAGTGAATGATAAAGGTGAGGTAACCGTCGAAGGAGAATTCGTCGGTCGTCTTGAGGGGTTCCGTTTTAGTGCGGACAAAGAAGCCAGTGGTCAGGAAGCCAAGACGCTTAAGACCGCGAGCTTGCAGGCCTTGGCGCCGCAATTCCATTTGCGTGCTGATCGGTTTTATAACGCGCCGGATACGGAAATCGACTTCACCGAACAAGGTGGCCTGATGTGGGGCGAACACGCCGTTGGTAAACTGGTGGTAGGGGATGACCCTCTGAAACCACGTATCGCCGTGTTTGTTGATGATGAAGCTGGTGCCGATGTGGCGCAAAAAGTTGAACGCCGCTTGCAGCACTTCGTGGATCGCAAGATTGCTGCGCTGTTTGAGCCGCTTTTGAATCTGAGCCGTGACGAAGAGCTGAACGGGCTCGCACGCGGCTTTGCATTCCGCATGGTCGAAGGTCTGGGCATCATCCCCCGTGGTGAGGTCGCCAGCGAAGTGAAAGAGCTGGATCAAGATGCCCGTGGTGCGCTGCGCAAACACGGCATTCGGTTTGGGCAATTCACCATCTTTATGCCGCTGCTGCTGAAGCCTGCGCCAACGCGTTTGCGTTTGGTGTTGTGGTCATTGTCGCAGGGGCTGCAAGAATTCCCTGAGGCGCCACCTCCCGGTCTGGTGACGGTGCCATCTGGTGACGCTACGCCGCGTGGCTATCATGCGATGGCGGGCTATCGCGCCGCAGGTGAGCGTGCGATTCGTATCGACATGCTGGAGCGCCTGGCTGATATGTTGCGGTCAGAAGACAGCCGTGGCGGTTTTGAAGCCAAAGCGGACATGTTGTCGATCACTGGTATGACGCTTGAGCAATTCGCCGACCTGATGCAGGGCCTCGGCTACGCCGCCGAAAAAGACGAGCGCGAAAAAGTCAAAGCCGTCGCCGAAGCACCGAAAAATGATGCCTCAACAGATTCGTCTGACGCAGAGGCCAAAACTGAAGCTGACGCTTCGGTGGAGGTCGACAGCGCAGCGCAGGCAGAGACACCAGCCGAAGGTGACACATCAACAGAGGCTGTTGCCGAAGATGACATTCCGGTCGCGGCTGAGGCAGCTGAGGAACCGGTTGTAGAAACAGCGGATCCAACTACAGTTGAGCCCGAAATGGAGGTGTTTTACACGTTCAAATGGGTGGGTCGTCAGGGTGGCAACCGCAACAACCAACGCAGAGGTGGTCAACAGGGTGGCAACAACCGCCGCAACGACACGCAAGCTGGTGACCGTCCGCGCGGTGGCAAAGGTGGCAAGCCCAAGGGCAAAGGTCCACGTCGTGACAATGGCCCCAAACAGTTCCAGGCACGCCCGCCCAAAAAGGAAAAGGCGATCGACCCGGACAACCCCTTTGCCGCAGCGCTTATGGGGTTGAAAGACAAGGGTTAAACGCGTGAGCGTCCCTACGTCGAAACTTCGGGCCGACAAATGGCTTTGGCAGGCGCGGTTCTTTAAGACCCGCAGCCTGTCAGCCAAAGTTGTCACCGGAGGACATCTACGGGTGAATGGTACCAAAGTTGCCAAAGCCAGCCACAGCATTGCCGTAGGGGATGTTTTGACCTTCCCACAGGCCAAGCACATCCGCGTGATCAAAGTGCTTGGCATCGGGGAACGCCGTGGTCCTGCGCCTGAAGCGCAAACATTGTATGAAGATATGACCCCGGAAGAGAAACCTGTTCCAAAGGCTCCGGGGTCAGACGGAAAAGGGCGTCCTACAAAACGGGATCGCCGCAATCTCGATCTTATGAAGTCTTCCCGCCTTGAAGATTAGGGCGTGCTGATTTAGGCAGATTGCCAAATCTGATGTGAAAGTCCTGAGCTATGACCTACGTCGTCACTGAAAACTGCGTTGCCTGCAAATACACTGACTGTGTCGAAGTTTGCCCGGTGGATTGTTTCTATGAGGGGGAAAACACCCTTGTGATCCATCCGGACGAATGCATCGACTGTGGTGTGTGTGAACCTGAATGCCCCGCGGATGCGATCCGTCCGGATACCGAACCGGATATGGAAAAATGGGTTGAGTTCAATCGCAAATACTCCGAGGTCTGGCCGGTGATTATCACCAAGAAAGATCCGCTGCCGGAAGCTGAAGAGCGCGACGGAGAAACCGGTAAGATGGAGAAATATTTCTCTGAAGCACCGGGCGAAGGCGGGTAAGCTTTCTAACAAGATTGATTCGCTCCGTAAATGGGGAGCGCAGACTGTCCTATTGGTAAAGTTCGAGCTCAAGCGCTTGAAAACACAATGCGAATGACCTTTTTCAGCGCGCTGCGCTTTAAAGGCAGGTGTTTTTGTGTTATATTACTTTCATAGAGGACATAATTGCCTGAGAGCCATCCCCGCGAAACCGCAGAGGGTGGCTTTTTCTACCAGAGGACATTCCGTATCGGGAAACAGCCTTTCCCGAGCGAAATTTTTTGTCTGGGATGATGGGGCTCACAAAGGAAGTATTGCATGAGCAAAGCCAAAAAGAACGAGTTCAGCCCAAACGAATACGTTGTCTATCCGGCACATGGCGTGGGGCAGATTATCTCCATCGAAGAGCAAGAGGTTGCAGGCATGCAGCTGGAGCTTTTTGTGATCTCGTTTGAGAAAGACAAAATGACCCTTCGGGTGCCCACCAACAAGGCGACTGAGATTGGCATGCGTGGACTCAGCAGCCCTGATGTCATCAATCAGGCCATGAGAACCCTGAAGGGCAAGGCTAAGGTGAAGCGTGCAATGTGGTCTCGGCGTGCGCAGGAGTATGAGCAAAAGATCAACTCAGGTGACCTGATCGCCATTGCCGAAGTTGTGCGTGATTTGCATCGCACGGACGATCAGCGCGAGCAAAGCTATTCTGAGCGTCAGCTGTATGAAGCGGCACTTGAACGGTTGACACGGGAAGTGGCCGCCGTTGCAGGTGGTGATGAGGCCGCTGCTGCAAAACAGGTGGACGATGTGTTGGTGTCTCGCGCCGCATAAACAAAACTGATCGAAGAATTTGAGTAGGGATCGCAACGTCTTGCGGTCCCTTTTTTGTGCGTGATTTCAGGCCAAACCGTTGCATGGGGCCAAGTCATGACGTTTACTTCTGCTTAGGGAGTGCCGCATGGAACAGCTTAAGGTCACCGTTGAAAGACTCTATACGGCACATACGCGCGGTGCTGTGAAATTCAGGTATGCGCTGATCGTATTTGATTTTGTCACTATTCTGTTTTTCATCGCAACTGCGCACGTCCCTTATGATCCTGTCTTGGTCTTTGCGAGCCGACTTACGGGTGTGATCATTTCTCTGGATCTTGTGGCGCGGTGGTGGATCGCTGAAAACCGTCGTTTTTTCCTGAGCCGCATTTACACTCTGGCAGATATCATTGTGGTTGGGTCGTTGTTTATTGATCCTTGGTTGCAGGGTGACTTGGAATTTCTCAGGGTGCTTCGTGGATTGCGACTGATCCATTCGTACCACCTTCTCTATGACCTTCGAAAAGAAAGCAGATGGTTTCGGAACCACGAAGATGCGGTGCTTGCGACGATCAATCTCTTTGTCTTCGTAATGGTGACATCAGCGACGTCTTTGGTGTTTTTTATTGACACCACCGACAGTGCAAACCCGTTTATTGATGCGATGTATTTTACTGTCGCGACGCTGACCACCACCGGCTACGGCGATATCACGTTGCAGACGCCCGGCGGCAAGCTGTTTTCCATTTGTGTGATGGTTGGTGGTGTGGCGCTGTTTGTGCAGCTTGCACAAGCCATCATTCGACCGCAAAAAGTACGTCACAGATGTGGAAGCTGCGGCCTTCTACGACATGATCCGGATGCGGTGCACTGCAAACACTGCGGTGCTTTGGTGTGTATTGACACGGATGGAGCTTAGAGCTGTGCCAAAATCACCAAGGCGTACAGCAGCGCGATTTCGGTCACTTGCTGCGTGGCACCGAGTACGTCACCGGTTTGACCGCCAATCTTTACCCGCGCAGTGGCCGAACACAGCGCCGCCATTACGAAGGCCACAGCTGCCAAAACCACGCCGCTGATACCCACACAGCCAAAGGCGACAACTGTGGCAAGGGCAAAACCTGTGATGGCTCCAGTGCGTGGCGCCCGGCCCTGCGCATGACTGAGCCCGTCGTTGCGCGCATGGGGCAGGGCGGTCATGACCAAAGTCATATTGGCGCGTGACAGCATTGCCACGGCAATCAAGCCAAAGAGCCATACATCGGCCTCCAGAAGGATGGTAATGGCCCCCCAGCGTGCCGCTATGGAGAGCACAAGCGCAATCACTCCGTAAGCCCCAATCCGGCTGTCGCGCATGATTTCCAACCGGCGGGCTTTTTCCCAGCCGCCCCAGAAGCCATCGGCTGTGTCGGCCAGACCGTCTTCGTGCATCGCACCGCTCATCACCACAATGGCCGTCAACCAGACAACGGCCGCCAAGACCGGTGGCACGCCGAGCCACAACAGCGCAGCGGTTGGCAAAGCCGCCAACAGCGCCAATACAGCTCCAACCATGCCGTAGGCCCAAGACGCCCGTGCACCTCGGCTGAAGTCCGCTTTCACCGGCAGTCGCGTCAAAAGTGCAATGGCCGTGTTGATGTCGCGCGGGCGAAATGGTGACGTGTCGGAACTGTCCATAGCTGCGTCTTTTTCCTGTCTTGCCGGGGGCTGGCAATGAGGTAAACAGCGCTAACGTTAAAAATTCAACAGGAGCCCCGCCCGATGTCTGCAGAATTTTCCACTTTGGCCGCTTTCACCGCATTGTTGGCAGGGGCACCCGGTGTCGATCAGAAGGCCATGGGTGAGGCCGAGGCACGTAACGGCCAATTGACCAAGCCGCCTGGTGCGTTGGGTCGCTTGGAAGACATCGCTATTTGGTATGCCGGTTGGCGCGGTACCCCACGCCCCAACATTGAGGCGCCTCAGGTGATCGTTTTTGCGGGCAACCATGGTGTGACCAAACAAGGTGTGTCAGCTTTTCCTGCTGAAGTGACCGAGCAGATGGTTTTGAACTTTCAACATGGCGGCGCAGCAATCAACCAGCTGAGCAAAGCTGCCGGTGCTGATCTGGATGTGATTGCGTTGGATCTGGACACACCCACCGCCGACTTCACCCAGGGGCCTGCGATGAGTGAAGCGGAGATCGTTGCGGCGCTTTCCGCTGGCTGGAATGCGGTGAATCCTGACACCGATTTATTGGTTGTTGGGGAAATGGGCATCGGCAACACCACCAGTGCTGCAGCGATCGCACATACCCTCTATGGCGGCGCAGCGGAAGATTGGGTTGGACGCGGAACCGGCGTGGGAGATGCTGGCCTTGCCAACAAGGTGCGCGTGGTGCGTGAAGGCGTTGCAATCAATGACACACCCAAGGGGCTTGAGGCGTTGCGGTGTCTTGGTGGTCGTGAGTTGGCTGGAATGGTCGGTGCAATTGCACGAGCGCGCAACCTACGTATCCCCGTGATCTTGGACGGGTTCATTGCCACAGCGGCGGCTGCAACGCTTGCGGATGCGGTTGAGGGTGCGCTCGATCACGTTGTTGCGGGCCATGTCAGTGCAGAAAGTGCACATGGCGCGTTACTTGCGCAGTTGGACAAACGGCCGATTCTAGACCTGAATATGCGGCTCGGAGAAGGCTCGGGGGCGGCAGTTGCGATCAACATCTTGAAAGCGGCTGTGGCTTGTCATTCGGGGATGGCCACCTTTGCTGAAGCAGGTGTTTCAGACGCCTGAGCGACTAGGCCTCTTTCTTGCTGTCTGGGTCCTCATCAAACTGAGACAGCAACACCGCCTCCAGTTCGCTTTCGAGTTCTTTGGCGCGGGCGATGTAATCAGCATTGCGCGTCGGTGGGATATCTTCGCGCCAGACCTCGGCCAGTTCTTGCACAGCGTATCGGTCATGTTTGTAAAACGCCTGTTCGGCGCGTGCGGCTTCATATTCGGTGAGGCCGATGTTCTCCAGAACATAGCGCCCGGCGCGCAGAGAGCTGTCAAACATCTCTCGTACAATGTCATTTGCGCCCGCCTTATAGAGGCGAAACACGGCGCTGCGATCACGTGCGCGCGCGATAATGTGCAGGTCAGGACGTTCTTTGCGCGCGTATTTCACGAGTTTGAGCGCCGCATCTTCACTGTCTAGAGTGACCACGAGAACACTGGCTTCTGAGAGCCCGGCTGCGTGCAGAATTTCAGGGCGCGTTGGATCTCCAAAGAAACCTCTCACGCCAAAGTGCCGCATATTTTCAATGGTTTGTATGTTGTGGTCCAGGACAATGGTCTCAAAGCCGGACGCCCGTACCAGTCGGTTGACGATCTGCCCGAAGCGGCCAATCCCGGCAATGATTACAGGTCCTTTGTGATCTATTTCATCCGGTTCTTCCTGTGCTGGCTCCAGATCACCAAACTTCCTCGCGATCCTCTCAAACAGAATAAACAAAAGCGGCGTGATCAGCATGGTCAAGGCGACCACCAAAAGAAGACGCTCGCCAATTTCGGGCGGAATGACAAATTGTCCTGTGGCCGTGGTGATCAGCACAAAGCCAAATTCACCGGCTTGTGCGAGGCCAAGCGTGAACAGCCAAAGACCGCGACGCCGCAGACCAAAAGCGCGGCCCAGAAGATACAGCACAACCGCCTTAAGCGCGATCACCGTCAGTGCAAGACTAATAATTTGCACCGGAGCGGACAAAAGAACCTCAAAGTCGATTTGTGCACCCACGGTAATGAAGAACAGCCCAAGAAACAGGCCCTTGAACGGAGCGATGTCACTTTCAAGTTCATGTCGGAATTCAGAGTTGGCCAAGAGCACGCCCGCAAGGAAAGTGCCAAGAGCGGGAGAGAGCCCTACCAAGCTCATCAGCAGCGCGATGCCCACCACAATCAACAAGGCCAGCGCGGTGTACATTTCCGGCAGGCGTGCGGCGTGGATAAACCGAAATACCGGTCGGGTCAGGTACATGCCGCCAAAAACGATTGCTGCCACGGCCGCAAGTGTTACCAGCGCCACGCCCCAACCGGGCAGGCCTTCGACAAGCGACAAGCTGTGGCTGGTGTCGGCGTGTTGTGGCACAGTGATCGACCCATCGGCCATCATCTGTGGCAACGCGGCGCCTGCGAACAACGGCAAGATCACCAACATGGGAATGACGGCGATGTCTTGGGTCAGAAGGACAGCAAAGGTCGCCCGGCCACCGTTGGTTTGCATCAAGCCCTTTTCCGTTAGGGTTTGCAGCACAATAGCAGTGGAGGAGAGGGCAAAAATCATGCCACAGGCCACCGCGACATGCACCGGCAGGGAAAAGGCCAAGGTCAGTATGAAAACGGCCGCCCCAGTGAGGCCAATCTGCAAACCGCCCATACCGATCAATTTATGCCGCATTGCCCACAGCGCGCGGGGGTCCAATTCCAGACCAATGATGAACAACATCATCACCACACCAAACTCGGCATAGTGCAGCAGTTCATCCGCCTCATGGGTGCCGACCAAGCCCAGCACTGGGCCAATCAAAATACCTGCCGCTAAGTAACCAAGCACGGAGCCCAAGCCCAACCGGGCGGACAGGGGGACCGCGATGACAGCTGTCATCAGGAATATGGTTGCAGTGTATAGGGCGTCTTCCATTCGTTGGTCCTGTTTGGGGTGCGCGTAACCTATGTAGGCAGAGGAGCATCTTTTTTGAGTTGATCCATGACAATTTGACTCTGCACGCGGCTGACCGCCGCATGAGGTAGCAGAACCTCGTGAATGAGTTGGTTGAGGGCGGAGAGATCGTTGCAATATGCACGCAGCAAATAGTCGGCATCACCTGTGAGCGTCCATGCACTGACGATTTCAGATCGGGTGCTGATCAAGGTGGCAAATTTCTGGGCCTGTTCGGGCCCGTGTGTGCCCAGCTGTACCTGAATGAACGCCTGTACCGTGAGGCCCAGTTTGGCAGCGCTCAAACGGGCAATGTAGCCTTCGATAAAGCCTTCGGCCTCAAGGCGTTGGCGCCTACGACCAGCTTGACTGGGCGACAGGTTAAGGCGCTCACCCAGTTCTTGAGAGGTCAGGTGTGCGTTTTGTTGCAGCGCGGACAGTAGCCGCAGATCAGTGTCATCAAGCATGTGCGTGTTTGTTGCGTAATTTCAGGGATACATGCGTAGTGTACGCACAAAAACCTAATAATGTATATCACTTCGCGGCAAATACGCGTCTAATGAGGCGTATTTTGAGCATAGCGAACAAATGTAGCCCAAAAAAGAGGAGACGCACCATGGGTCCTTTCCCACATGACGCCCCACGTGCAGAAATTTCTGACTTCAATCCAGCTGGCACAGACGGATTTGAGTTTGTTGAATTCGCCCATCCAGAGCCACAAGAGCTGCGCGATCTGTTCACAAAGATGGGATACGTGCATGTCGCCAATCACACATCAAAGGCGATAGAACTATGGCAACAAGGGGATGTGACCTACATTCTGAACAATGAGCCGAGCAGCTTTGCGGCACGGTTTGTGGCCGAGCATGGTCCCTGCGCACCGTCTATGGGGTGGCGTGTCGTGGATGCAGAGAAAGCAGTGGCGCATGCTGTTGCCAAAGGTGCGGAAGTTTATGATGCAGAAGACAAGACGCTGAACTGGCCCGCAATCAAGGGCATTGGGGGGTCCTTGATCTATTTCACAGATCAATACTATGACACCTCACCCTTCAACGAGGAGTTCAACTGGCTGGTGACCTCCAAGCCCGAGGGAGATGGCTTCTTTTACCTCGATCACCTGACGCACAACGTGTTCAAGGGCAACATGGACAAGTGGTTCAAATTCTACGGTGATCTGTTCAACTTCCGTGAAATTCGCTTCTTTGACATTGAGGGCAAATTCACTGGGTTGTTGTCACGCGCGCTGACATCGCCCTGTGGTAAAATCCGCATCCCGATCAATGAGGACCGCGGTGAAACCGGCCAGATCGTCAGCTATCTCAAGAAATACAACGGCGAAGGCATTCAGCACATCGCCGTTGGCTCTGATGACATTTATGCCTCCACCGATGCGATTGCCGAAAAAGGCATCAAATTCATGCCTGGCCCCAATGACGCGTACTATGACCTTAGCAAAACTCGCGTCGTGGACCATGACGAGCCGCTGGATCGCATGAAGAAACACGGCATCCTGATTGATGGCGAGGGTGTCGTGAACGGTGGCGAAACCAAAATCCTGCTTCAGATATTCTCCAAAACCGTCATCGGTCCAATCTTCTTTGAGTTTATCCAACGCAAAGGGGACGACGGCTTTGGTGAGGGTAATTTCAAAGCGTTGTTTGAAAGCATCGAGCAAGAGCAGATCGAAAGCGGCGAAATCCAAGCCGCTGAATAAAGCAAAGCCAGTCTCACACCAACCGCGGTTGGTGTGAGCGGAGCGTCGCTTTTCCGCAAGGAGGGCGGCGCTTTCTGATGTTCAGTTTTCCGATTTTTTCAGTGTTTCTTTGGTGATAGGTTTGATTTTCGAACCGGTCTCTTCAACTGCGATGTCTTCTTTCTTTGCGTCGGAAACCTTCGAAGTTTTCGCGGCTTTCTTCTTGTCGGCCTTGGCCTTTTTGCGGGCTTCTTTGTCCGTTTCCGGATCGGGAATGTCGAAGCCTTCCTCCTCTAAGTAACCGATAAATGTCTCGTTGAACTTGCTGCGGTATAGCTCAGATGGCACCGCTTCGATAATCAATTGCAGCTTGTAGATCGTCAGGCCGGCAATTTCGTTCCAGAGGTTGACGGCGTCGGTCACGCGGCAGTGTGGTCTGACTGAGGCAACCACTGTCTGCGTGCCACGCAGAATGGCCCAATTGACGATAGAATACGTTTTGATGTCTCCGCGTTCAGCGTCTGTTGCGCTGACCACTCGATTACGCATCAATCTATCAGGACCGATGTTGCAGACCATGTTGGTCTTGGCAAAGGCCTGGCCGCGATCGCTGGGATCATAGTCTTTCTCTTGCTCGGCGTTGGAGACTTGGCCACGGGCCTCAATCGAAAGCGTGGCGATAATGGCTTCTTGCTCTGCGTCACAAATGGAAATGGGAAAGGTCATCTGGACGGGAGTGCCTGTTACGTTTTCTGTTTCGATGATGCGCTCGAGTGTGGCCACGCCGTCTTTTACCCCATTCACGATGACCCCTGGAGCGGGCGTGCCGGTGATCAACTGTGGGATCAAGTCGGTGAGATAAGTCAAAACATCTTTGAGGTCGGACGTGTCTGAGGCGACGGTGCTGTAGTTGGCCTCCAAAGTGATCTCAACCCGGTCAAGGCAGTCTTCGTCTTTCGGAGATCGCACAACAGTTAGAAAATGGTCCAGCGGTTTGCTCTGTCCAAAGCCCCGCAATATAAGGCTCAGATCGTTTTTTGAAATGGCAGCTTTGATGGTATCTTCGGTGACGGAAAAGCCCATGGGAAACTCCTAAAATCGGTTTGTAAAAATGCAAAAAGACGCAAATGTGCTTGGGAAAACATGTCCACCATAGCAGAAAGCGATCATTTTTTCAAAAATGGCCGCTGTGCGCTGATCAATATTCCACGTGGATTACTGGGAGTCGCTTATAAGAAACTGACTGATGCTGGCGCTTGCCAAACGGGCAGAACAACCGCCCGCCGGTCTAGGGCATTTGCAGAGTAACATTGCGCCCGGCTTTGACGTAGCGCAGCTCGTCTTCATCGATAGCGGCCACTTTTCCACCGTCGATGCGATCACCCACTTGGACCTTTTTGTACCGTCCACTTGATAAGCGCACCAGTGCGCGACGGTTTGCCGAGGTCCCATAAACCCCGATCAAAGCAGTCTTTCTGAGATTGATGGCGTTTTTGATTGTGGCTTGTCGGGCAACTGAGGCTGTCGTCGGAATGTCCGGAGTGATCGCAGCTGCCGTTGGGACAGCTTCGACCTGAGGCGTTTCGTTTGGAAGGGCCCGGCTTGCCAATTGGGCAATGTTTGATGGCTTTGGGCGTGGCCGCAACGATGTCTTGACCGCATATTGGGTTGGGGCAGTGTCGCTGCGCTCTGCTTGTTGCTGGCTTTCAGGACGTAACCGTGGCCGGACTTGCCCAAGCTCGGCGCGGGTGCGCCCTCCAAGTGTCGCACGCTCGTTTTGTTCCACTAGATCACCGGGGCGCAGCTTTGGACGCAGCGCGGCAAGCCTAGATGTTTCTTCAGGACTGCGCGTCTCCTGTCCCACGATGATCCGTTTTGGATAGGCCGCAGGCACGACAGCTGGGCGGCCTGCAAATACCAATATTCCTTCAGGCGTCAACGCGCCATCAGGGGTGGCCACAACCAAGCCGCGCTCGTTCAGGTCAAATGCGGTGTCTGCTGCGACAGGGTTCACCTGTGCACGCGGTGGCACGTCGGTGGCCAAATCGGTGACTTCAGGCAAGGCAACGGCGTCAAAACCTATCGTGTCACGATCCACGGAGGCAATGTAGATGTCGTCACTTGTGCCCGTTTGCAACTCTAAAGGCTGTGTGGGCGCCTGCTGCCAGATCCCGGTCACCGCGTAGTGAGCCTCAGCGTCCGCCGGAACCACGACATCATCTGCTGCCTCGTCCAGCATCATTTCGATTTCAGCGCTATCAGTGATGTCCTCCGTCGCCAGAGGTTCAAGTATGGCTGTTTGTAAGTCTGGCTGCTCTCCCGGGGTAATTCCGTCAGGCCGTGAGACAACCAACGGGGCATCTTGTATCCCGGCGGGAACGGTTTCGGTCAGGTCTTCGGCGCGCCCGCCAAGCTCTTCCGTTGCGGTTAGTTCTGGCGGTTGTGGTGAAAGTGGGACCAAGCCATCATCTTGGACATCGGACTGCGCAACAGACTGGTCGTCAGTTTGCGAAATCACAACTTGGGGGTCTTCTGCGACTTCAACTTCAGTAACGGTCGAAGGTGTTTGTGCCTGTTCTGATCCGCTTGGGGAGGAAAACAGGCCTGATATTCCATCTTCAACAACAAGAGACGCCCAAAGCGCAACGCCGCCCAAGAAAGCCAACAATACGGCGGTCAGTATCAACCCAAGATAGCGCGGTTTGCCGCGCACTTCGGTTGGACGTTTGCCAAACAAAGTGAGGTTTTGGCGTTCGCTTTCTTTGGCCGCTTGTTTTTGTGCTCTGCGTCCAAGAGGTTTTGGATCTTTTTTCGCGGCTCGTGGAGCTGGGCCCGCAACCATGGTCTTGCTGCGCGCGCTGGAAAACGTGGCGGTATCACCGGGAGCGTCTGCTTGCGTCCTGTCATCCGTTGCATTTTCGACTGGGTCATCAGTGGAGCGCTCCGCCGTCAGCCCGGCCACCGCTTTGGCAGGGTCAAAGCGCAGGGCAGGGGTATCTGACATTTCGGCTTGGGCGGGGATACTCGGTGCGTTTGTGCCGCTGGTATGTCGCGTGACCCCGCTCAATTCCGGGGCCGCACTTGTGTCTGATGCTTTTTGCGCCCGGATAGAGGCAAATGCAGCAGGGGCCTCTGTCGCGGTCTGCACAGCCTCGTCAATCGTTTGTGTGACGGCAGGTTCTGTATCCGGAACAGCTTCTGGCTCTGGCTGCGATTTCGAAGGCTGTGCTGCGTTTTCCTCGTTGACGCTGGTATCTGCTGCGGGTGCTTCCACCTCAAGGAGCGATGCCGCTGCGGGGATATCTTGAGCCTCTGGCTCTTGTGCGGTGTCTTCAAGTTCCGGCTTGTCTGTGTTCTCGGACGCCGTTGCTGATGGGAGCGGGCCTTCGCCGATCACTTCAATCACCTGCGGATCGGGCGAAACTGTCTGTCCGGCAGCTTGTGTCGTCCCAAAGTCAGGCGCTTTGGAAAACTGGTTTGCGGGCGGAATCGCGGTGAACAACACGGGCTGAAATGCATGTTCCATGGCAAAGGCTTCGGCCTCCGCCAAAGTTTCGCGCGCAACCGCCGCCACTTGTGGGCGCGTTTCGTCTATCGTCAGGTCAAAAATCAGTTGATCGGCTTTATAAGGCGTTGCGGCCTCCAAAGCCTCGGTTGCCTGTGCGCGGCGTTGGTCTTCGTTCATCTGCCCGCTTGGCAGGTCCAGATATTTGATCTGTTCATTTGGTAGAACAAGTATCGTCTCAAAATTCTCGCCGGCAATCTCGACTGCCTGCGCGCGCAATGCCGCCAAAGAAGCAGACAAATCCTCGTCATCCAGAGCAACTTCGCCCAACAAATGCCAGCCGCCCGGCACGCGAGACAAAAGGCTTATGCCTTCGAAGGACAGAGTAAGCGCAAGATCCGGAGTCATGGAACAGCCCTAGCATGGAGATAAATTGGAAGCCCGCGCTCCCTAAGAGTTGCTGAATTTATAGCAAGTTATCGCCGAAGTGGAAGGAAAACACGTGTGATTTCCTTCCACTCTCTTAAGTTTGAGCGTCTTGCTGCGCATGCGGACAAAAAGTGCCCCAACCTCATGTGATGGGGCACCAATTGTGATGCGTCTGGCGACCTGATGTCAGCCGTGAGCCTTCTTCAAGGCTTGATCCAGATCCGCGATCAAATCAGCGTTGTTTTCGATCCCAATTGAAATACGGACCACATTGGGCCCCGCCCCGGCCGCTTCTTGCTGCTCCGGCGTCAATTGACGGTGCGTGGTAGAAGCGGAGTGGATAACAAGACTGCGAGCATCGCCGAGATTTGCCACATGGGAGAAGATTTCCAAGCTGTCGACGAACTTCACACAGGCGTCATATCCGCCTTTCAGCGCCACGGTGAACAACCCGCCTGCGCCCTTTGGGCACGTCCGCTCTACGCGATCATAGTAAGGCGAGGAGGGCAGACCGGCGTACGTGACATAGTCCACCAGTTCATGGCCTTCCAGCCAACCCGCCACAGCCTTGGCATTTTCCACATGCCGCTCCATGCGCAAGCTTAGGGTCTCAATACCCATCAAAGTGTAATGTGCCGCCTGTGGGTTCATTGTCATGCCCAGATCGCGCAGACCGATGGCAATGCCGTGAAAGGTGAAGGCCAGCGGTCCAAATGTCTCGTGAAAGCGCAAACCATGATACGCTGGTTCAGGCGCGCTCAACGAAGGAAATTTGTCAGATGCGGACCAGTCAAACTTGCCACTGTCCACCACACAGCCGCCGGTTACAGTGCCGTTGCCTGTCAGATATTTTGTGGTGGAATGCACCACCAGCGTGGCGCCCAGACTGATCGGGTTGCACAGATATGGTGTGGCTGAGGTGTTGTCGACAATCAGCGGCACGCCCGCAGTATCCGCCACTTTGGCTATCGCCTCAATGTCGGTGATATAGCCGCCCGGATTGGCAATGCTCTCACAGAACACCGCACGGGTGTTGTCGTCAATGGCCGCCGCCACTGCATCCAAATCGTCGGTGTCCACAAAGGTCGCCGACCAGCCAAAGCGTTTGATGGTCTGACTGAATTGAGTGATCGTGCCGCCATATAGACGGGACGAGGCCACGATATTGCATCCGGGTTGCATCAGGGGGAATAGCGCCATGATCTGCGCTGCATGCCCTGAGGAGCAGCACACGGCTCCCACGCCGCCTTCCAGGGTTGCAATACGTTCCTGCAGCACTGCCACGGTGGGGTTGGTCAGGCGGGAGTAGATGTAGCCTACTTCCTGAAGGTTGAACAAAGCCGCCGCATGTTCTGCATCACGAAACACGTAAGCTGTGGTCTGGTAAATCGGCGTCTGTCGTGCGCCAGTTGCCGGATCTGGACGTGCACCTGCGTGAATTTGCAGCGTATCAAAACCGTATGTGGAACCTTCGGTCATCTTATTCCTCCCTGAAATTGTTGGACGCAAGTGTTAGGCTCAGCATTGCACCTACGCAACCAAAGTTGCGAAACAATCCGTGCAAGTGTGCAATTTTTTCCCAGAGAGTTTTGGCCGGCACAAAGTGCCCCTGCATGAAATCAGAGGCAGCGCAGGTTTCAAAAATCAGAGTCTAGCGCAGCCAATAGCCGTTTTTCTTCAGCATATTACGGATCGCTTGTTCTCGACGTGGCAAGTGATCACGATCAAAAAGGGCCCGTGCTTTTTGCCCCCTGTTCTGAAAAATCATGCGCTTAAATGGATCGTATTGCTTGAGCACCTTTTTGATCCGGTTTGGCGCTGCCACCTCTTCAAGCGTTTCAACAACATTGTCGGCCTCACGGGCATACAGCAGAGGTAGGAGGCGATAGTGGCAACTTACTGATCCATCCAACATCCCTGAGGGGAGTGAGCCGCGACCGCCGCCAAGCCCATGAATGACCAAAGGCAGTGCCACCTGATCCAACCAAGGTGAGAGAGACTGACAGGCCAACTCTTCTGGCGGATCGTTGTGGATGCTTTTGGCATACTCCAGAAACCGCTCCCCAAAGAGCTTTGGGCATTTGTAGTAGAAGAAGCCCGCGTTGAAGTAGAGGTAACGCCGCCAATACTCATCAGGCTGGCTGAGATCCAATGAACTGTCAAAGTCGAGACCAAACCGGTCGTACAGTGATTTCCAAATGCCGCTGTAGCCCGGTCCATAGAGTGGAGGCTCAGGCCATGTTCCCTCTACGCGCAGCGAAGCAGAAGGACGTTCAAAGTCAAACGGGACAGTGCTCAACTCATCCATAATCAGTGTGTCTGTGTCAAAAAACACAAACGGTTCACCTGCGGGCAGGGCAGACAGCAACTCAATTTTGTTGCCAAAAGGATAGCTTTGTCCAAACACATGATTTTCGAAGGGCAAAATTTTGGCGTCCAGAGACGTCAGCAGGTTGCGCACCTCAGGATTGCCCATCCGGGCATCTTGCTCCCACAGAGGCCCGGGCTGCGGTTCTGCAACAAACACTTTGCCTTTAAATTGGGGTGATTTGGCGCGCAATGAGGCGACGAACAAAACCGCTTCGTACTGCAGACGCCCATTTTGCCCCACCACAACGACATTGAATTTCTGAGGTTTGCGCGCTGTGCTTGCCATGTTTCCCGTTGCTCTGTTCGTGTGTTGGCCTGACTATACGTCTCACTTGTCCCTAGCAAAAGTGGACAATTGAGATTTTGAAAAATTGATATGAGGAGGGACCTATGCCACGTAAACGTGTACAGTTAGTCGGATGTTTTGCCGCTTTTTTGGCCACCGCAGGCGTTATTTGTGCTGAAGAAAATAGAGTGGCTGAGGATCAGACCCCCACTGGGAAATTTCTTACCGCGACAGAAGTACGTCCAATCTTAGAAGCAACGCAGGCAAATTGGATCGGTGTGCGCGAATTCGATGGACGGGATTTGGTTTATTTTACGCATTTGGTGTCATGGCGCTGCGGCCTCTACGAGGTTCGCTATCAAATCAATGGTGGCCCAGAGCAGCTGTTCCCAATCTCTGAATGTCCGCCCGATATTGTCAGTGCCATGGCCATCCCCGAAGATGCGCAGGTGTTCATCACAGAAGCGCTCGGCTCTGTTGAAACTGTGGATGTTACCGTGCTCTACGATGATCTTGGCACTGCGTCTGCGACGTTTGCCCGTGCCGAGGTTCTAATGCCCTAAGTCTGCTTTCTGAGCGGCACAACCGTCAATACCTGATGCGCAAAAAGCCACCAGTTCATCCAATCGATGGGACGTTTCGATGCGGCCATCCCCGAGGGCCGTCATGCGCCATTGAGATGTCAAAAGGGCCAGCATTGCCGCGATAGAGTAGATGAAACCCGATGCAACGGCGGCGCGGGCGTGTGTGGGATAATGTGCGGCAATTCTATCCACAAAAACTTGCGCTGTGGGATCAAAGCACACCGCAGCCAAATCTTCCCATCGCGGATCAGCGGACACGTAGGCCACAAGCCGGGCATAGGCGAGCCACTGCGCTCCTCCATGGTCAGCGCGCTCCAAAAGTGGGGCGATGAAGCAGCGCAACAGCTCTGGTACGGAACTGTTGCCTTTTGCGTCCTGAGTGGACAACGCTTCTTGTCGTGCGGTGCTTAAGTCTTCTGCTCGTCGCGCGACTACTCGCCAAAACAAAGCTTCTTTTCCACCTCCATGGTGGTTGACCAAGGCCACCGGAACCTCGGCTTCAGAGGCGATGCTGCGAATCGAAGCGCCATCATATCCGTTACGTGCAAACTCTTGTTCCGCCGCGTCCATGATGCGCTCACGCGTTTGCAAAGCTCTCTGAGAGGACGCCCTTTGCCTTTGTTTTTCTTCTAGAAATTCATGTTTCATAAAAACAGCTTGCTTTATTTTTAACGAGTGTTCAATTTAAAACCTCATTGGGAGGGGACGAAAATGACGGAAACACGCGATACTTTCGCCTTGATTGGGGCGGGGCCTATGGGGTTGGCCATGGCCAAGCTGCTCAAAGAGCAGGGTATCGCCTTTGAGGGCTTCGAAGCGCACAGCGATGTTGGCGGGCTTTGGGATATCGAAGCTCCAAACTCCACGATGTATGAAAGCGCCCATTTGATTTCGTCTAAGTCGATGACTGAATTTACCGACTTTCCTATGGACGAAACGGTTGCCGATTATCCCTCACATCGCGAGATGGTGACGTATTTTCGGTCCTTTGCGGACCATTTTGAACTGCGTCGGCATTTTCGGTTCAAGTCCGAGGTGCAAAGTGTGACGCCCTTGGGGAATGATGGTGAGGGGTGGCGCGTTGTGTGGCGCGCGGGCGCAGAGACCCATGAGGCGGTCTATGCTGGCGTGCTGATCGCCAATGGCACCTTGAGCGAGCCAAACATGCCACGTTTCCCGGGCAACTTCGAGGGGGAGTTGCTGCATGCCAGCGCTTATCGCCACCCGGAGCAATTTTCCGGTAAGCGTGTTCTTATCGTTGGGGCTGGCAATTCGGGATGCGACATCGCAGTGGACGCAGTTCACCATGCGGTGTCTTGTGATTTGTCGATGCGGCGCGGGTACTATTTCGTACCAAAATATGTATTTGGTCGCCCCGCTGACACTCTGGGTGGGGCATTTAAGTTGCCGATGTGGCTCAAACGCAAAGTGGATGGCTTGATCCTAAGCTGGTTTGTTGGTGATCCCCAAAAATATGGCTTCCCAAAACCTGACTACAAACTCTACGAAAGTCATCCGGTGGTGAACTCTTTGGTGCTGTATCATGCGGGGCATGGGGACCTGATCATTCGCGCGGACATCGCAGATATTGAGGAGAAAACCGTTTCTTTCACGGATGGCACCGCGGCGGAATATGATATGATCCTCGCCGCCACCGGGTACAAGTTGCACTATCCGTTTATCGACAAAACTCTGTTGAATTGGCGCCAAGACGCGCCGCATCTCTACTTGAACGCGATGCACCCTGAGCGCAACGATCTGTTTGTGTTGGGTATGGTGGAGGCCACCGGGCTGGGATGGCAGGGGCGCCACGAGCAAGCTGAAATGGTGGCGCGCTACATTCGTGGCTGTCGACTTCAGAGTGCCGCAGCGGCCAAACTTCAGCGGGTGAAAGTGGAAAGGTTTGAACGCGCCACTGGTGGAATGACGTACCTCGATTTGCCGCGCATGGCATATTATGTGGACAAAGATACGTATCGTGGGGCGATAAAGCGCTGGATCAAAGCGCTAAAAGCGGAGCAATCCTAATGACACCTACCGGCTTAGACGCGGTGGCGTTGAATTTCAGCGCGTCCTCGCTGACTGCGCTCAACGCTGTCTTGGCGGTTGTGATGTTTTCCATTGCCATCGACTTAAAGCCTGCCGACTTCAGGCAGATTTTGCACACTCCGCGTGCTCTGGTCACGGGATTGGCCTCTCAGTTCATTTTACTCCCAATGCTCACATTTGTGTTGGTTGTCGTCGCTGAGCCCCAACCATCCATAGCGCTTGGCCTCATACTGGTGGCGGCCTGTCCTGGAGGCAATATCTCCAACTACATCAGCCACCGCGCAGGTGGAAATACCGCATTGTCCGTGTCTTTAACGGCCTGCGCCACCGTCGGTGCAATACTTCTTACGCCACTCAATGTCGCGGTGTGGGGTGGTTTGTATCAACCGACGCGCCACATTTTGCAGGCCACCGAAATCGATCCGCTTTCGGTGGCGATCACCGTTGGTTTGATGCTGGTCTTGCCTTTGTGTTTGGGCATCACCCTAAATACCATGCGTCCTGAAATCTCGGCGCGCATTCGCCGCCCGCTGCAGGGTTTGGCAATGGTGATTTTTGTTGCGTTCATCGCATTGGCATTGGCCGCAAATTGGACCTATTTTTTGCAATTTGCGGGAACAGTGGCGCTCTTGGTTTTGGTGCACAATGCCCTTGCTCTGGCAGGCGGCTATGGCTTGGCCACGTTTGCTGGCGTGTCCGCGTTTGACCGTCGTGCGATCACCATTGAAACAGGAATCCAGAACTCAGGCCTCGGTCTGGTCCTGATCTTTGCGTTTTTTGATGGGCTGGGGGGCATGGCGGTTGTGGCTGCGTTTTGGGGGATTTGGCATGCGATTACGGGCCTTGGTTTGGCCGCTTTGATGAACAGAACGAAAGCAAAAAGATGACATGCATATTGGTCACGGGCGCGGCAGGCATGGTGGGTCGCGCCTTTATGAAGGCAATGGCGGACACCGAACACCAATTGATTGCATGTGACGTGACACCGCCTTCAGAACTTCCAGATAATGCCCAGTTTTGTCCCATGGACGTCACAACCGATGCGCCGCTGCGGGTGGTTGCACGCTACCAACCCGACGTAATTGTGCATTTGGCCTCTGTGGTCACACCACCTTTGGGCAGCGATCGTGACTTTGCCTATCGAGTGGATGTCTTGGGCACCCAAAACGTGGTCAAAGCCGCACTTGCCGCAGGTACCAAACGTTTGATTGTCACGTCTTCTGGTGCGGCATACGGGTATCACGCCGACAATTCTGTGCCGCTCTCTGAGAGCGACCCGCTTCGGGGCAACGAAGAATTTGCCTACGCTCATCACAAGCGTTTGGTGGAAGAGTTCTTAGCGGAAGTGCGCGTCAATGCACCCCAGTTGGAGCAAGTTGTGCTTCGGGTTGGGACCGTCTTGGGCAAAGGCACCAAAAACCAAATCACAAATTTGTTTCTCAAACCACGCCTCTTGGCGGTGACGGGGAGCAACAGTCCTTTTGTGTTTATCTGCACGCGTGATCTTGCCCGCATTTTGTGCCGGGCTGCGACGAACGGTCCAACTGGAATTTTTAATGTCGCCGCCGATGACGCGATGGATGTACAAGACTTGGCCGGTGTCTTGAACAAACCGATCCTACGATTGCCGGCGTGGCTTCTGCGTATGGCGCTGCGCATTGCGAAACCGCTTGGGCTCACCCAATACGGGCCAGAGCAAGTGCGCTTCCTGCAATATCGCCCCGTGTTGAGCAACGCGGCACTCAAGCAGGAATTTGGCTATTCCCCGCAGAAGTCGAGCCGCGCGGTGTTCGAATGTTGGCACCAAAGTGTGCAGCAATGAGTGTTGCCTCAGATCGCCGAGCGCCTAGAACAGCTGTGATCTCCGGCGGGGCCGGGGGGCTGGGCACGGCGTTGTCTCAGCATCTTCAAAGGTTAGGCTGGCGGGTGGTTGTGTTGGACCGTGATCTGCGAGGTCTGCAACGCAGTGACATGCAGATCCCGATCACGTGTGATCTGACCGACGCCACAGCGCTTGCTGGTGTGTGCGCGCAAGTTGTGGCGGAGAGTCCAAGCATTGATCTGGTGATTTACAACGCGGGTCTCACATCCGTTTGCGCGGTACCAGAGTTGACCGATACTGCGCATCGCCATCTATTCGAAGTCAATTATTTCGCGGCGACCGCTATGGCGCAGGCGTTCCTTGCCCCGCTGCGGGCCAGCCAGGGCACCCACCTTGCGGTGACATCGGTGGCTGGGTTTGCACCACTGCGACAGCGTGCGGCCTATGCGGCTTCCAAACATGCAATGACCGGTTTCTTTGGCTCACTGCGCGCAGAGGAGGCGCCTCATGGGGTGGATGTATGCATTGCAGCGCCGTCTTTTGTGGCAACCAACCCGGATGGCAAGGCCGATCATCAGGGACTGTCCCCACCGGGCGCGGCGAAAGATGCGATCGATGCCATGTCAGCTGAGCAGGCCGCTGCGGTGATCCTGCGTGGGTTTGAGTGCAAAAGAGCCTTTATTCCGGTTGGGCGGGTTGCGAAACTTTCGTCAATGGTGATGCGGCTATCGCCAGCCTTCTACCAGTGGCTCATGGCCCGCGTCGTTTCAGCGAGCTAACCACGGTGTTTGTATCTCTGCGCCTGTGACAAAGTCTGGCACTCATGGAATTGCCCAGATGGTTCTAAGTGATGGGCAAGGCAGATCGCCTGCCCATCTTTCGCATTTTTTCCACTCACTGACCGCGTTCAGTCAGGCCCAAATCGCATAGATTGCGAGCGAGAGCAGTAATAACACGACCGCAGCGCCTCTTTGATTTTCCGGCAAAAAAAAGAATAGCTTTGAAAGGCGGCCCATAAGCGCAAAAGGTGGAACTGCACGCCATACATCTCGCTCAACTTTCCCGCCTCCGTCGCGGACCACACTCGGCAAAAAGCCAATTGCATTCAGAAGGGGGCGCACGAGCCGGCGGCTTTTGGTGCGGGGTAAGCGATCCCTGCGAGCCGCAGCGTCCAGAGCAGGAGCAAGGTTGACTGCATCATTGGCCCAGTGGGCACGGAACAAGATGGTTCCATCTGGTGCCAATATGTAGGCCGAATTTGGTTTTGGCCCCATTGCCCGATGAAATGTGCCGTCGATGTCATCCAGCGCAACTTCAAAATGCGGTCCCATAAACGCGCCCAGAGCGCGCGCGTGGCGCCGTTTTTCATCAAGTGTTTTGGGTTGAGGTATCTTGTCCCCGGGATGCGCCTCGCGGGTGCTGATGAGCACGAACCGCACTTTGCTGCCAAATTGCTTGTGCAGGTTTCGCAAAGGCTTGCGCGCGCTAACCGTAACTGGGCATGTGCGTGATCCAAAAACCAGTAGCACCGGTGCGCCTCCTAGTTCTTCGCTGCGAAGCCTATCACCGCCAACAAGCTCCAGATCAAACTTTGGCACTGTTTGACCGGGAGCTGGATCGCTGCTCTTGTAGTGGAGGTCCTCAATGATCAGGCCGGTGGTAAATGTGTCATAAGTATAAGTTTCGCGGGACGAACCCGATGTTGAAGAGGCAGAAACTAGCATGGATGTGTGCTCCTAATTCTAAATTTACTGAGAGGCGCGCCAAATATTCTCGGAGCCGAACTCTGGGTTTGGCGGGGTGTGTGCCAGACGGTTTGTGAAATTCGTCATGACCTTTGCGGCAATGCCAAGGATCACTTCAAGCGCCTGTTGCCTTGAAAACCCTGCCTCTCGGAATGCTTGGAGCTGGTCATCTGAAATGGCACCCCGACTGTCGACCATTGCATAAGTAAACGTCGCCAACGCATCCAGCCGGGTATTGCCAGTGAGTGCGCCCGTGCGCAGCGCTTCAATTAGGGGCGGAGAGAGTTTGGCAATTTGAGCGCGCCAACTGTGCGCCGACATGCAGAAGTCACAGGCGTGATACCGACTTACGGTCATCAAAACCACCAATCGTTCGGTCGTTGTAAGGCTTGTAGTTTCAAATGCTTCGTCCAGCATTCGGTAGGTCTTGAGGACGACAGGTGCCTCAGCTTGCTTGGCGTACATTGTGGGAATAAAGCCGAGCCGGCTTTGTACATCTTTAAGAATGGTGCGCGCGGCCTGCGGGGCCGTTTGAGGTGTGTGCAGTGGGAATTCAGACAACTTGGATCTCCTCTCTGTTATCGGGTCCGGCTTGACACCTATGAGGCATGATTGAACAATCAACTTCCAAAATATGGCTTCAGTTGTGCAAAAATGTTCACTCGATCAAAAAGGATACTCCCATGAAGACACCCGGCGACCTTTTGTTGCTTGAAGAACTGGCGCACCGGGGCACGTTTTCCGGCTGTGCTCAATCGATGAACATGTCCCACACAACCGTGGCGCGGAAAGTGCGGCAATTGGAGGCTCACTTTGGCACGCGTTTGATTGAGCGCGTGGCAGACAAAGTGGTGATGACTGCTGAAGGAGAAGCTGCCGTTGCCAGCGCTGTTTCCATCCGCAATGAACTTCGCGACCTTGATCGACGCATAGAGGGTCGAGACGGCGGGCTGTTTGGCCATATCACGTTGGCAACAGTTGATATCTTAGCTGTGCACTACATGCACAACCTTGCGGCGTTCTCGGCGAAGTACCCTGAAATCAATCTAACGGTGAATGCAGAACCAGCGGTGCGAAGCCTGTCTCGCCGCGAAGCCGAAGTGGCGCTTCGGCTAACCAACGAACCCGAACCTTATCTTTTTGGAAAACGTATCGGCCGATTTGACTTTTGTCGATTCACTGCCAAGGGAACAAGTGCGTCTGGCTCAGATGGGAATGCGTGTTGGTTAGATTATTCTGGGCTTGACTGCGCAAACCGCGCGTCCGACTGGATGGAACGACATCTCCCCGATATTGAAGCTCGCTCCTATTTCAGCAGTCCTTTGATGATGATGCACGCTATAGAATCTGGTTTGGGTGACGGTCTTCTGCCCAAGCAAGTTGCCCAATCCAATATGGCCATCAAACGGATTGGCGACGAGGTGGCCTTTTCTTTGGACGTATGGCTTTTGGCGCCAAAAGAGTTGCGCCACACGGCGCGCGTGCGCGCGTTGATTGCCAGTCTCACGATCTGACAACATTTTGCGGCGATAAAACCAGCCCTCGCGTTCAAAGAATTCGCTTCAAAAACTGCGACACGCCCACATTGTAACCCATTGAAACTAAAGGGGTCGAAACATTGCGGTACGCAGTGCAAATTCAATGGTGTTCTTGGTTTTTGCGAGGAAAGTGGTGGGCGACCCTGGAATCGAACCAGGCGTGCGTCTCCGCGAGGGAGTTACAGTCCCCTGCCACACCTTGCGGCCTGTCGCCCACTTTCCTGAAGCCAACTGGCTTCGGTGTGAGGGGGTGATTACTGCGCCGGGCCAAGGGCGTCAACCAGAAAATACCTTGCACAGCCCGCTTCTTTTGCCCATTGGTAAAACCTCTTTATTTCGAAGGTGTCAGGGCAATGAAGAAACCCAAATGGGTCGTGCAAAAAGAACAGACCAAACGCAAAGAGGCAGCAGAAACCGTCTGGTTGTTTGGCCTTCATGCAGTGCGCGACGCATTGGCGAATCCCAAACGGGAAAAGCTGCGTCTGATCGTCACCAAAAATGCGTCAGATAAACTGGCGGATGCCATTGCCGAGTCTGGAATGCAGCCTGAAATGGTTGATCCACGGAAGTTTAATGCGCCGATTGATCCACAATCCGTGCATCAAGGCGCTGCGCTGGAGGTCAAACCGCTCAATTGGGGCAAGTTGACCGATGTGGCCATTGCAGATGATGACCGCCCTCAGCGTTTGATCCTGCTGGATCGTGTGACCGACCCCCATAACGTCGGCGCAATTCTGCGCTCCGCTGAAGTCTTTGGGGCCTTGGCAGTGATTGGCACCCGCCACCATTCCGCGCCGGAAACCGGGGCTTTGGCCAAAACTGCCAGTGGTGCGCTTGAACGCCAACCATACCTGCGCGAGCGCAATCTTGCGGACACCATCACAGCGTTGCAGAGCATTGGCTACATTGTGTTGGGGCTTGATGGGGAAGCGGACACGACAATCGAGGTCGCGCTGTCAGACAAGCGTGATGCGCCGGTGGCGTTGGTCTTGGGGGCCGAAGGGCCGGGGCTCCGTCAGAAGACCAAAGAAACGGTCGATCAGCTGGTGAAAATCAATTTTGCCGGGGCGTTTGGGTCTTTGAACGTTTCCAACGCAGCTGCAGTCGCCCTCTATGCGTCCTTGCCACAAAGTGAGAGTGCCTAAGTGTCGCCGTTGCCCATCTGACTTTGCGTCGAAAAATTTTCGGCGTGAGGCTCAAACAACAGGTGGGTAATACTTAGGTGGAAGCAAGAACCAGAATACCTGAGGGAGGCTTTCATCGGACACTCGACCAAAATTGCAACCTGTTGTTACTGCGGCACCCGTGCAGCCTTGGTATTGCGTGGCGATTTGCGCCACGAGCTTGCCTGTAGCAATTGTGGCGCGCCCTTGCACAATCTGAAAGTTATGCCCGCGCTTGGGCCGGGGGCCGCACCTGCACATTTTTCCCATCCCATTCAGCGCAAAAAAACCAAGGCGCAATCTAAATCTAAACGTGCTGCGCATAGCCATTGGGAAGATCACAAAGCCCGCCGTTCCAAGACTTCTCGTAAGAAACGTACGAGCCGCGTCAAAGACTGGGTCGAAGACGTCTTTGATGTTATCGAAGATATTTTTGATTGAGCGGGTTTTTGCCCAAAAGATTAACCTTTCGTTCATGGGAATCTAGCACGCTCTTTACATCCAATTCTGCGAACATACGTAGTGATTATAGGCACATGGATTACGGAGCTTCCGTGTGCCCCTTCACTGTCCCTCGTTCCGTACTTGCGCCCAAGTTTTCTTGGGCGCTTTTTTTTGGCGAGCGTTCGCAGAACTTGCATCCCAACGGAAGACGCGTAGCGTGTGGTCATGACCTATTCTGATGCATTCTTGCGCGATGTTCTAAAGCGCACCAAATCAGTGGCTGTGGTCGGGGTCTCAATGAATCCCGTACGCCCAAGCTATTACGTCGCACGATATCTGTCTCTAAAGGGCTACAAAATCGTCCCGGTGAATCCGGGCCATGCTGGAAAATCGCTGTTTGGGGCAACTGTCGTCTCAGATCTCACCGAAATCACGGAACCTGTGGACATGGTGGATATTTTTCGTCGCTCTGATGCTGTGCCGGCCATTGTCGAGCAAGCGCTGGATGTGTTGCCCAATCTCAGAACCGTCTGGATGCAAATCGGCGTGCAGCATTCTGAGGCGGCTGCAAATGCCGAAGCACACGGGGTGGATGTCATCCAAAATCGGTGTCCTAAGATAGAGTATCAACGTCTTTTTGGGGAGCTGCGCATGGGCGGGTTTGCGACTGGTGTGATCTCGTCCAAGCTCTAGGCTGCAGGCTTGCTGGCTTTCTTATTTCCCTGCAGGGCCGACATGATCTTTATGAGTTCATCTTTGCGGAAGGGTTTGCCAAGACAGGCGTTCATACCCGCTTTCAAATAGGAATTCGTCTGCTCGGGTTGGATATTGGCCGTCAGGGCAACGATGGGGACATGGCGGTTTGGGCCCGGTTGGGCACGCAGGATTTCCGTTGCTGTTACTCCGTCCATTTCCGGCAGTTGAATGTCCATCAAAACAATGTCGTATGCTTCTCGGGCGCATAGGAGCAGGGCAGGGAGCCCATCCTCCACCACATCAAAGGTGACGTTCATGCTTTGAAGGAACCGCTGAATGATCATTTGATTGGTGCGATTGTCTTCCACAACCAAGGCCCGCATCCCACCAAAGTCCATATGCCCTTGTGAGGTGGCTTCGACAGGGGCGGTCGCATTCACAGGCGCGCCTTCAACCAGAGGAATCGTAAACCAGAAGGTGCTGCCCAGCAAAGGCCGGCTTTCAACACCTATGTCGCCCTCCATCAGTTCAACCAGTTCCTTGCTGATAGCCAAGCCCAAACCCGTGCCGCCAAAGTGGCGGTTGGTGGATGAACTGGCCTGTTCAAATTTTTTGAAGACACGCTTCTGCGCCTCCTGCGTCATCCCGATGCCTTTATCGCGTACCGAGATTTTGAGGTTATCTCCGTCACGCTCCATACGACAAATGATTTCGCCTCTCGAAGAGAATTTGATCGCGTTGCCGACAAAATTTGTCAAAATCTGATTTATACGGGTCGGGTCAGCACAAATTTGTTTTGGAAGTGCCGGGTCAAGTTCCGTTTTGAGGGCCAGACCCTTTGCGTGCGCTGCCGCTTCCTGAGACTGCTTTAGTGTCTCCAATATTTGCTGACAGTTGGTTGAAATACGTTCGAGTGTCACGCCGTTGGCCGCGATCTTGGAGTAATCCAACACATCATTGATCAAGCGCATCAGACTGCGCCCAGACGCACGACCGGTTTCGACCAGATATTTTTGATCTTTGGTCAAGTCAGTTTCGTCCAAAAGTTGCAGAATGCCACTGATCCCGTTGAGGGGCGTGCGGATTTCGTGGCTCATTTTGGCAAGAAACTCAGATTTTTCCTTTGTTGCCCGCTGTGCTTCGTTGCGCAACTCTATCAGACGGCGCTCTTTTCGCAGGACTTCGCGGTAAAACAAGGTAACTCCGGCCATCAAAGTACAAGACGACATACTAACGGCGACCGCGGCACCAAATGGGAAAGATGCCAACGCCACCGACAGGCCAACGAGCAGGGCAGATACCACAGCTGTCATGACCCATCCTGTAAATGACCCCAACAACACCATTGTCAAAATCGGCACCCCAAGAAAGAAGATCTCCTGTCGCATCAGGTGACTGCTATCGAGCGCCAACATGACGCTTTTGTAGATCAGGAAGACCCCGATAAGCGAGAAGGAAGCCAGTTTCATGTTCTTTGTCAGATGCCAAACCGAGGGGGCGCCAGCAAAAGAAAAGACGCAAAGTGCAACAAAGGCCCAGAAGCGAAACGGTAAGTCAGGTGAAACGATGTAGAGGTGAAAGATGTGAAATAGCGAAGACAGCAACACGATTCCAGAGAAGGCGCACAACAAACGTGCACGCGCGTCTCGGAAACCGTCGCCTTCGCCCGCCGGCCAGAAATATTGGCTTAGGAACAAGAACGCTTTGCTTTTTACTAAGTGAGCCATAAATCCACTCGAGTTTCTATTAGTCCTGAATGCGGATAAAATAGTTAACGAGATATAAACTTTCGAAAACTGAGGCACACGCCCTTAAAATTTCGACGCATTTATGTGCAGATTCACCTTTGAAGGGGGCGTCGCACAGTCATGGGTTGTGTATCTAGCGTTCAGATACTCGTCACCACAAAACCTCAGAGCGGCCTTCCATAGTTTCAAACACCCCTTAGGCTGCTGGCTCTTTCAACAAGGTCTTTGGGATGAGAGACCTTATGACCTCCTCCATTTGGTCCTTACGAAATGGTTTTGCCAGACATGCGGTCATTCCGGCGTCCAAATACGTGCTGGTTTGCTCTTCGAAGATATTGGCGGATAGGGCGACAATGGGTGTGTGTTGGTTTGGTCCAGAGCAGGAGCGCAACGCTCTTGTGGTATCGTCGCCGTTGAGTTTGGGCAACTGGATGTCCATAAATATAAGGTCGAACCTTCTAAGTGCGCAGACCTGCAGCGCTGGGTATCCGTCACCAACAATTTCCACTTCGATGTGCATGCTCTCCAAAAAACGGCGTGCAATCAACTGATTGGTGCGGTTGTCTTCGACGACCAGTATATGTAGGCCATCAAAGCGGGGCCGGGGGTGTTCGACTGTGCCGACAGATGCTGTTTGTTGTCCTGTGGCACATTCAATCAAGGGCAGCGTGAACCAAAATGTGCTTCCTTGATTTGGGACGCTATTGACGCCGATTTCACCGCCCATTAGCTCGACAAGTTCCTTACAAATTGCCAGTCCGAGACCAGTGCCGCCAAATTCACGGGTAATGGAGGGGCTCGCCTGTTCAAATTTTTTGAAAATACGTTTCTGCGCTTCTTGAGTAAGTCCAATTCCCTGATCTGAAACGGAAAACCGAACAAAGCCGTCCAGTTTTTCTGTTCTGAGTGCAATGGTTCCAATCTGCGAAAATTTGATCGCATTTCCGACCAAATTGGTGAGAATTTGGGTGACTCGCGTGCTATCAACTTCAATCCAGTCGGGAAGGTTGAGATCGCAACTTACATCCAAATCAAGGGCCTTGGCCGCCGCGTGCGTTTCCAATGCTTGACACACCGGATCTAGAAGTTTGCGGCTTTCGACCGCCATCACCTCAACCGTGACGCCTTTGGCTGAAATTTTTGAATAGTCGAGCACGTCATTGATCAAACTCATCAAAGCATAGCTCGATGCGCGCCCTGTGTTGACCAAATGCCTTTGATCTACGGTCAGATCAGACTCGTTTAACAGCTGAAGAACGCCACTGACCCCATTGAGCGGGGTGCGTATCTCGTGGCTCATCTTGGCAACAAACTCAGATTTCTCTTTTGTGGCTTGTTCTGCTGTGTCCCGTAATCCAATGAGCTCACGCTCTTTCCTCAGGACTTCATTGTAAAAGATGGTCAAACCGATGGTCAAAGCGGTGGAAGCTAAGATGGCGGTGATCGCTTCTCCCATCGGAAAAGCATGTCCAAGATAGGACAGCGACAGAATATTGACGACAACAGCAGTATTTGTGAACACTCCCGCTTTGGTTCCAATGAGGAGCAGCGCCAATACAGGCGCGCCAAGCAAGAGGACCTCCTGACGCAGCAAATGACTTTGATTGAGCATAATCAAGACGTTTTGGTAGACAACAAACATGCCCACGAGCACACAAGTCGCCAATGCCATGTTCTGGGTGCGATGGAGGATGCCCGGAGCGCTCAAAAAGGTGATGAAGCATATCCCACAAAATACCCAAAATATCGCAGGTTGGGGTGGGGCAGCCAAATAAAGATGGAAACTGTGAATTCCCGCGACGGCGGCAACAAGGCCTGAGAAAAAACAGATGAGGCGTGCACGCGCGCTTTTGAAACCGACTTCAAGTCCGGCCGCTGGCCAGAAGTAGGCCATTAGATTTGAAAAAACGCTATGTTGCGTCATTGTCTTATCCCCAGCAGTCTCGAAATACATAGCAAAACGCTATGGTATTAGGTGCAAAGGAATAGGCTTTAAGTTGTCTTTTTTGTGTCCGGATCGCGCAAAAATTACATTTTTTTGGCTTCTTTGTAGGCAAAAACCTTGCTGCGCTCTTCCCAATTGTAACGCACGTCCTGTTCGATGGGGGCCCAATACAGGTGCCCGCCATACCTCCAAGGGTCCAGCACGATACCTTCTGATATGGGCTGTCCCTTTGCTGAAAGTATCACTGTGCTGTGCTCAATTCGAATGTTGTCATGGTTTGCAATCGCCCGATGCAGGGTGAGCGTTTGTAAGCTTTCCTGCCGGAGCCGGGTCTCAAGATCATCCGCCCAATGCCAACACAGTCCGCGTGGACGGCTGCCTCTGTTGACTTTCGCGTTGTGAACCAAGGCGGGGTCGGTGACATTGTACTCTGCGCGTAACTGCATGGAGTAGCTATAGGAAATTTGTGCTACGCGTGCGGCTTCTTCAGCGCTGACGGAGGCATCCAGATCTTGTATTTCCTGCGTCAACCCAGCCACGTCCGGTGTCAAAGCCTCGTCAGGAACGGCGCCACAGCTGGCAAGGAACACCGCAGAAATCAAACCCAGTGTTGCGAGGAAGATGCGTGTCATTTTGGCCGCCCAAAGCAAAAGTTAAGGGGACTATAGACACGGTTTCCGCTATTAAAAAGCAAGGTTTTCAGTCTGCTGGCCGGGCGGCTTTCTCTGAGAGGCCACTGACGCCTTGGCGACGGTCCAACTCATTGAGAACATCTTCTAGTGCCACATTGCGCGCTTGCAGCATCACCAGCAAATGAAACAGCACGTCGGCGGCCTCATAGGTCAGTTTTTCGCGATCACCTTTGACCGCTTCGATCACCGCCTCAATGGCCTCTTCTCCAAATTTTTCGGCACATTTTTCCGGTCCCTTGGCCAGAAGTTTTGCTGTCCAGCTGCTTTCGGGGTCTGCTTTTGCACGCGCCGCAATGGTTTTGGCAACTTCGTTTAGAACGCTCATGTCAGCCTCATAGGAATGCCAGCATTGTGCATAAACCGTTTGGCTTCTTGCACAGTGTATTCGCCAAAGTGAAATATTGAGGCTGCCAACACAGCGCTTGCGCCGCCTTTGGTCACACCTTCAACAAGGTGGTCTAAGGTCCCCACACCACCTGAAGCAATTACGGGGACGTTTACGGCGTCCGATATCGCCTTTGTCAGCGGAAGGTTGAAACCCGCTTTGGTGCCGTCGCGATCCATCGACGTCAGCAAAATTTCCCCCGCACCCTTAGACACCACCAGCTTAGCAAATTCGACCGCATCGATACCGGTGGGTTTGCGGCCGCCGTGGGTGAATATTTCCCACTTTCCTGGGCTCAAGGTTTTGGCATCAATGGCGCAGACAATGCATTGGCTGCCAAACTGCTCAGCCGCTTCAGCAATCACGTCAGGATTGGCAACCGCTGCGGAGTTAAAGCTCACTTTGTCTGCCCCGGCGAGCAAAAGCTTACGCACATCAGCTGAGGTGCGCACTCCGCCACCAACGGTCAACGGCACAAAGCACTGCTCCGCAGTGCGCTGCACCATATCCATCATCACCCCCCGGTTTTCATGGGTTGCATGAATGTCCAGAAAGCAGATCTCGTCCGCTCCGGCAGTATCATAGGCGCGCGCGGCCTTCACCGGGTCTCCCGCGTCGCGCAGGCCCACGAAATTCACACCTTTGACCACACGGCCATCAGCAACATCCAAACAAGGAATGATACGGGTTTTCAACATGTCGAAGCTTTCTCAAAGCGTTGTGCCCCTCCTTAGCGTGGGGCGGCGCGGTGCGCAATCTTGTGAGATGGTGCGGGGCGCAGACCGCTTTAGGCGTTCAGGTGACCAACGCGCTTCAACGCGTCTTTTGAGATCAGAACGTGAAACGGCATAATGGTTGCCAAATACATGCGTCCCAATAGATTGTTTCGATGCACCCAGGTGGCAAGGTATACATGGCCGTCTTGGCGCATCACCGAAACCCTGAAATTTAGGTGCCGATCGTTAAAGCCAGCAATGAGCTCCTCGTCGGTCTCACTTTCTACCGGGAAAAACCCAACTTTATCCCCTTCAGGTGCGCTCCCGTCTTTGAGGCCAAATGGGAAAACCACCACATTGCGCAACATCACCAGTAGACGCGCCCATGCCGGAAACGCGGTAATCACTTCCGCCGCCTCACGCACCGGAAGATGGCTTTTCACACGGTAGCAATCGACAAAATCATCGGGGCGCAACCGTGATTGCAGCAGGCTGTTTTTGGGAAGCTCAACAGCAGTAACTTGAGAGAGAGAGAAGGTCATCGCGACACTCCTTTGGTCCTATACGCCTCTCTAATTTGGTGCCAGCGTCACAAAGACGGCAGATGACAGATCGTCACGTGCCTGTGGGGCTCCGGCGTTTGAGGTCTGCGGCAAACAGGGCGATCAGGCTGAGTGCGGCCAAAAACCCAATTGGAAGGGTAACAACCACCAAACCAGCTTTCGAATAGGCCGCGTTCAATTCAGAAGCTATGTTGACCCCGTCGAGCCAACATCCGTCGCGTTGCATGGGCCGCCCAAATTCGCAGCCCAGACTTTCAGCACGTCGTTGCGCCCAAAAGACCAATGCGACCGGCCAAAGGCTTGCTCCCAAGCAAAGCAACAAGATCCCATACAGGATCTTGCGCGTTTGGCTCACGCCTTAAGCACTTTCAGGGCATCTTTCAGATCAATCGCACCATCATAAAGCGCACGACCTGAAATCGCACCATTGAGCTGCGCGCCACAGTCTTTGAGCGCTTTGAGATCGTCTACAGAGCTCACGCCACCTGATGCGATCACTGGGATCGACACAGCTTTCGCCAATTCTGCGGTGGCGTCCACATTGGGACCTTTCATGGCCCCGTCGCGCAAGATGTCGGTATAGATAATCGCACAGACGCCATCGTCTTCAAACGACTTGGCCAAATCGATCACATCAACATCGGTTTCTTCCGCCCAACCTTTGGTGGCCACTTTGCCGTTGCGCGCATCAATGCCCACAGCAATTTTTCCCGGGAAAGCTTTGGCCGCTTCTCGCACCAAATCAGGGTCCTCGACCGCCACCGTGCCTAAGATCACGCGCGACAACCCCTTTTTGAGCCAGCGCTCGATGGTTGCCATATCCCGAATGCCGCCGCCCAGTTGTGCAGGCACATTGGTTTGTTTCAGGATTTCTTCCACAGGTGTCGCGTTGATAGGAATACCCGCAAATGCCCCATTCAGATCGACAAGATGCAACCACTCACAGCCCGCTTCGACAAATTCCAGCGCTTGCGCGGCGGGGTTTTCGTTGAAGACGGTTTCCTTGTCCATTTCACCATGCAGCAGGCGTACAGCATTGCCGTCTTTCAAATCGATCGCGGGATAGAGGATCATGGGGCAGGGCCTTATTTTTTGCGTGTCTGTAAATGAGTCTTCAGCGAGCCCTAGCAGACATGTGTTAACGGGTGTTTTACAGGGGGTTTTGCACGGGCTCATCAAAATTGCAACGCGGCAGACTATTGCCGCCCCATTCTGCTGACCCAAAGTCAAGGTTGATGGGAATCGCGACCTGCCCCAGAGTTTCGCGCAAACACGACGGGAGGATCCAATGAAAAAGACACTTTTGGCTGCGGCCATGACATTTGCGGGCGCCACAGTAGCCTTTGCTGATCCAGTGGAGGGGACTTGGCAAACCGAGCCGGGTGACACTGGCGGCTATTTGCATGTTCAGATTGCACCGTGTGGCAGCGCGATCTGCGGCAACATTTCCAAAGCTTTCGACGGCAGCGGTGCAGCGATCGCTGACTATGAGCATCTGGGCAAAAAGATGCTCTGGGACATGAGTGCAAACGGTGGCGGTGCTTACTCGGGCGGAAAGATTTGGGCCCCGGATGCAGACAAGACCTATAAATCTAAAATGAGCCTTGCCGGAAACAAACTGACTGTAAAAGGCTGCGTGGCTGTGATTTGCCGTGGCCAAGATTGGAAGCGCGTGAACTGATCCCTCGGATCACGCACCTGCAAAAGGCGCAGGGGAACCTGCGCCTTTTGTTGTTTCTCAATACCTACGCTTAGACAGCGCCAGTGTATTCACCACGTGCGGGATAGTTGTTCTTGATCGCAAAATCCAATGCGCCGACCAACTCGCTGAAGTGAGGACGCACAAACGGCATGGTCTGCACAGAGCCATAGTAAAGTGATTGATCAGGGCTCACCATAAACAGACCGGGTTCTGAGAACAGCGCAGGCTCTTCAATGCCAATCGACGTTTTGCCACGTGAGGTGGAAATGTAGAGCCCCCATTCCTTGGCAACAGTCAACGGCAGATCGTAAGCAAACCGCAATCCTTTGGCTTCAATCTTCTCGGCCATGTCAGCGGCCCGCTCTTCGCCGTCGCTGCTCACTGCAACACAGTTGACGCCGCGCTCAGCAAAGGACTCCACCAGTTTTTCAAGCTCTTTGAGGTAAGTGGCACAGATCGGGCAGTGCAACCCACGGTAAAAGCACACCACCGTGCCGCGCTCTGAGGCTTCGTTCGCCAAATCAAAGGTGCCACCCCCAACCAAAGGTAGGGTGAGGTTCGGGGTCTTCTGGCGTGGCATCAACATATGAGATCTCCTAAAGGTTATTTGCTTATTTGGTATGTCGCAGGTATTTGGATCAAGAAAATCCGAAAAACCGTGCTTAAAATCCGAGATTGCTTATGGACCGCCTCACAACACTTGTGGAACGCTTTCACCTCACCGTGCAGAGCGCTCCACTGCAGGAAGCCAATTTGATTGCCAGTGCGGGGACGGACGGCCTGCCCGCCGAAGTGATTTTCGCAAGTAAAGGCAGATGTGTTTCCTCCTGCGCCGGCACGGTTTTGTTTTCTGCCAAAGTGGATTGGATGGGAATGAGCAATCCGTTGATGGCGTCAATGCCTGACCAAGTGCAGTACAATCTGCAAAATGAAGATGACAGTCGCGCCCTGGTGCGCCTTATGGCTGAAGAGACATCCGCCAACAGATGCGGCGCGCAATCTGTGGTCAACCGCCTTGGAGAGGCGCTCATGGTGCGGCTCTTGCGTGATCAGATCGCGAAGGGCACCACCGATGTTGGTCTTTTGGCTGGGCTTGCGGACCCACGTCTCAGCCGTGCCATTGTGGCGATGCATGACCAGCCGGGTCGTATTTGGAGCAATGCGGATCTCTCAACAGAAGCGGGGTTGTCGCTGTCACGGTTTTCAGAGCTCTTTGCGAAAACAATTGGGGAGACTCCGATGGGATATTTGCGGCGGTGGCGGCTGATATTGGCGCACCAAGACATCGCGCGCGGAGATCGCGTAGAGGCGGTGGCGCGTCGCTATGCTTATGCTAGCCCCGAGAGCTTTTCTCGGGCGTTCCGCAAGGCCCATGGCTGTGCCCCAACAGCATTGCGCTTCGCATAAGGCGCGCTCACAGTGTGTTGGCGTCGTTACGTGCGGCGCCGGGACCGGGCACGCGCGATGAAATCCAAATGCTCAACGATCAACCCGTCTTCGAGACGGAAGTCGTCAAAGGTGATCAAGGGTGCCTGACCTTGCTCTTTTTTCGCTTCATCGTGCAATCGGAATGGGGAGCTGTTGAAACAGCCAAACGGCATGGGGTTGGTTGTCTCTATTTCCATCCAACACATTGTTTTCATGAAGGGTTGTCGGAAAAATGACCTGCGCCACAAGTGTGTTCTGTTCGGTTTGTACGTTTGAAGCAGGCCTTCGTTGGCCTGTAAAACCTTCCAAGGTGCGTTCTGTGCTGTATCCATTGAGGCGACGACTGTGCGGCTTTACAAAGCTGACCGTCGCAGGTTCTAAACGTTGTGCACCAACTGCGGAGAATGTGTCATGCAAAGGGACGCTATGCAATTTGGGTTTCATCACGTCGCATTGATCGTGGGGGACTACTCTGTGTCAAAAGCATTCTATTGTGACGTTCTGGGTCTTGAGATTCTGGCGGAGAACTATCGAGAGGACAGGGGCTCTTGGAAACTAGATCTTGCCTTGGCGTGCGGTGGTCAACTTGAGCTGTTCAGTTTTCCGGATTCTCCTGCGCGTGCGAGCCGACCAGAAGCGTGTGGGTTGAGGCATTTAGCATTCCGTGTGAGTGATCTTGATGACGCTGTTGCAGCGCTTAAGAGTCGCTTGGTCCGCTTCGAACCCATTCGAATCGATGAGTACACAGGGAGACGTTTCACGTTTTTCCAAGATCCAGATGGACTGCCTCTAGAGCTCTACGAAGTTCCTAACATTTGAAAAATAATACCTATTTTTGATGGTCGACATTTTTCTTGCAAAAATTGGAACGTTCCACTAGATAATTTGGAACGTTCCAACATCGGGGCGCTTGGAGGGTTTCATGACCAAGGTTGTTCCAGTTGCGAATGCGGTTTCTCAAATAGAGGATGGCGCCATCGTAACGGTGTCATCATCGTCTACTTTGGGGTGCCCCGATGCGGTTCTGGCTGCCATAGGCGCGCGTTTCGGTGCCGAAGGTCATCCAAGAAACATCACCTCACTTCATCCGATTGCTGCAGGCGATGTGTATAGCGTGAAAGGCATGGATCACCTTGCCAAGGATGGGTTGCTGTCCCGTGTGTTGGCGGGGTCGTATCCATCAGGGCCGTCAAGCGTAGAGATGCCTGAGATCTGGAAAATGATCACGGAGGACCGTGTTGCGGCCTATAACGTGCCATCCGGGATCATGTTTGACATGCATCGTGAGGCTGCGGCGCACCGTCCGGGTGTATTGACGGAAGTGGGTATTGATACCTTCGTTGATCCCAAACTTCAGGGGTGTGCGATGAACGAACGCGGCGCTGCGTCGTCCATTGTTAAACGCGTTCAGTTTGATGGAAAAACATGGCTGCACTTTCCCAATGTGGTTCCCAATGTCGCAATCATTCGTGCCACGACAGCAGATGAGCGAGGCAACCTGACGTATGAACACGAAGGGGCCTACCTGGGTGGACTGGAACAGGCGATTTGTGTGCGCAACAACGGCGGGCTGGTGATCGCCCAAGTCAAGCGAGTGACCGCGAATGGATCGCTGCGCCCGCATGATGTGAGGGTGCCGGGGCATCTGGTTGATTGCGTCGTGGTCGATCCGGATCAGAAACAGACCACAGAAACGCCCTATGATCCTGCCATTTCGGGCGAGATCATGCGCCCGTGGGACAGTTTTTCGCTTGTGGATCATGGGGTCGAAAAGGTCATCGCTCGCCGCGCTGCACAGGAATTGAAGCGGGGAATGACCGCCAACCTTGGCTTTGGAATGAGCGCCATGGTGCCTCGGGTGTTGCTCGAAGAAGGCCATCCCGATGCCGTGACCTGGGCCATTGAACAGGGGGCCGTGGGCGGCGTACCGCTGACGGGGTTTGCCTTTGGCTGCGCCTCAAACGCCGAAGCGTTTATGCCATCGCCGCAGCAATTTATCTACTTTCAGGGCGCGGGCTTTGACGTCTCTTTTCTATCGTTTCTTGAGATCGACGTGGCAGGCAACGTCAACGTTTCGAAGTTGGGCAAAAAACCCTACCTGACCGCCGGGTGCGGCGGGTTTGTAGACATCACCTCAAAGGCCAAGAACATCGTGTTCTCAGGCTGGTTTGAGGCCGGGGCAAAGATCAATTTGTCAGACGATGCAATCAACATCGAAGCGCCGGGCAAGTTCACCAAAATGGTGGATGAGGTCGAACATGTGACCTTTTCGGGTAAGCGCGCCCGCGAACAAGGTCAGAACGTGATCTACATCACTGAACGCTGTGTCATCCAACTAACGGACAGCGGACTGCTCGCCACAGAGATCATGCCGGGTATCGATCCGCAGACCCACATCGTCGCGGCGTCCAAGGGACGCGTTCAGGTGGCTGAGAATGCCAAGGTGATGCCCAAAGACTTGCTGTCAAAAACGACGATGGGGTTGGTTCTATGAACGAGATTACCTGTGCATATGACGGCAGCGCTGCGATCCTCACCGTGGCCAATGAAGCCAAGCTGAATGCACTTACAATGGAGATGTTGCAGCAGCTTGAAGAGTATCTTGTTGCTGCCGAGTGGAACCCTGATGTGCGCGCGGTGATCCTCACAGGCGCGGGCGGGAAGGCGTTTTGCTGCGGTGCCGACATTGCCGAATGGGGCCCGTTGAGCCCTGCAGAATTTGCCCGGTTTTGGGTCCGCGACGGGCATCGTGTGTTCGATCGATTGGCCCGATTGTCCAAACCGACGATTGGGGCGCTGAACGGACATGCCTTTGGTGGCGGCCTTGAGCTTGCAGCATGCTGTGACATCCGTGTCCTTGCGCCGCATACAACGCTGGCCTTGCCTGAGGGCAAGGTCGGAATTGTGCCAGGGTGGTCAGGGACCCAACGCCTGACACGGCTGCTCCCCGAAGCGGTTGTCAAAGAAATGGCACTCTTTGGGCGTCGGCTCACATCCGAACGGGCGCAGGCTCTTGGGTTTGCAGCGGATGTATCAGATGACGTTCTTGCTGTGGCCAAAGACATCGTGCGCTCTCTGGATGACATGTCCCCGCGGGCAGGGACACTTGCCAAGGCCATGATCCATGGCGCCGTCGGCGAAGACAGAGCCGCCGCAATCGAGGCATTGGCAAGTGCCGCTGCCGCCGCAAGCGATGACCGGGACGAGGGTGTGAGCGCCTTCCTTGAAAAACGCAGCCCAGAATTCACGGGACTTTGAACAATGACCAAACTGACCATCAACAAAGCCATTGAAATGGCGTTGCCGGACCCCTTTCTTGGTCGTCATTTGATCGACGGAGAGTGGATAGAGGGGGCCGAGACCTTCACGCGCATATCGCCCTCCCACGATACAGTTGTGAGTGTCTCGGCCAAGGGTGATGAGACCACAACAGAGGCTGCAATCACCGCCGCGCGCAGGGCATTTGACCGCGGCGACTGGAGCCGAATTTCCGCCAAAGAGCGCAGTGCGGTGTTGCTCAAAGTGGCTGATCTGATCGAAGCCAATGTGGAACGCATCGCTGTGCAAGAGACACTGGAGAGTGGCAAGCCAATCTCGCAATCGCGTGGAGAGGTGTCGGGAGCTGCGGATCTGTGGCGTTATGCGGCTTCGTTGGCGCGAACCTCTCTTGGCGACAGCCACAATAGTCTTGGCGCGGATATGCTTGGCGTGGTCGTCAAAGACCCGATTGGCGTCGTATCTATCATCACGCCTTGGAACTTTCCCTTCTGGATTCTGTCCCAAAAGCTGCCTTTCGCACTGGCGGCAGGGTGTACGGTTGTGGTCAAGCCGTCTGAGGTTACACCGTCATCGACGGTGATGCTGGGGGAGTTGTTGATTGCAGCGGACCTTCCGTCAGGTGTGTGCAACATCGTGCTTGGTCACGGTCAACCCGTGGGCAGCATGATGTCGACCCATAAGGACGTCGACATGGTGACGTTCACCGGTTCAACGGCTGTCGGCAAGATGATCACCGAAGCGTCAGCGGGCACTTTGAAAAAGGTTGCTCTGGAGCTTGGAGGAAAGAACCCGCAGGTCATCATGCCCGACGCTGATTTGGAGAACGCCGCCGACGCTGTGACGTTTGGCGTCTACTTCAACGTTGGACAATGTTGCAATTCCTCAAGTCGGATCATTGTGCACGAGGACATCGCAGAGGATTTTGTTGCACGTGTGGTGGCGTTGTCCCGTCTGGTGAAATTCGGCGATCCGATGGACCCAGACACGCAAGTGGGCGCGATTGTAACGGCGGACCATCAGCGCAAAATTGACAACTACGTTCAGCAGGCCGTTGCGGCGGGGGCCAAGCTTGAGCTGGGTGGTGGCGCGCTGCCTGTTGAAGGGCTGGGTTCGCAATTTTACCAACCGACTGTTGTGAGCAATGTCACGCCTGATATGGCGATTGCCCGCGAAGAAGTGTTTGGCCCGGTGCTGAGCGTGTTGACTTTTAGGACGTTGGAGGAGGCCATAGCGCTGACCAACGACAGTGAATACGGGCTCTCAGCTGGCATCTGGTGCAATGACATACACACCTGCCTTGAATACGCGCGCCGCGCGGAAGCGGGCACCGTTTGGACCAATACTTGGATGGATGGCTATCCCGAGCTGGCGTTCGGCGGGGTCAAACAATCCGGTCAAGGCCGCGAGATTGGCCGCTACGGATATGACGAATTTCTAGAGGTGAAATCCCTGGTGATGCGCGTTGGACGCGACAGCCGGGCACCCTGGGTGGAGGCAAGCGCGTGATCAACGCGCTTGAAAGGCAACGCGAAACGGGAGGTCTCAAATGCGTTCTTACATGAAAACAACAGCCATCGCGCTGGCACTGACAGCCGCTGCAGGTGCAGCAAAGGCAGACGGGCATGGTGTGGAAGTTCTGCACTGGTGGACGTCTGGTGGCGAAGCTGCGGCACTCAATGTGCTGAAGGGGGATCTGGAAGGGCAAGGTATTGGCTGGACCGACATGCCCGTCGCTGGTGGCGGTGGTGAGCAGGCAATGACCGTTCTGCGTGCCCGCGTGACAGCGGGTAATGCGCCAACGGCTGTGCAGGGTCTTGGCTTTGATATCATCGACTGGGCCAACGAAGGCGCACTGGCCAACCTCAATAGCGTCGCCATCGCTGAAGGTTGGGATGACGTGATTCCAGCGGCGTTGCAGCAATTCGCCAAAGTGGATGGCGCATGGGTGTCCGCGCCCGTAAACGTGCATTCGACCAACTGGGTCTGGGCCAATAAGGCCGTTCTGGACGCAAATGGGATTGCAGTCCCCGAAACATGGGAAGACTTCGCAGCGGCACTAGAAGCGCTGGCTGCGGCGGGTGTGACGCCGATCGCCCATGGCGGTCAGCCGTGGCAGGATGCCACGGTGTTTGACGCAGTTGCCATGTCGGCACTGGGTCCTGATGGATATCAGGCAGCGTTTGTTGATCTCGACCCAGAGGCTTTGGGGTCGGATGCCATGAAAGAGGCGTTTGATCGTATGGCTGTGATCCGCGCCAATGTGGATGAGAACTTCTCAGGCCGTGACTGGAACCTGGCAACAGCCATGGTGATCAACGGAGAAGCCGGTTTTCAGATGATGGGTGACTGGGCAAAAGGCGAATTCCTGAATGCGGACAAAGTCCCCGGCGAGGATTTCCTGTGCTTCCGCTTCCCCGGCACGCAGGATCAGGTCACCTTCAACGCTGACCAATTCATGATGTTTGATCAGGGTGGTGAGGTCTCAGCGGAACAGGCGGCACTGGCAACGGCGATCCTATCCCCATCCTTCCAGTCTGCTTTCAATGTGGTGAAGGGATCTGTCCCGGCCCGCACAGATGTGTCTAGCGCAGACTTTGACGCTTGCGGCAAACAGGGCATGGCGGACCTTGCAGCGGCTGCCGAAAGTGGCAACCTTTACGGTTCCATGGCGCACGGCCACGCCAACGAGGCATCTGTAAAGAACGCGATGTATGACGTTATCACCGCACATTTCAACGGTGAGTTTGATAGCGAAACAGCCGTTGATGAATTGATTACTGCGGTGGAAATCGCCCAATAAATCACGGCCAATTGGCCAAGGGCAGGGCGGCGGTATACGTCGCCCTGCCGCAACAAAACTTCTTCATGATCCAGCCAAAAGGGGCGCGTTATGACACATGCTGTCGACGTGGATTTCAAAACGCGGCTTCAATCCTGGTTGCCGAAACTGGTGCTGTCGCCGTCGCTGGCCTTGGTGCTGATTTTTGTCTACGGGTTCATCATCTTCTCGGTGTATTTGTCTTTCACTGACAGCCGCTTGTTGCCTTCCTACGAATGGGTCGGCTGGGAAAACTATTCCAAGCTATGGCGCCTAAGCCATTGGAAAATCTCCCTGACAAATATGGGTGTTTTTGCGGCGCTTTATATTTCGATCTGCACGGTCCTTGGGCTCGGCCTTGCGATCTTTCTCGATCAGAAAGTCCGGGCTGAGGGGGTGATCCGCACCATTTACCTTTATCCCATGGCGCTGTCGTTCATCGTGACTGGCACTGCGTGGAAATGGTTCCTTGATCCGGGAATTGGGCTCGAAAATGTCCTGCAAACCTGGGGTTGGGAGAGTTTTGAATTCGACTGGATCAAGAACCGGAACTTCGCCATTTATACCGTCGTTCTGGCCGCGGTCTGGCAAACGTCAGGTTTTGTGATGGCGATGTTCCTCGCGGGGTTGCGGGGGATCGACAACGAAATCCTGAAGGCCGCACAGATGGACGGCGCCTCCAACTGGAACCTCTATCGACGGATCATTATTCCGCAGCTGCGTCCAGCGTTCCTTTCGGCCTTTGTGATCCTCAGCCACCTTGCGATCAAGACCTTTGACCTCGTGATCGCATTGACAGGCGGTGGGCCGGGCCGGGCGACCGAACTGCCCGCGACGTTCATGTATTCCTACACGTTCAGCCGCAATCAAATGGGCATTGGTGCCGCTTCGGCCACGATCATGCTGATGACCATTGCGGCGATCATGATCCCCTATCTTTATGCTGAATTGCGGGAGAAGAAATAATGTCTGTCGCCACACAAGAGACTGCGATCCGCACAGGTCGCGTAACACGTGCACTTATCTACCTTGTCTTGTTGCTCTTTGCTCTGTTCTACATGCTGCCTCTCTACGTCATGTTGGTGAATTCGGTGAAACCACTGGAGGAAATCACCGGAGGCGGGATGATGAACCTGCCTCAGGCTTTCACGCTCGCGCCGTGGGCCAAGGCCTGGTCGTCTGCTCAGATTGGCGTCGACCCCACCGGCCTGCAGCCCTATTTTTGGAATTCCATAAAGATGGTTGTGCCAGCTGTGATCATCTCGACCGTATTGGGCGCGCTCAACGGATATGTGCTGACGAAATGGCGCTTCCGCGGTGATACGATCCTATTTGGCCTGATGCTGTTTGCCTGCTTTATTCCGTTCCAGATCGTGCTGATCCCGATGGCGCGAATGCTGGGGCTGATGGGGATGGCGGGGACGACCTGGGGACTGGTGCTGGTGCATGTGGTTTACGGTGTTGGGTTCACAACGCTCTATTTCCGCAACTACTACGCCGTCTTCCCGACCGAACTTATTCGTGCCGCCCAAATCGACGGCGCAGGGTTCTTCCAGACATTCTGGCGCATTCTGCTGCCATCCTCAGGTCCAATCGCTGTGGTTTCGATCATTTGGCAATTCACAAACATCTGGAATGACTTTCTGTTTGGTGCCTCTTTTGCCGGGGCGGACAGTCAGCCAATGACGGTTGCCCTCAATAACCTTGTGCAATCATCAACCGGCGTGAAGGAATACAACGTTCACTTCGCCGGCGCGATCCTTGCTGCTCTTCCAACCCTGCTCGTCTACATCGTCGCAGGCCGCTACTTCGTGCGCGGTCTGATGGCGGGCTCCGTGAAAGGATAATCACATGGGCTTTCTTGACATCGACAACACCACCAAGTCCTACGGCGCGGTTGAAGTGCTTCATCAGGTCGACATCTCTGTCGAAGAGGGGGAGTTTCTGGTCCTCGTCGGCCCATCCGGCTGCGGTAAGTCGACGCTCCTGAACATGATTGCCGGACTTGAAGAGATCAGCAGCGGGGAAATCCGCATCAAGGATCAGGTGATGAACGGGGTCCACCCGTCCAAACGCAATATCGCGATGGTGTTCCAAAGCTACGCGCTTTATCCCAACATGACGGTTGGTCAGAACATCACCTTCGGGCTTGAGATGCACGGCGTCCCCAAACCCGACCGCCAGAAAGCCATGAAAGACGTGGCTGGCCTGTTGCAAATCGAGCAGTTGCTTGATCGCAAACCCGGCGCGCTTTCCGGCGGCCAACGGCAACGGGTGGCCATGGGCCGTGCGCTGGTGCGCAACCCGGATGTGTTCTTGTTTGATGAACCCCTGTCTAATCTGGATGCCAAGCTGCGCGTCGACATGCGCACCGAGATCAAAAAGCTGCACCAAAAACTGGGCACTACAATTGTGTATGTCACACACGACCAGATCGAAGCGATGACGCTCTCGACCCGGATTGCGGTGATGTTTGGCGGTTATGTCCAGCAATTGGGAACGCCGCAAGAAATCTACGACAGTCCGGCAAACGTCTTTGTGGCCACTTTCATGGGGTCGCCTGCGATGAACGTGATGCCCGCAAAGGTCGCCCTTGAAGCGGGAAAACCGGTTGCCGTGGTGGCGCTACACGATGGGACATTGGCCAAGCTTCCCTTCAGTCAGGACAATTTGGCGGCATGGGATGGACGCGACATCATGTTGGGTATCCGGCCAGAAACAATCACGGATGAAGACGCAGCAGATCGAAAGTCCACCAACATCGCACCGATGACAAATCGGATCACCGTGACAGAGCCTGCGGGGTCTGACACCTTCGTGACGATGACCCTGGGTGGCAAAGATGTAATTGCGCGGATGCGCTCAGACGCGGATGTCCGTGCCGGCGCAGATTTCAATTTTTTTGTGAATATGGAGAAGGCCGTGGCTTTTGATCCTGAAACTGAAATGCGTATCGCACCCTGATGGACGCGGATGTCATCATAATTGGGTCTGGCATGGGGGGCGCGACGCTGGCAGCCGCGCTGGCCCCGACAGGTCGGCGGATCATGATCCTTGAGCGTGGGGAGCATTTGCGACCCTCGGCCATGGATCGTGATCCAGATGCGATCTTTCGGGATGGGGCCTTTCGCCCGGATGATGTCTGGCTGGACGGAGATGATAAGCCGTTTAGCCCAGGCAACTACTATAACGTTGGCGGAAATTCCAAATTCTACGGTGCGGCGCTGATCCGATACCGGCGTACGGATTTTGGTCCCGTCGTCCACCCCGGTGGTACAACACCCGGTTGGCCAATCGACTATCTCGAACTCGAAGCGGACTACCGAGCTGCGGAAGCCCTTTATCAGGTGCGTGGCAGTGCGCTCGAAGATCCAACCGAGCCTTATCATTCCGGACCTTATCCTCATCCGCCTGTTCCTAATGAGCCGGACATGGCACAGCTGCGAACCCGTTTGACCGGTGCAGGGCTGCGGCCTTCTTCTATTCCTTTGGGAGTGGATCTCTCACTCTGGCTGTCTGGTGGCCAAACCACGTGGGATGCCTATCCCAACACCGGGCGTGGGAAAATGGATGCAGAGTCAGGCGCGCTTGCGGTGGCATTGCGTCATAAGAACGTGACCCTACGCACGGGATGCCCTGTTGAGACGATTGAGGTCGACGACACCGGCCGCGTTGCCGGGGTAAGGCTCACGGAGGGCGAGACCTTGACGGCGCCTGTTGTCGCACTCGCAGCAGGGGCGGTTCAGACGGCGGCTCTTTTGTTGCGGTCGGCCAACGAGACATATCCAGTGGGCCTTGCAAACACGTCCGATCAGGTCGGGCGGAATTTTATGAACCACAATTGTTCGGCCGTTCTGGCGCTCCATCCCTTGCGAAAGAACCGCAGCGTCTATCAAAAAACAATGATGATAAACGATTTCTATCTGGCGACGGATGAACATCCTGCGTTGGGGAACGTACAGATGTTGGGCAAGATAACCGGGCCGATCTTGGCCGCAAATTCTGGGCTGCCGCGATGGCTGGCCGATTTTGTCGCGGCACGTAGCTTTGATTTTTATGCGATGTCTGAGGACCTGCCGAACCCTGAGAGCCGGGTTACACTTCACGGTGGACAGATCAAATTGGACTGGCAGCGTTCCAATTGGGCGGCGCATGAGCAACTTGTAGCGACGCTCAAATCCAAACTGCGGCAGGCGGGTTTCCCAGTTGTGATCTCGAAATCTTTCGACCGGCGTACGCCCTCGCACCAATGCGGGACCGCGCGCATGGGCCACAACCCTGCCGAAAGCGTCGTGGACAGTCACTGCCGCAGCCATGATCATCCGAACCTCTTTATTGTCGATGCATCGGTTCTGCCGACATCGGCTGCCGTTAATCCAGCGCTCACAATCGCCGCTCTTGCGCTGCGTGCTGGGCGCCACATTGCCGAGACGGAGCTTGCCGCCTGATGTCCCAAGGATACGACTTCATCATTGTTGGCGGGGGATCGGCCGGATCAACCATTGCCGCACGTTTGTCTGAAGACTCAAACGCACGGGTGCTGTTGCTCGAAGCGGGGGGGAGCGATCGTCACCCGTTTTTCCACCTGCCTGCGGGCTTCGCAAAAATGACCAAAGGTATCGGGTCATGGGGCTGGTCCACGACGCCGCAAAAGTCGATGCAAAACAAAGTCTTCAACTACACTCAGGCCAAAGTCATCGGTGGAGGATCAGCCATCAATGCACAGATTTACACCCGTGGTGCTGCCCAAGACTACGACGAATGGCGTCAGGCAGGTTGTGACGGGTGGAGTTATGAAGAGGTCCTGCCGTATTTCAAGAAGTCTGAGGACAATGACACGTTTGATGACCGCTTTCACGGCAACGGCGGCCCATTGGGGGTTTCACAGCCGGCGGCGCCGCTGCCGATTTGTGATGCCTTCATCGAAGCTGCGGGACAGATGGGGATTCCCAAGAACACAGATGTGAACGGGGAAAAGCAGGACGGGGCAGGGTACTACCAACTCACCCAAAAGAACGCGCGGCGGTCATCGGCTGCAATGGCGTTTCTCGGGCAGGCCAAGGGCCGGTCGAACCTGACCATTCAGATGAAGGCGCAGGTCAAACGCATCTTGGTTGAACATGGCCGCGCAACGGGCGTCGAAATGGCGGACGGTACAAGGATCATCGCTGACCGTGAAGTGATCCTGTCATCAGGTGCAATTGGCTCGCCGCGTTTGCTGCAACTGTCGGGGATCGGTCCGGCGGATCACCTGCACAGCCTTGGGATTGATGTGGTTTATGACCAGCCCAATGTTGGGGAAAACCTACAGGATCATCTTGACCTTTATGCGATTTGCGAAGTCACAGGGCCGCACACTTACGACCGATTTGCCAAGCTGCACCTGTCAGCATTGGCCGGGTTACAGTATGTTTTCACCCGCAAAGGGCCGGTGGCGTCCAGTTTGTTTGAAACCGGTGGGTTTTGGTACGCAGACGAAAACGCCCGCTCCCCGGATATCCAAATGCATCTGGGTTTGGGCACGGGGATCGAGGCTGGGGTTGAGGTGATGCCCAATGGCGGCGTGACCCTGAACGCCTGTCACCTGCGGCCCCGCTCGCGCGGGTCTGTGAGGCTGCAAAGCGCCGACCCAAAAGACATGCCGCTGATTGACCCGAACTACCTGTCAGACCCGTATGATCGCGACATGTCGATCCGAGGCTTGAAACTCGTGCAGGATATTTTGTCTCAATCCGCACTCAGCCCATACATACTGGCAGAGCGGTTGCCAGGACCGGAGGTGAAAACGGACGAAGAGTACTTCAACTTTATCTGTGTCCACTCCAAGACCTCACATCATTGCGCAGGCACCTGTCGCATGGGCAGCGATGAGGTCGCGGTTCTTGACCCGCGCCTGCGCTTCAACGGGATTGATGGTCTGCGCGTGGCGGATGCCTCGGTCATGCCGACGGTCAACTCTTCAAACACCAATGCTCCCTCAATCATGATCGGCGAAAAGGCAGCCGACATGATTAAACACGACCAAGGAATGACAACATGATCCGACACATCGTCCTGACCAAATTCAAACCCGAGACCTCTGAAGAGACCATCGCGGGCATCTATGACGGCCTGTCTGTTCTGTCCGAGACACTGCCGGGTGCACGCGGCTTCACTGGCGGACGCTCGCAAAGCCCCGAGCAGATCGAACGCGGATATATGCATGGCTTTGTCATCGACTTCGACAGCTGGGATGCGTTGAAAAACTATGCCGACAACGAGGAACATAAAGCCCTTGGTGGGCAGCTTGTGGCAAATGCTGTGGGCGGAATTGATGGCATTTTGGTTTTGGACCTGAACGTCTAAGTTGATCGGAACGCGATCAACCAAGGAACCAGCATGAAACAGCGTCCAACCATTCTTGATGTAGCCAAAGAAGCCGGGGTGTCGAAATCCACGGTGAGCCTCGTTTTGCAGGGCAGTTCTTCCGTCAAGGATGAGACGCGCAAATCTGTGCGCAAGGCGATGAGTGATATCGGCTATGTGTACAACCGGTCAGCCGCGACGCTGCGGTCGGCCAGCTCCGGGTTGATCGGGCTTGTCATCAACGACCTGCGCAACCCCTTCTTTACAGAGTTCGCGGCGCTGTTTCAGATGGAACTGGCGAAGGCCGGTTTTGCGACGGTTCTGGCGAATACCGACGAAGACCCCAACCTGCAATCGCAGATGATTTCGTCGTTGGTTGAACATGGGGTATCTGGTTTCATCATTTCGCCGAGCTACGGGGATGAGGCCGCAACACTTGCGGTCTTGGACGCGGCCAACACACCAACGCTTCAGGTTTTCCGGTCCCTTGACCGATCCGAAGGAACCTATCCCTTCTTGGCGCCAGACTATCTGCATGGTGGTCGGATTGCTGCCGAGCATCTGATCGCGCAGGGGTGCAAGAATATCGCCTTTGTTGGTGGGCTTGAAGGCCGCCCCGTGACCCACCAACGAATGCAAGGCTATCTGACGGTGCTTGAAGAACACGGCATGGACCCGGTCATCCTCACGGGGCAGGCGACGCGGGCCTTTGGTAAGTCTTTGGCGGCAACGTTGAAAGAAGACTTTCCCCAGGTCGATGGCGCGATCTGCTTTAACGATCTTGTCGCCTTGGGAGTTCTCTCAGCCTGCCCTGACTTGGGCATAAAACCGGGCTTCGACCTGAGGGTCGTGGGCTTTGATGACATCGAAGACGGACAGGACAGCTATCCGCCGTTGACAACAATCAGCTGCGACATCCCAGGTTTTGCAGCGTCAACCGCCAAGCAAATCGTGGCTTGGATCAAGGATGGCGTCGTCCCACCCGCAGCCGCCCACAGCGCTGTACGGCTTGTCGTGCGGGCGTCCAGCGGCGCGTAACACAAGTATAAAGGAACACAAAATGACTGTCGTAAATGTGGCTGTCCTAGGGGCTTCAGGATGGATGGGCAAGGTACACACCATGGCTTACCAGACCTTCCCGCATTTTTTGGGGACCGAAGGCGGAACGGCCCATGTTGCAGCGCTTGTAGAGGCGAACCCCGCGGCGGCGAAAGATCTCGCCTTTCGCGCACCGGGTGCGAAGATACTTGAGCGTTGGGAGGATGCGGTAAACGACCCGGATATCGATCTGATCGATATCTGTTTGCCTGACAATCTGCATTACGACGTTGCCAAGGCTGCATTGCTTGCAGGCAAACATGTCTATTGCGAAAAACCGCTGGCTGATACGGCGCAGCAGGCCCGCGAACTGGCTGATATTGCCCGCGAAAAGGGGGTCATCACCCGTGTCGGCCATGCTTTTCCGCGCAACCCGATCCATGATCGTGCAAAAGACATCATCGACGCGGGCGAGATTGGCGAAATCAAGCTGTTCAAAGCCTGCCAGCATATCGACATCTACGGCGACCCCTTGGCCCCCTACATGTGGCGCGCCGACGGCGAGCTCGCGCCAACCGGGATCATTGGCGACACCGGCAGCCATGTTTTCAGCTTTATGGAGTTTCTCGTGGGCCGCGTGTCCTCGCTGATTGCCGACAGCTACATCACCACGCCGAAACGACCCATCGTTGAGGGCCTTGGCTATGGCGACGACGCGCCTGACATCACCACGGACACCCAGTGGGGGGATATCACAAACGCGGATGGCACCAACATCCTGTGCACGTTTGAAAACGGCGCCAAAGGTCTTGTTGACTTTAGCCGCGTCGCGACCGGTCGCAAATTCATGCAGACCTATGAGATCTATGGAACCAAGGGCAGCCTCGTTTACACCTTTGATGAAGTGAACCGGCTGCGGTTTTATACCAATGACGATCCCAGCGGGCGTCGCGGCTTTCGGGAAATTGACGTGGGCCCGGAACACCCAACCTATGGTGCGTTCCTGCCACTGCCGAATTTTGCGCTTGGCTACAATGAAAGCAAGATCATCGAAGTGGCCGAAGTCATCAAGTCGATCACCTCGGCAACGCCCATGTGGCCCACGTTCGAGACAGGCCACCATATCTGTCAGATCGTTGATGCCTGCATGGTGTCCTCTGACAAGCGCGCTTGGGTTGATCTCTAGATTTAAGGAAGGAAGACGTCTGTGGCCCTCTCAGTCCCGCAAGATATTCTGGATGCGTTGACCGACGTGGCGATGCCACGGCTTGGGTCTGAACCCGACGCGGTCGAGACACTTGTTGTCAACTCCTACAGCATCCCGCTGCATCGCTCCGGAGCCGTGGTGGTCGGAAGCGGAGCCGCAGGGCTGCGCGCCGCTGTCGAAATGAAACGCAGGGGCGTAGATGTCGCCATTCTCAGCCAAAGCGCGTGGGGGGGGACATCCGCCTGTTCGGGCTCTGACAAGCAAACGCTGCACACTGCCAATACCAAAGATCAGGGCGACGATTTCCTTGATATGGCCGCCGCGATTGGGGCCGGCGGGGCGATGGACGAAGACACCGCCTATATCGAAGCCGTGGGGTCAATCCGCGCCATGGCGTCGCTCCAATATCTTGGGCTGCCTTTGCCGCAGGATCACTTGGGCGGCACCCTGCGCTATCAGACCGATCACGACGAAGTCGGGCGTGCGACGTCTTGCGGGCCGCGCACGTCCCGCCTGATGGTCAAAGTCCTGGCGGAAGAGGCGATCCGGCTGGGAATTCCGTTCTTCAATCTGACCACGGTTGTAAAGGTGCTTAAGGACGGAGACCGCGTTTGTGGTGTGCTGGCGATCCGGTCAAAGGACAGCACCGCTCTGAATCCTTATGGTCTGACGATCTATGCGTGTTCCGCTCTCGTTCTGGCGGCGGGTGGTCCGGGTGAGCTTTACCGCGACAGCGTTTTTCCGAATGGCTGCTTTGGGACACTTGGCCTCGCGCTTGAATCTGGGTTGGAGCTGACCAACATCACCGAAAGCCAGTTTGGCATCGGCACCCGCCGTGAAGGGTTCCCATGGAACCTATCGGGCACCTATGTGCAGGTCATTCCGCATATCTATTCAGTCGACAGGGACGGGACCGAACACCATTTCCTCGCAGACTACTACCGCACGACCCAAGAGATGGCCTCCAACATCTTTCGCAAAGGCTATCAATGGCCGTTTCACGCAAGCCGGATGCTGGATTTTCAGTCCAGCCTGATCGATTTGGCGATCTTCAGGGAAGGGCAAGCCGGGCGACGGGTCTTTATGGACTTTAACCGCAACCCGCTGGCGATTGATCAAGACTTCAGCCTTGATCGGCTGGATGACGATGTGGCGTCTTACCTGCGCAATGCGGGGGCAGATCATGCCTTGCCCATTGATCGGCTGCGCCACATGAACCCGCTCGCGATCGAGCTTTACAAGCGCTACAAGGTGGAGATTACAACAGAGCCGCTGGAATTTGCCGTCAACCATCAACACATGAATGGCGGCATCGCGGTTGATATCTGGGGGCGCAGCAATGTGCCGGGCGTCTATGCCGTGGGTGAGGCTGCTGGTACCCATGGTGCGACACGACCGGGCGGCTCGGCTTTGAATGCGGGGCAGGTGTTTGGCACCCGCGTGGCCGAACATGTTGGCGCCGTCGGTGCGCCGGTTTGGGCCGGTGATGTGACGCAAGCTGCGGCGGATGCTGTTCAAGACCTTCAAGCGGTGCTTTCCTCTGACAGCCCTTTGTCTGTCAAAGCTGTGCGTTCGGAGGTTCAGGCCCGAATGAGCGACAAGGCAGGCATCTTATGCACAGCTGCCGACGTGGCAGACGCCCTTGGCGACGCCCGTGGCCTAAATGCCAAGATCAAGCAATATGGCATCACCGCGTCGCGCCCGTCAGAGGTTGGGCGGACCGTACAGTGGCAGCAAATGGCTCTGGCATCTGAGGCGGTGCTCGGTGCCCTTGATACCTATATCGCGCAAGGCGGCGGCAGCCGAGGCGCTCGGGCCATCTGTGACCCGCAGGGAGATGCCTTGCCTCAAACAGCGCGCGGACCCATTGCCAATGCCCGATTTCGCGCGGAACGAGAGGCAGACAAGCAGCAACAATTGATTGTGTGGTTTGATGAGGATGACCAGTTGGTCGTGTCCGCGCGTGCCAACCGTGAACACGACGGGGCAAGATCGTTTTTTGAACGGGATTGGCCGGGATGGTTGACCGGTGACATCTACCAATCGCAGGACGAGAACCTGCACAGCTGACTTTCAAAACAGATTGGGTTTTGACGGAGGGCCTGCTTCACGTTGTGCAAGACGCTGGCGCAGAGTTTGGGCTGTCACTAGAGAACGACGGTGTGGACGTGTGTGGAGCGCGAACAACGATGGCCTCCCATGCGGTCCCGGCTGTATGACACCCTCAGATTACTAGAGTTGCCCGGCGGGTGCGAACTTGAACACGGACGTATCAGCCACAACCTCGTATCTCATTGAGATCGAGGCCCGCCGTTGCAACCCCCCTCTACCACCGATGAACGTGCAAACCACAAACGGGCAGGGGTCTGGCCCCAGACACTTTTGCGTTTAGGGTGCCCATTTTAGAAAATTGCCAATCATGCGCAGACCGATGTCTTGGCTCTTTTCCGGGTGAAACTGCATGCCCACCATGGTGTCACGCCCGATAATCGCAGTCACATCCCCCCCATACTCCACATGGGCCAGTCGCTCTGCTGGCTTGGTGACGTGGAACTGATAGGAGTGCACAAAATAGGTGTGATCGCCGCTCTTGATACCATCGAGCAGGGCGTGCGGGTGATCAATGACAAGATCGTTCCAGCCCATGTGTGGCACTTTGAGTGATTGGTCGGCGGGGGTGATCTTTTCAACATCACCTTCGACCCATCCCAAACCTTGGGTCAGTTCATATTCGTGGCCGCGACTTGCCATCAACTGCATACCGACACAGATGCCCAGAAACGGACGGCCTTTGACCTCGACCGCCTCAACCATGGCATCATAAATGCCTTTGTGCCCACGAAGCTCCGCTGCGCAAGCCGGAAAGGCTCCGTCACCTGGCAATACCAGCCGGTCAGCCTTTGCAACAATATCCGCATCTGACGTCACCACAACCTCGCCACCATGTACCTCTTTGGCCATGTGCTGAAAGGCTTTCTCGGCAGAGTGCAGATTGCCGCTTTCATAGTCGATGATCGCTGTCAGCATGGGCAGTGTCCTTTGGAAATCGTCATCCTCAAGTGAAACGATTTTGGTGTAGGGTCAAGGGCTGTGCCTGATGCTGCAGCATAATGTTTCGCGGCTATCGGATGTTGCCTACGTCTTGCCCTGTGTGCCGACACGCTCCACCAAGGCCATCACGGCGGCAAAGGGGCCGTCCTCGATCTCCGGTAGGGGCGTGCCAAACTCACCGGATAGATACAGCAATGTAAAGCCATGGATCAGCGACCAAACCTGAGCCTCAACAATATGCGGATCTTCGCCGGGAGGGACAAACGGCGCGCAGGCACGTCGTAGCAGCAGATAGGCCTCAGCTTCTTCACGGTTGTTGCGTGGCGCATGGATCGCCAGTCCGTGTTCGCCAAACATCACTTTCAGCAAACCGCTGTGGGTCATGCCAAATTGCAAATATCCGCGACAAATGCTGCGAAGGCGGCCTATGTCACTTTGGTTTCCAACTTCAATCTCGTCTGACATGTGTTTGGAAAATATATCAAAACCTGCTTCGGAAATAGCACTGATCAGCCCGGGTAAACCATCAAAATGGTGCGCCGGTGCGGCATGTGACACGCCGGCACGGGCGGCGCATTTGCGCAGAGTCAGCGCTTCAAGCCCGCCTTCTTCCAAAAGTTCTAAACCGGCCTCTATGAGCGCGCGTTTGAGGTCACCGTGATGGTGGCGGGTTTTTACATTTGTCATGACAACAAACTAATCTGTGACTTGACAGTGTCAAGCCAATATGATTTTGACAGCGTCAAGATTAACTTTACAGTGTCAAATTATCTGGAGTCGCAAAATGTATCCTGTACCCAAACGCCCACTGCTGCCGCGCGGCTTGCCGGTTTTGTGGTTTCTGTCCATCGCCATTGCACTTGGCTCACTTAGGTTTTTGATCGCTGACATCGCCTTGGTGATGCCCGCAATGTTGCATCACGCATTGGAGCGTCCGTTGCTGCTCTACGCCCACATCTTCTTTGCACCGATTGCCTTGGCTTTGTTGCCGTTTCAGTTCAGCAAAAAGCTGCGTCTGCGCCGACCGGGGGTGCATCGCTGGCTGGGGCGTCTCTACGGAGCGGCTATTCTCGTATCTGGCACAGCGGGTATTTTCTTGGGGTTTCAGACCGAGCAAGGACCTTTGGCCGCAAGCGGTTTGGTGGCGCTGGCAGTGGCTTGGCTTTCGATCACGGCAATTGCGGTCTATCTCGCCATCATACGTGACATCGCCGCACATCGGGAATGGATGATCCGCTCAGCTGGTCTGACGGTGGCTGCGGTCACGCTGCGGCTCTATCTGCCAATCGGCGAGCTTACAGTGGGTTTTGAAAACAGCTATCCCCTGATCTGCTGGCTCTGTTGGGTGCCAAACTTGCTGTTCACAGAGTGGCTCATTCGGCGGACCACCAAAAGTCCAGCGGCGCAATCCGCATAACAAAAAGCCCGCGCGATGCGGGCTTTTCAAGTCTACTAGAATTGACCCTAAGCAGTTACAGCGCGCCCTTGGTGGACGGAATGGCGTCTGCCTTGCGTGGGTCCACTTCCACGGCTTCACGCAACGCACGGGCCACAGCCTTAAATGTAGCTTCCGCGATGTGGTGGCTGTTAAAGCCGTGGATCTGATCCACATGCAATGTGATGCCGCCATGTGTGGCAAAGCCCTGGAAAAACTCCCGCACCAATTCGGTGTCAAATGTGCCGATCTTCTGGGTTGGCATCTCAAGGTTCCAGATCAGGAACGGACGCGCCGACAGATCCAAGGAGGCGCGCACCTGAGCGTCATCCATAGGCAGGTGGCAGGTCGCATAGCGGCGAATACCCTTTTTGTCGCCCAAGGCTTGTGTAAGTGCTTGGCCCAGAGAAATGCCGACATCCTCGACAGTGTGGTGGTCATCAATGTGATAATCACCCTCAGCGCGGATGGTCATATCAATCAGCGAGTGGCGCGACAGCTGGTCCAGCATATGGTCAAAAAAACCCACGCCGGTCTGATTGTCATAGGTGCCGGAGCCATCAAGATTGATGTCCACGGTGATGTTGGTTTCCGCAGTGGCGCGGGTCACGCTGGCCTTACGCATAAAAGACGTCCTTCACTGTCAATGCCGCGCTGTTATAGGCGCGCGCACTGGGCGGGCCAAGGGGGCGGTTTTTGCATTGTGGTCAGGGTGGCATTTGTGCCAGCTTAGCGCCACATCCACATGAGGGCTTTTATGACCACCTGCGTCTTTATCCAGATCCGCTGCAAACCCGGCACCACCTACCGTGTGGCCGAAGAGCTTGCGCTCAAAGAAATCCATTCGGAGCTGCATTCCACCAGTGGCGAGTATGATCTGTTGATGAAGCTCTACATCCCTGAAGGTGAGGATGTGGGCAAATTCATCAATCACCACATGTTGGACGTCCCAGAAATCGAACGCACCCTGACCACGCTGACGTTCAAAGCGTTCTAGAGCGGAGTGACAGGAAACCGCCATGGCCGATTTGGAAGCAAACAAAGCGAACGCCATGGCGTTTTATGATCTGATGTTTAATCAGAACAGCCCGCGCAAAGCGATCATCGCCTATGTGGGGGACACCTATATCCAGCACAATCCACATGTCGGGGACGGCAAAGACGCTTTCATCGCTTACTTTGATCGTATGGCGGCGGAGTATCCCGGCAAAAAAGTGCATTTCAAACGGGCCATCGCCGAAGGCAATATGGTTGTGCTGCATTGCCATCAGGAATGGCCGGGTGGGGACGACTATGCTGGCATCGACATCTTCCGTTTTGATGACAACGGCAAAGTGGTCGAGCATTGGGATGTGCTGCAAACCATTCCCACGACCTCTGCCAATGACAATGGTTTGTTCTAGACCTGCCGCCCGTTGATCCATGTGGCCGCAATCGCGCGGTCGTCCCCCATCATGATGGTGGGGAACAACGCTTCCCAAAAAGTTTTGGCGCGGTTTGTGCGCTGTGCAATCTCTGGCGTGCTGGCCAGATCAAGCACCACCAGATCAGCTTCCATGCCGGGAAGAAGATTGCCAATTTTGTCATCCATATGCAGGGCACGCGCGGAACCCGAGGTGGCGAGCCACATCAACTGGGCAGGGTGCAACGGATGGTGGCGCAGTTGAGCGACCTCATAAGCGGAGGCCATGGTGCGAAGCATAGAAAAGCTTGAGCCACCACCGGTATCACTGGCCAATCCAATGCGATGCCCCTCTTGCATCAACCCTGCCATGTCAAACAGCCCGGAGCCGATGAACGTGTTGGAGGTGGGACAATGCACCAGTCCGGCACCGATTTCTTTCAGGCGCGCCCTTTCGCGTGGCTCCAGATGAATGGCGTGCCCATAAAGGCCACGCTCCCCAAGAAGCCCGAACTGTTCATAGGTGTCGAGGTAGTCTCGTGCGGTCGGGAACAGGTCAGCGACCCAAGCAATTTCGTCGGTCTGTTCGCTGAGGTGAGTTTGCATCAAACAATCTGGATGTCCCGCCCAGAGGGCTCCGAGCGCATCCAGTTGCTCTGGAGTAGAGGTGGGGGAGAACCGCGGCGTGATGGCATAACACAGCCGATCCACCCCGTGCCACCGATCGATAAGTGCTTTGCTCTCATCATACGCGGATTGCGCCGTGTCACGGAGCCCCTCAGGTGCATTGCGGTCCATACAGGTTTTGCCAGCAACCACCCGCTGCCCACGCGCTTGAGCCGCTGTGAACAACGCGTCCACAGACTCTGGGTGGCTGGTGCAAAAGCTGGCCATTGTGGTCACCCCATGCCGTGTTGTCAGATCCAGATAGGTTTGCGCCATCTGGTCGGCATATGGGCGCTCCCCAAAGCGCATTTCTTCTGGGAACGTGTAGCTGTTGAGCCAATCAATGAGCCGTTTGCCCCAACTGGCAATAATGCCGGTCTGAGGGTAGTGAACATGCGCATCCACAAACCCCGCACATATCAGCCTGTCGCCGTAGTCCATGACCTGCGCGTCTGGGTGGGCGGCCTGCAAAGTGGCACCGTCCCCGACCTGTTGGATTTTGCCTTCTGAGATCAGGACGCCGCCTTGCGTGTTATGGCGAACTGCTTCTGACAGCTGTGTATGGAAGGGGTTTTGCGCAAACGATAACGTCTGACCAAGCAACAATGTAGGGGTTTGCATGTATGCGCTCCGCGATGTGGGCAAGGGATTGCGCGGCAAAGCCTACACGCGCCTTTTTTGGTTGCAAATTCGTCGCATCCCATTGAGTTCTCTATCAGCAATAAACTATGGTCTGCAGCAAGTCCAAGCCCCTGATGCGGCGGCTCGGCAGAATTTCAAGACCATATGCCCATCGCGCGGCCAGACGAGAGAGCAGGTGTTATGACCCAAGCCATCGATCAAACCGCCAAAGTCACTTCAGAGAGCGATCGCGAAGACTACGCGCTGAGCCGACGACTTGTTGCGGGAATACTCTATGCGCTGGAGGCAGGTGACCGCGATACGCTGATCGAGCTCATGGCACCGCTGCACCCCGCTGACATCGCCGACATGTTGGAGCAGATCAACGCGTTTGATCGCCGTCGCCTTGTGCAGCTCTATGGGTCCGGATTTGACGGCGACATTCTCGCCGAACTCAATGAGGGTCTGCGCGAGGAGGTGATGAACGTCCTGCGTCCGGAGGTGCTGGCAGAAGCTGTGCGCGATCTGGAAAGCGATGACATTGTCGACATCGTTGAGGATCTGGACGAGCCGGCACAAGAAGCCATCCTGGATCAGCTTGAAGATGCGGACCGTGTTGCGGTTGAACAAGCGCTGGGCTACCCGGAAAATACCGCCGGCCGCTTGATGCAACGCGAGACGGTTTGCGCGCCAGAGCATTGGACCGTGGGCGAGACCATCGATTTCCTACGTGATGCTGAGGAGCTGCCAGAGCAGTTCTACCATGTGATCCTTGTAGATCCGCGCATGAAGCCCGTGGGCAATATCACATTGGGTAAATTGATGTCGTCACGGCGCGATTTGCCGCTCAAAGAGCTTGTGGAGGAGGTGTTTCAACTCATCCCCGTTACACAAGACGAGGAAGACGTCGCCTATGCCTTTAATCAGTATCATCTGATTTCAGCCCCTGTGGTGGATGAGGATGACAGGCTGGTTGGGGTCATCACCATCGATGACGCCATGGCGGTGCTTGATGAAGAGCATGAAGAGGACATTCTGCGGCTCGCCGGGGTCAGCGACGAAGCCAGCCTGTCAGACACGATCTTTGACGCAGCCAAAGGCCGGGCCACGTGGTTGTTTGTCAATCTGCTGACGGCCATTCTGGCCTCTGGCGTGATCAATCTCTTTGCCGACACTGTTGACCAGATGGTTGCGTTGGCGGTGTTGATGCCAATTGTCGCCTCTATGGGGGGCAACGCTGGCACGCAAACCATGACAGTGACCGTGCGGGCGCTGGCCACCAAAGATTTGACCGCGCAAAACGCCTTTCGGGTGATCCTGCGAGAACTGTCTGTTGGTGCGCTTAATGGGGTGCTTTTTGGCTGTATCATGGCGGTGGTTGCCGGGCTTTGGTTCGGCATCCCGATGTTGGCCGTTGTGATCGGTGTCGCGATGGTGCTGACACAAATTGCGGCCGCGCTGGGCGGCATCCTCATTCCCATGGCACTGGACCGGATGAACATTGACCCGGCGCTCGCATCGGGGCCTTTTGTGACCACGGTGACCGATGTGGTGGGCTTTTTCCTTTTTCTTGGCCTTGCAGCCCATGTTTTGCTTTGATCGAAAAGGCGCGTGACATGACACTCACAGACCAAAAGGCCGCCGCCCGCAAAGCGGCTTTTGCGCGGCGCAAAGAGGCCTTTGCCACCGCAGGCCCAGGTCAATCCGCACATCTCTCCGAAATTTTGGCGGGATATCGTGGTGTGCCGCTGGCAGGCTATATGCCAATCCGTACGGAAATTTCACCCCTACCCGCAATGGCGGAGGCAGCAGCATACGGGCCGGTTGGCGTGCCCGTCATTCAAGCCGAAGCCACCCCGCTGGAATTCTCGCGGTGGGACCCTGACAGCACGCTCAAGGACGGGCCTTTTGGCGCCAAGGTGCCTGAGGTGGATGATTACTTTGACCCTGAAATCGTCATTGTGCCGCTGGTGGCCTTTGATCTGTTGGGCGGCAGGCTTGGATATGGTGGTGGATTCTATGATCGCACGCTGGAACGTTTGCGCGCGCGCCGCGCTACATTGGCTATAGGGTTTGCCTTTGAGGCGCAGCAGGCCGAAGGCCTGCCGCTTGAAGAGACAGATCAACCTCTGGATATGATCGTCACCGAACGTCGGATCATCGAGTTTTCCAAAGCCTAGCGGCGCGAAGATGCGTCAGGTTGCGTTGGTGCGGAAATATTCCCAAGCGTCAATCTCGCCACCTCCGCTGAGGAGGCAGACACCATATTGGCTGCCGTCAGCGGCTTCGCGGATTTCGTATGTGTTGCCCTGCGCAACACAGAAGGTGGCGGCTGGATTGGCGACACTGGTTGGATCATTGGGGGCAGGGTCTTCGCAGCCCGCCAGAACCAAAATGCTTGTCGCGGCGGCAGCGGTCAAAAACAGTTTCATGTAACACCTGTGGCAATAAATCTATCACCCTACGATATCGTGTTGCGCGACTGGGGCAAGACGTCTCGTCAATCAATGCGCACAAGAGGCTTCAATCCCATCTTTTTGAATCCTGAGGGGGGCTCCAAGGTTCCATGGTGAAGAGGAGACGTGAATTTGGAAGTTCGCATCTTGAGGTGTTGTCCGAAGGGGGATAGGACCATCTCCCATGAAAATGCTCTTTCTCGGTGATGTAATGGGCCGCGCGGGTCGCGCGGCGGTGGCGCAACGTCTGCCAAAGCTGCGCGATGAGTGGCGGCTGGATTTTGTTGTGGTGAACGGCGAGAACGCCTCCAATGGCATGGGGCTGTCTGGTGCCCATGCCAAGGATTTGCTGGACGCGGGCGCGGATTGCCTCACGCTGGGCGATCATGCGTTTGACCAAAAAGATATGATGCAGTTCATCCAAAATGAGCCACGCATCATCCGCCCAATGAACCTCGGGCGTGGTGATGTCCCGGGCAAAGGGTTCCGGGTGTTCACTGCGCGAGGCGGCCGTAAAGTGCTGGTGACACAGGCGCTGGGTCAGGTGTTTATGAAACAGCCCTACGGCGATCCATTCTCCGCTGTTGACCAAGTGCTGCGCGCACATCCCCGCGGCGGTATGGTACAGGCCGCGATTGTCGATATACATTGCGAAGCCACATCTGAGAAAATGGGCATGGGCCACTATTGCGATGGCCGGGTCAGCCTTGTGGTTGGTACGCACACGCATGTGCCCACCGCGGATACGCAAATCCTGCCCGGTGGCACGGCGTTTCAAGCGGACGCAGGCATGTGTGGTGATTACAACTCGGTGATTGGTATGGAAAAGGCGGAGCCCATGCGCCGTTTTGTGACGGGCATGCCCAAAGCGCGCTTCACACCCGCCTTAGGGGAGGCCACCCTGTCGGGCGTCTATGTCGAAACCGATGACCGTACCGGCGCCGCCACGCGGATCGAGATGGTGCGCCAAGGGGGCCGTCTCAGCCAATCCGGCCCCAGCTAAAATGTCACCTTTGCGCCTCAGCGGGATGCTTCTGGCAATCGGAGCCGGTTGGGGCCTGACACAGCCTTTGGCCAAAATCGCCGTATCCAGCGGGCATCAGTCACTTGGTTTGGTGTTCTGGCAATTGGTGATTGGTGCTGTGTTTTTGTTTGTGCTGCGCGTCGTCGCTGGAAAATCTGTTGCATTGCCAATGGATAAGCTGTGGTTCTTCATGTTGATTGCCGCACTTGGAACCGTTGTCCCCAATAGCTTTTCTTACCGTGCAGCGGCGGAACTGCCCTCTGGCGTGATGTCAATTGTCATATCCTTGGTGCCGATGATGTCCTTCCCGATTGCGCTGGTGATGGGAGTGGATCGATTTAATTGGAGCCGCCTTGTGGGGCTGACAATTGGCTTGATGGGCGTGGTGATTTTGTCGGAGCCGGAAGCGTTGCCTGATCCCGGGATGGTACTTTGGGTGCCGATCGCGGTGATCGCGCCAATTTGCTATGCGCTCGAAGGTAATGTTGTGGCCAAATGGGGCACACACGGGCTTGGAGCAGGGCATGTGCTCTATGGTGCCTCCGTTGTGGGGGCTGTACTTGCACTGCCGCTCGCGGTCGGGTCCGGGCAATTTATTGACCCGCGCATCCCATGGGGCGCACCTGAATATGCCCTGATATTGTCGTCGGTGATCCACGCCTGTGTGTACACGGCTTATGTGTGGCTGGTGTCGCGTGCAGGGTCTGTGTTTGCCGCGCAGGTGTCTTATGTGGTGACCGGATCTGGCGTGCTTTGGGCCATGTTGCTTTTGTCTGAAAGATATTCAATCTGGGTGTGGGCGGCACTTGCCCTAATCTTGACCGGAATGACCCTTGTGCGTCCACGTCAAAGCTAAATATCAGTGAAAACAGCTTGCCCGACTTGGGGGGCGTGGTAGATGTTGGCCGCTGGTAACAACGGGCACATGATGGATTTATTTGCGTTTTCTCAGACCACACAGGCGGTTTTAGCGCTGTTGACTGTGGCAGGCATGTTTGTGCTGTTCCTGCGCGAAGTTTACCCCACTGAAGTTGTGGCGATCGGCGGGGTTGCCGTGTTGCTGTTCTTGGGGGTGCTGCCTTATGAGGCCGCTGTAAATGTTCTATCAAATCCAGCCCCTTGGACCATTGCCGCCATGTTTATTGTGATGGGGGCATTGGTGCGCACTGGCGCGCTGTCGACATTCACGCAAATGGCAGATGGGCAGGCACAAAGAAATCCCGCGCTTGCGATTGTGATGCTTTTGGCATTTGTGATCATCGCCTCTGCGTTTGTGTCCAACACGCCGGTGGTGGTTGTGATGATCCCGGTTTTTACCCAATTGGCGCGCACCTTGGGGACTTCGGCATCTAAGCTGCTGATTCCGTTGAGTTATGCGGCCATTATGGGCGGGACATTGACCCTGATTGGCACCTCCACAAACCTGCTGGTTGACGGTGTGGCGCGTGATTTGGGACTGGAGCCATTCAGCATCTTTGAGGTCACGCCACTGGGACTGATCATTGTGGCTTGGGGGATGTTGTATCTTTATCTCTTTGGCCGGCGCCTGCTGCCCGAACGCGCCAGCATGGCGGATCTTTTGTCCAACCGCAGCCAGATGAAATTTTTCACGGAGGCTGTGATCCCGCCGGAAAGCAACCTGATTGGTCGCGAAGTTGTCGGTGTGCAGTTGTTCAAACGCGAAGGTGTGCGCCTGATCGATGTGATCCGCGGTGACACATCATTGCGCCGCAACCTCGCCGGAGTGACACTGCAAGTTGGCGACCGCGTGGTCTTGCGCACCAAGATGACGGAGTTGTTGAGCCTGCAGCGTGACAAATCTTTAAAACGACTGGATCAGGTTGGAGCAGTGGAAACAACCACTGTGGAAGCCTTGATCACACCGGGCTGTAAAATGGTCGGACGGCGGCTTGGCTCCATGCGCTTGCGCCGCCGGTTTGGCGTCTATCCGTTGGCGGTGCACCGGCGCAACCAGAACATCGGCCAACAGCTGGATCAATTGGTGGTGCGGGTTGGGGACACATTGCTTCTGGAAGGCGCACCGGAGGACATTCAACGTCTGGCCAGTGAGATGGATATGGTGGATGTCTCACAGCCCTCCGAGCGCGAATATCGCCGTGGGCATGCGCCCATCGCGCTGGGAGCGATGGCGGGCATTGTGATTTTGGCCGGGTTTGGCGTCGCGCCCATATTGTTTCTGGCGTTGCTTGCGGTGGCGGTTGTGTTGTTGACCCGATGTATTGATGCGGAGGAGGCATTTTCCTTTGTTGATGGGCGCCTTTTGTCGCTGATTTTCTCCATGCTCGCCATCGGGGCTGCTCTGTCACATTCCGGCGCAGTGTCGCTGATTGTGGATGGGCTTGCGCCTGGGCTGCAGAACTTACCGCCGTTCTTATTGGTCTGGGCAATTTACCTTCTGACGTCCGTGTTGACAGAGCTTGTCTCCAACAACGCGGTGGCGGTGGTGGTCACGCCGATTGCCGTTGGGCTGGCACAAGCCATTGGTGTTGACCCACGGCCGTTGGTGATCGCCGTGATGATCGCAGCCTCTGCCAGTTTTGCCACACCGATTGGCTATCAGACCAATATGCTGGTGTTTGGGCCGGGGGGCTATAAGTTCACAGACTTCATGCGTGTGGGCATTCCACTTAACCTGTCCATCGGACTGTTGGCGTCGGTGTTGATCCCGGTGATCTGGCCGCTGTAAACACCACCTGACCGAAGGGGGCGGCTCCCGCGCCGTCTTGTGGCCTGACGGCCCCATCGCCGACTTGGGTGTGGCTCCGCGATGCGGAGCAAAGTGCAGCGGCACATGTGCTGTTTGGGGCGGATTTCGCGGGGAGAGTGCTACGACTACTAGAAAGCGACGCACGCATTCTTAACCACATCTTTTGCGTGTGTTACGGGCAGTAACACCGTTGCGATACCACCGCGAAACCGATGCAATACCGCAGAGGGTTTTGTGAGAAGCGGGGGTGTTAAGAAATTGATTCGATATAGAAAAAAGCGCGCCGAAAGCCTCGGCGCGCTTTAGGATTACTTGGAGCGTTTGCGCGGCGGCATCAAATCGGTGATGGTGCCTTCAAACATTTCAGCCGCAAAGTTCACGGTTTCGCTCAGCGTCGGATGTGGATGGATGGTATGACCAAGATCAACGGCATCAGCACCCATTTCGATGGCCAGCGCGACCTCAGCAATCAGGTCACCGGCGTTTGGGCCAACAATACCGGCGCCGATCACACGTTCACTCTCTTCGTCAAAGATAAGCTTGGTGAGCCCTTCACTGCGTCCCAGAGACAACGACCGACCAGACGCCGCCCAAGGGAAGACCCCTTTGCCAACTTTTAGGCCCTCTGCTTTGGCCTGTGTTTCGGTGACACCGACCCAAGCAACCTCTGGATCCGTATAGGCCACCGAAGGGATCACACGCGCATCAAAGTGGCGTTTATGGCCCGCAGCCACTTCAGCGGCGACTTTACCTTCATGCACCGCCTTATGTGCCAACATCGGCTGGCCCACCACATCACCAATGGCAAAAACATGTGCCTGCCCAGTGCGTTGCTGACTGTCCACAGCAATGAACCCGCGCTCATCCACCGCCACGCCCGCCGCGGCTGCGTTGACTTTTCCACCATTCGGGCGACGGCCGACGGCCACGAGAACCTTGTCAAACGTGTCGACTTTCTCGCCGTCCGGTCCTTCCATGGTGACCTTGAGACCTCCGTCTGTGGCGTCTACGGCCGTGACTTTGGTCTTGGTCAGGATCGCCTCATAGCGGCCTTCAATGCGTTTGTGCAGCGGTTTGACCACATCTTTGTCAGCCCCAGGAATGATCTGATCCATGAACTCGACGATGGTGACGCTGGACCCCAGCGCATCATAGACCGTGGCCATTTCCAGACCGATGATCCCACCACCCAACACCAGCAGACGCTCTGGGATGTCTTCCAGCTCCAAGGCGCCGGTGCTGTCAATCACGCGAGGATCATCATGGGGGATAAACGGCAGCGTGACCGGCTCAGAGCCGACTGCGATGACACATTGATCAAAGCTGACGGTAGATTTTACACCGTCGTTGTCGACCTCAATCATATTGGCGCCAGTGAACGTACCAAAACCATTGACCACCTGAACTTTACGCGCTTTCGCCAAACCCGAAAGTCCGCCAGTCAATTGGTTTACAACGCTTTCTTTCCAGCCGCGCAGCTTGTCGAGATCAACTTCAGGCTTTGTGAAGGTGACACCATGTGCCCCCATATCCTCGGCCTCAGAGATCACCTTAGCTGAGTGCAGCAGTGCCTTTGACGGGATACACCCGACATTGAGACACACACCGCCCAATGAGCTGTCTTTCTCAATCAGCACAACCTTCTTGCCAAGGTCTGCGGCTCGGAAGGCAGCTGTATAGCCGCCTGGACCGGAACCAAGCACAACCACTTCAGCGTGCACATCACCGGCACCGGTTGCTGTACCCGTCGCGGCCACGGCCTGCGGTGCAGCAGGCGCGTCTGCTGCCGCCGGTTTGGGGGCAGCAGCGGTTGCCTCTGCTTCCAGCACAAGGATGACGCTGCCTTCACCGACAGTGTCGCCTTCAGCCACTTTAATCTCCTTCACCACGCCTGTGGCGGGTGAGGGAACTTCCATGGTGGCTTTGTCGCTTTCAAGCTCGATCAGCGGGTCTTCTGCGGCGACAGTGTCCCCGACGGCAACCAGAACGGTCACCACCGGAACTTCAGAAAAATCACCAATATCAGGTACTTTAACGTCCATTGGGTCTCTCCTTACCACATCAACTTGCGCATATCGCCGAGCAGGGTTTTCAGCGTCACAGTAAAGCGTGCCGCCAATGCCCCATCGATGGCGCGGTGATCATAAGACAGCGACAAAGGCTGCATCAGACGGGGGACAAACTCTTCGCCGTTCCACATAGGTGCCATTTTGCTGCGGGTGAGGCCAAGAATGGCCACTTCGGGAGAATTCACGAGAGGTGTGAAAGAGGTGCCGCCAATTCCGCCGAGGCTAGAAACGGTGAAACTCGCGCCCTGCATGTCGGGGCCTTTCAGTTTGCCCTCGCGCGCCTTGCCAGACAACTCCATGAGATCTTTGGAAATCTCGACAATGCCTTTGCGGTCCGCGTCTTTGATCACTGGCACCACAAGCCCGTTTGGCGTGTCTGCCGCGAAGCCAATATTATAGTAGTTCTTTTTGATCAGCTTGTCGCCGTCCGGGTGGATGGATGAGTTCACTTCCCAATGCTGCTTGAGCGCAGAGACACTGGCCTTAATCACAAAGGATAACAAGGTCACGCGATAGCCGTCTTCTTTGGCCATAGTGTCCATTTCTTTGCGGTATTTGTCCAGATCGGTGATGTCTGCTTCGTCGTTGTGGGTGACCAACGGTATGTTCAGCCAACCGCGGTGCAGCGCAGGCCCGGAAATTTTCTTGATCCGGGACATTTCCACGTCTTCGACAGGGCCAAACTTGGAGAAATCCACGGCCGGGATCGGTGGAATACCCATGCCGCCTTGTACACCACTGGCAGCCGCTGGAGCGGTGGCGCTGGAGGCTTTCATGAAGGCGGTGATGTCTTCGCGCAAAATGCGCCCCTTGCGACCAGAACCGTTTACTTTGGCCAGATCAATCTCGAGCTGACGTGCAAAGGCGCGCACAGATGGGGATGCATGTGCTTTGCCAAACCCTGCGTCGGTTACGGTCACAGGGGCCGCCGCGGGCGCTGCCGCTGCGGCAGGTGTTGCAGGGGATGGGGCGGCTGCGGGTGTTGAGGCCTCGACGGCTTCATCAGCCGCGCCATCTTCAGCTTCAAGCGTTAGGATCAGCGTGCCTTCAGACACTGAATCACCTTCTGCAACCATGATCTCAACCACTTTACCAGCTGTGGGCGAAGGCACTTCCATAGTTGCCTTGTCGCTCTCCACCTCGATCAGCGGGTCTTCAGCCGCGACCATATCACCTGCGCTCACCAGAACGGAAACCACTGGGACATCAGAAAAATCGCCGATGTCGGGAACTTTGACTTCATATGTCATACTAAAATCTCCTCTCTTCCCGATCACACCAGGCGCGGGTTCGGCTTGGCGCCGTCGATGTCATATTTGGCCATTGCGGCCTGAAGGTCTTTCTTGGTCACAGCGCCCTCACGGTAGAGCTCAACCATAGCCGCTGCTGCGATGTGATTTGCGTCAACTTCAAAGAAACGGCGTAGGTTTACACGGCTGTCAGAGCGTCCAAATCCGTCTGTACCCAACACGGTATAGGTGCTCGGCACACAGGTCCGGATCTGCTCCGCGTAGTTCTTCATATAGTCGGTTGCCGCAATCACCGGGCCCTTTGCTTTGGCCAACTGCTGCGCCACAAACGAAGTCTTTGGCTCTGCCAATGGGTTCAGGCGGTTGTGGCGCGCCACGTCCTGACAATCACGCGCCAACTCGTTATAGCTTGTCGCAGACCAGATCTCTGACGTGACGCCGAAGTCTGTTTCCAGCATCTCAGCCGCTTTCATGGCTTGGACCAAAATTGTTCCAGAGCCCATCAGGGTCACATGCTTCTTGGACGGTTTTTTCACCTCTTTGAAACGATAGAGACCTTGAATGATTTCTTTTTCCACACCCATTGGCATATCCGGGTGGGCGTAGTTTTCGTTCATGAGCGTGAGGTAGAAGAAGACGTCTTCCTGATCTTCATACATCCGCTTCATGCCGTGCTGAACGATCACTGCAACCTCATATTGGAAGGTCGGATCGTAGCTCACGCAGTTGGGAATGGTGCTTGCAAGGATATGGCTGTGGCCATCCTCATGTTGCAACCCTTCACCGTTCAGAGTGGTACGCCCAGCGGTGCCGCCCAGCATGAAGCCACGTGCACGGCTATCGCCTGCGGCCCAGGCCAGATCACCGATCCGCTGAAAGCCGAACATAGAGTAATAGATGAAGAAGGGGATCATCGGCACGCCGTGGTTGGAATATGCGGTAGCCGCAGCAATCCAATCCGCCATTGCGCCTGCCTCGTTGATGCCTTCCTGCAGAACCTGACCGTTGGTCGATTCCTTGTAGTACATCATCTGATCGGCATCCTCAGGCGTGTATTTCTGACCTTCAGGGTTATAAATCCCGACCGAGCGGAACAGACCCTCCATCCCAAATGTGCGGCTTTCGTCCGGCACAATTGGCACGATGTTCTTGCCGATTTTTTTGTCACGCAACAGCGTCGTTAGGATGCGCACAAAGCCCATGGTGGTGGAGATTTCACGTTCTCCGGTGCCCTTCAGTTGCGCCGCGAACTTATCGAGCGCGGGAATTTCCATTTTTGGTGATTTGCTTTCGCGTTTTGGGAATTCCCCACCAAGCGCTTGACGCCGGTCGGCCAAATAGGCCTTCTGCGCATTGTTGAGCTTCACAAAGGGCGCATTTGGGAGATCTTCGTCGCTGACCGGAATTTCAAAGCGATCGCGAAAAGCACGCAGTTGATCTTCTGCCATCTTCTTTTGTTGGTGGGTGGTGTTCTGACCTTCGCCAGCCGTGCCCATACCATAACCCTTAACCGTTTTGATCAACAAACAGGTTGGTTGGTTCTTGGTGTCTGTTGCACGTTTAAAGGCTGTGTAGACCTTCTGTGGCTCGTGTCCGCCACGACGCAATGACCAGATCTGCTCATCAGTCCAGTCTTTGACCAATGCGGCTGTTTCCGGGTATTTTCCGAAGAAGTGCTCGCGAATATAGGCACCATCTTTCGATTTGAAGGTCTGATAGTCGCCGTCAACGGTTTCATCCATCAATTGGCGCAGTTTGCCAGAGGTGTCTTTCTCCAACAGGTCGTCCCAGCCTTTCCCCCACAGCAGCTTGATCACGTTCCAGCCAGCGCCGCGGAAGTCGCCTTCAAGTTCTTGAACAATTTTGTGGTTGCCGCGCACCGGACCGTCCAGCCGTTGAAGGTTACAGTTCACCACAAAGATCAAGTTCTCAAGACCTTCACGCGCGGCAAGGTCAATCGCGCCACGGCTTTCCGGTTCATCCATTTCACCATCACCCAAGAAACACCAAACCTTACGGTCTGCCATATCAATGTGGCCACGGTTGTGCATGTATTTCATAAAGCGTGCTTGATAGATGGCCATCAAGGGACCCAAGCCCATCGATACAGTCGGGAACTGCCAATAGTCTGGCATCAGCCAAGGGTGTGGGTAGGACGACAGGCCGCCACCATTCACCTCAGAGCGGAAATTTTCCAACTGTTCTTCTGTCAGACGTCCTTCCATAAACGAACGGGCATAAATGCCAGGGATCACGTGGCCTTGGAAGAAGACGAGATCGCCACCGTGAATTGCGGACTTGCTGCGCCAAAAATGGTTCAAACCTATATCATACATCACCGCAGAGGAGGCGAAGGACGCGATGTGGCCACCGTATTCACTGCTTACTTTGTTGCGACGTACCACGGTAGCCATGGCATTCCAGCGATTGATTGTGCGTATCCGCCATTCCATATCCATGTCGCCAGGAAACTCTTCCTGATCGTCGGCTGGGATTGTGTTCTGGTATGGTGTGGTCGCCGAAAAGGGCAATGTGGCTCCCGCTGCGCGGGCCTGTTGAACAGCTTTGTCGAGCAAATAATGTGCTCTGTCTGGTCCGTCCCGGGCAATCACATCCTCGATGGCATCTTGCCACTCCTGCGATTCAACCGGGTCGATGTCTGTAAATTCGTTTGCCATGCGGCGTCTCCTCCACTGAAATCCGCGTTTCGATCCTTATAGTTTAATGTTAAACAAAATAGATAGAGCGTGAATTGCATGGCTCCCATGCGCAGGGTTCAAAGCTTCTTAGTAAGGATCGTTTGATCAGTGTAGCCTAGAAACAAGGCAAAAAAATAGGGGCCAATAGGCCCCTAAAGAGTTTGTGTTTTGAATGGTTCTCAGTCTTCTTCTGGAAGAACCAAATTTAGGACAATCGCACAAAGTGCTGTCGGTGCGACGGCAGATGTCATCAGCGTTTTAACCACACCCGGTAGGTATTGCACAGCGGTAGGCACAAGATTGAGCCCTAGGCCCGCGGCCAAAGACACTGCGATGATCACCATGTTGCGGCGATTCATTTTCACTTCGGTCAGCACGTTCAAACCTGCGGAGGCCACCATGCCAAACATTACGATCACACCGCCACCCAGAACTGGTAATGGCATAGAGGCAATCACAGCGCCTATTTTTGGCAGAAGACCACAGATGATTAGAACAATTCCTCCAATGGTCACGACGTGGCGGCTCATTATCCCCGTCATTCCCACGATGCCGACGTTTTGCGAAAACGATGTATTTGGCAGTCCCCCAAATACACCTGCGATGGCAGTACCCAATCCATCAGCATAGGTGGCGCCTTGGATTTCAGCGTCGGTAGCATCGCGGCCTGCGCCAGCTTTGGCCGTTGCCGAGGCATCACCGACGGTCTCAATCGCGGAAACTACGGATACCAGAGTTACGGCGATCACGGCGCCAAGGCTGAATTCAAAGCCATAAGGGAATGCAGAAATACCAGTGATCCAAGACGCTTTGGCAACTGCGCCAAAGTTCACCATGCCAAGCACAAAGGCCAATGCGTAACCGGCAAGTAAGCCGATCAAAATACCTGCACTAGACAGGGTGCCCTTAGTGAAGAACTTCACAACCAAGGCGACCACGATAACGGTTAGAGCGACGGACCAATGTTTCAACGAGCCAAAGCTTTCCGCCTCCATTTGGAACGAAGCAGCTCCACCTGCGGCGTATTTGATGGCCACTGGGATGAGGTAGAGACCAATGGCCAGAATAACCAACCCGGTCACAAGCGGTGGAAACAACCAGCGCAGTTTCCCAATCACAGATCCCAAGGCAAAATGCGCCACACCACCAATGATACAGGCAGTTAGAGCGACGCTTAGACCCTGCGTTGCGGCCACACCGGCCAAGACGCCCACAAAGGCAAAGCTTGTGCCTTGCATGATTGGTAGGCGCGCACCAACTGGCCCAAAACCGATGGTTTGGAACAATGTCGCGATCCCGGCAAAGAGCATTGCCATTTGGATCAGGTAGATCTGTTCTGGTCCCCCGAACGCGAGCCCAGCTGCGCCGGCAACAATGATGGATGGGGTTACGTTAGAGGCAAACATTGCCAGAACGTGCTGGAGCCCAAGTGGGATTGCCTGTGCCAGAGGTGGCGTGACATTGGGGTCTGAATACCCCAAGGCCTGCGTGTCAGTTGCGGATGTATCAGCCATATTTCCTTCTCCTGTCAGTTAGTTGGCCGCACCGTCTCTGTGCTGGACGGCTTTCGGCATTTGGTCAGGATGTGCCTGACCTCACGTTTTGATCTGAGACCACGAGATAGGGGGCCTCAAACCAAAATTCTTCGAGGTTAGCGCTGTCGCCAATTCTGTCGATCACGGCAAACAAGCCGGGTTCACAGAGCGGTGTCAGAACGCCATGCCAAGTGTTGCGATGAAAGTTGATGCCTTGTCCCGGCGAGGTGAGGAATGCGCGTGGCTGTCCCGGTTTGTCGCCTAAATCTTCAGCAACAATCACCAAAAACGCGTGCGCCGACATCGGAATGAAAGCCTGTGATCCCTCTGGATGGCGTTCAACCATGTCAAGTGTGTAGGGCAGGGCGCGCGGGGTTGCATTGAACAAAGAGAGGCCTGCGCGTCCGTTTGAACCAAAGTCCAACGCGGCGATGTCGTGGTGTCGACCACACATGCCTTGGTTGATGATTTTGTCCGGGCTGTCTTTTAACTCAAGCACGTCCCCAAAAGGCGCGAAGTCTGTCGCTGTCAGCGGGGATGCGGTGATTTTCTTCAAGCGAACAGATCCTGTAAACGGAACTCTGCAATGCGTTCGACTTGCCGACAGGCCTCCGCAAGCTCTTCTGCGCTTGAGTGGGCGATACGTGTTTCAAACGCCGTCATAATGGACGCTTTGGTGTGATCGCGGACTGCAATGATAAAAGGGAACCCATGCTTGAGGACGTAGTCGGAATTCAGCTGTGTAAACCTTGCACGCTCTTCGTTTGTTAGCATATCCAGTCCTGCGCTGGCTTGCTCAGCAGTGCTCTCTGCAGTGAGATTCCTCGCCGCAGCTAACTTTCCGGCCAAATCAGGGTGCGCGCGCAGAACCCCCAGTTTGGCCTCGTCAGTCGATGACCGGAAAACACGGCACAGAGCGCTATGCACGCCCGCTGCGCAATCGTGTGCCGGGCCAAGCTCTAAGGTATGCGCTTGTTCCGCGATCCATGTGGAGTGTTCAAAGATGCCACCGTAAAGCTCCACAAACCGGGCCTGGTCCATGAGGCTGGGGCGCTCGATACGGTGAGGAGGATGCGTGACTTTCCAATGATCCGAAATCTCGATCCGGCGCGGGGTCCACACGTTCTCAAACCCTTTGATGTAATTGATAAACTGCTTTAGAGCCGCGAGCTTGCCTGGACGACCAACAAGACGGCAATGCAAACCGATCGACATCATCTTGGGTGCGCCTTCTGTGCCTTCTTCATAAAGCACATCAAATGAATCTTTGAGGTAGGTGAAGAAATCTTGCCCCGTGACCCATCCTGGCGCAGTTGCAAACCGCATGTCGTTGGCTTCAAGAGTATAGGGGATGATCATTTGGTCACGATCGCCCACTTCGATCCAATATGGCAAGTCGTCATCGTACGTGTCTGAGATGTAGTCAAACCCGCCTTCTTCCGCCACCAAACGAACGGTGTTTTCAGAGCAGCGGCCTGTATACCAACCGCGAGGGCGTTCTCCGACCACTTCGGTGTGCAAGCGAACTGCCTCTTCAATAGAGGCGCGCTCGTCATCCTCGGGCATGTCTTTGTGTTCGACCCATTTTAGGCCGTGACTCGCTATTTCCCAATCTGCGGCTTTCATGGCGGCAACTTGTTCGGGATTGCGGGCCAAAGCCTGTGCCACGCCGTATATTGTCACCGGAATATTCGCGCCAGTAAACAGACGGTGCAAACGCCAGAAGCCAGCTCTGGCACCATATTCATAGATCGACTCCATGTTCCAGTGCCGTTGCCCTTTCCATTGGGCGGCACCTGGAATATCGGACAAGAAGGCTTCCGACGCATCGTCGCCATGCAAAACGCAGTTTTCTCCGCCTTCTTCGTAGTTCAGCACAAATTGAACCGCAATTTTTGCCCCATTTGGCCATGCGGCATGCGGTGGGGTCGCCCCATAACCGCGCATATTGCGGACGTAACGTGTCACTCAGTCGGCTCCCTACATTTTGTTTATTTTGTTTTATCTGATGAATTTGGCCAGTACTTTCTTTTTATTCATGAAAGAGTTGTTGGCACGCTGCCTCTGCTCAAATGTGGGCGTAAGACGCTAAATGAGCTTAAAAATCGTAAGGAACTTTGATGGCTGGCTATTTGACAACCCATGTACTGGACACGGCGCGGGGCCTTCCTGCGGAAGGTATTCGTATTGCGCTTTATCGAGTGAAGGGGAATTCACATCGAAAAATCGCGGAAACAGTGACAAACTCTGATGGCCGGACTGACAAGCCTATCCTCGCAAAAGAGGATTTTAGTACAGGCACTTATGAGCTGATTTTCTTCTGCGGTCAGTATCTGGCAAAAACCGAGCAATCCGGGGCTGAGCCGTTGTTCTTGGATCAGATACCGATCCGTTTTGGTATGTCAGATCCAGAGGTGCATTATCACGTGCCGCTGTTACTATCGCCTTATGGGTATTCGACCTATCGCGGTAGTTGAGCCTCCTCTGCAACAAGCGTTCCTCTGAGAGCGGCTTGAACACGTGGGGTCATAAACTCGATCAAGAGCCGGGTTTTGGGATCTTGATGGCGTCGATGTGTGTAGAGCAGTGCCATTTGAATTGGGATGGGCGGTGTGTCTTGAAGAACTGGAACAAGTTGCCCTGCTTCGAGGTGCTCGGCGATCTCAAACGCAGGTTTTAGGGTGATCCCAAATCCATCTAGCGCCCAATTTGTAAGCACATCGCCATCATCTGACTCAAATGGGCCTTTTACCGCAAATCGCCGAATGCCGTTTGCTGTTTGTAGCGGCCATTGAAACTCTGGGGCGCCGGGATAGCGCAGGTTGAGGCAATCATGGGTGCCGTTTGTGAGTTCTTCAGCAGAAGTTGGTGCGCCCCTTTGCTCAATGTATGAGGGGGCTGCGCACAGCATGCGCGGGCAATCTGCAATTTTCTTGATGCGCAATGTGCTGTCTTCCGGCACGCCCAGAAAGAAGGCCACATCTAACCCTTCCGCCGTGAGATCAAGTTTGCGATCTGATAGGCGCAAACGCAGGTCAATCATCGGATATTCTTTTTTAAATTCAGGTATTAGCGGTGCAATCAGGCGACGACCGACTCCAAGAGGTGCAGCGATATGCAGCAGGCCTCGTGGGCTTTGTGTAATTGAATTTACAGCAGCTTCTGCCTCATCAATCGCCTCAAGAACCTTACACGCGCCGTCGTAAAATGTGTTGCCTTGTTCGGTTGGATTAAGCTGTCGCGTCGTGCGATGGAATAACCGAACGCTAAGGTAATCCTCTAATTGTGAAATGCGCGAGGAGGCGACAGCTGCAGAAATCCGTTGATCTCGGGCTGCAGCGGACATGCTGCCAAGTTCATAAACACGCACAAAAGTGCGAATATTGTCGATGTAGGACATGTGCTATCTTTAGGAAATATTTGAAGCTGTTCGGAGTTTTTCACGATAGAGAAGAAAGCGAAGGGACGCTAGCGTGTCGCAACGACAAAAATTGAGAGAAAACCATGAATGAGTTCGCGATCATCTGGGATTGGATGGAATTTGCCGTACGTTGGCTGCATGTAATCACCGCTATCGCTTGGATTGGTTCGTCTTTCTATTTTATCGCGCTAGACCTAGGGCTCCGCGAGGCGCCCAACTTACCAACTGGCGCTCATGGCGAGGAGTGGCAGGTTCATGGCGGGGGATTTTACCATATACGCAAGTTCTTGGTGGCGCCTGAGGCCATGCCTGAACACCTGACATGGTTCAAATGGGAAAGTTATTCGACCTGGCTGTCCGGTGCGGCATTGTTGATGATTGTCTACTGGGCTGGCGGAGAACTTTATCTGATCGATCAGAACAAAGCGGAACTGTTTCTGTGGCAAGGGATTGTTATCTCAGCACTTTCTTTGACAATTGGCTGGCTTGTTTACGATTTCCTATGCAAATCTCCTTTGGGAGGCCATCCGACGTTGCTGATGCTATTGCTGTTCGCGCTCCTGGTGGCAATGGGCTGGGGCTACAATCAAGTATTTACAGGTCGCGCAATGATGCTGCATCTCGGCGCGTTTACGGCGACGATTATGACCGCCAACGTATTTTTTATCATTATGCCCAACCAGCGGATTGTGGTGAAAGACTTGCAAGAGGGACGGACCCCAGACCCAAAATATGGCAAAATCGCCAAGCTTCGATCTACGCACAACAACTATCTGACCTTGCCAGTTGTCTTTCTGATGCTGTCCAACCACTACCCGTTGGCGTTTGCGACCGAGTACAATTGGCTAATCGCAGCACTCGTGTTTTTGATGGGAGTGACCATTCGGCATTTCTTCAACACGAGCCATGCCCACAAGTCCCCCCCGTATTGGACATGGCTTGTGACAGCGATCCTGTTCATTTTGATAATGTGGCTTTCTACTGCGCCGTTGTCCCAAAGTGATCTTGAGGACGCCGAAACCCGCGAAATGACCACGACCGAGCAAGTCTTTGCAGCTGCAGAGGGTTTTTCGGAAGTTACGGACATTGTGATGGGGCGTTGCTCTATGTGTCACTCGCGTGAACCGGGTTATGATGGCATCCATCGCGCCCCCAAGAACGTTTTGTTGGAAACACCCACTGAAATTGCAGCGGCGGCGCGACAAATTTATATCCAATCCGGTGTGAGCGAGGCGATGCCGCCGGCGAATGTCAGCTGGATGGAGCCCGAAGAACGTGAGGCGATTGTGGCATGGTTCAAAGCTGCCAACAGTTGAGTTTTGCGGCTTGAGATTGTTCCAATAAATTGGTCTTGTGCCAAAATGCTAACAACGGGTGGCGCAATGATTAAAGCGGTGGTTTTCGACTTAGACGGAACGCTTGTGGATAGCGCACCAGACATTCAAACTTCAGTCAACAAGATGTTGGCCGAAGAAGGAAAGACGCAACTCGATTTACCAACTGTGGTTTCTTTTGTTGGCAATGGCCTTCCTAAGTTGGTCGAGCGTGTGATGCACGTTCGCGATATACCTGGAACAGAATTTGAGCGCTTGAGTGCACGCCTTCTGGCAATTTATGGAGCTTCCAGTTCGGAAGGCACATCGGTATTTGAAGGTGTCGTCGACGTGCTCGGAAAGCTTAGGACCCGCGGATTTGATTTAGGTGTGTGTACCAACAAACCAGAACAGCCAGCGCGTCGTGTGCTGAAAGCAAAGGGATTGATTGATCACTTTTCAACTATTGTTGGGGGAGACAGCTTGTCCGTTCGCAAACCTGATCCTTTGCCGTTGCAAACTGTGATGGCAGATTTAGCCCCAAACGAAGTGCTCTATGTCGGGGATAGCGAAATTGATGCAGAAACCGCGACCAACGCGGGGGTCAAATTTGCTCTATTTACAGAGGGGTATCGAAAATCTCCTGTGACCCAGATTGAACATGATGTGCGCTTTTCAAGCTGGGAAGATTTTCTATCTCTTGCAGAGCTTTGCGACACTTAGCGAGATAAGTAAGCCGTTTCAGAACTGTGACTTGCTCAATCCTATGCAAAGGATTTAGGCTGCGGACATCCGCATAAACGCGAGGGAGTGTTCGCAGTGAAGTCTTTTCTATTTGGTGCCATAGCGGCTATTGGTTTTGGGTTGGCTGGTGTTGCGTCGGCACAGGTGATCAATCTGACCCCGGCAAATCCACAGCCGACGGGGCTCAAAGCAGGTCTGTCGGTGGTGTATGCGCAGAATGATCGCGGGGTTCGGAGTTTGGCGCCAGCGAAACGCCGGATTGAACGATTTGGAGAGCCGGGTAAGCCGCTTTCGGGTTTGAACTATCCTGACAAAGGCAAAGGTGCGCCGGTGATGACGTCTGGCCGCGCGGAATTGGTTTCGGCGATGGTGACGGGGTATATCAAATTTCCCTCCGCCGGAACCTTTGGGGTGGAGTTCTACACCAACGACGGCGCGCAAATTTGGATCAGCGGGCAGACGGTCGGGAAGCTTGATAAAATCACAGGGTGTGCCAGTGCTGGGCGGCCTCAGGTGAACGTGCCGCAGGCCGGGTGGTATGACATTAAGGTATTGTATTTCCAGAAAGAAGGCACCGCGTGCTTTGAGAGCGAGTGGACGCCACCGGGTGGAAAACGACAGCTGATCCCAGACAGCGCCTTTGGATATAAATAGGCACTGGCCATAGACGAGCTGACACACAGAAGGGGGCAGGCGCCCCCTTTTTTGTGCAAAATCACACGTCGGTATTGCGTCTGTATCGCGACTGTAATGCGGAGGTGCGAAATTGCGCCAAAATCAGCGACAAATGCCTTGGATTTTGGCATCCTCCCACGGCAGGATCACAGCCTCAACCTTGGGCAGGTTCTGAAGCGGAAAGTGATCATCGAGCAAATCTTTTAACCGCTCGGTGCGCGGCGCGTCTGGATCGAGCAACGCGCAGCATAGGTATTCTTCGACCACAGCCGCCTGTTGTTCATAGCCGTAGTCCAGAAAGGTTTCCGCAGAAGCGCTTTCAAACTGATAGGGATCGGTGCCACGCTTGTGTTCGCTGGCGGCGCGCAATGGCGTGTAGCCGGTGGTCTCTCGGTTTTGCCATTGCCAGATATGTGTCATCTCATGGGCAAAAAACAGTGCGGCAGACATGTGCAACTGTTGTGGGTAGTCCGGCACATAGTTGGGCACCGACCAGCCCTCTGAGGTAAACAGCCGATTGAACAGCGCAACGCCGGCTGCTGAGGCCGTGATAACCTCCTCTTTTGGTTCGGGGTTGATCCGTTCGCGACAGGCCAGACGCGGGCGCTTTTTGTATTCAAAGGTGGCCACGCTCAAAGGGGCGTCTTTGTTGATCCGCACAGGTTTGACATCCAACGTCTCACCGTGGAAATCGGCGACAAAGGCCTTTTCAGTTTCCGTCAATGGGCGGCCACAGGACATCAGAGCAAAACAGAGGAATAGAGGCCACACGCGCATAAGGTGACACTAGCAATTCGCCGGGCGTGGGCAAGCGGGGAAATCACACAAGCCCATCAATCGTCCGCCCCAACCGAAATGGCGCGGCAAAGGCCACAAGTCCCAGCGCAATACATTGCAGGATCAACAGGCCGCGCCCAGATTGCAGCACACGCCATGCGTCTTGCAACGCGGCGATGTCCGTGATCAGCGCATCATAGGTCAGCGCCAAGACGCGGTAGTCAGCGGCCACGGCGGGACGGGTCAGCTCCAGACGTTTTAGCGCCGTCACTGTGGCCACATCGCGGGTGTCAAAGGCGAGGAACTCGACCATGTCAAAATCCTCGGCGGCTTTCTTCATTGCGGCGCGTTCGCGGGCTTGGCCAAACAGCAAAGTAAACCCTTCCAGCGGGGCGCGGTGCTCTGTTACGGCGACAAACAAGGGCAGGGCGGTGTTGCCTGCCGAACTGGCCGAAAGGAATTCAACTTTCTCACACAGGGCTGAGAGGTCACCATTTTCGGGGTGGGCGCAATAGCGCAGCCGGAACCGGGCGGCGTTCGCATCAAAGGCGCGGCTGGCGGAGTAGGCCACGGTGACTTGGCGATTGAGCGCGCTGCTGTCTTCTTGGTAGATGCCCACCGCAATGGCCACCACCGCGCCAATGCCGCCAAGCGCCACCCAGATCACATCTGCCACCTCCCAAGCTTTGGAGCGGTGGGCAAATTTAAAGAGCAAAACGGCGCCTATGCTGCCAATGACAAAGCACAGAACGATCAGCGGGAGTTTGTAGACAGTGATAAAATCAGCCATAGCGCCAACATAGGCATTTTGGCCTGAAACAGAATTCACTCTCCTGTGTCAGGGTCTGCGTAGGTCCAACGTGGCGGTTTGTGCAGAGGTGCGCAGTAAATGCGGCAGCCTACCGGGGTGTGGTGGCAAGACGGCCGCCGGACGTGCAGTCACCGAAGTGATAGTCATAGAAGTTTTGATCCTGCGCTTCACCTGCGGCGGAGCCAAGTGCGCCGCCGATCATGCCAAAGGCTTCGGCCTGTTTGCGATCCCGCGTGCCGATGTAACCCGCGCCTTGGCCGAGATTGGTGCCGGTCCGGCTGCCTTGTACGGTGCCGCGCATGCCGGTGGCGGCGCGGGCGTATTGGTCACAGAAGAGCTCTGTGCGTTGCTGATCTTGCGGCCATTGCTGCAGGTCCGGCGTCTGGCGCTTTTGCGGGCGGGCCTGCTGGCTTTGGGGAGACATGTGGTTGTTTTGATACCGTTCGCTGTCCGCGCGGGCTTGGGCTGTGGCGTCGGTGGCGGGCAGCAAGAGGGCGACGAGGATGGCGAGGGATGGGCGCATGGGGGGAGGTTAGGGCGATGCCCGATGGCGAGCAAGATGTAGGGTGCGCATTTATGCGCACCGTTTCGGTGGTGGCGATGTTGGATGGTGCGCAGTGAATGCGCACCCTACGGGGTGGGGCTACCATTCCGTGCATCGCTACCTAGTGCGGAATGCCTTGCATTCCGCCGCGCCCGACCGTTCAGAACGCTTACGCCGCGCCACTGGCGCGACGGTCCCTCTTCAGCCCATGAGAGGGCACATTCCGCGCCTACCCTCGGGTCTGGCGCAGAAGGTCATCAAAACGTGGGAAAGTTGTCGCTCGTCGGAACCAAGTGGCCAAATTCGTTGTCATCAAATGAAAAAAGAAGAGGTTGAGGGCTCGCTTTTCCAATTTGCTTTGCAAGTTCTTGAGATCGCTTGCTTGTTCGTTCTGCAATATACTTTGAATAGAAAATGGCATCATCTAAGCTATCTGACATATTTCCTATGCTGTCTGCGAGACGTGTATCTACAACTCGATCATCCAAGCTCACGCCAAAATATCTACTAATCACAACTACAGGAGACTCTTCTTTCTTTAATCCTTCTAGAAAACTTAGTTGTTTACTGCGTTCTTCAAAAGACGTGTCCAAGTTTTGAAGAGATTGAACTAGAAAGGACGTCGCTGTGATGGTTTGATCCACAACAATGCCGTTTGAGCAAACGATTTGCTCAATCTTTTCGGCATTGTGGGTGAATGTTGAGTAATTGAAGAAATCGAGATCAAATTGGGATGGCTGTATGTCTTTTCCCGTGGCATGGCTTGCAATTTGTTCTTCAAATCGGACCTTGTCTTCTTGAAATTGTGCTATCAAAGGCACAACAAACTGTCGTTTCATGTTCAACGAATGCTGAAATACCGCAATTGAGTAGCTTGTCGCTTCGTTGCAAGCGAGCAATTGAGTAGTTAGGCGCGACTTGGTTTCGGACCGGATCGCAAAATAGTTCGCGGCTAAAGCCCCAAAAAATGCGCCGAGAAGAGCGGTGCTAAACCCTGAGTTTAGCGCTGCCTCAACTAACTCAAATAACTGAGAGGTAAACTCAGTAGCGGTCTCCACGGAGCCGGGCTTACTCAAACATCCAACTCCTCCACAAACCGTGCATTCTCTTGAATGTACTGGAAGCGTTTTTCTGGCTTTTTGCCCATCAGATCGTTCACCAGACCATCGGTCTCACCCGGCTCGTCCTCATCAATCGTGATGCGGATGAGCTTGCGGGAGCCCGGATCCATGGTGGTCTCTTTCAGGTCTTTGGCGTCCATTTCCCCCAGACCCTTAAAGCGGGACACGTCGATGCGGCCTTTGCCGCCGATGCCTTTTTCAAGGTGGGCGTCTTTTTCCGCCTCATCCACACAGTAAACACGCTTGGCCCCTTGGGTCAGGCGGAACAGCGGCGGGCAGGCCATGTAGAGGTGGCCAGCGTCAATCATAGGCCGCATCTGCGTGTAGAAAAACGTCATCAGCAGTGCAGCAATGTGGGCGCCATCGACATCCGCGTCGGTCATGATGATGATCTTGTCATAGCGCAGATCGTCAACGTTGAATTTGGTCCCCAAACCGACGCCAAGCGCTTGGGTCAGGTCGTTGATTTCCTGGTTGGTGGTGATCTTGGAGCCTGCGGCCCCCAGCACGTTGAGGATTTTACCACGTAGGGGCAGGAGCGCCTGGGTCTTGCGGTTGCGGGCCATTTTGGCAGAGCCGCCCGCAGAGTCGCCCTCCACGATGAACAGCTCGGTGCCGTCGCGGTTGGTGGCCGAACAATCTACCAGCTTGCCGGGCAGGCGCAGTTTCTTGGTGGCGGTTTTGCGGGCGGTCTCTTTTTCCTGACGGCGGCGCAGGCGTTCCTCAGCGCGCAGCACAAGGAAATCAAGGATCGCGCCTGCGGATTTGGTATCCGCCGCCAGCCAGTTGTCAAAGTGGTCGCGCACGGCGTTTTCCACCAGACGCTGGGCCTCAACCGTGGCAAGCCGGTCTTTGGTCTGGCCGACAAATTCGGGCTCGCTGATGAAGCAGGAGACCAGCGCGCAGCCGCCGGTGATCAGGTCGTCGCGGGTGATTTGCGCGGCCTTCTTGTTGTTCACCAGCTCGCCGTAGGCTTTGATGCCTTTGAGCACAGCCGACCAGAACCCGGCGACATGGGTGCCGCCTTCGGGTGTGGGGACGGTGTTACAGTAGGACTGAATGAAACCGTCGCGTGAGGGCGTCCAGTTGATGGCCCATTCAACCTTGCCCGGCACGCCAAAGCGGCCCTGAAAATCCACCGTGCCACCAAAGGGTTGGTCGGCGTAGGTGGTGGCCTTGTCCATGGTTTCTTTGAGATAATCAGACAGGCCGCCGGGAAAGTGGAACGTGGCCTCAGTTGGGGTCTCACCGTCATCGATGTGGGTTTTCCAGCGGATTTCAACGCCAGAGAAAAGATAGGCTTTAGAGCGGATCGATTTGAACAGGCGGGCCGGTTTGAAACGGTGGGAGCCAAAGATTTGCTCATCCGCGTGGAAGGTCACCGTGGTGCCGCGCCGGTTGGGGGCAGCGCCAACTTTCTCGACTGGTCCTTGCGGAATGCCGCGGGAGAAACGCTGCTCATAGAGTTCTTTGTTGCGCGCAACCTGTACAACCATGAGATCGGACAGCGCGTTCACCACAGAGGCCCCCACGCCGTGCAGGCCGCCCGAGGTCTGATAGGCTTTGCCAGAGAATTTACCGCCCGCGTGCAGGGTGCAGAGAATGACCTCAAGCGCGGATTTGTCGGGAAACTTGGGGTGTGGATCAACGGGGATACCACGGCCGTTGTCACGTACCGTCAGGGAGTAGTCCGCGTTGAGTTCGATTTCGATGCGGTTGGCGTGACCTGCGACAGCCTCATCCATCGAGTTGTCGAGGATCTCAGCGACCATGTGGTGCAGCGCGCGCTCGTCCGTGCCGCCAATATACATACCCGGGCGTTTTCGGACAGGTTCCAGCCCCTCAAGAACTTCAATGGAGGAGGCGTCGTAGTCGGTCGGCTGCGTATCGGCCAGAAGGTCGTTGGGCATTCGCGGGCTGCTCTTTTTTGCTGTTGCTTGAGACGCATTATGGCAGGGCACGGTCGCAGGGGGAAGGGGCGAAAGCGTTTATGACACCTGTATGCCTGCATTCTGGGCAAAGCAAAACCGCCCCGCGGCGCAACGGCAGCGGGGCGGATTGTACCCTTGGAGGGTCAAACATGCGACCTCCGAAGCAATTGAGACAGAGAGCGCTTGGCGGTCGCAAAGGGATGGCGGGTGGCTTACATCGCCAAATAGTTGTCGGCGAGCGTGTCGCGATATTTGTCGACCCACTTGGTGTTGATTGCGGTGATCGCGCCGTTTGCCTCAAGTTCAGAGAAACAGCGATTGAATTCAGCGGCCATGGCGGGGTCACGGAAGTTCATTGCATAGTTTGATGGATCAAAGATGGCGCGGAACTCCAAAGATTGGGAGGCATCCACACCGGCGCTGCTGCCCGCTTCGCGCAGGCTGGCAGCATAGGCTGCAAACAGCATGCCGTCACCCAGAATGCCGTCCACGCGACCCCCAAAGAGCAGTTTAGACTGGGTTTTTTGATCGGCCATTTCTCGATAGGATCCAAAGCTCTCGGTGGCATCTGATAGTCCGGGCAGAATTCCGGAGGCACCTTCAAATGCAGCGACACTGAGCCCTGCCAGATCGGTTAGTGCAGAAAAGTCGCTGCCAGATGACGACAGATAGGAGACGCCGTTCTGGTAAGCAATGTAGGGGGCGGATTGTTCACCTGCCATTGGCATGCCCATTGGAACGGTCATCACAGCGTCCCCCTGACCGGCCTCAAACGAGGCCCAGTGACGTGTGAAAGGTTGCACCACGTATTCCACGTCGTGCCCGCAGTGAGACATGACACTTGTGACAATCTCCGCCTCACGGCCAGAGCCATCGGAATAGACCATAGGCGGCAGGTCTGCGGCAAGAATGGTTAAAGTGTCGGCAAAAGCAGGGGCGGTTGCAACAGTCATAGAAACGGTTGCAACGGCGGCTACGAAAGACTTCATTGGATATGGTTCCTCAGCAATTTCCGAGGTGAGCCTAGGCTGCTGAAGATTAACGGCGGATTATCAAATACCGCCGTTCCACAAAGGCATTGGGTGTTTCAAACGCAGAAGTTCAGACAGTTTTAAGAAACCTAATGAGTATCGTCGCTTGAGCGACCGCGATGATGGTGAGGCGGGTGAGAGCAGACGTGTGCAGGCGCTCCGTTAGTGATCTTTCTCAAGTGTTTCAAACGTTAGGCCCACCGCAGTACGCGCCGGGAAGCCCTTCCAATACGTATGTTCAGCTGTTGGTTTGCCGTTATCATCCAAGGCATGCAGGCTGTTTTTGGGATTTGGAATAAGATCCAGATACTCAAATTTCTCATGATCAGATTTCAAGTGTAAGTCCATAAAAGCAGTCGTGAAATGCTGAGCAATGTTGTTCATGCGAGTCGTGTCCCACACTGGATCGGCGTAGTGGTCAAAGGGCGCATATCCTAGAGATTCAGAAAATTGCCACGCCTCCAATGGGGCTGGTATTGGTGCGGCTGCGTTGTGGTTGGCGTTCTCAAAGGTGAGCAAGTGGCGCGTGGCCCCGGTGCTATGGGTGAAAATCTCGCGCATGGCATCGTAGTCTGAGACATCATCCACCTCACCGGCGATCAAGAGGGTTGGTTTTCGCAGCCCCGCAAGGCCCGCGTCGTCCCAGAAGCCATGATTGCGACCCCACGGACCAATTGAAACCAGCGCTTTGACGCGTGAATCTACCAAGGATTCATGCGTGTCGGTGCCTGACACATTGTGGCGCAAAGTCCCTTGGGGTGGCGCAAAAGGCAGGTCTTCGATGCCATCCGCCAGCCCAGCACCGCCAGAAATCAATACGCCGTAGCCGCCCATTGAGTAGCCAATAAGGCCGATGCTATCCGTGTTGATGATTGTGCCAATTGGTCCGTCCAACGCCGTCATGCTGTCGATCACAAACTTCTGGTCAATGGGGCGGTTGAGCAATGTTGCACCAAACACATTTTGGTCTGCGTAGGTGCTGTCGGTATGGTCAATCGAAGCCACCACATAGCCTTTAGACGCAAGGTTCTCGCCCAAATGGGACATCAGGAACCTATTGCCCGGGTAGCCATGTGACAGGACAATGAGCGGGAATTGCGTGCCGGTTTTGGGGGGGGCGTCGCGCGCAGCTTGACCATGAAGGGTTCCGGTTAGATTGGGGTCTCTGAGAGTGACTTCATAAGTGCCACCTGGCGTTGTGTCGTCTGCCGCCGGATACCAGATTTCAACGGGCAAAGGCCGATCGTATCGCACCAATGTATCTGCATCAGAAGACACGATATCAAGTTGATCTTTGTGGAGAAAAACACGGGAGGTAACCCCGATTTTATAGGCGCCAAAATCAGCCAATGTGGGTGCGTCAGGTCGGATGAGATCGATCCGGTTTTCCCCCGCGCTTGCTGCGCTCAGAAAAGAGCTTGCAATGAGTGTGGTCGAAAGGGCGGTCTTAAGGGCGGTCTTTTTGACGATGTGGGACGGTACAAAAGCCACTTGGCATCTCCTGAATTGGAACAGTCTTCGGCCGTTTTCGCGCGGCTCTATCACGCAGGGTGTGTGAGGCGCGATTGGGCGCACCGCCAGCTGCGCCAGAAAACAGTGTGTTCTTGACGTGTGTCAAGGCTGCTGCTGCGTGTTCTTGATATCCTCTGGGCAAGCAGAAACCTTTAGGAGGCGCCCATGGATAAAGCTACCGACATCTTATCTTCAGATCACAACACCGACAAAGAACACAGCGAAGCCGCAGTGGGAGATCGTGGCAGCTTTGGTGCGCAAACCGCGACATCAGGAGATGAGCTTCGCGAGGCCTTTGAGAAAGGTGAATACCCTTATCCAAAAAAGATGTCGCGGCGGTCGTATGAGTCACAGAAAGCCAAGTTGCAGGCTGAACTTTTGAAAGTGCAATTGTGGGCGCAGGACACGGGACAGAAATTTGTGATGCTGTTTGAGGGGCGTGATGCGGCCGGTAAAGGCGGCACGATCAAACGCTTCACGGAACACCTCAATCCGCGGTCTGCACGTGTTGTTGCCTTGAATAAGCCCAGCACACAGGAGCGCGGGCAATGGTATTTTCAACGTTACATGGAACATCTGCCCACCGCCGGAGAAATGGTGCTGTATGACCGGAGCTGGTACAATCGTGCTGGGGTAGAACGGGTCATGGGGTTTTGCGAGCCGGGGGAATATCTGGAGTTCATGCGCCAGACGCCTGAGTTGGAGCGCATGTTGGTGCGTTCTGGTATCCGGCTCTACAAATATTGGTTTTCGGTCACGCAAGACGAGCAGAAACGGCGGTTCAAAAGCCGAGAAACCGATCCGTTGAAGCAGTGGAAGCTGAGCCCGATTGACAAGGCTTCGCTTAGCAAATGGGACGATTACACCGAAGCCAAAGAGGCGATGTTCTTTTACACCGACACTGCTGATGCACCATGGACGGTGATCAAATCGAACGACAAAAAACGGGCGCGCCTCAATTGTATGCGCCATTTTCTAAGTTCGATCGACTATCCCGGCAAAGATTTGAAGATCGCCAGGCCGGCTGACCCGCTGATTGTGCACACGGCCAGCCATGTTCTGCATCAGTCCGATCACATTCTGGGCACAGTGCTACATCCTGATGGACGCAGTCAGCGCTAAGCTTAGATGCCCCTCAAAAGGTGATTGAGAGGCGCCAGTTTTTCGAAGGTGGCGCTGATCTCATCTGTCAAAGGGCTCCGCGCCAAACTCTCTGACTGGCGATCAAACCAAAGACACAAGGACTTCCGACGTAGCAGGTCACGTTGCTGATGCTCTTTGTCAAAGGGCGCGGGCACCCGTTTGAGTTCCGGCTCTTGCAGGCGTGCGCCCAAGTCTAACAAGGACTGCACCTCCGAGGCGATCGCATCCCCCTGAGCGGAAGCGACGGCAGCGCGCCAACGGCTCACTCCATCTGTGTCAAACCCCATGATGCCAGCCCCGATAGAGACCGTTTTAAGGCCAATGCCAAAGAACCAGCCGGTGGGGGGCGTCGACCACAACATGTGCAGATGCAGATGGTAAGGTGTTTTGTCTTTTGAGAACCTGACGTCGCGATTGGGACGGAACAGTTTGGACGTCGGCACGTGTCCGGTTTGTTGGTGCAGTGCGGCGCCCACCTGATCCAACAAGACCAGAGCTGGTGATTTCAGCTGATCTTCAAAGGTGTCTTTGTGCGCAACAAACCACTCTCGGGTGTTGTTTTTGGCCAGCTTGGACAAAAACATCTGGGTGTCTTCAATCAAGCATTCACAAGGATCTTGTTTCATCAAACCACTCCGCGTCACACGCTATCCAAAGTGGCAGGCTTACAGATTTTGATCAACAGCACGCGGTCTCTTGCCCCCCCTTCACAAGACGCCTAAAGCTTGGGCATGAACACCCATTCACACACATCACAGCCCTCTCCAATGCCAACGTCGCAACATGTGCGCGCCTTGATGCGGCTCGGCGTGCCGTTGATCGGTGGCCACGTTGCGCAGTTTGCCATCGGTTTGACAGACACGATCATGTTGGGTTGGTACTCGGTGCAATCGCTGGCGGCTGTGGTGTTGGGCAGTACCTTTTTCTTTGTGATTTTCATTCTGGGATCGGGATTCGCCATTGCCGTGATGCCTTTGGTGGCCGAGGCAGAGGCTGAGGACGACCAACAAGGCCTGCGCCGGATCACGCGGATGGGGCTTTGGTTGTCGTTGATCTTCGGGATCGTTGTACAACCTCTATTCTTGTTGTCCGGGACGCTTTTGTTGGGGCTGCAACAAGCCCCTGATGTCGCCGAACTCTCGCAGGCCTATTTGCGCATCGCTGGGCTTGGACTGGTGCCTGCGCTGTTGGTGATGGTGTTGAAGTCCTATTTGGCCGCGTTGGAACACACGCGTGTGGTGTTTTGGGTCACCATGGCGGCGGTTCCGATCAATGCGCTGGTCAACTACGGGCTTATTTTTGGCAACGCAGGTTTGCCCGAATTAGGTGTGCGCGGTGCGGCTATTGCTTCCATCATTGTGCAGTTTGTTTCCCTGATCGGGGTCATTCTCTACGCTTTGCGTGCCCTGCCAGAGCACGCCCTTTTTGCGCGGATCTGGCGGCCTGACTGGGAGGTTTTTGCGAGTGTGTTCCGTCTTGGATTGCCCATTGGCCTGACCAACCTTGCAGAGGTTGGTCTGTTTTCGGCATCCTCAATTATGATGGGATGGCTCGGCACCATCGCTCTGGCCGCACACGGGGTTGCGCTACAGCTTGCCAGTCTGGCCTTTATGGTGCACCTGGGCCTGTCAAACGCCGCCACCGTGCGTGTGGGTAATGCGATGGGACGCAAAGACGCTGATCATATGGCGCGCGGCGCGCAGGTGGCGATTGTGATGTCTCTTCTGATCGCCTTTGTGGCGGTGGCTGTGTTCCTGTTGGTCCCTGAACAATTGCTGGGTCTGTTTATCAAGCCGGACGAGCCTCAGCGTGATGTGATCATCGCCACCGGCGTCGGGCTGCTCTATGTTGCAGCGCTGTTTCAGGTGGTTGACGGGGCTCAAATCATGGCGCTGGGTTTGCTCCGTGGCGTGCAAGACACCCGCGGGCCGATGGTTATTGCCGCCGTCAGCTATTGGATCATTGGGGTGCCGAGCGCCTATTTTCTCGGATTTGTGTGGCAATGGGGTGGGGAAGGTGTTTGGTTCGGTCTGGTGCTTGGCCTGACAGCGGCGGCGATCCTTTTGATGCTCCGTTTTTGGGTCACCGACCTTGCCCGATTGCGCAAACGCTTTGGGCGTGACCCGAAGGAAGCCATTTAAGACCAACTGACTTCTCGCGGGTATGAGATCCCTCAGAGTGACGGAGCGCATTGTGCAGAGAAGGGCGCAGATGCACTCTTAACCTCTGCAATGCGTTTCACTTGCCTTTGAGCAAACGATCCGCCTTTTTGCGTACCAGAACGGAGCGCAGATCATGCATCGTTAGCAACAGCGCATCAGTGACTTCTTCCAACTGTTCTGCGGTGGCTTTGGATTGCGCCCATTGGGTGGTCAGGTTCAAATGATCGACAGTGCGCAAGATATCGTCAATGGCACGATCGGCCAACAATGCGCGCCGCTCCTGCATCCAGTGGGCAATCGCCTCTTTGTCGTCTTTGGTGAGCTTGTGATCGCCATGGGCTTTCACCTCACCATTTTTTACATTGAGAACGGCGATCTGATCCATCTCGATCCGCCGGTGCCTGTTTTGCGTGTCCACACGGAACACCATTGCGCCGTTCTCGCGCACGCGAAAATAGTACTCTGGTAGATCGCCACCCATGATTTTGCCTCGTTTCTCTTTACTGGAGTGAGTTACAGAAAGCCTGAATGCGTTCGCAAGCGGTTTTCAGGGCGTCATCAGAAGTTGCATAGCTCACGCGGAAGTTTGGCGAGAGGCCAAAGGCGGCACCAAATACAACTGCCACGTCCGCTTCTTGCAGCAATGCGTTTGCAAAAGCCTCGTCGTCCTCGATCACGGTGCCTTTGGGTGTGGTTTTGCCAATCAACCCAGCGATCGAAGGGTAGACATAAAACGCACCTTCTGGCTTGGGGCAAGAGATGCCTTCAATCTTATTGAGTGCGTCGACCACAAAATTGCGGCGCCGTTTGAACACCTCGTTGTTGGGCGCCAAGAAATCCTGCGTTCCGTTGAGCGCCTCGAGTGCGGCCCATTGGCTTATTGAGCAGGGGTTGGATGTGCTTTGGCTTTGGATCTTGCGCATGGCCGCTATGAGCGCAACAGGACCCGCGGCGTAGCCAATGCGCCAGCCGGTCATGGCATAGGCTTTTGACACACCGTTGCAGGTCAGAGTGCGGTCATAGAGCGCCGGTTCCACCTCGGCCGGTGTGCAAAACTCAAATCCATCGTATGCGAGGTGTTCATACATATCATCGCTCATCACCCAAACATGGGGGTGGCGCATAAGCACATCGGTCAGTGCTTTGAGCTCGTCACGAGAATAACCCGCACCCGTTGGGTTTGAGGGTGAGTTGAAAATAAACCATTTGGTCTTGGGGGTGATTGCCTCTTCAAGCTGATCTGGAGTCAGTTTGAAATTTGTCTGTAGAGACGTTTCCGCCACCACTGGAGTGCCGCCAGCTAGCAATACCATATCCGGGTAGCTGACCCAATAAGGCGCGGGGATGACAACTTCGTCGCCGTCGTTCAGCGTGGCCATCAGCGCGTTGTAGAGCGTCTGTTTGCCGCCGGTGCCAACAGAAACCTGTGCCGGCGTATACTCCAGCCCATGGTCACGCTTCATTTTTGCGCAGACGGCTTCTTTCAGTTCGGGGATGCCGTCCGGGGCGGTGTATTTGGTCTTTCCAGCGTTTATTGCGGCCGCAGCGGCGTCCTTGATATTTTGAGGGGTATCAAAATCGGGCTCTCCAGCGCTTAGCCCAATGACATCACGGCCTGCGGCCTTCAATTCCGCGGTCTTCGCTGTCATGGCGATGGTGGGAGAAGGTTTGACGCGGGACAGGGTGTTGGACAGGAAAGACATACCGTTGGGCCTCGTTTGTATTCACTAGACCCATGTCTTAGGGTGCCCACGAACACCATTCAAGACTGAAGCGCAAAGGACCGACAAATGCCGCAGGATCAAGTGAATACGATGACCGATGAGGACTGGTACGGCGAGGATGTCGCAACTTTTGGAGACCGGTTGGCAGCAGCGCGTGAAGCGGCCGGGCTGAAGCAGGGTGAGTTTGCCAAACGACTCGGGGTCAAGAAAGGCACTGTGGCTGATTGGGAAGAAGATCTCAGCGAACCAAGGGCCAATCGCCTGTCGATGATGGCAGGGCTTTTGAATGTGTCTGTTGGTTGGTTGCTGATGGGCGAAGGTGATGGTGTTGAGCAACCTGAAGAGGACAATATGGTCGATGCGGGAATGGTTGCTATTCTTGGAGAGATTCGTGATATCCGAGCCAGTATGAAGAGTGACATCGACCGTCTCGCACGGTTGGAAAAAGCGCTGCGCAAGAAAGTTTGAATATGTCTGACACGTCCAATGCCCCGGTTGTTGAGACCCATGAGAATCGCTTGAAGCGGATGACAATGCGGTCGATGCGGCGGGGGATAAAAGAGATGGACATCATTCTGAAGCGGTTTGCAGAGGAAAATCTGGAAGCCATGGACGGCGAAATGCTCGATCTTTACGATGCGCTTTTGCATGAAAATGATCAGGATTTATATCAATGGGTTACAGGGCAAAAGCCTGCACCTGAAGCCTATGTCGCGCTGATTTCGAGGATTTCGACGACGATCAGCGGCCCAAATTGACGCGAATTTGTGACATCTTTTGGGCGGTTTAACCACTTGTTGGGCTTTTTCCGTCAGTCTTATTCCTTAGATAAGCTGACGGAGTAGTAGAATGAGCTTTCATTCATCAATGGAAAGCGGGACAGAACAGTCGTTTATGAACGACTATTTGGACTCGCTGGCGCTTGTAGAGCGCCTTCACCGGCTGTTGCTGGATGTGATTAAGGACGAGTTTGAGCGTGTTGGTGTACTTGAGATCAATGCGGTTCAGGCGTTGTTGTTGTTCAATATTGGCGACAATGAAGTGACTGCGGGCGAGCTTAAGTCGCGCGGGTACTATCAAGGCTCAAATGTGAGCTATAACCTGAAGAAGCTTGTGGATGCAGGGTATATGCACCATCAGCGTTGCGAAATTGACCGCCGCTCTGTGCGCGTGCGTCTGACAGACCGGGGCCGCGAAATCCGCGATGTGATTTCCGCGCTTTTTGCCCGTCATGCTGAAGGCCTGCAGGCCAAAGGTGTGCTTGGCGAAGACGGGATTGAGCAGATCACCCACGCTTTGCGCCGTGTTGAGCGCTACTGGACTGACCAAATCCGCTATATCTACTAAGGTCGCCCGGATACCCTAGAACGGGGATTCCGTAGCTTTTGCGCGCCCGCCCCCAGAAGGGGCACGGCGTGCCTTTCGCGTGCGTAAGTGGCGTGGGCCTGTGTCCTGTGACGTTTGCGCAATCCGAAAACCTCCGAAACGATTTTGCATTCCTGAGATTGTCGTGTGGAACGAGAAATCCCAGACGGCAATGTGCATTTCAGTTCGCTCTCAAATCCAGCATCGAAAGCGGATCACGCGACGCGGAGGTTTGCTTTTCTGGTCAGAGATCGATGTCCAGATACCCAAGAACTGTTACCGAGAGCTCACGTGAGAGTTTGCGGCGCATTGCATCTTCAAAATCAGCAAAACCAGTGGCGGTTTCGACAAAGGCATTGGGACCTTTGATCAGCTCGTCTCGATAGTAGGACGTCATGTCGCCAGGAACGGCGTTTAAGTTCGCAGCTTTGACACCAAATGTCTCAATTGCCAGACCGTTCACAATCACCCCGTCCAAAGGAAAGGCGCCATAGGCCTGTTTGGGAGTGAAACCGTCATTGTTCATGCCATCACCGCTGACATCGAGCACTTTGGTGTCACAGTCTGGTGCGGCGGCAAACAGTTTGGCTGCGTGGCCGACCGCATGGCCCAGAGCCGTGGGAAACTCTGTGGTCTGCCGGTTTGAGAGCCCAAGTTTTGCGGCGCTTTCCATCAAGACACGCGGACTGTCAATCAGTGTCCAATCAAGCAAGGTATTCTGTTTTTCGCGCCCACTCCATTCATACACGGCCAAGGCCACGCTTTGAGGTGCGTCGAGAAAGGCGGCCTGAACTTCTGGTGCGGTCAAAGCGGCGGCAAGTCCTTGGCGTTGCAGAAGATCCTCTTCCGCGTCCACCGAAGAGCTGACATCCAAGGCCAGCAAGAGCGCTATGCGACAGTCCGAGGCGAGGGTGGGGGAGGCCGCAAAGGCCACCCCCAGTGCTGCGATATGTGCTTTGCAGATCAGCGGATCACCAGTGGCCCACACTCTCCATGCTGGCCCAAGGCTCAGCCGGAGGCAGGGCGTCACCCTGTTGCAGCAGCTCAATGGAAATATTGTCTGGAGATCGCACAAACGCCATGCGCCCATCGCGTGGGGGACGGTTGATGATCACACCGTTGTCAGACAGATGTTGGCACATCTCATAGATGTCACCAACCTCATAGGCGAGATGGCCGAAGTGGCGACCGTCAGAGGGCAAACCATCATCTCCGTCCCAGTTGTAGGTCAGCTCTAGCGGTGCTTCGTGATTGCCATCGGCCGCCAGGAATATCAGTGAAAACCGGCCTTCTTCGCTGTCTATGCGGCGGATTTCTTTGAGCCCAAGCAGACCATAGAAAGCGATAGACGCGTCTAAGTTGGCCACGCGGACCATCGTGTGAAGATATTTCACGTGCATGATTTATGTCCTTGGTTGAATCGGGGATATCAAAACACGTGAGTGCTAAGCTTGGCCAGTGTGTTTTGTAGTTTTGTTAACATTCTAAGTGCAGTTGCCTGAGCGGATTTGTGTCAATCCTGCGGTTCCCACGGTCGCTGCCACAAGATATAGTCCTATTTGTTGAATTTGGCCGACTCGCAAGGACGTCGCGCAAAAGACTAAGGGGCAGATTTTGCAGCAGTACCATGACGCATTGAGAACGATCTTGGAGTTGGGCGAAGACTCTTCAGACCGTACAGGTACCGGGACGCGATCCTATTTCGGTATGCAAACCCGATACCGGCTGGCGGACGGGTTTCCTTTGGTGACAACAAAGAAGCTCTACCTGCGTGGCATCATTCACGAGCTTTTGTGGTTTTTGGCAGGGGACACCAATATCAAGTACCTGCAAGAAAACCGGGTTTCAATTTGGGACGAATGGGCCGATGAGAACGGTGATTTGGGCCCAGTCTATGGCAAACAATGGCGTGACTTTGGCGGCGTAGACCAGATCAAAACTCTGGTCGATACCATCAAAGCCAGCCCCGACAGCCGCCGTTTGATTGTCTCGGCATGGAACCCCATGGATGTGCCGGAAATGGCGCTGCCACCGTGTCACACGATGTGGCAGGTGCGCGTGTTAAACGGGCGGATGCATTTGCAGCTGTATCAGCGGTCTGCGGATATGTTTCTTGGGGTGCCGTTTAACATTGCCTCATATGCATTGCTGCTTGAGATGTTGGCGCACGTGACCGGTCATGAAGCCGGTGATTTTGTGCATTCCATTGGAGACGCGCATATCTATTCCAATCATCGAGAGCAGGTGGATTTGCAGTTGTCGCGCGCTCCAAAGGTGTTGCCGAAGTTGGAGATCAACAGAAAGGTCGACTCGATATTTGATTTCAAATTCGAGGATTTCGAGATTAAGGACTACGATCCAGATCCCGTAATTTCCGCACCTGTGGCGGTGTAAATCATGATCTCTTTGGTTGTTGCGCGTGCACGAAATGGGGCCATCGGACGAGACGGAGACATTCCTTGGCACATCCCTGAGGATTTTAAGACCTTTCAAAGGGAAACCACGGGAGGCGCGATCATAATGGGGCGTGGCACCTGGGAGAGCCTTCCGGTGAAACCTCTGCCCAGACGGTTCAATATTGTAGTGTCCTCTCGGCCGGATGTGGCCGAGGTGGTGGTGCCCTCCATCTCAGAGGCTGTGGCGCTGGCCCAGGCCGAAGGATATGATCGGGTTTATGGCATTGGCGGTGCGTCGATTTACCGAGAGATGCTGGAGATCGCGCATCGGTTGTTGATTACCGAAGTGGACACCGTGGTCTCAGATGCGGATACATTTTTTCCCGACTTCTCAGAGGCCGAATGGCGCATGCTTGCGTCACGCCCTTTGACGGGGGCCAAGCTGCCGTGTGAGGTGAAAGAGTATCTGCGTCGCTGACGTCGTTTTGGATATTTGACAGGTTCTGTGTGCGAACAGTAGGCTGGCTTCAGTTAACCAAGTGATGTCCAATTGGAGCTTTTGCCTCATGACGCGTATGTCCTATCTTTTCGCCGCTGCCGTTATAGTGATTGCGGCCCCTATTTCCGCCCAGACGTGGAGTTCCAATGCGCCACAGATTGGGCCAGTCAATCAACCTGAGGGTGTGTTGATCCAGCCCTACGGCGGTGGCACCAATTATTGTCCAAGCGGTTTGCAGCCTGTGGTTCTGGGCGGAGTGATTTGTTGTGGTACGCCGAACACTTCTGAAGTCTATCGTGCTTCAGCTGGCACTCGTAAACACCGTAGCAGCATGAGCTGCCCACCGGGTTCTAAGGGATGCTCGTGATCTGGGAAACGTACCGCTCTTTGATGCGGTGCGGATGGGGCGCATAATTGCGCCCCAATCCAATTATAGCAGTTTGAGTTCGCCCGCCATATCGCGGCCGTCTCGTCCCTGACTCATTTCAAATTCAACTTTTTGGTTGTCGGACAGGCCTTTCAGGCCAGACCGTTCGACGACCGAAATATGTACAAACACATCCTTGCCGCCCTCTTCAGGTTCAATGAACCCGAAGCCCTTGGTGGTGTTAAACCATTTTACGGTACCGCGTGGCATACCGTTCTCCTTTACATTCACTTTTGGTAGATCCGAATTTGGGGACTCGGAGGAACAAAGATCCCAACTTCCGCGGACACGACTGCGGAAACCGAAACAAATGTTCCAACAAAAGGATTGCACGATGGAGACAAAAATCAAGCAAAACCACCGTGAATTTTTAAATCAGCTGGTTTATGCAGGTTGTGCAGTCAAAAGGATGGGGATGAGATGACGACAGTTTTTGGCCTGAAGAATTGTGATACGTGCCGTAAGGCATTGAAAAGTTTGGGCGATGTCACGTTTGTAGATGTGCGTGCAGATGGTGTGCCTGTCGAAACACTAAAACTTGCGTTTGATCGCTTTGAAGACGCTATTATAAACAAGAGATCAACCACTTGGAGAAATTTGACGGCAGAAGAGCAGGGTGATGCCCCAATTTCGCTCTTGTTGGCGCATCCGACATTGATGAAGCGCCCATTGATTGAGCACAACGGCGTCTATTATTTGGGCTGGAACAAAGACACGCAAGAAGCGGTGTTGTAGACGCAAAAAAGGGCCGCGGGATCGTCCCCGGCCCTTTCCCGATGCAAGTTAATGTTAGGTAGCACGTTTGCGCAGCAGGGCGTCCAAAGAGACTGGGCCTGCGCCCTTAAACACGAGAATTGCAAACAACAAAATCCACATCACTCGTTGATCGATAAGACCCTGTGCGCTGTCAAACAAACTGCCCAAAGCTACGCCGTGGCCGGTCACGTCAACTAAGGTTTGCACCATGACAAAGCCAATCATCGCAAGGGCCGCGACCCGTGTCATGAGACCAATTACAATCAGAACCGGTAAGACAAACTCGGCAACGGTGCCGCCGAAGATCACCAGTCGCTGGAAAATATTCAGTTGGGTGACATCATACAGCACGGCCTCGGCAGCTTTGGGGAAAATCTGTCCAAAGGCGCCAGCAGAAGGGGAGAAAATCGACCCGTCAATTTTCAGCGTGGCGGAGTTCCAGAAATAGAAGAACAGAACGGCGAGAAAGCTCAGGCGGGCCAAGGTAGGAACGAGCCAATCAAGACGGTCCAATTTGTCCAAAAGTGCGGTGTATTGAGAGATGAGCTTTGTCATGAAACCTCCGGTCAGGTGGGTACGTCGATAGATGAAAGTGCGTTGCTGGTGAGCAAAAGCCCGAGAAGGGAGCCCAGGTCGAAGTCTGAGCTGGCATCGGTGCCAAACTCGGCAGCTATGTTCAGTTTGGCGCCAGCCATCAGAGCGGTAATACATTCGTATCCCCCTCGCGGCAGGACATGAGGTACGGGATCAAACTCAGCGCGCAAAACTACTACGTCCTGTGCAATCGCTTCGGGCTTGGGGCCGTCTTGCATATTGAAGGCCCAGATGGCGTGTACTGGCCAAGCGGATCGTTGTACGGAGACTGCGGGTGCAAACTGAAATGTGATGTCGGCGAGATTTTCCGGAGGAATGGCGGCCAAAGATTCCGGCAAAACCGGGGCACAATCGGCTGCGTGGTAGGCGCGGCGAAGCGCCATTTCTAAACGCGCCACATCTGCAAGATAGCCAAGGTGAGCCAAGGGCTCAAAGTCCTGCAGAAACGTCGGGAACTCCGCTCCATAGTGCATCATGAGTGGAGAAGATGGTGGGGATTGACGCAGGAATACGCCGGCCACAGACCTAAAATTCTCTTCGCCCAGAAGTTTTGCGATGGCCGGAAACCCGGTGGCAAGAGCCTCGGTGAGGGAGACGGCCACATTGTTGCGGTAGACATCGAAACGACGGCCTGCTGGTTGGCCCGAGGCGTCAGACAAGCCCTCGGGTCGCGCCAATGCTCCGTTCAGAACGGCTTCGCGGAAAATCGAGTGTGTGACAGTCATGCTGTCACCCTAGTCAAAGCAGTCTTGGCGCGGCTGGCTTCCGCGTGCAGCAGTGGCCATTCAGGCACATCGGTGTCCCATTCAATCAGAATTGGGCGTGGTCCGCTACGCGTCAGGGTATGATCCAGAAGCGCCCATACCGGGTCGACGATGGCGGCGCCATGGCTGTCAATGAGCAGCGGTCGGCCATAATCATCTTCATCTTCGTCGTGGCCGCCGAGATGAATTTCACCAACTTTATCAAGCGGGTATTCGTCAATATATGTGCGCGGATCGTAAGAAAGATTGGTTGCAGATACAAAGACGTTGTTTACGTCCAGCAAAAGACCACATCCAGTGCGATTTGAAATCTCGCGTAGAAAGTCAGGTTCTGACCACGTGCTTTCATCAAACGCCAAATAGCTGGAAGGGTTCTCCAACATCATTTGACGGCCAATAGTGTTTTGTAGTTGATCGACGTGATCACAAATGCGAGCCAATGTCTCGGCTGTGTAAGGCAGGGGCAGCAAATCATTGAGGAAAGCCCCTTCATGCGTGCTCCAAGCCAAGTGCTCTGAGAACACAGTCGGGTTAAGCCATGAGACCAGATTGCTCAGCCTTGAGAGGTGGTCTTTGTCCAGAGCCGTTTCCGCCCCGATCGACAGGCCGACACCATGCACCGAGATTGGAAATTTTTCTGCCAGTTGTCGCAATTGCGCGATGGGTCTCCCGCCGTCACCCATGTAGTTTTCAGCGTGGACTTCAAGCCAGCCCACACAGCCGGGGTCTGCGATTAGGTCGGAGTAATGTTGCGGCTTGTATCCAACGCCTGGAAGGGTGGGCAGCGTGTCTGGGGCTTTTTCAGCGTCAAACATCTGTGTTCCTTCTCAAGTTGGTCATCACCGAATGTGCGACGTCATTGCAATAAGGCGTGCTGCCCCCAAAGCGAAGGCCAGACGCTTTGTTGTGATGTGATACGCGCGCCATTGCGCCGAACACAAAGGAATGGGTGCTTGGTGATGCCATTGGGATGGTCCTTCTGCCGCAAATTTGACCCGGAGTTGGTGCATGTGAAGCCACAGCATACTCAAGAGGGATCCCAAATGTAACAGTGTGCGAAGCTCCAGGGTGTCCCGAAGCTTCGCTTTAAACTTAGCTTTTTGGCAGGTCGCGATCCAGAGCTTCCAGAGAGCCGGCGCGTGCGCCACCGTCAGCCATTGCAGGAAGGTCCATGTCTGCGCATGTGCCCGCGTCAACCAGCTTCCAGGCGTTGCCCTGATAGTCGACAGTTGAGGTGCCAGCACATGTGGTGCCTGGGCCCGCAGCACAGTCATTTTGACCTGCGAGGGAGACGCCATAGCACTTCTCTTTTCCTGCGGCGGAGGCAGTGGTTGCATGTGCGGACAGAGCTGCAGCGACGGCGCCAGCTACGGCGAGAGTTTTTACGGTAGTAGACATAGGATCTCTTCCCTTTTGATACAGTTGAACTCGGCCCGCCGCCCTAGAATGCGTCGGGGCATGAGTAGAGATTAGGCAATCTGCCCCCTGATTGGCCAATCACGGGACTGTGTGTAACGGATGCGTTAGACGGTGTGACGATTCCGTGAAGATTCCAACTGTGGCACGATGATTTTGCCCCCAAAATGAAACAGGCGCGCCGGATTTCCCACGGCGCGCCTGTTCAATTGTTGCAAAAGTGATCAGAGCAGATCTGGTGCTGTCGCCTCTTGTGACAATTGGCTCACAATTTCGTCCAAAGACTGGACTTTGCTTTGCTTTTCCCCAAGGCGGCGGGTGGACACCGTACGCTCTTCGATCTCTTTCTTACCGATGGCAAGGATCACAGGCACTTTGCCGACCGAGTGCTCGCGGACTTTGTAGTTGATCTTCTCATTGCGAAGATCGGCTTCCGCATGCACGCCAGCTGCTCTCAAGGCACTGACGATTTCTTGGCAATAGTCATCTGCCTCAGAAACGATGGATGCGACAACAACCTGGCGTGGGGCGAGCCAGAACGGCAGTTTGCCAGCGTGCTCCTCTATCAGAATTCCGATGAAACGCTCAAAGGATCCCAGAGTTGCACGGTGCAACATGACTGGCATGTGTTTTGACCCATCTTGGCCAATATACGTCGCGCCGAGGCGCTCGGGCATGTTGGTGTCAACTTGAAGCGTGCCGCACTGCCATTTCCGGCCAATTGCATCGGTCAGTGTGAACTCAAGCTTGGGGCCATAAAACGCACCTTCGCCCGGCAACAGTTCGAAGTCATATCCAGCCGCATTACATGCATCGCCAAGCGACTTTTCGAGGACATCCCAAGTTTCATCTGAGCCGATACGTTGTTCTGGTCGGGTCGACAATTTCACGGTCCAGTTCTCAAAACCAAGATCCGCATAGACTTTGGCCAGAAACGCGATGAACTTTTTGCTCTCTGCTTCAATCTGATCCATGCCGCAGAAGATGTGGCCATCGTCCTGCGTGAAACCGCGCACACGCATAATGCCGTGCAATGCACCGGAGGGCTCATATCGGTTACATGACCCAAATTCTGCGATGCGCAAAGGCAGGTCGCGATACGACTTCAGGCCTTGATTGAACACTTGCACGTGGCAAGGGCAGTTCATGGGTTTGAGTGCGTTGATGGCTTTTTCACGGGCATGTTCTTCGTCAACTTCAACGATGAACATATTTTCTTGGTACTTGTCCCAGTGGCCCGACGCTTCCCAAAGTTTGCGATCCACAACTTGTGGCGTGTTGACTTCTTGATAGCCGTCTTTGTTTTGCATGCGACGCATGTAGTCTTGCAGCGTGGTGTAGATGCGCCATCCGTTAGGATGCCAGAACACTTGTCCTGGTGCTTCTTCTTGCATGTGAAACAGGTTCATTTCGCGGCCCAATTTGCGGTGATCGCGTTTTTCCGCTTCCTCCAACATATGTAGGTGGGCTTTGAGATCTTCTTTGTTTTTGAATGCCACGCCGTAGATGCGCTGCAGCATGGAGCGGTTGCTGTCGCCGCGCCAATAGGCTCCGGCCACGGACATCAGTTTGAAACCATCTGCCGGCACTTGGCCGGTGTGCACAAGGTGGGGGCCGCGGCAGAGATCCTGCCAATGGCCATGCCAGTACATGCGAAGAGGCTCGTCACCCGGAATGCTGTCGATCAGCTCCACTTTGTACGGCTCATTGTTGGCTGTGTAGTGGGCAATTGCGCGCTCGCGGTCCCAGACTTCGGTGGTCACAGGATCACGCTTGTTGATAATCTCTTTCATCTTTTTCTCGATGAGGCCGAGATCTTCTGGAGTGAACGGTTCTTCACGGTCAAAGTCATAATACCAGCCGTTTTCGATCACTGGACCAATTGTGACTTTTACGTCTGGCCAGATTTCCTGCACAGCGCGCGCCATGATATGGGCACAGTCATGCCGGATCAGTTCGAGCGCTTCAACGCTGCTGTCTTTGATTGTGTTGATAGCAATGGACGCATTCGCATCGATCGGCCATTGCAGGTCCCAGTGCTGGCCATCCACAGTTGCGGAAATGGCTTTCTTGCCCAAGGATGTAGAGATGGAATTTGCGACTTCGGCAGCGGTTATGCCTGCTGCGAAAGAGCGCGCGTTACCATCAGGAAAAGTAAGAGAAATATCGGCCATTAGCCTCTAGCTCCTCGTCAGTTTGGCGCCCACGGAACGCCCGGTTGCGGGTATATGGTTCGGGAGGGTTTTACGCTCTTGGCAGGGTAAGTCAAGAACGAGGAAACGGGGTGCAGATGTTTTGCGCCTCGGCCGTGTTTTGGGAGCCATATCGGCGCAGCAGAGACCATCCAACCGATGAAATTCCCATTTCTGTTGGTGTCGTGCTTACGGCTTTGCATCGCCAAAGCGGCGGGTGGGGCCAACCCAAAGAAACGACTTCAAGATCGACGCAAAGTGATCCCAGCTTCAACTACGCCACCTTGGCCCGCGGGCATGCTGTCGCGCTCTAGGGTGTGCGTATGGGGTCAACTGAAAGTTCCACCCAAGATACACATGGTGAAGCGGGGTCTCTTGGGGCATTGAAAGCCATGTCCATGAAGAGCTTATAAGTTGCCAGTCATTCACGTGACGATGTGGTCACTTCCTACCGACGTGTGGTCAGCGGAGATTTCTCTTTCAAACACCTTTGTTTGGGGGCTAGATCGACGCGAAGACTTTTTGAGGAGAAAGCATGTCTGATAGTCTAGAGACACCGCAAGGCCGCCGAATTGCCTATCACAAAACGGAAGGTGCAACGCCAACTGTTGTCTTTCTCGGCGGGCTGAAATCAGACATGGAAGGCACCAAAGCGGTGCACCTCGAAGCCTGGGCGCAGGCGCGTGGACAAGCGTTTTTGAGGTTTGACTACTCGGGGCATGGCGAAAGCAGTGGCGCTTTCGAAGCGGGGTGTATTGGGGATTGGCACGAAGATGTCGTTGCGGCGGTCTCCGCGCTGACCAAAGGGCCGTTGGTGGTGGTCGGATCTTCGATGGGGGGATGGCAGGCACTCTTGCTGGCCAAAACCATGCCGGACCGTATTCATGGAATGGTGACCATTGCCGCAGCACCCGATTTCACGGAAGACAGTTATTGGGCAAACTTCAGCGACACCCAAAGGGCGCAGTTGGAGAACGAGGGTCAAGTCTCTTTGCCGTCTGACTACATGGAGCCCTACATTGTCACCAAGCGGATGATTGAAGATGGACGCGATCAATTGGTTTTGCGCAGCGCGCTGAGCTTGCCATTTCCGACGCGTTTTCTGCAAGGCACCGAAGACCAAGCGGTGAATTCTGAAGTGGCCTATCGGGTGTTGGAACATGCCGAAGGCGACGACATTCAGCTGCTGACGGTGAAGGGAAAGGATCACCGTTTCTCAGATACAACTTGTCTAAAATTGATCGAAATGAAGGTGGAGGAGGTGCTCTTATCACCTAAAGTTGTCTAATGCGAACAATTGGTCGTTTTTTAGGGCGTTTGTTGCTGATTGGGATTTTTGCGTGTTTTGCACTGTATGTCTTTGGTCCTTATGAGCAAATTTCGCTGAGCCCGACTGTTACTGAGGCGGATGTGACGGGGGATCTGGACGCGTATTTTGCGCAACAGGAGGCAGCGTTTGATGACCTAACTCCGGGTGTCGAAAAACGTATTGTTTGGTTCGAGTCACCGGGCGTGCGCACAGAACTCGCAGTTGTTTACGTACATGGGTTCTCAGCAACCTCAGAAGAAATCCGTCCGGTGCCGGATCAAGTTGCGCAGGCTCTGGAGGCAAATCTGATTTACACTCGGCTGGAAGGTCATGGTCGAGACGGCGCAGCGCTGGATGCAGCAAGTGTGCAAGGATGGGCCAACGATGTGGCTGAAGCCATGATTGTAGCGCGGCGCGCAGCAGACAAGGTGGTTGTGATTTCAACCTCCACCGGCGGCACGATGATCGCAGGCATGGTGGATCAGCCTGATGTAATGCAAAATGTAACGGGCTTGATTTTTGTGTCGCCAAATTTTGGTATAAACAACCCATTGGCGTCGCTTTTGACGCTGCCCGCTGCGCGGCAGTGGGTGCCCTTGCTCGCGGGTGCGGAGCGATCGTTTGAGCCGTTGAGTGATGCCCAAGAAACTTACTGGACCACTCGGTATCCGAGTACTGCTGTGCTTCAGATGGCAGCTTTGGTCAAACGGGTGTTTGACAAAGATGTCTCGTCCATCAACATTCCGGCTTTGTTTTGGTTCTCCGATGCCGATCAGGTTGTAGACCCGGCGAAGACGCACGATTTTGCCCAGCGGTGGGGGGATGCAGCAACGGTTGCAGTGCAGACTTTGGGTGTGGATGCAGACCCAAGCGCACATGTGATAGCCGGCGACATTGTTTCACCGGACGAGACAGCAAAAGCTGTTGATGTATTTGTACAGTTTATCAATAATTTGTGAGGGGTAATTGATGTGAAAAACTCAATGGAACAGCGGGTCAGTTTGATCACTTTGGCAGTGAAAGATGTTGCTACATCAGCTGCGTTTTACGAAGCATTGGGCTGGCAGCGAGAGCCAGGTGAAGAAGGTGTTGTGGCCTTCAATCTGTTGGGGCAGACATTGGGTCTGTATCCTCGCGCCGCCTTGGCCGAAGATCTTGGAGTTGAGGAAGACGAAATTGGTGGGTTCTCTGGCGTGACCTTTGGTTACAACGTGCGCACCAAAGAAGAAGTGGCTCCTATTTTGGCTGCAGTTGAGGCCGCAGGTGGACGTGTTCTGCGCCAGGCTGGTGACATCTTCTGGGGTGGCTATATAGGCTATTTCGCAGATCTGGATGGGCATGTCTGGGAGGTGGCGCACAATCCGTTTTCGCCTCTTTCAGACGAGGGTGCTTTTCGTTGGGGCGGATACTAGTCGCATCTGCTTGACCTGTGCCGCCGCTATGGCACAGTTGCGGCCATAAGAACATAACGAGGGGAACGAGCATGCAGGAACCGATTGTTCTGCTGCCGGGTATGATGTGTGACGCGCGGCTTTATGCGCATCAGGTGACTGAATTGAGCAAAGACGGGGCGGTTATGGTGGCCCCGATCACGCAGGGTGACAGCATAAGTGCCATTGCGGCAGCTATCGCGCCGTCTTTGCCGGAGAAATTCGCGTTGGCCGGGCTCAGTATGGGCGGAGTCGTCGCCATGGAGCTCTTACGGCGCATTCCAGAACGGATTACACGGGTGGCTTTGATGGATACGAATCCGCTCGCTGAAACGCCAGCCTCTGCGGCGGCCTATGAACCCATGATCATCGGTGCACGCAGCGGGCGGTTGGATGTGGTGATGGCAGATTTCATAAAGCCTGAGTATCTTGCACCTGGAGTGCAACGCGGTGAAGTGTTGAACTTGGTTCAAGACATGGGGCGCAGTCTTGGTGCTGATGTTTTTGAGCGGCAAGCCCGCGCTTTGCAGCGGCGACCCGATCAGCAAGGCGTTTTGCGTCGCTGTAAGTGCCCTGCGTTGGTGATGTGTGGTGAACACGATGGGCTCACACCGGTGAAACGTCACAGTTTCATGGCGGAATTGATCCCTTATGCGAAGCTAGAAGTGATAGAAAAGGCGGGTCATTTACCTGTTCTGGAGCGGCCAGAGGCCACCACTCAAGCGCTGAGGCGTTGGATGACACAACCGCTTGTTTTGAAGTAGATCACCCGGATTGCAGGGCCTGTGCTGCGATTTCAAAAGACCTTAGGCGGGCGCTATGAGCGTGGATCATGTTTGTAACAATGATCTCGTCGGGCTGGTAGGTCTCAATGAGTGTATTGAGCTGGGCGCGTACCATGTCTTCAGTGCCAACGGCTGTGATGCGCAGGGCATGATTGACCATGCGGGCTTCTGACGGGGTGACTAGTTGATCGAAACTGTCAACGGGGTATGGCAGTGGGCCTGGCGTGCCGCGGCGTAGATTCAGAAACCCTTGCTGCATCGACGTGCGCAGGCGATGTGCTTCTGCCTCGGTGTCTGCGGCAAACACATTAACAGCCATCATGAAATGCGGTGCATCCGTGATGCCGGGTTGAAACCTGTGGCGATACAGCGCGGCGGCCTCTTCAAGTGCATCGGGGGCAAAGTGGGAAGCAAAGGCGTATGGCAGCCCCAATTGCGCCGCCAACTGTGCACCAAAAAGGCTGGAGCCCAAGATCCAAACGGGCACATGGGTGCCGCTTCCGGGTATGGCTTTTACAGACTGTGCTGGGCCCGCATCTCCGAGAAATCCGATCAGTTCCACTACGTCTTGGGGAAATTGATCTGAACCGTTGAGCCCACGTCGCAACGCTGCTGCGGTTTGCATGTCTGTGCCCGGCGCGCGTCCAAGTCCTAAATCAACTCTGTCAGGGTAAAGCGACGCCAAAGTGCCAAACTGTTCGGCCACAATTAGAGGTGCATGATTGGGCAGCATGATGCCGCCGGAGCCAACACGGATGCTGTTTGTGGCCGCAAGGATTTGTCCGATTAGAACCGCCGTGGCCGAGGAAGCAATGCCGCGGGAGTTATGATGTTCCGCCAGCCAGAACCGCTGATAGCCCCAATCTTCGGCATATTGTGCAAGATCGATGGTGTTGTGGAGCGCGTCTGTCACGGTTGCGCCTTCCGCAATCGGAGACAGGTCCAGCAAGGCGTAGGGGATCATATTGGAGTCCATTTAGGCTGTAGAAAGCTGGATATAGGTGTGCCTGTGCAAAAACCTAGGGCCACACAAAAAGAGCGGGCGCATTGGCCCGCTTTTTTCTAAGAGTATCGATTTTGGTCAGGTGCCGTACGCGCGCAATGCGCCCATGACATCTTGGGCTGCACCAACCAGCGCGCCCGCAATCACGTCCAGCTCGTCTTTTTTCAGACGTGCGGGCAGGCGCACATCACAAGCCGACATCAACATCGCGCGGGTTTTGGGAAGCTCTTGTTTTTCAGGCACAAATTGCCAGTTCCAAAACGCACGTGCATTGTCGGTCGATTGGCCAAAGACCTGTACTTTGATGCCGCGCGCATTTGCGGCCTCTTGGAACGCGAGGATTTGATCGTTGTCCATTCCCTCGAGGTTGAACTGAATGGAGTCCGGTGCACGTTCCTCTGGATCCAGTTTTACGGGCACCTGCAGCCATGGCGAGGTGTTCAACACACTGGCCACATAGTCGTGGTTGGCGCGGCCGTCGCGCACGCGGCGTGGCACTTCGCCAAGCTGGGGGCGGATGATCGCTGCTGCGAGGTTGGACAGGCGCAGATTATAGAGTGGTAACTGGTTCTGCCAACGCCCAAAAGCTGCTGCCAGATCGCCGGTGTTGTCACCTTCGGGAGACTTATGTTTCTTCCAATTGTGCTCATAGGCGCCGGACATGATCACCGCGCGTGCAATTAGGTCAGCATCGTCAGACACCATGATCCCACCTTCGCCGGAGTTCACCAGCTTGTAGGATTGGAAAGAGAAGCAGCCGATTTTGCCAATGGTGCCGACATTACGCCCATGCCACGTGGTGCCAAGGCTGTGTGCGGCATCCTCGATCACAGGGATATCGCGCGCGTCACATAGCGCCATGATGGCGTCCATATCAGAGGTGTGGCCGCGCATGTGGCTTATGATCACCGCAGAGATATTGTCATTCAAGCGCGCTTCAAAATCCGCCATGTCGATGCGGTAGTTGTCTCCCACTTCACACAACACGGGGATCAGGTCGGCATGCACCACAGAAGAGGGCACCGCGGCGAAGGTAAAACCCGGAAGCAGCACACGCGCATCACGTGGCAAACCAAGGGCCTTCAGCGATAGGAACAAGGCCGCTGAGCAAGAAGAAACAGCCAGCGCGTACTTGCTACCCAACATGGCAGCAAACTCAGATTCCAGCAGGGCAACTGGTGCGTTTTCCGCAGCCGTGTAGCGGAACAAATCACCTGTGTTCAAAAGGCGTTCAATCTCCGCACGCGCGGATTCTGGGATTGGCTCTGCATCATAAACGTTGGGTGGCAGTGTCATAGATTTCAACTTTCTTAAGTTGGGTTTTCAAAAATATAAAACAAAGACGTGGCACAAACCAGAAAAAACACCGGCTGCGGTGTGAAAAATTCGTGACAGTTTGGCAGGTCTACTCTTAAACGCCGAGGCGGTCTCGCATGGCGTACCAGGTCATCGCCAGTGCCAAAAGGGGGCTACGCAGCCGCGCTCCGCCCGGAAATGGCGGCGCGGGAACACGTGACATGGTGTCGAAACCGTCACTTTGTGCCATCAATGCCATTGCCATCAATTGTCCAGCATGTGTGGCGGTCCCAACACCGTGGCCGCTGTACCCAGAGGCGGAGAGTACGTTGGGGCGCAAACGCTGCAGATATGGCATGCGTTTCATCGTGATCGCCAGGGTTCCCCCCCACGCATAGTCTATGCGCACGTCTTTGAGATGCGGAAAAATCTCTACCATGGGCTTACGAACGGTTGAGGCGATATCATCAGGGAACATGTAGCCGTAGCTTTCACCGCCGCCAAACAGCAGCCTTTTGTCGTGACTCAGACGAAAATAGTTGATGACAAATTTTGTGTCCGCAACGGCAACGTCTTTGGCAAGAACCTTGATAGCATCGTCGCCCAAAGGTTCAGTGGCAGCAATGAAATTGTTGATGGGCATGACCCGGCTTGCGACCTTGGGGGCGAGGTTTCCAAGGTACCCGTTGCAGGCGAGAACCAGTTGATCTGCGACGACCGTACCCTGCGTGGTGTGAACTTTGATCTTTGCGCCATCGTCGATTTTGGTCACATGGCTCGTTTCAAAGATCTGCGCGCCGGCCTCATCAGCGGCATGGGCCAATCCAAAGGCAAACGCGAGAGGATGAAGATGCCCGGCGCCCATATCCAATGACCCGCCAACGTATTTTGGCGACGGGCACACAGCTGCCATTCCAGCTTGATCCAGTGGCGTAATGTCACTGTAGCCATACCGTTCTTGTAGGTGCGTGGCATATGCATGTTCCGCAGCAACGTCTTTTTCAGAGAAACAAGCGTGCGCAATACCTGGTTTGTAATGGCATGCGATGTCGTGTTTGGTGATCAGCGTTTTTACCAGATTTTTGGCATCCTCAGACAGCGACCATAGCTTTTGGGCGTCTTGCTCTCCGACCAGCGTTTCTAACGCATCCTGTTCCAGTCGCTGACCAGACCCCAATTGTCCACCATTGCGGCCAGAGGCCCCAAAGCCGACGCGATGGGCTTCCAGAAGCACAACTTTGCGACCGGCTTCTGCAAGGTGCAATGCTGTGGAAAGTCCGGTAAACCCACCGCCAATGACACATACGTCGGCGGTTAGATCCTCTTGTAGCGTTGGGAAAGGAGGCAGTGGTTCCGCTGTCGCGGCATACCAGCTGTCCGGATATTCCCCTTTGCAATCATTGGTATAGAGCAGATCCATGAATCTCATCCCGACACTTTTTAGTCTACGAAACTTCGCTTGAGGCGTGTGGCGGACGCTTTGGCGATTATACGTTCAGCAAAAGGTGTTCACGTTCCCATGGGGAGATCACCGAAAGGAACTCTTCGTATTCAGCGCGTTTCACAATCGAATACACCCGGCAAAAATCGGGTCCCAACACATCATGCAACGCTGTGGCCTCTTCAAACAGGTCCAAAGCGCCGCCAAGAATGCGCGGGATGGCCTCTTCACCATCGTAGGCGTCGCCCTTGTATTGTTTGTCAGGACGTTCTTGTTCGATAAGCCCAAGATAGCCGCATGCAAGCGAGGCTGCGATCCCGAGGTAGGGGTTGCAGTCCATACCGGCAATTCGGTTTTCAACGCGCCGCGCTTGTGGCGAGGAAATTGGAATGCGAATACCGGTGGTGCGATTGTCCCGTGCCCATTCCAGATTGATGGGTGCGGCGTGGTCACGCACGTAGCGGCGGTAAGAATTCACATAAGGTGCAAGTACAGCGATCGCAGCAGGTAAGTGATTTTGCAGCCCAGCGATAAAGTGGAAGAATGCATCTGTTTCACCGCCTTGTGGACCGGCAAAGATGTTCTGGCCGGTTTCAATGTCGAGCACTGAATGGTGGATGTGCATCGCAGAGCCAGGTTCTTCTTCAATCGGTTTCGCCATAAAGGTCGCATAGCAGTCGTGGCGCAGTGCGGCTTCGCGGATCAAACGCTTGAAGTAAAACACTTCGTCTGCAAGCTTGATTGGATCTCCGTGCACCATATTGATTTCGAGTTGCCCGGCCCCCCCTTCTTGCGTGATGCCATCGATCTCAAATCCCTGGGCCTCGGCGAAATCGTAGATGTCGTCGATGACGGGCCCGAATTCATCAACGGCGGTCATGGAGTAGGCTTGGCGCGCGGCGGCAGGCCGACCCGAGCGGCCCATCATTGGCTTGATGCCCTGTGCCGGATCGGTGTTGCGTGCAACTAAGAAGAATTCCATCTCCGGTGCGACCACCGGTTCCCACCCCTTTTTGCGGTACAGATCGACCACGCGCTTGAGCACGTTGCGAGGGCTAAAAGGCACAGGTGTTCCGTCGGTGTTAAATGCGTCGTGGATCACCTGCAGAGTCCAGTCACCGGTCCAGGGGGCTGCGGTTGCCGTGCCCCAATCCGGACGCAAAACCATATCTTTTTCGATAAAACCATCCGCCCCTGCGGCTTCGCCCCAGTCTCCGGTAATGGTTTGATAAAAAATAGAATCTGGTAGGTAAAAATAGTCTTGCCGAGCGAACTTGCTGGCCGGGACAGCTTTGCCACGCGCAATGCCCGGTAGGTCTGAAATGATACATTCAACTTCATCCAGCCGGTGCCCTTCTAAATAGGCGCGGGCAGCGTCGGGGGTCTTGGATAGCCAGTCGGTCATCGGGGCCTCTCTTGGCGGAAGAAATCCGCAAATTGATCTGCAATTGTTTGGCTTGCTGTGGGCTCATCAAGATGGTCGATGGCCTGTTCTAGAATGTCTTCAGGGACCACACCGCGTCCGCGCGTGTTGATCAATCCGTCCACAAAATCTGCGGAAAACTCGGGGTGGGGCTGAACGGTAAACGCCCGGTCTCCATAGAGAACGGCGGCGTGTTCGCAAAAGCTATTGGATGCGATTGTGGTGGCGCCGGGTGGCAGTTCCACAACTTGATCCTGATGCCATGCGTTCAGCGAAATTTCCGTGCCGGCAAAGTCATATGTCTGGCGGCCAACCGCCCAGCCGCCGTCAAACTTTTCAACTTTGCCACCAAGGGCTTGAGCGATAATTTGGTGGCCGAAACACACACCAATAAGCGGGATGTTCAGCGTGACGGCCTCACGGATGAAATCCTCAAGCGGAGGGATCCATGAATGGTTTTCATAAGCGCCATGCTTGGAGCCAGTGATGAGCCAACCATCTGCATCTTTAATGGACTTGGGGAACTCTCCGTCCACAACCTTGTATCCAAGAAACTCAAAATCTTGCCCTGAAAGCAAAGACTTAAACATCTCGATATAGTCGCCGTAGTGCGGCGCGAGTTCTTCGGGTGCGTGGCCTGTAAGAAGGATGCCGATTTTCATGGGTCACCAAATTTGATCAAATTTATCGTAGCGTCGCAAAGGCGCAATCGCAAGCGTGTCATACACGTTCCAAATAGGTTTGCCACTGGGCCTCAGGAGCCACTTCCGCCAACTTGAGCATCTCTTGCCGCTTGGTCATAACAAGATTGGTAATCAGCTCGGCTGGCAAGCAGCGGGTGATGACGTCATCCCCTTCAAACAGGTCTATTGCCTCCGCCCAAGTCGCGGCCAGTTGCGGAAGGTCCTGACCATAGGCATTCCCGACTGTGGGTGGCGGCGGCATGAGCGCGGACTCGATGCCTTCGATCGCTGCCCCCAGAATGGCGGCGAGGATCAGGTAGGGGTTTACATCCCCGCCCGCCACGCGGTGTTCAATGCGCCGGGCCGCCTGCGCGCCGCCTGGGATGCGGATGGCGGCTGTCCGGTTTTCATACCCCCAACAGATTGTCGTAGGCGCGTGGGCACCGGGTGCAAACCGATCATAAGACGAGCCGTTGGGGGCAAAGATCAGGGAGGAGGCGCGCATGGCAGACAGGCACCCCGCCACAGCAGATTTCAACAGGTCGGACCCTTCATCGGTACCATCGTCAAAGACATTGTTGCCGTCTTTATCGACCACGGAAAAATGTACGTGCATGCCATTGCCCGCATCGTCAGCGTAAGGTTTGGCCATAAACGTTGCTGCGAAACCATGGTTGCGCGCCGTGGCGCGCAGCAAGTGTTTGATCAGCAAAGCATCATCCGCAGCTTTCATCGCGTTTTGGTGGTTCAGCGTAACCTCAAACTGTCCAATGCCACTTTCAGCTGTCATGGTCTGGAGCGGAATGCCCATAGCCGCGGCACCATCATACACATCGGTGAAAAACGCATCAAATGCGTCCAGTTCAGTGATGCTGAGAACGTCGGATGCCGCGAGGCGACGACCATCGCGGGGATGTAGGGGCGGGCAGAGGTGATCTCCGCTGTCATCCACCAAAGTGAATTCCATTTCCGTTGCGGCAACAACAGACCAGCCACGGGCTGCAAAGCGGTCCAATACAGCAGAAAGCGCCTGTGTCGGATCTCCCATGAATGCGGTGCCGTCATCATGAAACAGCTGCATGAGCACCAGGTCAGAGGGGGTTGCAAGCCACGGCATAGGCACAGACCCACGTGACGCAGGTAACAAGACGCCGTCCTGATCGCCGCTTTCAAACACCAATGGGCTGTCGTCGATATCACAGCCCCAGACATCTAGGTTGAGGGCAGAAAACGGCAAGCGCGCCCCGCCGTTTTTGAGCTTGCCAAGATGGGCAGACGGCAAACGCTTGCCGCGCAATTGACCGTTGAGATCAACCGCACCAATCCGGAATGTCGCACTATGGGCTGTTGTCATGAGAACACCAATTCATAATTTGATCAAAATATTGAGGGCGCGGATTGGATTGTCCAGAAGAAATTTTCCCATAAACGGGCATGTCGGTATTGCGTCTGTATCGCGGTGGTAATGCGACAGTGGCAAAAATCAACAAAGCCTGCGCGTTTTTCGGCGCAGGCTTTGCAAAAATAGCATAGGAGTAAGGAGGTCTATCGCAGCAGGTTTGGCCGGATCCGTAGCTTTTTCCTGACCTCTTGGGGCAAGTGTTTGTTCAATCGGGTATTCACTTTGCCAAACACCCAGATCACCACAAAGGTCAGCAGGATGAAGTAAAGCGCCAAGATGGGATAGGGCACAAATGGGTTATAGGTTTTATCCGCAAAGTAGTTTGCATAATAAAGCGCGTCGCCCTTTTGGCGCCATGCCGGGAAGCCTGAGAAGAACACAAGGGTTGTGGCATGAAACAGGAAAATGGCTTCGTTTGTGTAGGCTGGCCAAGCCAGCCGCAACATGGTTGGGAACATAATCCGGCGATATCTGTACCATCCGGTAAAACCATAAGCGTCGGCGGCCTCAACATCCCCTTTGGGAATGGAACGTAGCGCGCCGTAGAAGATTTCTGCGGAATAGGCCGATGTGTTCAGAAACAGAACGATGAGTGCACCCAACGCCGCAGACGACAATGGGTTGAAGATCGGTGAGACACCTTTGAGCGACAGGAACAAAAAGTAAGCAAAGAAGAACTGAATGAACAGTGGGCTGCCACGGAAGAGGAAGATGAACCACTCTGCCGGTTTGCGCGCCCAAAGGCTGTTGGCGTTCTTGGCAACCGCCAGAAGGTTGGCAAAGAAGAAGCCTGTGATAACCGCCAAGACGCCGTAGTACACATTCCAGATCATGCCGGAGCCAATCAGGGTAAAGTGCTCACATAAGGTAAAGTCGCTGCGGGGCAACATGCGCTCGCCATAGCCAAGCGAGCGGAAGGCGTACGCCTGAATGGTGTCAAAACAGCTCATGCGGCGCTCCCTGCTTTGCGTTGGGCTTCACCATCAAGCGTGGCTTGCCCATGCGAGAGACGTTTTGTGAGACGCGTCAGAGCGATTTCTGACGCGCGGGTGAACAGCAGGTAAAACACAAGCAAGGCGAAGAAATACCACATACGCCAGTCGCCATGCGGATAGTCGGTAAACCGAGCCGTCTTTGAGGCGCCAAGCTCACGTGCCCAAAACACAATGTCTTCGACCCCCAAAAGGAACAGCAACGGCGTGGCCTTGATCAGCACCATCCAGAGGTTGGAGAGGCCGGGCAGGGCGTAGATCCACATTTGCGGCATCAGAATGCGCCAGAAGCTTTGGCGCGGCGTCATGCCATAGGCCTCAGCCGTTTCCAGCTGTGGTCGAGGCACGGCGCTCATGGCACCAAAAAGCACATTGGCGGCAAAAGCCCCAAAGACGATGGCAAAGGTGAAAACGGCAACCCAGAAGCCGTAAATTTCATGGACCCATTGCGGGGAGGTCGACAGCGGCATTTTCGCTAAGTCGCAGACAAGGAATTCGTTTCCCTGACGGACCGGCTCGGTCCAGTCCGGGCATTTCACTTTGTGGCGCATCCATTCGATGCCCTGGTCCAAGGCAATCACAAAGAAGAGGAAGAATGCGATGTCAGGCACACCTCGGACGACCGAGATATAGGCTTTGCCAACCCAACGCAGTGCAAAGAAACGCGCTCGTGCTGCCATTGCGCCACCCAAGCCGAACGCCAGCGCCGTGGGCGCAGTTACGGCCAGAAGCAACAGAACGGTGCCAAATGACGTATAAAACGCCATATGTTTGCCGGTCGTGAGATAGCAGCTGAGCCAAGAGAGGCCTTCTAGGACTGCAGGATCTGAGCAATAGGCGAAAATGGCTGGCCTCTTAGTAGGCTGAAGGGATGTGCAACGCAGCATCCGCGCGGTTTGGAAAAGGGGGGCATCAGCCCCCCTTCAGGTTTTGCAATCAAAGGCGGCTTAGAATTTGCCTTCGATTTCCCATTTGTCGAGCATAGCGTTCAGAGAGCCGTCAGCCTTCATGGAAGCGATGGCCGCGTCAAACTTACCGCGCAGCTCGTCATCAGATTCGCGGAAGGCCATGCCGATGCCGCCGCCCAGATAGACGTCGCTGACAAATGTCAGTTCGGTTTCTTCAACGATGGGCGCCAGAAAGTCTTTGTCGGCCAGAACGGCATCTACTTCGCCAGCGTTCACAGCGGCAACAGTTTCATCCGGGGTTGGGAATTCGACCAATGTTGCGCCAGTTGTGGCGACGTGGTCGGATTGGATGGTGCCGGTTTGTGCAGCCACGATGGCTGTGTTGACGTCAATATCTGCGGACATGGCAACGTAAGCGGACGGCGATGGCAGAGTGTAGCCTTTGGTGAAGTCCATGGTCTCTTCACGCTCAGGCGTGATGGACATGCCCGCGATGATCGCGTCGTAGTTGCCGGACTGCAGGTTTGGGATGATGCTGTCCCAGTCGTTGGTGACCCACTCGCAGGTGAGTTCGGCACGGGCACAGAGCTCATCGCCCAGCTCGCGCTCAAAGCCATCAACTTCGCCAGCGTCGTTGATGAAGTTGTATGGAGGGTAGGCGCCCTCGGTGCCAAGACGCACAGTGTCCGCCATTGCAAAGCCTGCGGTCAACGCCAATGCGGCGGTGCTTAGGATCAGTTTGTTCATAGTTTTGCTCCCTATGGTTGGTTGTCTCTGTTGGTGTTAGGTGGCGGTTGATGACAAGAACTGTCTCAGCCGCTCTGATTGTGGATTGCCAAACAGCGCGTCTGGAGCGCCTTGTTCTTCGATCAGGCCTTGGTGTAAAAATATAACGTGATCAGATACATCCCGTGCCATCTTCATGTCGTGGGTGACGATCATCATGGTGCGACCCTCTTGGGCAAGCGCTTTGATCACCCGCACCACTTCCTGTTCAAGTTCAGGGTCAAGCGCGGAGGTTGGTTCATCAAACAGCAGCGCCTCAGGCTCCATGGCAAGGGCGCGCGCAATTGCGGCGCGTTGCTGCTGCCCGCCTGAAAGCTGCGCAGGGTACGCGTCGTGTTTGTCGGCAATGCCCACTTTTGCGAGGTAGGCATGCGCGGCCTCTTCGACCTCGCCTTTGTCGCGCCCAAGCACGGTAACGGGGGCTTCCATCACATTTTGAAGGATCGTCATGTGTGACCACAAGTTGAACTGCTGAAAGACCATCGACAGGTTGGTGCGGATGCGCAGGATCTGTTTGGCATCAGACGGCTGGCGGGCATGTCCGTCGCCTTTCCAGCTCACCGGCTCTCCCTTGAACAGGATGTCGCCTTGTTGGCTGTGCTCTAGAAGGTTGGCGCATCGCAGTATCGTCGACTTACCAGATCCGGACGATCCAATAAGAGAGACGACATCGCCACGGTGCGCAGTGATGTCCACGCCCTTGATGACCTCTAGGTTGGCATAGGCTTTGTGTAGGCCGCGGATTTGCAGAACAGGCGTGGCGTCGCTCACTGAGTCCCCATCAAATTTGGGTTGATCTTGGTGCCCCAATAGGACTGAAAATTTGCGCGAATGCAACTTTCAAAAGGGCAGCTGTGACGCCAAAGTTGACGTTTCGTCCGTACAAATGACCATTTGGGTCATGGTTTGGGCGGATTTGGAACTGCCTCATAAGCGCTTTGCGGCAGTGCGACCAGCCCTTGGAGCAGCAATGTGTCGCGCTCCAGAGCGGATAGAGCGTCAATGGCGGCGTGCAACGCATTTCTGATCGGGGCCGGTTTTTGGTAACGTGCCGTGATATAAGGCAAAGCAGGCGTTGGCATCGTGCGTGCGACTTCTACGAGCTTGCTCGAAAACGTATCGTAGCGCTGCATCATTTTCCAACTGACGATGTCCAAAGCAGCATAATCTGCTTTGCCCTCGGCCACCATCTGGGCGGATTTTCGGTGTGCACCGCTTTGAATTCGATCTCCGATTCGCACGTCTTGCCGCGTAAAATGATGCCATGGCGCCGCCCAGCCAGATTGCGACATAGGCTCATTATAGGCGAAGGTGGCATCGCTGAGAGCGGAAAGCCCGGCACCTTCAAAGCGTGGATGAGCGACAATCACAGAGGCATAGTATCCGGCGGGAAGGCCCTCCAGTGCCAGGTCCGGGCTGCCCACCAGGGTCACGCGGTCTTTAAGTCGGCTGCGATAAGGAAAGCCGCAGGTTTGAGCCAGCAGCAAGTTGTCGCTTTGCCACATTTCCCAAAGATCACCACCACGGCTCAGCGCGTTTGGACCATCGCCATAGGCTTCGCGAAAAAGACCCCAAAGCCGATCATTTGCGGCCGCAGTTTCAGGTCGGTCATACATTGGGAGGGTGGCAATCACCCGCGCGCTTCCACACGCTGGCGCGCGCGGGCGCTTTCGACGTCAGAAATGCCTAACAGGTTTGCTGTCAGCCGCATCAGAGCATCTTCCCGTGAGTCCCGGTCTCCATCTGCCAACACAACCTGCCACATCGCCTCGATCACCGACACGCGTGCTTCCAGAGGCACGGCCTCTTTGATGGCGCGGGTAAAGCGTACGGTATCAGGCGCCTCTGCCTCCAAGACTTCCGCTTCTTTGCGCAACGCGGTGGCCTCAAAAGGTGTGAGTCCATAACGTTCCATGACAATGCGCTCAATGCGAGCTGCTTCTTGCGGATCATATGTGCCGTCAGCGCGTGCAATTCGGACCAACAAGGCGCTCAGCGCCAAACGTGCATCGGTGTCGGACAGGCTTTCAGGGGCGGGCGCCGTCAGGCGTTTGAGGAAATCAGCAAACATGACAAAGATGTAGGACGCAGGTTGGGACGCGGCAACCTCTCTTTTTGGGCTTCGGGCATCCCGGTGTCGGGGCAGCTTGCTGCGGTGGGCACCGCGCCGCCATTTTCACGTTTCCCCACCTCTCAACTTTCACTAACTTGCAGCAGACCTGACTTAAGGACCGGATCCCAATATATGGCGCGTGCATCGCTCATTCTCTCTTTGCTGGCCACGATCTTCGTGGGGTTTGTTATCAACCGCGTTGCGCTTGATTATTTTTCTGCGGAAGAGTTGGCCAAATCAGAGGGCCAGCTGTCGCTGTATCGATCCACGGTTGTGGCGGAGCTTGAGCGTCACAGTCATTTAACCCATGTGCTGGCGCAAGACAGCTATGTGATCGACGCCATTGAAGGTGCCGGAACCGGGACGCTGAACGCCCGACTAAAAGACTTTGCAGAGAAAGCCGGGCTGGATGCCATCTACCTGATGACAGAACTGGGTGTGACGATCGCGGCGTCCAACTTTGACATGCCGCAATCGTTTGTCGGGCAAGTTTATGAGTTTCGACCTTACTTTCGTGATGCGTTGCAGGGCGGGCAGGGGAGATTTTATGCCATTGGTGCCACCACCGGATTGCCAGGATATTTCCTAGCGGATCCCGTCAAAAACAGCACTGGCGAGATTGCAGGCGTCGTCGCGCTTAAGAAGAGCTTCTATGGATTGGAAGACAGCTGGCGCCGGGCCGGAGAGCAGGTGATATTGGCCAATCGCGATGGGGTGGTTCTTTTGGCCTCTGACCCGGACTGGCGCTACCGCACCTTGGAGCCCTTGTCTGAGGCGCGCAAAGAGACTATCCGCGCGGCCCGGCAGTTTTCTGGACAGCCGCTTGATCCTTTGGATTGGGAGATGCGGCCACAAAACCGGGCCGAGATCGGTGCGGATGCGCGCCTGCATCTTGTGGCGCAAGATTTGCCGGAGGGGTGGCAATTGCACTATTTCGCCAGCGATGATCGTGCGGTGGCCCGCAGCTGGCTGGCGACGGCGGCTGTGGTGTTTCTGGCTGGATGTTTGTTGATTGTTTTCCAAGTTCAACGTGCGCGGCGGATCGGGCGCGCGTTGCGGCGTGCCGAGACCGAAGAGGCGCAGCTGAGAGAGACCAATGCGGTTTTGGCTGTTGAGATTTCAGAACGAAAATCGGCCGAACTGCGCCTTCAGGCTGCGCAAAAGGATTTGGCGCAGGTCAGTCGTTTGGCCGCCCTTGGGCAGCTGTCCGCCTCTGTGACCCATGAACTGGGTCAGCCGATTGCAGCGATGCGCAATCATCTGGCTGCCGCAGAAATCAACCCGGCGGGGGCCCGCGAACTGGGCGCACGCCTTGGCGGACTTGTGGCGCGCATGGAGGGTATCACACGGCAGTTGAAGTTTTTCGCCACCAGTGGCCACGAAGGCATTGAGGTGTTTGATCTGCAGCACGCGGTGGAGGCCGGTTTGGAGTTGATCGCACCCAACATTGAAGCCGGCGACATTGCTGTGACTTGTACATGGCCCGCGTCCCCCGTTTTGGTGCGCGGCAATCGGTTGCGGATCGAGCAGGTTGTGACCAATGTGTTGCGCAACGCCTGTGATGCCATGGAAGACGTCGTGCAGGACGCCGCGCTGGAAGTACGGGTGTTTCAAGACGGTCATTGGGCCGTGTTTGAGTTGGCCGATACGGGACATGGGTTGGCAGGAGCTGACTTGCAAGACCTGCAAGAACCCTTTGTAACTACACGGGAAAGTGGGCGCGGAATGGGGCTCGGACTTGCCATATCTGCCTCCATTGTGAAAGATCATAACGGCACGATGACGGCGGAAGATCGCGCGGGTGATGGCACGAAATTTCGAGTGTCTTTACCGGTAGCTGAGGCGACGGATTTGACGGCAGATGCGGAGAGAAAATGACATGAGTGAGAGCGCTGCGTTCAATCTGTTGATTGTGGATGACGACAAAGGCATGCGGCAGTCTTTGTTGGAATTGATGGGGGCAGCGGGTTGGCAGGCCGAGGCTGTGTCACGTGCGGACAAAGCTCTGGAGCGGCTGGCAGATGTGACGCCGGATGTGATTTTGTCGGACGTGCGCATGCCGGGCATGACGGGGTTGGAGTTGTTGGCGCGGCTTGACCGAGACATGTCTCCGCCTTTGGTGTTGATTTCTGCTCATGGCGATATTCCCATGGCGGTGGAGGCCATGCAGTCCGGGGCCTATAGCTTTGTTGAGAAGCCCTATGATCCACGCCGTTTGCTCACGATCTTGACCCATGCGGCAGAGCAAAGCCGGATGCGCGCGCGCAATGCGCAGCTCAAAGAGCGGTTGTTTCAGTTGTCCGGGCTTGATCGTGTGCTGTTGGGCCAAACACCGGCGGTAGCGGCGGTCCGTGAAGAAGTGTTGGATTTGGCGCCACTGGATGGCGCTGTGATGATCCTTGGCGAGACCGGCACGGGAAAAGAGCTGGTGGCGCGGGCATTGCATGATTTGGGGCCGCGCGCGGATCAGCCGTTTTTGGCCATCAACTGTGCGGCGCTAACGCCAGATAGCTTTGAAGCGGAGATGTTTGGTGTGGCGGGCGCGGGCGAAGGCCGGTTGCTGGCCGCTTCCGGTGGCACTTTGTTTCTAGATGAGATCAGCACCTGTCCGCTTGTGGTGCAAGCCAAACTGCTGCGGGTGATTGAGGATCAGGAGGTTTTTCCTGTTGGGGCTTCTGCGCCGGCGACGCTGGATGTGCGGGTGGTATGCGCCACCAATGAAGATGTCGAGCAAGCGGTTGTCGAGGAGAGATTGCGGCAAGACTTGTTATTCAGGCTGAACACATTTGTCATGCAACTGCCGCCGTTGCGGCACCGTAAGGATGATCTCACCTTGTTGGCAGCGCATTTTATGGCTGACTACGCACAGCTTTATGAGATTGCAGTGCCTGAGTTGGATCATGAAGACGTGGCGGCGCTTATGGCGCATGATTGGCCGGGCAATGTGCGCGAGCTGCGCAATGTCTGCGCGCGCCGCGTTATGTTGGCACGGCGTGGCGGTGGGACGTTTGCCGCGGCACTGACGCAAGATCATGGGCTGGAAGACATGCCTGACACTTTGCGCGAAGCTGTAGCCGCGTTTGAGCGTGAGTTGATCGGCAAGGCGATCAAGGCGCATGAGGGCCGGATGGACGCCGCAGCGGGGGCGTTGGGGATTGGACGGCGGACGCTTAATGAGAAGATTGTGAAACTGGGGTTGGATAAAGCCGCCTTGTTGTGAGCTGTTTGGGGCGGTTGCGCGGGTCCCTGAAGGGGCCAGTTACTACTTGCGTCCAATTAGGCCCCAAGTCAGTTCCCGAACCAAGTGTGTTTTGCCAAACGACCATTTGCGGCAGACAACAGACATTGCGATCCAAGCACTCACAAGTTCGGGCCAAGCTCACTGACGCTGAGTTCTCAAATTAGGCCGCAGCGAGCACCGCGCGAAGTTGATCAAGGCGAACGGGTTTTGGGATAAATCCAGAGAACCCCGCTTGGGCGCATTCCTGTTCCATCTCACTTGTTGCGTTGGCTGTCACAGCGATGACCTGCGGGCCTGCAGGATTGAGGTGTTTTGCGATCTCTTGCGCCGCTGCGACGCCGTCCATGCGCGGCATATTTATGTCCATGAGTATCACGTCATAGTCGTGATTTAAGGCCATCTCTACGGCCTCTACTCCGTCCCTTGCAATCTCACAATCCAGACCGCAATGGCGTAGCATCTTTTGCAGAATCTTTACATTCATGGGCTCGTCGTCGACGGCCAACACTTTCAAGTTCGCACCAATTTTTTCGAATTCTTTCATGCTGCGTCTCTCTTAGAGTTTGTCGTATCTTGGAGGCGACCCACAATCGGCACCGGCACTTCCAAAACGAAAGTTGACCCCTTACCGGGAGTGCTTTCCAGGGTGATATCTCCCCCCATTACCCGCGCAATGCCACGTGCAATGGGTAAGCCCAGACCGGTCCCCCCGGCGCTTCGTGTGGAGGATTCATCAACTTGTGTAAATCTCTCAAAGACCCGCGCTTGTTCAGAAAGCGGGATACCGGGGCCCGTGTCCATAACCGATACCTTCAACACACCAGTGTCCGACATGTCAGTCGACGTTAGGGCTGCATGTAATGTGACGCCACCGGTTTCGGTGAACTTTATGGCATTCCCCACCAAATTTACCACGATCTGTTGCAGGCGTTTGAAGTCGGCCTTCAGCGCGGGAGTGTTTTCTGCGACGTCGACGTCAAACGAAATGCCTTTGTCTGCGGCGGCGATTGTGGCGAATCCTGTGGCGGTTTTCATAGCTGGCGCCAGTTCGATCACGTCCTCAAACAGATTCATTCCATCAGCTTCCAATGATCCGAACGTCAAGAGCTCTTCGATCAATGACAACTGGCTTTCAGAGCACGTTTTCAGAATTTCCAAGCTGTCCACGTCATCTTCATCCAAGTCGGCCAACTCAAGGAGCTGTATTGCACCAATGATCCCATTCATGGGGGTGCGAAGTTCGTGGCTGACCGTCGCAACAAACTGCGTTTTCGCAAGATCCGCTTGTTGAGCGCGCACACGTTCCGCGTCCAGTTCAAGGTTGCGTTCCCGCAGTCTCCGGATCGTTAGCAAAAGGGCCACAGAAGGAATTAGGAGGGCCAAAAACACCAAGCTCATCATCACTAACCCGTAGATCAGGTATTCGTTTCTGACTGCTTTAGTGGTTTCGGTCTGATCAAGATACGTCTCTGCGATTGCGAGCACTTTGCCGTCAGCACCAACAATAGGTAAGTAGGTTTCGCTATAGAGATCTGGGCGATTGGGCTTGTTGGTTCCATCCGCCACAACAGTATAGGGCTGGCCGCCATCCACAACGCTGGCGGCAGCCGGGTTGTGGGATCCAAGTGAGACGCTTTCCGCGTTGGGATCGTCTGATACGAAGCGCAATTTGCCGTCTGGACTAAAAATTTTGAAGCGAAAAACGCCACCAAACTCAGCCATACGCGCGAGCGTTTCTTGCTGCTCCATGTCCGGTTTGGCACCGGCGACAATTGCATTTATCCCGGTAAGAGTTTCAGCCGCAAAATTTGACCATTCCAAGGAGCGGCGAGAGGCGTCGCGCTCCACGGCGTCATCAACAAAAGCTGAAGTTGCCCAAATACCCACTGCGACCAAGCACAGCCCAACAAACACTCCGGCAGTCGACAAGGCCACAACTCTTCGTTTTACAGCCATGACGCATCCCCATATGCAAAGCTCATCTACCCACTTCGCATCCAAACCTTAAAATCGCGTTACCGAAACATCGGGGAGATGGTGTGAACCATACCATTTTTGGAAAAATTGCACAGAACAGCTACGTCAATTGAGACACCAAAATAAGCCCGTTTCGCCGTGTCGCTGGCCGGTTGATAACCGATTCCGGCCCGAGAATTCGACGTTTATGTGGCGTTGGGTCATTACCGCGCTGGCTCGGAAGCGTTCGTTTGGGCCGAGGGCAGCGAGGTCAGCAGCTCCCAAATTTCGGACCGCATTTGCAAATCTGTTCCAATCAGATCGTTGCTTGCGCGTATCCTCCAAGTTTTCCTAGCTTTTTGACTCTGCGGAAATCCGCAGGGCTTACGGCCAAAGTCACGCAAAAACCTTCATTGGCATGTTGGGGCACTTTCCTGCATGCTCTGCGCATAAGTACTTACGCAATCGGGAGGAAACTATGCGTAAATTGATGAGCCGGACCGCTGTGGCGGCCCTATCTATGGCCTTTGTTACCGAAGCTATGGCAACTGAGTGGAATGTCTCTGTTTGGGGCAAGCGCCGTGCGTTTACCGAACATGTAGAAAAGCTCGCAGAACTGGTCAGCGAAAAGACTGGCGGCGAATTCACCATGAACGTCAGCTATGGTGGGCTTTCCAAGAACCGCGAAAACCTTGATGGGATCTCTATTGGTGCGTTTGAGATGGCGCAGTTCTGTGCGGGGTATCACCGCGATAAGAACCGCGTTGTGACCGTACTGGAGCTTCCGTTCCTTGGCGTCTCCAACCTTGCTGAAGAGGTTGCTGTGTCCAAAGCTGTCTACGCACACCCTGCAGCGGCTGAGGAAATGGAGCAGTGGAATGCAATGCTGCTGATGACCTCACCTATGCCACAATACAACATTGTGGGCACCGGTGAACCGCGCGATGAGCTGGCCGATTTTGACGGCATGCGTGTGCGCGCAACCGGTGGTCTGGGCAAAGCGTTTGAAGCAGTGGGGGGCGTGCCGACTTCTGTGACCGCCACCGAAGCTTATCAGGCGATGGAAAGTGGCGTTGTAGACACCGTCGCATTTGCGCAGCACGCGCACCTTGCGTTTGGCACAATCAACCAAGCGGATTGGTGGACAGCCAACCTGAACCCCGGCACGGTTAACTGCCCGGTTGTGGTGAACATCGACGCGTATGACCTGTTGCCTGATGATCATCGTGCAGCGCTGGACAGCTCTGTAGATGAAGCCATCGCGCACTATGTGGCCAACTATGGCACCCTGCTTGAGAAGTGGGACAGCGTGCTGGCTGAGAAAGGTGTTCAGAAGGTTGAACTGGACGAGGCTGTGATCGCAGAATTCCGCGCCACAGCCGCAGATCCAATTCGCGAAGCGTGGATTGCGGACATGGAAGCCCAAGGCCTTCCCGGTCAGGAGCTCTATGATCTGGTTGTTAAAACACTCGAAGATCACCGCGCAAGTAACTAATATATAATAGCTAATGCAGTGGCCTCGGAGGTGTTCGGGGCCACTTTGCACACCTCAAAAGGGGATGGACATGGCCGGGAGTTCCGCCGTGCTTGAAGACGACAGCCTACTGAGCAGGCTTGATCGTCATCTACTCAAGTTAGAAACGTTTTTCGCATTGCTGAGCGGTCTTGCCGTGTTCAGTTTGATGTTTTTGGCCGCTTACTCGGTTGGGGGGCGTAAGTTTTTTGCGTCACCGCTTTCGGGATATGTGGACTATATCGAGGTGCTGATGCCGCTGATTGCGGTGATGGGCATTGCTTATGTGCAACGCGATGGCAGCCACATCCGTATGGACATGCTGATTGGTAAGCTAAGAGGCCGCGCGCTTTGGGGCGCAGAGCTTCTTTCGGTGATGTTGATTATGCTGCTGATGATTGCGCTAACCATGGGCAGCTGGGCGCATTTTGAGCGTTCCTTTGATTGTGCGCGGCCGTTGTGTTCACGCGACAGTTCGATCGACATTGGGTTGCCGATCTGGCCGTCAAAGTTGATCGTGCCAATGGCGTTTTTTGTGATGTGCCTGAGGTTAGCATTGCAAGCATACGGTTATGGGCGTGCGCTTGTGCTGAATTTGCCAACGCCAGTGGCGGTGCCGCTTGTGCAGAGCATCGAAGAACAGGCCCGTGCAGAGGTCGACCAGCTGGGGAGTGGTGAAAATGGATAACATCACCATTGGCCTGTGGGTCACGGGTGGCATGCTCGTGCTTGTTGTGCTGGGCATGCGGGTGGCTTTTGCCGCAGCTTTGGCCGGGTTTATCGGCATTGTGTGGATATTCTGGGCCAAAATGGGCTATGCGCCTGAAAAACTCCTGTTTTGGAACGAGCGGCGCGAAATCTGGGATGGGGCATTGGGTAAGTCCATCGCCATCGCTGGATCGGTGCCACATTCCAAAGTGTCCTCTCAGGCGTTGAGCCTCATCCCGACGTTTATTCTGATTGGCTATCTGGCCTACTACGCGAAGCTCACCACGGCGCTGTTTGATGCCGCGAAAAAGTGGATCGCTTGGGTGCCGGGCGGATTGGCCGTGTCCACGGTGTTTGCGACCGCAGGGTTTGCGGCCGTGTCAGGCGCGTCAGTGGCAACTGCGGCGGTGTTCGCACGCATTGCGATCCCGGAGATGCTCAAAGTTGGCTACAACAAGCAATTTGCAGCTGGCGTGGTGGCGGCAGGCGGCACATTGGCGTCGTTGATCCCACCATCTGCGATCCTTGTGATTTATGCCATTATCGTTGAGCAGGACGTGGGCAAGCTGTTGCTGGCTGGCTTCATTCCCGGGGCGTTTTCGGCCATAGTGTATGCCGCGATGATTATCGGCATCGCCTTGGTCTTCAAGAATGTCGGCCCGCCGGTGACAGGGTTCACGTGGCGTGAGCGGTTTGCCGCATTGCCACCTGCATTGCCGATTGTGGCCGTTGTCGTGATCATCATCTTCTTTGTTTACAACCCGTTTGGCGATGCCTGGGGCACGCCCACCGAAGGCGGAGCTGTGGGGGCGTTTATTGTGTTCCTTTTGGCGTTGATCCGCGGGATGCGCTGGCCTGAGTTGAAGATGGCGCTGCTTGATACAGCGAAGCTAACGGTGATGATCTTCACCATCATCTGGGGGGTGCTGATCTATGTACGCTTTCTGGGATTTGCAGATTTGCCGGGGGCGTTTTCAGACTGGATCACTTCACTGACCATGTCGCCGTGGTTGATCCTTGTGTGCATCCTGTTGGCCTATGCCGTTTTGGGGATGTTCATGGATGCGATTGGCATGCTGTTGCTGACCTTGCCGGTTGTCTATCCTGCTGTGATGGCTCTGAACGGTGGCGAGGCCGTGACGGCGGCGGAAAGCACATTTGGCATGAGCGGGACCATGTGTGCGATCTGGTTCGGTATTCTGGTGGTGAAAATGGCGGAGTTCTGTCTGATCACCCCGCCAATTGGCCTAAACTGCTTTGTGGTGGCCGGTGTACGCGACGATCTGACAGTGCAAGATGTCTTCAAAGGCGTCACACCGTTCTTCCTTGCGGATGCCGTGACCATCGCGTTGCTGGTTGCGTTCCCCAGTATCGTGCTCTGGCTGCCAAGTTTGGCTTAGAGACCACAGGCTGGTCCCGCTTATGCGGGGCCAGCTGGGCTGTCTTCTGGTTTGATGCCTAGAATGGCTTCGATCTCGTGCAGGCTGGCGTCTTCCTCGGGAAGATGTTTGCCATCTGCCTCAATGACTTTGAACAGTTTGTTTGCGACTTCCAAACGGTGCGGGTAGTCAACGTTTTCACGGATCAGCAAAGCGAAATCTGGCGTGCCCGGAGCGGCATTTTCTAGTTTTTCACATGTGGCGCGCAGTTTGGCAGCCTCAATCGGCTTCAGACTGAAGGTTTCGCAGAGGATACGATCAATCTCACCGATTTCGAGTGCGTGATACGAATGATCGGATTTAGCGACGCGTACCAACAGTGCACCAAGGGCGAGTTTTTCATCGGGCTCAGGCAGCGGCGGGGTGTTTGGTGTCCCCATAAGGCGGTGCAATAGCTGATCCCAAATCATACATCATACCCTTCTACAATCACGATATCGCCATCGCTGACAGGGACACGCAGTGCTTTCGCGGCTTGGTAGTCGGCGGAGTGATAACAGTCGAGCGCGGCCTGATAAGAAGGGAATTCAATCACCACATTGCGACTGCGCGCGGTGCCTTCTGGATTTTCAAAAGTGCCTCCGCGCACAAGAAATCGTGCGCCATATGCAGCGAATGGTTTGGCGTTGGCTGCCACGTATTTCTGATAGGCGTTGATGTCATCCACATCCACGCGTCCAATCCAGTACCCTTTGGCCATTCTGGCTTCCCTTCGTATTTTTTAGTTTTGGAGACACCGTGCCAAAGGGGAAGGGGGCATGGCAAGCGGAGTTCACAGGTATGTGGCATCTCACACACGCCTTTTTTGCGGCACAAGACGCCCGTCCAGCACGACGAGGCCGACAGTCAACAGACCAAAACCTACAAATGCGCGTGGGTGCAGCGTTTCATTGAGAAAGATCGTCCCCAGAAGAATGGCAAAGGGTGGGATCAAGAGCGTGACCACCAGGAGGTTGCCACTGCCTGCGGCTGCAAGGACGCGGTAGTAAAGCAAATAGGCCCCAGCGGTGCCCAAGATGGCTCCATATGCAATTGATGCCCAAGTGGGTGCGGCAAGGGATAAGGTAACCGGGCCCTCGACTAAATATGCAAGCGGTAATGCCATAAATGAGGAGCAGGACAGCATGCCAGCCGTCGCCACAATGGGTGTGACACCTGACAGTTGTTTGCGGGCCCATATACCTGCGACTCCATATGACAGCGTCGCCAGCAGTGCCGCGATCTGTGCCAACGACCGCGGATTGATCTCGGTGAGGTGGCTGAGGCCAATGGCGGTTGCCACGCCAAGAAATCCAAGTCCTAAGCCGAGACTCTTTTGGAGAGTCAGACGTTCGTCAGCCAGAAAGAGGGCGGCGAGCAGCACACCAAAGAACGCCGTAGCCGCGTTGAAGATCGAGGCCAGACCACTTTCAATGGTGAGCTGTGCGTAATTCAGCAAGCTGAAGGGGATCAGGTTGTTGAGCAGCCCCATGACAAGGAACGCAGCCCACAGGCGCATGGAGCGTGGCACAGCGTGGCCGCGCAGCCAGATGATGCCCCACAGCAGAAGCGCGGCCCAGAACACGCGATGCGCCACCAACGTGATCGGGCCAATTTCGATTAAGGCCATACGATTTGTGAAAAATACAGCGCCCCAGAGCGCAGCGAGCAGGAAGAGTTCCACCCAAGTGCGGGGAGAGAGGCTTTTTTGTGCGAGTGTGCTCATTGCTTTGGCTTAGTCGTTTAAGCAAATCAGCGCACTCCGAAACCTGCGCAAAGAAAAAGCCCCACCGAAAGGGCGGGGCTCTGTATTCGGTTTGATACAAAGATCAGAAGCGATAACCGATGCGGAAACCTGCACCAATCGCTTCGTTGTCTTCAAACGCGATGTCGACACCAGGTGATAGGTTATAGGACTGATCGCCCGGAATTGCGTAGGTCAGACCACCAGACACAGAGAGCTTTTCGTTTACTTGGTACGTTGCTCCCAAGCCTACACTTTTTGAACCGGTTGTTGGTGCAAGCGCTGTTGTCGAGGGGCGATTGCCAGCTTTTTCATATCCGACCTGAAGCGCAACCGACAGTTTGTCATTTATGCGCTGTCCAACACCCAAAGTGTAGTTGATCGTGTCATCAGAGAAGTCGACCCATGATCCTTCGGGTGTCGTATCTAGGCTGAATCCACCCCAGCCGACCCAACGCACGGAGCCGAACACCAGTGTATTGGCTGCGACACCGGTTTGGAAGTCGAGGTTCACACTCTCCGGGAAATCAACGTCAAATACGCGGTCCTGCGAACCAGCGGGGAACGCTGCATTAACCCCTTCAAAAGCATTATTGATCTCAGTTGCATATGTCAGGGCCACGCGCAAAGCAATCTCTGGCTTCTCATAAGCGACGCCGACTACGCCACCAAAATCGTAGTCGCTGCTGGCACGTAGAATGCCGTTACCAGATTGAATGGTACCGCGTACTTTAAGAGCACGAGCACCGCCGTGGATGCTGAAACCGTTGCCCAAGTCGTATTGCAACAATGCAGTCAGTGCGTCGCTATTGATTTCTGCCAATCCGTCGTACGGGAGCCCAGCAGCGCCGCCAGCGGACAGAGGACCGTCAGTGTAATGAATATGCGCGCCAAACGGTTGATCATAGATCAGGGCCATATCCAATTTTTCGTTGATTTCGTGTTTGTAGCCAAAGCCGAACGTGTTGTAAGACTTCGCAACATCGTTGGAGTTGCCAACCGCTGGAATTGGGTTGGTTCCCGTGACGCTCGGATTTACCCGCGAGAAGGTAAACTGAAGGTAGTTCCCTTCTTCAAACAGAATGTTGACACCTTGTCCTGAGCGGTCGATTCCTCCGGCGAAAGATGCTCCTCCAACCATCGCAAGCGCGGTGGCTCCCATAAGCACTTTTTTCATGTGTTGTTTGTCCCGTGTTCGTCTGAGTGTTTTTTTATTGCTTTGCAGAGGCTATTCGCGCAGCATTGGTTAAGTCAACGAAACGATCCCCTTACGTTAACGTGACTTCGCGTCAATGTTATCTGCGCGCTAAGCGGAGTTGAGCAAGTATGTTTATGTAATTGCCTGTAAAAATAATTGTCGCGCCTATTAAGACCCAAATATCGATGCTTTCGCCATATAGTGTCATTCCTACAACAGCAATCAGCGGTAACCTGACAAAATCGATAGGCATGACAACCGAGGCGGGAGCGAGTCGCAATGCGGTTGTTAGGCAGAAATGCGCGATGAGTCCCGCGCAGGCAATGAGCAGGAGCCAAGGCAAGCTGGCAATAGAGGGCCAGGCGATGTCCCCGTCAAAGCCGGCAAACAAAACGCCGAAGGCTGCTTGCATCACGGTCAGGTAGAACAAAATACAGGTGATGCCTTCACTGCGGGTAAGTTTTCGTGTGAAAAGCGCAGTGAGTGCAAAGCCTATAGCAGCGGTGGCCGCAGCGGCTTGGCCCATATCAAGCGCTTGGGGATTTGGACGCGCTACAATCAGAATGCCGATGAAGCCGATTAGGGCGGCGATCAACCCAATGGGACGAAGCCGTTCCTTTAGGATCAGCGGCGACAGCAATATGGCCCATATAGGCGACGTGAACTCCAAAGCAAAGACTTGGGCGAGCGGAATAACCGTAATGGCGTAAAACCAAAGGTTCTGCCCTGCGAAATGACAGATGTTGCGTACAAAGTGCAGCCCGAGATTGCGGCGTGTGACCTGAGAGAGGGTGCCCGCCATGCCTGCAACGCCACAAACCAAGACAACACCGATCAGGCTGCGGTACATCATGATCTCAAACGTATCGAGCTCAAAGCTGACCGCGCGCCCAGCGATGGCCATGCTGGTGAACGACACGATGGCGCCGCTCATCCAGAGGGCGGCTTTGAAAGTGTCATTCATGTAGGGATTTCTTCTATATTGTATGCCCGCGGGATGCCCGCGGTTATGGTCGCCCATTCCGAGGCTTTGGTGCGGGTCTGATGGGCATCAAAGGCAGCGCGGTCGACAAAAAGCTCTGCCACAAGGAAGCGGCCGGCGGTCATTGGGTCTTTGGTGACTTCAAAGGACAGACAGCCGGGTTCTTCATGTGTGAGCGCGATGTGCAGCGGCAGCGCGGCGCTGACCGCTGCCATGCGATCGGCGGGCACATCGATGTGGCCGGTTAGGCGAACGTTGGGGGCGTTGGTCATCGTAAGCTCATTCGGCGACGGTGCAGCAGCCGTAGGTCAGGCGCTGATCGACTATCAGTGAAAAGGAGAGCGGGAACTGCCCGCCAACGGTATCGCAAACGTTTTCATGAACGACCAAAGTGCTTTGCGCGCCTGCAACGCTTAGCGACCAAGCTGAGGGAAACTCTTCATGCTCCTGCGACATCTGGAGCGCGACACCGGTTTGGCGCGCACTGTCTGTTCGCCAAATTTGTACGGCGCTGCCGGCAACGGACAGAAACACGTTGCCATGCACGCCCTCACACGCCAGCGGAGGTGTCGCGACGGCAAGTGTTGGCACAGCGATTAAGCTCAGAACGCATAGAATGGTGAACTTCACAACATATCCTCCGCAAAGATGTTTCGCGCAGGTGCGCCGGACATGCCAGAAGAATTTGATTTCAGACCATGAAAACTTGTTGCAGGCGCTTAACAAAAAATGCCGCGCTTAAGGCGCGGCATCTGTGTTACTCTTATTCCCACTCAATTGTGCCCGGAGGCTTTGAGGTGATGTCGTAGGTACAGCGGTTGATGCCTTTGACCTCGTTGATGATCCGCGTGGCGGTCTCGCCGAGGAACTCGTGGCTGAACGGATAGTAATCTGCGGTCATACCATCCACAGAGGTCACCGCGCGCAGCGCGCAGGCGAAGTCATAGGTCCGGCCGTCGCCCATCACGCCCACAGTGCGCACGGGCAAGATTGCCACAAAGGCCTGCCAGATGTCATCGTAGAGACCGTGTTTGCGGATCTGGTCGATGAAAATCGCATCCGCTTCACGCAGGATATCGAGCTTTTCGATGGTGATTTCACCGGGGCAGCGGATCGCAAGGCCCGGTCCCGGGAAGGGGTGGCGACCAATGAAGCTTTGTGGGAGGCCCAACTCGCGGCCCAAAGCGCGGACTTCATCTTTGAAGAGTTCACGCAGCGGTTCAACCAGTTTGAGACCCATCTTTTCCGGCAATCCACCCACATTGTGGTGGCTTTTGATGGTCACAGAGGGACCGCCAGAGAAGCTTACACTTTCGATCACATCCGGATAGAGCGTGCCTTGGGCGAGGAATTCGGCGCCATCGATGGTGTCAGCATGTTTTTGGAACACATCGATGAACAGCTTACCAATGATTTTGCGTTTGGTTTCTGGATCAGATTGACCGTCCAGTTCACCAAGAAACAGATCACTTTCGTCTGCATGGATCAGTTGGATATTGTAGTTGTCGCGGAACATCGCGACCACTTCCTCAGCCTCGTTCTTTCGGAGCAAACCATGGTCGACAAACACACATGTCAGTTGATCGCCGATGGCCTCGTGAATCAAGATCGCAGCCACGGAACTGTCAACACCACCAGACAAACCGCAGATCACCTGTTTGTCACCAACTTGGTCACGGATGGCTGCAATCATCTGTTCGCGATAGGCGCCCATGGTCCAATCGCCAGAGAAACCAGCAATTTTTACAAAGTTCTCATAGAGTTTTGCGCCGTTGGGCGTGTGGTGCACTTCGGGGTGGAATTGCACCGCATAAAAATGACGCTTGGTGTCGGCGGTGATCGCATAAGGCGCATTGGGTGAGGTGCCATAGACCTCAAAGCCCGGCGCGATTTCGCTGACGTGGTCGCCGTGGCTCATCCAGACTTGTTCGTCGCCGTCAGCAAACCAGCCGTCCAGAATGTCCAAGCCATTTTGAGGAGTTACAAAGGCGCGGCCGAATTCGGCGGTGCCGTGACCGCTTTCCACTTTGCCGCCCAGTTGCGTCATCATGGTTTGTTGACCGTAACAGATGCCAAGGATTGGTACACCGTAGTCAAAAATCTCTTGTGGCGCGCGAGGTGAGCCCTCTCGGGTCACACTGTCGGGGCCCCCAGAGAAAATCACGGCTTTGGGTGCGAAGCTGCGCACGAAGTCCATGTCGACGTTCTGGTAGGGGTGAATTTCGCAATAAACGTTCAGTTCGCGCAGGCGGCGCGCAATCAGCTGCGTAACCTGGCTTCCGAAGTCAATGATGAGGAGGCGGTCATGAGAAATATCGGACATGCTCGCCGCATAGGCTATGGCAGCGTTTGGTGCAAGTCTCTGTGTGTGCTGGCTGCGTGTTTGTCGCGGTTTTTCACCAATTGGTCGTGTTTGTTGTGTTCTGCGGCGGCGGAGCTGTCACGTTTGCTGAAATGGAAATTGTATATTAAAGGTATATACATGAATCACTATTTTCCTGTTGAGCTACAGTCTGCTGCACTGAATTTGGCGTTGGCCGTTGTCTGTGGCGCACTAATTGGGTCGGAACGACAAGTGCGGCAGCGCATGGCTGGGCTCAGAACAAATGCTTTGGTTGCACTTGGGGCCGCAAGCTATGTGGTGTTTTCATCACTTTTCCCCAACGAGGTAAGCCCTACACGCGTGGCTGCGCAGGTGGTGTCTGGCATCGGTTTCTTAGGGGCGGGGATCATTTTCCGCCAAGGGTTTACGGTGCATGGTTTGAACACTGCGGCCACGCTTTGGTGTTCAGCGGCCGTTGGGTTGATGGCGGGAGCCGGGCAGCCGATGTTTGCGGTACTGGCGACGTCGTTGGTGGTATTTGTCAATCTTGGGCTGCGGCCGTTGGTGAAGTGGCTCAAACGAAAAACCAAAGCTGGGGTGCCGCTCAATCAGGACTACGAAGTGTCCATCACTTATGCGCCTGATGAAGAGACGCAGGTGCGCGCGCTCGCTTTGCGAGCTCTAACGCAAATCGGAGTGGTGGTGACAGGAATGGAACGCAAAGAACATCACGAGGACCGTGCAGTGCTTGATATCTTGCTGACCATAGAGGAACGCAGCGAGGTGCAATTGGCTCAATTGTTAAACCCGTTGATGTTGGATGCGCGGATCTCGAAAGTCTCTTGGGGCGCCGGAGACGACGAATGACGAATAAAACCGACCTTTGAGTGCTGCACATGTCGCATTCTTGTTTCAGAGGCCGTTAATCTGCTGCGGCGAACGGTTCGGGCAGGGTACATCCATCTCAAGGAAACAATTCAGCCTATGAGGACGAGACATGGCAGAAGCAGCGACACGTCGACGTGGAAGAGGGGGCGGCGGAGCCGCGCGTCGCGCAGAACGCACCGGTGTAAAGATCGAGGCGGCGAAGTTTATCGAACGCAACATGCCGCTGCTCGAAGTGCTGAACGAGGAAGCGCTTGAGATCATCGAAGCCAATGCCGAGACCCTGCTTGAAGAGGTCGGTGTCAATTTTGTGAACAACAAACCCGCGCTTGATCTTTGGAAAGAGGCCGGCGCAGAAGTCGATTTCCAGGCCGAGCGCGTTCGTATTCCACGTGGTATGGCCCGTGAGCTTTGCAAGACCGCTCCGTCGCGGATTACACAACATGCACGCAACCCCGAACGTACCGTTGAGATCGGCGGCAACACGTTGGTCTGTGCGCCCGTCTATGGACCGCCGTTTGTCCGAGATGCTCAGGGTGGGCGTCGCTATGCCACCATGGCGGATTTTGAGAAATTCGTAAAACTGGGTTATATGTCCAAATGGCTACACCACAGCGGTGGCACCGTGTGTGAACCCACCGATGTGGCCGTGAACAAACGTCACCTCGATATGCTTTTGGCCCACATGACTCTGTCGGACAAACCCTTCATGGGCTCCGTGACAGAGCCGAGCCGCGCGCAGGACAGTGTCGAGATGTGTGAAATCCTTTTTGGCAAGGATTTTGTGCAGGAAAACACAGTGATGACGTCGCTGATCAACATCAACTCGCCAATGACGTTTGACGATGTGATGATGGGTGCGTTGGAAGTTTACGCCAAGAACAACCAAGCCTGCATCGTTTCGCCCTTTATTGTTGGCGGCGCGATGGCACCAGTGAGTGTTGTTGGTACTCTGACGCAAGTGTTGGCCGAAGTGATGGCTGGTATCGCCTACAGTCAGTTGGTGCGCAAAGGCGCGCCGGTGATCTTTGGGGCATTTGTGACGTCGATCGACATGAACTCTGGCGCGCCAACTTTTGGCACGCCTGAAGCAAGCCAGATCCTTTCCGGCGCGGGCCAACTTGCGCGCCGTCTTGGGTTGCCGTTCCGCTCCGGTGGGGGGCTCTGCGGCTCAAAGCTTCCAGATGCGCAGGCAGCATATGAAACTGCACATACACATAATGCTGCGCTAACGGGTGGCGTGAACTTTATGTTGCACAGCTGCGGCTGGCTGGAAGGTGGGTTGGTTTCCAGCTTTGAGAAGTTTGTGATGGATGCCGATCAGCTTGGTGTGTTGCATAAGATGGCTGCGGGTGTGGCTTACGATGAGAATGCCCAAGCCATGGATGCGGTGCGTGAAGTTGGTCCCGGAGGTCACTACCTTGGCTGCGAACATACGCAGGCCAACTTCAAAGACGCATTTTGGCGCTCAGAGCTGCTGGACTACAAGCCGTTTGAAACCTGGGCAGATGAAGGCTCTCGTGACACGCAGGCGTTGGCGTCTGCGCGTGTTGAAACCTTGCTTGACGCTTATCAGCAACCAGCACTTGATCCCGAGATTGAGAAGGCGTTGCGAGCCTATGTGGCGGAAAAAAAGGCCTCCATGCCAGACTCCTTTGTCTAAACTGTAACTTTAGTTTCGACGCGTGGCCCGCAACAAGTGGGCCTCGCTCATCATGGCGATCAGGAGATCGACATGAGACACGATTGAGTACGATGCCAACCCCTGTCGGCGATGACGATCCAACTCTGTTTCCATGTCCATTAGCTTGACCAAGGCTGCGCCATGGCGAGGTAGTTTGCCACGGCCAATGATCCGCTTAAGATGCTGATCTCGAACGTAATCTTCCATTCCGACGCGTGCGGCTCGGATCAGTAGGCGTGGGCGGCGTAATTCACTCATTCGCGCGAGTACATCCTGCATAGAATCAACCTTTCTCCAATGACGTAGACCACCAGAGCACAGCTGCTTCAGGTGTTGCGTGTGATCGGTTTCTGCGTACGCAAGTGCATGGTGCTGTTCACTATTTTGAACCAATCCTTGCTGTGCGGTTGAATTGTTTCAGTCGCTACACAGCCGATTTTGGCTGTGCAAAACTCTCTGGATAACCCTGTGGATAAGCAGGGAAGATGGTTTGTTGAAGATAGTTCAGTAAGGAGTGACGTGATATGCCGACAAATACAGCCCCTCAAAGTTTGCCTAAGTGGCTTCCCAGCAGCGTTGAACGGTATGTCGCCCACACAGAGCAAGGCGTGTCCATTCGAGAACTGGCCCGGCGAGATGGCTGTCACGCCTCCACGGTTTTGCGCCAAATCCGCAAACTCGAAATGATGCGCGACGATCCTTTGGTAGACGCGGCTTTGAACCGATTTCGCGCCAAGACACGCAAGTCCAGCGCGGCGCCGCTGTTGGCGGCGGATGACAGCAACACTGAGATGCCTAAAGAGGAGGTGTTGCGTGCAGAGGGACTGCGAATACTGAACCGGCTGTGTGAAACAGGTGCGGTTCTGGCTGTTGCAAGTGATATGGAGAATGCCGTCGTGGTGCGGGACGGGGGCACGCGCACAGGTGTTGTTTCGCGCCAAATCGCCCAAGCCATGGCGTTGAAAGATTGGATCAGCTGCGCGCAGCCGGGCCGCATTTCACGTTATGTGATTACGCCTGCTGGGCGGGCTGCACTAAGCAAGATGACGGCTGCATCGGAGAATTGCGCACTTGGTTTTGCGGAGGCACAGGCCCGGTTTGGCAACCCAAACGAGGTGATTGGTCAACGGCCGCGACGGCATCGGGCGGGTCCGGGTCAGGTGCGTTTCAACATGGCTGAAAGTCCGCTCACTGGATTGTCTCGCCGACGTGATAAAGATGGCGAGCGGTTTTTGAGTGAGGCGATGGTTGGGGCAGGGGAGCGGTTGCGCGAGGACTTTGAACTGGCGCAGATGGGCCCGGGGGACAGCCCGGGTTGGGAGGCATTTTTGCGTGGCCCCTGCGATGGCCAATATCAGCCTGATCCCAATGTAGGACGCGGCCCGGCTTCAGCTCGCCAACGTGTGGTGGACGCATTGTTAGATTTGGGGCCTGGCCTGTGCGACGTGGCGTTGCGATGTTGTTGTTATCTTGAGGGGCTCGAAACTGCGGAGCGGCGGCTTGGCTGGTCGGCGCGTTCTGGGAAAATTGTACTGAGGATCGCGTTGATACGACTGCGAGATCACTATCAGGAAAACGCGGGTGGAGCTGGCGACTATATTGGCTAACCGCAAAGAAAAAGGCCCGCACAAATTGCGGGCCTTCCGGAAAATCGGGTTCAGAGTTTTAGGCCGCAGTTTCGACGTTGGCGGCATGCAGGTATTTCAGCAGGTTCTCTGGGGCGCTTTCGCCATATGGGTCTTCACCATGGTTGTCTTCAAGGCCGGGTTCTTCAAACCATGCTTCAACGACACCATCATTGATGATGGCGGCGTAGCGCCAGGAGCGCAGGCCAAATCCGAGGTTGTCTTTGCGAACAAGCATGCCAACTTTGCGGGTGAATTCGCCGGATCCATCGGGGATCACGTCCACGTTTTTAACGCCCTGTGCTTCGGCCCATTTGTTCATAACAAAGCTGTCGTTGACTGACATGCAGTAAATGCTGTCCACACCAAGATCTTGAAATTTATCGAAGTTATCTTCGAAGCCCGGCAACTGGTAGGTTGAGCAGGTCGGGGTGAAAGCGCCGGGTAGCGAGAACAAAATGACGCGCTTGCCTTTGAAATAGTCGTTGCTGGTCATGTCTTGCCAGCGGAATGGGTTCGGGCCGCCTATGGCCTCGTCGCGTACGCGTGTTTTGAAGACTACGTTAGGGACTTTTACGCCAACTTGCATTGATGCTTTCCTCGGTCAGATTTTTGCTGAGATTGACCTATAATGATTCTAAATTTGGACGCAATGCTGCATTTGCGAAATATTTTTCTGCACTGCAAAAGGCACGAGATTTGGGCAATTTTGGGCGTCCAGTGCATAACTGGTTTGCATTTCTGGTAGTGGCCAGAGCGATCACCTATGTTACACACCACAAACCGTAATTGGTCGGGAGGACCCTAAGTTGCGTGATCTGAAGCTGCCAGAGCAGCGCCATCCTGAGAAGGCGCACCGCAAAGACAACGCTCAGCCAAAAAAGCCCAAGTGGATTCGCGTGAAGGCTCCAACCGGAGAAGGTTATAACACCACCAAAAAGATCATGCGTGAAAACAAATTGGTCACGGTGTGCGAAGAGGCCGGGTGCCCCAATGCCGGCGAATGCTGGAGCCAAGGTCACGCAACCATGATGATCATGGGCGACATCTGTACGCGTGGCTGTACCTTTTGCAACATTGCGACCGGTAAACCAAACGCACTTGATGTGTTTGAGCCGGGCCGTGTCGCGGATGCAGTTCAGAAATTGGGATTGAACCACGTGGTGATCACCTCGGTGGATCGCGACGATTTGGAGGATGGCGGGGCGGAGCATTTCGCGCAGACCATTCGTGCGGTGCGTCATCGCTCGCCCAAAACCACAATTGAAATTCTCACACCTGATTTTTTGAAATGTGCGCCTGAGGTTTTGGAAACAGTTGTTGAGGCCAAACCGGATGTGTTTAACCACAATCTAGAAACCGTGCCGGGGCTTTACCCTGAGGTGCGTCCGGGTGCGCGATACTTCCACTCTTTGCGCCTGCTCCAGAGAGTCAAAGAGCTTGATGCGTCGATTTTCACCAAATCCGGCATTATGGCGGGACTGGGCGAAGACAAACAATCTGTTCATCAGGTGATGGACGATATGCGCGCCGCAGACATTGATTTTCTCACAATCGGCCAATACCTACAGCCGACGCCCAAGCACCATGGCATCGACCGATTTGTGACGCCTGAAGAGTTTGGGAGCTACGAGAAGGCTGCATATGGCAAAGGTTTCCTGATGGTTTCAGCGACACCACTTACGCGCTCATCATATCATGCTGGAGATGATTTTGCCCGTCTTCGCGATGCACGAGAAGCGCAGCTGGCAAAGGGGTGATATCGGGATCGACCCCGATACCCGTACTTTCGGACTGATAATTAGGGCGCCCATTTGTTTGGAGCGCCCTTTTTCTTTTCAGGCCAGATGGATAGTGAAGCGATCCCTGATTGCTTTGTCCAGAATGGGATCAAAGCGCGCGGGGGGAGTGGTGGCCAAAATGCCTTCTTTGTGCGCTTTCGCCTTGGCGACCAAGTCAGGTTTGCCGATTTCAGCCCATTCCTTTGGTGACGTGCGATCGCCCATACTCGGATAGACGTGATCTTTCTGCATCCGGCTGAGCGTGGCCTCAGTGCCAAGGTAGTGCCCAGGACCGCCTAAACACACGTCTCGGATTTGCTCCAGCGCGAGCGTTTCTTCGTCGACCTCGATCCCACGTACGCAGCGCAGAGCTTGACCTATCAGATCGTTGCCCAGAATCAGGCTTTCATGACAGAACCCCAGAAGAGAGGCATGCATGCCCGCTGCCTCGTAGACCATGTTCAAACCTGAAAGCCCCGCCATAACGTTGGAACACATCTGCTCCCATCCGGCCTGCATATTTGGCAGCTTGGCATCGCTTGCACCCGCGGCTGCGCCGCCGGGCAGTCCGTAGAATTTGTGCATTTGTGCGCATCCGGCGCTCAAAAGCGCCTGTTCCCCGGAGCCTACTGTCATGGCCCCCGTGCGCAGGTCGAGACCAAATGGCCAGGTGCCAAAAATCGCCGGATGGCCGGGCTTGAGGGCGTTTACATAAACGATGCCCGCAAGGCATTCAGCGGTGGCTTGAACAATGGCGCCAGCGATTGTGGACGGGGCGGTTGCGCCTGCCATCCCCGCTGAGAGCAACAGCACAGGCATGCCTCCACGGATGCATGCCTCCATAACTTCGCAGCTTTCGGTTGCGAACTTCATTGGTGGCACCACAAAACAGTTGGAGTTGCTGACAAAAGGGCGTGCGCGCCAAGCGTCTTCGCTTCCAGCGATCATGTGCAGCATGTTCAAAGCATCCGCAACGTAGTCGGGATCAGTGAAATTGGTGCCAACATGTTTGGTTGTTCCAGCGCAGCAAGCATAGATCGTGTTGATATCAAGTTCACGATTGTCGGTGACATCGCGGGCAACCATTGGGCGTTGCAGAAAGTGGATATTGTCCAATTGGTCGGCAATTCGAGCGGCATCAAACAGGTCTTGTAAGGTGCTGTCGCGGTAGTCTTGTGTGTCGGGATCCACCATATGCACAGCCGCGCCCGCAGTGCCAAAATGCACGCGATTGCCGGACAGATGAAGATCGTGTTTGGCGTCGCGCCCGTTCAAGGTTATGTCTTTGCAAGCCTTGGTGAGCATATCTTCGACAAGCGCACGAGGAAATCTAAGCCGGCCGTCATCCCCCAAAAAAGCGCCTGCGCCGGTCATGATCTCAATTCCGCTTTGGGGTGCGTCAGCCAACCCAATCTCCTCAAGTGCGGTGAGGGCTGTTTCGTGGATGCGCTGGATGTCGTGATCTGACAGAGGCTTGTATTGCCCTCCGCTCATACCTGCGCGAATGGGACGAATTTCATTGGAAAGAGGGGCTGCGCGCGCGGCACGGCGGGCAGTGCGTCCGCCGGATCGGCGGGAAGATTGAACGTTCATGTTTGTGTAAGGCCTTGTAAGTTAAGCGGAAAGAAAAATATCAGCTTAACTGTCAGGGCGGCCTCGTGCAGCGCGCCCGCGGGACGCCCCGATGGTCCGGTCCACAAGTTTTATTTTGCAGCGGATGCCTTGCATGGTCTCTCCCTTGCGGGACAGTCTGCGATTCTCTTCACAGGGCGTCATGCCCATTTGCGACACATGTCGCATTTGAGGCATGACGCGCTTGGCGACAATTGATCACATCAGGCTGCGTTTTGATTGGCGAGATGTTCCGCGTAACCAACCAGCGTTTTGAGCGCGGATTGGAATTTCATATCGTCTACTGTCATTGCCACCCGGATGTGGCCAACCGCCGATTGACCAAAACTTTCACCGGGCATCGTAGCAATATGGTGCGTGTCTAGCAGAGAGTTTGCGAAGTCTTCGCCCGATAGGCCGGTGGCACGAATATCCAACATTATATACATTGCGCCTTGCGCAGGGATCAGCCCAATGGTGTTTTGATCCGCCAAGATGTCTTTGGCCAAGGCGCGCCGCCGCAAAAATGGTGCCGCGATCTCTGCTTCAAGCGCGTCGCCTTGATTCAACGCAAAAACCGCTGCGTCTTGCACAAAACCTGGCACGCCATAAGTTGTGTGTGTCGCAAGGTTGATAAGATGTGTGATCACCTCTTTTGGTGCCGCGATCCAGCCTATACGGCTGCCTGTCATGGCATGAGATTTGGACATCGAACCAACTACCAAGGTACGATCGGCCATGCCGGGAAGCGCGCGCGGGCTCAGGTGCGCACCGTCCCAGATTTGAGTGTCATAGACTTCATCGGAGATGAGCCAGAGGTCGTGCTCTTTACAAACCTGTGCGACCCCTTCGAGCGTGTCGCGCCCATACACTGTACCAGTGGGATTGTTTGGGGTGTTTATCAACAGAGACGCTGCGCCTTTGGTGGCTTGTTCTGAGATGTCTTCAGGGCGTGGCTGAAAAGCGTTTGAGGCATGCGTCTGTATTGCGACAGGTTCAGCCCCAACGGCGCGAATTGTGCCGGGGTAGGTGGCATAATATGGATCAATGTACAGAGCACGCTCGCCTTCCGAACATACCGCCAAATGCGCAGCAAAAAGTGCAGCCTGTCCGCCGGGGGTGATCAGGATGTTTTCGAAAGTCGTCTGAACGCCGGTGCGTTCGGTTATACGTTGCGCGACTGCCAACCGCATGTCGTGGGTGCCTGGGACCATTGCATAGCCGGTGTGTCCGCCTTGTGCGGATTTATCCATAGCGGCCAAAATCGTGGGATCGGTTCGAATGTCGTGCTCACCAATTGTAAGCTCGGTCACGTCGATGCCATCCGCGATCATTTTTCGGGCTTTGTAGAATACATCCCAGCCGTCTGATCCGCCGCCGGTGATGTTGGTGATGCGCTGTGATAGCTGCATAGGCTGCACTCCCTGTTTTGTGTTTGGACCGTGGTGGCAGAGGGCCTTTGAGATTGTCAAATTCAAAACCGTGATGGGAGATATGACAGGTTGTGTTGCGGGGGCTTTGCCTCCAACTGAACCTCACATTTTCTCCGGTCACCTACGGCCAATTGGCGCCAGTTTGGGACTCTCACAGGTCGGTTGGAGTGTCGCCCAGTAAATACCGCGGTCCGGGGCCGCGGGAACGCGCGCGGTCATCCGGATTATAGAGTTTGCAATTGGACAAGCTGAGGCAACCGCACCCAATGCAACCATCTAGCTGGTTGCGCAGTTTTGTCATTTGCAAAATGCGCTGATCAAGCGTTTCGCGGAAGATCTCAGAGATCGCTTGCCAGTCTGATTTTGTTGGAGTGCGGTTTTCCGGCAACCTTGAAAGCGCTGCGCGGATTTCGGCAATAGAGAAACCCAGTGATTGTGAAATCATCACAAACGACAAACGTCGGATGTCCGCGCGTTCAAATCGACGCTGGCCGGTATCAGTGCGGTGCGGGTGTACGATACCTTCTTCTTCGTAATAGCGGATCGCAGAGGGTGCAAGGCCAGTGCGTTCAGAGATTTGACCAATGGTCAAACCAGTGGGGCGGAGCCGGATTCTTTTTTTCGATTTCATCATACTATTGAAAGCAAACCATAAAAAGTTGTTGACCTCAAGTTAACTTGAAGAATTACCTTGTGTCTACCAAGAAATTCAATGGAAGGAAGTTGAGCTATGAAACTTGAGCATGTGAATCTGACTGTGCGCGATCCGAAGTCCACGGCGGCCATGTTGTGTGACCTGTTTGATTGGCAGGTGAGATGGGAAGGCGACTCGATCCACGGCGGACATAGCGTCCACGTCGGCGAGACAGAAAGTTACCTGGCGCTTTACGCGCCGCCGGTCGACATTCAGAATGCGGAACCCAGCTACTACCGTGCCGGTGGGCTGAACCATATCGGAATCGTTGTCACCGATCTGGACAGGATCGAAGAGCGAGTGAAGGCCGCTGGTTTTGTCCCCAAAAGCCACGCCGACTATGAGCCTGGGAAGCGGTTTTACTTCGATGGACCTGATGACATCGAATATGAGGTGATCAGCTATGCCTAAGGTATCTTCTGTGGGCCCGGTGGGGCTGTTGATTTGGTGCGGTGCACTTCTGGGCATTGGTTTTCCTTTGAGCAAGATATCAGCGGCGGCGGGTGTGTCGCCCTTGATTTGGGCGCTCTTGGTGTCGATGGGGGCGAGCTTAAGTCTGTTTCCGGTTCTTGCTCTGCGCGGCCATCTGAAGCTGCCACGCGGGCAAATGCTGCGCTATGTGGTGATCTCGGGGTTGGCGAGTTTTGCGGGCATCAACTTGCTTATATTTGGGCTGGTGCCGAAGCTGGGTGCGGGACAGGTGGGCATGATGTTTGCACTCTCACCGGTGGCTACTTTGGCGCTCTCTGCGGTTTTCGGGTTGAAAACGCCGTCGCGCATGGGGCTTTGGGGTATTGGCTTTGGACTGGTTGGCGCCTTGATGGTGGCCTTTGGTCGGGGTGGCTTAGATGGGACAATGTTGTGGTCGTTGGTGGGATTGACCATCCCGTTGATTTTGGCGGGCGGCAATGTGTATCGGACACTCGACTGGCCTGAGAATGCACATCCGATTGCCTTGGCTTTCTGGAGCCATGGTGTGGCGATTGTGGCTCTGCTTGGCGTGTTGATAGCGCGCGGTGATGGTGTGGCTTTGCAAGATGTCGCCGTGGTGCCTTGGGCCGCAGCGGTGCAATTGGTGGCGGCAGCTCTGACCTTTCCGGCCTACTTCAGGCTGCAAAAGTTGGGCGGACCTGTGCTCTTGAGCCAGATTGGTTATGTCGCGGCGGCTGTTGGACTTGTGATTGGCGTTGCCTTGCTTGGAGAGCGGTATGGACCTGTGAGTTGGATCGGTGCAGCGATTACGGCATTGGGTATCGTGCTAACCGTCCTAGCGCAGAGCGGCGTGAAGCTGACGTTTCCGTTGCCATTGGGACGTCGAACGCGGGCCAAATTACTCAATGATGGCTGTTGAACCCTAATTGCGCGGCGGCATTTTGGCTTGAAGTTTTTTTGTCAGTCCGGCGCGCACGATATCGTAAGACACCCCCAGACGGTGGCGGAGTTCTTCTTCGTCACCGTCAAGTGGCAGGTGGATCCAGCTGCGATGAAAATAAGGTGCTTTGACGCCGATGCCAGCATCTATCAACATCTGTGCGGTCTCAACACTGTCGGTTTTCACAGAAACGCCTGTGTTGGCGGTCCCAATACAGGCAAACATTTTACCGCCAACCTTCCAAGCGTCATGTCCCCCGCCGAACGGATCGGAAAGCTGGGCGCCAGGAAATTTGGCACAAATCGTATTGATGGTCTCGCGGCTCATGTCGGTACTTTGAGGAGCCGAAAGTGTATGGTCAATGGCTCAATCACGGGCTTGACCACTTTCGCCGCGCCACATAGGGTCTCCGTCATGAACACTGCGCGCACCATTATTATTTGCTGCTGCATTCCCTGCTGACATCGTCAGGCGGGCCGTTCTTCTATTTCAAACATGTTTGAGAGTTGGTAAGCCCGCCGCGGACCACCCGTGTGCCGAGGAGCCACTTTGCTATGACTGAGATCAAACTGCACAACACGCTGAAACGCCGCAAAGAGGTGTTTACGCCAATCGACCCAAATAATGTGCGGATGTATGTCTGTGGGCCGACGGTGTATGATCGCGCCCATATTGGCAATGCGCGGCCTGTGGTGGTTTTTGATGTGCTCTATCGCCTGCTGCGTGAAGTTTATGGCGCAGATCACGTGACCTATGTGCGAAACTTCACCGACGTGGATGACAAGATCAATGCACGCGCGGCGGAAAGCGGTCGGGCAATTGGGGAGATCACTGCGGAGACAACCCAATGGTATCTGGATGATATGGGGGCGCTTGGCGCGATGGAACCCAACCATATGCCGCGTGCGACACAGTATATCGCCGAGATGATCACCATGATCGAAAAGCTTATTGCGGATGGGTTTGCCTATGCCCATGACGGGCATGTACTTTTTCGGGTGCGCAAATATGACGACTACGGCAAGCTGTCAGGCCGGTCGGTGGACGACATGATCGCAGGCGCGCGGGTTGAGGTTGCATCTTACAAAGAAGATCCGATGGATTTTGTACTTTGGAAACCTTCAGATGATGCAACGCCGGGCTGGGAGAGCCCTTGGGGCCGTGGGCGCCCGGGTTGGCACATCGAGTGTTCCGCGATGAGCTTTGAATTGCTGGGCGCGTCGTTTGATATTCACGGTGGCGGCAATGATTTGATGTTCCCACACCATGAGAACGAGATCGCGCAAAGCTGTTGCGCCAATGGCGGCCAGAGCATGGCGAACTACTGGCTGCACAACGAAATGTTGCAGGTGGAAGGTAAGAAGATGTCCAAGTCTTTGGGCAATTTCTTCACCGTGCGTGATTTGCTGGATCAAGGAACTCCCGGCGAGGTGATCCGCTTTGTGTTCTTAAGCACCCACTATGGCAAGCCGATGGATTGGACTGCCAAAAAAGCAGGTGAAGCTGAGGCGACGTTGCGCAAGTGGCGAACGTTGACCGAGGGCTTTGAGCCCTCGCTCAACGTGCCCGCAGAGGTGTTGAAATGTGTGGCAGATGATCTAAACACGGCGGGCGCCATATCGGTGTTGCACGGGCTTGCCAGTGCGGGCGATGCCGCTGGACTGCTTGCAGGCGCGCAGATGTTGGGCCTTTTGAGCAACGCCCTTGGTGATTGGGCGCAGGGGGCCGATCTTGACGCCTATAGGGCACTGTTGGCTGGCGCACGCGAGGCGGCTATGGCGAGCAAAGACTTCTCTGAAGTGGACCGGATCAAGGGCGCCTTGGTGGACGCAGGCGTCGAAGTGCGTATGAGCAAGGCGGGCGTTGAACTCTTACCAGCGGCGGGCTTTGACGCTGGGAAGCTGGAGGGGTTGTTGTGAGTAAAGAGCGCCTCTACCTTTACGATACAACTTTGCGCGATGGTCAGCAGACGCAAGGTGTGCAGTTCGCGACCTCGGAAAAAGCGCAGATTGCGGCGGTGTTGGATCAGTTGGGCGTGGACTATATCGAAGGTGGCTGGCCGGGGGCCAACCCGACGGACAGCGAATTCTTCGAAGCCCAACCGAAACTGGCGGCGACGTTCACAGCTTTTGGCATGACCAAGCGGACGGGAATGTCGGCGGAGAACGATGACGTTCTGGCAGCTGTAATGAATGCGGGCACACCTGCGGTATGTCTGGTCGGCAAAACCCATGATTTTCATGTCACCACTGCGCTTGGCATCACCCTAGAAGAAAACGCGGAAAACGTTGCGAAATCTTTGGCCTACTTGGTGACGCAAGGGCGTGAAGCGCTGTTTGATGCTGAGCATTTCTTTGACGGGTATAAGGCCAATCCGGACTATGCGATCCAGACTGTAAAGGCGGCCTATGAGGCCGGTGCGCGATGGGTGGTGCTTTGTGACACCAACGGCGGCAGCTTGCCGCATGAGGTCTATGAGATCACCAAAGCGGTGATTGCTGCGGGTATTCCTGGCGATCATCTGGGCATCCACACGCATAATGACACTGAGCACGCTGTCGCCAACTCTCTGGCGGCGGTGGATGCTGGTGCGCGTCAGGTTCAAGGCACGCTGAACGGCTTGGGTGAACGCTGTGGCAATGCCAATTTGACGACGCTGATCCCGACGCTGTTGTTGAAAGAACCTTATGCGAGCACTTACGAGATTGGCGTGAGCCATACCGCGCTTGAGGGACTGACACGGGCAAGTCGAATGTTGGATGACATTCTCAATCGTGTGCCGATGAGGCAAGCCGCTTTTGTGGGGGCAAGCGCGTTTGCACATAAAGCCGGATTGCATGCCAGTGCAATTTTAAAAGACCCGAGCACATATGAGCACATTGATCCAAGCGTAGTGGGCAACGAGCGGATCATCCCAATGTCTAATCAGGCAGGGCAAAGCAATCTTCGCAAAAGGTTGGCGGATGCAGGACTGGACACCGAGAAAGGCGCGCCAGCTCTGGGGGAAATCCTGTCGCGTATCAAAGAGGCTGAAGCCAAAGGTTATTCGTACGATACGGCCCAAGCCAGCTTTGAGCTTCTGGCACGGGATGCATTGGGGCTCAGCGAAACGTATTTTGATGTTGAACGCTACCGGGTGATCTCGGAGCGGCGGCGCAATGCACGTGGAGCCACGGTTGTGGAAAGTGAAGCCGTGGTCACGGTTCAATTGCCCAACGGTCATAAGACTACTAGCTATTTCAAAAATGATCACACCGATGAGATGAGCGATGAGGGGCCCGTCAACGCGTTGTGGCAAGCGCTAAAGTCTGATCTTGGCCCTTATCAAAGTGTCATAGAGGACGTGCGGCTTGTGGATTTTAAGGTGCGGATCACCAATGGCGGTACCGAAGCTGTGACCCGCGTGATCATAGATTTTGAGGACGATCACGGTCGTCGTTGGGCCACAGTGGGCGTGTCTGCAAACATAGTGGACGCAAGCTTTGAAGCTTTGCTTGATGCGCTGAACTGGAAGCTAGTACATGACGGAGCCAAAGTGGCACTCTGATGGATAAAGAAAACTTCTTTATTGTACACAAAGACTTGCCGAGAGAAGGACCTGGCAGTCCGGAAGAGGTGGCTTGGGCTTTGGAACTTGCCGCTGTTGGAGAAGACGCAGTGATCTGTGATGCCGGTTCGGGTCCGGGAGGCGACAGCTTCGAGTTGCTAAGAGCTCCCGGCGCGCTGGTGGTCGCCGTTGACACACGTGATGCATTTGTGGCTCAGGCCAATGCCCGCTTTGCTCATGAGGGGCGGTTTCGTGCAGAATGCCGCAGCATGGAAGATGTGGCAGGATTGGCTGAAGCGCCGTTTGATTTCATCTGGTGCGCAGGTGCGCTCTACTTCCTGAGTATCCCAAGCGGACTTGGCGCCTTTTCCAAAGCATTGGTGCCAAATGGCGTCGTGGCTTTTTCCGAGCCTTGCTATTTCACTGACACACCAAGTGAAATGGCGCAGGCCTTTTGGGAGGGCTACAATACACAGAGATCTGACGCCATTCTCAAAGATGTTGAGGCGCAAGGTTTTGAAGTTATAGCGCATCGCAAAGTATCTGATGCTGGCTGGGAAGCGTATTATCAGTCCATGGAAATGCGGATTGCGACGCTGAGGGACGAAGCGGGTGCCGCGCTGACCAAGATGCTGGATTTATGTGCCGCGGAAGCGGCCAGTTGGCGTGAGGTGCGGTCTGAGACTGGATACTTACTGATTGTCGCGCGCAGACGAGGAGACTTTGGGTGAGTGATGAGGACCTAAAGGCTTGTGCTGGGACCGTAAAAAACGGCGATCCGGATCGGTTTGCCGCAACTATGGCTGCGCATCCTGACGCACGCGACGTCTTGTTCCCGCTCTATGCGTTCAATGTTGAGGTCTCTCGAGCGCCTTGGGTTACGCAGGAAACCATGATCGCAGAGATGCGGCTGCAATGGTGGCGTGACGCGCTGGAGGAAATCAGATCGGGAGAGGGCGTGCGCCGCCATGAAGTTGTGACCCCGCTAGCAGCAATACTTGATGCCAACGCCACTGAGGTGCTGGATACGCTGATAGAAGCGCGGCGCTGGGATATCTACAAAGACCCATTTGAGGATCAGCAGCACCTGGAACGGTATCTGGCGGAGACCGCCGGTGGGTTGATGTTGGTTGGCGCGCACGCGTTGGGACAGTGTGCAGAGGGCGTGGCACGAGATGTGGGCTATGCTTTGGGTGTAGCCAATTGGCTTATGGCGATTCCGGCGTTGGAAGACGCCAACCGGGTGCCTTTGGTGAATGGGCGCCCTGAGGCGGTGGCTGAATTTGCTCAGGGTGCTTTGAGCCGCCTAGAGGCGGCACGACAGCGCCGAAAAGAGGTCGATCGGGCTGCTGGTCAGGCATTTTACGCCGCTTGGCAGGTAGAAATGGTGCTAAAACAAGCGATTGCGGACCCAAGGCGTGTATCAAATGGCGCATTGGGCAGCAGTGAGTTTGGCAAGCGGGTTGGATTGATGAGGCGCGCATTGATGGGGCGTTGGTAGTCGGGCGCAACTCGGCGGCCTTAAACAGAAGGGCAACCATGTTGACCCCGTTGCATCATGTAGCGCTTAGTCTAGGAAAACTTGACCAAACCGAAAAGCTTGAAGTGCAACACAACGAGCCAGTTAGACAGTTTCGTCCCTAGGACGCATCACCAACCAGATCAGTGCACCGCCTGCCAACATGAGGAAGGGTGCCATTGCCAAGTTCACACTGGTCCACCCTGTGACTGCATCGCCACCTGAGCAGTTCATCAAACCACCGGAAGCCAGCGAAGCCACGGTCACACCGCCAAAAACGATAAAATCGTTCATACCCTGCATGCGCCCACGTTCATGTGGTTCATGTGCGCCCGCCAACATTGTGGTTGCCCCGATGAAGCCAAAGTTCCAGCCAAGGCCAAGCAAGATGAGTGCGATGAAAAAGTTTTCCAACTCAACACCTTGCAGTGCAACAGCCCCAGCGCCGGCGAGTATGAGAATGCCAAGGGCAAGGATTTTCTCAACGCCGAACCGTGCGATCAAGTGGCCTGTGAAAAAGGACGGCGCAAACATCGCCAGCACATGGGCTGTGACTACATCTGCCGCGTCGTTTTGGTCAAATCCACATCCGACAACTGCCAAAGGTGTAGAGGTCATCACAAGGTTCATCAGCGCGTAAGACACCATGGCGCAGATCACCGCCACAGCGATGCGTGGCGTGGTGATCAACTCCCAGCGGCTGCGACCTTTGGGGGCGTCCTCCGCAGGAACTTCGGGTTTTGGAATATCGATGAAAAGGAACAGCAACGAGCCGATCACATTCAGAGCGATAACGCCAAAGTAGGTGCCCATGAAGGGCACAATCATGCTGTCTGCGGTGACTTTGACCAGTTGAGGACCAATGATGGCTGACAGAAGGCCGCCTGCCATTACGTAGGAAATCGCTTTGGGACGGAAATCATCGGAAGCGGTGTCAGCGGCTGCGAAGCGATAGAACCCCTGAGCAGACATGTAGATACCTGTCAGAAACGATCCAGCGAGGAAGATTGGGAAAGAGCTTAGGTACAGTCCATATGCGCCGATTGCGCCGCCAAGCGCGCCACCCAAGGCGCCAACCAAAAAGCCAACTCGGCGACCATATTTTTGCATGATCGTGGAGATTGGGTTCGCCGACAGCATGGACCCCAGAACGATGAGAGAAATGGGCAGAGTGGCAAAACACAGGTTGGATGCCAAAGACTGTCCTGCAAGGCCGCCAATGGTGAATATCATCGGCATCTGAGCGCCTAGAAACGCTTGGGCCAAAACCAGAATGAATACGGTGCGGCGGGCGCGGGTGTCGTCGACGAGTTGGGTCATACGCCAACGGTTAACCGGTTCACGAAGCAAGGTCCATAGGCACCGTACGGGCATCACAAACGATGGTGTTAAAGCGTTGTCGACGCTTGCGTCACGGTCTCTGCCAAGGCCGAAAGCTTATGTCATTCGTGACCTGCGTTGAGCACGGTCGCGTTTTTCAAGCGCGAGAATATCTCTTGCTGGCAGTGACGATAATGCCACATGAGCAGAATCGGGGACATACCCACTTTTTTGCAATTCCAAATAGCGCAAACAGCACACACGCAAGAACGACGTGAAGTTCCCGACGTCGTGACCCGCATCCAGACTTTCGTTGTAAAGACGGTGCAGCAACTGCGGCACTGTCAGGTCGTCGCGCGCTCCGATTGTTTCGAGAGTGCGCCAGAACAATTCCTCTAACCGGACACTTGTGACCATGCCATCCATCCGAAACGAGCGGGTGTGGGAGGCCCAAAGGGCAGGATCCGCGTCTATAAACAGCTCACACATGTGGGCATCCCTTTGTTTTATCGACCAAGACGTTCTTTTACGTCAGCAGCAAAGTCTTCATACCGGCGCAATGATTTAACGTCGACTTGCACATGGTGGCCCATTTTCTGCATGATCGGAAGGTCAAACAGGATCCGATCCAGATCGTCAGGTGTCTCGCACTCAACAATGGCGAGCACTTTGCGCTCTCCAACCACTTTCCAAAGATCCTTTACAACGCCTGCGGATTTTGCACCAAGTGCGGCCTCAGCCTCCTCTGCCCAAACGCCCAAAAGGCCTTGTTGTTCCATTGTGGAATCGTATTCCACAGTAAAATCCAAACGATAAAGCATATGTCCTCCTATTAATGCTTTGAGTGAATGTCGTGTCGTTCAGTGCCCAAACCTCAACGGATCAGACGAACCGGCCTCCTTTCTCAATGACCTCAATTTGATAGCCATCTGGGTCCGTCACAAAAAAGAACCGTGCCACCCGGTCTCCGCCGGGTCGAAAATCAACGATGTCTTTTGGGGTGCCACCAGCTGCGGTGACTTGGGCGCGGGACGCTTCCAAATCATCAACAACCAATGCAAGATGCCCATAGCCGTCTGAATGCGCATATGGTTCTGAGCGGTCTTTATTGATGGTCAGTTCCAGCTCAAAACCTGACGTCGGCAGAACCATGTAAATCAACGTGAAACTGTCAAAATCGAGCCGATCTTTGATCTGTAGACCAAAGGCAGCCTCGTAAAACGCCACCGCCCGTGCTTCGTCCAAAACACGGATCATAGTATGTGCAAGCTTAACCATAGTGTCTCCTCTTCAGCGAAGTGGTAGCACCAAAGAAACCGCAGCAGGTATTATGGGGATAATACAATGCGACTGGCTTGCGAAATGTGCAGGTTTCGGGTTGTGGTTGGCGGATGTTTGCGGCGTAACCGCGGTTTAGGGGCCGCCGATTTGGAGGTCGCAAGCATCACACTGCCATTCATGCAGAGGGTTTGGGGCACATCATGACCATTGGACGGATTATCACATCAGATGCCTGTGTTGCAGAAGGAGCCGCATGGCTGGCTGCGCAGGACCCAAAGATTGCGGCAGCGCTCAAGCTGACCGGACCTTTGCCGCTGCGTTTGCGCTCTGATGGGTTTGATCAACTACTCAGTGCGATCATCAGCCAACAGGTGAGCGTTGCTTCGGCTGCGGCCATCTGGGGACGGATGCAAGAGGCGGGGGTGACAACACCCGAGGCCGTCGCGGCGGCGTCCGATGAGGATCTGAAAGCCGTGGGGTTAAGCCGACAGAAAATGCGCTATGCGCGCGCTCTGGCCGAAGAAGGCATCGACTTTGAGGCACTGCGCACAGCGCCCAATGATATGGTGTTTAAAACCCTTACCAACGTGAGGGGGATTGGGATTTGGACTGCAGAGATCTACGCGATGTTTTCCCTTGGTCGCGCCGATGTCTTTGCGCCGGGCGATCTGGCGCTTCAGGAAAGCGCGCGGATGTTGTTTGATCTGCCAGAGCGCCCCAAAGAGCGCGCATTACGGGAGATGGCCGCGCAATGGTCTCCGTGGCGCAGCGTGGCTGCGCGTCTTTTGTGGGCTTACTATCGGGTCGACAAGGGCCGCGAGGGGATCGCCTAGCGGGACACATGCGAACATTGGACAATCTAGCGCGGCTTCGAGACAGACTGCGACGTTTGCATTGTTCGTAGAAAAAGGGACGCTCGGATGAGCGCCCCTTTTTATTGTCAGAAAAACTGCAGCTTAGCAGCTGTAGTACATGCCGAACTCAACAGGGTGAGGTGTGTGCTCATAGTGCTCCACTTCGCCCATCTTCAGCTCAATGTAGCCTTCGATCTGGTCTTTCGTGAACACGTCACCGGCCAGAAGGAAGTCGTGATCCGCTTCGAGGCATTCCAGAGCTTCACGCAGGGAGCCACAAACTGTTGGGATACCAGCCAACTCTTCAGCAGGCAGATCGTACAGGTTTTTGTCCATGGCTTCGCCGGGATCGATCTTGTTCTTGATGCCATCAAGGCCAGCCATCAGCAGGGCTGCGAAGCACAGGTACGGGTTCGCGGATGGATCCGGGAAACGTGCTTCGACGCGCTTGGCTTTTGGGCTCTCTGTCCAAGGGATACGAACGCAGCCAGAGCGGTTGCGAGCAGAGTAGGCGCGCAGAACAGGTGCTTCAAAACCCGGGATCAGACGCTTGTAGGAGTTCGTCGATGGGTTGGTGAAAGCGTTCAGGGTTTTTGCGTGCTTCAGGATACCACCGATGAAGTACAGAGCTTCCTGAGACAGGTCCGCGTATTTGTCTCCTGCAAAGAGCGGCTTACCGTCTTTCCAGATGGACATGTTTACGTGCATGCCGGTGCCGTTGTCGCCGTAGATTGGCTTGGGCATAAAGGTGGCGGATTTGCCATAAGACGCAGCCACATTGTGGATCACGTACTTGTATTTCTGCAGCTCGTCGGCCTGTTTGGTCAGGCTGTCAAAGATCAGGCCCAGCTCGTGCTGACAGGATGCCACTTCGTGGTGGTGCTTGTCAGTTTTCATACCCAGACGCTTCATGGTGGAGAGCATCTCAGAGCGCAGGTCGTGGCTGTCGTCGGTTGGGTTTACAGGGAAGTAGCCGCCTTTGATGCCAGGGCGGTGACCCATGTTGCCCATTTCGTATTCGGTGTCTGTGTTCCAAGAACCGTCGATTGCATCAACTTCGTAAGATACTTTGTTGATTTTGTTTTCAAAACGAACATCATCAAACAGGAAGAATTCTGCTTCTGGACCCATGTAGGCCACATCACCGATGCCGGAAGACTTTAGGTAAGCTTCGGCTTTTTCGGCTGTGCCACGTGGGTCACGCTCATAAGCTTCGCCAGTATCAGGCTCAACGATGGAGCAGTGAATGCAGATGGTTTTCTCAGCGTAGAACGGATCAACATACGCAGACGTGGTGTCTGGGATCAGTTTCATATCGGAGTTTTCGATCGACTTCCAGCCCTCGATGGAGGAGCCGTCAAACATGAAGCCTTCTTCGAGGAAGTCTTCGTCAACAAGGTCCACGTCTACTGTGACGTGCTGCAACTTGCCGCGTGTGTCTGTGAAACGGATGTCGACATAAGCCGCATCTTCGTCTTTGATCAGCTGGAGAACTGCGTCTGCGCTCATTCCCTTAGTCCTTCTGATTGCTTCGAATTTTGGGTTAACTTTAAAGTGCGTCCGGGCCGGATTCACCGGTGCGGATGCGGATAGCTTGCTCAACAGGGGAGACAAAAATCTTGCCGTCGCCGATTTTGTCGGTTTTGGCAGCGCCCACGATGGCCTCAATTGCACCGTCAACCTGATCGGCTTCCAGCACAACTTCGATTTTTACTTTAGGCAGGAAGTCCACGACATACTCAGCGCCTCGGTACAGTTCCGTATGGCCTTTCTGGCGACCAAAGCCCTTTACTTCGACAACGCTTAGACCTTGGACACCAAAGTCTTGCAGGGCTTCTTTGACTTCATCAAGCTTAAATGGCTTGATGATTGCTTCAATCTTTTTCATATGGAGGCTCCCCCTGAAATGCGTACTTGATGACCGACAGACCACTTTCATTTGGTGGTCACAATTGGATAGGGTGACGCAGGGCGTTGGTGTTTAACGGTTTCATAAGGTTAGCCTAATTACTGTGCGTAACGGCGTATAATTGTGCGAAATGAAAACTTTATTTGGTGCTAAAATGAGCGAATTGTTAACAGCTGCCCAAATGCGCGCCATCGAGCAGGCCGCAATCGAGTCGGGTGAAGTCACCGGTCTGGAGTTGATGGAGCGGGCCGGGCAGGGGGTTGTCGAGGCGATTTTTGAGGAATGGCCGGAGTACGCCAACGCTCCGCAATCAGCCTCCGTTCTTTGTGGCCCGGGCAACAACGGTGGCGACGGGTTTGTGGTTGCGCGCCTTCTCAACTCAAAAGGATGGAGGGTTCAAGTTTGGTTCTGGGGCGATCGAAACAAGTTGTCAGCCGATGCCCGCACCAACTACAACCTTTGGGAAACTCTCGGGGACATCCGCGACCTTGATGACATGGAGTTTCGTAGCGAACCCGGTGCTGCGGTGTACATTGATGCTATTTTTGGCACAGGCTTGTCACGTGCTCCAGAAGGAGAGTTGGCTGATTTTCTGCAATTTATCGGCGGCTCTGGAGGGGATTGGGCGCACTACCAAGCAAGGTTAGTCGCGATTGACGCACCATCCGGCCTGTGTTTGGACAGCGGTCGTATGCTCCGCGGTGGTGATCCATTTCCTTTCGAAACCACTGTGCCTTTGTGTCGCCTGACAGTTGCTTTTGACAGCCCAAAAGTAGGACACTTCCTTGATGACGGTCCGGAGGCTTGTGGTAAGCTGGTGGTCAAGGATATCGGTATTCGCAAATGGCGCGAGACTGAATGGAAACCCAGCATGAAGTTGGGAATGATGAGAAAAGCCGCAACCCGGCTAATTGTCAGGGAACCCTTGGTGAAAGATCGCCGATTGCCGACCTTTTGGCGTGAGGTTCTCAATAAACATCTAGGTCACAAATTCGCCTACGGTCACGCGCTCGTTCTCACCGGAGGGTCCGGCAAAACAGGAGCGGCGCGGCTGGCGGCGCGGGGCGCGCTGCGTATCGGGGCAGGGTTGGTCACCTTGGGTGTGCCGCCAAACGCGCAACTGGAAGTAGCTTGTCAGATTACCGCCTTGATGATGCAACGGGTCGGAGATGCCACGGCGCTTGAGATTGTTTCACAAGATGAAAGGCTTAATGCGTTGTGCCTCGGGCCGGGCATAGGATTGCGGCGTGCGCGTGAGTTGGTGCCAGTGGCGCTGGCCTCTATGTGTGCAGCGGTGTTGGATGCGGATGCTTTAAGCGCCTATGCGGACGATCCAACAGTGCTTTTTGATCAGTTGCACAAGAATGTTGTGCTGACGCCGCATGGTGGCGAGTTTGCGCGGCTGTTTCCGGACATCGCAGCCAAACTGGCGGAACCACCGACCAAAGGCCCGGCCTATTCCAAGGTGGATGCGACGCGTGAGGCGGCTGCGCGGGCGGGGTGCGTGGTGCTGTTCAAAGGCGCGGATACGGTGATTGCGGATCCCAGCGGGAACTGTTCGGTGAACGCTGCGGTGTATGAGCGCGCGGCGCCGTGGTTGGCGACGGCTGGATCTGGCGATGTTTTGGCCGGGTTCGTCACGGGCCTGTTGGCGCGTGGCTTTGCGCCGATGGCGGCAGCGGAAACGGGGGCGTGGTTGCATGTGGAATGTGCGCGGGCGTTTGGTCCGGGTCTTATTGCGGAGGATTTGCCAGAGATGCTGCCGACGGTGTTGAGGGACCTGCCGTTAGGAGGCGTGTCAGAATCTTGACATGACCCTCAATTTTCCGCTCGCATCCCGCCTAAGGCTTTGCTAAGACGCGCGCAGAGTGCGGGTGTGGCGGAATTGGTAGACGCACCAGATTTAGGTTCTGGCGCCGCGAGGCGTGGGGGTTCGAGTCCCTTCACCCGCACCATTATCTCATTGACTTCAAATTATTTGTGACAGGTCGTTCCGTACGATGTTGGTGTTTTCGACGAAGTTTTCTTAGGGCGCATTTATGTGGTCAGAATACACCTTTTGGTGACTTGAACCGCACCTCAAAACCGACGCGCAAGCGTAAGCTTATTCAGGGGTGACAGTACTGCGAGAAACAAACGCTGATTCAAGTTCGCTTGATACAATCTGGAAGACACGGAGCGCCTAGTAGCAATCTGAAAATGCCAGCACAATTTTGGTAAGTTCGCCTTTTGACCATTGTGTGGGGACCAAATCAAATTTGGCCATCCTTGAGATCGTATGTGTGGGCTTTGCGAAGCGTTCAATCCAGTGATAGCGATCCCGGTTTACGTAGTCGTCAAAAAGCACAGTAACAGGGCGCTCTATTCGCATCATTGTCGCAAGAAGGCAGGCAGGTCGAAATCGCCCGTCGATCAGGATCAGGTCTGGATGTTTGAAAAAGGGTTGGTCCCAGATGTCTAAGGCATACTTGGGAAAGTTGCGCCACTGCTCAAATGTCTGATCTGCTGTGGGGCGACCCCATTTGTTGGTGGGTCCTGTGTCTACGTAGTGTAGGTGTACGGGGGCGTCCGGGAAGTGGGTCTGCAGCCCATGCCGCATATTTTCGGCCCAAGAGCGGTCGTTTTCAACGGACATCACCTGAGAGTGTATTTGGCTGGCGGCCAAAAAGGTGGAGCCGCCGCTGCCATATTCCAAAATGATATCATGCGAAGTATATTGTTCGTCCACAAAGGCTTGCACCTGCGCTGGAAACGTTTGGCGAGGTAGGGCAAAAGCCGACTTGAGGGACAAGGCATGTTGCATTTAGAGGCCGTCGTTGCGGTTCAGTTCACTCTAAAAGTTTAACGTCTGTAAGTTAAGAAAACCTAATTTTGGGGGATGCAACTGTTTGATCGAAGGCGCGATGCAGGTCAGCAGGTTTGAAGGTCCTGTGCAAGATGCCGGTGTCGCCGGGGGGGGCGAGAAGCGCGCACTGACGATTTTTCTTTGCAGCACTCGTTTCTTGTATTACTAATTCTCTAGTTTTAATCACGGAGTGGCCAATTGGCACGTCGACGCAGTGAGATGCTCACAGATGTTGAGCTTGAGTTCATGATCGCCCTCTGGGAGATCGGCGCAGGATCTGTGCGCGACGTCATGGCGGCTTTGGATGGCACCCAGAAACGTGCCTATACCTCTGTGGCAACTGTTATGAAAATTCTTGACGACAAGGGGTTTGTCACCTCCGCTCGCAAAGATCGAGCGTTGGTCTATACCCCTGCCGTCGAGAAACGCGACTATGAAGGTCGCAGCCTGAAGAACCTGTCTACAACCTTGTTTGGAGGAACACCGACGGCGCTTGTTGCGCGACTGGTGGATAACGAGGACCTGACAGATGAGATGATCCAGGAAATCAAAGAGATCATCGAAACAAGGATCAGAAAGGATGACGGTTGATCAAATCGTAGGGGGGGCGATCTGGATACAGCTTGTTATCCTGTTGGCCGCATTGGTGTTTGGCGCGTTTGAGGGCATCTTGGTGCTTTCGGGGCGACGACGGAGTTATCACACCCGACGACGTATGGGCATGGCGGTGATTGCGTGTTTGGCAGTCATTCCGCTTATTGCGCCATACCTTGTAGCATCCCCATATGCCGCGCATGTGAATGCAACGGACGCAATTGTTGCGCAGGTGCTTAATGGCAATATTCGTATCAGTGCGCAGGACATGACTCAGCTTTTGGCGATCAAGACGGATTGGATGTCACAAGTCGCAACAGCCAGTTCGACATTTGCGCAGATCGTGATTTCGGGCTTTGCTGTCGCGTTTGTTGCGCGCGGCGCGTATCTGATTTTAAACATTGGCAGAATTCGCTTTGCGGTTCAGTCAGGACAAGTGATCCATCAGACCGCAAGGTGCCGGGTTGTTGTGAGCCCGACAGTCAGCGTACCGTTTTCGACGCGGGGTTTATGGCACTACTATGTGGTCTTGCCAGACGCTCTTTTGGGAGATCGCGCGGCGGTGCAGATGGCGCTTGGGCATGAGTTGCAGCACATCCGTCAGGGCGACGTGGATGCGGAGGTCTTGCTGTCCTTGATCTCTCCGATAGCAGTATTGAATCCAGGTTTTTGGTTTCTTTCCAGTCGGTTGCGCAAGCTGGGTGAGTTGGCTTGTGACCGTGCGTATTTGTCCCGCAAAGGGTTCGATGCACACGGTTACGCGCTGCGTTTGTTGGAAATCGCGCGTACCACCAGTACAGCTAAGAACCAGCCATCAGCCTTTGGTGTCCCCCTTGTGGGGCGGCGCATTCCGTTTCTATCACGACGCTCTATGCTGAAAGATCGTATCTTGGAAATTGCCCATCATCAGGACAAACCCGCCAAGGAAGCCGCTGTTTTGGGGGTGTTTTTGTCTCTCTTGATGGCAAGTGTGGTGTTGTTGGGGGCTGTGTCTCTGGCGGAGCCTGAGGACTGGAGTCATGAGCGCATTATGCTCAGCACCGTGGCCAATCTGGATCGGCTTAATCAATTGAACACGATGGCACAGCGCACTTGGTAACACGTGTCGTTGTGCAGGATTTACCCCCGCCGCAGGAAGCTGCGGCGGGGTTTTTTAACCCCTTTTTGTGACGTGGGTATTGCATCTGTATCGCGACTGTAATGCGGAGGTGCGAAGGTGCGGCGCTGAGAGGGCGTTAACGATTGGATGCCAGCGGCTTTGAGGGGCTCTTCCACTGCCGTTTGCTGCCGCACCGCGTCTGTGATGTTGGATTGTCAGCGTTGGGGCTGCAGGCGTTGTACGCGACACTTAAGCGGCCGCGTCTCCCCACCGCCTTTTGGCCACATTAGGCGAGACGGGCTGCTTGGTTGGTAGGGAAGTCGGGTGCCAAACAGAGAAGGGGCAGGCGTCAATGCTGACGTCTGCCCCTTGTTTTTTGTAGTGGTGACGGTGTCAGACTTTCCAGAAACAGAAAGTCCCCCACCCAATTGCCAGCCCAAGCGGCCACCAAAGGGGTTCACCCACAAAGCCAAGCCAAGCGAGGAAGATAAAACTGCTGCCTAGACATGTCAGGAACAGTCTGTCTCCACGGGTCGTGACAAGCCCAAGCACGCCTTGACGTTCAGCGCCGCCAGGGTGTTTGATTTCGATCACGATCAATGTTCCGATCGCGCTAAAGAGACCGATGAAAACGGCCGCGGTCGGCCAGGTCCATGCCATCCAACTCAACATATCAAACTCTCCCCATCGCGAAGCCCTTCGCGATGTAGTTGCGGACAAAATAGATCACGATTGCGCCGGGAATGATGGTCAGAGTGCCGGCAGCGGCCAGCAGTCCCAATTCATATCCCGCAGAGGAGGCGGTTTTGGTCATCGTGGCAGCGATGGGTTTTGCCGCCACAGCGGTGAGGGTCTTCGCCAGAAGCAGTTCCACCCATGAGAACATGAAGCAGAAGAATGCAGCGACACCTACGCCAGCTTTGATCGTCGGAATGAAGATCGTCAGGAAGAAGCGGGGGAAGGAATAGCCGTCGACATAGGCTGTCTCATCCAACTCTTTGGGCACGCCCCCCATGAAACCCTCTAAGATCCACACTGCGAGTGGGATGTTAAAGAGGCAATGTGCCAGCGCCACCGCGAGGTGGGTGTCAAACAGGCCCACCGCAGAATAGAGCTGAAAGAAGGGCAGCGCAAACACGGCTGCCGGTGCCATGCGGTTGGTGAGCAGCCAAAAAAACAGCTGTTTGTCACCCAAAAAGCGGTAGCGGGAGAAAGCATAGGCCGCAGGCAGAGCCACCGCGATGGAGATCACCGTATTGAGAGACACATAGATGATTGAGTTTATGTAGCCCCAATACCAAGAAGGATCGGTGAAGATCGTGATATAGGCCTCCAGAGTAAACGTCTGGGGAAAGAGCGAAAAACCTGAGAGGATCTCATTGGTGGTTTTGAAGCTCATTGCGACCAGCCAATAGATCGGTAGCATCAAGAAGAAGATGTAGATGATTGGAACGAGTGATCTTTTACGCATGATCGCTCTCCTTAGTTCAGGTCGTCTTTGGTCATCAGCGTATAAAACAGCCAAGACACAAAGAGGGTGATTGCAAAGTAGATGAGGCTCATCGCTGCCGCAGGGCCGAGGTCGAACTGACCCAATGCGATTTTTACCAAATCAATCGATAGGAGTGTTGTGGAGTTGCCGGGGCCACCACCGGTGAGCACAAAGGGCTCGGTGTAGATGTTGAAGCTGTCCATGAACCGCAACAGGATTGCGATGGTCAGCACGTTCTTCATCTTTGGCAACTGGATGTAGCGGAACACAGACCAGTTGGACGCGCCGTCGATCTTGGCCGCTTGATAGTAAGCGTCGGGGATCGAGACGAGGCCCGCATAAGCCAGCAACACAACAAGAGAGGTCCAGTGCCAGACGTCCATGGTGATGATGGTGATCCATGCGGCAACCGGGTCTTGGGTCATGTCGTAGTTGATGCCTAGTACGTGGTTCAGGAAGTAGCCCATCAAGCCGATGTCGGGCAGGGCAAAGATGTTCCACATCGCGCCAACCACATTCCATGGGATAAGCATGGGCAGAGCCATCAGCACCAGACAGACCGGCACCCAGAACCCTTGGCGTGGCATTGACAGCGCAATCGCAATGCCCAGCGGCACCTCGATGATCAGGATCATAAAAGTGAAGAAAAACTGACGGCCAAGCGCGGCGTGGAAACGATCAGAGCGCAGGATTTGCTCAAACCACGATAGGCCTTCCCAGAAGAACAGGTTGTCGCCAAAGGTTTCTTGGACCGAGTAGTTGACCACTGTCATCATGGGAATGATGGCGTTGAAGGCCACCAACAGCAGAACTGGCAGGACAAAGAACCAGGCTTTTTGGTTTTCGGTTTTCATGCTGCGCTCTCCTTTTGCGCAGGCTGGGATGCGATCCAGCCGTCGGCATAAAGCCGGGTGTGTTCTGGGGCAAAGTGTAGATCCACCGGATCGCCTTTTTGAGGCACAGGGCCATTTTGAACGGCAGAGATTTTGTGGACGCCAACTGTGGCTTCAACCACCGTGTGGCGCCCTACATCAGCCACCCGCGTGACGGTTGCGGGAATGCCGCTGTCAGATCGCCCCTCAGATAGGGAGACAAACTCTGGGCGAATGCCGATTTCCAAAGTCCCGCTGACGTCTGAGCTGATGCCGCCTTCCAAAGTGACTGGCCGGCCACCAAAGTAGGCTTGGCCGTCTTTCACCTCGGCGGGCAGAACATTCATGCCCGGAGAGCCAATAAAGTGGCCCACAAACGTATGAGCAGGGCGCTCAAACAGCTCCTCGGGTGTGCCAATTTGCACAACCTCGCCAAGTTGCATGACCACAACTTGATCCGCAAACGTCAAGGCTTCGGTCTGGTCATGTGTCACGTAGATCATCGTATGAGAGACACGCTGATGCAGCTCCTTGAGTTTGGTGCGCAGTTTCCATTTGAGGTGCGGGTCGATCACGGTGAGGGGCTCGTCAAACATCACAACGTTCACATCATCGCGTACAAGGCCGCGGCCCATGGAGATTTTCTGTTTGCTGTCAGGGCTTAGGCCCGCTGCTTTGCGGTCCAGAATGTCGGTGACTTCGAGCATCTCAGCGATCTCGGACACGCGCTTCTCAATGGTGGCCTGATCCACGCCGCGGTTTTTGAGCGGGAATGCGAGGTTCTGGCGCACAGTCATGGTGTCGTAGATCACCGGAAACTGAAACACCTGTGCGATGTCGCGCTGGTCAGGGGGCAGTTTGGTGACGTCTTGACCGTCAAACAGGATTTGGCCTTCGGAGGGTTCCAAAAGACCCGAGATGATATTGAGCAGGGTGGATTTGCCACAGCCGGACGGTCCAAGCAGGGCGTAAGCGCCGCCGTCCTGCCAATCCAGATCGACTTCTTTGAGCGCATAGTCGTCCGGGCCTTTGGGGTTCGGAAAGTAGCTGTGTCGCAGGTTTTTGAGTGTGATTTTAGCCATTCTGTTTGCCCTCAGCCGACACGGGCGCCGTCGGGCGCGAAGTAAAAGCAGGTGGTGGGATCGAGGAAGAAGTCGTGATCTTCGCCAAGCCGATATGGATGTGTGCCGTGGGCCAAACTGACCCAGCTGTTGCCGTCAAAGGTGAAATGCGCGGAGCTTTCTGAACCTGAAAGCTCGGTGACCCCAACGCGGCCAACCAGAGACACATCAGCGCCATCGTGGGCGTGCGGCAACACGTGATGCGGGCGCACAGCCATCATGTAGGGGCCGTCGGAGAGGCCCGCAGCCTCGCCAGAGAGGCTCCAGCTGAGATCTCCCAGATGCATTGCATCTCCCCGTTTTGTGACCGAGGCGTGATTGATGGGCGGATCTGAAAAAATACGTGCAGCTGTAAGGGTTTCTGGCGCGCGGTAAATGTCGGCGGTGGTGCCAAATTGGGCCACATTGCCGTCGACCATCAATGCTGTTTCGCCGCCCAGCAGAAGGGCCTCTTCGGGCTCGGATGTGGCATAGACCACAACGGCGCCACGACCGGCAAAGAGCTCCGGCAATTGCTCGCGCAGTTCTTCGCGCAGTTTGTAGTCGAGGTTGGCAAGTGGTTCGTCCAGAAACACCGCGCGGCTTTCTTTGGCAATTGCACGTGCCAAAGCACAGCGTTGTTGTTGCCCGCCGGAAAGCTCATGGGGGCGGCGCCCGAGCATGGGGCCAAGTTGCAGGATGTCGGCGGCTTCAGCCACGCGGTCTGCGATCTCGGATTTGTTCATGCCTGCCACTTTCAAAGGGGAGGCGATGTTGTCAAAAACAGTCATGTGCGGGTAGTTCACGAAAAACTGGTGCACGAGGCTGATTTTGCGTTTTTGTGTGGAAAGCGCGGTGACGTCTTCGCCTTCCAAGAGGATCTGACCGGAGGCGATTGGGTCCAACCCCGCCATCATCTTAATCAGTGAGGTTTTGCCAGCGCCGGTTTCACCCAGCAACACGTTGAAGTGGCCTTTTCTCAACGTCAGGGTTGTGGGTTTGATGTGTGTCACACCCTGCACAACCTTGCTTATATTCTTTATTTCCAGTGCCATGGATGCACCTTTTATCCTAGTGTCGCCCTGTGGAGGAGGGGTCCCAGTTCGTGGGAGAGTGGGCAGGATGGCCGGGGCTTTGCGGTGAAAGCCCCGGCCGGTTCGACCGAATTCACGGGGAGTGAATGGTCAGGAGGAACACTGAGTTACTGGTTCCAGCGGGACACGAGCTCGTCATAGTTGACGGTCTCACCCTGTGGCTTCTCGTTGTCCAACTTTGGCTTTGCACCACCGTTGGCGAACCACCACTCTGCGTCTTTCTCTTCGTTCAGACGCGGGCCGCAACCACCGTAGACATTCTGAGCTTCGTCTGCGCGCTGCATACGAGCCATTGTGATGTCCATTTCTTCAGCCAAGCGATCCATGGCTTCCTGTGGTGTGAAGGCACCGGAGTTCACGTCCCCAATTTGCTGCCACCAGATCTGGGCCAGCTTTGGGTAATCTGGAACGTTCACGCCAGTTGGTGACCAAGCCACACGATCAGGAGACCGGTAGAATTCCACCAGACCACCCAATTTGGGCGCTCGCTCGGTGAAGCTCTCGTGGTTGACCGTGCTGTCACGCATGAAAGTCAGACCCACGTGGGACTTTTTCACGTCGACAGTTTTGGATGTCACAAACTGAGCATAGAGCCATGCTGCCTGTGCGCGGTCCGCCGGAGTGGATTTCAGGAACGTCCAGGAGCCAACGTCCTGATACCCAACTTTTTGGCCTTTTTCCCAGTAAGGGCCGTGTGGGCTTGGTGCCATGCGCCACAGCGGATTGCCGTCGCTGTCCACGGTGTTGTTGCCTTCAGACTGTGGTTTCACCATGTCTGCGGTGAAGGCGGTGTACCAGAAGATCTGCTGGGCCACGTTGCCTTGGCTCAGAGCAGGCAGGGACTGGTAGAAGTCAAAGGATGCAGCGCCGGGAGGGGCGTAGTTGCGCAGCCATTCGTCCCATTTGCGGATCGCGTAGACCGCTGCAGGGCCGTTTGCCGCACCACCGCGGGTGACAGACGCACCAGCTGGGTTACAGGAACCGGCTTCCATGCGGATGCCCCACTCGTCGATTGGCACACCGTTTGGCTCCCCTTTGGAACCCGCACCAGCCATCGAGAGCCAAGCATCGGTCATACGCCAGCCCAGATCAGGTGCGCGTTTGCCGTAGTCCATGTGGCCATAGATATCGACACCGTCGATGTTTTTGACATCGTTGGAGAAAAACTCTGCGATATCTTCATAGGCGGACCAGTTCACAGGAACGCCGAGGTCATAACCATACTTGGCTTTGAACGACTCTTGCAGGTCTGCGCGGTCAAACCAGTCTTTGCGGAACCAGTAGAGGTTCGCAAACTGCTGGTCTGGAAGCTGGTACAGATCGCCATCTGGACCGGTGGTGAACTGGGTGCCCATAAAGTCAGCCAGATCAAGCGTCGGGGACGTGGTCGCGGACCACTCACCGGCCATTTGATCGGTCAGGTTATAGGCAAGTTGCAGGCGAGAGTGGGTGCCGATCAGGTCGGAGTCATTGACGTAGCCGTCATAAAGGTTCCGCTGTGTCTGCATCTGTGTTTGCACAGCCTGCACAACTTCGCCTTCGCCGAGGATCTGGTGGTTGACCTTAATGCCCGTGATTTCCTCAAAGGCTTTTGTCAGCACTTCGGATTCATAGCCGTGGGTTGGAATGCCCTCTGACAGCACATTGATTTCCATACCGGCATAAGGCTGAGCGGCTTGGATGAACCACTGCATTTCGCCCATCTGTTCGTCTTTGGACAAAGTCGATGGTTGAAATTCAGCGTCGATCCAGCGCTTGGCAGCGGCTTCATCGGCATGTAGCGATTGTGTACCCGCAATCACGGCAGACGCCGCAACAGCGGAGATAAGATACTTCCGCATCTTGTCCTCCCAATTGTTTGTAGACCAGCCTTGGAGGCCGGATGCCTTACGTTGTCAAAAGCGCATTTTTTAGTCAACTAATAATTTAGTAGCTTGCCGGATTGTGGCGTAAATTCTCGCTATGCATATGATAGTTAATGTAAAAATTTGAATTTTTGAGAGGTCGTTTGCAGGTCAAGGCGATCAAGCATGATCCAAAACATCAGTGCCTTTGACGTGTTTGCAGCGCTAAATCGACGAGATTTAGGCGGTGCTTGATGTTGTGTGAGACCAAACAAGGCGGCACTCGAATCGTGTGGGTTCCCATTGAGGTCGCTTTGATTGTTCTCGATTTGGAAACGGAAAGTCTGAATTTATGGTTAACGGATTTCTCAAAAGCCGCTTAAGCTCAATGAATTGGCACTGCGTTTTTGAATTGGTTCTTCCCGGGGGGGGCAAGCCCATGTTGCTTTTGTCTGTTTTATTGCCGGTTCTGGCCGGCATGGCTGCGGTTGGTGTTCAAGTTGACACATCCGAGGAGCGTGACCCTGAGGATCCCGATACCGGAGATGTCGAGGAACGAGCTGATATCGACGTGGGGTTCGGACAACGTTTGTCGCTTGTAGATGTGGGCAACGACGCAGACCGGGTTTTGGGTATCGATGTGTCGGGGGATGAGGCCGACAACCTGATTGAAGGTACACCGGATGACGATACGTTGCGTGGCGGAGACGGCGACGACCGGATCGATGCGGGATTTGGCAATGATTTGGTCAGTGGTGAGGCCGGCGATGATGTCTTGTTGGGACGGTACGGTGTTGATGTCGTTGAAGGCGGGCTTGGCGACGATGTCGTCAAAGGCGGCAAAGGTGACGACTTTGTGTTTGGCGGCGAGGGAGACGATACGCTTATCGGCTCGCCCGGCGACGATGTTGTGACCGGCGGGTCTGGCTCTGATTATGTGCGTGGCGATCAGGGGGACGATATTCTGGTGGCGTTGGATGACCCGGAAGGCGAGAGCGCGCCCGACACTTTGGTGGGGGGGCTGGGGACCGACAGGCTATTTGGCGATGACGGCGATATCATGGAGGGTGGCCCCGGGGTCTCCCGGTTTGAAGTGGTTGTGGGGGGCGATCCGGTTACGATCACCGATTTTAAGTTGTTCCATCCTCCAGAGGCGGAGCTGTCCTCCGACCTGCTGACTTTGTTTGATGAAGATGGCGCCATGCTCAGCCGCGCGGAGATATTGACCAACGGCGGGCGGCTCGAAGATGCTGAAGATGGCAGCGGTGTGCAGATCTTTTATGGGGATCAGGTTGTGGCTGTCATTGAAGGATACATCGCAGATGATTTCAGCGCGGATTCCAATTGGATGGGGAATTTCTCGCCGGAGCTGACCGGGCGGTTTTCTGGCGATGACCTCATCAACGGTGATCCAGAGGGTGATGTTCTGGATGATTATCTGGTTGGTGCGGAAGGGGATGACACGCTGTTTGGCGGTGGTGGAGAGGACTATCTGCAAGGCGATGCGGGTGATGACCTGCTTGACAGTACAGATTTTGCGGCAGTGGCTTCTGGGGCTGATCCTGCCGCAGACATTGCCGTGGGCGGGGCAGGTGACGATCATTTCATTGCGGATGATGGGGACCGGCTTGGTGGGCAGGCAGGTCGGGACAGTTACGATGTTTATGTGCCGCAGACGGATGAGGATCGTCCGATCGAGATCTACGGGTATGAATTTGGCACAGAAGACGATCGGCTGATTGAGATCCTGACATTGTTGGGACCAGATGGAGAAGCTCTCAGCGCTGAAGATGTCGCCGAAAAGCTTGTGGTGTATCAGAGCGAGAACGGCGTTGATGCGATTTTAGAATACGATGGCAGAATGGCGGTGATCATGCATGGGATGCCGGCCGTCGTCTTGCAGCAGACACAGCTTTGGATTGGTAACTTTGAGCCGGAAGTCGAGGTGCCTGTGCCCAGCATAACTGGCGCCAATGACGCCAGCGAAATCTCTATGACATTGCAATCCGCCGCGGGCACTGGGCAAGTGGTGTCTTCAGAATTGTTTGGGGCCAATGCGGTGTACAGTGTGAACACCGACGAAGGCGTGCCCCTGGACAACTATGTTGAAGCCTCCAGAGAGCTGGCAATTGAGAATTTCCGCTTCCCGGCTGGGCAGGGCGATTCCTTGGATGGTGAGAATGAAGGCGTGGATTGGCTCAACGTGATAGAGCTTGCGGAGGCTGACGACGGCACCCGTGTGTTACGCGATGAGGTGGTGAACGCCTTGGATGCGGCCATCGCAGCGCACGACAATGGCAACGACGTGAAAGTCACCATGGTCATTGCGACCAAGCTTTACACGGTTGCAGAATATGATGCGCTTTACGATGACATCGCGCGGTTTGCAGAAATTATGGTGACAGACTACGCCGATCAGGTGGAGGCCATAGAGATCGGCAATGAGTATTGGGCTATTGGTGAAACGGACTACGGTCAGAAAGCCGATATCGCGGCGCGGGCCTTAGCGGAAGGCATGGAGCGGGCCGGGGTCGAGACCGAGGATCAACCAAGCATACTTGTGCAGATGGCCACACCAAACGAGGGCAGTGAATTCCACACCTCAGTTGATGATCGCCCGTTTGGCGAACGGCGCGACGATGCCAATCAGCAGATCGTGGACCAACTGTCTGAGGCGGCGCGGGACGAAATTGATGGCGTTGTAGAGCACTACTATTATCGCCGTGACTACGACGCGTTTACTGGAGACGGCAACGAACAGGGGTTCATTCCCAATGACTATGCGATCTGGGAAGCCAATTTTGACAAAGAGCTGGATCTGCACATCACCGAATGGAACGTGCGCACGACGAATCTGGAGCAAAATGGAATCCGCGCATCAGGGATTTTGCCAGAGATGGTTGAGTACATGGTGTCTTGGGGCGCGGATGCCGCGCACGGTTGGCCGGTCGTGCACAACACCACAACCCATTTGGCCGGAACACGCACAGATATGCCCATCGTCAATGAGGACGGGTGGGTGGTGAACTCGGTACGCGGCGCAGTGTTTGATGTGATGTCGTCTGAAATGGTGGGCACCGAATTGATGGACGCCACCTTCTCCAACGATGACGGACGGATGGAAGTACAGGTCTATCAGGCGGACGGAAAAATTGTGGTGCAAGTGGCATCGCGGACGGGTGAGCCGGTGGACCTTGATCTGGACCTTTCCACCATCGTGGATGGGTTCGACACGGCTTACGGTGTGCAGGTTGGGTATGATCGCTCGCCAACAAGCTCCGATGGCGTGTTCCAAAAGAGTGGCACGCTCTATCAGGCGGAACAGGCGTTTGTTGATGGAGAGGCCTACTATTTCAACGAGAGTGACACGCGTGCCACCGTGACCAACGTTGCTGTGGAGGCCAATGAGGTGGAGTTGCATCTCAATCCCTATGAAATGGTGCAGATGGTGTTTGAATTTGACGACGCACCTCGGCCGCCTCCCATTGGCGAAGACCCGACCACTGAGGGCACGCAGGAAGACGATGAGTTGATCACCGGCGAGGAGAACGACCTTGTCTTTGGGTTTGGCGGCAACGACATCATCGCCACAAATGGTGGTTTTGACACGGTTTACGGCGGTGATGGCAACGATCGCATTGAGGGTGGCAAAGGCGATGACACTGTCTTTGGTGATGCTGGTTCAGACGCGCTTTACGGTCATGGCGGTGATGATAGTCTGAAAGGCCTTGATGGGAATGACACCGTCTCCGGCAATCAGGGTGATGACACTTTGTTGGGGGGAGAGGGCAATGATGAACTGCGTGGTGGAGACGACAATGACACGCTGAACGGTGGGAAAGGGTCAGATACGTTGAAAGGCGGCGCAGGTCGGGACACGCTGACGGGATGGAACGGATCTGACACGTTCGCTTTTGAAGGCGAAGATATGATTGACGGTGATATCATCACTGATTTTGAACCTGGTCGAGATGTTATCTCGCTGAACTATGATGACATTCAGACCTTAGAGGATCTGGTAATTGCTGAGGTCGAACAAGGGGTTGTACTCTACGTCGGAGATCACGGTGGTGTCTTGTTGCAAGGCGAGCTGACCCTTGCTCAGGTGGCGGACCCTCGGAACTTCCTTTTCGCTTAAGCTGTGCGCGCGCCGTATGCCCATCTCACCAATACTTGCGTTGAAAGTTACAAAATGCTGGTGCACAGCTGTGTGGCTGACATGCGGTTCGCATGTTAAGCACGTAGGGACAAGAGGGCGCACGTAAGCGCACGACGGGGGGATCATGGGCATCAAGTTTTTTTCCGACAAGGCGCGGCCAGTACATCTGGGGCCGTACCCATTGGAACGCCTGAAACGGCAATCAATCGTTGATCATCAAGACGCACCGAGCGATAAAATTCTCAGTTTCCATCGGCCTGAGCGGCCAGAGAGTATTGTCAACGCCATGGGAGAGTTCCAGGCGATGATGGACGCGTTGCGCGATGGGCTGGTAAACCCAGTGCAATCAGGCATTCCGTCAGATCCCGAGGAACGAGCCAACCACATGAAAGCCTTTGGGTATTTCAACGATACCTCGATGGTTGGTGTGGGGCCGCTGATGGACGAAGCGCGTTTGAAATCCCCGCGCCGTAATCCAGACATCGACCGTTTGTCAGAGGCGCTTCGAACGCGACAAATCAAATCCTTGGCGGCGGGGATTGATGTGATCATGGCGGATTTGAAAGACAGCATGGAAGCTCCGCCAAGCAGTATTGACGGGCACAAAAACGCGCTGGTGTTTCTGATTGAGCATCATCGTGATCCAGAGAGTGGCGAGCCTGGCAGCGATTGGATTCTGGATGCGCAGGATCATCGCGCCTGTTTGCGTGCCACCGAAAGTGCCGTGGTCATCGCCAATTATATCAGGCTCTTAGGGTTCAGTGCAAAGGCACATACCGCAACGTCCTCTGATGTGGATCTGGGCAAAGTGGCCTTGGCGGCGGGGTTGGTGAGCTGCGAAGAGGGCAACTTGGTTGCGCCTTGGGTTGGGCAGCGTTTCGGCTTGGCAGTTATCACAACTGAGATGGATCTGGCGCATGATCAGCCGCTTGCTCCCATGGCAGAGCAGCCTTGGCTGCAGACCCATGGACCTGCGTGGTGGTTGGGCAAGGGATCGGCAAAATCTGCTTTGACGCAAGACCCTTACCGCAATCGGGATTATGTCAAAGGCGCGCATCCTTTTGAGCGGTTGAAGCGGGCGGAGAGCCCGACAACCTATATTGATGAGGCCAATGTGGCGCGTGTCCCTAAACGCGCAGACATGTTTGCGCGTGCCCAATTTGGCGACATGGGCAAGACCCTGCAAGATGCGGCCAAAGGCGGATACTATGTGCGCAAATCTGCGCCCAGCATGGCGCAACGCCGCGCTTTGGGTGCGTTTGTCTTGCTGCAAGATGGGGCCAGTAAATCGGTCAAAAAGCCAACGGATTCAGAGCGTAACGCGGCAAACCTCAAAGCAGCATCCTACTTTCTAGGTGTGGATGCCGTGGGTCTGAGCCGCTGTCCGGAATGGGCTTGGTACAGCCATGACGCAACCGGAACACCAATTGAGCCCATCCACGACAACGCGTTGAGCATGATCATTGATCAGGGCTATGAAACCATGGAAGGCGCCAGCGGGGATGATTGGATCAGCGTGGCGCAATCCATGCGTGCGTACTTGCGGTTTTCGCTCTTGGGGGGCGTGATTGCGCAGCACATCAGGAACTTGGGCTACAAGGCCAAAACACACACCGTGATCGATGGTGAGGTGTTGCAACCTCCGTTGTTGCTGCTTTCTGGACTTGGGGAGGTCAGCCGGATTGGTGAGGTGATCTTAAACCCCTATCTGGGGCCGCGTCTGAAGTCAGGGGCGGTGACCACAGATATGCCAATGGATCACGATCAACCCATTGATTTTGGGCTGCAAAACTTTTGTGAGAACTGCAACAAATGTGCGCGGGAATGTCCCAGCGGGGCCATCACTGCCGGGCCAAAATTGATGTTCAATGGCTATGAGATTTGGAAGTCTGACAGCCAAAAATGCGCGACGTATCGGATCACAACACCGGGGGGATCGATGTGTGGTCGTTGCATGAAAACCTGTCCCTGGAATTTGGAAGGGCTGTTTGCAGAGGCGCCGTTTCGCTGGGCGGCGTCCAATTTTCCAAGTCTGGCCAAACCTCTGGCAAAGCTTGATGACGCTGTGGGGCATGGCAGCTTAAACGACACGAAAAAGTGGTGGTGGGACATTGAGTTGGAAGATGATGGTGCGTATCGGCCGACGCAACATCCGTTGAACCGTCGTGATTTGCAGAAAGATCTCAACCTGAAATACGAGGATCAGACCCTGGCGGTGTATCCTGCTTCATTGGCACCACATCCCTGGCCGTACCCTTTTGTCATGGACCGTGAGGCTGGCATTAAAGCCTATGAATCAATGGTTTCCGAGAAGGAGTACAAGTTAAGATTGGCCTCTGGAGATGACAGTGTCATTGACCGATACAAGGTGCCGAGTGCGGAGGATGCGCCGGTTGTTCAGGTGAAAGTGTCCCGCGTTGAAGAAATGACGGCGGATGTGACCAAATATGAGTTTGCCGCAACAGATGGGGCAGATTTGCCGGTTTGGACGGCAGGCGGGCATCTGGATGTCTTGGTCGCCCCTGAGTTTTTGCGCCAGTACAGCATGTCAGGGGATCCTAAAGATCGGTCTAGGTATCAGATCGGTGTGTTGCGTGAAGACGCCGGCCGTGGTGGAAGTGCTTTGCTACACAGGATTTTTCGCGAAGGGCGTACGGTCTTTGTCTCCAAACCGATCAACCATTTTGGTCTTGTAGAGCAAGCGACCAAGAGCTTTTTGATGGGGGGCGGGATCGGGATAACCCCGATGATTGCATTTGCACATCGATTGCATGATCTCGGCCAAGATTTTGCACTGCATTATTCTGCCAGCCGCGAAGATGGGGCTGGTTATATCAATGATCTCAAAGGGATGCCTTGGGCCGACAAGGTTGTGTTCCACTTTTCAGACAAAGGCACACGCGCTGATCTGGATGCAATTCTGTCAGGGTATCAGGACGGATGGCATGTTTACACCTGTGGTCCTGACCGGTTTATGGACGGCGTCATGGAGGCCGCGACGCGCCAAGGTTTCCCTGAGGAGGCCCGGCATCTTGAGTATTTCAGTGTTCCAGACCAACCAGACTATGAGAATTTTGACTTCACACTTCGACTGAAAGATGGCCGGGAACTCTTTGTTCCTGATGATAAAATTGCGACAGATGTGTTGCTTGAAAATGGCGTGCATGTGGATGTGAAATGCGCTGATGGCATTTGCGGGGTTTGTAAATGTGGGTTGGTGTCTGGTGAGGTTGAGCACCGTGATTTTGTGCTGTCCAACAAGCAGCGGGAAACTGCGGTCATTCTCTGTCAGAGCCGGGCGAAAGAGGCCGGTGGTGTGGTTGAAATCGACCTATAGCACGGTCGATTAACCGCCCTAATGGTGCCATATATAACGTCGGTATTGCGTCTGTTTCACGGCTGTTTTGCAGAGGTTGCGCGGATCGCATGCGCAGACCTTAATGTGGCGACATGCGCACTCGGCGATTTAAGGCTCAGAGCGATCCGGTCTTTGCAATCTCCAGGGCCGCGCCAATCACCAAATCTGCGGCGACAGACGCCAAAATCATACCCATCACACGGCTGACGATGGCGGCGCCGGAATTTCCGATCAGGCGGATGATCGGTCCGGCAGTCAGCATGCACAGATAGGCGATGGCAATCACACCAAGCATGACAATCGCGGTAATTGCCTGATCAGCGATGGACACGGTGGTGTTGTCGGTCAACAGCACGATGGCCAGCATGGCACCGGGGCTGGCAAGGGAGGGCACAGCCAGCGGGAACACCGCGGGCGATGGACCTTCGTCAAGCTCGGCGTCTACATCGGCTGATTGTTTTTCGCTCTCTGGTTTGGATTCACCAAAGATCATGGTGAGTGCAAAGAGAAAGAGCACAATGCCACCGGCCACTTGGAACGACAAAAGGCTGATGCCAAGCGCGTCGATCAAGATCTGTCCAAGCAGCAGGAAGAACAGAAGCACGCCTGCGGAGGTGGCCGCAGCGATCATCGCGGTTTTACGCCTTTCTGGCGCACTCATGGCGGCGGTGACTGCGATGAACACCGGAATGGTGCCAATTGGGTCGATCACAACCCAAAGGGTGACAAAACGTTCAAACAAATCCATGACAGCACGCTATTGGGGATTGCTGCGGATGTCACCGTGTGAATTCAAACGTTCATTCCGCTATAAGACGTTGGGTTTCGCCTGCGATGATGCCTTCTTCGTCGGTTGCGATCACATGTGCAGCAAGGCGGCTGCCATCGGTGGTGATGCGCGTCGCCCCAGCGGTATTTGCGGCATCGTCAATGTCTGCGCCCAGCCAAGCACAGCCCTGTAAGATGCGACCGCGAATGGCGGCAGAGTTTTCGCCGATGCCGCCGGTGAAGACGATGGCGTCCAATCCGCCAAGGGTGGCCGCCAATGCACCGATCTTCTTGCAAGCCTGATAGACAAATAGGTCTACAGCTTCGGCGGCGGCTGGACTGTCGGAGCTGAGAAGGTCACGCATGTCGGAGCTGATGTCTGAGACCCCGAGAAGGCCGGATTTGGTGCCCAACGTGTCTTCGATTTCGGCCACTGTCATGCCACGGTCGCGCAGCATGTGGAAAATCACGCCGGGGTCGAGTTCGCCACAGCGGCGTCCCATGACCAGACCATCCAGTGCAGTGTAGCCCATTGTTGTCGCAACGCTCTTCATGTTTTGCATTGCACACATAGACGCACCGTTCCCAAGGTGGGCCACGATCACTTTGCCATTGGGGCGGTCCAGACAGTGCGGCAGCTGGGTCGAGATATAGTGATAGCTGAGCCCGTGGAAGCCATAGCGCAGCACGCCGTCGTCTGCGAGCGCGCGCGGGATGGCAAAAAGCTGCGCAATGCGTGGTTGGGTGCGGTGAAAGGCGGTGTCAAAACAGGCAACCTGAGGAATGCCTGGCCAGCGGCGGTCAACGGCTTTGATGCCTGCCAGATTGTGTGGTTGATGGCCCGGCGCAAGAGGTGCGAGGGTTTGCAGCTTGGCGATCACATCTTCTGTGACACGGGCCGGTGCAGCAAAGTCTCGTCCACCGTGCACCACACGATGTCCGGCGCCAACGATGTTCAATGTGTCGGAGAGGCCTTCGATGTGGGGCAAAAGCCAATCCAAAATGGTGGCGTGTGTCGCATCTCTGGCCACAGGAAGCGCGATCTCTTCGGTGCCATCGTTATACGCCGGTCCCAAACCTATGCGGTCGACTTGTCCACTGAACATCTTTTTTGAATCAGTGGTGTAAACGGCATACTTGATCGAAGATGATCCCGCGTTGAGGACGAGAAAAGCCCGTGTCACATCACGCCCTTTCCAAGAGTGTGGTGTACCATCAGCTGCGCCAATGCCGCAGAGACAAGCCGGGACAGAGTGCCATCCGCACGTGAGGTCAGCATGATTGGGACACGCGCGCCCAACACGATGCCAGCGCTGCTTGCATTTGCGAGATACATCAGCTGTTTGGCGATCATGTTCCCGGCCTCAAGGTCCGGCGCAACAAGGATGTCCGCATCACCGGGCACATCGGATTTGATGCCTTTGGCGTCAGCGGCCTTGCGTGAGATGGCGTTGTCAAAGGCCAGAGGCCCATCCAGGAGACCGCCAGTGATCTGACCGCGATCTGCCATTTTGCAAAGGGCTGCAGCTTCCACTGTTGAGGGAATTTTTGGATAGATGGTTTCAAGCGCTGACAGAATTGCCACCTTGGGGGTGTCAATGCCAAGCGCATGGCCCAGATGGATGGCGTTTTGCACAATGTCAGCTTTGACCATCAGATCGGGAAAGATGTTGATGGCCGCATCGGTGATCAGCAGCGGTTTGGGGTAGGTGGGCACATCCAGCACAAAGACGTGGCTCATGCGGCGCTCAGTGCGCAGGCCGGTGGCTTTGTCAACCACGGCGCCCATGACCTCATCGGTGTGCAGCGCGCCTTTCATCAAGGCCTGCGCTTTGCCCTCGCGCACCAATCGCACGGCGGCGGAGGCGCTGGCATGGCTGTGTTTGACGTCAACAATCTCTAGACCAGACAGATCAAGGCCCTCGGTGTTTGCAACAGCGGTGATGCGGTCTTTTGGCCCAACCAGAATGGGGGTGATCAGGGTTTTGTCACGCGCCTCCAGCGCCCCGGTCAGAGAGGCCGCGTCGCAGGGGTGAACAACGGCTGTGGTGATGGGGGCGAGCGGGGCCGTGGCGGCCAGCATAGCGTCAAAGCTGTTCACGTGATCTGTGGTTTGTTCCAAGGGGCGGCTCCGGGCGGTTGTGGAGGTGATCATACCATTTAAGAGCCACTATGCGCCGTTGGCGCGATTTGACAACCGGTGTTGTGGCGCAAGGCCATATCCCGCGCGTAAAGCGGCTCAGCGCCTTGGAAATGCGCTGTGTCGCCACTGTGACTGTGCGGGTTTGGAGTGTTTACGCGTTGGGGAGGAAGCGGCCGAAATTTGACTGGGCAAAGACCAGCGGCGCACCATGGTCGATCCAGAGACGCTCTACTTTACCGACCACGATGTCATGGTCGCCGCCATTGTGCACCGCGTGGGTGCTGCATTCCAGCCGCGCAAGGCAGTTGTCTATCAGCGGCACCCCATGGGGGTTGGTCTGGTAAGGCTGATTGGCAAAAGGATCGCCATTGCGGGCAAATTCCATGGCGAGCGTTGATTGATCGTCACGCAGCATGTGAATGGCAAAGTGGCTGGCCCCGGCAAAATGGGGGTGCCGTTCAGAATTGCGCGCAGGGCACCACAGGATCAGCGGTGGATCCAGCGATACAGACGAGAAAGAATTTGCAGTCATGCCCAGAGGCCCATCTGCGGTTGGCACCGTGACAATTGTCACGCCAGTGGCAAAGCAGCCAAGCGCGTCGCGGAAGTGGCGCTCATTCTCCGGCGTAGGGACAAATGTCTGAGCTGTCATATGCGGGGTGTCTTTCATGTCGCGCTGTTTAGCGCAGCAATGGGACGAAAATGCGACGGGTGCAAGAGACAGATGCCGCAAACCCCACGTTACAGGGGGATTGTGGCGATGAGGGCGCGCGTTTGCGGGCAAGCGACCCTGCCTTGTGCGGACATGAGCCTTACATTTGTCGCCGTGGTGCCACGTCGCGCGCCCAAAACGGGCTGAAAAACGCACGGGTTTTGCCCGATTGCTGCCGCTATCTGTTGCGCAGATGGGACAACGAATTAGGGAGCCAACATGCGTGCCATCAAACTACTTGCCGTCATTGCAGCCATGCTGCCCGCGGTGGCTCAAGCCGATACAAGCGCACGACTTTTGCCCGGAGAGGCCGCTGTAGGGCGGTTGGTCGTTTCCGGTCAGGCCATGTGCACAGGCGCGTTGATTTCCGTTGATACGGTGCTGACCGCAGCCCATTGTGTGTATGATCAGCGCTCCGGACGGAAGGTCGCACCGGCCACCATCGAATTTCAGGCGGGCCTGAAGGCAGGCAAAGCCACCGCCGTGCGCCAAGTTTCGGCGGTGACAGTGCACCCAAAGTATGAACATCGCGGCCGCGGCAATGCGCAGGTTGGCCATGATCTGGCACTGCTCAAGCTGTCCAAGCCAATTTCCAAAAACAGTGTTTTGCCCATGCGGTATGGGGCCAATTTGGCCAGCGGGGATATGTTGGGTGTGTTGAGCTACACGGTCAGCAACCGCGCGGATCCGATCTTGGAGTACCCCTGTCGGGTATTGGCACAACAGGGCGAGACGCTGGTTATGAGCTGTGAGGTGGAGTTTGGTGCCTCAGGTGCGCCGGTGCTGGCTTTGACCAACGGCCGCAATCCCTCTGTGGTGTCGGTGGTGTCGGCCAAAGCGGCGATGGGCGGCAAGAACGTCTCCGTTGGCACATTGCTAAGCGCGGATACGTTGAAACGTATGATCGCCGGCGGCTAGCTTTCCCCGAAATTGCAACGAATTGGGACTTCAGGCTGCCTGCTCTTGCCTGACTGTCCAACACTGGCGGCCCCATTGCGGGCCGCTTTTTTTGTTCTGCCACCTGCATTCACAACGCCAACGGGCTAGGGTGTGAGGGTAATTTGCGGATGTAGCGGCCGGGTGCCGAGATCACTAAAAAACCGCAGCAAATACCCGTCAGGGTCAGCAACACACAAACTGCCGATTGCCCGCTTCGATGTTTTTGTTGCGATACCATTTGTCCTCTGGCTGCATGTAAAGCTGATGGTCTGCGGCGGCCAGAGCAGAGAGCAGGGGCGTGATGTCGGGCACTTTGATTTGGACATTGAGGCCTCGACCAAAGGGGCGTTGCGTTGGCAGGTGGCCGTTCTCAAAGGTGCGGCCCTGTCCAATTTCATCAATCATCACTTCGGCATCGCCAAGTTTGAGGTAAGCAAAACCTTCCTCTGGCCGCTCAAAGGCACAGGTGAACCCAAGCACATCACAATAAAATGCCTTTGACGCCGCGCAATTTGTGACGGCGAACTCTGGCACCAGCGCGTTGCCCATATTTAACGTCCAAACAGCAGGCGCAGGCCAAGCGCGCCAAGCACCACCGCCGCAACGCGGTCAAGATACACCTTGGCGCGCAGATAGGCGGTGCGGGCGGTTGTGGTGCTCATGCCAAAGGCCAGCAGGCTGTAGAAGATCAGCTCGATCACGAGGTGGTTGGCAAAGATCAGACCGGTTTGGGCCAATGTCATGTTGGGGGGAAAGATCACCACCAGTACAGCGGCCGCAAAGAGCACCGATTTGGGGTTCATCAGATTGATCATCATGCCTTGCACAAACGCATGGCGCGCGGGTTTGACTTCGGAGGGAGCAAGCGGGGCGCTGGCCGCTTTCCACATGCCATAGGCGATGTAGATCAGATAAAGCGCGCCGATGGTTTTTACGGCCACATAGGCCCAAGGGAAGGCGGTGAAGATGACCTCTAGCCCCATGAGCGCAGCAAGAGTCCAGAGCGCAGCCACAAGGCCGAGACCCGCGCCGACAGCGAGGCCCGCGCGGCGGCCTGCGGTGAGGGTGGTTTTCACCGAAATCAGAAAGGCCGGACCGGGGCTGGCGATGGCCGCGGCGAGCGCGAGGTTGAAGGCGAGGATATGGGTGAGGTCCATGTTGGGCGGCTCCTGTTCGTTTGGGTGGCAACCCTGGTGCAGATACACCGCTCGGAGCGTCTTTGTTGGTCGTCCGATACGTGGCGCGGGCCGCCTGATGCGCTTATTATTCTACCATGCGTAGGCTTCTGGTGACGGTGCATTTTTGAGTGTTTTGCCGCTGCTGATTGGAAAGAGCTGGTCCAGCCGTGAAAGGGTTTCGGAACTCAATTTCATCTCAACAGCTTCTGGCAAACCGGAAAACTGTTCTGGCACCCGAATGCCGACGATCGCGCTGGCCACGGCGGGGTTTGACAGCGCCCAAGCTGTGGCGAGGGTGTTTCCGGATACTCCAAGGTCGGAACAGAGCGCGTGATAGGCATCAAGGCGGGGACCAAAATCGTCTTCATCCAACCCATACCACTCCATAACGGTTTTTGCTCGGCTGCCATCGGCATGTCGATTTCCGCTGGCCAGAAGGCCACCGGCCAATGACATGTAGGCCAACAGGCCGATGCCAAGATCTTGTGCTCCCGGGATGAGGTCCAATTCCGGGTACCGGCAGAGCAGGCTGTACATCGATTGCTCTGACACGAATCCAAGTGCGCCGCGATGCTGGGCTTGCATTTGGTGTTTGGCAAGCGCCCAGCCATTGTAGTTGCTGGACCCGACGTAGGTGATCTTTCCGGCGTCTTGGAGCCGTGAAAACGTGCCCCACAACTCTTCGCCGGTGATGCGGCGGTCCACATGGTGGACTTGGTACAGATCGATGTGATCTGTTTTTAGCCTTGTCAGCGACTCTTCGACTTGCTTGCGAATTTTGTAAGCGGACAGACCGGCCTCTTCGTTTGGAAGGCGCGGTTCGGGTTTCTCCTGAAAAACTTTGGTGGCGAGCACGATGCGATCGCGGTTAGACGCGCTCTTTGCGATCCAATTGCCAACGATCGTTTCGGTCTGCCCCCAGATCGGATTGCCGTAGTCATTGGACGTGTCAATCAAGTTGATCCCCATATCGACAGCTTGATCCAGAATACGATGCGCCTCTGACTCGGACGTGCGGGGGCCAAATGTCATCGTGCCGAGGGTCAATCGGCTTACGGTCAGATTTGATTTGCCTAGTTTTGCATACTGCATTGATGCCTCAAGAAATGTGTTCTGAAAAATTCTATGGCCACATAGAGCGGAATTTTCTCGGCTGTTCAACCGGGTCGCCGAGCCTCAGCGCGTTGATACGCGCCGCGCCGCCATTTCCATTTTTGGTTGGGATTGCGACGGCGTCAAAGCAGGCACTTTTTGAAACGAATATCCGTTTTTCTCAAAGGCCCGCCACATCCGCGGCGCTACGGCTCCCGAAACGCTTCTTTGCTCTTATAAAGCGGTTTCAGCAGATACCGAAGAATGGTCTTGGAGCCGGTGTGCAGCTCGACTGTGGCGCGCATGCCGGGGCGGATTTCGATGGCTTTTTGGCGCTCCGTCAGCGCGGCTGTGTCCACTGTTACGGTCGCCTTGTAGTAGGGAGGCAGGGATGGATCACGTTCATCTTCAAAGGTGTCGGCAGATATAAAATCCACCTTGCCCTTCAGGGTGCCGTAGATGGTGTAATCATAGGCGGTGAGCTTGATGGAGGCGTCTTGGCCGGGCTCGACGTTGGCGATGTTTTCGGGTCGCACACGGGCCTCGACAAACAGCTCTTCGCCCAAGGGGATGATCTCAAAGATTTCTTCGCCCGGGCGCACAACGCCGCCGATGGTGGTGACGGCGAGGTTGTTCACGATGCCACGCATCGGGGCGGTGATCACCGTGCGCGACAGTTGGTCCTGCGCAAGACGCATTTCCTGCTTCAGCGAGGTGATCTCTTTGAGCGTTTCAGAGTATTCTTCCGCCAAGGTCAGCTCGGCCTGAGTGATGATGTCCATGTAGCGGATTTCGGCCTCTGACGCCTTTTCGCGGGCTTTGTTGACCTCCAGCAGGGCGACAAACTCTTTCTTATAAAGCCGCTCCATATTGGCGAGCTCTGCGTTGGCCTGTTCCAGCTGGGTAAAGGCGCCTTCGCGGCGGCTGTCGATGTCGGTTTGGCGTGCCTCCAGCAGCGCTTTTTCCGATGACAGAATGCGAGGCGCACGGGTGGCGAGGCTTTCTGGCGCCGCAAATTCGAATTGTCCGGCGATCTCCGCCTCCAGCCGCAGGCGGCGCAGTTCTAGGGCGTCGATCTGGTCTTGCAGGTCGTCAAAGGCGCTGCGGAAGCGGGTGTCGCTCAAGGTGGCGAGGATTTGATCCGCCTCAACCAGATCGCCCTGTTTCACGGCGAGGTCGGCGAGGATACCACCTTCGAGGTTTTGCACGGATTGGGAGCGAGATGAGGAGACCACCTGGCCTTCAGCGCGGACGATTTCATCGACCCAGGCAAAGGAGGCCCAGAGGATAAAGCCCGCAACAGCCATAAAGATCAGACGGATGGTGAGGCGGGAGGCGCGGACCTGATCGTCAAGGCCGGTGTCCGTGTCAAATTGCGCGGCACTCATGCGCCTTCTCCGGCGGCGAGGTGTGCGAGGACTTGCTCACGTGGGCCGTCTACAACGAGCCGGCCATTTTGCAAGATCAGCGTACGTGTTGAGAGCGCAAGGATAGGGGTGCGGTGCGTGGCGATCAGCGCCGTGCGGCCCGAAAGCCATTTGGAAAGACGGCTGACCAGGGTCCGTTCGAGCGTCTGATCCAGCGCGGCTGTGGGTTCATCAAGCAGCACAATGCTGGGATTTTGCAGCCAGAGACGCGCCCAGCCAATCGATTGGCGCTGGCCGATAGAAAGCCCTTCGCCACCGTCGCGGATTTGCAGGTCGAGTCCTTGGGGATGGTTGCGTAGGAAGGGGCCGAGACCGGCAAAATCGAGTGCATCCATCAGGCGGTCGTCATCACGTTCCAGCTGTGTGAGGTTGAGGTTGTCGCGCAGAGACCCGGCAAACAGGCGCACGTCCTGAGACAGGTAGCCGATGTTGCGGCGCAGGTCGCGTTGGTCAATCTGGCTCATGTCGGTGCCGTCCAGAAGGATGCGGCCTTTGGTGGGGCCATAAAGCCCTGCCATGAGTTTCAAAAGCGTGGATTTGCCCGAACCGTTTGCGCCTAAAATGGTAACACGTTGACCGGGTTTGATGACCACACCGGGGACATCAAGTGTGGCTGCGGCATCTTCGTCATAAGCGAAAGACAGTTCGCGCAGCTCAAACTGCCCAGTCAGCTTTTCACGGCGCAAGTATTTGCGGTCACTGCCTTTTTCTTGCTCAGACAAAGCAATCGCGTCAAGGCTTTCCAGTGCACCTTTGACATTGGACCAGCGGGCCAAGGTGCCTGCAAACTGCGTTAAAGGCGCCAATGTGCGCGAGGTGAGAATGCCGGTGGCAATGATGGTGCCAACCGTGAATTCGCCGGCAAACACCAGATAGGTTCCGATCACCACGGTGGCGATATAGGTGGTTTGCTGTACACCTTGGGACCAGTAGGTCAGCGCGGAGCTGAGGCGGCGTTGCTCTGCGGAGGAATGGCTGGAGACCGCGTTGAGTTCGTCCCAGAGCCGCAACACGCGGTCTTCGCCGCGTTGTGTTTTTACGGTGTCGAGTTCAGTGATGACCTCTTGCAGCAGACGGCCCACTTTGGCGGAGGCACCTTGTGTTTCACGTGACAGAGAAATCATGCGTTTTTGTAACACGTAAGCGGGCAGCACCATCAACAAACCGCCAAACACCAACACCCAGACGAGGTTGCCCGCGATGGAGGCCACAAGGGCGAGGAAGATCACGATAAACGGCATATCCGCGAGCACAGAGATCGTCGTGGAGGTGAAGAAATCACGCACTGCGCCAAAGTCGCGCATGGCCGCGAACAGGCCAGATGGGGGCAGCGGGCGGCGGTCAGAACGCATGCCCAGAAGACGTTTCATAAGGCGGTGCTGAATGGAGAGTTCCATACGGCGTCCCGCAGCATCGCTCATCTTGGCGCGCGCCAGTTTCAGCAGCCCTTCCAGACCAATGGCGAAGACAGCCCCCACAGCAAGCACCCAAAGGGTGGCTTGGGATTGATGCGGAATGACGCGGTCATAGACCTGCAACGAGAACAGCGCGACAGCAACGGCCAGAAGATTGGCCACCAGCGAGCCCAGCATGATTTCGCCCATGTGGCGGCGGTATTTGGTGAACTCGCCCCAGAACCAATGGCCCGACATACCTTCGGCGATTTGGGGTACATGGCGTTCGGCCAGTTGGCGCAGAGAGACCTTGGCGCGCAGCGCGGTCCCGGAAAAGAAAGGAGCAAACTCGGTGAGCGCAACTTCGGCGCGATTGTCCGCACAGCTGTCGTCATAGACCGTGAGAATGTCTTCGTCTTGCGAGAGCACAAGAATGGCCTGACCGTTGGTCATTTCCGCAATGGCGGGCCATGCTGTGGGCGCGATGGTGAGTTTGGTGTGGATTTTGGGCTCTACACCTGCGTGGGCCAGTGCGCCGGAAAGCGCCTTAAAGGAAACATCGCCCGGCGCGGTGGTCCACATGTGTTCGGCAATGTCGGTCACCGGCACATCGGCACCGTTGAGCGCGGCCAGCGTAGAGATCAAAGTGGCGCGGTGCTGAATGCGGTTGGCGGTTGCCTCGACAAGATCGTGGATGGCCTCGGCGGGCGCCGGTTTTGCCTCCGGCTGTGCTGCGCGGGTCAACGGTTTGCTGGATGCAGGGGCAGGGGTCTGGTTGGCCGGTTTGGCGGCCTGTACAGCGGCAATGGACAGCACAACCGGGGCTTTGCCCGCTTTGTTGCCTGTGGCGCCGCCGCTCAAATTTTATCTCCGTCAGCCAGAAGACCCAGATCGCGCGCCAGTTCGAGCTGGGCGATCAGTTTGTCGTATTTGGCGTCCACCCCATCCAGCGCGCGCAGGATGGACTGTTCATAGACATCAACCACTTCGAGGACAGAGCGCTGTCCGGCGCGGAATTGTGCCTCAAACAGCGTGTAGGTTTCGCGCCCCTCGCGGGCCAGCGTGTTGGCCTCTTTTTCTTGGCGGGCCAGACTTTGGATATTGCTTTCCAGACGCTTGCGGGCGCGGGCACCGTCTTCGCGTGCCTCGCCCACCTGACGGGCGGCGATGTCTTTGGAGGCTTCGATGGCTTTCAATCGCGCACCGGTGCCAAGTCCCAGACCGACATCGTTGCCGACATTCAGGCTGCCACCGTTGCCTTGGTTTGTCACACGTGCGTTGGCTGAGAGGCCGGGCAATTGCGCGGCGCGCTCTACTGTGGCTTGGGCCACGGAGCGATCAGCCTCTGCCCGAGCTTTGAGCACATCAAGCGGCTCCAGATCGGGATAATGTGAGCCCAAGGGCGTCGCGGGTGTCAGCGAAAAGGCGGTGCCGGTCATTGCCTTAAGTTCAGCCAAAGCTGTGGCGCTGCTTTCGCTGGCGGTTTGGCTTTTGGTTTCCAGTGTTTGGACTTTGGTGCGCACCATGCGCAGATCACCCTTGTTGGAGACCCCGCCCTCAACACGCCCCTTCACGATGCGTTCAAATTGGTGCATCTGAGCAAGGCCTTTGTTGCCCACATGCTCTTTGTCTCGGCCGCGCAAGGCTTTGATGTAAAGTGCCAAAGCGGTAAAGGTTCGTTCGTTTAGATCCTGTGACAGCGTGACAGCGGCCACTTCGACGTCGGCGGCAGCATACTCGCGCTCAGCCTTCTTGCGACCGTGGTCAAACAGCACCTGCTCAAACACCAGCCCCGCAATCACATCACCCAGCGAGGTGAGAGAGATTTCAGGGCCAATGGTGGGCAGCCAGTTTTTGTCTTCGGCTTGGGCGCGCAATTTTGCAGTGCGCAACTGGGCCTCCGCTGAACGGCGCGAAGAGGTCAGGGCGACATCCGCAACATGTCCCAGACTGCTGTCTGGCGGGATCATGGATTGGCGGGTCAGAAGCGTGCTCAGAATGGCACTTTGACCATCTTCACCCACGTCAGCGTCTTGTTCAAAGCTGGTGCGCTTGGTGACTTCTCCGGCGTCTTCCGCCTTGGGTTTGGACTGCAGCAGAGTCAAAGGATTGCCGATTTCAGGCATAGAGGACATGCACCCGCCTAGTAGCGTGGCCCCCAACAGCAGGGGCAGGCTTGTTTTGAAAGGACGGGGGAGCATGAGGCGTTTGATAGTCCGTAGTTCAAGTGAGACGCGGGGCGGCGGGGCCGCCCCGGCTGGTATCAGATGGTCACAGTGATGTCTTGATCAACAATGAGCGTGACGCCGTCATTGCCGACGGTATAGACATCATAAGACTCGCCTTCGATGTTGACAGTCTGGTTGGTTTTGACCGCGTCAGTGACAGTGATCTGATCGTCTGCACCGCCGTGAATGGTGAGCGTGTCGGAGGTGTCTGACAGGTCGCGGATCTGCGCCTCTGTCAGGGTCAGATTGGCGTCAGAGGCGTAGTCCAGTTCGATCCCTTCGATGTTGAAGCCGCCAATGGCCGCGTGATCAAGCGTGCCTGCGTTGGTGACGTTGTCATCCAGCACCAGCAGCGTGTCAGATTGGTTGCCCGCATCATCGGTGGACGCGATGACGAGATGGGTGCCATCCGAGGCCTGAGGGTTCAGCACAAACAGGCTTTCATTGCCGCCAAGCGCCACTTCGGTGGTGCTCAGCTCTGCGGCGCTGCCGTTCTGATGCAGCGCATGAATGCTGTAGTCCTGCGCTTCGGTGTCCAGTGAAACCGACGTCACATCGTCATCAGAGAAGGTGACCGATTGCACCACCGGGTTGGTGATCTCTGTGTCGACCTCAAAGCTGGCGCTGGCTGTGGCTGTGTTGCCAGCGGCGTCAGTCACCGAAAGCGTCGCATCGGCGGTGTAGGTGCCCTCGGAGAGCGCGCCGTTTTCGTAGGTGACAAACCAATTGCCAGAGGCGTCTGCTGTTGTGGTGCGCACGACCCCTTCGACGGTCACGACAACCTGTGCATTGGGCTCTGTGGTGCCTTCCAGCACAACGCCGCCTTGCATCTGCGCCGCATTGACCGGTGCGGTGAACACCCCTGCGGACAGATCAACGTCGATGGATGTGGAGGTGTCGACACGCACGGTGCCAGTTGAGGTGGCGCTGTTGCCAGCCGCATCAGTCGCGGTGACAGTCACCGGGGCGTCGTACTCACCCTGTGGAATATCTGCGGCGGTGAAGTTGGCGGACCACGTGCCGTTGGCGGCGGCGGTCACGGAGCGTGTCGCGCCCGCCATTTGAACCACAACGGTGCTGCCGGCCTCTGCTGTGCCGGTCAACGCAAAGCCGCCAGCAACTTCTGAGGCGTTGGCGATGTCGTCGCCGCCCACCTGATTGCTGTCGAGTGCGGCAGAAATCTCTGTGTCCACGCGCACGGTTCCGGTGGAGGTGGCGCTGTTGCCGGCAGTGTCGGTTGCGACCACGGTGACGGTGCTGTCGTAGGTGCCTTGTGGGATTTCGCCCGCAGCAAAACTTGCTGACCATGTGCCATTTGTTGCGGATGTGACCGTGTGGGTCACACCCTCAAGGGTGACAGCGACAGAGCTGCCTGGTTCTGCGGTGCCGGTCAGAGAGAAGCCACCGGCCACCTCTGTTGCGTTGGCCGTGTTGTCGCCGCCCAATTGGCTCGCATCAAGGCCTGCGGAGATTTCCGTGTCGACACGGAAAGTGTCAGAAGTTGTGGTGACGTTGCCCGCCGCATCGGTGGCGGTCACGGTGACGGTGCTGTCGTAGGTGCCTGCCGGAATGTCTGTGGTCGAATAGGTGGTGGTCCAATTTCCGCTGCTGTCGGCGGTCACTGTATGTGTTACGCCTTCAAGGGTAATTTCTACCGACGAGCCGGGCTCAGCGGTGCCGGTGAGGGTCAACCCGCTGGCGTGCTCAGCGGCATTTAAGACATCGTCGCCTGCAATCGGTGCTGTGATGGTGGCGCTGCCTTCCGTGTCGATGGCAACAGTGAAGGTTTCGGTGTGGCTGTTGCCTGCCAGATCGGTGGCCGTGATCTGAACGGTGCTGTCATAGGTGCCGGTGCCAATGCTGGCGGCATCATAGCTGGCAGACCACGTGCCGTCACCGGCAACGGTCACCGTTTGGGTGACGCCTTCAAACAGGATCGACAGAGTTGTACCGGCTTCACCAGTGCCGGAAAGTACAACACCATCAGAGGCTTCTGACGCATTGATGATGTCGTCGCCCTCAACCGTGTTGAGCGCCACACCGGGGGCAATGGTGTCCACTTGCAATGTGTCGGTCACGGTGGTGACATTGCCACGCGCATCAGTTGAGGTGATGGTAATCGCGGTGTCATATTCGCCTGTGGTGATCTCGCCTGTGGCAAAGGTGACAGCCCACGTGCCGTCATCCAGCACTGTGGTGCTGTGGGTGGTGCCATCAATTTCGACAGTCAGTGCCGCACCGGGCTCACCGGTTCCGGAGATAACGTGACCGGTGCTGTGATCGTCTTCGTTGACGATGTCGCCGGTGGACAGGGTGCCGTCCACCACAGAGACATCCGGCGGGGTGGTGTCGATATCGACAGAGGGGCCGTCAAGATCGTAGACGCTGCCATCGGGAGCAACCACGGTGACTGTGCTGACGTAGACGCCATCGTCTGGCAGCGCGGCAGGATCAAAAACCACCTCATATGTGCCGTCATCCGCAACCGTGGTGGTGCCGGTTTCCGTTCCGATGGTGACTGTGACGTCAGAGCCGGGCTCACCGGTTCCGGTGATGGTGACAGTGTCATCGCCTGTGCCGCCGATCACGCGAGACACGTCTGGATCGTCGACGGTTGGGATGATGGTGTCGGAGCCACCGCCGCCTCCGCCACCCAAGCCGCCAACAACCGCAGCCGCGCCGCCGGCGCCCAAAAGGCCGGGGATCAGACCGAGAGCAGGGGCCGCGAGCGGTGCGACAACCGGTTCGATGCGTTCCAGATCAAGGAAGGCCAACTCGTCATAGGCGCTCCATTTTTCCGTGGTCGATACCGACTGATATTGCGCAAAATACTGATCGTTGATCGGATCACCGAGATCGGCCTGATGAAATTGTCCATCTTTGGAAAGAAAAAGATCTCGGTCTTCGCCATCCACAGCAACAAAGTAGTTTTCCAACGTGATGGTTTCGCCAGACGCAAGGTGGATAACCAAATTGTCACCGTCTTGCACATATCCAGCAATGTCGTTGGGGGCGAGGTTCAGAGAGACTTCTTTGGCCTGATGCAGAGCCACGCTGCCATTGGCGCTGTCTGCTGTTTGCCCACGAACCACAACTCCATCCGCTCCGCGGACGGCATAACTCAAACTACTCATCTTATTTACCGCTCTAGGTTGTTCGGGCTTTTGCCCTTGTTTGCTGTTGCCATTTATAAAACGCCAAAGAGGTTTCGCCAAACACTTTTTCGCCACATTTCCATAAAACACAGGATTTTTATGGGTTTAGGGGGTGGGATGTGGCCTTTTTGAAACGTCATACGGCGTTTCCGAGGAAAATGTACGAAAACCTCTGTGTTTCTTGGTCATCTGCGCAGGTCTTGCGGTCCTCGGCGCAACCAAAGGTGTCCCTAGTGTCGCGGGGGCAGGTTATCGGGTTTGGCGAAAATCTGTGGCGCGGATAGTCAAATTCAATCAGGGGTAGATTACTCGCAGCGCTCATGCGCGTTTTAGGTCTTCAGCGGAGCGGTTGGTCACATGTTGTTTGAGAGGTCTTTGGCGGACCTGAGAGGTGCGGTCTGGTGGTGGCCTTTTCATTGTGCATGTGTGACGCTCCACGACCCTCTCAGGTGTTGGACACTTTTTGTCGTCGTGGTTTTTCCGAAAACTCCGTGTCTGAACACCCGTATCTGGCGGAAATTGGCCTAGCGCTTGTGTAAGCTGCGCGAGAAATGGCTCATTTTACACACGTTGCCGTGAGTGAGGGGGCGCTTGGCGTGCTGTCGGGCCCTTTTCCTAAAGAATATGTCAAGGAGACTGCGACGTTTTTGACCCGTACCTTGCGGTTTCTCGCTGAGTTCCTAGGTACAAGTGACGCACTTGAGGACACATTTTAACGACTGAGACACGGCGTTGGCATGAATTGGCCCAGCTTGGCAGGGAAGGCATTTGCGCCTGCTTTGCGCATATCCTAACAGGCACACGTCGGCGAGATTGTGGCATGCACCTCGATTTTCTGTGCGTGTCACACAAAGACATTTCTACGTTGCAAATTTTGCGCGGCGTGGAGTTCGACCCGTGGGATCTGAGGGTATGGCCCATTGCCATATGCCAAAGACTCGCAACACAGGCCCATCCTTTAGGACCATCCTGTCCGCGTGGACAGGATCAGCATGGAGAAACTGCTATGGTTCAACGATCAGTGAAAATTCTGGCAGCGCCGATGGCGTTTGTTCTGGGATCAACGGCAATGACAAGCGCGGCGATTGCGCAATCTGAAGAAGGTTTCAGTTGGTATGGGTTCCTAAACGGCGGCGTGATTAGCGTTGATGATGGGACCTCCACAACCACTGAGGTTGTCGATAACAGCAATGCGCCGTCCCGATTGGGGTTTTGGTTCAACAACGACTTGGCCAACGGCACCATCAAATTCAACTTTGAAACGGCGCTTGGTTTGCCCGGTTCCAGCAGCCGAAGCCAAACAAGTGGCGGGGGTGACATTGAGTGGAGCCAAGAAAACCTGCGTAAGGTTGAACTGATTTATCAAACCGACAACGTAGGGACTTTCTACGTTGGTCAAGGTTCGATGGCGTCAGATGGTATCACCGGCGGCACGGACTTCTCCGGCACTGGCCTTGTGGGTACGGTTGCCGTGTCCGATACATTTGGCGGTTTTGAGTTCCTCACCGGCGGCGTCGGCTCTGGGGTCTCGATTGGCGATGTGTTCAAGGACTTTGACGGCGGACGGAAAGGCCGGGTGCGCTATGACAGCCCGAACTTCAACGGGTTTGTGATTTCGGCGGCTGCAGGTCAGGAGATCCTGAAAGACGACAACAGCGACCGCTTCTACGATGTTGCCTTGCGCTATGGCACGGATTTTGGGGATACCAGCTTCAAAGGCACGTTGGCCTATGCTGTGAATGATCTGTCATCGGGCGAAACCAAGACGGTGATTGGCTCAATTGGTGCCTTGCACAACCCAACGGGCATCAGTGGCACATTGTCGGTCGGCGAGAACGACCAATCCGGCAGCTATGTCTATGGTAAGGTCGGGTATCAGCAGCAGTGGTTCAGTTTTGGTAAGACTTATTTGTCTGCGGATGTCTTTAGGTCTCAGGACATGGTGGCCACAGGCGACGAAGGTGTTGTTTGGGGGCTCGAAGCTGTTCAGAAAGTCGATTCGGCCAACGTGGAACTGTTTGCGGCCTATCGCAGCCATTCCTACGAGCAGACCGGCACCAACTTTAGCGATGTTGATGGCTATATGATTGGCGCGCGTTGGAGCTTCTAAGGCACCAGTAGACAACCAATTGTCCTTCAAACGCGCCGGGTCAAATGGATCGGGCGCGTTTTTGCTTGGATATGCCCTTGCGCCTCTGGGCAGGGACCACTAGAAGAACTCAAATTTTTCTCGACTGCGTGCGGGCTCAATTGACCGCGCGCAGCTACTTAATGGGGACTCCTGATGCAGGTTACCGAGACTCTGAACGAAGGCCTGAAGCGCGGCTACAACATCGTTGTCACCGCGGCTGAGCTGAACGAAAAAGTAAACGAAAAGCTGAAAGAAGCGCAGCCGGAAATCGAAATGAAAGGTTTCCGCAAAGGCAAAGTGCCTATGCCGCTCCTTAAAAAGCAATTTGGTGAGCGCTTGTTGGGTGAATCCATGCAGGAGACCATCGACGGTGCGATGAACGCGCACTTCGAAGAGTCCGGTGATCGTCCTGCCATGCAGCCCAAAGTCGAAATGAAAGACGGCGAAAACTGGAAAGAGGGCGACGATGTTGAAGTCGAAATGTCCTATGAGGCTCTGCCTGTTATTCCAGACGTTGATCTGAAAGGCATCAAGCTGGAAAAAATGGTTGTGAAAGCAGCTGAAGCGGATGTTGACGAAGCGCTGGCCAACCTGGCCGAAACCGCGCAGGATTTCAAAGCCCGCAAAAAAGGTTCTAAAGCCAAAGACGGCGACCAAGTTGTGATGGATTTTGTGGGTCGCATCGACGGCGAAGCGTTTGAAGGCGGCGCAGGCGACGATTTCCCACTGGTGTTGGGCTCCAACCAATTCATCCCGGGCTTTGAAGAGCAGCTGGTTGGCGTAAAAGCCGGTGAAGAAAAAGACGTGACCGTTTCCTTCCCTGAGGAATATGGCGCTGAAAACCTTGCTGGCAAAGAAGCTGTGTTCTCTTGCACTGTCAAAGAAGTGAAAGAACCGGTTGCTGCTGAGATCAACGACGAGCTGGCCACCAAATTTGGCGCAGAAGACCTTGCCGGTCTGAAAGCTCAGGTGTCTGAGCGTCTGGAAGGCGAATACACAGGTGCTGCACGCGCAGTGACCAAACGTGCGCTGCTGGACGAGCTGGACAAGCTGGTGTCTTTTGAACTGCCACCTTCCTTGGTGGAAGCGGAAGCTGGCCAGATTGCGCATCAGCTGTGGCATGAAGAAAACCCTGAGGTGGAAGGCCACGACCACCCAGAGATCACACCGACAGATGAGCACAACACACTGGCAGAGCGCCGCGTGCGTTTGGGCCTGTTGCTGGCAGAGCTGGGTCAAAAAGCAGAGGTCGAAGTGACCGACGCAGAAATCACCCAAGCAATCATGAACCAGGCGCGTCAGTACCCGGGTCAAGAGCGTCAGTTCTTTGAATTTGTTCAGCAGAACCAGCAGATGCAGCAGCAGCTGCGCGCGCCGATCTTTGAAGACAAAGTTGTCGACTATGTCTTTGAACTGGCTGAAATGACCGAAAAAGAGGTCTCCAAAGACGACCTGCAAAAAGCCGTAGAGGCACTGGACGACGAATAAGTCCAACACCCAGTTATGGGACAGTGAAGGGCCGCTCCTATATGGGGCGGCCTTTTTTCGTTGGGTGTGTTTCTGGCTGCCTTAAAGCGCTTGCAGTCCTTTTACTCAAAGAACGTGTTGTAGCCGATAAAGGTGCCTTTGTTGGTGCTGACCAATTTCAGCAGCTTTTCTCTTTGATCCAAATAGAACTTCGTTTCCAAGTCGGTTTTGTCCGCATGTCGGTCGATGCGAACCAATCAATCATTGCTACTGCCAGCTTGATTGAAAATACTGATGTGGAAAATGTGAATTGGGGGGACTTTCGTTGAATTATACCACGTTTGACAAGGCTGGATATGACGCGTTCAAAGCCAACGATCGGGCCGGGCCTGTACATATGTTGAACCTGATAAAGCTGCGTAAGTCGGCGCAATATGCTGATGGGCGTATGGCGACGGGTGCGCAGGCCTATGCGGCGTATGGGCGTGAGAGTGCGGCCACTTTTGCAAAGCTTGGCGGAAAGATTGTTTGGCGCGGACAGATGGAGCAGATGTTGATTGGGCCAGGAAAACAATGGGATTTGTGCTTTATTGCCGCGTACCCCAGCGTTGAAGCCTTTGCATCCATGCATAAGTATCCCGAATATCGCGCCGCCGTAGAGCATCGACAGGCGGCAGTGGAAGACAGCCGATTGATCCGTATGTCTCCGCAAGACTTGGGTGGCAACTTTGGAGCGTGACGACGCGCGCTGTCGTCTGCATCGCGGTGATCAGATCATTTGAGATAGTCTTGGGTGATCACATCCATACGGCGTTGTGCCGGGCGCGCCCACGCCTGTAAACCAAGACGCTCGCACAATCGCACATATATTGGATCCCAGACCCCATAGCGTGCGATGCGGCGGCTCCAGACAGAGCGTAGGTGATCCAGCCTGAGGGCGAGACGCCCAAAGGGGCCCGGGTGTAGGTGGGGGTGGCCGCTGAAGGCGTAGCCGCGTTGGCTGAGCAACTCGCCAAACAGAGGCTCGATCAGTCCTAATTCACGCGGCGTTTGTTTGTGGCGCCATTGCTCTGTTAGAGCCGGGTCCGGGCGCGCGTAGGTGCTGTTTATGGTGTAGTCGAGCATGGCGGGTTCAAAGGTTTCCCCCAGAAAGGCGCACATCTCTTTGAGATTGTGTTCTGGGGCATGGACCAGTTGTTCGTAGCGCAGATCTAGATGCTGATCGCTGTTTAAGCGGTGCACGGTCTGCTCCCATTCCAACTCCGTTTCCAGCCACGTGCGCGCACCGTGGTAGGTGTTGCCAGCCCAGCCCATACCAATGGCTGAGCGGGCCACGTCGCGGGGGTCACGTACCAAATGAATGACAGGGATGTCGGGCACCAAATCCAGGAGGCGATCCAAGCCGCGATGTGCGATGAGCACAAGGGGGCGTGTCTGGCCTCTGCGCAGGCTGACGCACAGTTCGGCGAAGGCGGTGGCGGCATCTGTGCTTTGCGGCACGGGAATGTCCATGGCCTGAAACATGCGATCTGCGGCGAGAGAGGCAAGGTCATACTGCCAGTCTCCGGCACGATTGCGACGAAGATGGTCGGTCAGAAAATCTGTTTCACCGGGCGCAATCAATCGCGGATGGCCGTCTAACATGAGACGCACCATTGTTGTGCCGGAGCGCAATGAGCCAAACATGACGCTGAGATCGGGGCGATGGGACATGAACGGGCTCCGCTAGAAAGCGTTGGGTTTGGCGCAGAGTAGGCGGTTTAAGTCCAAAATCTCAAGACAGACACCATTTTATATGGCTCGGTGATGTGCAGACGGCACGCCTTGGGAGTGTGATGCCCCGGCTGTGGGCCGGGGCAGAGGGGTGGTTAGTGGTGGCCTGAGAACACCAGCACTCTGAACGGCAATAGAATTGCGCGGAACCGCAGGATCAGCGCGTGCGCGTATCCCACCGTATCAATGACGTGCAGCGCGACAAATTCGACGGTGCCGATGTCAGGATCCTGCAGGCGGTCATGGTTGCTTGTGTAGGCGTTGACTTCACACTGGCTGCCCGGAGGCAGGTGGTCTGTTCCCCCTTCGTAAAGCGGCTCCAAAAAGGCGATGATGGTGCCGGGGCGTTTGTTGTCTTGGGGATCGCGCAGACTGTCGGTTGGACGAATTTGGCCAGAAGGGATCACGTCTTGAATATCGACAATCACCATTGGGGTCACCCGCATTGGGCTGGAAATACAAGACATTTCCGCCAGCATGCCGGGCTTCAAGACTTGTGCTGTCAATTGACCAAACCCTGCCTGAAACCGGCCTTTTCCGCTGCCAGCGGGCACGAGAAGACCAGCCGGGCGTAGAATTGGATTGATGTAATCCCCAACCTGAAGCGAAAATTGTTCAATATGACCGTCTTCGCCCGCATAGACGACCATTTTGGACAGAGCCACATCAGCCTGATGTAAGGCCGCCTCTGCGCTATCACGCTGGGCGGGAATTTGCGTGTCTAGACGGTGCTTTGAAGACTCCACCGCAGAATGCGCCGCGTCTACAGCGGCGAGGCGTTCCTGTATCAAGTTTTCAAGGCGCTCAACTTCGCGCACGGTCACAGCGGGTGAGTTTTCCTGAAACAGGGTGTTTTTACGCTCAAACTCATCTTTGGTTTGCTCAAACGCGGCTTCGGCAGCGTCCAGATTGGCCTTTGCCACGCGCAGATCGTCGGTGGCCAAAAGTTCTGCGGCATCCACTTCGTAAATGGCGGCGCGCGCGGTGGCGACGGCGGCGCGCTGGCTGCTGTCATCCAGTTTGAATATCACGTCCCCGGCTTTGACATCTTGATTGTTTTTGACCAGCACTTCGACCACACGGCCGGGCGTTTCTGGCAACAGAGTCACTGTGCGGAAATAGGACGACACGCTGGTTGTCGATGGGTGAAAATAGAAGATCAGCGTAATCAAGCTGACAGTCAGGATAAAACAGGCGCTGAGCCCGTAGCGAAGCTCGTACCACATTGAAAACAAAGTGATGTCTTTTCCGAGATGCTTGCCCTGCCAGTAACGGCGAAACAGATAGTCAGGTAGGATGGTGAGCATCGAGCAGCAGATAAATTCCAGCATAGATCAGGCCTCCGCATCTTTGTTGGGAGTGAGATCATCCTGCGTGTCGACATCCTCAGAGACAGATGTGCCAGCGTCAGCCGAGAGCAAGCCCTCAGGGGAGGCAGGCTGGGCCGGTTTGAACGCTTCCAGTGCAGCGGCAATGCGGCCCAACGGCGTTTCATAGTCGGGGATCTGAACGAGGGCGATCAGCAGCGCAGCCACCCAATAGAGGTTGTTGTGGGTAAACAGAGCGATCAACGCAAGCACCCCCACGATCTGTAGCTGGTTTGCGCCAACTTGATGGGCCAGCTTTTCAGGCAACGAATGCAGATGCAAAAAGAAGGTGACCAAAAGGAAAACCATCACAACGGCAAAAATGCCGACGTTGGTCATCATTGGATCATACCCCGTGGCGTCGGAGATGAAGCTGGGCAAATGGTGCGGCGCTAAGGGGTGAAGGCTGATGGCTTCGGAATCGGTACTCACGGACGGGCCTCAAGAGCTAAAATAATATAAGGCGAGAATAGTCTGGCGATTACCCGGTGCCAAGGCGCGTTAGGGGGCGAGGCCAGTTTCTTTCAACAATCCTGCGCGTTTGGCTTCTGGATAGTATCCCTTGGCGTAAAGAAACACCGAACGGTCATAGTTGCCGTCTGCGACCAGAAAGGCGCCTTTGAGGTATTTCACGGCGTAGGTGAGGTTTGTTTCTGCATCCAGAAGGCCCTGACGGTTGCCGGTGTATCCCATGCCACGTGCCGTGGGCAGCTGGATCTGCATAAGGCCGATGTTCGGACCGTTGGTGGCCCAAGGGCGGTGGGTGCTTTCCCGGATGATCACACGATGGACCAAATCACGCGGGACGTCGTAGAAATCCGCGTATTGGTTGATCAGCGCCCGCAGTGCCGGCGTTTCGTTGGGATAAAGCGGTGGGTCAAATGGCGTGGGTGGCTTTGGGCTTGCACATGCGGCAAGAGGCAGGCTGGCCAACATAAGTAACAGTGTGCGTCGGGGAATTGCGTGAGTCATGTGGCCTCCTGAGGCGTGCAGACTTTCAGTATGGGCGCAAAACGGGTGCAGGAAAGTGATTATTGCTCAATGGCTTGGGATGCGCGAGAGTCCGCGTAGATCGCTGAGGTTTGGACAAAAGAAAAGCCGCGCCCAGGTGCACCCGGACGCGGCTCTGCGAAGATTTCGCTGGTGAAGCTTACTGCTCTTCGGCAGGGGCTTCTTCTGCTTCGGACGCTTCCGGAGCATAATCGTCGTCGTCAGAGGCAGCAGCGCCGATATCGTCGAACAGTTCGGCGATTTCGAATTCTGCTTCTGCTTCTGCTTCAGCGGCCAGTTCCTGAATGGATTTACCGGAAGCTTGCAGCTCCGCTTCTTCCTCAGAACGGGCAACGTTCAGGTTGATTGTGACTTGCACTTCAGGGTGCAGGTTCACGTGTACCGCATGCACGCCCAGATCTTTGATTGGGCTTGCCAGAGCAACCTGTTTCTTATCCAGAGAGAAACCAGCTTCGGTGGCCGCATCAGCAGCGTCACGTGGCGTGACGGAGCCGTACAGAGCACCAGCGTCAGACGCGGAGCGAATCACGATGAACTGTTCGCCATCGAGTTTCTCTGCCAGCGCTTCGGCTTCTTTTTTGGTTTCCAGGTTGCGGGCTTCGAGCTGCGCTTTTTGCGCTTCAAAGCCTGCGATGTTGTGCTTGGAGGCGGTCAATGCCTTGCCTTGGGGCAGCAGGAAGTTACGAGCATAGCCCGGCTTCACGTCTACAACTTCACCCATTTGGCCCAGCTTGGCCACACGTTCCAGAAGGATAACTTGCATATCAGTCTCTCCTTACTTCACGGCGTATGGAAGCAGTGCAAGGAAGCGCGCGCGTTTGATTGCACGGGCCAGCTCACGCTGTTTCTTTGCGGACACGGCTGTGATGCGCGATGGCACGATCTTGCCGCGCTCAGAGATGTAGCGCTGCAGCAGCTTTGTGTCTTTGTAATCGATCTTCGGCGCGTTCTCACCCGAGAAAGGGCAGACTTTGCGACGGCGGAAAAATGGTTTTGCAGCCATAACTTAATGTCCTCTCCTAAAGTGATTAGTTGCGGCGCTCGCGGCGGTCGCCACGCTCGTCACGTTTCTGCATCTGGATCGAAGGACCTTCGGCGTGCTCATCAACCTTGATGGTCAAAACGCGCATCACGTCGTCATGCAGGCGCATCAGGCGTTCCATTTCCTGAACCGCAGGCGCAGGCGCGTCGGTCTTCAGGAAGGCGTAGTGGCCTTTGCGGTTTTTGTTGATTTTGTAGGCCATGGTCTTCACGCCCCAGTACTCAGACTCAACAACGGACCCGCCGTTGTCAGCCACAACAGTGCTGAAGTGTTCCACGAGGCTTTCTGCTTGCGCGTTGGACAGGTCCTGGCGCGAGATGAAAACATGCTCATACAGTGGCATGTGCTCTCCATTCAATTTATGGGCGCATTTCAAAGAGCGGGGCAGTTAGACCTTTTGCACCCCACCCACGAGAGACTGCGCGGTTCAAGCTTTTGCAAAAGGATGGCGCTGTATAGCGGAAATTGCAGAGGGTGCAAGCGCGGAATCGATACGCCACTTTTGGTACATGCGTCCGGATTGGTCCGCCGTCAAAGACGGGTCGCAGACAGTTGTGTGTCTGGCTGGTTTTGGGTTGTTGTGTCGAGTTTCGGCTTGAAGACCTTCAATGAGGCGCAGCATGTGATTTTGGCAGGTCAAATCGCGCGCATATTGAAACGGGGTGGGCAGTTTGCATTGATTGAGGCCTCTGATCCAAAAACATGGGTTTTGCGTCCTGTTTACCGTTTCTATTTGGACCGTGTTTTGCCATTGACCGTGTTTTGCCATTGATAGAGCGGCTCTTTTTACGCGGAGCCGATGATTTCAGTATGATCGGTGCTTACACGCGAAACTTTGGGGATTGTGCGCAGTTTGCAGAAGCATTGAAGGCCGAAGACTTGGATGTTCAGTTGAAACGTCATTTTTTCGGCTGTGCAACCAGTGTGGCTGGGAGCAAACCCAAAGACGAAACGTGATCTCTGCGGGATGTGCCTATTTTCATAGCAACACAGGAGTTTCCACAAAGCGCCGCATTGTCGCCCGATTTCAACCGGAAGGTCATATCAAAGGCGGGAGAACCCGCTGTTTGATTGCTCGAATGAGCCAACGGGAGATCGGGAAAATGGTGGCGCTTGCCAATTTCGCTGAAGACAATCAATCGCGCGTGGCGATGGTGGAGGGCAAAAGGCCTTCTCTTTCTGTTCGCGCGACTGCGATGGTGTTTGGATTTGCCTTTATTTTGGCAGGTGTCGGGCTGTGGTTGGTGCCGGGGCTGGATTTGACTCCTTATATCCTCTTGTCAAAAATGGGTGTGTCTATCCTGTTGGTGACCGCGGGCGTTGGTATGACACAGATCGCTACGGACAAACCGCGCCGGGAGCTTCACTTTGATCAACGCAATCGCCAGCTTCTTGTCTACGAAGGCCTGCCACGCAGCGGCAAACATGTGATCAAGTCCCTGAACTACGAAGATATTATGCGAGTCGACGTGTCGGATCATATGCTGCAGGTTTTCGGCATGGATGGACGTGTGACCGTGGCGTTGCCGATTGACGGCGCGCATGCACGGCTTGACACAATCGCGCAGCTGCGCAGTCAAGCGGTTTTGCCGATTTAATTCACTGCTGCCGACGTTGAAATGAGGTCCAGAGCCGCACTATGTGCGGCTTTGCGCGTTTCAGATCACGGAATTGTTCACATAAGCACATAAGTTGTGGGTTTACGTGGAATTGAGATTGCGCGTCTTGTGGGCACATAATCCGCATGAACATGCAATTACCCAACTTTGGAGAGATCTTGATGAAACATACCCTTTTTGCTGCCGGATTGGCTTTGGCCGCTGTAACTGCGACATCTGCTGTTGCTGCACCTGAGAAATACGTGCTGGACGCATCGCACAGCCAGATTCTGTTTTCTTATAACCACCTTGGCTATTCGACCACTTGGGGCATGTTCTCAGGCTTTGAAGGCGAGATCATGTTTGATCAGGAAGACCCCGCGGCAAGCTCTGTGAACGTGTCGATGCCTGTCAAATCGATGTTCACTGGTTGGGAAGCACGTGACGGCCACATCATGAGCGACGACTTCTTTGGCGCAACAGACGATGAACTGGTGAGCTTCTCGTCCACTGGCATCGAAGTGACGGGCGACAACACGGCGCTGATCACCGGCGATCTGACCCTGAATGGCGTGACCAAATCTGTGGTTCTGGACGCACAGCTGAACGCATCAAGCGAGCACCCAATGGCGAAAAAACCTTGGGCGGGTTTCAACGCAACCACCACATTGAAACGTACCGACTATGACGTCGGCAACTTCGCGCCCTTCGTTGGGGACGAAGTGGCTGTGCAGATTTCTGTAGAAGCTATGAAGGCGGAGTAAGACTTCCACCATCACTCACGGAGAAGGCCGCCCGGTTGGGCGGCCTTTTTTTTTGACGAATTCGGCATTTCAAAACGGGCTGTTCGCTCCGGCTTTTCGATTGATTTAAAAGCACTTAGTTGGTTTAAGGTGACATCATGTTGTCTATGGAATGTCTCGAACAAACAGGGTCTTTGCCTGTCGCCCTTTTTGTGGCGTGCTGCACCCTCAATCTGATTTACACGATTGTGGTGCGAAAGCTGCCTTTTGTCGAAGCCATCCAGGTGCTTTTGGGCACACGGTCTCACGAAAAGAACCTGGTAGACTGGTGTTTGATCGCTGTGACGCTTGCTGGGCCTCTTGTGCTGTGGCTCTACCTACAACAAACCTGCTCTGCAGCTTTGTAAGATAAATCTGCCAGCACCGTCACGTGATCGGGTGCTGGCCTGCAATGCCTTGGGCGTCTGAGGTCACTCCGTTCGAGTCGCCGTCAGCGCGATATTTACCGCGACACCAAAGCCCAGAGAGCTTTCATCGGTCATGTCGTCGCCCACATGGAAGGCGCGGCGATCAAGCTCCAGAGAGCCCGTCATGTTGGCGGTGTCTCCGTCCATGACCAGAGCAAAAGGCAGGGTGGTGGGCACGTCATGGCCGCTCAGGTTCAAGATGCCTTCAGCGATGTAGCCTGTTTCTGCGGGTAGGATGTCCGCGGTGAAGGTCGCTGTCGGGAAGCCTTCTGCGTTGAGGTAGTCCGCGCCAAGGGCTTGGTTGGTCACAGAACCAAGTGTCAGAGACCCAATGGAAATGGTCACCGTGACGTCGCCGTATTTGCCGTCAGTCGCCGCTTCATCGAAGGCGATTTGGGCGGTCCAGTCGGCAAATTCACCGCTGACTTCGGCGCCAAATTGTTGAACGGCGATTTCCAAGGAGCCGGATTGGACCTGCCAATCGGATGAGACTTCGGCGAGTTGCGCAGCAGATCCGGTGTTTTGGTCGTGGGCAAAAAGGCCGGAAAACGCACCGATATAGAGAACAACCGCCCAGACGCTCGCAGCACCAGCAATGGGCAGGAAATGGCCAGGTTGTTGAGCGGGCACATCAGGCAGCACTGGAGTGCCAGGCAGCATGCGTTGCAGAGTTTTGTCGCGGTCAATGATGGCGTGTTTGATAGCACCACCCACATGCGCGAGCAGCGTGAGCACCAACAGGATCATAAAGACATAGTGCAGCGCGCCAAGTGTGGCGGCCAAGTCGGGATCTTTTGAAATAAAGAACAGGGATTGCCCAAATGGCCACCAGATGGGCGCAAAGCCGGTTGTGGCCGCATGGTGTGTCCAGCCGGTGAGCGGCACCAGAACCATCGCACCATAGAGCACCCAATGGGCGGTTTCCGCCGCCAGGGCTTCGAGTTTGTGATCGCCATTGAGGAGTTTGGGACGCGGTTGGGTGAAGGCCCAGAGAATGCGGAGCAGCGCCGTGAAGAAAGCAGCCAGTCCTACAGTTTTGTGCAACGAGAACAGGTTGGCTTTGATCGCGAGTTGCGCGCTGTCTTCATAAGGCGCGTTGTGCGCAATAAATCCAATCGCGAGCGCGGTCAGGATGAAAAGAGCTGTGAGCCAATGAAATGTCTTGGCGACACTGCCATAGCGGGCGGTTGTGTTGGTGCGCGACATTGGAATCCTCGTATTTGCTTTCTGTGACAGTGGCAATTGTCTGCGCTGTGCGCAACTTGCATTGGTGCACATGGCGGGTGCGCGGCTGCGCATAGCACTGGATTAACAGTCTATTGACGTTGCGTGCACGTGGCTTGCGCGCTATGCCCAACCAAAGATTTGCGAGGAGAGCCAAGAATGAGCCGTGCATTTGTATTCCCTGGACAAGGGGCGCAGACCATTGGAATGGGGCAGGCCTTGGCCCAAACCTATCCCGCCGCCAAAGCGGTGTTTGATGAAGTCGATGCTGCCTTAGGTGAGAACCTGAGCGGGCTGATCTGGGATGGTGATCAAGACACGCTGACACTGACGCAGAACGCACAACCGGCGCTGATGGCAACGTCATTGGCAGCGATGAAGGCGCTGGAAGCTGAAGGTGTGAACATTGACGCCGCAGCTTGTGTGGCCGGGCATTCATTGGGTGAATATTCGGCACTGGCGGCAGCGGGTGCTTTGTCGATCGGCGATACCGCCCGTTTGTTGCGCATCCGTGGCGAGGCCATGCAGGCAGCTGTGCCTGTTGGCGTTGGCGCGATGGCCGCCATTTTGGGGTTGGATTTTGCAGCGGTTCAAGAGGTTGCTGATGCGGCAGCGCAGGGCGACGTTTGCCAGGCTGCCAATGACAACGATCCGACGCAGGTTGTGGTGTCCGGGGCCAAAGCAGCTGTCGAACGGGCGGCAGAAATTGCCAAGGAAAAAGGCGCTCGCCGTGCGGTGATGTTGCCGGTGAGTGCCCCGTTCCACTGTGCGTTGATGCAGCCAGCAGCGGATGTCATGGCGGAGGCTCTGGCAGGTGTTGAGATCAAAGCGCCGGCGGTGCCGGTGATTGCCAATGTGCGCGCCGCCGCTGTAAGTGATCCGGCTGAGATCCAGAAGCTGCTGGTGGAGCAGGTGACAGGGTCGGTGCGCTGGCGCGAATCGGTGATGCAGATGAGCGCTGACGGCGTGACGGAATTCTGGGAAATCGGGGCTGGCAAAGCACTGTCTGGAATGATCCGCAAAATAGATCGTGGCAATGCTGTGCGTGCCGTTGGCACGCCGGATGATGTGAAAGCCGCTGTTGAAGCGCTTCAGGGTTAAAGGACAAGGACAAAGATATGTTTGATCTGACTGGAAAAACCGCACTCGTGACTGGCGCGTCTGGTGGTATTGGCGGCGCAATTGCGAAAGCCCTGCATGAGGCAGGCGCAACCGTAGGCTTGTCTGGTACCCGTGTGGAGCCGCTTGAGGCGTTGGCGTCCGAACTTGGAGAGCGGGCACATGTGTTGCCGTGTAATCTGAGTGACTCCGAAGCTGTGAATGCGCTTCCGAAACAGGCGATTGAGGCGATGGGCAGCGTCGATATTTTGGTGAACAACGCGGGCATCACGCGGGACCAGATTTTCATGCGCATGAGCGATGATGAATGGCAGAGCGTGATCGACGTGAACTTGACCAGCGCAATGCGGTTGTGCCGGGGTGTGATGCGCCCAATGATGAAAGCCCGTTGGGGCCGGATCATCAACATCAGCTCGATTGTGGGCGCCACCGGAAACCCCGGCCAAGTGAACTATGCAGCGTCGAAGGCCGGTATGGTCGGCATGACCAAATCCATCGCTTATGAGGTGGCAAGCCGTGGTATCACAGCCAACGCAATTGCTCCGGGCTTTATTGCGACCGCGATGACCGACAAGCTGACCGATGATCAGAAAGACACGATCAACAAACAGATTCCTGCCTCCCGCATGGGGGCCGCAGAAGAAATTGCGGCGGCTGTGCTGTACCTTGCAAGCCCTGAAGCTGGTTATGTGACCGGTTCGACCTTGCATGTGAACGGTGGCATGGCCATGTTGTGAACCTTGAAGGCTCCCTTTGGGGGGCCTTCCTTGTCGCTGGGGAAAGCGTTTGCGTTGTGAAGCGGATGTGCTATAGGCGGCGAGTATTTTCCGGGTGCCTTAGTTTTAGGGCATATGGAGACCTTCCGGGACCACCGGATTAAAGCCGTCCCGGATGGGGCACAAATCAGCCCCGCCCGGGTGGGTGGGAGATCAAACGGGCCAAATTGCCCAATACGAATGAGGAATTGACATGAGCGACGTCGCAGACCGCGTAAAAAAGATCGTTGTAGAGCACTTGGGTGTAGAAGAAGGCAAAGTTGTCGAAGCTGCATCTTTCATCGATGATCTGGGCGCAGACAGCCTCGACACTGTGGAACTGGTAATGGCTTTTGAAGAAGAGTTCGGCATCGAGATCCCAGACGACGCTGCTGAGACCATTCAGACCTTCGGCGACGCCGTGAAGTTCATCACCGAAGCTTCCTAAGCTTATCGGCGATATTAGTTTTGAGGCGGCGCTTCCCTTCGGGAGGCGCCGTTTTGCTTTGGAAGGTCCGAAGTCGCGGATATCGGTGGGCGCGCCGTTTTTAGTGCGTGATCCCTGCAATCGGGTGTTACCCTGACCTCAGCAAGCGTTGTTGAGGAGGACCCCATCATGATGATTTACCCGACAATAGAGCTTTTGGACGGTCGGTGCGTGACCTTGGACAAGGGCAACTTAGACAGCCCGCAGGTTTGGCACGTGGACCCGATTGAGACGGCAAAGGGTTTTGCCACCTCGGGTGCCGAGTGGATGCATTTGACGGATTTCAATGCTGTGCAGGGCGAAGATACCAACACCGAATTGGTCGAAGAGATCATTCGAACGGCGGGCACACCCGTGCAGTTGGGGGGCGGCCTGCGTTCACGCGAACAAGTGGAGCATTGGATAGACAAAGGCGCTGGCCGCATCGTTCTGGGGACGTTGGCGGCTTATGATCCGGCAACCACCACGCAATTGGCCCATGCGCATCCTGACCAGATTGTTTTGGCCGTGGACATCTGGCAGGGGCAAGTGATGACGGAGGGATGGCGCAAGGCGGGCGCGTTTGATCCTGCGGCGTATATCGCGGCATTTGGCGATGCGCCATTTGCTGGCATTGTGGTCACTGATATCGACAGTGACATGAGCGATGTTGAGGCTCAGCTTGGATTGATTTCGGGACTTGCCGAACAGAGTAAGTGGCCGGTGACGGCCAGCGGTGTTGTGCGCAGCGCAGATGACATTGCACGTTTGAAGTATATTCCCAACATTGAAGGCGCATTGGTTGGTCGCGCATTGTTTCGCAAGACGATGACAGTTGAGGAGGCTTTGGCGGTTGCCAAGCCAGAACCAGAGGCTGTGGCTGACTTTTTATGACAATCTCCTTTGCTTGGGCGGGCATATCGGTGAATCCCTGCTCAGCCGCCCTTGCGCGCCATAGTCATTCCAAGCTATTTGGATGGGCAAATTGCCAAAGGCTAGGAGAGCAATGAAATGCGTCGAGTAGTAGTCACCGGTCTCGGTCTGGTCACCCCACTTGCCTCTGGAGTGGAAGAAAGCTGGTCTCGTATTCTGGACGGTCAGTCCGGCGCGGGCACGATCACTCGGTTTGATCCAGAACGGGTCACCACAAAGTATGCCTGCGAAGTTCCTTATGGCGATGGCAGCGATGGCACGTTTAATCCAGACGACTGGATGCTGCCCAAAGAGCGTCGCAAGGTCGATGATTTTATTCTCTATGGTCTCGCGGCCTCGCAGATGGCGGTGCAAGACAGCGGCTGGATGCCAGAAGACACCGAGTCTCTGGAACGCACTGGTGTGATGATCGGCTCCGGCATTGGCGGGTTGCAGTCCATTGAGCAGACCACGCTGTTGATGGCGGAAAAAGGCCCACGTCGTGTGTCGCCGTTCTTTATTCCCGGCGCGTTGATCAATCTGATCTCTGGTCAGGTGAGCATCAAGTACGGCTTCAAAGGTCCAAACCATTCCGTGGTGACCGCCTGTTCGACGGGCGCGCATGCGATTGGTGATGCCGCACGTTTGATTGCCTCTGATGATGCTGACGTGATGGTTGCAGGCGGCGCAGAAGCCGCGATCTGTGAAATTGGCATTGCCGGCTTTAACGCCTGCAAGGCCCTGTCTACAGGCTGTGCGGATGACCCGACCAAGGCGTCACGCCCTTACGATGCGGATCGTGACGGGTTTGTCATGGGCGAAGGCGGCGGCATTGTTGTGCTGGAAGAATATGAGCACGCCAAGGCGCGCGGTGCAAAAATCTACGCCGAAGTTCTGGGTTATGGCTTGTCGGGCGACGCTTATCACATCACGGCTCCTTCGGAGACCGGTGAGGGTGGTGAACGTTCCATGCGGGCGGCGCTTAAGAAAGCCGGGCTAGAGCCAAAAGATTTGGATTATATCAACGCGCACGGCACATCGACCATGGCGGATACAATTGAGCTGGGCGCGGTAGAGCGTATGATGGGCGAGCACGCCAGCAAGGTGACCATGTCTTCGACCAAATCGATGACCGGACACCTGTTGGGGGCTGCTGGCGCGATTGAGGCGATTTTCTCGATCCTAGCGATCCGGGATCAGGTTGCACCGCCGACCATCAACCTCGACAACCAAGCGGTGGAAACAGCGATTGATCTGGCGCCAAACAAGAAAGTTGAACGCGAAATCAATGTGGCGCTGTCCAACAGCTTTGGATTTGGTGGCACCAACGCATCGGTGATCTTTGGAAAGGTTGACTGATGTGGCGCGCTGTTGCGTCTAACGCACTAACCTTGCTTATTGTGGCGCTCTTCCTTTTGGGGGGCGTCATCCTTTTTGGCCAATCGACTTATCGTGCCGAAGGGCCGCTGACGGCGCCGGTGTGTCTGCGTGTTGAACCCGGATCCAACATGAGCCGCGTGTCTCAAGATCTTGAAAACAAAGATGCTATTGCCAGCGGAACCTTGTTTCGTTTGGGGGCGGACTATTCAGACAAAGCAGACAAATTGAAAGCGGGCGCATTTCTGGTGCCGGTGGGCGCGTCGATGGAAGAGATTGTCGATATTGTGACCCGCGGTGGCGCAAGCACCTGTGGCACCGAGGTGGTGTATCGCGTTGGCGTGACCCGCAAAACGGTGCAAGTGCGAGAGCTTGATCCCGCGACCGGCAGCTTTGTTGAGGTGGCGTCTTTTAATCCAGCGGAAAGTGATGCACCCGCCGAATATACACGTGTGCGCGCCGAAGCTGACACACGGTATCGCATTGCGGTGGCGGAAGGTGTGACCAGCTGGCAGGTTATGGACTCTCTGAACAACATTGATTTGCTCAGTGGGGATATTGAGCGGCCTGATGAAGGGGCTTTGGCGCCGGACAGCTATGAAGTGCGTGTGGGAGACAGCCGCCAGAGTGTGATTGACCGGATGCAGGATGCACAAGTGATTTTACTTGATGCAGCGTGGGAAAGCCGGTCCGCAGATGTGCCGCTCAATTCGCCTGAGGAGCTGCTTGTTCTGGCGTCGATCATTGAGAAAGAGACTGGTGTTGCGGAAGAGCGGCGTCAGGTCGCAAGTGTGTTTGCCAATCGCTTGGACCGTGGCATGCGCCTTCAAACTGACCCTACAGTGATCTACGGCGTGACAGAAGGCGTTGGCGTTTTAGGGCGCGGATTGCGCCAAAGTGAGCTGCGTCGGGAAACGCCGTGGAACACCTACGTGATCGAAGGGCTTCCTCCGACACCGATTGCCAATCCGGGGCGGGCCAGCCTTGAAGCTGCGGCCAATCCAGATCAGACGCCTTATATCTTCTTTGTGGCAGATGGCACCGGCGGTCATGCGTTTGCAACGACTTTGGCGGAGCATAACCAGAACGTTGCGCGGTGGCGTCAGATCGAGGCAGAGCGGGCCAATCAGTAAAGTTTCAACGGTCAGAAACAACAAAACGCGGTGCCTATGAGCGCCGCGTTTTTGTTTTTAGGATCGTTGATTTTTATCAATCGAGCAGCGGTTCCGACGTAATTGGTGTCGCGGGTTGAAATGTTGTGGTGGCGGAGTCCGTTGCTGGACCGGCTTGCACCGTGCCAAAGAAACACGCGACAGCGAGCCCACACTTAAGGTGCCACTTACGTTTTCGCCAAGTGGCAGGCGAAATGGTGGATGCGGCAGCATTGTCCATTTGAGTCACCCCTATTTGACCGTTTTAGTCTATCTGACCGAAGTAAATATTAGGTTGGGATCAAGGCACAAATACGGCCACAAGGACCAGCTTTGGAAACAATTTGTTTAGATGGGCAACGGCCTGCGATCTTTGGTTTAACGTATTGATAATATTAAAAAACTTTACTTTCGTGTCTGGTTGAACCATGTTTCACCCATGCTGGATCACGCATAATATTGGCAGGTTCGCCTGCAAATTAGGCACGTAAATGACTTATGCGGAGGGGAAACTGCGCATGAGAGGCAAAGAGCACCAATGACACACCATTTTTCGCCCAACGGTGGGCGCGCGCTGGATCCCGAACTCAGCGTGCTTCGCGCGACGTTGCGCGATCTTTCGGACGAATTGCTGCGGGTTTACAGCGCGTTGCGGTTGGAAAGGTCTGCTGCGATCGCCGATGTATTGAACGTTTTGGGAGACACGCGCCAATGCCTTCGGTTGGCCCTTTTGATGGAGACAGACTTTGAAGAACGCGATGCAAGAACCCGTAGCACAGCTGGTTGTGCCCCCCTCGATCTCAACGCGGCCCGATCTTCGATTGGGTGCCGCTTGGATCGCCTCCGAACCTGTCGAGGTGCAGCAGGGATTTCTGGACAGTCTGAGCGAGACTGAACTTTTGGCGCTGCCGTATTTGTTTGAGTTTTGGGCGATGGAACATCAACTGCCGCCTGAGGAGGATTGGAAGACTTGGGTAATCCTTGGCGGTCGAGGGGCAGGAAAGACCCGCGCAGGGGCAGAGTGGGTGCGCGCCATGGTCGAGGGCGCCGGACCGCTGGATACGGGTGCGGCGCGGCGTGTGGCCTTGGTCGGGGAAACCATTGATCAGGTGCGGGAGGTGATGGTGTTTGGGGAAAGCGGGTTGATCGCCTGTGCGCCCCCCGATCGCCGCCCGGTGTGGGAGGCGGGACGGCGGCGTTTGGTTTGGCCAAATGGGGCGGTTGCACAGGCGTTTTCTGCTCATGACCCAGAAAGTCTGCGAGGGCCCCAGTTTGACGCAGCTTGGGTGGATGAGTTGGCAAAATGGCGCAACGCGCAAGAGACGTGGGACATGCTACAATTTGCGCTGCGCCTTGGGGACAATCCGCGTCAGGTGGTGACAACAACACCGCGCAATGTGGGTGTTTTAAAGCAGTTGTTGAAAGTCTCAAGCACGGTGCAGACCAGCGCTCCGACGGAGGCGAACCGTGCCAATCTGGCGGATAGCTTTTTGCAGGAAGTTGAGGCGCGTTATGCGGGTACCCGTTTGGGCCGCCAAGAGTTGGACGGCACGTTGTTGGAAGACGCGGAGGGCGCACTTTGGACCCGTGCGCAGCTTGACGCGATCCGAGTAGATAAGTTGCCGGAGCTGGACCGGATCGTGGTGGCAGTGGATCCGCCGGTGAGTGGTCATGCGGGGTCAGATGAATGCGGGATTGTTGTGGTTGGAGCGTGTACCAGTGGTCCGGTTCAGGATTGGCGGGCCTGGGTGCTTGATGATGTGAGTGTGCGCGCTGCCAGTCCGGACGGCTGGGCGCGCGTGGCTTTGACCGCAATGGAGACTTGGGGCGCAGACCGGTTGGTGGCGGAGGTCAATCAGGGCGGAGATTTGGTGCAATCGGTGATCAATCAGATTGATCCCATGGTGCCTTATAAAGCCGTCCGCGCCAGCCGGGGAAAAGCCGCCCGCGCGGAGCCTGTTGCGGCGCTTTATGAACAGGGACGGATCAGCCACATGCGCGATCTTGGCCCGCTTGAAGATCAGATGTGTGAAATGACGCAAAAGGGCTTTGTGGGCAAAGGCAGCCCGGATCGCGTGGATGCACTTGTGTGGGCTTTGCATGAGTTGATTGTGGCGCCGGCTGCGCATTGGCGGAGACCTCGATTGCGCAATCTGTAAGGCAACGGGCTGCGGGCGCAGGGGAAGGATCAATTTAAAGAAAATGCGGGAGAACTGTTCTTGTCCAAAGCGGACATAGCGAGGCGATCGGGATTGCCCAAAGGGTGATCACCCAAAAGCGGGAGCGGCAAAGAATGCTAGGGAAGATGTTTCAGCGCAGGTCACAAGCGCAAGCACCACAGCAAAAAGCAAGCGCGGCGGGGCCGGTGTTTGCCTGGCATGGGGCAGGCCGGGTGGCGTGGAGCCCGAGGGACACTGTGTCGCTGACACGGACGGGCTTTGCTGCCAACCCGGTTGGCTTTCGCGCGGTGCGGATGATTGCCGAAGCAGCGGCCGCGTTGCCGTTGGTTTTGCAGGATGGCACCCAAAGATTTGAGCAGCACCCCGTGCTAGCACTCTTGGCGCGCCCCAATGGCGGACAGGGCTATGCGGAGCTGTTTGAGATGCTCTACGGGCAGCTTTTGTTGTCCGGCAATGGCTATGTAGAGGCCGTGGGTGGTCACGACGACGGGATACCAGCGGAACTGCATGTGCTGCGCTCTGATCGGATGAGCGTGATCCCAGGCGCCGATGGCTGGCCGGTTGGCTATGAATATGCAGTGGGTGGGCGCAAACATCGGTTTGCGGTCGGGGATGTATCGCCCGTCTGCCATGTCAAAACATTTCACCCGCAGGACGACCACTATGGGTTGTCTCCTTTACAGGCGGCAGCGATGGCGTTGGATGTGCACAACAGTGCGTCACGCTGGTCCAAAGCGCTTTTGGACAATGCCGCGCGCCCGTCGGGTGCAATTGTTTACAAAGGCCAAGAGGGGCAGGGCAGCTTGTCCTCTGATCAATATGATCGCTTGGTTGGAGAAATGGAAAGCCACCATCAAGGCGCGCGCAATGCGGGCCGACCGATGTTGTTAGAAGGCGGTTTAGACTGGAAGCCCATGGGGTTTTCGCCCAGCGATATGGAATTCCAAAAAACCAAGGAAGCCGCTGCGCGTGAAGTTGCTCTGGCTTTTGGCGTGCCCCCGATGTTGTTGGGAATCCCCGGCGATGCGACTTATGCCAATTATCAGGAGGCCAACCGCGCTTTTTACCGTCTAACGGTGTTGCCTCTGGCGCAGAGGGTTGTGGCGACGGTGGGGCACTGGCTGTCGGACCACATCGGTGAGGCGTTGCAGCTGAAACCCGATCTGGATCAGGTGCCTGCTTTGGCACCGGAGCGAGACGCGCAATGGGCCCGTGTGGCGAAGGCAGATTTCCTTTCAGAGACGGAGAAACGCGCCTTGTTGGGATTGCCTGCGTTGGCAGATGAGGGCGCGGATGGGTGATCCGCGGTTTGGGTTTGAACGATTTGATTGCGCGCCGGGACTGCGGTTGGAAGCGCATGAAAGAGTGGCCAAGTTGCAATTTGATAGTTTGAACAGGCGGTTGGACAAGATTGAATTGCTCATCGAACGGCTCGAAAAACGGCTTTGGTTGGCGGTCTACGGTGTGGTCGCAGTGGTCGTGGCACAGGCGTTGCAATCGCTTTTGACGGTGACGCCATGAGTGGGAGAGAGAACGAGATGACGGAGTTGGAGACAAAATTTGCCCGCTTTGGGGACAGCGTTGCGGTGAAGGATGGCCATGTGATCGCTGGATATGCCAGCTTGTTTGGCGCCGCTGACCAGAGTGGAGACACGGTGCTGGCCGGGGCTTACAGCGCATCGCTTAAGGCGCTGAAAGACAGTGGACGTCAGGTGAAAATGTTGTGGCAGCACGATCCAAGCCAACCGATTGGCATCTGGGATGAGGTACGTGAGGACAACAAAGGGCTTTGGGTCAAAGGGCGTCTTTTAGACAGCGTCGCCAAGGGGCGTGAGGCAGCGGCGTTGATCGCGGCTGGAGCGCTTGATGGGCTCTCAATTGGGTATCGGACCAAACGGGCCTCAAAAACCACCAAGGGCCAGCGGCTCTTACAGGAACTGGAGCTCTGGGAGGTGTCGCTGGTGACCTTTCCGATGCTGCCCAGTGCGCGGCTGACCGCCAAGGAAGACACCTCCTTGGAGATATTGCGCGAAATGGCAACCCTCCTTTCGGATGCGAGCCGACAGATGGTGCAGACTTAAGCGCCGCAGACAAGAACGGGAACAGATCAATGAGTAAGACCGAGACCGAGTCTCGGATTGGGGAAGGCGTGTCTCCGATCCATGAAATGAAGTCTGCCGTGGCGGAGTTCATCTCTAATTTCAATGCCCTAAAGGGAAATATTCACGCGGAAATGCAGCAACAGAAAGAGCGATTGACCATGTTAGAGCGCAAGAGCACAAAATTGGATACACGCGCAGCGCGCCCTTTGCTGGCGACCTCAGCAGATTTTGATGCACCACATCAGAAGGCATTTGATGCCTATCTGCGTACCGGTGAAGACGATGGCCTGCGTGGGCTGGACCTAGAGGGCAAAGCGATGTCTTCGACCGTGAACAGCGATGGCGGTTTCTTGGTAGATCCTCAAACCGCCGACACTATCAAGTCGGTGCTCAACGCCACGGCCAGCATCCGTGCCATTGCCAATGTCGTGACCGTAGAAGCGGGTTCGTTTGACGTCCTGATCGACAGTACGGATGTCGAAGCAGGCTGGGCAGACGAAACGTCCGCCACTGCGGAAACAGGCACCTCCGCAATTGAGCGGATTTCGATTCCTCTGCATGAATTGTCTGCCCTGCCCAAAGCGTCGCAACGTTTGCTGGATGACAGCGCGTTTGACATCGAAGGATGGCTTGCTGGCCGTATCGCGGACAAATTTGCCCGCGCAGAAGCCGCTGCATTTATCGGCGGTGATGGTGTCGACAAGCCGACCGGCATTTTGACCCACCCAACCACGGCCAATGCCAGTTGGAGCTGGGGCAACCTTGGCTATGTGGCCACGGGTGTGGACGGCGATTTCAATGGCGGCGATGCGTTGGTGGATTTGGTTTATGCGCTGGGAGCGCAGTACCGGGCGAACGGCAGCTTTGTGATGAACTCAAAAACGGCGGGAGCGGTACGCAAGCTTAAAGACGCGGACGGGCGGTTCCTTTGGTCTGACGGACTGGCGGCAGGAGAGCCTGCGCGATTGCTCGGCTATCCGGTGTTGATCGCTGAGGATATGCCTGATGTGGCCAGTGGCGCGGACGCAATTGCATTTGGTGATTTTGCGGCCGGGTATACGGTGGCGGAACGCCCTGATTTGCGGGTGCTGCGCGATCCGTTCAGCGCCAAACCACATGTATTGTTCTATGCAACCAAGCGCATTGGCGGCGACGTCAGCGACTTTGCGGCAATCAAGCTTCTGCGCTTTGCGGTGAGCTGATCCTTGAGCTGGGTGCGGGGCATGTCTTCGCACCTGGGCGCGCGTCGGACTGCGTCACGTTGTCTGGCTGACCCCCTCCGTTAAAGCGACGTGAGGACGCGCGCCCTCCATGTTGGCGAGCAAAACTTTGGAGTTTTTCCATGATGTTAGTCGAAGAAACCTCTGTGCCGCCAGGCGCTTTGCCGGTGGCCGCCTTCAAAGAGCACTTGCGTCTTGGCAGCGGGTTTACAGAGGACAGCCTGCAGGATGGTCTGCTTGAGAGTTTTTTGCAGGCGGCGATGAGCGCGGTTGAAGCGCGCACATGCAAGGTTTTGATTGAGCGTGCCTATGCCTGGACGCTGTATGGGTGGCGTGACGGGGCTGCACAAGCGTTGCCGGTGGCGCCTGTCAGCGCGGTGACGGATATCGGTCTAACGGATGCGCAAGGCAGTGAAGTTGTCGTTGCGGCGAGCGCTTACCAATTGGTGAAGGACACACACCACCCACGCGTGCGTGGCGTGTCAAATTCTTTGCCACAAGTTCCAGAAAACGGAAGTGTGACGCTTCGGTTTGTGGCCGGGTTTGGCGCAGCCTGGAGTGATGTCCCGGCGGATTTACAGCAAGCGGTGTTTTTGCTTGCTGCGCATTTTTATGAGTTCCGACAGGAAACCACGCTGAGCGAAGGCTGTATGCCCTTTGGTGTGACCAGCCTTTTGGAGCGGTATCGTCCGCTGCGTATGGGTTTGGGGGCGGTCCAATGAGCCCAATAGCGGTGACATTGTCGCGCCAGTTGGTGCTGGAGCGTGCCGTAACGGCGCCAGATGGGGCCGGCGGGTTTACCCACAGTTGGGAGGAACTGGGCACGGTTTGGGCGGAGATGCGCGCGCGCAGTGGTCGGGAACGCGATGGCGGTGATTTGTCTCTGTCCAGCGCAAAATACAAAATCACAGTGCGCGCTGCGCCGGTGGGAACAACAGCACGGCCGACGCCAGATTGCCGGTTTCGCGAAGGTGCGCGTGTGTTTGCAATTGAGGCGGTGACAGAGGCGGATCCACAGGGGCGGTATTTGGTGTGTCACGCAGTTGAGGAGGACGCAGCATGAGCTATGGAGCCGGAGCGGCCTTACAAGCGGCGGTCTACCAGAGGTTGGTGGCAAACACGGAATTGGCGGCCCTTGTGGGGAACGCGATCTTTGATGAGGTGCCCGCCGGTAAGGTGCCCCCGATTTATGTTTCGCTGGGCACAGAAACTGTCGTGGATCGTTCAGATGCTGATGGCGGTGCAGCGGAGCATCGGTTTGTGGTTTCGGTGGTCAGCGACAAAGGTGGATTTGGCAAAGCCAAAGCGACTGCCGTGGCGATCAGCGATGCAATGATGGCCGACACATTGAATTTGGCGCGCGGTCGAGTGGTCTTTCTGACCTTCGATCGGGCGGTTGCCAAGCGGGACACAAGCAAGAATCTGAGACGGATCGATCTGCGGTTTCGCGCGCGCATTGAAGACAATCAAACCTGAAATTCGGAGACAGAGCTATGGGTGCACAAAGTGGCAAGGATCTTTTGATCAAGGTTGATCTGACCGGAGACGGACAGTTCCAGAGCGTGGCCGGATTGCGCGCCACCCGGATCAGTTTCAACGCAGAAAGCGTGGATGTGACCTCGCTTGAAAGTCAGGGTGGTTGGCGTGAGTTGTTGGCGGGCGCTGGCGTGAAATCGGCCGCCATCACCGGGTCGGGTGTATTTAAGGATGCCAACACAGACGAACGGGCTCGGCAGATATTCTTTGACGGTGAGACGCCTGGGTTCCAGGTCATCATCCCTGATTTTGGAGTGGTGGAAGGTCCGTTTCAAATCTCTGCCATCGAATATGCCGGCAGCCACAACGGTGAGGCGACCTATGAGATGTCGATGGCCAGTGCTGGCGTGTTGACCTTTACGGCGGCGTGACATGGCCAATCCGTATGCAGGAGAAGCGGTGCTGGTGGTGAACGGGCAGCCTCACGTGCTCAAGTTGACGCTTGGTGCGTTGGCAGAGCTTGAGACGGGTCTGGCTGAGGACACGTTGCTGGGGTTGATTGAGCGATTTGAAAGTGGCGATTTTGCCAGCCGTGACGTGCTGGCGCTGATCGTTGCGGGATTGCGCGGCGGGGGCTGGCAGGGGCAGGCACGCGATCTGATGCAGGCGGATATTGAAGGCGGGGCTTTGGAGGCCGCGCGAATTGCTGCTCAGCTTTTGGTGCTGGCGTTTGGCACGACGAAGGCCGTGGCGCATGGCGACGTTTGATTGGCCAGCTTTGATGGCCGCCGGTCTGCGGGGGCTTGGGCTCTCGCCGGCAGAGTTCTGGGCGCTGACGCCGGTGGAGCTGGCGGTGAAGCTGGGGAACGGCGATGTGAGAGCGGCGATGACTCGCGCAGGTTTTGACGCGCTCTTGCAGGCCTATCCGGATCAAGAGATGGAGACCGACGATGGATGATTTGGACGCTTTTGATGCGCAGGTTGATGCGCTCGAGGTGAGTTTGGGGCAGGCCACTGCGATGGTGTCTGGTTTTGACGGAGAGTTGCGCCGAATGCAGCAAGCTTTGGACGCAACTGGACAAGACGTGGCGACGCTTGAAAAGGGCATAAGCCGAGGGCTGCGCAAAGCTTTTGATGGGCTGGTATTTGATGGGATGAAACTCTCGGATGCGCTCGACACATTGGCGCAAACGATGATTGACGCGGCCTATCGCGCCGCATTGAAACCGGTGACAGATCAGATCGGTCAAGCCGTGTCTGGGGGCATTGGCACTATGCTGGGGGGGCTGCTTCCTTTTGCCGATGGGGCAGGGTTCACGCAGGGGCGTGTCATGCCGTTTGCCAACGGCGGGGTCGTCAACGGTCCGGTCAGTTTCCCGATGCGTGGCGGGCGCGGGTTGATGGGTGAGGCAGGGCCGGAGGCGATCATGCCGCTGTCGCGTGGATCTGACGGGAAGTTAGGTGTGCGCAGTGCGGGTGGCGCAGGTTCGGTTCAGGTTGTGATGAACATTTCCACGCCTGACGCGGAGAGTTTTCAGAGATCCAAGGGCCAGATCACCACCCAGATGAGCCGTGCGCTGTCGCGGGCCAATCGCAACAGATGAGGAGGTCGCTATGGGGTTTCATGAGATCAGATTTCCAGCCACGTTAAGTTTTGGATCCATCGGTGGTCCACAGCGCCGGACTGAGGTGGTGACGTTGGTCAACGGATTTGAGGAGCGCAATACACCTTGGGCACATTCGCGACGTCGGTATGATGCGGGAGTGGGCATGCGTTCGCTTGATGACGTCGAGACCCTGATTTCCTTTTTTGAGGCAAGACAGGGGCAGCTGCACGGGTTTCGTTGGAAAGATTGGTCGGATTTCAAATCCTGCACGGCCTCCAAAGACATCAGTTATCGCGATCAGGTGATTGCCCTAGGTGATGATGTCACGGATCGTTTTCAGTTGATGAAGACCTATCATTCAGGGCCGCACAGCTATGCGCGTCCAGTGTGTAAGCCCGTTGAGGGCACGGTGCATGTTGGTTTGGCGGATGATCCGCTGCGCGAGAGCGTGGATTTTGAGGTGGATGTGACGGCGGGTATTGTGACCTTTTCCCACCCGCCAAGCTTGGGAACGGAGATCACCGCTGGGTTTGAGTTTGACGTTCCGGTGCGGTTTGACACGGATCAGATTCAGACCAGTGTTGCGAGCTTTAAAGCCGGCGATGTGCCCAATGTACCGGTCGTGGAGGTGCGGGTCTGATGGGTATGCAACCTGAGATATTGGCCCATTTGCAAACCGGAACAACCACGGTTGCACGGGCGTGGGGAATCGAGCGTCGCGACAGCGTGCGGCTTGGTTTTACGGATCATGACAATGATCTCGAGTTTGAGGGGTTTTCCTTTCGAGCTGCGACCGGATTGACAACGAGTGCGCTGGAACAGAGCACGGGGCTGTCTGTTGACAATGCGGAAGCCATCGGAGTGTTGTCTGACGCGTCAGTTCAGGAGGCGGATATCGCGGCAGGCCGGATGGATGGCGCAGATATCACGGCTTGGCTTGTGAATTGGGTCAATCCTGACGAGCGGAGTGTGTTGTTCCGGGGCAATATTGGCGAAATTCGTCGATCAGGTGGGGCGTTTATCGCGGAACTGCGCGGTTTGGCAGAAAAACTGAATGTGCCGCGTGGCCGGGTGTATCAACGGCCCTGTTCCGCAGTGTTGGGCGACGCTTCGTGTCGGTTTGACCTGAATGCTCCGGGATATGTTCATACACGTGAGGTCGAGGACGTTTCAGAGCGTCGTGTGTTTTATTTTCCAACTCTTGATGACTATGAGCCAGGGTGGTTCAACCGAGGACAATTGCAGGTTCAAAGTGGGATAGCTGAAGGGCTTTCTGGACTGATCAAAAGAGATTGGTTTGACCAGGACGGTGGGCGCAACATTGAACTGTGGGAACCCTTGGGTGCGCAAATCGGAGGCGGCGATCAGGTAAAATTGGTTGCAGGGTGCGATAAGAGGTTCTCAACTTGTCGATATAAGTTTTTGAATACGCTTAATTTTCAAGGTTTTCCTGACATTCCCGGCGAAGACTGGATCACCAGTTATCCAACGCGAGAGAGTGGTAACACTGGGGGGAGCCTGCGATGACGCAACCGATCGGACAGTCCGCAGTTTTGATCGCGCGGCGATGGATTGGCACACCTTATCGCCATCAAGCAAGCTGCATAGGAGCTGGCACGGATTGCTTGGGTCTCATCCGTGGCGTCTGGAGGACTCTTTATGGTGCCGAACCCGCGAAAGCGCCACCCTACAGTCGAGATTGGTCAGAAGCGAGCCAAGACGAGGTATTGTGGCGCGCGGCGATGGCGCATCTTGAGACAAAGCCAATGACCTTAGAAGCCGTTGGGGATGTGTTGCTTTTTCGAATGAAGACTGGGGCGGTGGCAAAGCATCTCGGGATTGCAGGAGACATCGGACAACATCCAACGGTAATCCACGCGTATGGCGGTCATGCCGTGGTTGAGAGCCCACTCTCCAAACCATGGAGACGGCGTGTTGTCGCGCGCTTTGCCTTTCCAGCATGCGGCTTGGGTGCTCCGGAGATCGAAGAGGAGGCCACCTGATGGCGACTGTGATTTTGGCGGCGGCTGGTGCAGCAATTGGCGGGTCGGTCGGAGGTGGATTGGCTGGGGTATCTGCTGCGGCCATCGGACGGCTGGCTGGCGCAACGCTGGGCCGTGTGATTGACCAGAGCGTCATGGGCAATGGATCCGACGTGGTCGAAACCGGTAAAGTCGACCGGTTTCGACTGACGGGCTCTGCCGAAGGTGCCGCCCAAACGCGTGCCTTCGGATGTGTGCGACTGCCCGGACAGGTGATTTGGGCGACCCGGTTCTTGGAGACCGTATCTGAGACCGGTGGCGGTGGCAAAGGCGCGCCTTCACAACCGAAATCACGCCAGTATAGCTACTCGGTGTCTTTGGCCATCGCCCTGTGCGAAGGGCAAATTGCCCGAGTGGGCAGGATTTGGGCGGATGGTGTTGAGGTCTCTGCTGAGGACTTCACTCTGAGGGTCTACGATGGCGGACAGGACCAAATGCCAGACCCCAAAATGGAAGCTGTTGAGGGCGAAGGGGCTGCGCCAGCTTATCGCGGGACCGCCTATGTGGTGTTTGAAGATTTGGAGTTGAGCCGGTTTGGGAACCGGGTTCCGCAGTTCAGTTTTGAAGTGGTTCGTTCGACGCCGAGCGATGTTCCTGCGCGCGCCTCAGATTTTGCCGAAACTGTGCGGGCAGTTGCATTGATGCCAGGCACAGGGGAGTACGCGCTTGCAACCTCGCCGGTATATCTTCAGGACGGCCAAGGCAGCACGCGCGCGGCAAATGAAAATACACCTTCCGGAAAAAGCGATTTTGCAACGTCAATGGACGCTCTTGGGGACGAACTACCTCGGTGCCAAGCGACATCTTTGGTGGTGAGCTGGTTTGGGGATGACTTACGTGCTGGCCATTGTCAGCTACAGCCGAAAGTTGAGAACACATCGGTTGATGGCAGCAATATGCCATGGCACGTCACCGGCTTGGAGCGGGGTGAGGCGCAATCGGTCGCGCAGCTGGAAGGCCGTCCGGTTTACGGAGGTACACCGGCGGATGCATCGGTGGTCGAGGCCATTCGCCACCTGAATAGTTTGGGGCAGAATGTGACGTTCTATCCCTTTATTCTGATGGAGCAATTGGCGGACAATGGGTTGAATGATCCATGGAGTGACGCAGAGCATCAGCCGGAACTGCCTTGGCGCGGTCGGATCACGTTGAATGCGGCTCCCGGGCGTCCCGGAACATCGGATGGTACGGCCGCTGCGGAGGCTGAAGTGGCGGCCTTTTTTGGGACAGCCACCGCAAGTGACTTTGTGATTGGTGACGGAACCGTAAGCTATTCCGGTGCAGCAGAGTGGACTTATCGCCGTTTCATCTTGCACTACGCGGCCCTGTGCGCTGCGGCAGGGGGGGTTGAAGCGTTTTGCATTGGATCAGAGATGCGCAGCCTGACTCAGATCCGGGGATCAGATGGCTTTCCTGCGGTTGATCAATTGATTGATCTCACCATGGAAGTGCGCGCGATTTTGGGACCGGATGTGTTGATCGGCTACGCAGCGGATTGGTCTGAGTATTTTGGCTATCACCCGCAAGATGGGTCAGGAGATGTATATTTCCACTTAGATCCTTTGTGGGCGCACAAGCAGATCGATTTTATCGGCATCGACAATTACATGCCGTTGTCTGACTGGCGTGACGAAATTGATCACTTGGATGCCGCAGAGTGGGCAGATGGCCGAAATGTTCAGTATCTGACAAAGAATGTAGCGGGTAGTGAAGGCTACGACTGGTATTACCACTCCGAAGAAGCACGCAGAGCGCAAATCCGAACACCTATCGAAGATCAGTCATACAATGAGCCTTGGGTGTTTCGATATAAGGATTTGAGCAATTGGTGGTCTCGCCCTCACCATCAACGCATTGGTGGCGTTCGCGCAGAAGAGGCCACAGTATGGGAGCCAATGTCCAAGCCAATCTGGTTCACGGAAATTGGTTGCGCTGCAATCGACAAAGGGGCCAATCAGCCAAATAAATTTCTGGACGCAAAGTCTTCAGAGTCCGCACTTCCCTACTTTTCCAAGGGCATACGAGATGACCTTATGCAGCAAGCTTACTACGAAGCGCTGCGCCGGTACTGGTCTGATCCAGCCAAGAACCTTATGTCGGAGGTCTACGATGGTCGGATGCTGGACACGGATCGCATGTTTGCCTGGGCATGGGACGCACGACCATTCCCTACGTTTCCAAATGCCCGAGACCTTTGGAGCGACGGCGAAAACTATGCGAAAGGTCATTGGATAAATGGCCGCGCTACCAACAGGACGCTGGCGTCGGTGGTGGAAGAGATCTGTTTGACCTCAGGTGTTTCATCTTATGATGTTTCCGGGCTTTACGGTGTTGTGCGTGGATATGTTCAGTCAGATGTCACTGATGGTCGTGCGGCGTTGCAACCCTTGATGTTGAGACATGGATTTGATGCCGTTGAGCGCAATGGTGTTCTTTGCTTTGTGATGCGCGGTGCGCACAATGTGACAAACCTCGATAGTTCCTTGCTGGCGTTGTCCTCAGAAGTCGAAGGTGATTTGGAATTTCAACGGGCGTCCGACGCGGAGTTGGCCGGTCGCGTGCGGTTGAATTTCACGTTGGCAGAGAGAGATTTCGAGGCTGCGGCGGAGGAGGCCATTCTTCACGATGAGGCCACTCATGCGGTTGCGCAAAGTGATATACCGGAGGTGATTACGCGCGCAGAAGGACGCCAAACCGTTGAACGATGGCTTGCGGAGTCACGTGTCGCACGAGATCGGATGCGGCTTGCTCTACCGCCAAGCCAGATGAATTTGGGAGCTGGCGATGTTGTCAGAGTGGTCGGAAGCGATGAGACCGGCGGAACTTTCCGACTTGAGCAAGTTACACAACAAAGTGCACAGGTATTGGACGCTGGTCGTGTCGAAAGGTCGGTCTATACTCCTTCGGAGATGTTGGACGATGCGCCTCGTAGAAGTGGTTTTGTCCCACCTGTCCCAGTGCAAAGTTTGTTTTTGGATGTGCCCTTGATGACTGGCGAAGAAGATCCCTATTCGCCTCATGTTGCGGTGACTGGCCACCCGTGGCCCGGCAGCGTCGCCGTGTACGCCAGCGACACAGAAAACGACTATGATTTGGATAGCCTATTGGAAACTCCTGCCATGGTGGGGATAACCCAAACCCCGTTGTTGGCTGCCAATGTGGGAATGCTTGATCTCGGAGAAGCGCTGAGTGTTCGCATGCTCAGTGGCACGCTTCAAAGCGTTTCGCGTACTGAAATGCTGAATGGAAAGAACCTCGCGTTTATTGGCAATGGCCAATCTGGTGCGTGGGAAGCATTTCAGTTTCAAAATGCGGAACTTGTTAGCCAAGACCAATATCTTTTGTCATCGCGATTGCGCGGACAACTTGGAACGGACCCTGCGATGCAGTATGTTTGGCCTGAGGGTAGTTGGATCGTTTTGATGTCATTGGGCGTGAAGCAGTTGTCGGTTCCGCGTCGGGCACGTGGGTTTGCGCGCCACTACCGGATAGGGCCAGCAGGGCGCAGCGTCAGTGATCCATCTTATACAGAGTATACCGAAGCGTTTTCCGGTGTGGGTTTGCGTCCTTATGCCCCCGTACATCTACGTCTTGCTTCACTGCCCAACGGAGACATGCGTTTCTCGTGGATCCGCCAAACACGCATTGATGGTGACAGTTGGGAGGGGATCGACGTGCCCTTAGGGGAGGAGTCAGAAGCGTATTTGGTGCGGGTGATCAATGACGGAAGTGTATTGCGCGAAGTACAAACCACGGCGCCTGAATGGGTCTATTCGCAAGCTGACCAACAAAGCGACGGCGTCGGTGCTGAGGCGCGCTTAGAGGTGTCTCAAATCTCCGCTGTCTTTGGGGCGGGAAGTGCGGCAGTCATCGATTTCTAGACTGCCGGCCTAAAGCTTGGTCTCGATCACCAGAAATTGTTCCATTCACATTGTTGTTGAAATCGTTCACACCTTTGAATTTGCCGCTGTTTGCCTATGTGATGTAAGCTGGCAGGGAGAGAAAGGTAGTACAATGGCTGAAACACAGACAAATGTGACTGAACTGGATCCCGTATGGGGACAGATCACACGCGAAGCAGAAGAAGCTGTTCAAGAAGAGCCACTGATGGGCGGCTTGGTGCATGCGTGTGTGTTGCATCATCGTTCCATAGAACGTGCGCTGAGCTATCGATTTGCGGCAAAGCTTTCTTCCAACGAGATGTCGATGGTAATTTTGCGCGAAATTGCAGATGAGGCATTTGCGGCGTCGCCAGAGTTGTCAGAGGCGGCCCGTGCAGACCTCATGGCCATTTATGATCGTGATCCGGCCTGCCATCGTCTCTTGCAACCGATCCTGTACTTCAAGGGGTATCAGGCCGTGCAAGCCTATCGTATTGGCCACTGGTTGTGGCAACAAGGGCGCACGGATTTGGCCTATTTCATCCAGATGCGGACCAGTGAGATATTTGGAATCGACATTCACCCAGCCGCAAAAATCGGTAAGGGGATTATGATCGACCATGCGCATTCCATCGTGATTGGGGAAACCGCCGTTGTGGGGGACAACGTGTCGATGTTGCATTCGGTGACCCTTGGTGGCACCGGCAAAGAAGAAGAAGACCGCCATCCGAAGATCGGCGATGGTGTGTTGATTGGGGCAGGTGCCAAGGTGTTGGGCAACATCACTGTTGGGCATTGCAGCCGAGTTGCTGCGGGCTCCGTTGTGCTTCAGGAAGTGCCGCCGTGTTCGACGGTGGCTGGCGTCCCAGCGAAGGTTGTTGGAAAGGCTGGCTGTGATCAGCCTGCCATCAATATGAATCAGGACATCGCGGATTGCAAAGGCGGGTGACCACGTGAGGTTCTTGTTACTTAAGACGACAAAAGGGCCGGGGTTCCGGCCCTTTTGTTGTTTTTCGAACATTTGTTTAAGCTAACATAGCCATTGGGGTTTCTAGGTTGTCGACAATCGCCTGTAGCAGTTGAGCGCCAAGCGCACCGTCGATCACCCTATGATCGACGGAGAGTGTCACTGACATAACTGTGGCGACGGCAACGTCGCCAGTCTCGGAGACAACGGGTTTCTTGGTGCCCGCACCAACCGCAAGAATGGCGCCATGCGGCGGGTTGATGACCGCGTCAAAATTGTCGATTCCAAACATGCCGAGATTGGAAATGGCAAAGCTGCCGCCCTGATATTCGTGTGGTGCAAGCTTTCGGTCACGCGCTCGGGTTGCGAGGTCCTTCATCTCCGCCGATAGGCCAGAAAGAGATTTCTTTTCCGCGTCTTTGAGAACGGGCGTGAACAATCCACCCTCGATGGCAACGGCCACTGCCACATCGGATGGGGACAGTTTGAGGATGCGATCACCAGCCCATACGGCGTTGGCATCTGGCACTTCCTGCAAGGCCAGCGCACAGGCCTTGATGATGAAATCATTCACGGAAAGCTTGGCACCGCGTTTCTCCAACTGCTTGTTGAGTTGGCTACGGAACGCCAATAGCGCATCAAGCTTGATGTCACGTCGCAGATAGAAGTGTGGAATGGATTGTTTGGCTTCGGTGAGGCGTGCAGCGATGGTCTTGCGCATACCATTCAGAGAGACCTCTTCAAAGTCGCGGCCTTCGTACATGCGCAGGACGGTGTTGGTGTCTGGCCCTGTGGCAAGTGATTTGGGCGCTGAGGCAGGATCACTTGGCGCAGAAAGCTTCGCCTGTGTGGCAGCAGTTTGGGTGGCGCTCTCGACGTCTGCTTTTACGATACGACCGCGCGGTCCAGAGCCCTGAATAGTTGAGAGCTCCAAACCCTTGTTCGCTGCGATGCGGCGGGCCAAAGGAGACGCAAAGACCCGGCTGCCATCTGATGCGGCAGACGCTGCTGGGGCAGGGACCGTTTTTTGGGAACTCATGTCAGGAACCGCCTCTAAGGCTGCGCCAGTTTCGGGTGCCGATTTTTGAGATTCTGGCGGCAATGCAGCTATGCCATCTGCGCTTTCGCCGTCTTCCAGAAGTAGCGCTATGGCCGCGTTGACCTGCACCCCTTCGGTGCCTTCCGGAACCAGGATTTTACCTATGACGCCTTCGTCTACGGCCTCAAACTCCATAGTTGCTTTGTCGGTTTCAATCTCGGCAATCAGATCACCGGAGGAAACGGTGTCGCCTTCTTTGACCAACCATTTCGCCAACGTTCCTTCTTCCATAGTAGGTGAGAGGGCTGGCATGAGGATTTCAGTGGGCATCTCGTGGTCTCCTCAGCGATAGGTCACTTGCTTCACGGCGGCAACAACCTCGTCCGTGGTCAGCAGCGCCAGTTTTTCTAGATTGGCCGCATAGGGCATCGGCACATCTTTACCTGCGCAGTTGATCACAGGAGCATCCAAATAGTCAAAGGCGCGCTCCATAATGGTGGCAGACAAGTGGTTCCCTATGGAGCCAACTGGAAAGCCTTCCTCCACCGTGACACATCGATTAGTTTTCATGACCGAGGCAATCACCGTGTCATAGTCAATCGGACGCAGCGTGCGCAGATCGATAACCTCGGCGAATATGCCATCTTCTGCAAGCTTATCGGCAGCTTCTAAGGCATATTGCATGCCAATGCCGAAGCTGACGAGTGTCACATCGGTGCCTTCGCGCCAGATGCGAGCTTTGCCGAAAGGTATTGTGAAATCGTCCATGTCTGGCACGTCAAAGGTGCGGCCGTACATGATTTCGTTTTCCAAGAAGATCACCGGGTTTGGATCTCGGATCGCAGATTTCAAGAGCCCTTTGGCGTCTGATGCCGAATAGGGCATGGCCACCTTCAGGCCGGGGATTTGTGCATACCAAGCGGCGTAGTCCTGACTGTGTTGTGCTCCCACGCGAGCCGCAGCACCGTTCGGCCCTCGGAAGACCATGGGCGCACCCATCTGACCACCTGACATGTAAAGCGTTTTGGCGGCGGAATTTATAATTTGGTCAATGGCTTGCATGGCGAAGTTAAATGTCATGAACTCAACAATTGGTTTCAATCCACCAAAAGAAGCACCCACTGCGATCCCCGCGAAACCATGCTCTGTAATGGGAGTGTCAATCACCCGCTTGCTGCCAAATTCATCCAGCAAGCCCTGGCTAATCTTGTAAGCGCCTTGATACTCTGCAACCTCTTCGCCCATCAGAAAGACATCTTCGTCTCCGCGCATCTCCTCAGCCATTGCGTCACGCAATGCTTCGCGTACAGTTTGCGTCTTCATGGGGGTGCCTTCGGGCCAATCCAGGCTGAGATCGGTTACGGGCATCACAGGTGCAGCTTGTGCGCGAGCAGGCGGCGTTTCATCAGCCGGCGCAGCCTCGTTACTTGAGCCAGCGGTGGACGCCGTTTCCATGGAACTCACGTCTTCGCCATCCTCCGCCAGAATAGCGATGGCCGTGTTCACGGCGACGCCTTCAGTGCCTTCTGCGATGAGGATCTTGCCGATCACGCCTTCGTCGACGGCTTCAAATTCCATCGTGGCTTTGTCAGTCTCAATCTCAGCGATAATGTCTCCGGAGGTAACCGTGTCGCCTTCTTTGACCAACCATTTGGCGAGAGTGCCTTCTTCCATCGTGGGAGAGAGCGCGGGCATGAGAATTTCAGTTGCCATGATTCAGTTTCCCTCTTTGGCCGGGGCTATTTTCTCAACAATAACTTTTGGGTCATTGTCGACCCTGATGCACGGGGGGCGCAGGAAGCTGCCCAACTGATGCAAAGCTTGATCACCGCCGTGTGAAAGCATCAAGCTGTGAGGGCTGTTGATGTCTGAGTGGGAGAAACTCACGGTCCCGGCCCACATCGATGATCGCACGTGCTGAGCATGCATTTCAAAATGTGCCATGATTATGCCTCCGCATAAATATCGGTCCAGAGCTCAGACTCGTCGGGCAAAGGGCTCTCTTTGGCGAAGTCCGCAGACGCGTTTACGATTGCTTTGATCTCTTTGTCGATTGTCTTGAGATCGTCTTCACTGGCGTGTTTGCCCGTGAGCAGCATCTGGCGCACGTGTTCGATTGGGTCACGCTCTTCACGCATTTTTTGTACTTCTTCGCGTGTGCGGTACTTGGCTGGATCAGACATAGAATGACCACGGTACCGGTAGGTCTTAACCTCTAAGATGTAGGGCCCTTTGCCGGAGCGGCAATGTTTGACCGCTCTGTCGCCGGCATCTTTGACCGCAAGCACATCCATTCCATCGACCATTTCGCCGGGGATACCAAAGGCTTCCCCGCGCTTGTAGATGTCTTGAGAGGAGGTGGACCGCGCTTGTGCGGTGCCCATAGCGTATTGGTTGTTTTCGATCACAAACACGACGGGCAAATCCCAGATCGCCGCCATGTTGAAAGTTTCGTAGACTTGACCCTGGTTTGCTGCCCCGTCCCCAAAGTAGGTGAAGGTCACGCGGCTGTTGTCTTTGTATTTGTCTGCAAATGCTAGGCCAGCTCCAAGCGGCACTTGTGCGCCGACGATGCCGTGACCGCCGTAGAAGTGCTTCTCCTTTGAAAACATGTGCATTGAGCCGCCTTTGCCCTTTGAATAGCCGCCAGCGCGGCCCGTGAGCTCAGCCATAACACCGTTGGCATCCATCCCGCAGGCCAACATATGGCCGTGATCACGATAGGATGTGATGCGCTTGTCACCCTCTTCTGCGGCCGCTTCCAAACCGACGACAACGGCTTCTTGTCCAATGTAAAGGTGACAAAAGCCCCCAATCAAACCCATGCCATAGAGCTGACCGGCCTTCTCTTCGAAGCGTCGGATCAGCAACATCTCGCGGTAATACTGAGTGAGCTCATCGCCCGATACATTGGGCTTTTTTTCAGCACGTTTTGCCGCCATCGTGATTCCTCCCAAAGACTAGATGGTTTAGCTTTAAACCATACTCGGAAAAATGGTACTGGATCACCAACACGCTGGCGAGTGAAAAAAGGCGCTTTGTCTCAGGTTCTTGGAACGATCAGCGAATAACAACTTCGTCAGCTCGGATCATCCCAAGCACATCGCGCACTTGTTGATCGAGAAGATCAAGGTCTAGATAACTGTCAGACAGGCGTCGCGTGAGATTTTCCATATGAGCGACTTCGGCCTCTGCAATGGCAAGTTCGGCCTCAAGCTGTTGTTTCTCAGCAAGGATCTCTACGCGTCGAAAAAGGCCATAATCGCCTTGCACAGCTGCAAACGTGAAATAGGTCGCAAGCGCGAATGCCAAGCTGAAAAATGCAACTGCACCGAACGCTGTATTAGGGGATTTGCCTGTCATGTGTGCCTCTGGTCGCGCCTTTTCGGCGTCTGGTATCTTTATAGACTAGCTGATTCTCTCTGTGAATCCCTTAACTTAAATTCTTTTTCATTTTTTTTGACGTTGCAGGGCTGGTGGCGGCTCTTGGTTCGCTGAGCACGTTGGCATCGGGAGGAGCGTGCGTATGACCACATCGGTGGCGGTGTCACAGCTGGGTTCACATGAGGTGTCTAACCAGTCTGAGCGACACCGTTTGGTGGCTCTCTGGGAGGAGAGCAGGCGCAAGAAACCCATACTTTGGCGGCGGACGTGGCGGCGGCGGACCTGATGAAAACCGCGCGCTAGGTGGTCTAAGAGTTGGAGTGATCGTCGACTGGTCGGCCCCGGCGTTAATACCTCAAAAACCGTGATTTGGCGCGTCGGTTTTGCGTCTGTATTGCGACTGTATTGCGGAGGTGCAAAATCCGCGACGATTGAGTGTTGCATGTGTGAATGCAACGGCCGGGGACTATGGTCTTCTTAAACACATTTTTGCGTCGGGGCAGGCATGCGCAAAGCGATCTCAGGCCGCTTCAAAACATCGTTGCGACCTTCACTGCGGCTTGAACGCCATCGATCAGTCGCACAGACCCTGCCGCGTTGTCGTTGGTAATATGAACCATTCCAGCGCATCCCAGAACGATGCAATCAATGTCATCCTCTTGTGTGGCTCGTTGGATTTCTCCGATGACCTGCTGTGTCGCGGCCTCGCGATTGTTCTCCAATGCAAGCACAGGGACGCCGCTTGCACGAATGCGCGCCACGTTATGACTTAGCCCGTACCCTTCAACGTTCTGAGCGAGAACAGGAACCGACACGGCCAATGTGGTCACCACCGAAAACCGGCGCCCGTAGAGCGATGCCATATGGTAGGCCGCTTGGCCAATGCCGATCACCGGGCAAGTTGAGAGCCTGCGTGCTTCGTCGAGGCCAGTGTCGTCAAAGCACCCTATAATGATTGTGGTTGCGCCTGCGTCGTTGGCCTTCTGCACCAATTTCAACAAAGGCGGTACGGCAAGTTCTCCGTCTTTCTCGCCTTGAATGGCAGCAGGGCCGTCACTTGACGTCCATCCGACGATCGCAGCATTTGGCGCGGTGTTCTTTGCCGTTTCCACCATCGCATCTGTCATCGAGGTGGTGCTGTTGGGGTTGATAAGGATGATCATTAGACACCTTTTCCCGCATCTGAGGCCTGACGTTTTTTGAGGCGGTTCATGATCAGAGCCACACATAGGAAAGAGCCGATTATGATCAATGAGAACACTGTCGTGAGCGTCCCAAGCGCATACAGGACAGGAGAGGTAACGTTCGTCGTCATTCCAAAAATCTCTAGCGGGAGCGTGTTATAGCTGCCTGATGTGAGCAGAGTGCGCGCAAATTCGTCGTAGCTAAGGGTGAAGCCGAATAACGCGACGCCAATTAGCGATGGGGCGATGATTGGAAGAACCACAAAGCGCAACGTTTGCCATTGGCTTGCACCAAGATCACGGGCGGCTTCTTCATAGCTTTTGTCAAAGCGGTTGAAGACGGCAAACATGATCAAGAGCCCAAAGGGCAGGGTCCAAGTAAGTTGGGCGCCAAAGCCAGACGTCGACCAATGAACGTCCAGCCCTGATTGAGAAAACAACAGGCCAACACCAAGCGATATCAAAATTGACGGGATCACCAGTGATGTGATGATTAAGTAGAACAGGATGTTGGACCCAGGGAATTTGCTGCGAAATGCAAGCCCGCCCATGACGGACACGACGACAGTCACAACCATAACCATCAGGCCAAGCAGGACGCTTCTTCGGAAGCTGCCCCAGATATCACCAACGGCCTGTTGTTCAAAAAGGTCATAGAACCAATGCAGCGACACACCGCGCATGGGGAATGTGAGCCCTCCGCCTTCGCCCTGAAACGAGAGAATGCCAATCGTGATGGTTGGCCCGTACAGAAACAGCATAAACAGTGCGAAGAACGCCGAGAGGATGTAGAACGAACGCGACCTAGGTTCCATCTCTTACAGCTCCTTTCGGATGTCGACGAACCGCAAGAGGATGCCGATGGTGATTAGGACCGTCACCAGCAAGACGATGGCGGTGGCGGAGGCGGATGGGTATTGCAGCAGTGCAATATCGTTGGAGATCAAGCGACCCACGTTGGCGGATTGCGATCCCGACATGAAGCGCACAGTGATGAAGTCGCCCATAACGAGGGTAATAACGAAGATCGTACCGATCATGATCCCGGGCTTGGTCAAAGGCACAACGACGTTCCAAAGAATTTGTGCGCCATTGGCACCGGCGTCCCGTGCGGCCTCAATCAAAGATTTGTCGATCCGCATCATCGTGTTGAAGATCGGGACAACCATGAACAGCGTGTAGAGGTGTACGAAGGCAAGGATGACTGCAAAGTCTGAAAACAGCAGCCATTCCACGGGCTCATCGATCACGCCCCATGACATGAGAGCAGAATTGGCAATCCCATTGCGACCCAAAAATGGGATCCAAGAGATCATCCGAATAATGTTGGATGTCCAAAAGGGGATGGTACACAGCAAAAACAACGCGATTTGCCATGTCAGGCTGCGGATGTGGAACGCAAGATAATAGGCGACGGTAAACCCGATAAGAAGGGTGCAAGCCCATGTTATCAAAGCGTATTTAAATGTATTGAAAAAGACTGTGTAGGTCACTGGTGACCCAAACAGGAACGCGTAATTGTCCCATTCAAATGCGGGGACAATGGAGAACTCCGTTGCACGCCAGAAACTGACAATCACGATCAGAACAATTGGGAGGATGAGGAAAACGAAGAAAACGGCTGCAAGCGGTGACACCATCAACCAGCCCTTAAGGGCGGTGTTCTCGCGCAATTTGTTCATTGTGTTGTCTGCTTTCTTAGGATTAGGTGCGCCGTTTGGCGCACCTTTGTCGTGATCTTACGCCGCGATGAATTCATTCCATTTGCGGACCATGTACTGGTTTTCGTCCATGACAGAGTTCCAGCAGACAACGGAGCCCATACGCTCGAGGAACGATCCACCATCGCGCACTTCGCCTGCACCGGCCAGTTTTGCTCCGGTCGGGGAGGTGATGTCGCCGATGGCCTCTTTGCCTTCGTACCAGAAGCCCCATTCGTCGGCGCTCATGTACTCTTTGGAGGTGTCAGGAACAGCGGAGTAGTAGCCCTGACGCATCAGGTAACCACCGACCCAGCCAGACAGATACCAGTTGATGTATTCGTAGGCCGCATCGAGTTCGAGACCAGACAAAGCGGCAGAGATGCCAAGACCGCCGCCCCAGGAACGGTACCCTTCTTCCAAAGGCTGGTAGACACATGGAATACCTTGTGACCGGACCGCTGTGATCGCAGGGGACCACATGGATTGGATCACAACTTCGCCCGAGGCCATCAGGTTGACGCTTTCGTCGAAGGATTTCCAGAAAGCACGGAATTGGCCGTTTTTCTTGGCTTCGGTGAAGATTCCGATCGTGAGGTCGATCTCTTCTTTGGTCATGTTGCCTTTGTCTGGATAGGTGTATTCGCCCATGGATTCCACGACCATTGCCATGTCCATGATGCCAATCGACGAAATGTCCAAGATCGAGGCCTTGCCTTTGAACTCGGGGTTCAACAGCTCGGACCAGTTTGTGATTGGGCGACCGATGAGGTCGGGGCGAATGCCAAGGGTATCCGCATTGTAGATCGTCGGGATCAGGGTCATCCAGCCGGACTCTTCCTGAACAAAGTCTGTGCCGTTTACGCCAGATGTGAAGCCAACCGTATGTGGCGCGGTCCCTTGGGCGATTTCGCTGGTTGGTGTCAGTTTCCCGCTGCGGAATGTCCCAGCGATGTTGTCGTAATTGTCGATTTTGGATGTGTCCATGGCTTGCAGGTTGCCCGCGGCCCAGACCTTTTTACAGATGAAGTACTCGATGTCAGCAATGTCAAAGCTGTTTGGCTGCGTTGCGGCCCGCTGGGTCACGCTGTCGGTGTCCAGCGCGGTCATTTCGAGTGTAAAGCCAAGGTCTTCCTTCACTTTGTTTGCCACATCATTGAGGTTTGACACACCTGTGCCAAACTGGCGGAGCGTGACGTCCTTAATGTTCTGTGCCCAAAGCATTGGCGCACCAAGAGTGGTTGACCCTGCTGCGATCGCAGTGGACGCTGCCCCTTTCAGCAACGCCCGACGGCTGAGGCCATTTCGGTGAGTGAATTTCGTCATTTGGTCGTCTCCTTGTCAGATTGTTGAAGTGCGCCGCAGTTCATGCGGTCAGTTTGTGTTGATTGGATGTGTCCCAATTCAGTCCGATGCGCTCACCGGGGTGGTGTGGTGCGGAAAGGAAGGTGGTATCGGGTATCAATGCGGTCATTTCCTGATCGCCAGTGATCTGCGCGGACAGTGATACGTGTGTGCCTTGATACTCGACGGACGTTACATGACCCTCGATGTGGCCTTTATCAGGAGCGGTCACCTGCACCGCATCGCTTCGGATCGCAAAATGCCCTGAAGGCAAAGCAACGACGTTATGGCCGCCCATAAATTTTGCGACAAATCGGGTTTTGGGAGCGTTGAAAATCTCTCTTGCGGAAGCAGCCTGTTCAATCACGGCGTTGTTCATCACAATGATGTCGTCGGCCAGTGCGAGCGCCTCGTCCTGACCATGTGTCACGTGAATAAAGCTGATGCCCAGTTCTTTCTGAAGCTTGCGCAGCTCGCTGCGCATCCGGACCCGCAAGAAGGGATCCAAAGCAGACAATGGCTCGTCCAACAAAAGCACCTGGGGTCTGGTGATCAAGGCCCGTGCAAGCGCGACGCGTTGCTGTTGACCCCCGGAAAGCTGATCCGGCATCCGGTCCGCGAGATCTGTCAGGTCAACAAGCTCAAGCATCTCCCGCGCTTGATTTTGGCGGGTGACCTTATCGGTGCCTTGCATTTTGAGGCTAAAGGCGACGTTGTCTAAGACGCTTAAGTGCGGGAACAAAGCGTAGTTCTGAAACATCATTGCAGTTCCACGCTTCGCAGGGGGCAGATTTGAGATGTCGCGCCCGGCCAGCAGGATCGAACCGTCGCTGACGCTTTCATGGCCTGCAATCATGCGAAGGGTCGAAGATTTCCCGCAACCAGACGGACCCAATAAACATGTGTAGCTTGCGGGTCTGAACCGGTAGCTGATGGCGTCGACGGCGACAGTCGCGCCATAGCGCTTTGTCACGGAAACGAATTCCAAATCTTCAACAGCAGCGTTCATTCAGGCCCCCAAAAAGTTCACGTCTCTCACGTAAGAACAGTCAATTCTTGAGGCTGAACCTCAGGCAATGATTCAAGGGGGGCAAATGGACCCTCACGTCAGTGAATGGGTGAAAATTGCGCGGTCTCAGGCCGGGTTGCTCAGTTGTTGTGCACAAAATTGTATACAATAGGCAATCAAATTGCCGATGATATCATCTGAGTTGTCCTACAGCTGCGACTCTGGCAAGGAGTGAAGCAAGAGAAAGGAAAGGCCAAAATTATGCCCACCTCGGGAGTTTCAAAAGAACGACCATATAATAGTGAGTCAATTGCCGCAGGGCTGTCGCTGGCGATACACGAACACCGCCTTGCCCCCGGTACCAAGCTTGGTGAAGATGATCTTTCCGATATCTACGGCGTCTCTCGAACAACAGTGCGTACGGCTCTACAGTCGCTTTCCCACCAACAAGTGGTTGAGATAAAACGCAATCGAGGAGCCTTTGTCGCCCAACCAAGTCTGACTGAGGCGCATGAAGTGTTTGAGGCGAGGGAGCTGCTTGAGCCACGCACCGCCAAAAGCGCGGCGCGGAACGCCACGGCTGACGATGTTGCATTGCTAACGGACCATATCGTTCAGGAACATGCTGCTATGGACGCAGGAGATCGCGGGCGTGCCTTGTATCTGTCTGGGAAGTTCCACTTGGAGATTGCGCGGATCGCAAACCAAAAAACGATCGCGGATATGATCAACGTATTGATTGCGCGCTCGTCCCTCATCATTGCTTTGTATTGGCGGAGAGAGAGTGCGCTTTGTGAAAGTCACGCACACCACGCGTTGATCAAATCTATTGCGGATGGTGATGGTGTTCTAAGTGAAGAGTTGATGCAAAGCCATCTGGTTGATCTGCATTCTGCACTTAACCTGCACGATTTGCCAGCGGTTGAGCAGGATCTAAAAACGATGTTGTTGGGCCCGGCACAGATCTTAAAATCAACTTGAGATGATTGGGTTTGACGGTTCGACTGTCAGAGTGGCGAGACAGACTGCGTAGCGCTCCATTGTGAATTTCAGAGGAATGCGCGGGCGTTAGCCGACATTGAGACCAGCACAGTGAAGGGCCGAAGTATTGCGCAACGCGTTGGCGCCGGGTCTTCAGTGGACCTTTTCTTTTCACCGTTTTTGCAGGGTGTTTGGGGCGCTTTGGGTTTTCGAAATTTTCCCAAGCAACGTGACTTGTCATACATGGCGTAAGCGGTCTCGGCGCGCGCATGCGGGTCTCTTCGCGGGCACAAGCTCTGTTGGTGATTTCCGCTCTCGCTCCTTGCGTTTTTCTCTGTCAAAGTCCCTCCAAAGAAACTTGGAAAACGAGGGTAGTGGTAATGATTATGTCGCGTCGAAATGTGGTGCTCGGGCTCTCGGCTCTAACGCTTGCAGCCTGTCAAAGTCGGTTGAGCACGTCCTCGGGGTCTTCCGCTCCGACGCCTCAGGGTTTGCCTGCGGATCTGCGGCCACAGGCCAACAACGACTACGCGGCATGGGTCGCCAGCTTTCGGGGTCGTGCGCTGAGCAAAGGCATCACGGAAGCGACGCTGAATTCCGCGTTTCGCAACACGGGATATCTGCCCGGTGTCATTACACGAGATCGCAACCAAACGGAGTTCACCCGCACGCTAGAAGATTACTTGTCTATTGCTGCCTCTGATGAACGCATTGCCAAAGGACGTGCGGCCTTCGCAAAGCACAACAGCACGCTCAAGCGCCTGGAACAAAGCTACGGCGTGAATGCAGAAATCATCTGCGCCATTTGGGGACTCGAAAGCTACTACGGCGAACGTAAGGGCGACATTCCGGTGATTTCCGCCACCTCGACGTTGGCGTTTGATGGTCGGCGGGGAAGTTTCTATGAAAAACAGCTGATCGCGGCGCTCAAGATTCTGCAAAACGGCGATATAACTGTCGCCCGTATGACTGGCAGTTGGGCGGGTGCCATGGGGCACACGCAGTTTATTCCGACCAGCTATGAAGCTTTTGCAGTGGACTATACCGGCGATGGCCGCCGAGACATCTGGTCGGATGATCCGTCCGATGCGCTGGCCTCTACCGCCGCGTACCTGCAAAAGAATGGCTGGTCGCGTGGCACCAAATGGGGCTGGGAGTTGCGCCCCGGTGAGACCGCGTCGCGGGTGATCCAACCACAGGCTGGAGGACCGCGTTTTGCGGTGACGGGCAACTTTAATGCCATCAAGCGTTACAACAACTCCGACAGTTACGCGATTGGTGTGGGGCATCTTGCGGATCGCATCGGCGGGGCTGGCGCGCTGCGGACCCCGTTTCCGCCCGATCAATATGGATTGACCAAAGACGACCGCATCGCGTTGCAATCCCGCCTAACTTCGCGCGGATTTGATACCGGGGGCGCGGATGGGGTGTTGGGGCCCAAATCCCGCGCCGCGATCTCTGACTACCAGCGCAGTCTTGGAATTGATCCAACCGGAGACCCGTCCCAGGCGCTGCTTGCGTCGCTGGCGTAAGCCGTTGTCCGCCTGATCACCAAAGTCCGCGCGATCACCAAAAAAGCGCCCCAACAGGAGCGCTTTTTAAACCTTTGTCGCTGTGTCTTAGCCTGCAACGGAGGCTTGATATATGCCGTCGATGCTGTCGGCGATGGTGGCCGCGAAATCTTCATCCGTTTGTTGGGCTGAAAGACCTTCGGTCAAGGCACGCGAAAAGCTGGCGATCATACCGGTGTTTTGCGCCAGCTTGGCGTTGGCTTCTGCACGAGAATAGCCGCCTGACAGTGCGACAACCTTCATCACGCGCGGGTGGTCGACCAGCGTCTGATATTGATTGGCTTTGTTTGGCAAAGTCAGTTTGAGCATCACCTGTTGATCCTCCGGCAGCGCGTCGAGCGCGGCGGTCAGCTCTGCCAACAACAGGTCTTCGGCTTCAGCTTTGTCTGCAATGGAGATGGTGACTTCGGGTTCGATGATCGGCATCAGACCATGGCCGATGATTTGTTCGCCAATCATGAATTGTTGGGCCACAATGGCGCGAATGCCGGTTTCGTTGGCCGCGGAGATCACGGACCGCATCTTGGTGCCAAAAACGCCCTTGGATGCTGCGCGTTCGCACAGGGTGTCAAGCGCGGGCATCGGTTTCATCAGCTGAACGCCGTTTTCTTCGGCCTCAAGGCCTTTGTCTACTTTCAGGAACGGCACCACGCCGCGTTGTTCCCACATGTAGGTCGGTGTCGGCGTGCCGTCGATGTCACGGTCCATGGTCATTTCAAACAGGATTGCGCCGACCACTTTGTCGCCAGTAAAGGCAGGGGCCTGTGCGATGCGCGAGCGCATGCCGTGGATCAGGTCATACATCTCCGCGTCATTGCTGTAGGCGTCTTCTTCAATTCCATAAAGGCGCAGTGCTTTTGGTGTCGAACCACCAGATTGATCGAGCGCGGCAATGAAGCCTTGACCTGCGGAAATTTTTTCGGCTTGAGCGTGGTTTGACATATCTGTCCCCGGTCAAAAATTGGTTGTGAATAATGGGTTAAGAGCCCGTTGTGTCCGCTCTTAAAGGAGCGATCTACGGGTTTCAATTATGGTGGCGCTACCGACAATTAATTTGAGTCTCGGCTTAAATCAGCGCCACCAAAAGGGGCAATTATTGGTTCAGCGCTGCCACACCGGGCAGCTCTTTGCCTTCCATCCATTCCAGGAAGGCGCCACCTGCGGTGGAGATGTAGCTGAAGTCAGCTGCGGCGCCTGAGGCGTTGAGTGCGGCGACCGTGTCACCGCCGCCGGCGACGGACACCAAGTTGCCGGCTTTGGTCAATGCGGCGGCCTGAAGGGCGGCTGCGTCGGTTGCGGCATTAAACGGTTCGATCTCAAACGCGCCCATCGGGCCGTTCCAGATGAGGGTTTTGGAGGCTTCAAATACCTTTGCCACAGCGGCGACGGTGGCGGGGCCTGCATCCAAGATCATGGCGTCTGCCGGACAGGCGTCTGCGGCGACGGTTTCATTGGCGGCATTGGCGGCAAATTCGCGCGCCACAACCACGTCGGTGGGCAGCACGATGTTACAGCCAGCCGCCTGAGCCTTGGTGAGGATTTCAGACGCGGTGTTGGTCATGTCGTGTTCGGCAAGCGATTTGCCAACGTCGATGCCTTGCGCGGCCAAAAATGTGTTGGCCATGCCACCGCCAATCACAAGGTTGTCGACTTTGCTCACCAAGTTGCCCAGCAACTCAAGTTTGGTGGAGACTTTTGCGCCCCCAACCACAGCTGTGACCGGGCGCACGGGATTGGCCAATGCGCCTTCCAGTGCGGAGAGTTCTGCCTGCATCAAACGGCCAGCGCAGGCGGGGAGCGCCTTTGCAAGACCACATGTGGAGCTGTGGGCACGGTGAGCGGCGGAGAAGGCGTCGTTGCAAAAAATATCGCCAAGCGCGGCCATCTGTGCGGTCAGCTCTGTGTCATTTTTGGTTTCACCGGCGTGGAACCGAGTGTTTTCCAGCAGCAGGACCTGACCGTCCGCCATCGCGTCAATAGCTGCGGCCGCAGCCGGGCCAACGCAATCGGCCGCAAACATGACCGGAGCCTCAAAAGCGGCTTCCAATGCAGGGACGAGTTGTTGCAGAGACAGATCTGGCACGCGTTCGCCCTTTGGTCGGCCAAAATGCGCCAACAAGATGGGCTTGCCACCAGCTGCAAGGATATCACGCACCGTGGGCACGATCCGCTCGATGCGGGTGGCGTCGGTGACCACGCCGTCGGCCACAGGCACGTTGATGTCCACGCGGGTCAGCACACGTTTGCCGCCAAGGTCCATTTGATCGAGTGTCTTCCACGCCATGGTCGCAATCTCCTAAGAAAAAATGTTGTCGCATTCCTAGCGCACTGGGGGACAGGGTCAACGTTCTCTTGGCATTCGTGCGACAGATGATTAACTAGCTCTCAAGTTATTGTAAGAGGAGCCCACAAATGGCTGAGATCAAAGATCCCGAAAACACTATCCTGATGGAATTGACCAACGGCACTGTTGTGATTGAGCTGCTGCCAGACGTGGCACCGGGCCACGCAGAACGCATGAAAGAGCTGGCGCGCTCTGGCCAGTATGACAACGTTGCGTTTCACCGGGTGATCGACGGTTTCATGGCGCAGACAGGCGACGTGGCAAACGGCAACATGGAAAAAGACTTCAACCTGCGCAGCGCGGGCACTGGCGGATCTGATCTGCCGGACCTGAAAGCGGAATTCTCCAAGCTGCCACACGATCGCGGCACATTGGGTGCAGCACGCAGCCAGATGCCAGATTCCGCAAACAGCCAGTTCTTCATCAATTTCAAAGACAATCACTTCCTGAACGGTCAGTACACGGTTTATGGTCGTGTGATCGAAGGTATGGATCATGTGGACGCCATTGTGAAAGGTGAGCCGCCTGCAAACCCCGACCGTATGATCAGCGTGAAGGTGGCTGCCGATGTCGATGGTTAAACTCGCCGCAGCTTTTGCCTTGATGGCCGGCCCCGCGCTGGCCACCGGGCTTGAACTTGAAATCGCAGGTGAAGGTGCGAATGGCACCGTTGTGATCGATTTGTTTGAGGACGTTGCGCCCAAACATGTGGAGCAGATCACCGCACTGGCGGCCGCAGGTCAGTATGATGGCGTGGTGTTTCACCGCGTGATCGACGGCTTTATGGCACAAACAGGTGATGTCGAGTTTGGCAAAGTTGGTGGGAACATGAGCATGGCAGGCCGTGGCGGATCTGACCGGCCCGATTTGCCTGCTGAGTTCTCCGACATCAACTATGACCGTGGTGTGGTTGGGATGGCGCGCAGCCAAAACCCGAACTCTGCCAACAGTCAATTCTTTATCATGTTTGCCCCGGGTCCGTTTCTGAACGGGCAATATACGGTTGTGGGCAAAGTGACTGGCGGCATGGATGTGGTTGATTCCATCAAGCGCGGCGCGGGCCAAAATGGCGCCGTTGTTGGTGCGCCAGATATGATGAAAAAAGTCGTTGTAACCGACTGAACCTATCCGAATGAGCCAATTGGTCTCAAAATTTCTGACCTCGGATCACGCCAAGTTCTCACCCATTGCGGCCATGCCGCAGTGGGTGTTTTTTATGGAATAGCTTGCCGTGGGACGCACAAATTTTTCGCGTAAGTCCTTGTAAATTTTGTGGCCAATTTGACGGATAGAGAATGCTGCGATGACAAATTGGAGCTAGATCAGCTTAGGTAGGGAAATCATACATTTAGGATGTCGCATTGAGACACTTGGCGGTCGGATTTGCGCTGTTCTCATCGTCACATGACGCAAATTTTGGGGCGCATATCTGTGATATTTGATCGATTTGGATTTGGTTTTTTTGCGCGATGTTGGATTTGTATTTTACGCGCGGCAACATTTGATGAACATGCTAACTACCTGATTTGGCAGCTATTTCAGAAATCTCTTTAATACTATTTCAATTTTCAAAGGCCAGAACCTAGCCAACCTAGCCATTATTATAGCTACTATTCGGAAGGTGAAGACAATGAAATTTCGCGATATGAGGCTTGCATGGAAGCTGCCGCTGGCCATTGCTATTCCGGCTGTTGTGTTGGTTTCAATCACCAGCTTGACTCAGCTGCGACAAGCGGCCCGTGCGATCGAAAAAGACCATCAGCTCGCCTACGAGAGCTACATTCACGACAAACGCGACGCGGTTGAGCGTTGGCTGAATGACGGCAAGGTTGACGTGATTGCGATGGCCCAGAACTTTGGTGTCCGTACAGCCCTAACCGAATTTGATGCCGCTTGGGACGCATATGGGGATGGCGTCGCAGAGGACTTGCGCCGGCTGTATATTTCCGAGAACCCAAACCCAGCGGGTCAAAAGGATGAGTTGGACAAAGCACAAGACGGCTCTGATTGGTCGACGGTGCATGAACGTCACCATCCGGGCTTGCGTGCGCATCAACGGGCGCGCAACTATTATGACGTGTTCTTGTTCGATGTGGACGGAAACCTAGTCTATTCGGTGTATAAGGAAGACGACTTTGCGCTGGAGTTTAACTCAGGAAAATATGCCGACAGCGGTCTTGGAGAGGTGTTCCAGAAGGGCAACGTGCTCCAAGAAGGCGACTTCCACATAACGAATATTGACGCTTATGCACCCAGCGCGGATGCCCCAGCGATGTTCATGTCCTCACCGGTGTTTGTGAATGGTCAACGGCTGGGCGTCGTGGCGATCCAATTGCCGTTGGATGTGATGGAATACATCGTTGCGCATTCGGAGTTGTTGGGTGAGACAGGTGAAGTTTATCTGGTCGATGAGACCGGTCGTGCCTTGACCAATTCACGCCATGAGGGCGGATTCAAAGCGCTTGAACAGCTGCCGATGGTTGATCAGGTTGCCTTGGCCTTGTCTGGGCAGGAAGCACATTTTGAGCACACCACGGGTCTTGATGGGCACGATGTGATTGCTGAGACCGCTGACGTTTTGACGCCAACGGGTGCGCACTGGGGCATGGTTTTTGAAATTGACCGTTCTGAATCTATGCGCTTCATCAATCAGTCGATCATTATGGGACTGATCGAACTTGCAATCACAGGTTTGTTGCTGTGTGGGCTCGCGTGGTTCGCTCTGAGAGGTGCAATCAAGCGAATTACTCAAGTCGCAACCGAGATGGAAGAAATTGGCAAGGAAAACTACACTCAAGAGATTGTTGGGCGTGACCGCAAAGACGAGATTGGTGTGATTTCCAACACGCTGTCGGATGTGCAGGTTAAGTTGCGCGAGGGTGCTGAGGCCCAAGCACGTGAGGCAGAAGTACAAGAAGCCAATCAGCGGGTTGTGAACCAATTGAGTGCGGCGTTGACCAACTTGGCCAAAGGCGATTTCCGGGACCAGAAACTGGAAGCGTTCCCCGAAGAGCATGAGGTCCTGCGGACCAGTCTGAACAAGGCTGTTCACGGTCTCAGTGAGGTGGTGAACGCCGTGCGCGAAACCGCAGAAAGCATCAACCATGGCTCACAGGAAATTGCCGGATCTGCTGACGAGTTGGCGCATCGCACCGAAGCCCAAGCCGCGACGTTGGAGCAGACCGCGAACTCCCTAAACGGTGTGACCGAAGGGGTGCGCTCTGCTGCCGAAAACGTGGAAACCGTGGAGAAAACAGTTCAGATTGCGCGCGGCAAAGCGGAAGAGAGCGGCGAGGTGGTCAGCCAAGCGATTGAAGCGATGACGGAGATTGAACAGTCGTCCAACCAGATCAAGCAGACCATCAGCGTCATTGATGACATTGCGTTCCAGACCAACCTGTTGGCGTTGAATGCGGGGGTCGAAGCGGCCCGTGCAGGAGAAGCAGGACAAGGCTTTGCTGTTGTGGCCTCTGAAGTGCGCGGTTTGGCGTTGCGCTCAGCAGAAAGCGCAATGGAGATCAAAGCCCTGATTGAGTCCAGTGGCGAGCAGGTGGGCCGTGGCGTGAAGCTGGTCGGACGGACCGGTGAGGCGTTGACGACAATTGTGGGGCAGGTTCAGGATATCTCTGGATTGGTGGAACAGATCGCCCAATCCTCGCGCGAGCAGTCTGAAGCACTCACCGAGATCAGCTCGGGCATGACACAGTTGGATCAGGTGACGCAGGGCAACGCGGCCATGGTGGAAGAAAACACCGCTGCATCGCACATGTTGCGCACTGATGCTGACAAGCTGGTTGAGCACGTTGGACAGTTTAAGACCAACGAGGCGAAAGCGGTGCGCCCTGCCACCACATCCGCGGATGTCGAGGCAAAGAGCTCCGAAGACGAAGCGGACGCCGAATTTGTAGAGGTTGCCAAGGCGTCCAAAGCGGAGGCTCCGAAACCGAAACCGGCGGCACCCGTAGGACAGACTAAGATGGCTGCCAATGAGCAGTGGTCTGATTTCTAAGGTCAATTCAAATCTATGAAAGAAGCGGTCTCATTTGAGGCCGCTTTTTTTGTGTCGGGATGTCCCAGTGAAAGAATGTTCGGTCGCATGACGAGATGAGCGCAAAATGACTTTTTGGTCATCGGGCAGAGTCGAAAAAGCCCACCGCGGGGACACTGCGGTGGGCTTTTGGTTGGGCCTTGGTGCGGCAGTTTAGGTGCTTATCACCTGATAGAGCGCTTTGGCGTGGCTAAAGCTGTGCCTGTTTGTTGGCTTGAGGCATCGTGGCCCTGGAAGAGTTCCACATCACATTTGCCCCTGTTGGCGCCTCGATGATTGCCGGCGCTTTGATGCTCTCCACACATAGGCTCAGTTTGGTGGCATCATGCTGGGCCACAATGAGGACGGAGGTGTCGATGTCGGCCGGTGTGGCTTGGTCTAGCAGATAGGCTGTGCGGCCCCAGTGACCTTTTGACTGCAATCCATTGGACACGGAGATCCCCGGCGCCAGTTCCATCTCAAAGCTTACAAGCACCGCATGAATGGTGCCGTCTTGCAGGCATGGCAGCTCTGCGCTGGTGTGTTCCGGGAAAATGTTCGGGTTGGCGAAATCAAAGTGAAACAACGCTTTGGCCGGACCGAGCGCGCGCAACGGGCAGGCGGTGGCATCGTTTGGCGTGACCTGAGCCACTTTGGCAAAGTGGTGGAACGCGCTGAGATCGAAGCCTTCGGCAAGTTGAGGGCGCCACTGGGCCACCAATGCATCACTTTCCACCAGTTGCGCCATAAGCGTTCCGCGCTCCGGAATGGCGCGCGCGTTGGGTTTGGCCAACGTGGTCATCGCATGTTTGAGGGTGGCAAGTGCACCTTCCCCCAACAGGTTGCTGTCAACAATTTCTGACAGCACAACGTCGGCTTTCTCCGGGATATCTTCGCCAACGACAATATTGTGGGACCATTTGTTTATCACCGTGATGCGGTCGCTGAGGCCATTGGCGGCAATCACGCGTTTGGCGGCGGCAGCGATCAGGGGTTGATGCTCCACCGCATAGACGTGTTTTGCGCCTGCACGCGCTGCGAGCATTGCGGTGAGGCCTGCACCAGACCCGATATCGAGCACGATGTCGCCGTGTTGGACCTTGGCGGCAATGGCCTTGGCGTAGGCGCTGTTGCGGTCGGTGTCAGCCAGCATTGGAAAATGCCATCGCGGCACAAACATCTGGTTGAGCTGTTCGTTCAACAATTGCGCGTCATGATGATGTGGGACTTTGCTCAAGGCCTCTGACAGCAACCGAGATGTCATCAGACCACCGTCACTTAGAGGCTGGATTTGGGCTTGTTCCACAAGCGCGTCAGCCTCTGCTGCAATGTGCAGCGGAGATGCAGTGTCGGTGAATTCTGAAGTGGAGGCTGGCGTGTGTTTTTCTAACAACGTTTGGATTTCCTTTGGATAAAAAGCCACCGCTAAGCTTATTCTCGATCTGCATTTAATTTTGGTAAAAGTAGATGTTTTGACCTCTGAAAAATGGGTTGGTGCACCTTCGTTTGGGCTCACTTCTGCGTGTGTGGGGTGGACCGGTGGCGCCATTGGACGCAGTCTTACGGCAGCGCGGGAGGCAGGGCACATGGGACGAAGAGACATTTGGGCATGGCTTGGGACGCTTGGTCTGATGGTGATGGCCTCTGGGGCCGCTGGAGATCCGAGCTTCTGGAAGCATGAATGGCCAGAAACGGATTTCTCAAACACCACAGTTCCAAATTGGGTCGAAATCATGAGTGGTGGGCCGCCCAAAGATGGCATTCCGGCGCTCAGCGATCCTCAGTTCATTTGGGTTCATGAGGAAACCAGAATTGGTGACCGCGAACCGATTGTGGCGATAGAGATCGCGGGGGAGATCCCACGCGCCTATCCGATCCGCTATTTGATGTGGCATGAGATTGTGAATGACAGCGTTGCTGAGCGGCCGATTGCGGTGACGTTTTGCCCGCTGTGCAATTCGGCGATCACCTTTGATCGGACAGTCAAAGGGCGTGTATTGACCTTTGGGGTGTCCGGCAAACTGCGCAACAGCGATATGGTGATGTATGACCGCGAGACGCAGAGCTGGTGGCAGCAGGCGATGGGGCAGGGGATTGTTGGTGAGATGACCGGTGTCACGCTGACCACGCTGCCCACTTGGATGGAAAGCTGGGCGCAGTTTAAGGCGCGCAATCCCAATGGGTTGGTGATGGCGGAACCCGCCTACAATCGCGACTACGGGCGCAATCCTTATGTAAGCTATGACAGTTCCGCCCGACCGTTTCTTTACAGCGGCGAGAACCCACCTCATGGGGTTGCGCCCTTGGTGCGTGTGGTGCGGGTGGCGGATCGGGCTTGGCCGTTGACGCGACTGGCCAGCGTGGGGCGTGTGACGGAAGCAGGGGTCACGATCACATGGCAAGAGGGGCAGGCTTCGGCTTTGGATAAGGCCAATATTGGGCAGGGCAAAGAGGTTGGTTCGATCCGTGTGAAAGACAGCGCGGGCCATGATGTGCCGCACGATGTGATGTTCGCTTTTGCGTTTCACGCATTTTGGCCGGATGGGCAGTGGATGTTGGAGCCCTAGAAAGCGAGCCGGACGGATGTCCGGCCCGCTGGTATCGGTCAGTGGGTTTGTAGAGATACGTACATGTCCATGGGCGCCTCTGGATCAAAGTCCGAGAGATCCATGATGGAAAAAAACTCCGCGCAAACTGGGGACTTCATCTCTTTCTCCATGACGTCGGCCACATCGGCCTCGCTGCGAAACTGGACAATGTCCAGATAGGTCCCGTCGGGTGTGCGCACAAGTTCGCGGCGCAATACGCCCGGTTCATGTGCGACAAAATTCTGTTGGAATTTGGTTGAAGCGGCGAGCAGGTCAGCTTCCGTTTTACCTGGGGCCAGTTTCACGGGGGCAAGTATCGTGATGGGGGTCATGTTAGTGTCTCCTGTATCAAGTGTTCGTGGAGACTGTGTATTGTTTAATATGCCGTTTTATGTCCTATTTGTTTCATGACAAATATCGACACGCGCCCACGCGCAAACACCCAAGATCGCATGACGCGTTTGGAACGGTTGGCAGCACAGTTAAAAGGCGATGCGCCTTGTACGATTGAGGGTTTGGCGCTGGCACATGGCGTGAGCCGACGGACCATTGCGCGGGATTTGGAAATCATGCGTGAACAGGGCTTGCCCATTGAGGCGGAGCGCGGTCGTGGTGGCGGTGTGCGATTGGACGCCAACTGGGGGGTTGGGCGGCTCAACTTGAGCTATGCCGAGAGTGTGGATTTGTTGATCAGCCTGGCGGTGGCAGAGCAGATGAATTCGCCGCTGTTTCTGGCTCAGATGGGATCGGTGCGGCGGCAGTTGATCGGTTCGTTTTCGCGAGACAAACGGCGTGCAGTTGAGGGGATCAAGAACCGGATTTTGATTGGCGCTGCGGCGTCGGTGACGGTGCAGACGTCGCTTGAAGCGCCACAGAAACGCGTTGTTCAGCGTTTGCATCAGGCGTTTTTGTCCCAGAAAGACATGGAGATCACTTATCGGCGTGAAGATATGAGCGAGAGCGTGCGGGTGATCGAACCGCACTACCTGCTGCTCAATTTTCCGGTCTGGTATGTGTTGGCCTTTGATCATCTGCGACAGGAGCCGCGTACATTTCGCTGTGATCGGATTTTGGCCGCGACGGAAGGGTTTGAAACTTTTAAGTTGGCCCCGCTCAGCGCCTTTGAGGGGGCGCTGAGCGGAAACAACGTGATTTAGTCTTCTGACGGACTGCAGAGTTTCCACAGAACACCACCAAGCGCGCCACCGATCAGAGGGGCGACCCAGAACAGCCACAGCTGTGCCAACGCAGGACCGTCCGCAAACAGCGCCACGCCAGTGGAGCGGGCCGGGTTGACCGATGTGTTGGTGACCGGAATGGAGATCAGATGGATCAGGGTTAGGCCCAAGCCGATGGCAATAGGGGCAAAACCTGCTGGTGCACCCGATGATGTGGCCCCCAGAATGATGAAGAGGAACGCAGCGGTGAGCACAATCTCTATCACGAGGGCAGACATCATGGAGTAGCCCTGCGGTGATGCGTCACCGTAGCCATTGGAGGCAAATCCGCCAGCCCCGGCAAAGTCTGGGGCACCTGAGACAATGATGTAGAGCACAAGGGCGGCAACGATGGCGCCTGCCACCTGCGCAACCCAATATGGGATCAGGTCTTTGGCTTCAAAGCGGCCGCCAATCATCAGTCCAAGACTGACGGCAGGGTTGAAATGTCCGCCTGAGATATGACCGACCGCGTAGGCCATGGTCAGAACCGTCAGGCCAAAGGCGAAGCTGACGCCCAGCCAGCCGATGCCGACATCGGCAACACCCGCAGCCAGAACGGCACTGCCGCAACCGCCAAGCACAAGCCAGAATGTCCCAATAAATTCTGCAAAAAGTTTGTTGAACATATGAACCTCCAAAAGTCACACGCAGGACGGTAGGAGCGAAACTTCTCCAAAGAAAGGTTTTTTTGGATTGGAATTCCCCGGTGGGGAGGTCAATGCGACCTGCAATTGCGCCTGCAAGTGCTAGAGTTCGCAAGACACAGACACACCTCCGCTTAGTTTCGTCAATTCGCCATCGACAGAGACCGTTGTTTTTCCTTCGGCTCTCATACACTCGGTCACCACGTAGAATCCGAGACCCGTGAAACTTGTAACTGCTGCGAAGAGCATCCACCCGGCCAATGCAGGAAGCGGGTCATCCGTGAGGGTCACTGTCCCTCTAGATCCGTCCGAATTGTCGATGAGCGCATAGATGGTTTTCTCCACCTTCACGTCGTCGAATTCTGATGTATAGGTCGTTTGTGCTGTGACGGCGAGGCGCTCAGTCTGTTCAATGTATTCATCCAATGAAGGGGCCGTTTCCCTTCCTGCTGTTTGGATTTGGAGTTCTAGTGCGGATTGTGATCCATCCGATAGTAGTAAAACACCGGTAAGGACCAAGAGTCCGTCCTCGTTTGTCTGGGTCTCCGCACCGGCGATCACGCTGGTTGTGACCACCTGTTCGCCGCTCTCAACCCGTACAGATTCAGCCGTAATAAACCGATTGTCAGCGCGTAAGACCACCGGCTGAAAGATGATAGAGAACGATAAAAGAGCTAAAACAAAGGAACGCATGTTGCCTCCAAAACTGATTAACAAAAACTGACACGAGTACAAAATTCTCGTTTGCCACTCAAAAAACTATACGGGTGCAATCGAATTTCGGTCAACTCTCTCGCACATTGGAAAGGTGATATGACTTGGCGAGCGGTCATTTAATCTGTTCAAGGTGCCGCAAAGGGCCGAGAGCCTGGTGCTGATTTGGCGCTGTACATTGGCGCTGAGGCACACCCACGACACTTGAGGTCATGCCACAAAAATGCCGCTGCACTCAATCGAGCGCAGCGGCAAAAATTGGTCCGTTGCGGACGCTTTATTTCGCTGGTTTGGCCGTTGGTGTTGCCGCAGCTGGTGCTGGTGCCGCTTTGGGCGCCGGGGCAGCTTTGCCAACGGTCAGTGGATCGTCCTGACGCTGAACAGAGCCTTCAAAATGTGCACCGCTTTCAATGGCGATGGTCTTGTGAATGATGTCGCCTTCAACACGGGCCGTGGACGTCAGACGTACTTTGAGGCCACGTACACGACCAACAATACGACCATTGACCACCACGTCATCAGCAATGACTTCGCCTTTGATCGTTGCCGTTTCGCCAACGGTCAGCAGATGCGCACGGATGTCACCTTCGACGGTGCCTTCAACCTGAATGTCACCGGTGGTTTTCATGTTGCCAGATACGTGCAGATCAGAGGACAGCACGGATGCAGGTGGCTTTGCTTTGGGCGCTGCGCTGCTTTTAAATTCGCTTGCCTTCGCCGGGGCCGCAGGGATACCGGCAGTGTCTGCTGCCGCAGGTCTCGCGGGGGCATCGGTTTTGGGTGCAGGTTCGTTGATTTTGCTCTTAGAAAACATCTGTTCCAGCCTTCGTCCTTGCTTTCATCGGGTTCAGACCCGCGCGTTTGAGTATTGTGTACGGCCTTGCGTGCGTCCGCGCAAGCCGGTTTAGGGACAGTACCGCCGTGCTGGGCGGAGACGTGCCGGGGTGTCGCCCGTACATTAAGCAATTTGCTCCTACTGCTCGTAAAACGACGTGATCGTCACTCACTCTATTTGGTGAGAGCTTGGAGTGTTTGGCCCATGTCATTTGTATCGTCAAAACACACGCGGCTCCGCGCCTAGAAAACGCTTTCGCCAGCGCGGATGAATTTCATTGGGTTGATTGCCCGCCCATTCACACGCACCTCATAGTGCAGATGTGTTCCCGTGGACCGGCCGGAGTTACCCATATCCCCAATGCGGTCGCCGCGGTTGACCCTTTGACCAACCTTCACGCTGATCTTGGCCAAATGTGCGTACCGGGTTTCGATGCCGTGGTCATGTTTGATTTTTATGAGGCGACCATAGCCAGACAGCCAGCCTGCGTGTGTCACCACACCTTCGGCAGTGGCGTGGATTGGCGTGCCGTAGCGCGCAGCGAAGTCCGTGCCTTTGTGCATCCGTCCCCACCGCATGCCGAAGCCTGAGGTATAGCGGAACGCGGATTTTAGCGGGTTGTCAAATGGGACGGTTTCCGCAGCGATGCGATACATGTTCAGCTGATCAAGCTGCTCCAGCAAATGATTTGTGCGGAGAGTTTCCGCTGTCAACTCTCCGCCTTTGGTGGAGAAGTTTAGGGGCATCATTGGGCCGCCCTGTCCCTGATAGCCGCGCCGCACCTCCGCCAACAGGCTGTCTGTGTCCAGACCTGCTGCGGTGAACATTTTGGTCAAAGGCTCGACCGAGACTGTCATCGCGTCTTCCAGTTGTCGGAAGATTTGATCGTTCTTCTCCTCCATCAGCAGCAGTTCACGCTCCATGTCATCAGCTGCTTTCAGCGCTTCTTGGGCATCCGCATAGACTTGATCTCTTTCCGCCGCGGTTTCGTTGAGTGCTGTGGAGAGCACATCTAACATATCGTTGCCCAACGGGGAGGAACCAATCAGCGCGGTTTGGGTTTCTGCGTCTGCTTGATCGCGCGCCTCAAGTTCCGCACGCGCCACTTCGCGCTCTTTCATCGTGCGGCGCAGGGTGGATTGGATCACTTCGATACCAGTTTCCAGTTCACGGCGGCGCGTTTCGGATTCCAAAAGTTGCGATTGCATCTCCGAAATTTGTGTCAACGCAGCGTTAAAGCGTGATTGTGCGGCCAATGCTTCGTCGGTACGGGCGTCGCGTTCGGAAGACAGATCATTCAGTCGTTGCTCATAGGTCAGCTGGTCACGCTTTGCTTGCTCGCGAAAGTTGCCAGAGCCGATGCTGTCCATCAATAAAATGGCGGTTGCAATAATGGCCCAGGCCACCATCACTGAGGCGCCGGTAAAGGCAACCAATTGTGTGCTCGGCCGCAGGCGGATGAACCGCGTATCGGTGTCTGATCTGAGGAAAAGCCGTCTTTCCGGGAAAAAGCGTTCGAGCAACGTATGCATCCGGATCGCGAGTCGTGTTCTCACGGAAGTATTCCTTGTTTTGTCCCATCCCGGAACTGCGCCATGTGGGGGTTCTCCCCGACACAATCCTGTCCCCGGCACTTGTTTCCCAGCGCCTTGGGCGAAAGGTTTAACCCTCAAGTGGATGTCGGGCAAGGTTTTTGACCTAAATTGCCCGACACGGCGAGAGGACCCGCCGACAACCAGCGGTTTGCCGCCTAACTTTGGTGAACTATGGCCGATCTGTCCCTAGCGGGCGTAAGCAGGGGGCTCTTCGTCTGAGAGTGGCCAATAGAAATCTGGCGGTAGCCCTGCGTCGGCCCGTTTTTCTTCATTAAACGGTGGTTTGAGCGCGCCGTGGAAATATTTTTGCACCAAAGCATGGAATTCGGCCTTTGGGTCCAGACCATGGCGGCCACAGAGGAAATTGAACCATTTGGAACCATAGGCCACATGACCAACTTCTTCGGCATAGATGACGCGCAGAGCTTCCAGAGTTTGCGTGTCTTTGGCGTTTTCAAAGATGCGGATCATGCCGGGTGTGACGTCAAGGCCACGGGCCTCTAAGACCATGGGCACCACCGCCAAACGCCCCATGAGGTCATCCACGGTATCTTCTGCGGCACGCCACATGCCTGCATGTGCTGGGAGCGCGCCATAAAAGCTGTCTTTCGCTTCAAGACTGTCACATATCAGGTTGAAATGATTTGATTCTTCAGATGCGGATTTGACCCAGTCATCGTAAAATCCAATCGGCATATCCACGTCAGTGAACCGCGCGATGATGTCCCAGTGCAGATCAACAGCGTTGAGTTCAATATGCGCCACAGCATGTAACATGGCGATGCGTCCCTGTGGGCTGCCGGGTTTGCGGCGCGGAACGTCACGGGGATTTAGGAGGTCTGGCTTGTCAGGGCGCGCCGGACGCAAGGGGGGCGCGGCTTGGCCAATCGGCAAGGGCGTGCCTGCAGCGCGCGCGGCAAACCAACTCTCGGCGTGGGCCTTTGAGATCGCGGTTTTTTGGCGACCATCAGCAGTGGTTAGAACTTCCACTGCCATCTCTGCGAGGGATTTTGTCATTGAAAGACTTTCTTACAGAGATTGGGCTTACAGAGATTGGGCGGCGGAAAGCACTTCTTCGGCGTGACCGTCCACCTTCACCTTGGGCCATGTGCGGGCAATTTTGCCTGTTGAATCGATCAGCACAGTGGCGCGGACAATGCCCATAAAGGTTTTACCATACATCTTTTTTTCTGCCCAAACGCCGTAGTCCTCGCAGACAGTGCCGTTTTCATCTGACAAAAGTGGGATGGTCAGCTCCTTCTTGGCGACAAATTTGTCGTGGCTGGCGAGGCTGTCTTTGGAGATGCCGAAAACCTGTACCCCGGCGTCGGCAAACTGCTGAACCAAGTGGGAAAAACCAATCGCTTCTTTGGTGCAACCGGGCGTGTTGTCTCGCGGGTAAAAAAACAGCACCACCGGAGAAGGTCGCAGAGCAGAAAGCGTGATATCGTTTCCTGAGGTGGAGGGGAGGGTGAAATCTGGTGCGATTGTGTCTGCGTCGATCATCGTTTTGCTCCTAAGCGGCCCTTTGCTCGGCCGAATGTGATCCGGCCTTGGGTCGGGCGAGTTCTACGGGTATAGTTTCGTCCACGAGCACCGCAATATCAGAACATACAGAGGCATCAACCCTGACGGAGAACGGCGATCATAGAACCGCGTCTGAGGGAAAAGCTGACACACCTGCAAAAGTCGTCGACGTTGAGCCGAGGGCGACCGAGGTGACAGGAAGCCCCGACACCGCAGAGGCGCACCCTGCGCGCCGGCCCAGACGTGGACGGCGTTTGGGAGTGGTTGCGTTGTTTAGCTTGATTGTGCCGGTGGCGGCGGTCGCCCTCTTGGTTTTTGCGATTAGTGGCACACCATGGGAGATGCCGGATTGGGCGCGGGCGCGCGTTGAAACCCTATTGAGTGCGCAATTGCAATCGTTTGATGTGTCCATTGATGGCGTTGCATTGGTGATCGAAGACGATTGGGATCCAAGCATTGAGCTTCGAGGGGTACAGGTGTTGCCGCCAGATGGCGGACCGATATCTTTGTCGTTGGTAACGGCGCGCCTTGCCTTTGCGCCGCTGCTGGATCGGCAGGTGGCATTTCGTGACGTGCGCGTGTCGGGTGTGACCCTAACGGTGCTGCGACAAGCGGATGGGTCTACGCGTATCGCCGTGGGGCAGGTCGCTGACTCAGGCGGGCTGCAGACCGATACCGATGCAACCCGATTTGGCGATCAGATCGAGAGTTACCTTGAGGCCCCAGTGCTTGCGCAATTGGACGCCTTTCGCGTCGAAGACGTGACCATTCGATTTGAGGATTTGCGCGAACGCCGCGCATGGACGGTTGATGGTGGGCAAATCACGTTGATGCGTGACGGCGATCGGGTGGATGTCTCTGCGCAAATGACGCTGTTGGCTGGTCGCAGCTACGCCAGTACCATTGAGGCGTCTCTGACCACGCGATTTGGCACATCTGAAACCGAATTTGGTTTTAGCTTTGAGGATCTTCCAAGCGAAGACATTGCTTCTCAGATTGTGGCACTAAGCTGGCTTGAAATTATGCGGGCCCCGATTTCGGGGGCATTGCGCGCCAATATCGACGCGGATGGCAACCTCGGCAACGTAAACGCGACGTTGCAAGTCAGTGATGGCATGTTGCAGCCGGGCGGCGAAGTGCGACCTGTGCCGTTTCAGGAGATGCGCAGTTATCTGACCTACGACCCCGAACGCCGAGCCATTCGCTTTGACGAGTTGTCAATCGACAGTGATTTGATGCGTGTTTCCGCATTTGGCGAGGCCTTCATGCGGGACTTTGAGCAAGGCGTGCCGGGTGAATTTTTGGTGCAGCTGACGCTGAATGAATTTCGTGCAAACCCGCGCAATCTGGACGATGACCCCATACGGCTGGAACGGAGTTTTGCTGATTTTCGGCTCAGACTTGACCCGTTCTCGCTGGATCTAGGCCAATTGGTGGTCCGGCAGGCAGATAACCAAATTGTGTTGAACGGCCATCTGGAGACAGATCAGGCGAATTGGAACTATGCGGTGAACGGGCATTTGGATGCGGTTGAGCCGGATGACGTTCTTGCCGTCTGGCCGAGAAGCTTCAAACACAAGCTGCGCAAGTGGATCGTCGAAAACGTGCACAAGGCGCATGTGCATGACGTTGACCTCGCGATCCGGTCCCGCGGCGCAGATGTGCCGGATGTGTATGTCGATTTTCAGTTTGCGGACACGGCTGTGCGGGCGGTCAAGACCATGCCGCCGATCATAGATGGCAGCGGATTTGGGGTTTTTCAGGACAACCAGCTGCATCTTGCGGTTGAGGAGGCTTTTGTTGAGGCTGAAGAAGGTGGGTTGATCGACGTCAGCGGCGCCAGCTTTGTGATTTTGAACACAAGATTGAAACAGTCTCCGGCGCTTGTGCGGGCCAAGGCCGTTGGCTCCATCACAGCGGTGCTCTCACTGTTGGATCGCGAGCCTTTGCGTCTGTTGTCTAAGGCCAATTTACCTGTGGACTTCGCGCCGGGCCGAGCGGAGCTCGAAGGGACAGTTGAGCTTGTTCTTAAAGACAATTTGCCAATTGAAGAGGTGCACTACGATGTGCGCGGGGATTTGCGAGATGTGGTGAGCGACCATTTTTTGCCAGGCAAAGAAATGCGTGGCGAATTCACCGTGCATGCGCGACCTGAGCGGGTCGATGTGGAGGGGGCTGGCTTTTTAGAGGACCTGCCGGTCACGGCTCATTGGCATATGCTGGGAGGGAAAGAAAACGCTGGCAACAGTTGGCTGAACGGCACGGCCGAGTTAAGCGAGACTGCGCTGGATGTGTTTGAGGTGGGTTTGCCTGACGGAACCGTGCAAGAGCGGGGCGAAATCGCCTATGATCTGGCCATCGCGAAAGACGTCCCGCCAGTGTTAGAGCTTCGCTCTGATCTGGTGGGTGTTCGGTTGTCGGCACCGCCGTTAGGTTGGAACAAGCAACCCGAGACACCGGGCACGCTTGAAATCGACATGACACTTGGGCCGCGCGCAGAGATTGACCGCGTTGTGTTGAAGACTCCGGGGCTTTCTGCTGAGGGGCGTGTCACGCTTGCGGAGAACGGCGGCTTAGGTGTTGCACAACTTGACAGTTTTGCTGTGGGCAGTTGGGCACGTGGTCAGGGGGAATTGCGCGGGCGCGGTTTTTCCGTACCGCCTGCGGTCATTGTCACAAGTGGGCGTTTGGACATGCGGGCGATGCCAAGCGCCAGCAGAGGCGGGTCGGGTGGCGATATGGGGCCGGTGTCTGCAACGGTGGATGAGGTGATCGTCACGGATACCATCAGGTTGGCGCCTGCGACGGCGGAGCTCACAAGTCAGAATGGGCGTTTGTCTGGCACGTTTTCAGGGAACTTCAATGGCGTGCCTTTTGTGCAGGGTACCTTCAGCCCGCACACGCATGGCAGCCGTATTCAGGTTCAATCCGATCAAGGTGGCCAAGTCGCGGTTCAGATGGGTTTTGTTGATGCCGCGACCAGAGGGCGGATGACATTGGATCTGATTCCGCGCGAACAGGCCGGACAATACGATGGCACCTTGAGCATGAAAGAGCTGAAGGTGCAGGATGTACCCGTTATTGCAGAGCTGTTGAACGCGATCAGCGTTGTGGGGCTGATAGAACAGCTGAGCGGACCCGGGTTGTTGTTCACGGATGTCTACTCGAAATTTCGCCTCACTCCGGAACGGTTGATTATTGGCGAGGGCAGCGCGGCAGGGCCATCGATAGGCTTGTCGGTTAATGGGACCTATAGTTTTGTGCAAAGCTGGTTTGATTTGCAGGGTACGATCTCTCCGCTGTATGCCGTCAACGTTCTGGGGCGGCCATTTTCTCGGCGCGGAGAGGGACTGATCGGATTTAACTACCGTATGCAGGGGCCATCGTCGCAACCAAAGGTGTCGGTCAATCCGCTATCAGCCTTGACGCCGGGCTTCTTTAGAGAGATTTTCCGCCGCCAACCCCCCGATCTCTCCAACTAACAATACAGGTTCTGATGCAGCTTTCTGATTTTGATTTTGATCTCCCGGAGTCCTTGATTGCAACCCGCCCGGCAGAGCCGCGCAGCGCCGCGCGTTTGTTGGTGGCAGAGGGAGACAAGATTACGGATGGGGTGGTCACAGATTTGTTGGACTGGCTGAATCCTGGGGATCGGCTGGTGCTAAACGACACCAAGGTGATCCCGGCGCGCTTGGCTGGATATCGCGTGCGCAGCGGACCTGAAGGCGAGACACAGGCGCGCATGGATGTGACCCTGCTAGAACCGCGTGCAGGGGGGGCTTGGGCGGCCTTGATCAAACCGTTGAAGAAAATTCGTGAAGAAGAAGAGATCGTTTTTGCCGCGGGTCTCAAAGCGCGTTTGCTGAGCAAAGCGGATGGACAGGGCGTGCTGCAATTTGATTTGGAAGGCGCGGACTTTGATGCTGCCTTAGAGGCGGCCGGTAAGATGCCCCTACCGCCCTATATTGCCGCCAAACGGGCCGCAGATGAGCGCGACAAGACTGACTATCAAACCGTTTGGGCCGCCCATTCAGGGGCTGTCGCCGCGCCAACCGCGTCGTTGCATTTTGATGAGGCGCTTTTGGCGGCTCTCAAGGAAAAAGGTGTGCTGCTGACACATGTGACGTTGCACGTCGGCGCGGGTACGTTTTTGCCGGTGAAAGTCGACAATGTCACGGATCACAAGATGCACGCAGAGTGGGGGCGGGTCACACAGCAAGCGGTTGATGAAATTGCCGCAACAAAGGCGTCAGGTGGGCGGGTGATTCCGGTGGGCACCACTGCTTTGCGCTTGATCGAGAGTGCGGCGGCAAGTGGCGCGATCGCGCCTTGGGAAGGTCCCACAGATATTTTCATTTATCCGGGTTTCACGTTTCATGTGGCTGATGCGCTGATGACAAATTTTCATTTGCCAAAATCCACCTTGATGATGCTTGTGAGCGCCTTATTGGGACAGGACCGCATTCGACGTGTCTATGATCACGCAATCTCAGAGAACTACAGATTCTTTTCTTACGGTGATGCGTCTTTGTTGATCCCATAGGGATTGCGCACCAACGTCCCAAAACGACACTCCTTTGTCGTGAACAAGTGCGCTGACCTGGTCTTGGATTTTGCAAATGGGTGCAAACGTGAAAAGGTTATATCATGGCGTCGTTTATCAAAGGGTCTTGGCCGCTGCTCTTGGGGATGTTGTTGCTGATGGTTGGCAACGGCATGCATGGCACGCTGCTTGGCATTCGTGGCGAGGTCGCGGGATTTTCCACTTTTGAGATGTCCATGGTGATGTCGGCCTATTTTCTGGGCTTTCTCGGTGGCAGCCGATTGGCACCGGAAATGATCCGTCGCGTGGGGCATGTGCGTGTCTTTGCGGCGCTAGGCTCAATGATCTCTGCGGTTTTGATCCTATTTCCCACTGTTGAGCATCCGATTGCTTGGATGTTGGGCCGCATCATTATGGGGCTGTGTTTTTCGGGCGTCTACGTCACCGCGGAAAGTTGGCTCAACAATGCGGCCACCAATGAAACACGAGGCAAAGCGCTGTCGCTTTACATGATCGTTCAGATGATCGGAATTATTACCGCACAGGGTATGATGACCGTGCCGGACAGCAGTGGGTTTCTGTTGTTTGTGATCCCATCTGTTCTGGTGTCGATTTCATTTGCACCAATTTTGCTATCGATTTCGCCAACACCAGCGTTTGAAACAACCAAACCAATGAGTTTGAAGGAATTGTTTCACAACTCCCCTTTGGGTGTGGTGGGCATGTTCTTGTTGGGTGGTGTCTTTGCAGCACAATTTGGCATGTCAGCCGTTTTTGCCACACGTGTTGGCCTGACCCTAAATGAGCTGAGTATCTTCATCGCGACGTTCTATGTCGGGGCGACTGTTTTTCAGTACCCGTTGGGGTGGCTGAGCGATCGTATGGATCGCCGCCAGTTGATTATGGTTGTTGCGGCGATTGGTACGGCGGGATCTGTGGCTGGCTTCCTTGCTGGGGATAACTTTTACCTTTTGCTGGTGTCTGCTTTGTTCATTGGCGGATTTTCCAACCCGCTTTATTCGATGCTGATTGCGCACACGAATGATTTTCTGGACATTGAGGATATGGCGGCGGCCTCAGGGGGACTGGTGTTTGTAAATGGGGTGGGAGCGATCGCCGGCCCGATTGTCATCGGACGTATGATGGACATTGTCGGGCCCAGTGGCTTCTTTATTTATGTGATCCTCCTTTTGGCTCTGTTGGGGGTCTATGCGGGGTACAGAACCACACGCCGCCCTGCAGCAGCGGTGGAAGACACCGGCAGCTTTACCGCCGTTATGCCAACGGCATCGGTCATGGCCGTCGAGTTCGCACAAGAGGTTGCAATCGAAACTGCGCTCGAAGAGGAGCAGGAAGCCGCCGCTGGCTGATTGGAATGTGGCATGTTAGCGCCCGATGTCGCGCCATATGACCGGCTGTTGCATTTTGTGACTTCTCATAGGCTTAGGCTTGTGTGTAACACTTCTGTAACAAGATCTCCTCGGGGGGAGAACAAGGTAGAAGGAGAGGGGCATGGCACGTCCCGAGGAAATACTCGCATTTTGGCTCGATGAAGTTGGACCTGATGGGTGGTACGCAGTTTCAGAAGAGTTGGACGAGACCATCCGTCAACGTTTTCTCTCAACATGGGAAACTGCAAAATCAGGCGGGTTGGGTCAGTGGTTGACTTACCCAAGCGGCACGTTGGCGTATCTGATTTTAACCGATCAATTCTCACGCAATATGTTTCGCGGCCAAGGCAAAGCATTTGCGACTGACCGCAACGCATTGGCGGCGGCCAAGGCGGCGATTCACAAGAAATGGGATCTCAAGATTGACGGCCCTGCGCGGCAGTTTTTCTATCTGCCGTTGATGCATTCGGAGAACCTGTGTGATCAAGAGCGCTGTGTGCGCATGTTCTTGGATCGGATGGGTGACAGCGAAAGCAACATGCTACACGCCAAGGCCCATCGTGAAGTTATCCGTAAGTTTGGTCGCTTTCCTTATCGCAATGACGCATTGGATCGGTCCTCCACAGACGTGGAGACGGCGTATGTTGCGCAAGGCGGATACGGTCATACTGTACGTGAGCTACAGGCTGCTGTGTAACGCGTAAATCACCCCTCTGGTGGAAGGCTGGGGACGGAGTCCCCGGTGCTTGAGGGCAGGTGACAGGCGGCGAGCGCGCCAATCTGCGCGCTGACGCGGCTCGTGGCTTCGTCAATGGCTTTGGACATCATGCGATCAGGGGCGGTCGAAAGGTCACTGAGGCTGTTGTTGATCGCGGTTATGTTGTCCTGAAGCGCGTCGGCGCGAGACTGAAGGCGCTGCGCCATGGGCGCGTTCAATGCGGCGCTTTCCAACGACATTGCCGCCAGATCGCTGCGCAGATTTTGCACCTCTGTTTGCAGGCTGACGACCTTTTCCTCAAGCGGCTGCACAATTTGCAGGTTCTCGGTGAAGCTCGCGACAACGCGTTCAGCGGTACCGGACAGTTGCCAAAGTAGGAACAGGCATAGCGCCACTAAGATTAGCGTGGCGTTGATAAACGCAAGCAATAGATCTTTCAGGATTTTCATAGAGCAACTCCAATGAAGTTGTGGTGATCATTTGTTATGTAGAATGCGCCTTTGGCGGCGCGATCTCCAGCAAAAAGATACACGGCTTACGGGCGTCGGGCTTTGTTGAAGCTCGCAAAGAAGTGGACTAGGCTTCCTTCTGTACGCATTGAGAGGCAAAGGAACCAGCATGGCCAGCAAGAACTTCGATATGATTGTGATCGGTGCGGGACCAGGGGGCTATGTGGCTGCCATTCGTGGGGCACAGCTGGGTCTGAAGGTGGCCATTGTTGAGCGGGAGCACATGGGCGGCATATGCCTCAACTGGGGCTGCATTCCGACGAAGGCGATGTTGCGATCAGCCGAAGTTTATCACTTGATGGATCGTGCCAAAGAATTTGGCCTGACGGCAGATGGCATTGGTTATGACATTGATGCGGTTGTGAAACGGTCCCGTGGTGTCGCCAAGCAATTGAGCTCAGGTGTGGGTTTCCTGATGAAGAAGAACAAAGTGTCTGTCTTTATGGGGGAGGCCACTTTGCCTGCGAAAGGGAAAGTGACCGTGACGGGCGAAAAAGGCGTCGAAGAGTTGACGTCCAAGAACATCGTGCTGGCGACCGGGGCGCGTGCGCGTGAGCTGCCCGGTCTTGAAGGCGACAGCAAGCGCGTTTGGACTTACAAAGACGCGCTTGATCCGCCGCACATGCCTAAGAACTTGTTGGTGATTGGCTCAGGGGCCATTGGGATCGAATTTGCCAGTTTTTATAATACTTTGGGTGCCCAAACCACAGTTGTGGAGGTGATGGATCGTGTTCTGCCGGTTGAAGATGAAGAGATAAGTGCTTTCGCCAAAAAGCAATTTGTCAAACAAGGCATGACGATCATGGAGCAATCTACGGTCAAAAAACTTGATCGGACCGCTGAGAAAGTCACAGCGCATATTGAGGTTGGCGGGAAGGTCGTCATGCAGGATTTTGACACGGTTATTTCGGCTGTTGGCATTGTTGGAAATGTCGAAAACCTTGGGCTTGAGGCGTTGGGAGTGAAGATCGATCGCACGCATGTGGTGACGGATCAGCATTGTCGGACCGGCGTGGATGGACTTTATGCGATTGGCGACATCGCGGGGGCTCCGTGGTTGGCACATAAGGCCAGCCACGAAGGTGTCATGGTTGCAGAACTGATCGCAGGCGGAAACCCTCATCCGGTGAAACCTGAGAGCATTGCTGGGTGCACCTATTGTCACCCACAGGTGGCCAGCGTGGGCTACAGTGAGGCGAAGGCCAAAGAGCTGGGTTATGATGTGAAAGTCGGGCGCTTTCCTTTCATCGGGAACGGCAAGGCGATCGCTTTGGGAGAGCCGGAAGGCATGGTGAAGACCGTGTTTGATGCCAAGACCGGCGAGCTTTTGGGAGCGCATATGGTGGGGGCGGAGGTCACTGAGTTGATCCAAGGCTACGTTGTCGGTCGCCAGCTGGAAACAACAGAGTCCGAACTGATGGAAACTGTTTTCCCACATCCGACCTTGAGTGAGATGATGCATGAAAGTGTGTTGGATGCCTACGATCGTGTGATCCACATCTAACTTCGTTTTGATTTGATTTTTCTGAGACGCGTTTCAGGGCGCGCTGTTGGGGTGTTTGAGTGCCAAAGACACATGCAATGATGGCCGTTTGGGTCATTTGGCTTGCCGGAATTGGTGCAGCTGGCCAGTTCGCCAAGGTCAGCGTCACATTTGACCATATGGGCCATTTGTATCCCGATGCAGGTGCACGATTGGGTTTTGCCTTGTCGATCTTGGGCATGGCAGGAATTCTTTTGGGGGTGATTGCTGGAATGTTGGTCACCCAGATTGGCTTGCGACGCACGTTGGTTGGCGGTTTGGTGTTGAGCGCCGTCGTGTCGTTTGTGCAGGCCCAAGGGCTCTCATTTGATACGTTCCTCATCAGTCGCGTTATCGAGGGGCTTGCTCACTTGGCCATTGTGGTCTCTGCTCCCACGGTCATTGCCAAAGTTGCTCCGCCTGAGAGACGCGCCTTTTCACTGACGCTTTGGGGGACATTCTTTGGCGTGGCCTTTGCGTTGTTCGCTTGGGCTGGGCGGCCTTTGGTGGCTGCGTACGGGGTGCACACGTTGTTTCTGGCGCATGCAATTTGGATGGCGGGAAGTGTTTTGGCTGTTGTGGCGTTGCGCTTGCCCGATGATCAGACCGGCCTGTGGGAGCCGTTTCGCGTGAAGTCTGTGTTGCGGCGACACCTCGACATCTATCGCTCGCCGTTTCGCAATGCGGCGGCGGCGGGGTGGCTGTTTTACACATTTTGTTTTGTCAGCCTTTTGACGTTGTTGCCGCCATATATTCCTGAGCAATGGCGCACGTTCACAGTGGGGGCGATGCCATTTATGAGCATGGTGACCTCGATGACGCTTGGCGTGTGGATGTTGCGGTTCTGGTCAACAGTTCAGGTGATTCAGTGTGGCTTTCTGGTCTCTGCGGGCGCGGCGTTGTTGCTGATGGTGCTTCCGGGACAGCCGTTGGTGTGTCTGTTTTTGGCGGGCGCGCTTGGGTTGATTCAGGGCGCAAGCTTTGCCTTGGTGCCCGATTTGAACGACACGGTTTCTGCGCGGGCTGACGCCAATGGTGTTTTTGCGCAGGCAGGGAATTTGGGCAATACACTGGGCACGCCTGTCTTGTTGGCGGTTGTCGCAGTGAGTGGATATGGTGGTATGATGGTGGTGATTGCGGGGCTGCTGCTGGCCGGGGCAGCGGTGCATGCGTTGTTAAAACGTGCACGGGCGGGCAGCGCAGGTATCTAGCAACCTCTGCACCGTACGCGTTCTTTGAGAAGCAGTGTTCCCTCACAGCCCTGCGCGGGGCGGGACTCTTCTGACATCCGAACCAATGATCAACTTTCAAGCTGTCGCGGTTTTCCTCTCCGCGGAAGTAAAAACTGTGCACTGACAGGTTTACGCCTGTTTGACGACAAAATGGTTCATCCGTTTGGCGCTTACATGCGTAAGAAAGAACACCTATATGCGATAATTGCGCACGACAGATATTTGCTGGGCCAACGGGCTTGGCGAATTAAAATGTTCTCTGTATGTTCGCAATATCTGGTTGGCACATGTGATGTGCTGCCATATGTCAGGTGCCGTATCCGCTGGGGGTTTTGATGGCCGAACTAAAAAACATCGAGGTGCGCGGCGCGCGCGAGCACAATCTAAAGTCAATCGACGTGGATATTCCGCGAGATCAGCTGGTGGTGATCACTGGTTTGTCAGGCTCTGGCAAGTCGTCACTGGCTTTTGACACGATCTATGCCGAAGGGCAGCGGCGCTATGTTGAGAGCTTGTCGGCGTATGCGCGGCAGTTCTTGGATATGATGGAGAAGCCTGATGTCGATCACATCAGCGGTTTGTCTCCGGCGATTTCAATTGAACAAAAGACCACCAGCAAAAACCCTCGCTCAACCGTCGGCACAGTCACCGAGATTTACGACTATCTGCGCTTGTTGTTTGCGCGTGTTGGCACCCCCTACAGCCCGGCGACGGGCTTGCCTATCGAGGCGCAGCAAGTTCAAGACATGGTGGATCGTGTCATGACGCTGGAGGAGGGCACACGTGGGTACCTGCTGGCGCCAATCGTGCGGGATCGCAAAGGCGAATATCGCAAAGAATTCCTTGAACTGCGCAAACAAGGCTTTCAGCGGGTGAAAGTGGATGGCCAGTTCTATGAGCTGGATGAGCCGCCGACACTCGACAAAAAGTACCGGCATGACATTGATGTGGTGGTCGATCGGCTTGTCGTGCGGGACGGCATGGAAACGCGTCTTGCAGACAGCTTGCGCACGGCGCTTGATCTTGCAGACGGCATTGCGGTTTTGGAGACAGCGCCCAAAGAGGGCGACCCTGACCGCATCACGTTCAGTGAGAAATTTGCCTGTCCTGTCAGTGGCTTCACCATTCCGGAAATTGAACCGCGGCTGTTTTCTTTCAACGCCCCGTTTGGTGCTTGCCCGGAATGTGACGGGTTGGGCAAAGAGCTGTTCTTTGATGAACGCTTGGTGGTGCCGGATGTTACGCTTAAGATTTATGACGGGGCGCTGGCGCCTTGGCGCAAAGGTAAGTCACCCTATTTCCTGCAGACGATTGAGTCCTTGGCCAAGCACTACGGCTTTGATCGCAACACACCTTGGAAAGATTTGGACAAGAAGGTTCAGCACGTCTTCTTGTATGGCTCTGGCGAAGAAGAGATTGAGTTCCGCTATGACGAGGGCGGGCGTGTTTATCAGGTGACACGTGTGTTTGAGGGGGTGATCCCCAATATGGAGCGGCGATATCGGGAGACCGACAGCAACTGGATCCGTGAAGAGTTTGAAAACTATCAAAATAACCGCCCATGTGGTGCGTGTGGCGGGCATCGTCTGCGTGAAGAGGCGCTTGCTGTAAAGATTGACCACAAACACGTGGGGCACGTGGTGCAGATGTCGATCCGTGAAGCTTTGGCTTGGATTGAGGGTGTGCCGGCAACGCTGACGCCGCAGCGCCAAGAGATTGCACGGGCGATTGTGAAAGAAATCCAAGAGCGTCTTGGGTTCCTGAACAATGTGGGGCTGGAGTATCTTACACTGTCGCGCAACAGTGGCACGTTGTCTGGCGGTGAGAGCCAGCGTATTCGCTTGGCAAGCCAGATTGGGTCTGGTCTGACCGGCGTGCTTTATGTGCTGGATGAACCATCCATTGGCCTGCATCAGCGTGACAACGACAGGCTGTTGACCACGCTTAAGAACCTGCGTGATCAAGGCAACACCGTGATTGTGGTGGAGCATGATGAAGAGGCGGTGCGCGAAGCAGACTACGTCTTTGATATTGGCCCTGGCGCAGGTGTGCATGGCGGGCAGGTGGTGTCGCAAGGCAAGCCTGAAGAGATTGCAGCTGATCCAGCATCGTTGACCGGGCAATACCTGTCTGGCGCACGCGAGATTGCCGTTCCAACAGAGCGGCGCGAAGGCAATGGCAAGACAGTGACCGTGGTGAAGGCAACGGGCAATAACCTGAAGAAAGTCACGGCGGACTTCCCATTGGGTAAATTTGTCTGTGTGACCGGGGTGTCTGGTGGTGGCAAGTCCACGCTGACAATTGAGACACTTTTTAAGACGGCTTCCATGCGGCTAAACGGGGCACGCCAAACGCCTGCGCCTTGTGAGACGATCAAAGGTCTTGAGCATTTGGACAAGGTGATCGATATCGATCAGCGGCCTATTGGTCGTACGCCGCGGTCGAACCCGGCGACCTACACGGGGGCCTTTACACCAATCCGTGATTGGTTTGCCGGACTTCCAGAGGCCAAAGCGCGGGGGTACAAACCGGGCCGGTTTAGTTTCAACGTCAAAGGCGGGCGCTGTGAGGCCTGTCAGGGTGACGGTGTTATCAAGATCGAGATGCACTTCTTGCCGGATGTCTATGTGGAATGTGAGACCTGCAAAGGCGCGCGCTACAACCGCGAGACTTTGGAGATCAAGTTCAAGGGCAAAAGTATTGCCGACGTTCTGGATATGACCGTTGAGGAGGCACAGGAGTTTTTCAAAGCGGTGCCGAGCATTCGTGACAAGATGGACGCGCTGATGCGGGTTGGTCTCGGCTACATCAAAGTGGGCCAACAGGCGACGACCTTATCTGGGGGGGAAGCACAGCGGGTAAAGTTGTCCAAAGAACTGGCGAAACGTTCGACCGGGCGGACGCTTTATATTTTGGATGAGCCAACAACGGGTCTACATTTTGAGGATGTTCGTAAGCTATTGGAAGTGCTTCATGAACTGGTTGATCAGGGCAACACTGTTGTGGTGATTGAGCACAATTTGGATGTGGTGAAAACCGCAGATCACATTATCGACATTGGCCCTGAAGGTGGTGACGGTGGTGGAAAAATTGTCGCTAAGGGGACGCCGGAAAAAGTGGCGAAAGTGGCGGCGAGCCACACCGGACATTACCTCAAAGACATGCTGGTGCCCAAGAAAAGGGTTGCAGCAGAGTAAACAAACGAAGGCCGACGTCTCTGGAGCAAGACGTCGGCCCTTCCTGTTAGGCGGTCACTGGCTGCCGTGGTTTCGCAAGCAAAATCGGCAGGAGGAAAAGTGCAAGGAAGCTGGCGTTCAGTATGGCGTTGAACCATGCGCCGGCGAGCACGGACCCAAGGCTGTCAGCAATGTACCATCCCCACAAACCCCACAGTATGATCTTTGCGCCTTTCACGGGGTCCTCGACGTAGATTAGGTCGACGATCTGCCACACCATCAAGCCAAGGCCAAACATCAGTCCTCCACCAATGGCACCGAGCACACGTTCGCTGTCAGCTCCAAAGCTTTGTTGCCCATCAAGTGGCAAATGCAGTAAATCCATAAACCAACTGAGAAGGCCAAACGTCTGTGTTGCGAGAGCAAACACAGTTCCAATCCCCATGGCCATGGTGACGCCGCACGCGATTTTGAGAAAAGTGACTGCGCGATTATGTGTCATGTTCTGTCTCCAATTTGTTCTGGATGCAGATTTAGCGACCTTAGGAAGCAAAACAATTACCTGTGAGGTAAGTGCACAGCGCGTCTTCTCGGGTAAAGTGGACAGGTGAGCAGGGGATAGGAGGCAGGAATCGAATTTGGATCGGTCTTGAAAGAATGGCGGCAGTTGCGGCGGGTAAGCCAGCTGGATTTGGGGTTGTCGGCTGGTGTGAGCTCTCGCCACATCTCCTTTATGGAGACTGGGCGGTCTCGCCCCAGCCGCGGTATGGTTTTCCGCTTATGTGAGGAATTGGACGTTCCAGTTGCACAGCGCAATCGCATGTTGCTGGCGGCGGGAATGAGTCCAGCATACGCAGAGCGGGATTTGTCAGAAGAGGAAATGGCTCCGGTCCGCGAGGCGGTACAGTGGATGTTGACGCGACACGAACCCTATCCGGCGGTGGCCTTGGATCGCCATTGGCGTCTGGTGGATATGAATGTCGTATCCACACGGCTGATGGCCGGGTTCGGTGTGTCGATTGGCGACAGCATGATCGACATGATGGCGGACACGGCGGCCGTTCGACAGGCGCTGGTGAACTATGATGAAATCGTTGAACACCTGATTGCGAGGTTGCGGGTTGAGTACACGCATTTTGGGCATGATCCCGTCTTGGAACAGGGTATCGCAAAGCTTGAGACGGCTTTGGGTTCTGAGGGGGCGGTGCAAGATGGTATACGGCCTGCGATTATCCCTGCGGTCTATGACTTTGGCGGTATGCGGCTTTCTTTGTTCTCCACGATCAGCCAGTTCGGCTCGACAGAGGATGTCGCGCTTTCGGAGCTAAAGATCGAAATGATGTTTCCGGCAGATACCGCAACCCGCTTGGCCTTGGAAGCGTTGGCAACCGCGTAGCGTTAGGCGGCGAGCAGGGCGGCGGCTTCAAAGCTGCGCAAACTTGGGCGCGCGGCGACGTCTTCCCAGTTTTGAGCGTTGCGCTGCATCACAACCCGCAGGGACCGGTTGGCAAAAGGGTCAAAACTGTGCCGCGTCATCGGGCCCGGCAAGAAGCTCTCGCTCCATTGGCCTTCGGTGTAAAGCAATTCATGCTGCGGCATCAGAATGTGGAAATAGGTGATCGTTTGATCTGTATGATCGCGCAATACGTCCCGGTCATTCAACAGGTCTTTGGCTTTGACCAGAACCTCATCGCAGCCAAACAGCAGTTCAGCGCGGGCACCGCGCAACAGAACACGGTGTTGAGGGGAGACAACGAGATCGGTTTCATTGTCCAGAACGCCCGCTTTGATACGAATGGGCAAGGTGTCAAAAGATGGCGCGATGTGAGAGCGCCCCACCCATTGAATGGGCTGAAGTCCAGAATCCAGTGTTTCTAGCAACATCCCTTTGCGGAGATTTTCAACTGGTACATCACCTTCCGATGTTCGGATCAATGTGCCGATTGTGAAACACGGCGCGCGCTGTTCGATCTCAACAAGCGCGGTGTCGGTACCGCCATCATCATCTTCGATGGTGTAGTTGAAATAGACGGTTTCGTCGTCGGTGTCTGCGTCGATGGTCAAAGTACCATCTGCGTTCAACGTCACAACTTGCCCTGTGGAAAGTGTGACACTGTTGGGCAGACCGCCCGCGTTGTTGTGGCTGACAGCGATGCCGTTGATATGCGTGATGGTCAGTGTGGGACCAGCTGTGGAGTTGTCGTTGTCAAGCACATCAAGTGTGCGCGTGCCGCCGTATTTGATCGACAGGGCGTCATCCTGAGCCACGATGGCGGTTTGTACAGAGCCACCGGCGATCAGCAGATTGGAATCGTAGCTGCTGTCGGTGGCGTCCGCGATTCCGATGATCAATTCGTTGACGCCATCCTGCAGGGGAACAACAAATGTGAGCGTGACGGTAAAGCCGTCCATTTCTGTATTGTAAGCGTCGCCACTGTTGTCGAGGTATATGTTTGGGTTTGCTTCGTTGATGTTGCCAATGGTGGCAGAGCCATCGCCCACCGAAATTTCTGCCTCGACCCCGTTGACCCAGACGCCAATGGCGTCGTTGTAGCTGAGGAATTCAGGGTATTCTTCAGAGGACAGTACAAAGTCGATCGTCAGCATCTCGCCTGCGCTGCCGTTAAAGTCGATTGTCAGGAAAGACGCATCGTAAGTATTGGTGCCAGCGGATGCATTGAACAAGGCATTGTTGTTCTGACCTGTGGTGTTGGTCGATGTGTTGGTACTTTGGTTTGTGTTGAGGCTGCCGTCACTGTTGGTGAAGTCACGCGCATACCCTGTGGACAAGATAACGCCACTGTCAGCCGGAGCTACGCCCGGGCTGGTCGCGTCCGCGCCAGTGTAGATCCCTGAGGACAGGTTGTCGCCGGAATAAGTTGCGCTGACGATACGGGTTGGATCGCCGAAGATTTCATCAGCCATTTGAGCCGCGTTGGCGGAAGTGTTGATATTCAGTTCTGTTGCCGTTGGCATCGTCTTTTCCCAGTGCTTTCTGCTCTTGCCTCTCCGGAAATCTTTGTTTCCGCTTTGGCAACAACAGGTGCCGCTGAAAAAGGGCGCAAAAGGGGCAGTGGTAAGGAAATATTAACCAAAATTTGGGGCAATAGAGAAAAGGCCGCGCCGAGGGAGGCGCGGCTTTTTTATTGATTTAATTGGGTTTTTTAGCCGCGTGAGCGTTTCTCAAAGCGTGGCAGCATGGCGGAAAAGTCGGTGCCCAGACCGTTTTCGTTTTCGACAAATTGCTCGTAAAGCGCGGCGGCGGCCTGACCCATCGGGGTGTCCGCATCTGCGCTTTCGGCCGCTTGTTGCGACAGACGTAGGTCTTTGAGCATCAGCTCGGACGCGAAGCCGGGTTTGTAGTCATTGTCTGCCGGGCTTTGTGGTCCAACGCCGGGGGCAGGGCAGTAGGCGTTCATCGTCCAGCTATAGCCAGAGGAGGTGGAGACCACATCAAACATCGACTGGCGATCCAGACCCAGCTTGTCCGCCAGCGCGAAGGCTTCGCAGGTGGCAATCATGGTCACGCCGAGGATCATGTTGTTGCAGATTTTGGCAGCTTGACCGGCACCCGCGTCGCCGCAATGCACCGCCTTTTGCCCCATGATGTCAAACAGCGGGTCCGCCTTTGCAAAGGCGTCTTTGGAGCCACCTGCCATAAAGGTCAGCGTGCCGCCTGCCGCGCCGCCAACGCCGCCGGACACTGGCGCATCGACGGGCAGCAGGCCCGCTGCGGTGGCTTGTTCAGCCACGGCGCGGGCGCTGTCGACGTCCACGGTCGAGCAATCGACAAAGGCGGCGCCTTCGGACATCACCGGGATAATCTCATTGGCCACAGCGCGCAGAATTTGACCGTTGGGCAGCATGGTGATGACCACATCTGCACCGGTGGCGGCGGCTGCACCGGTGTCCGCCATGGTGACACCGTCAATGGTCACGTCTGCCATGTCAAAGCCGGTGACCTCGTGGCCTGCTTTGGCCAGATTGGCAGCCATGGGGCCACCCATGTTGCCCAGTCCGATGAATCCGATCTTCATGGTGCTACTCTCCCTTTTCAAATGTCAGCGCATCCGCGCCCAGCGGCAGCACCATTTTGGTAATGATACCTGCTGGAACCTCCTCCAGGTTGAATTTCCATTGCGGATTGCGGTCTTTGTCGATGATCTGTGCGCGGATACCTTCGAGGAAATCGCCCTGTTCCATGGCGCGGAAGGTGAAACGATATTCCTGATCCAGAGCGAACCGGATGTCGTCGCGTTGGCGCACACGGTGGATGATTTCCAGCGCCGCGCCCATGGCGATTGGTGAGTTGCGGCCCAGTTTTTTGAGGGCTCCCGCTGAGAAGTTGCTGTCGGCATGTTTCAGCGCGTTGAGCACGTCGTTGAGGGTTTCGCCGCCAAAGTTCGCGTCAATGTCGGTTTGTTGTGCGGCGAGGCGGCTGTCCTCGGGCGTGTTTGCTGCGGCGTCGATCAATTCCCAATTCCCGGTCTCTTCGAGTTGGGCAATGAGAGCGGGCCATTGGTCTTCGGGAATGAAGTAGTCGGCAAACCCTGCATAGATTGCATCGGCGGCATTGAGGCGCGCGGCGGTGAGGCCGAGGTATTCACCCAAGCGGCCCGGTGCGCGGGCCAGGATCAGAGAGCCGCCGACATCTGGCACGAGGCCAATGCCAACCTCGGGCATGGCGATCTGGCTGCTCTTGCCCACGATGCGGTGGGAGCCATGACAGCCCACCCCCACGCCGCCGCCCATGGTGAAGCCTTGCATGAAGCTCGCCACCGGTTTGGGGAACTCAAAGAGTTTGGCGTTCATGCGGTACTCGTCAGCCCAGAATTTCCGGCCATAAGCGAAGTTGCCTTTGGTGCCGGTCTCATAGAGCTCGGCAATGTCGCCGCCCGCGCAGAAGGCTTTTTCGCCTTCCGCATCGATGACAATCATTTTTACGTCTTCATCAGCGGCCCAAGCATCAAGCGCGCCTTCAATGGCGATACACATGTCATAGGACATGGCGTTGAGCGCCTTGGGGCGGGTGAAGGTGATGCGGCCAGTTTGACCAGCTTTGCGGATTGAGATGTCAGTCATTTTTGAGCCAGTTGTTGTAGTCTCTGCTTGCCGCGCGAAGACGTTCTTCGGCGAGAGTGGTTTTTCCGAAAGTAATTCCCAATACCGCGAAGTAGTCCAAGAAAGTGTCTGCAAAAACACGCCATGTGACTGGCAAAATCGCAACATAGACGGATAGTGCGGTGCCAAAAATGATGAAGTTTCCCGCCTTTGTTTGAATGAGTTCAAGAACACCAGCGATGAGAAATGCCAGAGCTAGTCCTGCTAGAATTGGTCCAAAAAGCCAAAGCCACGGGATTCCGATCAGAAACAGCGAAAAAATGGAAGCGGAAGGTGCCGTTCGCCAAATCCAGTAGCGGGTTCTCAGGAAAGATCCAAAGAACCGGCTGGATTTAAAATATCGGTACCATCGCCCCATGATTTAGGCAGTGATCATCTGGCGGGAGATGATCAGGCGCATGATCTCGTTGGTGCCTTCGAGGATCTGGTGTACGCGCAGGTCACGTACGATTTTCTCGATGCCATAATCCGCGAGATAGCCGTAGCCGCCGTGCAGCTGCAAGCAGCCGTTGGCGACGTCAAAGGCCACATCGGTGACCATCAGCTTGGCCATGGCGCAGTATTTGGTGGCGTCGTGGTCGCCGTTGTCGAGTTTCCACGCCGCTTGGCGCAGGAAGGTGCGGGCGGCTTGCAGTTTGGTTTCATATTCGGCGAGGCGGAACTGAAGCGCCTGGAACTGGTTGATGGATTTGCCGAAGGCTTTGCGCTCGGACATGTATTGCACAGTTAGGTCCAGCGCTTTTTGAGCGCCACCCAAAGCTCCGGCGGAGATGTTCAGGCGACCGCCGTCCAGACCCGCCATAGCGTAGGAGAAGCCTTTGCCTTCTTCGCCAATCAGGTTGTCGGCTGGTACTTTGCAGTCGTCAAATTGCACTTGGGATGTGGGTTGGCTGAGCCAGCCCATCTTCTTTTCCAGCGCGCCGAATGAAAGCCCTTCGGCGCCATCTTCAACAACCACAGTGGAGATGCCCTTGGGGCCGTCTTCGCCGGTGCGCACCATGCAGACATAAGCGTCGGAGTAGGAGCCGCCAGAGATGAAGGCTTTGGTGCCATTCAAAGTGTAGCCATCGTTGGTGCGGTCGGCGCGGGTTTTGAGGGCGGAGGCATCGGAGCCGGAACCCGGTTCAGTCAGGCAATAGGAGAAGACTTTGGTCATCGCGCAGAGGTCTGGCAGCCATTTCCGTTTTGTGTCCTCGGAGCCAAATTTGTCGATCATGCCGCCGCACATATTGTGGATCGACAGGAAGGACCCAACTGAGGGGCAGGACATGGCGAGGGCCTCGAAAACCAGCGTTGCATCAAGGCGTGACAGGCCGGAGCCACCGTATGTTTCGGACACATAGATGCCACCCAGACCAAGCTCAGCGATCTGCGGCCAAAGATCTTTCGGGATGGTGCCTTCGGATTCCCAGTTTTGCGCATTGGGAGCAATGTGGTCTTCGCCAAAGCCTTTGGCCATGTCAAAGATCAGGGTTTGTTCTTCACTTAGTGCAAAATCCATATCTCATCCTCTGGGTCGCAGCGCTCTCACTGCGATTTGGTTCTTGCGGGTGGAAGTTATTTTTGTCTAAGCGCATGGCGCTCGGATCATGGCCTCCCCACCACGAATTGAACGTATGTTAAATTAACACCTTTTGTGGGTAAATGCAAAGGTTCAAAGACCTAAATCAGCCGCAATCACATGGCGAAATTGCATGTTGGTTTTGCAAAATTACATGACCCCCGCGGGACTTCTAAGAGGGTATCGGTATGCTCTGATAGGACGTGAGGAATGGCGTCAGGCCACACACGGTGGCGCACCTATGCAGAACGGGTCAGCAAGTCAGTGAGCGAGTCAAATGGGAGACCCAAGATCGCAAGCGCCCCGGTTTCCGTATCATGTACAATCGGCACAACCGCTGGGAATGGCTCCCAACTGCGCATCGCAAGGTGAGCGATTTTTTGACCAATTTCCGTTGGTGCCAGATAGACAATCAGGGTCTCGGATTTGTTGCCGATAAAGGCGTCAGCTTTTTTCGCCTGGGTCTTCAGTAACTCGAGATATTCTTCGTCCCACCCAGTGACATGCGTGAGGTCCACGAGTTGTTTTTGTCCGGGTCGAAAATCTTGATGTTGAGCATATTCAGAAAACGCTTCAAGGGTTTCTGCCATTTTGGCATGCCCTTCATAGCGGACATAGACAACACCAAGGTGCGATAGGATCCGAAAGGACACCGACATGCATTACTCCGAACAGGGAAACTGAAAAAAGGGCCGCTTCTGCCGCCCTTTTTTAACTCTACACGGAATCGATTTTGGATCAATCCATCTGCTTAAAGTGAAATTCGCCGCCTTCTTTGATGCCGGAAGGCCAGCGCGATGTCACAGTCTTGGTCCGTGTGTAGAACTTAAACGCATCTGGGCCGTGCTGGTTCAAATCGCCAAAGGCCGATTTTTTCCAACCGCCAAAGGTGTGGTAGGCAAGTGGCACAGGGATTGGCACGTTCACACCAACCATACCCACGTTCACGCGGTTGACAAAATCACGCGCTGCATCACCATCACGGGTGAAGATCGCGGTGCCGTTGCCATATTCGTGGTCCATCGCCAAGCCAAGCGCTTCTTCATAGCTTTGCGCGCGCACCATAGAGAGGACGGGGCCGAAGATTTCGGTTTTATAGATGTCCATGTCTTTGGTGACGTTGTCAAAGAGGTGTGGGCCCACAAAGAAGCCATCTTCATAGCCCTGAAGGCTAAAGTCGCGGCCATCAACAACCAGATCCGCACCTTGATCAACACCTGTCTGCACCAGACGCAAGATGTTTTCTTTGGCAGCAGCGGTGACAACTGGACCGTAGTCTGTGTCATCGCCTGCGGTGTAAGGGGCGATTTTGAGCTTTTCGATCCGTGGGATCAGTTTGTCGCGCAACTTGTCAGCGGTTTCTTCGCCCACGGGCACCGCCACGGAAATCGCCATGCAACGTTCACCGGCTGCACCATATCCCGCACCAACCAGTGCGTCGGCGGCTTTGTCCATGTCCGCATCCGGCATGATGATCATGTGGTTTTTCGCGCCACCAAAGCACTGAACGCGCTTACCCTGCGCACAGCCTGTGCCATAGATGTATTCGGCGATTGGGGTAGAACCCACGAAGCCAACAGACTGAACCGTGTCGTCGTACAAAATAGCGTCCACAGCTTCTTTGTCGCCATTCACCACCTGAATGATGCCCTTTGGCAGACCCGCTTCTTCCAGCAGTTCAGCCAGCATCAATGGTACTGATGGTGCACGCTCAGACGGCTTGAGAATGAAGGCATTGCCGCACGCGATCGCAGGCGCAAACATCCACATTGGAATCATAGCTGGGAAGTTGAACGGGGTGATGCCTGCGCTCACACCCAGAGGTTGGCGCATGGAATAGATGTCAATGCCGGGACCTGCAGCATCAGTGTACTCTCCCTTGAGCATTTCTGGCGCTGAGATGCAGTACTCTGCAACTTCAAGACCACGCTGGATGTCCCCTTTGGCGTCTGGGATGGTTTTACCGTGCTCGCGAGACAGAGCCTCTGCGAGCTTGTCCATGTCGCGCTGCAAAAGGTAGACAAATTTCATAAGCACGCGTGCACGACGCTGTGGGTTTACAGCGCCCCAGGCCGGCTGAGCAGCTGCTGCAGCCGCTACGGCGATCTCCATCTCGCTTTTGTTTGCGAGAGGCACTTTGGCTTGAACCTCGCCGGTGGCGGGGTTGAAAACGTCGGCAAAACGGCCCGACGTACCGTTCACGTGTTCGCCGTTAATATAGTGAGTCAACTCTTGCATGGCATCCTCCAATGACAGTTGGCGCCACAATAGGCTTGCAAAAACCAATGGAAAAGAAGCAAATGTTCAAAACGGCTTTGCAAAAATTCTGGAGGCGATATGGCGATGCAGTGGGACGATTTACGGATTTTTCTTGCGGTCGCGCGCGAAGAAAGCCTTTCCGCGGCAGGGCGCAGACTACACGTTGACCCGGCGACGGTCGGGCGTCGTGTTGGGAGATTGGAAACGGACCTTGAGTCGCCGCTATTTGTGAAGTCACCAACAGGCTACGCCCTGACCGATGCAGGTCAAAGGTTGATGTCACACGCGCTGCGAATGGAGCAGAGCTTGCAAGAGGCCACCGAAGAGATGGTGGGGCAAAGTGCTGGATTGTCTGGCCAAATTCGACTTGGCGCCCCGGATGGTGTGGCCAACTATCTGCTGCCTCAAGTCTGCGCACAGATCGCCGAAGAGAACCCGGATCTCGACATTCAAATTGTGGCGCTGCCGCGTGTTGTCAGTTTGTCTCGACGCGAAGCAGACCTTGTGATCGCTGTTAGCGCGCCCACAGCTGGACGTCTGACAGTGCGAAAAATAACAGATTACAAATTGCACCTGGCGGCGGCAAAGCGATACCTGCGCACTCACCCAAATATTGAGAGTGTAGCCGACCTGAAAGATCACCTTGTGGCCGGGTACATTCCAGACATGATTTTTGACAAGGAACTTGACTACCTGAATGAGGTTGGGGTGGACCGTGTGCGGTTGGCATCCAATTCAGCAGCAGTACAATTCAACTGGGTGCGTACCGGATCCGGTGTGGGGGTGGTGCATGATTTTGCTATTCCCTCTACGCGGCGTGTGGTGAAAATCCTTGAAGATGAGGTGTCGCTCATCCGCAGTTTCTATCTCATTCGGCATGCAGATGATCGGCGTCTGGAACGGCTTAATCGGTTTGCGGAGGCACTCTGTGAGGGCATGCGGCAAGAGGTGGCGCGGCTTGAAAGCCTTGCTTGACAAGTGATTACAGACACGCGACGCTTGGAAAAGGGGCGTACGATCAAGAAATTGTAGAGCGGAGGTTGCCATGCTTGTTCACCAAATTCTCAAGTCGAAAGGGTCCGAGGGGGTCTTGACTGTTAAGCCGGGAACATTGGTGTCGGAGGCGGCCAAGATTCTGGCTGACAAAAAGATCGGTACGGTTCTGGTGTCCGAAGATGGCAGCGTGCCGATTGGCATTTTGTCAGAGCGCGACATTGTACGGGAATTGGCGCGCAAAGGCGCTGGCTGTATGTCTGACAAAATTGACGACTACATGACCACCGAGTTGGTGACCTGCTCGCGCAATGACGATGCAGTTGCCGTGCTTGAGAAGATGACAAAGGGCCGTTTTCGGCACATGCCTGTGTTGGAAGACGGTGCGCTTGTGGGGCTGATATCGCTTGGCGATACCGTGAAAGCGCGTCTGTCCGAATTGGCGATGGAGAAAGATGCGTTGGAAGGCATGATCATGGGGCACTGATGTGCCGCAACATTCCTACACCGCAGAAATACCTACGCCGTAAACAGACCTTGCAAATGCCTGCGCAATAATGTTGCGTGCCCTCAGGACCAAGGGAGGCTTTCATGCGCACTGCACTTTACCCGGGCACATTTGACCCTATCACATTGGGGCATATAGATATTATCCGCCGCGCGACCCAGTTGGTGGACAGATTGGTGATCGGTGTTGCGATCAATCGCGACAAGGGGCCTCTGTTTTCGCTGGAAGAACGGGTGGAAATGGTTGAGAGCCAGTGTGCCAAGCTGTCGCAGGAAACGGGCACTGAAATATTGGTGCATCCGTTTGAAAATCTGCTGATCGATTGCGCCAAAGAGGTGGGGGCGCAGATCATTGTGCGTGGCCTTCGGGCGGTAACCGATTTTGAATATGAGTACCAGATGGTGGGCATGAACCGGGCATTGGATGCCAGCATCGAGACGGTGTTTCTGATGGCTGATCTGAAGCATCAGGCGATTGCGTCCAAACTGGTGAAAGAGATCGCGCGGTTGGACGGGGATGTGTCTCAGTTTGTGCCACCGTCGGTCAACACCGCTTTGCTTGAACGGTTGGGCAAAACCTAACCGCGTCGTCGCGTTAACCAAAAATTCGGTGCATTTTCGACGTCGGTAATGCGTCTGTATCGCGGCTGCTTTGCGTCTGTTGGAAAGTTGCCGATCTCTTTTCGCGCAGGTGTAAAGGACCCGCGCGCCGCAACGGCTTGTTGCGCAACGAGACTTTGCAAATCTGTCCAGATCGGGCATGAAGAAGCCACAGGACAAAGAGGCCCCATCTATGTGGGCAATCGGGAGTGGTGCAGATGGCAGGCGGTTTGCTGGCGTTGTTGGATGATGTGGCGGCAATCGCCAAGGTGGCGGCAGCGTCGATTGATGATGTGGCCGCTGGGGCCATGAAGGCCAGTGCAAAAGCTGCTGGTGCGGTGATTGACGACGCGGCTGTGACGCCAAAATACGTACATGGCTTTGAAGCCAAACGTGAGCTGCCGATCATCTGGAAAATTGCCAAAGGCTCTATCAAAAACAAATTGCTGATTTTGTTGCCCGCGGCGTTGTTGCTGGCCAATTTTGCACCTTGGCTGATTTCGCCTTTGTTGATGCTTGGCGGGGCCTATCTGTGTTTTGAGGGTGCGGAGAAAATCTACCATGTTCTCGTGCCGCATGAGGGCCACCATATTGCCGAAAAAGAGGTGGGTGACGATCCGGCGCATCTGGAAGAAAAGAAGGCGGCTGGCGCAATCAAGACGGATTTCATTCTGTCTGCGGAAATCATGACCATCATTCTATCCGGCATTCCAGAAAGCAATTTCTGGATGGAGGCTTCCACATTGGCGTTGGCCGGTGTGGGCATCACGGTGGCGGTCTATGGCTCGGTTGCGTTGATCGTCAAAATGGATGATGTCGGCCTTGCAATGTATGCAGGCGGCAACCTGTCACTCACCCGCACCTTGGGGCGTTGGTTGGTACGTGGCATGCCGCATTTCATGAAGTTTCTGACCATTGTGGGCACAGCCGCGATGCTGTGGGTTGGCGGGTCAATTGTGATCCATGGTATGGAAGAGCTTGGCTTTGGCTGGCTTGGACACCACATCCACGACTGGGCGCATGTGGTGGGACATATGGTGCCAACGGCCTGGACAGGCTTTGTGGAGTGGACATCCAAAGCGGCGATGGACGGTGTGTTTGGCGTGGCGCTAGGACTGGTGATGATCCCAGTGGTGAGCAAGGTGATAGCGCCGATTTGGGGCGCGGTGACAGGCAAGAAAACTGCGCACTGAAGCGTGGTTTCACCACGCAGATCACTGACGTTGCAACCCGTGGTGAAACCCTACGTTCCTTGGTATCGCGGTCTAAATGCCTCCGTTTTGGCCGGGCGCAGACACGGGGGATATCGCACTCAAAGCCTGCGGAACTTTGCGCATGCCATGGCCCATGCCAAACTGAGCGATGATGAGCTTGGCGTGTTTTTAGAAATGCGTCTGGAAATCGCGCGTTGCGCGCAAAGTCGACGGCAATTTTGGCTGGGGCGGGCGTATAACGCATTGTCTGGGGAGTCATCGGACTACTTGCGCCTGACCGGCCGCGAGGTCTGTGACATCTTGTAGGTGATCGGCGCGGAGGTTGGTGACATCACCGACGTCGATGCGTTGTACGATCTGCGTGTGGATGTTGCTCAGGATGTGTTGGCTACCCTAAAAGCTAACCATCGATCGGGCCTGTCCATTCCGTGTGACCTCGCGCATTGAGCATGGACGACATCGCAAAACGCCCGTCGATATCGTGTAGCAAAGCCGTAGACGTATAAGGCGGCGTTGTGAGCGTCTCTTGCCTAAGCAGCCGTGTTTGAAAGGTTCCAAGCCACGTGCCGTCGGGACATTTTTCAAGGCTGATCGGGGTGCGGTGAATCAGATCCAAGCCCATAACATCCACGGCCTGCAAGTATAGCGCGAAATTTTCGACAACTGCGTCTTCGGTTTCAAGGACAACTGCATTGGACTTGGTGATCAGTGAAAGAGGCAACTCTAGACGGGAGCGCCAAAGCTCAAAGTCGCACTTAAGAAAGGCTCGTGAAATGTCGTCTAGAAATAGTTCAAAGGCAATGTTCATCGCTTCAATATATAAGCAAATACACCCAATGGCGAGACCACTGACGCATAAGGCGTAACCCCAAAAAATTGGCCGCAGGCCAGTGTCTTTTGTGAACAGGGTTGCGGCTCAATCCCGGTGGGTGATTTCACCGGTCTGAGCATCATAAGCGTCCGCCATAGCCGTGCGCAGGCGTGCGACACAGGCATCGGTGTTCTGCTCTGGCGAGAAACACATCTGTTCGAGCACGTCGATATGAATGGTGCCTTTAAAAGGGAAAAATTTGCCGCGCGGCAAAAGCTTATCAGAATGGCTGATCACAAAGGGGCGTACGGCGCGGCCGGTTTTTTGAGCGATCAACACCGCACCAGCTTTGAAGGGGGGCAGACCGGGTTCTGTGGCGCGGGTGCCCTCGACAAAAAGGATGGGCGAGCGGCGCGCCGGCATCTCTTGCACGGCGTCAACCAAAGACGTCAGCGCGTCGCGACCTTTGGAACGGTCGATTTTGAGCAGACCCGCGCCGTCAAATCCACGTTTGAGCAGGGTGGCTTCGCAGAGCTCTTTCTTCGCCCCAAAAGTCACCCATTTTTCATTGGGGATGACATGCAGCATCGAAAAGCCATCCAGATGGCTGCGATGGTTCACAGCAATCACGGAGTTGGTGTCGGTACGCAGCGCTTCACGTGCCTCGTCTGAAATCTCAACTTGGACGTCCAAGAACCACAGAAGCCAAGAACAACACCGCGAAACCGTGCGCCAAAACCACCCACGAAACCCAACACGTTTGCCGCAGATCATTGGGACAAAGGCCAAGAACAGAAAGATCAATGGGCCGGTGATGACCAATAGAATGCGCTTGGCAAGAGTGAGCAGCATGTATGGTCCTAGATTTGGGGTGTTGAGCCGCGAAACAGTGTGCCCTTGGCTGATAGAGCGTTGCGTTACGTAAGGATAGTGGAAATTTGAGTGGCATGTTTGGGTGGCTCTGATGGGCGCGCGTCGCAGCGATGTCCCATAGAAAAAGGCGCGACATAAATGACGCGCCTTTTCATGTGCTTATACGTTAAACTTACAGCAGTGCTTTGGCTTTTTCTGCCACGTTGGCTGCGGTGATGCCGAACTTTTCATAGAGTTCTCCGGCTGGCGCAGAGGCCCCAAAGCCGGTCATGCCAACAAAGTCAGACTTGCCAGGCCGGGCACGTTCACCCAACAACCACTGATCCCAGCCGCCGTTGCGGACCGCGGCCTCAACACCAACACGCACCGCAGCGCCTGCTGGCAGAACCTTGCGACGGTAGTCTTCGTCTTGGGCGGCAAACAGCTCCATGCAGGGCATAGAGACCACGCGGGTGCCGATGCCTTCAGCTTCCAGCAGCTTCTTGGCGTCCATTGCCAATGACACCTCAGAGCCGGTGGCGATCAGGATCACCTGACGTTTGCCTTCGGCTTCGGCCAGAACGTAGCCACCTTGGGCGGTCAGGTTCTTCAGCTTGTGCTCGGTGCGCAGGGTTGGCAGGTTTTGACGGGTCAAAGCCATGACAGACGGTGTGTCTTTGGAGGTCAGAGCAAGTTCCCAAGCCTCAGCCGTTTCCACGGAATCCGCTGGGCGGAACACATAGGTGTTTGGCGTGGCGCGGCAAATGGCGAGGTGCTCCACAGGCTGGTGGGTTGGGCCGTCTTCGCCAACCCCGATGGAGTCATGGGTCATGACAAACACGGTTGGGATTTTGCTCAAAGCCGCCAGACGCATCGCGGGGCGCGCGTAGTCGGTGAAGCAGAAGAACGTGCCGCCATAAGGCCGGATGCCACCATGCAGGGCCATGCCGTTCATCGCAGACGCCATACCGTGCTCACGGATGCCCCAGTAGATGTAGCGACCCTTGCGGTTGTCGGTGTCAAACACACCCATATCGCCGGTCTTGGTGTTGTTGGACCCGGTCAGATCAGCCGAACCACCAACGGTTTCAGGCATGATCGGGTTGATCGCGGCCAGTGCCATTTCGGATGATTTCCGTGTTGCCACAGAGGGTTGCTCTTCAGAAATCTGCTTCTTCAGGGCCTTAACAGTGGCGGAGAGTTTGTTTGGTACATCCAGTGCATAAGCGCGGTTGAAACGTTTTTGCTTTTGCTCGGAGGCTTCTGCAAAGCGGGCTTCCCATGCTTCGCGGTCTGCCGCGCCACGGGCGCCGATGGCTTCCCACTGGGCTTTGATGTCTGCGGGCACTTCGAAAGGCGCGGATGTCCAGCCGTAGCCTTCTTTGGCGGCTTTCATCTGGTCGGCATCGGTCAGAGCGCCGTGACCTTTGGAGGTGTCTTGGGCGGCGTGGCCAATTGCGATGTGCGTTTTGCAGGCAATCATCGATGGCTTTTTGGCCTTTTTTGCAGCTTCAAGCGCGGCGTCGATCGCTTCGGGATCGTGGCCGTCGATTTCCTGCACGTGCCAGCCAGACGCCTTGAAGCGTTTGACCTGATCGGTGCGGTCAGACAGTTCAACGGTGCCGTCGATGGTGATGTTGTTGTTGTCCCAGAGGACAATCAGGTTGCCCAGAGAGTGACGGCCAGCAAGGCCGATGGCCTCTTGGGAGATGCCTTCCATCAAACACCCGTCGCCGGCGATGACGTAGGTTTTGTGGTCGACCAGTTTACGGCTGTATTGTGCGCGCTGGATTTCTTCGGCCATGGCGAAACCAACGGCGTTGGCGATGCCCTGACCCAATGGGCCGGTGGTGGTTTCCACGGCATCAATCAAGAAGTTTTCCGGATGGCCTGCGGTCAACGCGCCCATTTGGCGGAAGTTTTTCACTTGGTCCTGGGTGACCTGTTTGTCGCCCATGAGATACAGCAGAGAATAGATCAGCATAGAGCCGTGACCCGCGGACAGGATAAAACGGTCGCGGTCTGGCCAGCTTGGTGCGGCCACGTCAAATTTCAGGTGCTTTTCAAAGAGCACGGTGGCCACATCGGCCATGCCCATCGGCATGCCGGAGTGACCGGAATTAGCGGCGGCTACAGCATCCAGCGTCAGGGCGCGAATGGCAGCGGCTTTCATCCAATGTTCAGGGTTCTTTTCACGCAGGGCGGCGATGTCCACGGATGCGCTCCTCTGGGTCTAGGGTTGGGGTTGTCGGGTGCATAACAGGATTGTGGTTAATAGCAACCTAACAAGGCTTTGCAGGTGTTAATTGGCGAGGCGTGTTGTAAGGGCCATCTCGCCGCAAGGGGGGGCGCATTTTACCATGCCTTTGGCTAATATCTCTGCATTGAGTGCGCTGCTGCGATTCGTTAAGACAGAAGGGCACGCAAAAAGAACACGGGTCGATAAGAACCGGACCGGAAAGGACGAGGCATATGAGTGACATCAGCGATCTAGAAGGCAGGTTAAGCACAGCGCTGGAACGCATCGCGCGGGGCGTGGATGCGATGCAGCCGGTGGTTGGTGAGCCCGAAGAGGGCGAAGATGTACAGGCGTTGCGCCGGGCTTTGGAAAACGAAGCACTGGTGACCGCGCAGATGGAAGAACGCGTGCGGGTGTTGACCACACGTCAGACCGAGTTGGAAACTGAGCTCAGTGCGGCTCAAGAAGCCCGCACCGCAGCAGAAGACACTGTAAAGGACTCCGAAACGGCGAAGGTTGCAGTTGCGCAGGATTTGTTGGCCGCGCAGGCCCGCGCGGAGGCCGCTGAGACTGCGGCTGCGGCCGCTGCGGAAAAACTCGAGGCGTTGGAAAATGCTGTGCCGCAGGCTGAGCCTGTTGTGGAGGCCGCGCCAGCGCCGCAACCGGAGCCCGAGAGTGAGAGCCGCGTCTTGTTGGAAGAATTGGCCAAACGTCTGCGGCGGTTGCGCCAAATGGTTCGCCGGGAGCGTGGCGCCAACAAGCAACTGCGTGATCAAGTTGAAAAAGATGGCTTGGTAGAACTGTCAGCAGTGGAGCAGGCGTTGAAAGCGGATCTGGCCACCCTCACAGCGCTGCGAGATGCGGAGCTGACGGAGACGGCGTTGATCCTTGAGGAGTTGCGTCCATTGGTGCACGGGGTGCCTGAAGACGACATATCAGAAGATGACATCTCAGAAAGCGACATGTCTGAAGATGACGCACTAGAAGACGCCACATCGGAAGATGATGTGACTGATGAGGTGCAAGCGCCTGATACAACGAACGAAACGGGAGAAGCCTGATGCCAGAGGTTCAGATCGAAATAGGGGGACGGGTGTTCGAAGTGGCCTGTCAGGATGGCGAACAACATTTCCTACGGGCGGCAGCTCAGATGGTCGACGATCAGGCCAAAGTGCTGGTGGCTCAGGCGGGGCGCATTCCGGAAGCACGTATGTTGTTGATGTCGGGTTTGATGCTGGCGGACAAGACGGCCGGGTTGGAAGACCAGTTGCGTGATGCTGAGGCTAAGATCGAAGCACGAGATAAAGAAATCAAATCCTTACTGGATGCTCCTAAAGCTGAACCAGAGAAGATTGAGGTGCCCACAATTCCCGAAGAAGTGACGCAGACCTTGGCTGAAATGGCGGCACGTGCGGAGTCACTGGCGGATTTGGTGGAAGAAAAGGCGGCAGGGTGATCAGGCGCTGGGTATTTGGGGCGGCGGGGCTTGTCGTCGCAAGTCTGGCCGTGTCCCAAGCGCGCGCGGACGCAGTGCAAACTGCGGGTTATCGGTGTGATCGTGACGCGTGGGTTGATGCCACTTATATAAATGCTGCGGATGTTGCCTATGCAGTGCTGGTTGTCGAGGGACGGCAGGTGGCGTTGGTTGCGGAGCGGAGCGGTTCCGGGGCGCGCTACGGCCCAGCGGATGGCGGCTCTTCTGGGTATGTGTGGCACACCAAAGGCGCTGAAGCGGTGCTGTTTTGGCGAGATGCGGCGCAGGCAGAAGAGATGTTGATGCGTTGTGCTGAGGACCTGCAGTAGCGGTTTTCAGACAAAAAGCCCCGCCAATTGGTCGGGGCTTTTCAGTACTTTAAGGTGCAAAGCTTAGGCGTTGGCTTCGCGGATTTTGTCTGCTGCTTCTTTGTCAAACGTGACGCTGTTGTCTGTGAACATGGTGTCCAGCTCGCCCGACAGGGTCATTTCGGTGATGATGTCACAGCCGCCGACAAACTCACCTTTGATGTAGAGCTGCGGAATGGTTGGCCAGTCAGAATAGTCTTTGATGCCTTGACGGACTTCTTCGTCAGCCAGCACGTTTACGTCGGTGTAGTCCACCGCCATATAGTTCAGCACGCCTGCCACGCGGGAGGAGAAGCCACATTGGGGCATGTCTTTGGTGCCTTTCATGAAGAGCACCACGTCGCTGGCTTTTACGGTTTCGTCGATGCGGTCTTTGACGTCGGTCATTGGTGTTTCCTTGTTCGCGGGTCAGCGTTTCACTGTTGACCCAGATATAGGTCATGAAGGGGCATTTTGCCAATCCCAGTGATGTGTATGAAGGACTGGCCGGCCCAATGGCTATTTCTGTTTGTTTTTGGGGACAAACAGCTTGGCGTAAGCGTCAGGGTCTTTGGGAACCTTCCATGTGGTGACATTGCCGCCGCCCACGCCGGATTGATAGTCAGACCGGAGCACGTGGTTGTCTGGGTCTTGGTCGTCTTCTTCTGCAAAAGGTGTGCGATTGCGGTTGATCCAGGCAGTGAAAGCCACAAGGGCCACAACGCCGAGACCCAGAATGGGCACCAGCCCCGAGGACAGAAGGGTTTGTAGATCAGACATCATGCTAAAATCTTACGATTCTGGCGCGCCCAGGCGCGTCTGCGCATCCTACCCTCAACTCGCCAGAATTTTGGGCCGTATTTTCTGAGTCTGTTGCATTCACAAACGGTCACAAGGACCACAAACACGAGATCCAATACGCCCCGCAGCAATGTTGCTATCAACGAAAAAATCGGTGACAACAGCATTCCTACGGGTTCGTGCATTATTCAGGTGCCTTTGTGGTCAGCGCCAGAGCGTGCAGTTCGCCAGAGGGGCCGTCCATCTTACCTTTGAGGGCTGCGTAAACAGCGCGCTGTTGCTGAACGCGGTTTTTGCCGCGGAAGCTTTCGTCGATCACCATCGCGGACATGTGCACGCCGTCCGATCCACCAACCTGAATGTCAGCGTCCGGGAAGCTTTCGCGCAGAAGGTCCTCGATTTGATGGGTGGTCATTGGCATGGTTGGCAGTTCCTTTGTCTGGGTGTGAAAAATGTAGGCCTTGGCTGAGGGCTCTGCAAGTCGGTTTAGACAAAGGGTGCAAGCGATTGCAGGTAAGCGGGCACATCCGCCAATGCATCCTGAACCTCGGGTGCCTCAAAATCATGCACGGAGCTGGGATCATCGGGGCAGAGCGCCGCCATAAGTGCGTCGGCTTGCGCCGTTGCACTGTCTGGGATCGACAGCTGCCTGGCCTCTTGCAAGAGCAGCAGGGCCTCATGGATGGGACGCAGCACCCTAAGGGCGTAGGTCATGTGCTCCAAGAGATCGGGATCATCGCGCCATGTGTCCCCGTCAAACAGCTCTTGCGTGACGCGCTGACCGGCCCCGGCACAGGAATAGGCGACACAGCCGCCAAATCCGCGTGATGTCAGATTTGTGTGGATGGTGCAGTCATAACACGCGTCTGAGAGATTGGTGCAAGGAGAGTCAGCCCGTTTGAGAATCGCAAAATCTTCGTCGGCGTCAAACGGGTAGGCGACACAACAAAGCGCGGCGCAATTGGCGCAGTCATCGGTGAGGATGGGCAGTTGCGTGTTTGATGTCATATCTGAGCAGTTCTTAGGTGTCAGGGCAGGTTATTGCTCCTGCGGTACAGCCGGAGTTGTGATCAGTTTGTATAACACAATCAATATCGAAAAACCCCAAGTCAGGAACACGGCGTCAACGATGGTTTCCAAGCTGGGGCGACTCCACTCGGGTATAAAAACAGAGCGGTTTTCATAGTTCATTTCTTGTGTGCTTCCACACCGCAGATCGGAGGGGACATGCATCGCTATATCGTTGCCAAACAGGGTCAGAACATAGGTGATACCAATCGCTGTTGGAAGGATTGACCAGCGCCATTTCACCTTACCAAAGTAAGACGCCGTCAGTGTTCCAGGCAGCTGCAAGAGGGCGCAGAACGTGCACACTTTGAGTATGTTAATCACCGTTTGCGACAGGTAGTCCTGCGCGCAAAATGGGACGGCTATCGTGGTGCGCTGCGCGGCAAGCAGCATCGTGAAAATCACTGCTAAAACCGCTGCTTGGCACAACACATAAACGATTGGGGCGTTGGCGCGCACCTAGGCGACAGCCGCCGCAAAGCTGCTACGGAATGTATCGGAAAGTTCTGCCAAGCTGGCCTCGGAATTCCCGAATTTCACGCTGTCACCGGTGAATTTGCCCACGGATGTGATTGTCACGTCCGCTTTGGCAGCATTGATCATCAGGGCCTCAGCTTGGTCAAAGTTGCACGCCACCAGATAGCGTGCTTGGTCTTCGCCAAAGAGGGTCGGTGTGTCGTCCATATCAAGCTGAACGCCCACACCTGCGGCCTCGGCCAGCTCAAAAGCGGCCAGTGCAAGACCGCCGTCAGCCAAATCCGTGCAGGCTTTGATCCAGTCGCGGTTGTTGCGGATGAATTCGCCGTTTTTGCGTTCCGCCTCAAGGTCAACATGGGGCGCATCGCCGTCTTCGCGGTTAAACACCTCAGCCAGCAACGCAGATTGGCCCAAGTGGCCAGTCGTTTCACCGATCAGCAGCGCCACATGGCCATCGCGGGCCTCACCCAGAATGGGGTCTTCGCCAGCCGCAATAATACCAACAGCACCGATGGTCGGTGTCGGCAGGATGCCTGAGCCGTCGGTCTCATTGTACAGCGATACGTTGCCGGACACGATTGGCACATCAAGTGCAGCCACAGCCTCGCCGATGCCTTTGATTGCGCCCACAAACTGGCCCATGATCTCCGGTTTTTCGGGATTGCCAAAGTTCAGGTTGTCAGTTGTTGCCAATGGTTTGGCGCCAACGGCACAAAGATTGCGGAACGCTTCGGCCACGGCTTGTTTGCCACCCTCAGTTGGGTTGGCTTTCACATATCGTGGGGTCACATCAGAGGTGAAGGCGAGCTTTTTGTCGGTGCCGTGCACGCGGATCACACCGGAGCCCATGCCGGGGCGTTGGGCAGTGTCACCCATCACGGTGGTGTCGTATTGCTCATAGACCCACTGTTTGCCAGCATAGTTGGGAGAGCTGATCAGACCTTTGAGACCATCAATGGCATCAATCTGTGGCACGTCGGCCAGCTCTTCTGCGGCCGGTGTTTCCACCCACGGGCGGTCATACTCTGGTGCGCGGCCCGACAGAGGCGACAGCGGCAGGTCGGCTTTGACTTCGCCGTGATGCAAGATGAGAAAGCGGTCCTCGGCGATGGTTTCACCCACAATGGCAAAATCCAGATCCCACTTTTCAAACACGGCACGGGCTTCGGCCTCTAGCTCTGGCTTGAGCACCATCAGCATGCGTTCTTGGGACTCAGACAGCATCATTTCATAGGCTGTCATGTTGTCTTCGCGCTGAGGCACGTCTTCGAGGTTGAGTTTGACACCCAGCTTGCCTTTGTCGCCCATTTCCACAGCAGAACAGGTGAGGCCAGCAGCGCCCATGTCTTGAATGGAGATCACAGCGCCGGTTTGCATCAGCTCCAGCGTGGCTTCCATAAGACGTTTTTCGGTGAAGGGGTCGCCGACCTGAACGGTGGGGCGTTTTTCTTCAATGGTGTCGTCAAATTCTGCGGAGGCCATGGTTGCACCGCCCACGCCGTCACGGCCTGTTTTGGCGCCCAGATACACCACCGGCATGCCGATGCCAGAGGCGGCGGAGTAGAAAATGCTGTCGGTCTTGGCGAGGCCTGCGGCGAAAGCGTTCACCAAGCAGTTGCCATTGTAGGCAGGGTGGAAGCGAACTTCGCCGCCCACGGTTGGCACACCAAAACAGTTGCCATAGCCGCCAACACCTTCGACGACGCCATTCACCAGCTGTGTGGTCTTGTGATGGTCTGGTTCACCGAAGGACAGAGAGTTCATCGCCGCCACAGGACGCGCGCCCATGGTGAAGACATCGCGCAAAATCCCACCAACGCCAGTGGCAGCCCCTTGATAGGGTTCGATGTAGGACGGGTGGTTGTGGCTTTCCATTTTGAAAACAACAGCATCACCGTCTCCGATGTCGACGATACCCGCATTTTCGCCCGGACCACAGATCACTTGTGGGCCCTCGGTTGGCAAAGTGCGCAGCCATTTTTTGGAGGATTTATAAGAGCAGTGCTCATTCCACATTGCAGAGAAGATACCAAGCTCTGTGAAGGTGGGCTCGCGACCGATGATTTCCAGGATCAGCTCATACTCGTCGGGCGCAAGGCCGTGTGAAGAGATGAGATCGGGCGTGATGGCCGGTTCCTGCATGGTGCGAGAGTCCCCAATAAATAGCGTTTGAGGGGCTTTTAGGGCAGGTCGGGCAAAAGTGAAAGGGGGAAGGTGTCAGTTCCGTGATATGGCTGCGGTTCTGATCAAAAAGCTGCAAAGGATTAAGGCGACTGGCTTGTGGCTCTGCGTGATCTCGGTTTGTATTCGGGCAAGGGACGCAGAGGAGTGCGCTGGTGAAAATAATCTGGATGTCAGACCCGCATTTGCAAAATGCAGGCACAATTGGCGGCCTTGATCCGCGTGCGCGGCTAAAGGCGGCATTGGATCATGCCAATGCGCATTACCCCGACGCAGCGTTTGTCGTGATGTCAGGTGACCTTGTCGGAGATGAAATTGAAGGTGACTACGCGTTGATGGCCGATTTTATGGCCCGCTCAGATCTCACCGTGTTGCCGATGGCTGGCAACAATGACAACCGGCAGGGGCTGTTGCATCAGCTGCCGTTGCCGGAGGGGGGCATGGACGGCTTTGTGCAATATGCGGTCGATTTGCCAGAGTGTGTGCTGCTGTGTTTGGATACACATAAGGAAGGTGCACATGCCGGTGCGTTTTGTGAGGCGCGGTTGGCGTGGCTTGAACAGCGTCTGAAGCAGGCGGGGGACAAGCCTGTGCATGTGTTTATGCATCATCCGCCGATGGCATTGGGTTTGCCAAAGCAAGATGAGATCATGTTGGAGAATGGCGACGCGTTTCTGGATGTTGTTGCGAGATACAACAACGTGGCGCACCTATACATGGGCCATGTGCATCGCCAGACCAATGGCAGCCTGCGCGGCATTCCTTTTGCAACCATTGGCGCTGTGTCGTTTCAAGCGCCCGCACCGCGGCCGGAATGGGACTGGGAAAGCTTTCAGCCACCAAAAGAAGCCCCCCGATATGCGGTTGTCGACATCAATGGCGCAGATGTGTGTATGCAGCATATTCAGTTTTGCGCCTATGGCGTGGGTCTTGAAGGGACGTCTTGACGGCGCCGCCTAAAACCGTTGGCCGACATAGATATAGAGGAGGTCTTCGTCTCGGTCGTTGATTGAGGCGTCCAGAGACAGCGTGGCTTTGAATTTCTTGGACAATTGGAACCGCAGGCCAAGGCCACCGGCGTAGCGAAAATCTGTGTCGCTAAGGTCCGCGAAGTTGGCAGCGGTGTTGCCAGCCCCGGCAAACAAGACCGCGCCAAACCGGCTGCCGATTTGTTGGCGGTATTCGAGTTGGGCGGACAACAAAGCATCATTCAAAAACTCTGTTGGACTAAAGCCACGAAACGCATCGGTGCCGCCCAGAGAGCATTTGTCAAAGAAAGGTGTTGAGGTGCTGTTGGTACAGGCGGCCAGCCGCAGGGCCACTGCGTTTTGCGCCCCCACAGGCAGGTAGCGGTTGTAGGTCACAATGGCGCGTTGGAATGCGCGGTTAGAACTGTCCAATACCTCGCCATAGCTGAGTGTGCCCTCAAGCAAGTTACCGCTGCGGGCGGAAAAACTGTCATCTCTGGTGTCCCATTTGGCCAGCAGATTGAACAAGGCGACACGCAATTGGGATTCTGGAAGCGGGGGCAGGCCGCCGCCTGAGCCGCCGTAACCCAATGTGGTGTCCAGATATCGCACGCCTGCGCCAAACAGCAATTCGGAGGTGACACCACGCAGCACACTCAGATTGAAGACATCGCCGGTTTGGCGCACCGGAACCGGGATGCCGCCGACATAGAGGTCATAAAATCCCTCGGCTTGGCCCAAGCTGGCACTGAGTTGCCAGCGGTTTTGATCAAAGACCAGCTTGCCGCCCAGACCAAAGGCGTTGGTGCCGTTTTCACTGCGCAACCCGCCAATACCGATCACCGAGGTGTCGCTGCCTTCGTCTATGTTGAAGAGATAGCCGCCGCCCAGCACCAGACCGCCGCCGATGAGCACGTTTTTGAAGGGGACAGGTGCCACAACAAAGGAGCCTTGGCCAAAGCCAAGTGGATTTTCGTCGTTGGCCGCGTTGTCCAGTGTTGTGTTGAGTGTGTCGCCTGACAACGGATCGGCAAACGCAGGTTGGGCCGCATATGTGGTGAGAATGGCAAACACAAATGCGGCGCCCGACAAACGTCGGACGCCAGAGCAGATCATACTTTTTAAGGTATTGGGCATTTTGCCCTCTTCTTTGATCAGATCAATCGGGCCCTTTGCTGGGGGCTGCCCCTTCACCTTCTTGCTGTTGCTGCGCAGCCGCTGCGGCGGCTGCGGTTACGGCAGCTTTTTCGTGGTCTGGCATGTCAGCAGCCCCCTCGGGCAGCGCAACGCGCACTTCACGGCGTGCAAAGTCAATGCCGTTGGCGTTGAACTCAGATTTCACGCGGTTGTAGATTTCCTTACGGATCATGAACTGCTTGCCCGGTTTGGCCATGAACTTACCACGGATGATCATGCCAACATCGTCGAAATCAAACACACCTTGCGATTTGAACGGCTGCAGGAAGTCATCTTTGTAAAGCTCTTCCACAAGCATCTCTTGGCCAATCTTTTTGAAGATCTTTTTGACCTTGTTGGGATCGGTATCAAACGGCACGGTGAATTTGAGCTTCATGATCACCCAGTCACGAGAATAGTTTGTGAGCTTCGGAATCTCGCCGTATGGAATGGTGTGCACAGGGCCTCTGTGGTGACGCAACTGCATGGAGCGGATCGAGATTTTTTCAACCGCCCCCATGGTGCCGTCGATCTCAACATAGTCCCCAACACGGAAGGCGTCATCCACAAGGAAGAACACACCGGAGACCACATCTGTGACCAGCTTCTGTGCCCCGAAACCAATGGCGAGGCCAGCGATACCAGCACCAGCGAGAAGTGGTGTGATGTCGACGCCAAGGTTGCCAATCGACAGCAGGCCGAAGATGACAATGATCACACCTTGGGCTGTCACCAACATCAGTGGGAGCACTGTGGAGAGACGTGAGCCGCCGCCGCCACCCATTTCATTGTCGGCATCTTCTTGGGACATGCCAAGTGCGGTCATTTCCGCAGCCAAACGGCGGTTGATCCAAAGGCTGACACCTTCGTAGACGATGTAGCCCACAATCACGGTCATGGCGAAGCTGAAGAGGTTGTCGCCGATGCCCGCGCGGTCTTGCAGCAGATCCAGCAACGAGACTTGCCACGTGCGTGCGATCAAAGCGAGCACAAGGCCAACGGCGATCACGCGGCCGATGCGCACATAGCTGCGTTTGGTGGCAATATACGCGTCTTCGGCCACTTGGCCTTCGCCTTGCATTGGCGGTACCAGGTGGCGGACGAGGCCGCGGATGCCGGTGTCGATGACCGGAGCGATCAACAACCAGAACATGGTGGTGTAATGCGCGCCGCCAATCAGCAACTGAACTTTGCCCAGCCCGATCAGTGTGGAGACCAACACCCAAGTGCAAGCCGCGACTGCAATCGCGAAGTAGGGGTAGCCAAGGGCCAGGGCCTCATCAAATTCGGTGCGGTCGGGATCGTCGCCACGCATCATGTCGCTGAGACCTTCTCGCGCTGTCCATGCGACATAGCCAATGTAGAGATAGACCATGGAGTCCATCCAGAAGCCGATGCGGGTTTCGCCCGGCGGGACACCGTTGGTTCCATTGAAGAGAACCACAAAAATGGTCGCGCCCCCCAGAACAACGATACCGACGATGTGACGGTGCAGGAACTTGGCCCACCGATCGTTGATGCTGACCAGTCGGAGATCAGGGCGGTTGGGGGCCAGTAAGAAGCGTGAAAACGCTGCTGCGATGCGAGGCATCCAGATGATGTAGCCAATGAAAGGCGCAATGAAGGTGACCTGATGAGGATCGACCAATGTGCGGCCTAAGGCCCGTACGGTGATATAGAAAATTACGAGACCAAAGATCTCTCGCAAAAACCGTTTAAACAGGAAGGTCAGGGATTCCTTGAGAGTGGGGTCGCCATGTGTGGCTTCTGGATTGCGTACCTTGATCACCCAAGTGCGGACGGCGTATTCCACGCCCAAACCAACCACCAGCAAAAGTGCAGTTAAGCCAAAGAGGGTCATAACCCCGCCAAAACCGCCATAGCTGTCCCCGAAGTTTTGAACTGCTTCGAGTTGTCTGGGGATCAATGCCGGAAGTCTTCGGACCGCATCAAGCAGCGGCTGAGAGAATGCAGTCCACAAAGCGGTGGCCTGCTCAATCAGAGTTTTTGGGGCTGTGTCAGCCCCCTGTGTTGCCGCGACTGCGTCAAGCCGGTCCAACAACACGGATCGGACTTCATCATCCGACATTCTCGCCACCATCGCGTTGATGGCTTCCGGCGTCATTTCCTCGGCGTTGATTTCCACCGTTTCCGGAGAGCTTGATGTTACGGTTGTGGTCGGAAGGGCCTGCGCATGGGCAGCGCCAAGTGTTGTTACGCTCAATGTGAGCGCAAGCAACACGATCGAAAAGAGGTGTCTCATGGAATACTCTATGATCAAAAAAACAATTGACTCAATGAGATGCCTTTTCCGGCGTGAGGTCAAGCATTGTTCCGGGAGCTGAAAAGACAATTTCGTATTGTGAAATCAACGGTTGACCAGTGGAGCCATCCCTTAGAGACCAATTGGGCAAAAAAAAGGGCCGAGCAATAAGCTCGGCCTTAGTCCAACAGGGAGGTGAAGGTGATGAGCGTGTAAGCAATCATCATCTTCACGAGATGAATTAGTAGTCAGTTTGTAAACCTTCAAGATTTTTTAGACTGCCGCCACGGCATGCCCGCTATGCGTCTTTCGCATAGCTCAGGTTTTTTCTTTGTCTCGCAATTGTTTGCGGTGCAAAATGATCTCTTGCTGAACAAAGTCACGGAAGGCCGCAATGCGCTTTGATTGGCGTAATTCTTCGGGAAACGCCAGATAAACTGGGACTTCGGCGGATTCTATGTCTTCACCAACCCGCACCAAATCCGGAAAATCCTGTATCAGATAGTCGGGGAGCACGCCGATCCCGAGGTCGTGGGTCACCGCTTGCAAAACACCAAAGTAGTTGTTCACGTAGAGCATCTTGGTGATGTCATTGGCCAAGAGGCTTGTCACAAAGCTGGCGCCGGCGCCAATTTGTTCAGACGTGATGTTCTGGCAGATCAGACGGTGATCACGAAGCTCTTGCAAATTCTGCGGATTGCCGTGCGCCTGCAGATAGCTGGGGGTCGCATAAAGGCGCATGCGAACGCTCATCAAACGCTTACGGATCAAGTCGGCCTGGCTTGGTTCTTTCATACGAATGGCCACATCCGCCTCGCGCATGGGCAGGTCGAGCACTTTTTCTTCCAACATCAGGTCAATGTTTAGGTCCGGATATTGTTCATAGAGTTTCGCCAAACGTGGCGCCAGCCAAAGCGAGCCAAAACCCGTCGTTGTTGTGACCCGCAATTCGCCAAACACTTCTTCTTCGCTGTCGCGAATGCGGGCAGAGGCCGCATCAAGGCGTTTGTTCATAGCGGTGGTGGCGTCAAACAACAGTTCGCCTTGCTCCGTCAGGATCAGGCCGCGTGCGTGACGGTGAAACAGGGTGGTGTTGAGCGATTCCTCAAGTGCCCGAATTTGTCGAGACACCGCAGACTGAGACAGGTGCAACACGTCACCGGCGTGGGTCAGGCTGCCCGCGTCGGCAACCGCATGAAATATTCTCAGTTTATCCCAATCCATGACGGCTCCATTTTGTTGTTTTGTGTCATGTGGTTAGTTGTCAGTCAAAGATTTTTTGACTTGGCCGTTTTTGCGAATGGCCCGCATAAGGGGAAAATGTCGCAAAGAAAAGTGAAGTTTCTGCAAAAATTCAAAGTCTTGTGCTGCGCAGGTGCCGTCCTCTGAGATCATGAGCAAAGTGTTACCCATCATACTCCGCATGATTTTTGAGCGACATTGAGACAATGGGCGGGTGTTGGGCTGAAGTGGAGACGTCCATGGAGACGGGTCTTGAGGGATCACATATTTTTGACGGGCCTAGAAAGCAGGTGCATCCATTTTGGGACCTAAGATTACGTGTTGATTTCTCGGGGTTTATTCTCGATGCGCTGGGTAAAAGAACAAGCGTTCAAAAAAAAACTTGCTTAGGTCAGAAATCGTGACCTAATATAGCACGTATATTGGAAGAGACCGTCCAGCGAGGGGAGCGCAAGATGAGTATCCAGAAGGTATCTTTGAACGACAAGTTGGACCTGACCAAAGAGAACGTGATGCTGAATGGCACGCAGGCTTTGGTTCGGCTGATGTTGATGCAAAAAGCCCGCGACACCAAGGCTGGATTGAACACAGCCGGGTATGTGACCGGCTATCGGGGCTCCCCATTGGGGGCGGTGGATAGCCAGATGATGCGCGCAAAGACTGAGCTTGAAGCCAGTGATGTGCTGTTTCAGTCGGGTCTGAACGAAGATCTGGCAGCGACCCAGCTTTGGGGCAGTCAGCAAGCAGAATTGCGTGGTGAAGGGAAGTTCGACGGTGTCTTTGGGCTTTGGTACGGCAAAGGCCCCGGGGTGGATCGCACCGGTGATGTGATGCGCCATGCAAATATGGCGGGCACATCAACTCATGGCGGCGTGCTGATGGCGATGGGTGATGACCACACCGGCGAAAGCTCGACTGTGCTGCACCAATCCGAATGGGCGTTGGTGGATGCCTATATGCCTGTGGTTTCCCCAGCGGGTGTGCAGGAGGTCATGGACTACGGTCTCTACGGGGTGGCGCTAAGCCGGTTTGCTGGTGTTTGGGTGGGTCTGAAGACCATGAAGGACACCATCGAAGCGACGGCCGTGGTGAATGGAGATCCACATCGGTTAAATTTCGTGACGCCAGAGTTTGATTTGCCTGAGGGCGGATTGAACATCCGCCTACAAGACACGCCCCATGCGCAAGAGGCGCGGATGATCGACTATAAGCGCTTTGCTGCAGAAGCGTTTAGTCGCGCCAACAAGATGGACAAGCGGATCTGGGGAAAACCTGGGGCCAAGATTGGCTTTGTCGCGGCGGGCAAGAACTGGCTTGATCTTGTGCATGCGCTGGCACTTTTGGGTGTGGATGAAGGTGAGGCTGAGCGTCTTGGCATCACCACATACAAGGTCGGACAGACCTTCCCGATGGATATGACCACATTTAGTGAATGGGCCGAGGGGCTCGACCTGATTGTTGTGGTTGAAGAGAAGCGCAAGCTGATTGAGGTGCAGATCAAGGAAGCCATTTTTGACGACCGCCGCGGGCGACGGGTCTATGGCTGGTACAAAGGCGGTGCGGGTTTGATGGGGCGCGAAGAGCTGTTCCCGACGCGCGGCGCTTTGGATCCGATTATGATCGCCGAGAAATTGGGAGAGATCCTGATCGAAGAGGGGCGTGGCACCGATGCTGTGAAAGCGGGGATGAACACGCTGAGTGAAGCCCAACGCGCAGACAATGCAGAGGATATTGCGGTGCGCACACCGTGGTTCTGTTCTGGATGCCCACACAATACCTCCACCAAAGTGCCGGAAGGCAGTCGCGCTTATGCCGGGATTGGCTGTCACTACATGGTGCAGTGGATGGACCGAGAGACCACAGGTTTCACCCACATGGGCGGCGAGGGTGCCAACTGGATTGGTGAGGCGCCGTTTAGCACCACCAAACATGTGTTCCAGAACTTGGGGGATGGCACCTACAACCACTCCGGTGTGCAGGCCATTCGTGCCGCTTTGGCCGCGAAGACCAACATCACCTACAAGATTCTGTTCAATGACGCGGTGGCGATGACCGGCGGTCAGGCCAATGATGGTGACCTGAGCCCGCAAAAGATCGCAGCAGAACTGCGCGCCATGGGGGTCGAGACCCTTGCTGTGGTTTATGACGAGAAGGAAGAAGTTGACGAGGGCGTCTTCCCGAAGGGGATTTCCTTCCATGAACGCGCGGAGTTGCGTCAAGTGGAGGAGCGGTTCCGCGAAGTAGAGGGCGTTTCGGCTATTGTTTACGTGCAGACCTGTGCCAGTGAAAAGCGGCGTCGGCGAAAGCGTGGGCAATTCCCCGATCCCGACCGCCGGGTGTTCATCAACACAGATATCTGCGAAGGCTGCGGCGACTGCGGGGTGCAATCCAATTGTATTTCGATTGAGCCGGTTGAGACCGAGCTGGGCCGCAAGCGCAAAATCAACCAATCCAGTTGCAACAAAGACTTCAGCTGTCTCAATGGCTTCTGTCCGTCGTTTGTGACTGTGGAGGGCGCCAAAATCAAAAAGGCGGCCACGACGGCACTTGAATTGCCAAAGATGCCCTTGCCGGAGATCAAGAAGATCGAGGGCACACATAATGTGGTGATCACCGGGGTTGGTGGCACCGGAGTTGTCACGATTGGTGCGATCTTGTCTCAAGCGGCACAAATCGATGGCAAGGCCGCGGGCATGATGGAGATGGCAGGGCTGGCACAGAAAGGTGGTGCGGTGCACATCCATTGCCGCGTTGCCGAAACACCAGAAGCGATTAGCGCGGTGCGGGTTGCGACGGGTGAGTGCGACGCCTTGATTGGTGGGGATCTGGTGGTGAGCGCGGGCGCGAAGACGTTGGGGCTGACCAGTGCAGATCGGACCGGTGCGGTTGTGAACAGCCACGAGATCATCACCGGCGATTTCACCCAGAACACGGAGTTCAAGCTGCCGACGGGCCGCTTAGAAGTTGCGTTGCAAGCCCGGTTGCGCGATCGCTTGGCGCTGTTTGATGCGTCTGAATTGGCGCGTGTTGTGCTTGGGGACGGGATATTTTCCAACATGATGATCTTTGGCGCTGCGTGGCAACGCGGCCTCGTTCCGCTGAGCCATGGGGCGATTGTCTCGGCCATCGAGTTGAACGGGGCTGCGGTGGAGAAGAACCTGCGCGCGTTTGAGATCGGACGCTGGGCGGTGCTCTATCCTGAAGATGCGGCGGGTATGTTGGCACCCAAAGTGGTGCAGATGCCTAAGACACTGGATGAAAAGATCTCTTTCCGTGCGGATCATTTGGTGAAGTACCAGAACAAGCGACTGGCCAAGCGGTATCGCAAAATGGTGGATGGGATCACAGACAGAAATCTGAAGCGCGCGGTTGCGTTGGGCTATCATAAGCTGTTGTCTTACAAAGACGAATATGAAGTGGCGCGTCTTCATTTGGAAAGCCGGGCAAAGGCCGAGGAGGTCTTTGATGGTGATTTCGAGATGAAGTTCCATCTGTCGCCGCCGCTGCTCGCAAAAGAGGGACCAAACGGTCGACCGCTGAAATCAGAGTTTGGTGCTTCGATGATGCGTGCGTTCCCGCTTTTGGCAAAGATGAAGGGGCTACGTGGCACGCCATTTGATGTGTTTGGCCGTCATCCAGAACGCAAGATGGAGCGCGCGCTGATTGCGCAATATGAGGCTGATATGAAAGCTGTCATCGCAGATCATGGCGAAAGCGCCTCTGATGCGGCGGTGGCGCTTGCAGAATTGCCATTGCAGATCAAAGGGTTTGGCCCAGTGAAGGTGGCCAATGAGGCAAAAGCTGCAAAGCGGCGCGAAGAACTTTTGTTGGCGCTGCGTCATGGGGATGTTGTCGAGACAGCCGCCGAATAGATCGCTCCCAAAGCAAGACAAACAAAGCCCGTCGGGAAACCGGCGGGCTTTCTGCGCCGATTGATGCCGAATTAAAGACATCTCCGTCTTGGGGGTTAAAAAACTTTCGTATTTCTGTCATAGGGTCGCGGGACGATCAGGATTTGAGACAGACCCATGCCTTCAGCACTCAAAAGCGCCCGTGACATCAGCTATGCCTATTCCGCTCAGACCCGCAGCGGTCGGGCGATGATCCGTGTGATGGAAAATTCTACCGGACGGTTGAAGCTCATCAAACGCGCCAGAGGGTATGAAGATGAAGTCGCGGCAGGGCGCGATTTTTGGGAAGTGATGCGCGAGCGGTACGGGTTGACGCTGGACGTGGTTGGGGGCGCGCTGTCTAACATTCCCAAAACAGGCCCGCTTATCATGATTGCCAACCATCCCTATGGCATTCTGGACGGCTTGATGATGGGGCATATTCTGAGCGAGGCGCGGGGGGATTTCCGCATTCTGGCGCATCATGTGTTTCGCAAGGCCGCAGATTTGAACCGCATCATCCTGCCGATCAGCTTTGATGACTCCAAAGAGGCGGTGAAGCTCAATTTGCAGACCCGCAAAACCTCGCTGGACTATTTGGCGGGTGGCGGGGCCATTGGTATTTTTCCGGGCGGCACGGTGTCGACGGCAGAACGTCCGTTTGGAACACCGCTTGATCCCGGTTGGCGTGGGTTCACGGCGCGGATGGTGGCAAAATCAGAGGCGACGGTGTTGCCTGTCTATTTCGACGGTCACACCAGCCGGTTGTTCCAGATTGCCAGCCATTTGCATTCCACATTGCGCATGGGGTTCTTGATCCGTGAGTTCAAGAAACGGGTGGATACACCCGTGCGCGTGGTGATTGGTGAACCGCTTGATGCTGAGGCGGTCAAAAGCCGCGCAAAGGACACCAAGGCACTCATGGACTTTCTGCGTGTCAGCACGTATTCTTTGTCTCCACAGCCTATTTCCAACCTTGGGTATGGCTTTGAGTTTGAAGAAAAATACCGCGCATAAAGCGGACAGAGGTGCGTTGTGGCAGTTGGAATTTTTGACAGTGGTTTGGGTGGGTTGACCGTATATGACGCGGTGAGCAAACGCATGCCAGATGTCCCCTTGGTGTATTTTGGTGACAATGCGCATGCGCCTTATGGCGTGCGCGACGCGGACGACGTGTATAATCTGACGACCGCTGCGGTGCAGCGGATGTGGGACGCCGGTTGCGATTTGGTGATTTTGGCCTGCAACACTGCGAGTGCTGCTGCGCTGCGGCGGATGCAGGAAAGCTGGATTCCGCAGGACAAACGTGTGCTTGGCGTGTTTGTGCCCCTGATCGAGGCGCTGACAGAGCGCAGTTGGGGCGACAACAGCCCGCCACGCGAAGTTGAAGTGAAACATGTGGCATTGTTTGCAACCCCCGCGACGGTGGCGAGCCGAGCGTTTCAACGGGAATTGGCGTTTCGCGCCATTGGCGTGGATGTCGAGGCGCAGGCCTGTGGTGGAGTTGTGGATGCAATTGAAGACGGTGATATGATCCTTGCGGAAGCCTTGGTGCGTTCGCATGTGGATGCGCTCAAACGCAAAATGCCAGACCCGCAGGCCGCCATATTGGGCTGCACACATTATCCGATCATGCACGACACCTTTCAGGATGCTTTAGGTGCAGAGGTAAATGTGTATAGTCAGGCCAATCTGGTAGCAGAATCATTGGCAGACTATTTGGAGCGGCACCCGAAAATGTTGGGCAAAGGCGACAAAAATATGTTCCTGACCACGGGCGATCCACGCAAAGTGAGCGATCGCGCGACCCAGTTTTTGCGACGACAAATCAGCTTCGAAGTGGCGTAAGCCACAGCCGTGATGCGGCTTGAGAGCGCAGGCTCTCGCAATCCACCCCAGATTTGATTATTTAGCTCCGCAAGACGGGGCGGTCGCATGATGGCGACCCGTAGAAGGAAAAGGTCGAAAAGATGACCCATAAAATCGCAATTTTAGGTGCAAGCGGCTACACTGGTGCCGAGTTGGTGCGTTTGATCGCAACACATCCAAGTATGGAAATCGTTGCCCTGTCTGCAGACCGCAAAGCCGGCATGGAGATGGCGGCAGTGTTTCCGCACCTACGTCACTTAGACTTGCCGACCCTGTGCAAAATTGAAGAGATTGATTTTGCCGACGTAGACCTGTGTTTTTGCGCGCTACCTCATGCAACTTCTCAGCGTGTTATCAAAGCATTGCCGTCTGATATTAAAGTTGTGGATTTGAGCGCGGACTTCCGGCTGACCGATCCTGAAGAATACGCCAAATGGTACGGCGGACAACATGACGCCGTCGAAATCCAAAGCGAAGTGGTCTACGGGCTAACCGAGTTTTACCGTGAAGATATCACAGCAGCGCGGGTTGTCGCTGGGACCGGATGTAATGCGGCGACCGGACAATACGCGCTGCGTCCGCTGATTGAAGCCGGGGTGATTGATCTGGATCAGATCATTTTGGATCTCAAATGTGCAGTGTCTGGCGCAGGACGGTCTTTGAAAGAGAATCTTCTGCACGCGGAATTGAGCGAGGGGTACCATGCTTATGCGCTTGGCGGCACACACCGGCATCTGGGAGAGTTTGATCAAGAGTTTTCCAAGATTGCAGGGCGTGAGGTGAAAGTGCAGTTCACGCCGCATCTGGTTCCGGCGAACCGGGGTATTTTGGCAACCGTCTATGTGCAGGGCGATGCGGATGTGATCCACGCCACGCTGGCCAAAGCCTATGCGGATGAACCGTTTGTCGAGGTTCTGCCGTTTGGCGAAGCGCCAAGCACACGGCATGTTCGGGCCTCAAACTTTTGCCACATCGGCGTGACTGCGGATCGGATCGAAGGACGGGCCATTGTCGTCGCGGCGCTGGACAACCTTACAAAAGGATCCAGCGGGCAGGCGTTGCAGAACGCCAACCTGATGTTGGGTGAGGACGAGACGGCTGGTCTAATGCTGGCACCTTGTTTCCCTTAATTTTGCGCTTGGGCGCGGGAGAGTTGAGATGAAAAGTCTGAAGAAGCAACGTAGGGTGCAGATCATTGTTCTGACTTTTGCAGCTTTGGTTGTTTCTGTGAGCCTGATTGGCATCGCATTCAAAGATGGGATCAATTATTTCCGCTCACCGTCGCAGGTGATGGAAGAGCCACCAGCGGCAAGCGAAGTGTTTCGCATTGGTGGGCTTGTGGAAGAGGGTACATTGGTGCGCGAAGAGGGGGAGACGGTCCGCTTTTCCGTGACGGACGGTGGGGCCTCTGTGCCGGTGACATTCACCGGTATCCTGCCTGATTTGTTCAAAGAGAACGAAGGTATGATTGGAACAGGATCCTATGTGGGTGGTGTGTTTGTGGCCTCCGAGATTTTGGCCAAACACGACGAGACCTATATGCCCAAAGAAGTGGTGGACGCACTCAAAGAGCAGGGTGTGTATCAGGATCCAAACGAAGGCAGCTGATTGCTTTACAAGACACTGATTTCAGAACCCCGGCAGCATTGCTGTGCGGGGTTTCTTTTTGTGCAACGGGTGGCGTGCGGCGCTCTGGGGGTGGCTTAACGGAATGCTGAAAGGCTGGACATCAGTGGATGTTCAGGAGGACAGCATGTTGAATGTGCGCCAAATTGCAAAAGAGATTGTCGCTCGAGAAGGCGGGTTTGTGGATGACCCCGACGATCCGGGCGGGGCCACAAATTATGGCGTTACCATACATACGGCCCGCCAATTGGGGATGGACAAAGATGGTGATGGTGATGTGGACGTGGCGGATGTGCGTCAGTTGACGCCAGCAGACGCGGAACGGGTCTTTCTAAAACACTATTTTGAGGCGCCGCAGATAGATCGACTTCCCCAAATTTTGCAAGCCTCGGTGTTTGACATGTATGTCAATGCCGGCCGAAACGCTGTGAAGATTTTGCAGCGGTTGCTGAGCCAAATGGGTCAACAAGTGGCGGTGGACGGCAAAATTGGGCCTCAGACCGTGGCGGCGACAGAGGCGGCGGCGGCTGCGGCACCGCATCATTTGGCTGATGCCTACGGTGTGGCGCGGCGCAACTACTATTTTCGGCTCGCTGACATGCGTCCAAAATTGCGCAAGTTTGCACGCACGCGCGCGGGCAACAAAGGTGGTTGGATCAAACGTGCGGAGGGTTTCATTTCACCACGCTATCATCTGAAAGACTCTGAGTTTCAAAAGCGGGTGGCGTCATGGGGATGATTGAAACGCTGCTGTCGTTTGTCTTTGGCGGAGGGCGCAATCTGGTGAAAGACACCGCCGAGGTGTTTCGCGAAAATGCTGAGGCGGGGGCACAACGCGCGCAGGATGTCCAGATTGCAGCGATGCAAAGCCATGCTGTCGAATTTCAACAGAGCAATCGTGGCGGATTTGATCGGCTGATGGATGGGTTGAACCGGGTGCCGCGTCCCGCAATGGCTTTGGGCTGTTTGGCGCTTTTTGTCTCGGCCATGGTCGATCCGATCTGGTTCGCATCCCGCATGAGTGGGATTGCCTTGGTGCCTGAACCACTGTGGTGGTTGCTGGGAGTTGTGGTGAGCTTCTACTTTGGCGCCCGACATCAGGCAAAAGGTCAGGAATTTCAGAGATCTATGTCTGAAAACCTAAAGCGAGTTCCCAAGGTGGTAGAGGCGCTTGAAACGCTTGAGGCGCTGGAGAAAGACACGGCACCGTCAGTGGCAGATATCTCCGCATCAGCGACACCGTCAGATGACGACAATCCGGTGGTCTCGGATTGGCGGCGCGGTCGGGCTTGATCCATATCGGGGACACCGCGACAATGTGATCCTTGAGTTTGTCCGAATTGCGTTGGCCCTCACCTGTGCGCGCCCTATATAGGGAACATGATAGTTGAGCTCGGCCATTTCGCATTGATCCTCGCCGCCGTCACCGCTTTGGTGCAGGCCACTGTTCCTCTAATTGGCGCACAGAAACGCTGGCCAGGTTGGATGGCTGTCGCGGAGCCTGCGGCGGGCTTACAGTTTCTGTTTACGCTGTTCAGCTTCGCAGCGCTCACCTATGCGTTTGTGAACTCAGATTTTTCCGTCAATCTCGTGACAGCAAACTCTCACACCTTGAAACCGATGATCTACAAGGTGAGTGGTGTGTGGGGCAACCATGAGGGCTCGATGCTGTTGTGGGTGCTGATCCTGACGTTATTTGGCGCTTGTTTGGCATGGTTTGGTGACAATGTACCCCCTGGAATTCGCGCGCGCGCCTTGGCTGTGCAAGCGGCCATTGGTGTGGCATTTTTCGCCTTTATCCTTTTGACTTCGAACCCTTTTGAGCGGATGGAAGTGGCGCCGTTTGATGGCCGCGACCTGAACCCATTGCTGCAGGATGTCGGTCTCGCGCTTCATCCGCCATTTTTGTATCTCGGATATGTTGGGCTTTCGATGGCGTTTTCCTTTGCCATCGCAGCGCTTATTGAGGGGCGTGTGGATGCAGCTTGGGGGCGCTGGGTGCGGCCCTGGACGTTGGCAGCGTGGGTGTTTTTGACCATTGGCATCGCTCTGGGATCTTGGTGGGCCTACTACGAATTGGGTTGGGGAGGATTCTGGTTCTGGGACCCGGTGGAGAACGCGTCCTTTATGCCCTGGCTTTTGGCGGCGGCATTGCTGCATTCCGCGATCGTTGTAGAGAAACGCGAGGCGCTAAAGAGCTGGACGATTTTGTTGGCGATCATGGCCTTCAGCTTCTCATTGATTGGGACGTTCATCGTGCGCTCAGGTGTGATCACCTCGGTGCACGCCTTTGCCAATGATCCTGAGCGTGGTGTGTTCATTTTGGCGATTTTGGCGGTGTTTACCGGCGGTGGGCTGACGCTTTTTGCGGCGCGCGGCCGCGAAATGGAGGCCAAAGGTGTGTTTGGCGTGGTGAGCCGCGAGAGTGCGCTGGTGTTGAACAACATTCTGTTGGCGGTGTCTTGTTTTGTTGTGTTCATCGGTACGATTTGGCCATTGGTCAGCGAGCTGTTCTTTGATCGTAAACTCAGTGTCGGTGCGCCGTTTTTCAACATGGCCTTCACGCCCTTTATGGTGCTGTTGGGCGCGGTGTTGCCAATTGGTGCGATGTTGTCGTGGAAGCGTGCAAAGGTGGCGAAAGTTGTGCGCTCATTGGTGCCAGCCATGGTGTTGGCATTGGCGGTTGGTGGGCTGGTCTGGTCGATCCAAGGCGGCCGTTCCTTGCTAGGTCCCATTGGGCTTATGTTGGGGGCTTGGCTGGTCTTTGGCGCGCTAACCGATGTGATGTCGCGTACGGGACGCGGGAGCTTGTCTGATCGATTTGGCCGCCTGTTTCGGTTGCCACGCGCAGATTGGGGAAAAACTGTCGCCCATTCCGGTTTTGGCATCACGATGTTGGGCGTTGCTGGGCTCTTGGCTTGGGAGCAAGAGGACATCCGCGTCGCCCAGCTTAATGAACCGTTTGACGTTGGTGCTTATGAGATCACGCTAGAGCAGGTCCGTGAGCTTGAAGGCCCAAACTACTTGAGCACAATGGCGGATATTCGGGTGCGCAAAGATGGCAACGACGTCGCACTTTTGCATCCTGAGAAACGGGTCTACCCGGTGGCAGGCATGCCAACCACTGAGGCGGCAATTGATTACCGGTTTTTGCGCGACGTATATCTTGCTATTGGAGATGCCCAGCCGGGTGGTGCCTACACGGTGCGGACGTATATTAAGCCGCTGACCAATTGGATTTGGATGGGATCATTGTTAATGGCCTTGGGCGGCTGTTTGAGCCTGTCAGATCGGCGTTATCGCGTTGCCGCTGGAGCGCGCAAAGCTGCAAGTGGTGGGGTTCCAGCAGAATGACGTATGTGTTCAACACACTGAAATCTATTTGCTCAGCAGGATTTCTGGTTGTGTTTTTGGCGACAACTGGCGGTGCAGTTCAGCCAGATGAAATCTTAGACGATCCGGTTCTAGAAGAGCGCGCAAGGGAGATTTCCAAAGATTTGCGCTGCTTGGTGTGTCGCAACGAGAGCATTGATGACTCAAATGCAGAGCTTGCGCGGGATCTGCGGATTTTGGTGCGCGAAAGGCTGGTCGCCGGGGATACGGACGACGGTGTCGTGGATTTTGTCGTGGAACGCTACGGTGAATATGTACTGCTACGACCGCGCACCAGTGGAACCAATATGGTGCTCTATGGTGCAGGACCGGTGATGTTGGTCTTGGCGCTGCTACTGGGCTTTGGATACACGCGGCGGCGCTCTAAGGCGCGCTCAGCCACAGAACGCAGCCTGAGTGATGAAGAACAGGCGCGGTTGAATGAAATCCTCAAGGAGTGACGTTGGGTCCCACTTGGACCAACCCCAACAGAATGCAATGAGGTAAGGAGACGCGGAGGGTATCCATGGACTATCAAACAATTACTTATGACGTGACCGAAGGTGTGGCAACGGTGACGTTGAACCGGCCAGACACACTGAACGCGCTGACACAACAGATGCGCGCCGAGATCACTGATGCGGTGATTGCGGCGAGCAACGAGGCACGTGTTCTGGTGTTGACGGGGGCAGGGAAGGCGTTTTGTTCCGGCCAAGATCTGGGCGACAGTTCGAGCGCGGCTAGTCTCGATTTGGAGCGTACGCTGCGCGACGAGTACATGCCAATGATCCGCGCCATCCGCGAGGCGCGCATTCCGACAATCAGCGCTGTAAACGGAGCGGCGGCGGGGGCTGGGGCCAATCTTGCGTTGGCTGCGGACGTGGTGATTGCAAGTGAGAGCGCCTACTTTCTACAGGCCTTTTCGCGCATTGGCCTGATGCCTGATGCGGGCGGCACCTATGAGTTGCCACGCGCCATGGGCGCGGCGAAGGCCATGGGCGCGGCGCTGTTTGCGGATAAGATCACTGCGCGTCAGGCAGACGACTGGGGCATGATCTGGGAGGCCGTTGCTGATGAGGTCTTCACTGACACTGTTCAGGCGCGCGCCGCACATTTGGCAAACGGGCCGACGTTGGCGTTCAAAGAGATAAAACGTGCCATTCAGGAAAGTTATGGCAACGACTGGACAGCGCAAATGGAACAAGAGGCCAAGCGCCAAGGCAAACTTGGTAAGACACGTGATTTCCAAGAGGGCGTTGTTGCGTTTTTGGAAAAGCGCCCCGCGAAGTACGAAGGGCGCTAAGCTCTCTATCTTTCTTTAAGCCGTTTCATAAGGGCCAACGCTTCGGGCGTTGGCCTTTGTTCTATGCGGCGATAGACCCGTCCGTCATTGGTGCGGGTGGCAAGCTTGTGGTCAATCAATGACCGGCGCAGCAACACGTGATCATCAAAGTTGAGACCCGTCTTAAGCACGTCGTTTACAAGTTTTTCTGTCATATCCTGATGGGCGGGAAGCCGTGCCCAGAATGGCCAGAGACAGAGCCCCTGTACCTTGGTCCATTTCGGCCACCGAAACATACGGCCGGTGTCGTCAAACACCCGCAGCGCACGTTTGAGTGCCAGCTCATCCAGTTCCGGCACACTGGCGCGTTTTTTGGCTTTTAGATGTTGGTGGTTCTGAAACCCGGCGGCTTTGGCCACCAACGTCAGCATCGTGGCGTGGCTGGGTAATTTTTCCTGCTCGGTCAGAGATTTACGCAGGGTTTTTGTGAAAGTCGACACGTCGTCGACATACAGAGGGATCACGTCTTTGGACATGAGGGCATCCTTTTGATGTCGTGCATCCCGAGAGTATCGGGGTCGATGGCCACCCTTGTCGACGGCACGTGCAAAAGCATGCTGTCGCAAATATTTGGCAGGTTTAGCTAAGTCAGTATGACCGGCGGCGCCTGGGTGAACTGCGGACCCGTAGCGCCAATTTAAGTGGCCTTTTGAACGGCGACAAGCAGAAAAAAAGCGCCGCAAAGATTGCGACGCTGTTCTGTGGTCTGGCTTATCGGTTCAGGTGAATTCGACAACCGCAACATCACCGGCAAAGAAAGGACCTCCATCACCTTCCACACGCACCATCAATTGGCCGTTGGCGTAGACCAATGTTTGATCCCCTTCGGTTCCCAAAGTGATTGTTGGCGTTGCTTCACCCTCAGGATAGTAGATGAGCAATTGATCATCTTCTTCATTGAAATCGGTGATCAAAGGCACATTGTCTTCGTCTTCTACCCATTGGCCAACAAGGAATGCGTCATCACCCGCACCGCCAGAACCGGTGTCTCCTTCGCCAAGAAGCAGAAAATCGTCACCGTCGCCGCCGTGAAGCTCATTCGCTTCGGTTGTGGTTGGTGCCTCAAATGTGTAGGGGCCAGGTCCCGTGCGATCTAACATCCAGTCGTCCACTGTGAGGTCGCGGTTGGTTATGTCGGCGCCGACCAGATCGTCATTGCCAGGGCCGCCAAAGAGCGTGTCGTTGCCTTCACTCCCCAACAACGTGTCATCAGCACGTCCGCCATGAAGTTCGTCGTCATCATCGCCTCCGACAAGGATGTCATCACCGTTTTGGCCGTACAAAGAGTCGTTCCCTTCGCCGCCAAGCAATCTGTCGGAACTGTCACGCCCACGAATGCTGTCGTCACCGTCTTCACCTGAGAGGATGTCTGGCCCCTCGGTGCCAAAAATTACGTTGTCCCCATCACTTCCTTCGACCAAGAGGCCAAGTTCACCATCTGTTGTGATATCGGAGGTGGTTGTGTCACCGCGGGGGGTATCATCTTCGGTGCGAGGGGTTTCGGTATTGTCATCGTTGTCGTCGGTCATGTCGACGATTGCACCAACTGCGAGCCCAGTGAGCAGAAGCCCTAGTAGTAGCATTGTTCATTCCTTCAAAAATAGCAGTCAGGCTTGGTGCCATAAGATCAATTTGGACGTTGGAAGCGCATAATAAAAAATGCTTCACAAACTCATGCCGCAATTCAATAGCGTATCAGGAGAGTTAGGTCTGGAAGCGTGGCCTTCTGCCACAGAATCACAGCTTCCTACCGCGATGGAATGGACTGTGCTGAAACACGCTAAACGTGTCAATAAATTGAATGAAATTGACTTCAAATGTGCATCAGTTTTGCGAGACCGCGGCGATTGTTTCCAATCACTTGTATGCCTGCACAAAAAAACGCGCCGGAGCTTTCCGACGCGTTTTGGTGTTGTAAGAGGCTAAGCTCAGCGGTTTTCGATGTCCGTGTAGGAGCGCACGTCTTCGCCAAGGTAAAGCTGGCGTGGACGGCCAATTTTGTGTGCTGGATCTGACAGTTGCTCTTTCCACTGGGAAATCCAACCGACTGTGCGAGACAGGGCAAAAATCGGCGTGAACATCGATGTTGGGAAACCCATGGCTTCCAAAATGATGCCGGAGTAGAAATCGACGTTTGGGAACAACTTCTTGTCTTTGAAGTAAGGGTCGCTCAGTGCAATGGCCTCAAGCTCTTTGGCAACCTGCAGCAGAGGGTTGTCTTCGACACCCATCAACTCAAGCACTTCATCCGCAGATTCTTTCATCACAGTCGCACGTGGATCCATGTTTTTGTAAACACGGTGACCAAAACCCATCAGACGGAACGGATCGTTTTTGTCTTTGGCGCGAGCAATGTACTCTGGAATGCGATCAACGGATCCGATTTCTTTTAGCATTTCCAAGCAAGCTTGGTTTGCGCCGCCATGTGCTGGACCCCAGAGACATGCGATGCCTGCAGCGATACAGGCAAACGGGTTGGCACCGGAAGAGGACGCCAGACGCACGGTAGAGGTGGACGCGTTCTGCTCGTGGTCTGCATGCAAGGTGAAGATGCGGTCCATTGCGCGGGACAGAATTGGATCAACTTCATAGTCTTCTGCGGGCACGGCAAAGCACATGCGCAGGAAGTTGGACGCGTAGTCCAAATCGTTGCGGGGATACACAAACGGCTGGCCGATGGTGTATTTGTAAGCCATGGCCGCGATTGTAGGCATCTTAGCGATCAGACGGTGAGATGCGATTTCACGCTGATGTGGATCATTGATGTCAGTGGAATCATGGTAGAAGGCAGACATGGCCCCGACAACACCGACCATAATGGCCATTGGGTGGGCGTCACGGCGGAACCCGCGAAAGAAATTCACCATCTGCTCGTGTAGCATCGTGTGATGGGTGATCGTTGTTTCGAACTCTTCAAGCTGGGTGGCAGTTGGCAGCGTGCCGTACAGCAACAGGTAGCACACTTCCAGATAGTGCGATTTACCAGCCAGATCGCCAATAGGATAGCCACGGTGCGTCAGGATACCTTCTTCGCCATCGATGTATGTGATGGTTGACTCACAGGAGGCTGTGGACGTGAAGCCAGGATCGTAGGTGAACACGCCCGCTTGGCCGTAGAGCTTACGGATGTCCAGCACATCCGGACCGGATGTCGGAGAGTAGACCGGCAAATCGTAAGTCGCACCATCAAGTGTGAGGGTGGCTGTTTTTTGAGTCTCGGACATGGCTGTTTCCCTTTCAATCGAGCCGAGGGACGCGGGTCGTCCCGGTGGCTTTGTCTGCGCGGCGTATTAAGTTGGTGTTACCAGAGCTCAATCTACCGCTTCATTTTCTGCTGCGTCCGTTAAGCGCGCGCATGTTTCTTCGCGCCCAAGCACCAGCATCATGTCAAACACACTGGGGGTCGCGGCCCGACCTGCAAGCGCGGCCCGCAAAGGGCCCGCCATTTTGCCGAACTTGATTTCTTTGGCTTCTGCAAAGCTGCTCGTTACAGCCTCAAGCCCATCACGTGACCAGCTAGCATTTTGCAACTGCGGCGTCAATTCATTCAGTATACCACGGGATACTGAATCAAGATTTTTTGCCGCTTTTGCCTCGACATCGATCGGCCGTGATACAAGCGCAAAGTGAGCCTTTTCAAGGAGATCAGGGAATGTCTTTGCGCGATCTTTAAGGCAATACATTGCCTCCAGTAGTAATACGGTCTGCGCGTCACTCAAAGCTGATTGACCTGAAACGGCCAAGTAGTCTTGGATTTCTTGCAGCAGCGCAGCATCGTCGGCAATCGCATTGTGTTGGCCGCAGATGTTCTCGAGTTTTTTGGTGTCAAAGCGGGCGGGGCTTTTGCCGATGCCACCCAGATCAAACCACTCTTTTGCCTGCGCATCGGTGAAAAACTCATCATCACCGTGACTCCAGCCAAGACGGGTCAAATAGTTGCGCATCCCAGCAGCTGGGTAGCCCATGGCTTGGTATTCTTGCGCCCCAAGTGCGCCGTGACGCTTTGAGAGCTTTTTGCCATCGGACCCGTGAATCAAGGGGATATGTGCATAGATCGGCAAATCCCATCCCATGGCGTCATAGATCATCATCTGGCGTGCGGCATTGTTGAGGTGATCGTCCCCCCGGATCACATGGGTCACACCCATATCGTGGTCATCTACAACAACGGCAAGCATATAGACCGGCGTGCCATCTGAACGTAACAGGATCATGTCATCCAATTGGTCGTTTCGGATGGTCACATCACCTTGAACCTGATCGCGGATCACAGTGTTACCGTCACGAGGTGCTTTGATGCGCACGACGAAAGGTGCATCGGGGTGGCTTGCAGCCTCTGCATCTCGCCATGGGCTACGATAGTGCGTGGATTTTCCCTCAGCCCGAGCCTGATCGCGAAAGGCAGCGATTTCGTCCTGTGTGGCAAAGCACTTGTAGGCTTTGCCTTCTGCCAGAAGGTGCAGTGCCACCTCGGTGTGGCGGCTTGCGTTTTCAAATTGGCTGACCACGTCACCATCATGGTCTAATCCCAACCATGACAGCCCCTGCAAAATGGCGGTCGTGGCCTCAGGGGTGGAGCGTTCGCGATCGGTGTCTTCAATGCGCAACAGAAACTTGCCACCGCGACCACGGGCGAAAAGCCAGTTAAACAGCGCCGTGCGTGCGCCGCCTATGTGCAAATAGCCGGTAGGCGAAGGAGCGAATCGGGTGACGACCTGGCCTGTCATAGCGGGCTTAACCTTTCAGTAACCATGGGTGATTTAGCGTTGGGCACTGTCTATCGACCCGGCTGGATAAGGACAAGGCTTGCGCATCGTCACATCCCTGCGTCGATCTTTGATGGCGCAGCGCGGACATTTATTTTGTTGGGTGCCGGTCTGTATGGCCATCGGGATAGGCCTCTACTTTGCGGTGCCTGTGGAGCCACACGGCACTCTGTTGTGGTGTGCTGGCTTGTTCTCGATCTTTTGCATGTGGATCGCCCGAGGGCGGGAGGCAGACACAGCAGCGCTGATCCTAGGTTTCGCTTTGATCTGTGCGGGGTTTTCCATTGGTGGTGCGCGGGCGCATAGCGTTTCTGGTCCCGTGTTGGGCTGGCGATTTTACGGTCCCATCGAAGGGCACGTGATCAAAATTGACCGCTCCGCCTCTGATGCGGTGCGTTTGACATTGTCTGATGTACGTCTGGCTGATCTCTCTCCAGACCAGACCCCAAAACGGGTTCGGGTGGCGCTGCATGGCGCAGAGATCGGTGTGACCCCGGAGCCGGGCATGATTATTGGTCTTACCGGGCATCTCTCTCCACCTTCAGGCCCGGTGGAGCCTGGTGGCTTTGATTTTCAGCGTCATGCTTGGTTTCAAAAAATTGGCGCGATTGGATATACACGCAGTCCTGTGGTGCAGGTTATGCCGCGTGCCTCAGATGGTGGCATTTATGGTCTGCGTATGCGGCTGTCTCAACAGATTCAGGCGCGGATGCCGGATGACGTGGCCGGAGTGGCAGCGGCAATCACCACCGGGGATCGGTCTGCCATTCCCAAACCCACAACCGAAGCGTTGCGCGGGGCAAATCTGGCGCATTTGTTGGCCATATCAGGGCTGCACATGGGATTGCTGGCAGGCTTTGTTTTTGCCTCCGTGCGCCTTGGGATAGCGCTGTTTCCCTATATCGCCCTGCGGATCAACGGCAAAAAGGTGGCGGCCTGTGTCGCCCTTGTTGCGTCCTCGGGGTATCTTTTGCTTTCAGGCAGTAGCGTGTCGACTGAACGCGCCTTTGTGATGACATCCGTGGTGTTGATCGCCGTGCTGCTGGATCGCCGCGCGCTGACGCTGCGCGCAGTGGCGATCGCTGCGGTGATTGTCTTGCTCTTGAGGCCAGAAGCCTTGATGGGGCCAGGGTTTCAGATGTCCTTTGCTGCCACCGCAGCACTGGTTGGCGTCTTTGGTTGGTTGCGTGACCATCAGGTGCCGCTGGGTCCGCGTTGGTTGCGACCGCTCTCGGCCGTAGTGTTATCGTCGTTTGTTGCAGGGCTCGCAACCGCGCCTTTCGCAGCGATGCATTTCAACCATGTGGCACACTACGGTTTGCTGGCCAATGTGGTGTCAGTCCCGGTCATGGGAACTTTGGTGATGCCCTCGGCGGTTGTCGCAGCAGTGCTGGCACCTGTGGGATTGGTGTGGATTCCACTCTGGGTGATGGAGCAGGGATTGCGTTGGATCGTGACTGTGGCTGAGTTTGTAAGTGCTTTGGACGGTGCGCGCGGTGGCGTGAAACGTGGTGGGCCTTGGGTGCTGCCGTTGATCGCGATGGGGGGTGTCACGCTGTTGTTATGGCAAGGCCGCGCACGCTGGCTTGGCGCCGCGATGATGTTCGCAGCCATGTTGGTGTGGCGTGCCGAGGATCGGCCAATGGTTCTCGTGTCCGACACAGGTGGTTTGGTCGGCGTTGTCACACCTGACGGCCGCGCGTTGTCCAAAGCCAAGGGACAGGGGTTTATCGCGCGCAATTGGTTGGAAAACGACGGCTCCATGGCGACACAGGAAAGGGCTGCGCAGCTTTGGTCCGGTGCGATGAAAACCGCAAGTTTCGGAGCCGTGATCCATGTGTCTGGTAAACGCGCCTTGTCAGCGTTTGCGGGCTGCAAAATCGGATATTTAGTTGTTTTCTCTATGCCTTATGAGGCGGAGTTGCCGTGTGAAGTCATAGACGCGGATGATCTCAAAGCCACTGGGGCGCTTGCGATCTACAAAACAAATGAGGGGACTTCCACCAAAACGGCCCGCGCGATGGCGGGCCGTCGGTTGTGGAACGATGGCGAGATTAGGGCGCGCTAGTAGGTGCGGATCAAACCCACCAATTTGCCTTGGACCTTGACCTTGTCTTCTGGGTACACGCGGGTCTCATAAGCCGGGTTGGCCGCCTCCAGCGCAATAGATGCGCCCTTGCGGTGAAATTTCTTCAGTGTGGCTTCCTGATCTTCAACCAGCGCCACAACGATGTCACCATTGTCTGCCGTGTTGGTCTCAGAGATGATCACCACGTCGCCATTGTTGATACCGGCGTCGATCATGGAGTCGCCTTTGACCTCAAGCGCATAGTGATTTTGCCCAACCGAGAGCATTTGACCGGGCACTGCAACGTGGTGGTCAACGTGGCTGATCGCCTCGATTGGCACACCCGCCGCAATTTTTCCCATGACCGGCACTTCACGGGCGAATGATTGCACTTCGTTTGGTGCCACATTGGCGGGTTTGGTCGGCGACGGGTGAGGGCCATCTATGACCCTCGGCTGAAAACCGGTGGGGGCTGACGGCGCGCCGCCCATGCTTTCAGGCAGTTTCACCACTTCGATTGCCCGGGCACGGTGCGCGAGACGTCGGATAAAGCCGCGCTCTTCCAAAGCGGTGATCAGGCGGTGAATGCCCGATTTAGAGCGCAAGTCCAGCGCGTCTTTCATTTCGTCAAAGCTGGGTGGCACACCATCGCGTTGCACGCGGGTGTGGATGAATTCCAGCAGGTCTAGCTGCTTCTTGGTCAACATGCTCGAGGACCCCTTTTATTAAGCGTCTTAACCCTGTTCTACGCATGTTCTCGTTTTGTGTCAAAACATTTTGAGAACATTGCAGAAACAATAGGTGAAAACGCGAAGGATATCAACGATTTAAGTTAAATTGGAAGGTACTGTACCTCGGTGCCGACAGCCAATTCTGGACAGTTCGGCGGGCACACCAGAAGTGCATTTGCATCTGAGAGGACCGACAAAAGAGAACTGTCTTGATTGTCAAAAGTGGTCAGCTCGCCATGGGCGACATGTGCACGCATGTAATGTTCGCGCGGGCCGTTTTGGGGGGCAGGTGCCGCAAGTTTGGCGATGAGGCGCGGCGTGGGAGCTTGGCCAAGTCCAAGCATGGCGCGCACCACAGGGAGGACAAATACATGACCGCACACCAGAGCCGACACAGGATTTCCCGGCAAGCCAATCATCATCGCGCCATTGGCCAAAGTACCTGCCATTAAGGGTTTGCCGGGGCGCATAGCGATTTTGTAAAAGCTACGTTGCATGCCCAGATTTTGCGCGACATCGCCCACCAAATCGTGATCGCCTACTGAGGCACCGCCAATGGTGATCAGTAGATCTGTGTCATCGACCAAATCAAAGGCCGCTTCCAGTGAGGCGCGTGTGTCACGCGCAATCGGCAAAAGGCGGGCTTCGCAGCCTGCGTCGCGCAGCATGGCCTGCAGACCAAAGCTGTTGGACGCGATGATTTGATCCGGTCCGGGAGCCTCGCCGGGCATGACCAGCTCGTCTCCTGTGGAAAGAATCGCCACTTTTGGGCGGCGTATCACTGGTACATTTGCAATGTTCATAGAGGCCATCAGCGCAACATCGGAGGGGCGCAGTTCGCGGGGCGCGTTGATGGTTTGCCCGACTTGAAAATCGCCACCTGCCGGGCGGATGTGGAAGCCCTTATCGAGTCTGTCAGCGATGGTGATGACGTCGCCGTCCCGTACCACGTCCTCTTGTATGATGACACGGTCGACACCTTCAGGCACTGGTGCGCCGGTAAAAATCCGCACAGCTTCGCGTGACCCGACAATACCATCAAATGCATGGCCCGCCGCCGCTTCGCCGATCACAGCGTATTTTGCTCCTGGAGCTGCGCCTTCAGATGCCACGCCATAGCCGTCCATCGCGGAGGCAGAAAAGGGGGGCTGATCTCGTTTGGCGGAAACCGCAGTTGCCAGCACGCGGCCATTGGCCCGGCCCAGAGGCACTGTCTCTGAGGGCAGTTCATTTGTAAGAGCAAACAGGTGTGTAAGCGCGTCGGTTACTGAGATCATTTTGCTTCGTAACGTCCAGATTTTCCGCCGTCTTTCAAAATTACACGGATGCCCCCGATTTCCATATTTTTATCCACGGCTTTGGACATGTCGTAGACCGTCAGCGCCGCGACATTCACAGCCGTAAGCGCTTCCATCTCCACGCCAGTTTGACCTGTCGTTTTCACGGTGGCCTCGATGCGCACACCCGGTAGGTTGGCGTCTGGCGTCAGCTCGACCGCAACTTTGGTTATGGGCAGTGGGTGGCAGAGCGGGATCAGGTCGGCGCATTTCTTGGCCCCCATGATGCCTGCAAGCCGTGCAACGCCCAGAACGTCACCTTTTTTGGCACGGCCTTCGGCGATGATGTCGTAAGTCTCAGAGGCCATTTTCACCCAGCCTTCGGCGGTGGCGATGCGCGATGTCACCGCTTTTTGAGAGACATCCACCATATGGGCGTCACCCTTGGTGTCAAAATGAGTCAATCCAGACGCATGTGTGCTCATCACATGCCTCCCATCGCCGTCAGCGGGTTGGCCAACAAAGAGCGCGTGGCGCTAGCAACGTCGTCTTGGCGCATCAGGCTTTCGCCTATCAGAAAGGTGCGCGCGCCGTAGCGGGCCATATCTGCAAGCTCAGCAGGGGTGTTGAGGCCACTTTCGCACACGATCAGGCGGTCTTCCGGCACCAGTTTGGAAAGGGTGCGGGTAGTGTCCAGCGTGGTTTCAAAGGTTTTCAGATTGCGGTTGTTGATGCCCATAAGGGGAGACTTAAGGAGGCTGGCCCGTTCCAGTTCCTCAGCATCATGGACTTCCAGCAACACATCCATGCCCCATTCAAACGCAGCGACTTCGAGCTCTTGGGCTTGGGTGTCGCTGACAGAGGCCAAGATGATCAGAATGCAATCGGCGCCCAAGGCGCGCGCTTCGGCAACTTGATAGGTGTCATACATAAAGTCTTTGCGCAGGGCCGGCAGGTTGGTTGCAGTGCGTGCATCTGTCAGGAAGGATTTTTGACCCTGAAAACTAGGGGTGTCAGTGAGCACAGATAGACATGTTGCGCCGCCGTTTTCATAAGCTTTGGCCAGTGCTGGAGGATTGAAATCTGCACGGATCAACCCCTTGGAAGGCGATGCTTTTTTGACCTCAGCAATCAGCCCGTATCCTGCACGAGAGGCTTTGTGAAGCGCGTCGGAAAACCCGCGTGTTGGGCTCGCTTCACGGGCTTCAGCTTCGACGGCCTCCAGCGGTTTTGCTGCTTTGTCAGCGGCCACTTCCTCAAGCTTGTATGCTTTGATCTTGTCCAGAACGGTTTCGGTCATGCGTCGGTCCAATTTATCGGTGTGTCGCCCCGCAGGGCGAGCCAGTCGTTGATGGTTGAAAACGGGCGTGAGCCAAAAAAGCCGCGTCGGGCAGACAGCGGAGAGGGGTGCGCCGTTTCAATCATCAGATGTTGGCCGCCATCTTTAGGCGATGTGATGTGAGGTGCAAGGGCTTGGGCCTGTTTTCCCCACAACACAAACGCGGTTGCGCGGCGCGCGGAGACATCTGCCAACACCTGATAGGCCAAGGCTTGCCACCCGAGCGCCTTGTGGCCGTTGGCCTCGCCAGTTGGTACGGTAAGAACGGTGTTGAGCAGCAAAACGCCCTGATCCGCCCAGAAGCGGAGATCACCGTTTTGAGGTGCGGTACCCAGATCATCGACCATTTCTTTGTAAATATTGTTGAGTGACCGAGGCAAAGGCCGGACATCAGGTGCGACGGAAAACGAAAGGCCATGGGCATGTCCGGAAGTCGGGTAGGGGTCTTGGCCCATGATGACGACACGCACATCGGCGGGCGCAACGCGTTCAAGCGCCGCAAATCGCTGAGATGCAGGTGGTAAGATCTCACGCGTATCTGCGTTCAGCGCGTTCTGAATTCCAGGCCAAACATCGGTAAAGAACGGCAAGTGCCCCCAAGTTTTAGGCAGCGACATGTTGGTCACGTCGCCGACGTCACTTTGGCCAGTGCAGCCACCTTACCTTTGGCCGCACCTGAATCGATGCTTTCGCGGGCCTTTTCAACGCCTTCTCGCAGATCAGACGCGGCGTCGGCCACGACCAAGGCCGCTGCAGAGTTTAGCAGCACTGCATCGCGATAGGCGCTTTGCGATCCATCCAAAAGCGCGCGAAACGCATTGGCGTTGTCCTCAGGCGTGCCGCCCACGATATCCTCAAATGGGTGCACGGGAAGACCGGCGTCTTCTGGGTGCAATTCCACGTCTTTCACTGACCCATCAGCTTCTAAAGCAGCAACCCAGCTGACACCGGTGATGGTCAACTCATCTGTGCCGTCCGACCCATGCACCAACCAAGCGCGTTCACTGCCCAATTGACCAAGTGTTTCCGCCATTGGGCGGATCAGGCTGCGGGTGAATGCGCCAGTGAGTTGGCGTTTCACCCCCGCAGGATTGGTCAGCGGACCAAGGATGTTAAAAATTGTGCGTGTGCCGAGTTCAGCACGGGTGGGCATCACATGGGCAATCGCGGGGTGATGCATCGGGGCCATCATGAAAGCGATGCCGCAGGTTTCAAGTGCTTTTTCAACCACTTCCGGGCCAACCATCACGTTGATGCCCATTTGGGTTTGCACATCTGCGGTGCCTGATTTGGAGCTGAGATTGCGGTTGCCGTGTTTGGCCACAGGCACACCTGCACCTGCGGTCACAAAGGCGGTGGCGGTGGAAATGTTGAGTGTATGTTTGCCATCACCACCAGTGCCCACGATGTCCATAGCACCGTCAGGGGCGTTGACTGCATTGCATTTGGCGCGCATCACGGCAGCGGCAGCGGCGTATTCATCCACGGTTTCGCCACGTGTGCGCAACGCCATGAGCAACCCGCCGATTTGGCTGGGCGTCGCTTCTCCCTCAAATAGGATGGAAAAGGCAGATTCGGCCTCGGCACGGGTCAGTGGGCGATCAGCCGCTGCGCCGATCAATGTCTTGATGCTGTCACTCATGCTGCAGCGCCTTCTTTCGCTGGCATCATGTCCAGAAAGTTCTTCAAAAGCGCGTGGCCGTGTTCGGATGCAATGGACTCAGGATGGAATTGTACGCCGTGAATGGGCAACTCTTTGTGTTGCAGCCCCATGATGGTGCCATCTTCGAGTTCAGCCGTGATTTCCAGACAGTCCGGTAGCGTTGCGCGGTCCACCACAAGCGAGTGATAGCGTGTGGCCTCAAACGGAGTTGGCAGACCGGCAAACAGGCCTTTGCCGGTGTGGTTCATGGTGCCCATTTTGCCGTGCACAATTTCATGACAGCGCACAACGTTGCCGCCAAAGTTCTGGCCAATGGTCTGATGACCCAAGCAAACACCCATCAAAGGGATCCGCGTTTCCGCCGCTGCCTGTGTCAGCGCGAGGCAAATACCAGCTTGATCGGGATCACAAGGACCTGGAGAGAGCAAAATACCAGATGGGTTCATGCCCATTGCGTCCTGAACCGTCAGCGCATCATTTCGCCAGACCTGCACATCGGCGCCCATTTCGCCCAGATAATGCACGAGGTTGTAGGTGAAACTGTCGTAATTGTCGATCAGAAGCAGCATTTTGTCGGTTCTTGTCCTAAAGATGCGAAAGGGGTGGAGGCAGAGGGCCTGCTCGCGGTATACATGCTCAGGCTTGGCCCAAAGGGTCAAGAGGGGCACAGGCAGGTTCGCCCCGTAAAGTTGGAACAAAAAAAGGCAGAGCACGATGTTGCGCGGATTTTTGGCGGGTATTTTCTGGGGTGTCATCCTAATTGGTGGCGTGTTGGCGGCGACGTCTTTGTTGTCGCCTTTGCCTGCAACAGTGGCTCCACAAACTTCAGCGCAGGCACCAATTGAGGCTCAAGACCCTCCCGTTCAAAGTGGTGACTTGGGTGCAACATCCCAAGCGGATATGGCAGTGGAAGCAACGTCTTCGACGGCGGTGCCTGAGGCCGAAGCAGGGGATCAACCGCCCATCAGCGACACGGCGTCGGCCCCCAAACCACAAGCAGAATCGGTTGAGGCCGAGCTTGCGGCGCCCGTAGCGCCTGAGGCGAGCGGGGCAGTTGCCTTAGAAGCGGAGAGCCCGGTGTTCCCCAACCCCCAGGCCCAGACTCCAACCGCGCCGGTGCCTGATTCAGAACTGTCGATTTCCACCAACCCTGCGCAGCCGACGTCGCCTGATGTGGCGGATGGCGAGACCTTTGAGACACCGGCTGTTGTTGAAAGCACAGATCAAACAGCGCCGGAAAATCCTGCAGAAGCTGTTGAAGTAGAAACAGAAAGTTCCGAACAAAGTCTTGTTTCCGACCCCCAGCCAAGCCCGGAAGCTGAGGATGTAACACCAAATGCGGAGGCAGAAGAAGAGCCCGCATCGGAAGAGGTCGAAACGGCGTTGCTAAAGCCCGTGGGTGACATCGAGGAGGCGTTTCCGCAGCACAAATCTGATCGGTTGCCGACGGTTGGGGCGGACACAGACTCCACCACTGGTGAAGAGAGTGCCCCAGTGCCGTCACGCCCCGTAGAAGCCAATGCAGAAGTCTCTGAAAACACTGACAACAAACCCTTGATGGCGATTGTCTTGGTGGACACGGGTGAGCACAGCTTTGATATGGAGGCGTTGGTGAGCTTTCCGTATCCGCTGACCATTGCTGTGAGCACATTGGATCCCGAAGTTTCTGCGAAAACAAAGGATTACCGAGACCGGGGGTTTGAGGTTCTTGCCATGGTGGACGTGCCCGCTGAGGCCACAGCCGCGGATGTGGAGCAGGCGATGCAGGCACATTTGTCGGTGTCCGACCAATTTGTTGGTGTCATTGAAGGGCTCTCTGATGGTTTGCAAGGAAGCAAGGTTATCAGCGATCAAGTGACGGAGGCTCTGTTGAGCAGTGGTCATGGATTGCTTATGTTTCCCAATGGGTTGAATACCGCTCAGAAACTTGCGGCTAAGGAGGGTGTGCCCTCTGCAAGTGTGTTCCGTGACTTCGATGACAAAGGCCAAACTGCCGTGGTGATGCGACGATTCCTTGATCAGGCTGCGTTTAAGGCGGGCCAAGAAGACGGAGTGGTGATGGTGGGACGCTTGCGCGATGAGGCGATATCTGCGCTTCTTTTGTGGGCCTTGCAGGACCGCGCGGGCACCGTTGCGATGGCGCCAGTTTCAGCGGTGTTTGCGACCATCAACTGACCCCGGTACTGGCAAAGGTTAACAGGAGCATATCCGCGTTTTGGAACGTCGGTATTGCGTCTGTATCGCAACTGTTTTGCGGAGGTGCCGTTTTGGTGTGCGTGAAAACGTTAACCGGGCGCCTTTCGGTGTGTGAGAGTCGAAGTGGCTGCTTAAAATACATCTAGGGATAGGGGATGCGGATCGCCCATTTTGGACGATACCGCAAGAGTGCCAATGACATCTGTCTAGCCGTTTGTCATGCCCGCGATCATTGCAACCAGTGCGACAAGATGGACAAGCATTAAGGCTTTGTCATTCCACAAAGCGCCAACAGTAAACCAGCCAAGAACGCCTACCAAAAATAGGTAGAGGTTCCATGGCGTCCAGCCGAACGCCGTTGCGGTATACCCCATGATTTGAATGGCAGATGCACCCCATTTGACCGTGAATGTAATGCGGTCGACGGCCGCGGAACGCTGTGCGACGCTAGACGGCACGGGTGAGCCCACCATCGATGCGCAGGTTTTGTCCTGTCATGTATCCGCCGCCCTCAGACGCAAGCAGTGAAATCAGTGAGGACACCTCGTCGGCCCGGCCATAGCGGCCCATCGGGATGCGCGCTTTTCGGTCCTCAGTCTCCGGCAAGCTGTCAATAAAGCCGGGCAAGACATTGTTCATGCGTATGTTGTCAGCGGCGTATTTGTCTGAGTAGAGTTTGGTGAAGGCTGCAAGGCCAGCACGGAAAACGCCTGACGTCGGGAAAAGGGGATCAGGTTCAAAGGCCGCGAAGGTTGAAATATTGATGATCGCGCCGCCACCTTGTTGCTGCATCACGGGCGTGACGAGCCGGGTCGGGCGTATCACGTTCATCAAATAGATTTCCATGCCTTGATGCCAATCGTCGTCACCCATCTCCAGAATCGGGCCCTTTGGCCCATGACCCGCTGAGTTGACCAGCACATCCACGCGCCCCCATCGGTCCTGTGCACCTTGAACAAGAGAGGACAAATCACTGTTGTTCAAGTTGGAGCCTGTGACGCCAAAACCACCAAGTTCGACGCCGAGGGCTTCGCCCTTTCCTGAAGAAGACAGGATCCCGACCTTGAAACCGTCCGATGCAAGCCGACGCGCCGCATCTGCCCCCATCCCGCTACCGCCTGCAGTGATCAGCGCGACTTTTTCTACTGTCATCTTCATCTCCTTAGCTGGTTACCCGCATCATATGCGCCACATTTTTTGAAATCGATTGAGGTTTGATGTTTCCTGACAATAGAAATACTATTGCCAGATGACAGGTCTTCCCCCTCTCAATGGTCTGCGCGCCTTTGATGTTTCTGGTCGTCGTCTCAGCTTTCGGGCTGCGGCGGATGAGTTGGGTGTGACACAGGGCGCTGTGGCGCAGCAAATACGCCAACTTGAGGCACATCTTGGCACGACGCTCTTTGACAGATTGCCCAAGGGCTTGGCGCTGACCTCAGCGGGTCGCACCTACCACGACGGGGTTGCGGGCGCGTTTTCTGACCTGCGTTCGGCGACGGCACAGCTCAAGCCAGAGCCCGGAAAAGTTCTGATCAGCGTCACACCAACTTTTGCGTCCAAATGGCTTATTCCGAATCTTCCGGACTTTTCAAACAAACACCCCGATGTCGATTTGCGTATTCTGGCGACCGAAAAGGTTTCGAGTTTTCATAGCGATGGAATTGATCTGGCTGTTCGGCAAGGGACGCCGCCATTTGGTGCCGCGCTGAGCGCCACGCTGTTGTTCAAGCAAGATGTGGTCGCCGTGATAGCGCCCAGACTGCTGGAAGGTGTCCAGCTTCCGGTTGGCTCCGATTTGCTGTCGTCTGTGCCAAAGATCCATGACACGCATGATCTGTGGCCCAAGGTCTTGGCGGAATTGGGCGTTTGTGACCAAAGCCGGCGGGGGCTTCGGCTCAGTCAAACGGCGCTGGCGGTGGACGCCGCCATTTCTGCGCAGGGTGTCGCGCTGGTAAGCCGTTTTCTGGTCACCAACGACTTAGCGGCAGGCAATCTTGTAGAGGTTGGGCGGTCAAGCACGGCTGGAACGCAGGATTTCTATCTTTTGACACAACGTCGTCCGGGGGCAAACGCCGCAGTCGAAACGGTTGTGTCATGGCTGATCTCACAGGCAGATCAACAGGGACACGCGCCTCAGTGACCCGCGTGATCGTCGCTGCTTTCGGACCAAATACTTGGCCTATGGAGGTCTCCGAAGGGATTTGGTGCTCAAAGTGACGTGGGGAGCGAGGCTGCGTAGGAGGCTCTGCACATTTGTGGAGCGCGGATGGTTGCGATGAGCGCTTTTTGAGGGTCTCCGCCTACGTCAGCCGCCCCTAAAACTTGCCAATTCGCGGAATCCGGTCTGCGGTGAGGGCGTCAGGCCAGCCGATGAACCGTTCGATCAGTGCCAGAATAAGACAGGCGATGATCACGCCAAAGACAAGCTTGACGCGTTTCTCAGAGGGCGGATTGCGGGCCAAGCGGCTCATGCGGATGAGATGGCGGAAATTCATTGGTGCAGCCTTGTGATGGCGGTTCTGCAAAAATGTAGGCCGCGTGTCAGATCAGTGCAATGGTGCCTGAAGCGGATTGGGCGCGTAGCTCCGCGGCCCGGAGGTTGGATCGCATTGTGGCATGTGTCGCTGTTGGTTAGGCTTCGTCGACAAAGCGCACCTTGCCGATGAAGGGCAGGTTGCGATTGCGTTGCGCGTAGTCGATGCCATAGCCCACGACAAATTCATCTGGGATCGGAAAGCCGATCCAATCCGCCGCAATGTCCGCTTCACGACGCGATGGTTTGTCCAATAGTGCGATGGTTTTGATCTTGGCTGGGTTGCGGGCGGTGAGCAGATGCAGGACGTGGGCAAGCGTGTGGCCTGTGTCAACGATGTCTTCGACAACAAGCACATCACGCCCTTCAATTTCGCCTCTCAAATCTTTGAAAATACGCACTTCTCGACTGCTTTCCATCGCGTTTCCATAAGAGGACGCTTCGAGGAAGTCGACTTCGACGGGCAGATCGAGTTCGCGCACCAAATCGGCGATAAACACAAATGATCCGCGTAAAAGCCCAACCACAATCAGCTTGTCTGTGCCGCTGTATTCGCTTTGAATTTCGTGAGAGAGGACTTCGATACGGGCCGCGATCTGTTTGGCCGAGATCATTTGGTCGATGACATATGGACGCTGTGACATGCGACCCCCTTGATTTTCCCCATCTCGCGCCGCTATGTGCGCTTCCAGAACAGTGCATAGCGGGGACGCGGTGGGCTGTCACGTGAAAATGGACCCGCCGAGACGAGACACGATGCCCACGCATTCAGAGACCCGCACCCTGCCTTACAGCGCGCAGCAGATGTACGATCTGGTTGCGGATGTGGCCGAATATCCGAAGTTCTTGCCTTGGTGCGCTGCCGCGCGCATTCGCTCGGTGACCCCGGTGCAGACCGAGTTGGGCACCGGCGCGGAAATGCTGGCGGATTTGGTGATTTCGTTCAAGGTGTTCCGGGAACGGTTTGGCAGCCGGGTTGTGCTCTATCCGGAGATCAAACACATCGACACGGAGTATTTGGACGGTCCGTTTAAACACATGAAATCCACATGGGACTTTGCGGATGTGGACGGGGGAGTCGACGTAAAATTCTATGTTGATTTTGAGTTCAAAAACATCCTGCTGCAAAAGGCGATTGGCTTGGTCTTCAACGAAGCCATGCACCGCATTGTCGCCGCCTTTGAGGCGCGGGCAAAGGCGCTCTATGACTAAGGTGGCAGCCGCATGCGCCTGCCATTTGGCTTGTTAACCAAAAACTCCGCTTAATTTTCGCAAGTTTGCCTTTATTTGCACACGTTTGAGATGTAATTTGTTTTCAGGTTTCGGTTTGGAGTGAGTTATCGTGTATTTGTTATTGGCGCTTTTGGGAATGGCAGGTGTTGGTGCGCTGGTGGACAGTGGGTCTGACTCTGATACGGGGGGCGGCACTGACCCCAATCCCACACCTTCAGAAGATGACGTGGCACCCGTTGATGACATCGATGTGACTGCTCTGACCTATGATCCCAGTGAAGAGCCCGGTCTAGAGGACTGGCCGATCGTCATTCTGAACGACGAGATTTTGACGCCCTCCGATGAAACCGACAGCGGCGAGCCAATTTATGATCTCTCTGAATTTGATGCCGAAAATGACCGCATCGCCATTTTGGAGCCCGTGGATCATTTTGCATCTTATGATGAGTCCAACTTTGACGTGACGCAGACCGATGACGGCGACTTGGTCGTGTCCGGTGCGGTTTTGGAAGGGATCGACGCGCTTCCTCGTGGTGTAATGGAAGTGCATTTCGTTGAAGAAGATTTTGTGGACGAAGGCGATGAGCAGTTTTCGCTGGATACCAGTGAAATTGTAGCAAGTTTTGAGGTTGTTTCTGCCAGATTTGGCGAGGCTGGAGATGACAGTTACCGTCCTGGCAGTGGCATCGAACTCTATGCGTTGACTGATCTAGAGGGAGCGACGACCCTTGAGATACAGGGGGACACATCCGTTCGAGTGGCAACGGGCGACGAAAGTGACACGATTGACCTGAGTGCCGATACCAATGGTGGTGTGTCAGGAACGGCGCGGTTTGATGCCTATGACAACGAGACTTTTGCCTTTGTTCAGCCAGACTCTCCTTCGGGTGATCCTGTTTCTGAGCCCGACGTAAGCGTTGTCCAAACCAATGGCGGAGACGACAGCGTGACGATGGGCGCTCGTGAAACCGTGGTGATAGCGGGAGAGGGCAATGACACCATCGTGGCAAGCACCACCAACAGCAGCTACATTGAAGCGGGTGAAGGAGACGATCTGATTGATGTGAGTGTGTTGGAGGCGGCTGGTTTTGCGATTGTTCAGGGCGGTGCGGGGAACGACACATTTGTTGGCGGTGCGGGACAGGACGTTTACTTTGGTGGAGGGCATTCCGGCGGGATCGGGGGCGACGATGTCGCTGGCGGTGGCGGTGACGATTCCTTGTTTGGCAGCACCGGCTCTGATGTGATTGACGGCGGAGACGGCAATGACACCATCGGCGGCACCCGCGATTTTATGGAAAACCCCCCGGCTGCTGGGTCTGGCTTTCCAAACATTGATGCCACCGATTATGCGGACGGATCGGCCGATACTTTGATTGGCGGGGAAGGCGATGATGTGGTGTTGGGTGACGCACAGGATGTGATGACGGGCGGCGCCGGCGAAGATGCTTTTGGTGTCTATTGGGAGGCCAACGCAAGTGGGCCGAATGATCACGCGGTGATCAGTGATTTCGAAGTTGGTAACGAGACCCTGCAGGTGACGGTGCATGAAGATGATTTTGTTGGTCCGTTTTATCCAGAGCAGGAGATTGCACTTGAATTGGTGGAGGTGGATGGCAACACCAATGTGATGTTTCAGGGCGAGCTTTTGGTGGAGTTGCAGGGGGTCACGGGCGTGTCAGCTGATGCTGTGACGGGCGAGGTCTTTGTACCTTACACCCGCTGGTGAACCACAAAAAAGGGCGGCCTTAAGTGGCGGCCGCCCGAGTCTTGGAGTGAAATGGTGTTTCGTTAGGATGCGATGTCGTAGGCGCGCTCGCCGTGTACTTCGAGGTCCAGACCGTTGACCTCTGTCTCTTCATCGACACGCAGTGGTGTGATCAGGCTGACCAGTTTGACCAGCACAAAGGTGACCACAACGGTGAAGACACCAACCACAGCCAGCCCGCCGAGTTGGGCCACCCATGCGCCTTGGCCAAAGACCGCAATCATGATGGTGCCGAAGATGCCGCCAACACCGTGTACGGCGAAGACATCCAGAGTGTCGTCGATTTTCAGACCGTTGCGCACGAGGTTTACGGCTTCCTGACAGAGGATGCCGGCGATAGCCCCAATGATCAGCGCTTCAACCGGGCCAACAAAGCCCGAGGCTGGCGTGATGGACGCAAGACCAGCGATGGTCCCGGTCACGAGGCCAACCAAAGACGCTTTGCCGTATTTGATGCGCTCCCATAGGGCCCAGGTCAGCGATGCGGTCGCCGCGGAGATGTGGGTCACGGTGAGCGCCATGGCCGCGCCGCCATCTGCGGCAAGCTGGGAGCCGCCGTTAAAGCCGAACCAGCCGACCCACAACATGGCCGCGCCGATCATCACCATCCAAGGGGCATGTGGTGGGGTGGTGCGGTGGCGACGTGCGCCGAGCATCACAGCAAGCACAAGCGCGGCAAGGCCTGCGGTTTCGTGGACCACAATGCCACCAGCGAAGTCACGCACACCGATGTCGCCAAAGATGCCGCCGTCCGCCATCATGCCGCCTCCCCAAATCCAGTGCACCACCGGTGCGTAACACAGCAGCATCCACAGACCAGAGAACAGAAGAACGAAGCCAAAGCCGATCCGTTCCACATAGGCGCCGACGATCAAGGCGGGCGTGATGATGGCGAAGGTCATTTGAAAGGCAAAGAACAGAACCTCGGGCAGGGTGCCGGACAGGCTATCTGCGGTGACGCCGGTGAGGAACATTTTGCCCAACCCGCCCCATAGGGAGGTGGCGCCGCCGTCATTGCCAAATGCGATGGAATAGCCAAAAACGAGCCATAAAACGCTCATCAAACAGGCAATTGCATATGTTTGCATAAACACGCTGAGCACGTTGCGGGCGCGTACAAGGCCCCCGTAAAACAACGCCAAACCCGGCAATGTCATGAACAGAACCAAGGCTGTCGCCACGATGATCCATGCGGTGTCCGCTCCGTTCATTTTTCTTCCCCTTTGTCCCGTGAGTGATGGTTTTTTGGTCAAAGAACCGAAAGACCGCTCAAAACAAAGGCTGATGTGGTATTTTACTGCTTCAAAATGGGGCGATTTACAATGTGAGTAATTAATGTGCGGAAAAACAGTTGAAGTGATTAAAAAAAGATCAGAGTGCGCAGGCTGCCTGAAAAATCAGCGATAACGCATGATCCCGCGCCGCTTCGCGCACGTTTGTGCGGCCCAAGGCGCCAAATTCAACGGTTTCGGTTTTGCAGCCCTGTTGGGTGGCGAGACCAAAGCACACGCGCCCCTCCGGTTTGAATTCTGAGCCACCGGGTCCTGCGATTCCGGTGATGGAGACCGTTAGCTGCGCATCAGAATTGACCAGCGCTCCCAGCGCCATTTCGCGCGCCACCTCTTCGGACACAGCCCCCACGGCGGCCAAAGTGGCCTCGCGCACACCCAGCATCTCGGTTTTGGCGAGGTTGGTGTAGGTGACGAAGCCGCGCTCAAACACGTCCGAGCTTCCGGGGATGTCAGTCAAAGCGGCGGCGACCATGCCCGCAGTACAGCTTTCGGCTGTGGCCACGCGCAGCTTTGCGGCCCGGCAGGCCTCCAAGACGGCGGCGGCATCCGCGCTCACATCAGCACCACATGATAGAGCGCGGCGGCGATCATGGTGGCGATCCCGGCAAACACACCGGCCCAGATGTCATCCAGCATCACTCCCAACGGGTCATGGCGGCGGTCTGCGCGCCCAACAAGCCAGGGTTTGCGGATGTCAAACAAGCGGAAGAACAGAAAGGCAGCGATGGGGCCGGGCCAAACCATGGGCATGTCGCGCATGGCAAAGGCCACAGCAGGGAAGAGCAGGGCGATCCACATGCCCGCAACCTCGTCGATTACAATCTCTGAGGGGTCTTCCGTGGGGCGGTCTGCCAGATCGCGTTTGCAGGCCCAGATGCCTATCACGATGGACAGCGCGCAGAGAATGACAAGAAGCCACACCCCCACAAATTCTACAACAGCCCAGCCAATGATCAGTGCGGCCAATGACCCCCACGTGCCAGGGGCGGCAGGCAGGCGGCCGACGCCAAAGAAGGTTGTGATCAGTCTTATCATGGTTTCACCAATGTTGCCGTCGCGATGGCGGCAATCCCTTCTTCGCGGCCTGTGAAGCCGAGTTTTTCACTTGTTGTGGCTTTGATCGATACGCGGTCGGAGGCCAGGCCCATAATGTCACCCATGCGCGCCATCATTGCGGCAGCATGTGGCCCAATTTTGGGGCGCTCGCAGATCAGCGTGCAGTCGATGTTGGAAATCACAAACCCTTTGGCGGTGGCCAGATCAACCGCGTGTTTGAGAAACACTGCGCTGTCCATGTCTTTCCATTCCGCCTCGCTTGGCGGGAAATGGCGGCCGATGTCACCTTCGGCCAATGCGCCGTAGATCGCGTCGGTCACCGCGTGCATGCCGACATCCGCGTCAGAGTGGCCTTTGAGTGCCTTGGTGTGTGGAATGCGCACACCACAGAGTATGACGTGATCTCCGTCTTCAAAAGCATGCACGTCAAAGCCGTTTCCAAGCCGAATGTCCATCTTGTGTTCCTGTGTTGCAAGCAAGTGCTCTTCCAAACGGGCAAAGTCGCCCGGTGTGGTGATCTTCAGGTTGCGCTCATTGCCCGGCACGATGGTCACGTCAAGCCCTGCGGCGCGTGCCACCTCGACATCGTCTGCGGCACCACCTGGGTGTGCAAGATGTGCAGCATGGATGGCGTCAAAGGCAAACCCTTGCGGGGTTTGTGCACGAAAGAGGCCATCGCGGTTTTGGGTGCCGGTGACCTTGGTGCCATCGCCGTGCCACAGCGCATCTGTGACAGCAAGTGCGGGGGCGGCGCCCTCTGCGCCGTTTTTCAGCGCGTTGATGACTGCTGAAATTGTAGCTGCGTCGATGCCCGCGCGTGCAACGTCGTGAATCAGCACGTGGGTGATGCCCAATCCCTTGAGGGCGTTGAGCCCAGCTTTGACTGAGGCGTCGCGGGTTGCACCACCGTGAACGGTTGGCACGGAGAGTTGCTGCGCGAAAGCATCATCGTCTGGATGGGTCACCACAAGGACGTCTTGCACCTGTGGGTGGGCTTCAAAGGCGTTGAGCGTCCACTGAGCGACGCTTTTTCCAGCAGTGTTTTGCCACTGCTTGGGAAGGACGCCGCCGGCGCGGGTTCCGCGACCTGCCGCGACAATCAGCGCTGCGACCCGAGAGGGGCTATCGAATGAGGCATTTGTCATGTGTACTATGTAGAACCTGCAAGCCAGAGTGGCAATTGACCGGGAGTGTGTGCTTAATTTTTAATCATATGTGAATTAATGCCAAAAACTTCACCTTACTTTCATTGAGTTTGACCAATGGGTCAGATACGCCAAAGGTACTGCACAAGGATTAGGCACGTGACCATTGAAGTCGCACATCTCTCTTTGACCCCTCCAGTTTTTCTGGCGCCTTTGGCTGGCATCACGGACCGCCCGTTTCGCGATTTGGTGAGTCAGTTTGGGGCTGGTCTGGTGGTGAGCGAAATGGTGGCCAGTCAGGAAATGGTACAGGCAAAGCCCGGGGTGCGTGAGCGCGCAGAACTGGGATTTGGTGACGCGATCACATCGGTTCAGCTTGCCGGACGAGAGGCGCATTGGATGGCAGAGGCGGCGCGTCAAGTTGCGGCCAACGGTGCGACACTGATTGACATCAACATGGGGTGCCCGGCCAAAAAAGTGACCAGCGCCAGCGGTGCGGGTGCCAGTGGGTCTGCGTTGATGAAAGATTTGGACCACGCTTTGACATTGATTGAAGCGGTGGTGGGTGCGGTGGACATTCCGGTGACCCTGAAAACGCGGCTTGGGTGGGATGACAATTTGCTCAATGCACCTGAGCTGGCGCAACGCGCTGAGGCGGCGGGCGTTCAGATGCTGACGATCCACGGACGCACGCGTTGCCAGTTTTACAAAGGCGCGGCGGATTGGGCCGCGATACAGAACGTAAAAGACGCGGTGTCGATTCCAGTGATTGCCAATGGCGATATCGTAGACAGTGACACGGCCAGAGTGGCTTTGGCCGCATCGGGTGCGGACGGCGTGATGGTCGGCCGTGGAGCGCAGGGCAAGCCATGGATATTGGCGCAGATGGCCGCCGAATTGTTTGGCGCGGCGGCTCCGGAAATTCCGCAGGGGCAGGCGTTGGTCGACATGGTGCGCGGGCATTACGCGGCCATGCTGTCGTTTTACGGCAACGAGCTGGGCCTGCGTGTCGCACGTAAACATCTGGGTTGGTACATGGACGGCGTGGGGACAGACCCCGTGTTGCGCCGACGTGTGCAGACCAGTCGAGACAAAGAAGAAGTGATGGTGCTGTTGGGAGAAGCTTTGATGGCTTCCAATGACGGGGCCCCTAAGAACAGTGAAGAGGCGGCATGAGCGCGCATAATCCGATATGGAATTCTTTGCCGGTGCCAGCGTTGGTGGTGGATGAATCCGACGCCATCCTGCGCATCAACCCGGCGGCAGAAACGTTCTTGAACGCGTCGTCCAAATCCATGACCGGGCAGCCGATCTGGGACAAGGTGATGATTGATGCGCCGCTTGAAGAGGCGTTCCACCGGGCCCGTGAACATGGCACACCGCTTTTTGTAAATGACGCTGATGTGGGCACCGGCGATGGTCCCCCCGTTCAATGCAACTTGCAGATTGCGCCGTTGGCGGATTCTGACAATGAAATGCTCTTTCTGATCTCCAGCCGTGAATTGGCCGGACGGATGAATCGCAGCAATGGCGTTAAATCCTCAGCCAAATCAGCCATTGGAATGGCGGAAATGCTGGCCCATGAGATCAAGAATCCGTTGGCTGGGATCACGGGAGCTGCGCAACTTCTTTCGATGAATCTCAGCCCTGATGATCTGGAGCTGACCGATCTGATCGTTGAGGAGAGCCGCCGGATTGTGAAATTGCTGGAACAGGTTGAGCAGTTTGGTAACCTGTCGTTGCCAGCGCGCAAGCCCGTGAACATCCACGATGTGTTGGACCGTGCAAGACGGTCCGCCTTGGTCAGCTACGGCGCCCATATGAAGATCATTGAAGACTATGATCCGTCCTTGCCTCCGGCAGAAGGGGATTCTGATCAGCTGCTTCAAGTGGTGTTGAATCTGTTGAAGAACGCCTCGGAGGCCGCTGGCGACAAAGGCGTCATCCGAATTCACACCTTCTATGAACATTCCTTCCGTATGCGCCGCAAAGATGGCAGCGGGCAGCCGTTGCCGCTGCAGATAGAGATCATCGATGACGGTCCGGGTTTGCCGCAAGATTTAGAAGGTGATGTGTTTGACCCCTTTGTGTCGGGCCGAGAGAACGGCACCGGTTTGGGGTTGGCTTTGGTGAGTAAGATTATTTCGGACCATGGTGGTCTGATTTCGGTGGATAGCGCACCCGGACGCACAGTTTTCAAGCTGTCGCTGCCGCGTGCAAGCAATGAAACAATGAGAACTTATGAGGAGAGCCTCTGATGGATGGCACGGTTCTGGTCGCAGATGACGATCGCACAATCCGCACGGTTTTAACACAGGCTCTGACGCGGGCGGGCTGTAAGGTGCACGCAACCTCTTCGTTGACGACGTTGATGCGTTGGGTTGGAGAGGGCAAAGGTGATGTGGTCATCACCGATGTGATGATGCCGGACGGCAATGGCTTGGAAATGCTGCCCAAAATCTCGGAAGATCGTCCCGGTTTGCCGGTGATCGTGATCTCGGCACAGAATACCATTATGACAGCCATTCAGGCCGCGGAAGCGGAGGCTTATGATTACTTGCCCAAGCCGTTTGATCTGCCTGATTTGATGAAGCGCACAGGCAAAGCCCTGGATCAAAAACGCCGTGCCCCTGTGGCACCGGTTGCAGATGATGAGCGCCCGGATGAATTGCCCCTTGTTGGACGCACGCCAGCCATGCAGGCGCTGTATCGTTTGGTGGCGCGGGTGATGAATACGGATCTTCCGGTTCTCATTTCTGGTGAAAGTGGGACAGGTAAATCCTTGATCGCCAAGGAAATCCATGACTTCTCGGATCGCAGAAATCTGCCCTTTGTTGTGGCGAATGCGGCGGATCTGAGTGACTTGGAGGGCCCTGCGCGCGTGTTGGCCAAAGCCAAGGGTGGCACCATTCTATTTGATGAAATTGGTGACATCGACGATGAGGTTCAGGCCCGCATTGTACGGATGATTGACGCGCCCGGTGATCAGAACCCGCGCTTCATGGCCACAAGCCAAGTGAATTTGAACAGTGCCATGGAAAATGGATCGGTTCGACAAGACTTGTACTACCGTCTGAACGGCGCGGCGCTGCATGTTCCGTCCCTGCGGGAACGGGTGGATGATATTCCGCTGCTTGTCGAGCATTTCTTACATCGTGCAGAGCGTGATGGGGCGCAGATGCGGGTGTTCTCCGAGGACGCCATGGAGATGTTTCGCGCTTACAGCTGGCCGGGCAACGTGCGGCAATTGGAAAACGCCGTGCGTCGGTTGGTTTTGACCGCTCAGGCAGAAGAAGTTGCCAAATCTGAAGCGGAGATGGTGCTCGGCACACAGCCCCAAGCGGGGCCTTTGATGGGCGGCGAAGACAGCGAAAAACTTTCGGCCAGCGTGGCACGCCATTTGCGTCGATATTTTGATCTGCATGGCAATATGTTGCCGCCGGCGGGTCTGTATGCGCGGATCCTGCGCGAAATCGAATTGCCCCTTATTGAGATTGCGCTGGATGCAACTGGCGGCAATCAGGCAAAATGTGCTGATCTGCTCGGAATTAATCGAAATACTTTGCGCAAAAAGATAACGGATCTGGATATTCACGTGACACGCCGCCGCAAATTGATGTAAAAAGGCCACATAAGCGTGGCGCGAGAGTCGCAGTCTCAAAAAATGACGGGCTCTCTAGACGCTGCCACAGAATATGGCGTTGGTTCGCGGTTGCGATACCACATCAGTTGAGGAAGTCGGGTGACAAGCCGGACAATGACCAGTCATTGGGCGCGTTTTCAGCGTTTACGCCGTCAAAGGCGTGTTCAGAATGCCGCAACGTTGGGGTTGGTTGTGCTGGGGCCTGTTCTGGCGTTCGCCACCTTTATGGTGCTTGGCCCGTTTGATCTGGGTGCCTCCTCAGACGCGCTGCGTGCGGTTTTGCTGGCCGATTTTGTCTACGTTTTGGTTGTTGCGGCTTTGGTGCTGCAGAACGTAATGCGGGCCATTGCATCGCGTCGGGCAAAGTCGGTGGGATCTCGGCTGCACCTGAGATTGACGGGTGTTTTTACAATCTTGGCCATTGTGCCCGCAGTGACCGTGGCGGTGTTTGCGGGGCTGACGTTGAACATTGGACTTGAGGGCTGGTTCAGCGAACGGGTTCGTGTGGTGGTGGGCAATTCGCTCGCGGCTGCGGAGGCTTATGAGTTAGAACACATTGAGGCGATGAAAGAGGACGGTGGCGCGCTTGCGGATTTTCTCAATTCGCAACGACGGGCCACGTTTTTCATGGATTCTGGCGAACTTCGTGTGTTGCTGGCTTCTGGCCAGTTGCAGATTCAGCGGGGCTTGAAAGAAGCTTTTGTGATCGATGGCACGGGCGAAATTCGCGCGCGTGGAGATCGATCATATCTGTTTGATTTCGAGCAACCCACGGCGCAGGAAATGGCGCTGGCAATCGAAAATGGGTACACGATTATTCGTGATCTGGACAACAACGAGATGCGCGCGTTGATCCAGCTTGATGCCTTTGTAGATCGGTTTCTCTACATCAGTCGGGATGTTGATGCGGAGATTTTTCAGCTCTTGGATGATACCAAAGCAAGCGCAAAGCTCTATTCCCAGCTGGAAAGCGAACGCGGACAGAGGCTGTTTGAGTTTGGGCTGATCTATTTAGGATTTGCACTGATCCTTGTGTTGGCAGCGATCTGGATGGGGATGTGGTTTGCAGAGCGGTTGTCCCGTCCGGTAGGGCGGTTGACACGGGCGGCGCAGCGGGTTGGTGCCGGGGATCTTGATGTGCACGTCATGGAAGAAGATGGCGATGATGAGATCGCCATGCTCAGCCGTTATTTCAACCAAATGACCCGACAGCTGAAAGGGCAGCGCGAGACACTTCTGGACAACACCCGCCAGATTGATCGTCGCCGCCGGATGTTTGATTCCGTACTCAGCTCCGTGACCTCCGGGGTTGTCGGTTTGGATGCTGACGGCAAAGTGGCGTTTGTAAATAAATCCGCCGAGAAGCTCTTGGAGTGGGCGGATGACCGCCAAAAGATGCCGTTGGCCGTTGCCGTGCCGGAATTTGGGCTGATGTTTGATACTTTGCGTGAGAGTGGCCGCGAAGTTGCGCAGGAAGAGATCAAAGTGTCGCGATCCGGACGGTTGGAGAACCTCCTTGTACGCATGTCCACGCGGCGACGTGGTGACGGGTCTTTGGAAGGTTATGTGGTTGCCTTTGATGATGTGACCAACCTTGTCACTGCGCAGCGTATGGCCGCGTGGGGAGACGTGGCGCGTCGCATTGCTCATGAGATCAAAAACCCACTGACCCCGATTCAGTTGAGCGCCGAACGCATTCGGCGCAAGTTTGCCAGCCGGGTGGGTGAAGACAGTGACCAGCTTGAGCAGATGACGGATGTGATTGTGCGTCAAACAAACGACTTGCGCCGGATTGTGGATGAATTTTCCAAATTCGCCCGTATGCCAGAACCCGATCGTAAGGCTGTTGATCTGGTGGAATTGTTGTCGGGTGCAGTGTTGTTACAGGAGTCGGGCCAGCCGGATGTGACCTTCAAACGTGATATCTGTGCAGGACCACTTTTGGCGGAGCTTGACGCAACTATGATCTCTCAAGCGTTGACAAATCTTATAAAGAACGCCGGAGAAGCCATTGAAAGTTTGGTGGAAAAAGGTGTTGAGGGTCCGATCACTCCAGAGATACGCGTGTTCTTGGGAGTGGACAAAAACGAAGCTGTTATGACCATCGCGGACAACGGCATCGGGTTGCCAGAGGACCGTGCACGATTGTTTGAGCCGTATGTCACCACGCGTGACAAGGGCACCGGGCTTGGTCTGCCCATTGTTAAAAAGATCATCGAAGAACACGGCGGGCAGCTCGCGCTGCTGGATGCGCCGATGTTTGACAACAATTCCCATGTCGGGGCCATGGCGGAAGTTCGATTGCCGCTGACAGAGTCTGCCGTTCCGGCACAGGAAGAAAAAGAGAGCGAGCGAGTATTATGAGTGACATTCTGATCGTAGATGACGAACGCGATATCCGAGAGCTGATTTCTGATATCCTAAAAGACGAGGGATTCAGCACCCGACTGGCCGGAACCTCCGATGAGGCCATGGCTGAAGTGACCAGCGCTCAACCTGCGCTGATGATCCTCGATATCTGGCTCAAAGATAGCAACATGGACGGGATCGATATCCTGAAGGCTGTCAAAAGCGACTATCCTGAAGTGCCGGTGGTGATCATCTCGGGGCACGGCAACATCGAAATTGCGGTGGCTGCGATCAAACAAGGTGCTTACGACTTCATCGAGAAACCGTTTAACATTGACCAGCTGTTGGTGGTGATCAAACGCGCGATGGAAACCAGTCGTCTGCGGCGTGAAAACACCGAGCTCAAGCGCCAGGACAGCCGGCCAGCGGAATTGATTGGCGAGAGCCCAGCTTATCGCACCATGGTTTCGCAACTGGATAAGGTGACACGATCAAATGGGCGCGTGATGCTGACCGGGCCTGCAGGCGGCGGAAAAGATGTTGCTGCACGCTATGTTCATGCCAATTCCAATCGGGCAAGCGCGCCGTTTGTGACCGTGTCTTGTGCCGGAATGGACCCTGATCGCGTGGAAGAAATCCTGTTTGGACGCGAAAGCGTTGAGCGCGGGATTGAAACGGGTCTGTTGGAGCAGGCCAACGGCGGTGTCGTCTATTTTGACGAAGTTGCGGATATGCCTTTGGCCGCGCAGAGCAAAATTCTGCGGGTGCTGGTAGATCAGCAATTTACGCGGGTGGGTGGCACCAAAAAGATCCGCGTGGATATGCGGGTGATTTCCTCCACCAACCGGGACCTTACCCGAGAAATTGCAGAAGGCACGTTCCGTGAGGAGCTGTATCACCGCCTGAACGTGGTGCCGATTGCAGTTCCGTCTCTCGAAGAGCGGCGAGAAGATATTCCTGCATTGGCTGCCTACTTCCTGCATCAGCTACATGAAGTGCAAGGGTTGCCGCTGCGCGAGTTGAGCCCTGATGCGATTGCGTTGTTGCAAACCATGGTTTGGCCCGGAAACGTGCGGCAGTTGAAGAATTTGATTGAGCGTGTGTTGATTTTGGGTGATGGGCAGGGGGTCATTGAGAGCCGGGAGCTGCCCGGTGAAAATGACATTCCAGCAGATGATGGGCGCGTGGTTTTGGCGGGCACCTTGGCGACTTTGCCGCTGCGTGAGGCGCGCGAGGCGTTTGAACGCGAGTACCTGCTGACCCAGATCAACCGCTTTGGCGGCAATATCAGCCGGACAGCCAGCTTTGTTGGCATGGAGCGCAGTGCGTTGCACCGGAAGCTAAAATCATTGGGTGTGGTGACATCCAACAAAGCCGGCGCGCGTGTGGCGCATGTGAACAGTGACGAGGGTGAGGAACAAAGAGAGGCAAGTTGATCTTGCCTCTTTGGGTTTCTCGTTTCTCTAAAGTGGTTTGCTGAGGTCCACGAGCACCCGACCGCCGCCTTCGGTACGCAAACCGCAAATACTGGGTCCGAGTTCCGGGGCCACTTCGACCTTCGCGTAGTTGCGTCCGGCGAGTTGTTCGTCCTTGCAATAGGGGATGCTTACCCGTTCATAGCCGCGTTCCGTCATGCAGTTGCGGGCCGCGGTGTATCGCGGGCCTTCATTTGTGTCGTATTGTTCTGCGCGTCGGCTGACGACACGGCCCTTTGAATCGTAAATCGGCCACCATTCTGTGACAATCCGAGGGGGATAGTTGTCTGCGGCAAAACGATTGCATTGGGCTTGATCCACATTGCGTTCAGTTTTGGTTTTTCCGACCTGATAAAGGGTGCTGAACTCGGTGCAGCTGCCAAGAGCCATCAGCATGAGCCCGGTGATAATTGGATGTTTCATCGTTCGGGGTCCTATATCAGGTGGGGTTGTTCAAATCGACCAGCGCCACGCCGCCGCCCTGCGCACGGATGGCGCAGATGTTGGGGGCAGGTTGCGGGGCTCCGGCAACGGGACGGAAGGCACGCCCGCCCAATTGTTGTTCCGTGCAGACCGGATGTGTGGCGGGGGAATACCCTTTCAGAGACATACAGTCGCGCCGATGTTCTGCGCGCATAGAGGCGTTGGCATCGCGCATTTGTACGTGGCTTCCGCCGTAGTAGCCCGGGTATCCCCATGTGCCGCCAACGTAGCCGCCATAGCCGCCATGGTAGCCCCCGTAGAGCGTTGTTGTGAAATTCGCGGCGGGAAACAGACGGTTTGCTTCGACTGAGCAAGCCGTGTCGTCGCGCGCTGCCGTTTCTCGCGACGCGTCGGGTTTTGCAAAGCCAGAATATGACGTTGGACCGCAGCCACTCAACACGGTGGCGGACATCGCGATTGCACAGAAAATGCGCTGCATCAAAAACCCTTACGTCAACTGTTTGAAACCATTCACAATGAAAGCCTGAATGTCCGGGCGGGTCAATGGTTACAATTGACCTCATCTTCCCCTTCTGGCATGCCTGAGATCGAAACCCATGAGGGAAGCACATGAAGGTCATTATCTGTGGGGCCGGTCAGGTCGGATGGCAAATTGCGCGCCATTTGTCGGGCGAAAACAACGACGTTACTGTTGTGGACAACAACCCTGATTTGGTGCGCCGCGCGACGGATACGCTTGACGTGCAAGGTATTTCTGGGTTCGCAAGCTACCCTGATGTGCTTGATCGGGCGGGCGCGCGTGATGCGGATATGGTGATTGCAGCCACCTATTCAGACGAGGTCAATATGGTGACCTGTCAGGTGGCGCACTCGGTGTTTTCAGTCCCCCGCAAAATCGCCCGTTTGCGCAGTCAGTCTTATCTGGATGTGCTGTATTCGGATTTGTACCGGCGCGATCACATGCCGATTGATGTGGTGATTTCTCCGGAGCGCGAAGTTGCGGATGCGGCCATCAAAAGGCTGACCGCGCCGCGGGCCTTTGATGCGGAGACCTTTCTGAAAGGCAAGGTTCAGATGCTGGGGCTGCAACTGGATGAAGAGTGCCCGGTTGTGAACACGCCGTTGCGGCAATTGACGGATCTGTTTTCGACCCTGAGTGCTGTGGTGGTTGGTGTGCGCCGTGGTGGCACCTTGTTTGCGCCTGAGCCCGGGGATCAGCTGTTTGTTGGTGACGAAATCTATGTGTTCACCTTTATCGAAGACGTAAACCGGACAATGGAAGTGTTCGGTAAGCCGCAGAACAAACAAGAACGAGCTGTGATTGTTGGGGGTGGCAACGTCGGTCTGATGGTGGCGCAACGTCTGGAGAACAGCGCAAGTCGAATTCGTACCAAAATCATTGAGCGAGACCGGCGCGTGGCTGAGATCGCAGCAGAAGCGTTGGAACGCACCATTGTGCTCAATGGTGATGGGATGGATGCGGCGTTGCTCGCCGAGGCTGGTGTCGATCGTGCAGATGCTGTTTTGGCAGTTACGGATGACGATAAAACCAACATGTTGGCCTCCGTTAGGTCAAAATCGAGTGGCTGTCCGCTGACAATCGCGCTGATCAATGATCCCACGCTGGCCCCGTTGATGCAGCCCTTGGGCATTGATGCTTTCATCAATCCGCGCGCCACCACGGTGAGCTCTATTCTGCGTCACATCCGCCACGGGCGTGTACGCGAAGTTTATTCGGTAGGTGATACAGAGGCTGAAATCATTGAGGCTGAGGTGCTGTCGACCTCGCCGATCGCGGGCCAGATGGTGCGTGACGTGGATTTCCCAGAAGGCGTGCTGATTGGGGCCATCCAAAAAGGCAAAGAGGTTGTGAAACCTAAGGGCGGCACACGGATTGACGAAGGCGATGTGATTGTACTGTTTGCGCTGACTGCGGATGTGCCGCGGGTAGAGCAGCTGTTGCAGGTCTCCATCGACTTTTTCTAAGCCATGAAGCTGAGCTTGTCGCGCATCCCATTGCTTGTACAGATGGTCCTGATTTCAGGGCTGATGATGCTTGTTCCAGCCGTTGTTGCCAGCGGGCAGGGCGAGCATTTTGTTGCGAGGATGTTTTTCTACTCAGGCACATTGGTGTTGTTTGTCTGTGCGTTGATTGCGGTTGCCATTGAAGGCACTCAGCGGCGTTCAAAGACCATCGACAATCTGAAAGCGCTGTTTTTTGCTGTGGCGATCCTGCCCGCGATTTTGGCAATACCTGTGTATGAAACGCTGGATGTTGTGCCGTTTCTGGATGTTTATTTTGAGATGGTCAGCTGCCTGACAACCACAGGTATGACCATTTTTGAGCCCGCGTCCATGCTCGCGGACCCGGTGCATTTGTGGCGTGGGATGGTGGGCTGGCTGGGTGGTCTTCTGATGTGGATCGCGGCGGCGGCGGTGCTGGCACCGCTGAGTTTGGGGGGCTTTGAGGTTACCGCTTTGGGGGAGCCCGGACAAATCAGTAACAATAAGGGCCAGATGCAACGTGCGCGTCCGATGAAAAGATGGAGCCGCGCTGCGCAGGCGCTGTTGCCCATCTACATTGGCCTCACTTTTGCGCTTTGGGTGATGTTGTTGGTGTTGGGTGACCAACCGACTGTTGCGCTGATGCATGCCATGTCGACCATGTCTACCAGTGGCATTTCAGGGGTTGGCGGGGTGGCCAATGCCAATTCTGGTGTGGCTGGTGAAATGGTGATCTTTCTGTTCCTGTTGTTTGCCCTATCACGTGGCACATTCAGTTCTGACACCGGCGCCGTGCGGCGCAACAATCTGTGGGAAGATCCCGAGTTGCGATTGGGGCTTTTGATCGTCTGTGGTGTGTCGACGATGTTGTTTGCGCGTCACTGGTTTGGCGCCTTGGATGAAAACACGCTGCGAGATCCTGCCGCTGCGATCCGGGCCGCTTGGGGCGGGATATTTACCGTTATGAGTTTTCTGACCACCACCGGATTTGAGAGCACGGAATGGCAGGTTGCGCGCGACTGGAGTGGGCTCAAAACGCCGGGTTTGATCTTATTGGCTTTGGCCATGGTTGGCGGCGGGGTTGCGACCACCGCCGGAGGGGTCAAATTGTTGCGGGTATATGCGCTTTATCTTCAAGGGCTTGGTGAAATGGAGCGTCTGGTGCATCCCAATGTTGTTTTGGGCCGCCGTCGGGCAGGTGCGCAGGGTATTCGGCGGCGTGGTGCTGTGATTGCTTGGGTTTTCTTTATGCTCTTTGCCTTATCCTTGGCGGTGATTGCGACGCTGCTTGCATTGATGGGAAACACGTTTCAAGAGGCTTTGATCTTGGCAATTTCCGCGCTGACAACCACCGGACCACTGACGCAAGTTGCAGGGGAATTTCCAATCGCTATTTCGTCCTTGGGATTTGGTGAAAAGATCATACTTTGCATCGCCATGATCGTCGGTCGATTGGAGGCCTTGGCCATCATCGCGCTGATTTCACCTGATTTGTGGCAGAAATGATGCGGTTGGGACAAAGGGTGACCAAAGACTTAACATTTTAGGCTGGTAAGTCATTGAGGTGCGTTCCATACTCTGTCCGCACGACTACCCGATGCACGAACAAGAACAAAGGCAAGCGCAACATGGCTTCGGATCGACAGAATCTCCAAGATGCATTTTTAAATCACGTCCGGAAAACCAAAGTTCCGGTGACTATTTTTTTGATCAATGGTGTAAAGTTGCAAGGTGTTATCACCTGGTTTGACAATTTTTGTGTGTTGCTGCGCCGCGATGGCCAGAGCCAACTTGTGTACAAGCACGCGATTTCGACCATTATGCCGGCCCAGCCGATCTCCCTTTATGAAGGTGAAGACGCCTCTTGATGGAGCATGACAGGCAGGTCACCCGCGCTTGGGTCCTGCATCCCGATATTTCTGGCGCCGACCAACGGCGTGAGGCCTCTTTCGCGTTGGAAGAGGCTGTTTCTCTTGCTGTAGCACTGCCGGAACTGGAGGTTGTGGGTTCAAACATCGTGCGTTTGTCCAAAGCTCAGCCAGCGGCGTTGTTCGGCACTGGCAAAATCCAAGAACTCAAAGCGCTGTTTCAGGCCAATGATGTAGAATTGGTCTTGATTGATGGGCCGGTCACCCCGGTGCAACAGCGCAACCTTGAGAAAGAATGGAAGGTAAAGCTTCTGGACCGGACCGGGTTGATCCTAGAGATATTCTCCGATCGTGCGCGCACCCGTGAAGGGGTGCTGCAGGTCGAAATGGCGGCGTTGTCTTATCAACGGACGCGTTTGGTGCGGGCATGGACCCACCTTGAGCGGCAACGGGGGGGTCTTGGCTTTGTTGGTGGTCCTGGTGAAACCCAGATCGAGGCTGACCGCCGCGCCATTGATGACCAACTTGTTCGCCTGCGTCGTCAATTGTCGAAGGTTGTGAAAACCCGAGAATTGCATCGCAAGGCACGTGCGAAGGTGCCATTCCCGATTGTGGCATTGGTTGGCTATACCAACGCCGGTAAATCCACACTGTTTAACCGTGTGACAGGGGCAGATGTGATGGCAAAAGACATGTTGTTTGCCACGCTGGACCCGACCATGCGCGCCGTTGAGCTGCCCAACAACGGTCCCGAAGTGATCCTGTCAGACACCGTGGGATTTATCAGTGATTTGCCCACACAGTTGGTGGCTTCGTTCCGCGCAACCTTGGAAGAGGTCTTGGCCGCGGATCTTGTCCTGCATGTGCGTGACATTGCGCATCCAGAAACGGAGCACCAAGCCGAAGATGTGCGCACCATTCTTGAAACCTTAGGAATGAGTGAGGACACGCCGCAGATCGAAGTTTGGAACAAGATCGATTTGTTGGAGCCTGATGATCGCGACGCGATGGTGGCAAAGGCGGACCGGGAAGAGGCGATCCACGCGGTCTCCGCTGTGAGTGGTCAGGGCTTGGACGAGATGTTTGCGGCCATAGCGCAGGCGTTGGCGAGTGAGAAATCCCGCGAAACGCTAAGCTTGTCGTTCGCGGATGGCAAAGGCCGCGCTTGGCTGTTCAAAGAAGGTGTCGTTGAGGACGAAGCTCAGACCGAAGAGGGGTTTGAAATCACTGTGCTGTGGTCCGCAAAACAGCGGGCACAATTTGAATCGCTCTAGACCACCGCGCAGAACGCGAACACTGCTAAAACGTCTTAGACCGCACCAGTTCTGGTGCGGTTTTTTATTGGGCGGTGCGGGGATGGATATGGGTGACGCCCACCGCTGCGGCATGGGCGAGCTCGGTGTCCAATGACATCGGGATGTATTCGCCGCGTCTCCAAAGTTGCGCCATATCGTCGTAAAAGCGCGACAAGAAGTGGCCGGATTGGCCCGTCGAAATGACAAACACCGAGCTGTCTGGATCTGCGAAATCATAGACTCCCCGATAGCCCGCAGCATGTACATTCAGGAAAGGGTTGGGACCCGATCCAGCGGTTTTGCCCCGCTGCAAAGTGTTGTCGCCACCAGAGGTAGATTGGCGGATGTTCACAAAGTAGCGCAGCACGGGAACAGCGCCCAGAACCTGATGATCATGGGTCGCTTGATGTACATCTCCCCAGCGCAAAGCCTCCAGTTGACGGCCGTAGCGTTCTTCAATCGACAGCAAGGCGTCATCCAACGCCAAACGTGCCATTTCAGAGCAGGTTTCTTCCCGCGCGCTCTGACGCACGTTGCACCAAACGCCTGCGCCTTCGACGTTGCGGAACACACGTTCGATAAACAGGGGCTCAACATGGGTGAATTCATCGGCCAATGGCCCAAGCTCGTCACGGATCAGGCGGTCTTGCAGTGCGCGCACCCAGGCTGCGTAGATCAGGGGTTCGGGCATGTGTTCGTTCATTTCACCGTTCCACTCAGCCAGAAGAGACAGTGCGCGCTGGCGTTGTCGGTCGCGGGTGCCATCCGCTGCGGCTTCGCCGGTGAACCACAGGTCAGCGCCGATCAGGGGCAGAAGCGCCCGCGCTGAGAAACTTACCGTGTCAAGTTGCGCCTCGATGAAGCTGTCACGCGTGTGCACGCGACGGTTTTGCATAAGGCGTTGCCATCTCTGAATGCGCTGGCTGTCACCCCAAAGGTGGGAGATGTGCATCGGAAAGGGCCTGTCTGCCAGCTTGTTGTTGGTGTTGCCCACGATGCCGCCAACGGGTTGGACAAACGACGGGTTTGTGGCACTGTCGTACACCCCTTGCCAACGGTTCTCGGTCCGCCATCCAAGCGAGGGCAGGCGCCCTTGGCTTTGGTGACGTGCATCGCGGCGTGGCACTGCCCCAATAAGTTTGAGTGCAATATTCTCCTGATCCGCCAACGTCAGAGTGAGGCCGGGGGCAACGTGGCCGCTGGTGGCCGCAATGGCTTTCTCAATGGAGCCGGCGCGCATCAACCCCATTAAGGCGCTGGTGGAGCGATCATTCGGGCTGAGCGCCGTCCAGCTGAGGGCTGCGACGTGGCCCGGTGGTGTGATTGCGCCCAGATTGAAGTCCGACCCGGGAAGCACGGGGCCGTTTTCTGTCCAACGCAAGGTTAGAGTGATCGGCTCTTCGTCTTTGATTTTGATGATGGACTTTCGTGTTACGAATTTTGAGTATCCATCGGGTGTTTTGTAACGAGTTCTATCTTCTGTATCGAGCTCTTCGATAAAGAGATCTTGGTCATCGACATAGGCGGCTGTAACCCCCCATCCAAGCGTGTCGCTGCGCCCAGATAGAACGGCGGGAATGCCGGGAATGGTCGCGCCGATCACGCCGCCGGTGGAGAGTTCCAGGCGGGCGAGATACCAGACTGCGGGGGCCGTCAGCCCAAGGTGTGGGTCATTGGCCAGCAATGTGCCGCCCGAGGCGCTGCGGTTGGGTGCTGCGGCCCATGCGTTGGACGCACCTGTCAGAGCGGGCGGAGAAAAGGGCGACAAGGGGCTTTGTGGCAGTGGCTCCGTCTTTGCAAAGCGCGGTGTGCCGGGAACAAGGCTGGCGTATTCAGGAAGTGCAGCGAGACCTGTGCCCGGCGCGTCTGGTAAAATGTCGCGCAGACGGTCGGGATTGGGGATCGCCAAAGACGTGCGTGCGCGCAGCACTTCGGATTGAAGTTGTCCGGTCAATTGTAAGGCCATCAACTTCTGTAACGCGATGGAATCGGCGGGCTGCCAGGGAGCAAAGGCCTGTTTGAACAGGAACAACTCTGGCGCGCCGCGTCCCAACGCTTCGCTGTTCACCTCGTCGATCCGGGCGTTGACGCCGCGGGCGTACGCTTTCAAAGACACAAGGATCTCAGGGTCCTGTGCGGATACAGACTGGCGCGCGGCCCCGGCGATGTCGAATCGCCGCATGAGTTTGTCGACGTCTAAAGTGCGGGGGCCAAATACCTCAGACAGACGGCCCTGTGCGGTGCGCCGCATTGTGAGCATTTGCCAAAGGCGATCCTGCGCGTGTGCATAGCCAAGCCCAAAATAGACGTCTTCGTCATTTTCGCCAAAGATGTGGGGCACATTGGCATTGTTGCGCACAATTTCTAAGGGGGCGGATATCCCGGCGGCGGCAAACGTCTTATCGTAGGTGGGCAAGCTGCGCGAGGCGAGGAAATAGATCAGCATCACCGCCAAAACGACAAGAATCACCAAGCCACTGGCAAGCCGCAAAAGCCATTGAATAAATACTGCCATGGGTCTGCCTCTGATTGTCCTTGCCTTATACTTGCGCAGGCGAGACAAGTATTACGACGAATGTGAGACAGGGGAAAGCCGATGGCAAAAGTAGCATTTTTGGGCTTGGGTGTGATGGGATACCCGATGGCAGGGTATCTTGCAAAACAGGGCCATGAGGTGACGGTTTACAATCGCACCGAGGCCAAAGCAAAGGGCTGGGTTGAAGAATATGGCGGCGCATTTGCCGCCACCCCCAAAGCGGCGGCTGCGGGTGCAGAGTTTGTCATGTGTTGTGTTGGCAACGATGATGATTTGCGGTCGGTGTGTCTGGGTGCTGATGGGGCGTTTGCTGGCATGCACGCAGGGGCGACGTTTGTGGATCACACGACGGTATCTGCCAAGGTCACGGCGGAGCTATATGCCGCCGGTAGCGAAGGTGGCATTGCCTTTGTGGATGCGCCGGTGTCTGGCGGTCAGGCGGGGGCCGAAAACGGTGTCCTGTCTATCATGTGTGGTGGTGATCAATCGGCCTATGATGCGGCCGAGCCGATAATGCAGGCCTATGGTCGTTCCATCAAACGGCTGGGTGAAAGCGGCGCGGGGCAATTGACCAAAATGGTGAACCAGATTTGCATTGCCGGATTGGTGCAGGGGTTGTCCGAAGGGCTGCACTTTGCTGAGAAGGCGGGGCTGGATGGCCGGGCGGTTGTCGATGTGATTGCAGGGGGCGCTGCGGGCAGCTGGCAGATGAACAACCGGTATGAGACCATGATTGATGACAAATTTGATTATGGTTTTGCGGTGGATTGGATGCGTAAGGATCTTGGCATTGTGCTTTCCACTGGAGACGAGATTGGCGCAAGCCTGCCAGTGACGGCGTTGGTGGATCAGTTCTACAAAGACGTACAGAAAATTGGCGGAGGCCGTTGGGATACATCGAGCCTTATCAAACGCTTGCGGGCCCTTGATTAAGTAAGCCGGTCATCTCAAAAAGATCCAATGCACTGTTCCAATACGGCGTCCCATCTGGGGCGTCGTCCTGCATTAAGGCTGCCATCGGTGCGTTGTGCCCACGTCTGGAGCAGGTGTGTTGAGAAATTGGCGCTCCGGATTTTGCAATGAAGGGGCGCAAGATGTCATTGTTCTTTGGCGAGATGACCCTGTCTTGGGCGCTGTGGAGCATCAGGCAGGGCGCCGCCGTTTTGCGAATAGCCCAAGGGTGGACCAAAGCCGCGCCAAGTGTGATCAGGCAGATCGGGCCATCATAGCGCGGCAGATTGTCGGGAGAATGCACAAGTGCAAGCCCTGCGATGCCGCCTGCAGACACGCCGATCATGCCGATATTGAGCCCGATGAGTTCTTCTGGAACAGAAGATGTCCGAAGAAATGTGAGCGCGGTTCCGATGTCTTGGCGGGCAGCCTCAAACCGTGGACCAATCAGCCTTGGGCGCAGATTTACACCTGCTTCAAAGGCGCGACTTCGGTTGGCACGCACTGCCTGTTTTTGGGATCGCGGAAGGGAGGCGCCCGCATTCAGCCGATAGCCAACAGCCGCTGTCGCCAGCCCATGTGTCGCCAAGCGCTCAGCCAAGGAGGTGGCAAACTCCGACTTTCGACTGCCTTTCGCAAATCCGCCACCATGGACAAAGACAATCAAAGCAGTGGGCGCCATGCTTGTGGGCAAAAACAAATCGAGCGCAAGGAGGCCTTCCTTACGCTCGACGTAAACGATGTCCGGGAAGGACCGCATCCCTTAGGGAATGATGCGCGAGTATTTGATACCTTCCAGTGTCGCGCCGATTTTAAGCCCGGCTTGACCAAAGACCACAGCAATCACTGGTGCCAAAAGGTTGGTTGTTTCAGCGCTCAGGTCGCCGCCTTCGTTTGCGACGACATATTCGACACCTGCGCCCGCGGCCCAACCGTTGGAGCGACGGAACTCACCCAATGCGCCCTCGGTCATGAAGAACAACACATGTGCGTGCTGTTGCGCGCCAATCTGAAAACCGACGCTGCCTTTGGTGGCGGAATAGTAGTCCACAGTGGTGTCATTTACCCGCAGGGCACCGCGGCCGTAGCCGCCGCCAAAGCCAAAGCCAGCTTCGGTGATCAGTGGCATGACCAGTACGCCAGTGGCCTTATTTCGCAAATCCACCGTGTTGGGATATTCGTTGTAAAGGTAAGCCAGCGTGGCATCCACGCGAGCATCAATTTCTGTTGCGCCGTTTGATCCGACACCGTTGCCACATGCTGCAGTGACACCTACCGCTGCAAGGCCGGTCAACGCAAAGCCGCGTCGTGTGAGGTTGTTCATGGTCTGTCGCCCGTTTGTTTATATCTGCTCTTACCGCCGGTTTTTTGATCCGGATTGCAACCAGTATAGGTCGCTGCTGCGGTGATGTCACTATATCTGCGGTTTATTGGCCGATTTTGCGGGCGACCATTGGCGCGAAATAGCTCAAAATTCCGTCACATCCGGCACGTTTGAACGCCATGAGGCTCTCAATCATGGCGCGCTCGCCGTCGATCCACCCGTTTTGGGCGGCGGCCTGAATCATCGCGTATTCGCCAGAGACCTGGTAGGCGAAGGTTGGCACGCCAAAAGACTCTTTCACGCGACGGCAAATATCGAGATATGGCATGCCCGGCTTTACCATCACCATATCTGCACCCTCAGCGAGGTCACGCGCCACAAGACGCAGCGCTTCATCGGAGTTGGCCGGATCCATTTGATATGTTGTTTTGTCACCTTTGAGCGCGCCAGACGCGCCCACGGCATCCCGAAAGGGTCCATAGAAGGCGGACGCGTATTTTGCCGTATAACTCATTAAGGTGACATTGTGGTGGCCCGCTGTCTCAAGGGCGGTCCGAATAGCGCCAATGCGCCCATCCATCATGTCAGAGGGACCGATGATATCCGCGCCGGCGTCCGCTTGTGACAAAGCTTGTTTGACCAGGGCTTCGACCGTGCGGTCGTTTACGATTTCGCCGTTTTCGACAAATCCATCGTGGCCGTCAATGTTGTAAGGATCTAACGCAACATCGGTCATCACCGCGATGTTGGGCACAGCGGCTTTGATTGCCCGGGTGGCGCGGTTTGAGAGGTTGTCTGGGTTCCACGCTTCGGCGCAATCCGCAGTCTTCAGCGACGGATCGGTGTAAGGAAACAAACAGATCACAGGAATGCCAAGATCGGCGGCCTCTTGCGCTGCCTCCACAATCTTGTCCACCGAGCGACGATACACACCGGGCATGGAGGCAATCGGCTCTTCAACACCTTCGCCGTCGCGCACAAAAACCGGCCAGATCAGATCCTCCACCGTAAGTGTGTTTTCACGTACCAGGCCACGAAGGGCCGCGGATTGGCGTGTGCGTCGCAAGCGCGCAGAAGGGAAAGCAGCAGGCGTGAGGGTCATGACGGGCTCCGAAAATTGTCGCTCTCACAGGTGCCATGGAAATTCCCGCATCTCAAGGCTAGGAATTGCCGCAGGAGCAAGGTATGTGGGGTGAAAATCTAAAGGGCAGTAAAGACCTTGGACCTGAGCCAAACCGTACTAGAACTCATCGATTTCCGCAGCTTTTCGAACCTCTGGTTCTGGATTGCATTGGCTGTTTTTTGGTCGTCTGCAAGCCATTGGGTGCTGGGTGTGCCTTGGGATCTGGTGCTACGCGCGAAGCGCAAAGGTGGACAGGCAGAGGATGATTTTCACGATTTGGTGCGGGTCAACACCAATCGCATCCTGCACATCGCCAACGTTTCCGGCCTATGGCTGATCGCGATCGTCAGTTTTGTGATGACAGGGTTGATCGTTCTGGGGTGGGTTTACGGCGTTGAATTTGCGCAAGCGGTGTTTCTGATCCTGTGTCCGATGAGCTTGGTCGGCATGATCAGCATTCGTGTGTCACGTAAAATTCAAGAAGAGTCGCTTGTGGGAGATGCCTTGCGTAAGCGGCTGTCCCGGCACCGATTTTGGGTGCAATTTGTTGGCATGATCTCTATTTTCATTACCTCTCTATGGGGCATGTACCAAAACCTTCTGGTTTCACCTTTGGGTTAACTTTCCCTCGGAACCTGTTGAATTGAAAGATGCAGAGCGATGAACGACACGCAGCACATTTCTGTGGGCGGGGCACCGGAAGGCTTTGACGCACAGCTGATCTTAAATGAGGTGGCTAAGTCCGGCGGCCCGGTGATCCATGTGGCGCGCGACGACAAACGTATGGCCGCGACACGAGCTGCCTTGGCGTTTTTTCAACCGGACATGCCCGTGATTGTCTTTCCCGGCTGGGACTGTCTGCCGTATGATCGTGTGTCACCCAATGCGGACATCTCTGCGACACGCATGGCGACATTGGCAGGGCTGGTGCATGGTATGCCGCAGCAGTTTGTCCTGCTGACAACCTTAAATGCCGCCACCCAACGCGTGCCTGCACGTGATGTGCTCAAAGAGGCGGCATTTCGGGCGGAGGTGGACACACGCGTTAATGAAGAGTCGCTGCGTATGTTTTTGGTACGCATGGGGTTTTCTCAGGCGCCTACGGTGATGGAGCCCGGGGACTACGCCATCCGTGGGGGCATTATCGATATCTTCCCTCCGGGCGACACCGGGCCTGTGCGTCTTGATTTCTTCGGTGACGTTTTGGATGGGGTTCGCCGGTTCGATCCCGCGACGCAACGCACCACGGAAACTCTGAAGCAGATTGAATTGGCGCCTGTGTCCGAAGTGATTTTAGATGAAGCGGCGATCACACGGTTTCGACAGAATTACAGGATCGAATTTGGTGCAGCTGGCACAGACGATCCATTGTATGAGGCAATCAGTGCAGGGCGCAAACATCAAGGTGTTGAGCATTGGATGCCATTCTTTCACGACCGGTTGGAAACGCTCTTTGACTATCTCCCAAACGCGTCAATTTCTGTCGACGATCAATCAGATGTGGCGCGGATTGCACGTTGGGAGTCTGTGCAAGATCAATACGAGACCCGTCAACATGCAATGACCCAGAAAGCACGGATGGATACGGTCTATAAACCGGTTCCTCCTGCGCTGTTGTATTTGGACGAATCCGCGTGGGACAGCGCGGTTTCTGGGCGGCGGATGTTGCATTTCTCCGCACTGCAACAAGCCTCAGGGCCCGGTACAATAGATGCTGGCGGACGTATTGGTCGAAATTTCTCCCCGGAACGTCAGCAAGAAAACGTCAGTCTTTTTGGCGCGCTTGCCGATCATGTGCGCAAGAAACTGCCAGATGGTCCTGTGGTGATCGCAAGTTACTCTGAGGGCGCGCGCGAGCGGTTGAGCGGGTTGATTGAAGATGAGGGGCTGGCGGAAACCATTCCGGTGAAAGATGCGTCGCGGATTGGAAAGACCGGTCTGTATCTGGCGGTTTGGGCGCTTGAGCATGGGTTTGAGACGCCGACGATGACGGTTGTTTCAGAACAAGATGTGTTGGGCGATCGGCTTATCCGCGCACCACGGCGCAAAAAGCGCGCTGAGAACTTTCTGACTGAGACGCAATCGCTCAGCCCAGGTGACTTGGTGGTGCATGTAGACCATGGGATTGGGCGCTATCTGGGGCTTGAGGTGATCACGGCCGCCGGCGCGGCGCATGAAACGATTTCCTTAGAATATGCCGAGAGTTCAAAGCTTTATCTTCCAGTGGAGAACATCGAGCTCTTGTCCAAATACGGACATGATGAAGGGCTTCTGGATCGGCTTGGCGGCGGCGCATGGCAGGCCAAGAAGGCCAAACTGAAAGAGCGCATTCGCGATATGGCGGATCGTTTGATCCGCGTTGCTGCCGAACGCGAACTGCGCACCGCACCCGTTTTGGAGGCGCAACACCACGCGTGGGAAGAGTTTTCCGCGCGCTTCCCGTATCAGGAAACCGATGATCAGCTGCGCGCCATTGGCGATGTTATCGATGATTTGTCCTCGGGCCGCCCCATGGATCGTCTGATTTGTGGGGACGTCGGGTTTGGCAAAACGGAAGTGGCGATGCGGGCGGCGTTTGTGGCGGCCATGTCGGGCCAGCAGGTCGCTTTGATTGCCCCAACCACTTTGTTGGCGCGGCAACATGCCAAAGGCTTTGCCGAACGGTTCCGGGGCTTTCCATTGGAAGTGAGAGCTTTGTCGCGGTTTGTGTCGGCAAAAGAGATGGAAAAGACTCGCGACGGCATGGCGCGCGGCACCGTGGACATTGTTGTTGGAACCCATGCTTTGCTGGCCAAATCAGTGCGATTCAAAGATCTTGGGCTTCTGATCATCGACGAAGAGCAGCACTTCGGCGTGGCGCACAAAGAACGGCTCAAGCAGATGCGCAGCGATGTGCATGTGCTGACCCTGACGGCGACGCCCATTCCGCGAACCCTGCAGTTGAGCCTCTCCGGGGTGAGAGACCTGTCGATCATTGGCACGCCGCCGGTCGACCGTCTGGCGATACGTACATACGTAAGCACCTTTGATGCGGTCACTGTGCGAGAAGCGCTTTTGCGGGAACACTACCGGGGCGGACAGAGTTTTTATGTGGTGCCGCGTGTCAGCGATCTTCCTGAAATTGAAGAATTTCTGCGTGATCACGTCCCAGAGGTCAGCGTGGTTGTTGCACATGGGCAAATGGCGGCCGGGGAACTTGATGACCGGATGAATGCCTTCTATGACGGCAAATATGACGTGTTGTTGGCGACCACCATTGTGGAGTCCGGGCTCGATATCCCAACCGCCAATACGATGATTGTGCATCGGGCCGATATGTTTGGCTTGGCGCAGCTGTATCAAATTCGCGGGCGCGTGGGGCGCTCTAAGACCCGAGCCTATGCTTACTTGACCACAAAACCCCGGCATGTGCTGACGCCTGCTGCGGAAAAACGGCTTCGGGTGCTCGGGTCCTTAGACACACTGGGAGCTGGATTTACCTTGGCTTCTCAAGATCTTGATATCCGTGGGGCAGGGAACCTGCTGGGGGAAGAGCAGTCTGGCCAGATGCGCGATGTGGGCTATGAACTGTATCAGTCGATGCTGGAAGAAGCGATTGCCAAGATCAAGGCGGGTGAGCTTGAAGGCTTGAGTGATGCGGATGATCAATGGGCCCCGCAGATCAACCTCGGTGTGCCGGTTCTGATTCCGGAAGCCTATGTGCCGGACCTTGATGTGCGGCTTGGCCTCTACCGCCGTCTCAGCGGATTGCAGGGCAAGGTGGAGCTGGAGGGGTTTGCCGCGGAGTTGATTGACCGGTTCGGGAAATTACCGAAAGAGGTCAATACGTTGCTCTTGATCGTGCGGATCAAGGAGATGTGCAAAAAGGCTGGAATAGCAAAGTTGGATGGCGGCCCGAAAGGCGCGACGATTCAGTTCCACAACGACAAGTTTGCCTCACCGCAAGGCTTGGTGGAGTTCATTCAGGATCAGAAAGGTCTGGCCAAGGTCAAAGACAACAAGATTGTTGTGCGACGGGACTGGGTGAAGAACGCAGATAAGATCAAAGGGGCGTTTGCGATTGCCCGTGATCTGGCGCAAAAAGTTGTGACTGAGAAGAAAAAGGCCAAGGCAAAAGCCGCAAATTAACGCGTCGGTATTGCATCTGTATCGCGGCTGTTTTGCGGAGGTGTCATTTGGGGCCCAATCTGAGCCAAAAATGCAGCCTTTCTTGCAGGCTCTAATTAGTCGAGTTTGCGTGAGGGAGCCATGACGGTTGCGTCGCCTGTGAGGACTTTTTTGCCCTCCACGGTGCAGGCGCAGTCCATGTGGACGCGGCGTTTGGCGATGTCGATGTCGCGCACTGTGACCGTGGCCACCACCGTGTCATTGGGGCGCACGGGGGCCAGAAACTTCAGCGACTGGCCCATATAGATCGTGCCATGACCGGGCAGCTGCTCGCCGATGACCGCAGAGATCAGACCGGCGGTCAGCATGCCGTGGGCAATGCGGCCGCCAAACATGGTGTCCGCTGCGTACTCCTCATCCAGATGCACCGGGTTGTGATCGGTGGACACGGCGGCAAACATCTCGATGTCCTGATCGGTCACGGTTTTGCGCACATAACGTGACATGCCGATTTCCAGGTCTTCGATAAAGATGGTGCCGCGGGGCAGATTGTCCAACATAGGACCCTCCGGATTGGGGTGGTGACGCAACTTCATGGCGCACGGGGTGCGTGTTTGGAAATTTAATTACTTTGCAGTTGCAGAAAAATCAAGCGGTTTGTGTCAGCGCAATTTGCCAATCGCAAACTGTGGTGTCACGTTTTCTGCCGCCAGATAGGCGCTCAGCGCGTCCGGGTTGGGCTGATGGGTGGTCTGGGTTTCTGCCGCCGCCAACCCGCCGGTGATGAACAGCGAATCGATGCTTTCACCCATGCCGCCGAGAATGTCGGTCTGTGGGCCATCCCCAATCGCCAGAATGTCGCTGTCCTCAAGAGACACCCCCAACGCGCTCAACCGGCGGCGGGCGAGGTCATAGATTGGCGGATAGGGCTTGCCAAAATAGAGGCTTTCTCCGCCCATATCGGTGTAGAGTTTGGCCAAGGCGCCGGCACACCATTCGCGGATCTCACCGCGGTCCACAATGATGTCTGGGTTGGCGCAGAGCAGCTTCATGCCGTGGGTTTTGGCATAGAGGAAATCGGCGCGGTTGACCTCTGGGTCCGCCAATGTGTCAAACGGCCCGCAGCAGACAATGCCATCCGCCTCTGCCAGCGGCACGCGGGTGATGGGGGTGGGATTGTCAAGGATTTCAAGCGGTTCGAAGAACCCCTCGTCGCGGTCCCATTCGCCCATGAAGTAGACATTTGTGCCCACAGCCCCCTGAAACATCGCGGCGCGGGCGCTGTCACCGGAGGTGGCGATGGTGTCATAAGCGTCTTTGGGCACCCCAAACGCGCCCATCTGTTCGGCCACACCGGCGCGCGGTTTGGGGGAGTTGGTGACCAGCACCACAATGCCACCGCGGGCGCGATAGGCCTGCAGGGCCGCAACCGCCTCCGGATAGGCAGTGACGCCGTTGTGCACACAGCCCCAAAGATCCACAAACAACGCTTTGTAGCGCTCAGAAATATCGGCGAGAGAGGAGATGATCGTGGTCATAAAGGCAGTCCTGCACACAGAGATGTTGGCCAAAGGTATGCCAGCCACACGCAAAGAGAACCAGCGATTCTGAAGGGGAAAAAAGGATGGTGTGTGAGATGGTTACCGGCGCAACAACAAGATGAAAAACAGCCCTCCTACAAGGCCAGTGACGATGCCAACGGGGATATCTTCGGGCGCCATGATGGTGCGGGCTGCGATATCTGCCCACAACAGAAAGATCCCACCAAACAAAGCGGAAATCGGCAGCAGTCGAAGGTAGTCCCCTCCGGTCAGCAGACGCGCAATATGGGGGACCATGAGACCAACAAAGCCGATCATCCCAGAGAAGGCGACCATCACACCGGTGATGAGGGCGCCAACCACAAAAACGCTGAGCCGGAAGCGGCCCACAGGTATGCCAAGGGAGCTGGCGGTTTCATCTCCGATGGTCATCGCATTGAGTTTCGGGGCTTGCAGCCACAGCCAGAGACCGCACGGAACAAGGATGGCGAGCGGGTAAATCAGGTGGGACCATTGTGCGAGGCCAAGGCCACCGAGCATCCAGAACACCACAGTATGTGTTGCTTTGGGATCACCCATAAAAATCAATATGTTGGCGCATGCCATGATGACAAACGACATCGCAACACCGGTCAGAACCAGACGGTCGGCGCTGGTGGCGCCCGCCCAACGTGACACAGCCAACACGGCAAGTGTGGCGGCAAGTGCGCCAAGAAAGGCCATGACCGGCACAGTGAGAAGGCCGAGAAACAAACCTGTGTGCAACAACGCCAGAATGGCGCCAAATGCGCCGCCTGAAGAAATACCCAACAAATGCGGGTCGGCAAGTGGGTTGCGGGTGACCGCCTGAAGGGTTGCACCAACAAGGGCCAAACCGGCGCCGACCATGATGGCCAGCAGCGCGCGTGGAAAGCGGATTTCCCAGACAATGGCCGCCCGACCTTTGGACCACGTGGGCTCCCCGTCCCAAAGGCCCACTTTGGACACAAATACCCCCCACACCGTGTCGATGGGCACAGAAATTGCGCCCACCGAGATGGCAAAGGATAAGGACGCTCCCAGCGCAGCAAATCCACCTAAAAAGGCGATCCACATGGGAACGTCGCGGTGGGAGAGTCCTTGGGCCATTTAGTTGCTCGCCGTGCCAGTTGCGCCCCAGAAACCTTCAGCCAGTTTCTTCACCGCTTTGATGTTGCGCGGGCCGGGGGTGGCTTCAACATATTCCAGAACCACAAAGCGGTCGTTTTTCACCGCATCCAGCTCTGCGAAAGCTGGGTTGTTCATCATGAATGCGCGCTTTTCTTGCGCAGTGACGTTGCCGTAGTTCACGATCACGATCACTTCGGGATTGCGTTCAACCACGGCTTCCCATGTGACCGTGCCCCAGCTTTTCTCAAAGTCATCCATGATGTTTGTACCGCCGGCGGCCTCGATCATCGCGGTTGGCATGGCGTAGAGGCCCGCTGTGAAGGGTGAGTCCTCGCCGCTGTCGTAGACAAACACACGCAGGGGCGCGTCTGCTGTTGCCAACGAGGTTGTGAAATCCGCCAGCTCGGCTTTGTAACCGTCGACAAGTTCCTGTGCTTTGGTTTCTACCTCAAAGATTTTGCCGAGGTTGAGCAGGTCGTTGTACATGTCGTCCATGCTGACTTTGGCCTTTTCGCCGATGTGAATGCAGCTTTCGGTCAGCTCATACACATCGATGCCAAATGGGGCGAGGGAGTCTGGAGTGACTTCGCCGCCAACTTTCATGCCGTAGTTCCAGCCAGCAAAGAAGAAGTCGGCATCCGCGCCAACAAGGACTTCTTTGGAAGGGTATTTGGCGGAGAGCTCGGGTAGGGCCTCAACACCGGAGCGCATGTCTTCGTCCAGAGTTTTCCAGCCGGAGATGCCGGTGTAGCCCACCATGTGGTCGGCCAGACCTAAGACCAGCATCATTTCGGTCAAGTTGACGTCGTTGGAAATCGCAGCTTTTGGCGGGCCGTCAAATGTGACGGTACGATCACAGCTTTGCACGGTGGTTTCTGCGGCCACAGACTGGGCTGCGAGAAGGAGCCCGAGGGCGATAGATGTATGTTTCATGAGGGGTCCTTAGCCGTTGGAAGGCAATTGAAAGGTGAGGTGCGGTTTTTGGCTGAAGCTGAGTTCCTCTTGCCGGGCGTGCACCTGAAATGTGTTTGAAACGAGCGCGCCTTTAAGCACCTCGCGTGGGTTGCCAAAACCTTGTTGGCTGCCGTTTTTGAGCACCAGCACCTTGTCGCAGACATCAGCCGTTAGGTTGAGATCGTGCAGGGATGTCACAATGGTCAGGTCCAAATCGCGGATCAGATGCAAGACCTCAAGCTGATGGCGGATATCGAGGTGATTGGTGGGCTCATCCAACACCAAGAGATGTGGCTCCTGCGCCAAGGCGCGTGCGACCATGACACGCTGACGTTCGCCGCCCGACAGCGTGGACAGGCTGCGATAGGACAGATGCTCAAGGTTCAGTTTCTCAAGCGCCGCTGAGATGATTTCACCATCCCTGCGACCGGGCGTTGAGAGCCCCAAGCGATGCGGGACACGGCCAAGCGCCACAATTTCGCGAACGGACAGCGCAAAGTCAGAGGGTTGTTCTTGCAGCACCGCCGCCACTTGGCGGGCCAAGGCACGCGGTGCCATCTGGCGCAGAGACTCTCCGCGCACCAAAATGTCACCGCTCAAAGGCCGATTGTAGCCGTAGATCATCCGCAATAAGGTTGTCTTGCCCGCGCCATTGGGACCAACAATGCCCATGACTTCGCCTTCGTTGAGCGCAAAGCTGGTGGGTTCCAAAAGAAGCGGATCGCGTTTGCGCGGGGCCCAGGTGACGTTTTTCACCTCTAAAGCGGGTGCATTCATGACACGCGCTCCAGACTGTCTTCGATTGCCACGATGCTGGCCGGAATGCGGGCAAGGGTGCTTTTGCGCAGGCCCGTCGGTCGGTCGATTGAGCTGCACCAACCGTCATGTAAAACAGCGTATTGTTTGGCGAAGTCCACAAGGTCTTCGATGTTGTCGTCCGCTGTGACATCGCCAAACAGATAAGAGGCTTTGCGTGTGGCATGGTAGGCCACCGTGCAGGGGCGGTCACATCCGGCCATGCAGGCGGTCCCGGAGATTTCAAAGTCCTCAGGGATGCTGTCGGCAGCGGCGGATATGGCAGCGCGCAGTTTTGCGATCAGCTCATAGCCGGGATTGCAGGTTTTGCCTTTGTGGCGGCAGGATGTGCAGACAGTGATGCGATGAGATGGGGTTGTACGGTTCATTTCGCCCTCCGCGAAAGCGCTGGGTGCGGACGAAACCAGAGATGTCAGTGGCATATGCCAAATAAGTCAATGTGGCCTCCTTCCGAGGCACCCCGCCCGGTTTGAGTTACAGTTGGCGATGGCAGGTCTCCTGACTTGCGGTGTCTTGCGCGCCCCACCTTCCCAGACCCATTTGGCCCAGTGGCGTTTTGGGGGTTGCACACCGCCTACAGTTGCGGGGGCAGTCACGGAATTGGCGTTATGTTATGCGCCGCACCGTATTCCCTTTGCTTGCATCGATTTTCATACAAGCACCATCATCTGTTTGTTTCGCGATAATGTGCTGCGTTGTCAATCCATGAAAGTGAGAGTGGGAATAATGGGGTGTCGTGCGCAGTACGCCTGCGTGTCTGCCTCACTTTGGCATCGCCTTCAAATACCTAACAAATAGATGGATATGATGGGCGATTGGGAAATCAGCGGCCAGCTATTTTGAGCGATTTGGAGAAGCGCAACGCACAGGCCGTCTTATAATTCTGCGCCGCTTTCTGCTTGCTGGGGTCTGTGCTTTAGTCGAGGCGCAAGCGGGCCATCGCATAGAGTAGGAGCAAAAAGCACAATGCCCCCGCCATCAGAAAGGGGGTGCGAAGAGCAATGTCGCGACCAAAGGGTGTTTGTAGTGCTGCAACTGCCGCACCTGCGGCGATGGCACCCAGCGGCATGCTGCCCCATCCAAAGAAGCGGTATATGCTGTTGACCCGTCCAAGCAGGTCAGTGGGAATGCGGCGCTGTCGCCAAGACACAGTGATCACGTTCCACAGCATGGCACAGGCCATCACACCAAACAGAGATAGGGCCATCACGATGCTGGAATTGGTCAAGCCGATGGTGCCGTAGCCAATGCTCCAACCTGTGATGGAGATATAGAGACAACGCTGTGTGCCAAACAGACGAATGAGACGTGGCGCGGTGAGGCTGCCAGTGATAGCGCCAAGCGCTGCTGTTGAAAGGATAAAGCCATACTGTGCGGCGGACAGGCCAAGCACATCCTGTGCAAACAGCACTTGCAGGGTCATTGTGCCCATGGCCAGAAAGTTGGCGCAGCCCAAGACAACGGCGAGGCGCAAAAGCAGCGCGTCGCTGCGCATGAATGTGATACCTTCTTTCAGTGCTTTGAAGAAGTTCTGGCTGGTTTTGGGGCGTGGTGCCAATGTGATGAGCCAGACCATCCCGGCAGCCATCACCAGTGCCGCAACGTCCAATCCAAATGGCAAGGCAATGCTTGAGGCGATTAAAAATCCGGCCAATGGCGGGCCAATGAATTGACCAGTTAGCTGCTCAACGCTCCACATTTGCCCATTTGCGGCCTCAAGGTCTGAAGCTGTCACGATATCTGGCAGAATGGTTTGGGCGGCGTTGTCGCGAACAACTTCGGCAGCGCCCAAAAGGAAGGCAAGTGCCACCAAAATCCAGACACTGCCGGTGTTGGGAGGGCTCAGCGCGAGGCAGAGGATCGCAGCCACCAATGCGGCGCGTAGAAGGTCAGCGCGGGCAATAAGTTTGCGGCGGTCGACCCGATCAGCAACCACCCCGGCAGGTAGAGAAAAAAACAACCAAGGCAGGCGTCCGGCGGCGGCAACTGCGGCAATGGCCAGTGGGTCACGTGTAAGCAAGGTGGCCAACCACGGCAGTGCGAGAGACACCAGCCCGTCGCCAAGGTTTGTCAATGCGCCTGACGCAAAGAGCAGACGGTAGTTGCGGTTACGAAGGAGCAGGGGGCTGGCCATAAAGCAATGGTTGCAAAATGGCCGAGCCTGCACAAGCGCGAATTGCACAATTCCTACTGGCTGAGCGCCTCAATACGGCGCATGTGTAGCATCAGAGCGAAGCTGATCACCGCAAAGACCCCAAGCGAGATCGCCATGGGCAACGGGGTGCCATCAAATGCCAACCCAACAGGCGCCGCCAGAACGCCGCCTAAAATGGTAGAGAAGGCGCCCATGATGGAGGCTCCGGTCCCTGCCATGTGTCCAAGCGGTTCCATCGCCAAAGCATTCAGATTGCCGATGGTCATACCAACAGAAAAGAAGATCGCGGTTTGCCAAATGACAAAGGCTGCGAAGTGAACGCTGTCGTTTGGAACGGCGTAGGCACCGATCATGCCGAGGGAAAATACAATTTGCGCACCAATTGCAAAGGTCACCAGAAACCGCATTCCAAAGACCATCACCAATTTGGCGTTCAGGAGGCTGGCGCTGCCTGATAGTAGTGCAATGCAGGCAAACCAAAGTGGAAATTGGTCTGCCTTACCGAAGGTTTGGTCGTAGATGGGCTGTACGGAACTGATCATGGCAAACAGACCCGCCAGAATCAGCGTTTGGACATACATAGATGTGCGCACAGCAGGAATGCCCCACATTTCGCGTGCACCCGACATGAGTTTTGCAAAGCTAAACGGCCGACGATCTTCTACACTCAGTGGCTCAGGCAGGCGAACGCCAACCCACAGAACCGACAAAAGCGAGAAAATCATAAAGGCAACAAAGATGCCGCGCCACGACGACAGATCGATGATGACCGTACCAATGGCAGGCGCAAGGGCTGGCACTATCGTAAACACCATCATGGCGAAGGACATAATGCGCGCCATTTCCCGACCGGCAAACAGATCGCGCACAATTGCGAGCGTGACAATGCGAGGTCCCGCTGACCCCACACCTTGAAAGAAACGTGCTGCCAACAGCCATTCCAATGTCTGGCTTTGCCAGCCAAGGAAGGCACACACCGTGTACATCAAAGCACCGCCGATCAGGACTGGTTTGCGGCCAAAACGGTCAGACAAGGGGCCTGTGAAGAAGGTGCCGAGGCCCATGCCCATCACAAAGGAGGTGATGATCAATGTGGCATGGTTTAGATTGCCCGGGCTCAGCTCATGCGCGATTTCGGGAAGCGCGGGCAACATTGCGTCAATCGAGAACGCAATCGTGGCGAACATCATCGCAATCAAAGCAATGAATTCTACCTGCGACATAGGCAGGTTTTCTTTGGTCATGACAGGCTCCGTCGACGGTGTCAGAAGCGCAGGCGGTTCGGCAGCATGCCGGAAAGCGTTTCTGCGGAATCTCTGGCCTGCACCAGTTTTGTGATCGTGTTTGAGTATGCCGGACAGCCAAAAATGAGCTGTGGACACCGCGACCTTATCGCGGAGTTCGCAGGGCTACAAGCGCGAAGTGAATATCTATTCAGCGGCGTTTTGGGCCCGAAGATCCGCAATCACCTTCAACCACAATTCGGCGGGTTGCGCACCGGGCACTGCGTGCTGATTGGCGACGATGAAGGTCGGAACTGAGTTCACGCCCATCTCGCGGCTGTGGGTGTCTCGCTTGCGCATGTCCTCAACATCTGTGTCCGTGCTGAGCAGTTTGCGTACAACTGCAGCGTCCATACCAACACCATCAGCGATGTCAGCAAGCACGTCGGCGCTGCCTATGTCGCGGCCTTCCATGAAATAGGCAGTGAACAGGGCATCGACGACGTCGTTTTGTTTTTGTTCGATGCCGGCCCAGTGGATCAACCGGTGCGCATCGATTGTATTGGGCGTCCGTTTGATTGCAGCGAAATCAATCTCAAGACCTTCCTCGCGCGCGTGGCGCTCGATGTCACCGTACACGCGTACAGCGTTGTCTTTGCCGCCAAATTTGGTTTCCAGATATTCGCGGCGATCCATACCAGCAGCTGGCATGTCGGGGTTAAGCTGAAACGGGTGCCATTCGATGACAAACGGATGGTCCGGTTCCTGTGCCAGGGCTTTTTCAAGGCGGGTCTTGCCGATCAAGCACCAGGGGCAGATTGGATCAGAGATTACGTCGAGTTTGATCATGTGGTGGCCTTGAAGTTGGCGCGCAAGGCGCGGCGGTTGAGTTTGCCATTGGCGTTGGTGGGCAGGGTATCGAGCCGCGTGAACAGCCGCGGTTGCTTGTAGCGCGCCAAACGCTGGGCCGCAAAGGCTTTGAGGTCATGCGCCACAAGATCGTGATCTGCTGTGTAAAAGGCAGCAATCACCCGGGTGTCTGGTTTGATTTCGACATCCGTGACCGCAATGCCTTTGATTTGCGGGTGAGACAACAGCGCAGATTCCACTTCCAGAGGGGAGACACGGAAGCCGCCAGCGTTCATCATGTCATCAGTCCGTCCCATATAGGTGATAAATCCCGCGGCATCCATCGTGCCGAGATCGCCGGTCAGGAACCAATCTCCTTTAAAACGCTCTGCGGTGTCGTCGGGCGCATCGAGGTAACCCAGCATCAGGCCAGGGTCAGTTTTGTGCACGGCAATTGTCCCCGGGGCACCAAGCGGAACAGGGCCATTCTCATCCACAATGGCCACACGACGCCCCCGTTGTGGTTGGCCAAGAGCGCCGTTGGGAGACTGCGATGTTGGGTTTGATGATATGAAGGTGGAGCACTCTGACATTCCGAAAGCTTCAAACAGAGGCGTGCCGGTCGCTTTGGACCAGCGTTGGCGCATCGGCGTGGAGAGTTTTTCCCCGGCACATAGTCCATGGCGCAAGCTGTCATGTAGTTTCGTAAGCGCCGGGTCATCAGGTGTGTCTAGCATTTTGCGGTACACACCCGGCGCGGCGGCAAACAGCGTCGCCTGATGTCTATGGAGCAAATCGGCAAGAGCGGTGGGGGACGTGTTGGGGGCTGGGATGAGCGCCGTGGCCCCAATGGTCCAAGGGTCCATCAGCCCGGTGCCAAGTGTGAAAGTCCAATTGAACGCGCCTGCATGCAAGAGCCGGTCAGAGGGCTTAAGTGCGTACCAGTCCTCAAACATCATTTGCCGCGCTGAAATGGCGCGGTGCGCATGCACCACTGCGCGTGGGCGTCCGGAAGTGCCAGAGGTGTAAACAATATAGGCGGGGCGGTTTGGGTTACCCAGCTCATATGTCGCAGAAGACAAACCATAAAAAGATATAAGGTTATTAATTGTCAGTATCTTGGTCGATGTTATTGATGTAGTTTCGACACTTGGATCCTGCAAAATGGCTGCGGGTTTTAGGGAGGTGACCATCCCATCGACTTCGGATTTTGTGAGCTGTGATGAGGTTGGGACAGGGATCAAACCCACAGCAATGCATGCGAGAAACGCTATGGGAAAGTGCACCGAGTTTCCCAGTCGCATCAGAACCCGTTGACCCGGTTGTAGTCCCGCGTCCAGCAGGCCGGTGCCGGCTCCTAGAACCGCAGACTCAAGAGCGCCATAGGTCCAGTCTTCGGGGTCATTTTCAGACAGCACACGCAGCGCAACTTTGTCCGATTTGTCTTGTGCATGGCGCAGAACATGTGCGGCCATGTTAAAGGCGTTGGGGCAGGCGGGGGGTGCGCCCTTATCAAAAACGGAGTGCATACCCCGTGCGTAAGCCGACTTTTGTGCAGGGGCAAGGGGTGGCTTGCGGTTGCAGGGAGGGGGGCCTGCGGGCTAGAAGCGCAGGCATGAGTAAAAAAGACCCAAAATCGCTAATCCGAATTGCCCGTGAGAATGGGGGACAAGACCACGTCGAGCCTCTTGATCTTGGGGAGCGCGTGCGTGAGCTGCGCAAAGCGCGCAACTGGACTTTGGAACAGGCGGCCAATCAGGCTGGTTTGGCCCGTTCGACTCTGTCAAAGATCGAAAACGGGCAGATGTCGCCGACCTATGATGCGGTGAAAAAGCTTGCAGTGGGGTTGGAGATTTCCGTACCACAGCTGTTTACGTCTCCCCAAAGGGACCAGATCAACGGGCGTATGGCGGTTGTGAAGTCCGGTGAAGGTACCCATCAAGTCACAACAACTTACGAGCACGAGCTTTTGGCAGAAGGTTTGCGAAAGAAAGCGATGTTGCCGTATCGCGCTCGGGTGCGCGCGCGCTCGATGGATGAATTTGACGGTTGGGTGCGGCACGATGGCGAAGAGTTTCTGTATGTTTTGACTGGCGTGGTCCAACTTTACACAGAATTTTATGAGCCGGTTGAGATGCGCCGCGGTGACAGCGCCTACTATGATGGCACGATGGGCCACAATGTGATCAGCTCAAGTGATGAGGACGCCACGATCTTGTGGGTGACCTCATTGGCCTGAGAATGTGTCAAATGCTCTTTTGATGGCGAAAATTGGCGAAATTTTCAGATTTTTATGATCTTATCTTGATCCTCGCGCGGGAAGCTTTAGGCGTGGTGCGGAGATTTTGGGGAAGTAGCAGTACATGAAAGATTCGATGGACGTAGATCGTGCGCAGGTCGCACGCAACTGGGTGCGCACTCTGGCCAAATACAGAGAGCCAAACAGCCTTCGAAGCAGTTTTGAACTTGGGATCAGTTTAGGGCCGTTTGTGGCGCTATGGGTTCTGGCCTGTTGGGCCGCGCATTACAGCTACTTCGCTGCCTTTGCGATTTCCCTGTTGAATGGCATGTTTTTGCTACGCCTGTTCTGTATTCAACATGATTGCGGCCACGGGTCGTTCTTTGCCAACCGCGATGTCAGTGATTGGATTGGGCGCGGCCTGGGCATTGTGACGTTGACCCCCTATGACGTTTGGCGTCGATCTCACGCGATCCACCACAGCCATGCAGGTGACCTTGGTCATCGCGGCATTGGCGACATCATGACGCTTACCACCGAAGAGTATCACCAGCGCAGCGCCTTTGGACGCTTTCTCTATCGCCTTTACAGGCATCCGCTGGTGCTGTTCGGCTTGGGGCCAAGCTACATTTTTATTCTGCAGAACCGCCTTCCGTTGGGGTTCATGGATCAAGGCTCTAAATATTGGGTCTCAGCGATGGGCACCAACGTTGGTATTGCCGTGCTGTTGACTGCGATTGCGTACTTCGGCGGGTGGCAGTCTTTGTTCTTGGTGTTTTTGCCAACCATTCTGATCGCGGCGTCGATTGGCATGTGGTTGTTCTATATCCAACACCAGTTTGAAGAGACAGAGTGGGATACGTCGGAAGATTGGTCGCTGCATGAGGCTGCGCTGCATGGCAGCTCGCACTATGATCTGCCACCGATCTTGCGCTGGTTCTCTGCAAATATCGGCATCCACCATGTACATCACCTTTATGCGCGCATTCCATTTTATCGTTTGCCCGAGGTGCTGCGGGATCACGCAGAACTTAAGGATATGGGGCGGATGACCCTAAGGGAAAGTCTGGCCTGCGCCAAACTGGATCTTTGGGATGCTGGCAGCCGCAAGCTGGTCAGCTTCAAAGCGGCTCGCAAAATGGCCAAGATGCGCTCTGGCGCAGCGTGAGGATTAGAGCGCGGTGAGAGCCGCGCTCAGATCTCCATAGCCGGTAAACCGGCGTTCAAAGTCCAAACCAAGGCGATCTGCGCAGGCTTTGGCTTTTTCTGTCAGGGCTGGATCGTCTGTTTGCGCCTGATAGACCAGCTTTTCATAGTTTCCAAAGTACATGTCACGCAGTTCCGGGTGGCGATCAAGCCCCATGGGTTTGATGATGAAGGCGTCAAACTGGCGGACGAGGAAGTCGGTGAGATAGAAGGCGGTAAATTCATCTTCGGCAATTTGGGCAAAGCGATCATTGCCCTCAAAGAAGCTGTAGCAATGCGGCCCGGCGACCATTTCGACCCCGAGGTCGTCGCAGGTCTTTTGTAGTCCACCACCGGTGCCGCAATCCGCATACACCACAAAAATGGAGGCATAGGTCTCGCGATGTTTGATGACCGCGTCCTGAACAGCGGGTGCAATTTTCTCAGGTTGGATGTGGTAAATTGCGGGCAGGCAGGTGAGATCCATGTGATCCCATTTGTTGATCTTGATAAGGTCAAGAATTTCACGTGCAAGCGCGCCACATGCTAGCAGCAGAACACGGCCTGTCTCCCCGGTGGGAGCAAGCCCTGTGTCGGTGAGAGCGGTGTCATCAAGTGCAGTGCCACTGCCTGTCACAGTCCCGGCTCCTTCAAAGACGCAAGTGTTTCACAGTTGCGGCACAAACAAAAATGGCCCGCCAGAACAGGCGGACCAGACCCGCCTGTGCGGAGCGTGATTTACCTGTGTTTAGGCGCTCATCTGGTTGTGTTTGCGCGCCACGTATTCTTTGGCGGTTTCCACAGCAACGGCGGCATCTCGGCAGTATGCGTCCGCACCAATCGCTTTGCCAAATTCTTCGTTGAGCGGCGCACCACCGACCAAAACGATGTAGTCATCGCGCAGGCCTTTTTCGATCATCGTGTCGATCACCACCTTCATATAGGGCATTGTGGTGGTCAAAAGCGCGGACATCCCAAGGATATCAGGCTGATGTTCATTCAGCGCCTCAAGGTAGCTCTCGACGGGGTTGTTGATGCCCAAATCAACGACCTCGAAACCTGCACCTTCCATCATCATCGATACAAGGTTTTTGCCAATGTCATGGATGTCCCCTTTGACAGTCCCAATCACCATTGATCCCATACGGGGAGCGCCGGTTTCGGCAAGAAGGGGCTTCAAAATGTGCATGCCGCCTTTCATGGCGTTTGCGGCCAGAAGCACCTCAGGTACAAACAGAATCCCATCGCGGAAGTCCGCGCCGACAATTGTCATGCCGCCGACGAGCGCTTTGGTCAAAATATCATAAGGTTGCCAATTGCGCTCCAGGAGGATGTTCACGCTCTCTTCGATTTCCTCTTTGAGGCCATCATACAGATCGTCAAACATCTGCTGGACAAGTTCTTCGTCGTCCAATTCGGACAGGATGATGTCGTCTTGGTCTTCTGACATGCGCGTATTCCCATACCATGGCTTCACCCGATTGTGGGTGTCGCTTGCTCTTTGTTGTCTCAGATGTGGGTCTTTTTCACCCGGCAAACTGTCTGAATAGCGACATAGCCAAGGCTGAGTGCGACGTGTAGAGGCAAAAAGTGGGTTTGCAATGAAAGTTTTTCATCCAAATCATGGGGTTTGTTGCATGTGTTCTCTATTTGTTCTAGTTTTGGCGCATGTCAGACTTCAAAACCCAGAAAATTGATGCCGAAAGGCGGCGTGCGCGCGGTGCGGTGAGCAATCATGCCAGCCGGTTTGAGCCTGTGCGAGAGGAGGTGCAGGATGGCTGGGAGATCCCCGAGACGCGCGAGCCCTTCCACACGGAGGTCTCTGAAGAGCGCCCACGCAGTGTGATCAGCCGCAATCAATCGCCCGATATTCCGTTTGACCGCTCGCTGAATCCTTATCGAGGATGTGAGCATGGGTGTGTCTATTGTTTTGCGCGCCCGACACACGCTTACTTGGGACTGTCGCCGGGACTGGATTTTGAAACCAAACTGGTGGCGCGTCCCAAAGCGGCTGAGGTGCTTGAGGCGGAACTGCGGCGCAAAAACTACTCTTTGGACACATTGGCGATTGGCACAAACACCGATCCCTATCAGCCTGTGGAACAGCGGTATCGGGTGATGCGCTCTGTGCTTGAGGTGTTGCAACGGTTTCGCCACCCTGTGGCGATAGTGACCAAGGGCACGTTGATTGAGCGCGATATTGATATTCTGAGTGACATGGCGCAGCGAGGGCTGGCGCAGGTTGGTGTGTCGTTGACCACATTGGATGCCAAGCTGTCGCGGCTGATGGAGCCGCGGTGTCCTGCGCCTCTGCGACGAGTTGAGATGATCCGTAAGCTGAGTGCGGCAGGCATTCCGGTGCGCGTTATGTTGGCGCCTGTGGTGCCGGGATTGAGTGATCACGAGGTGGAGGCCTTGCTACACGCAGGCGCTGAGGCTGGTGCGCAAGCGGCCACTTGGATCATGTTGCGCCTGCCTCGGGAGGTTGCGCCGTTGTTTGAGGAATGGCTGCAAGAGGCATACCCGGGCCGTGCGGCAAAGGTTATGGCGCGGGTGCGCGAAATGCACGGTGGCGAAACCTACGAGGCGGCTTGGGGAAAGCGCATGCGCGGCGAGGGGCTTTATGCAGAGATGATCGGTCAGCGCTTTGAAAAAGCGCGCGTAAGGGTTGGGCTGTCCAAAACGTTGCCAGAGCTGCGCAAGGATTTGTTTGAGGTGCCTTTGGCGCGTGATGGTCAGTTGGCGTTGTTTTAGACAGTTCTTTGCGTCAAACGGTCTGCGTGCAAGGCGGTGCGCCCCGTCAGGAGTGGGGCAACACGCCTGTGGCGCGGGTGTGGTTTGGCGCTGAGCTAAAATAGCTGACAGCAAAAAAGCCCGGCAATAACACCGGGCCTTTTGGGACTGTGAGTGAACGGTATATTTATGCGCGGCGGCGGCGACCGCGACGCTCACGGGTCGGTGCAGGCTCATCACCAGTGCCGTCAGATGCAGATGAAAAGCCACCGAGTGTTTCAGTGATTTGTTCGAGTGTTGGCCGCTCGCCACGCGCGCGGTTTTCCAGAGCATCACGCATCGCGTGCAGATGTTCCGGCATGGTGCCGCAGCAGCCGCCAATAATTGTTGCACCGCAATCACGTGCCATCACCGCGTATTCCGCCATCAATTCGGGTGTGCCATCATAGTGAATGTGGCCATCGTGGTATTTCGGAATACCCGCATTGCCTTTGGCAACAATCGGGCGCTCTGTGCCCTGAGCCGAGAAGCCCAGAACAGTGCGCAGCAGGTCCGCAGCGCCGACGCCACAGTTTGCACCAAAGCCCAAGGGCGGGTTTGACAGACCTTCGACCATTTGTGTCATGTCGGCAGAGGTGACACCCATCATGGTGCGACCAGCGGTGTCAAAGCTCATTGTGCCCACCCAAGGCATATTCGCCAAAGCAAAACCTTCGGCGGCGGCTTTGTATTCCTCAGGGGCGGAGATGGTTTCCAGCCAGAGCACATCTGCGCCGCCTTCTTTCAACCCTTCAGCCTGTTCATGAAACATCTCTACCGCATCGGCATGTGTAAGAGATCCGACAGGTTCCATGATGTCACCTGTTGGGCCAACTGAACCCGCCACTACGATGGGGCGACCAGCCGCGTCTGCGACGTCACGGCCTATTTCGGCGGCGAGGCGGTTGAGTTCGCGCACACGACCCTGCGCGTCATGCAGTTTCAAACGTGACGCGTTGCCGCCAAAAGAGTTGGTCAAGAAGATGTCGGAGCCATTGTTGACCGCCAAGCTGTAGAGCTTCTTGATGTTTTGGGGCTCATCCGCGTTCCAGAGTTCAGGTGCGTCACCGGAGCTCAGGCCCATGTTAAACAAGTTGGTGCCGGTTGCTCCGTCGGCCATCAGCCAGTCACGGGTTTCCAAGAGCTTAGACAAAGCATTGGTCATAGGGACTCCTTTGGGCGCGGTGGCGCCACGTGTGTATTGGCCGCCATTTGCCATGGGGCAGCGCCGTGCACAATGTCATTTGCTGCATGACTATTATGAGGTTTGTGACAAAGTTTGTTTTTCTGTTGTGTTCTGAAGGGCGGGTGCCAGCATAATAGGTGTCGCGGGGGCGCTGCGCAAATTGACGGCACGGATCAGATCGAGAGTAGCCATCCCCAGCTGAATCGGGCCGGGAGCCGCCATAAAGAGCGGTTGCCAGTGTGGCGCGAAACACGCTTTGAATTGGCGTAACCCTGCGCCCCCTCCGTGTTTGAAGTGCTGTTTGCGCAGAAATCTTTCGAGTTGTGTCCGACCGGTTGGTGTCGCTGGCGCGGCGGCCAAAGAGACCCGTGTCACATCTGCCTCCAGAGCCGCTTGAATGGCCTTCTGAACCAAAAAGTGCATTGTGCCATCCGGCGCATCCGGAAGCACGCGCATGAGATCAAGGCACCATTCATCTTTGGTGGCGTGAAAGCTGACAAATCCAACAAGCCGCGCGTTTTGGTAGGCGAGGAAAACGTTTTGATGTTCGACGTAAAGGGACTCAAATCGTCCCATCGTCAAGCCGCGCGGTACGCCATGACGGGTCTCCCACGCCGTGGAAACGCGAGCCATATCATTCAGTGGCAGATGTGTTGTTGGGCGTTCGACCGTCAGTTTGGCCTGTTCTGCGTGGCGCAGTTTGCGACGCAATTGGCGAAACTTTGGCCCGTCAACGGTGTGCTGTTCTGGGTAGATGATGGCTTCGTCTGAAATGTGCACAACCGCCCAGCCTGCTTTGCGGGCATGGGTGGCGTGTCGTGCAGAGATTTTATATTTGCATGCGATCCGGTTTTGCGCCCGCGCGGCGCGTTTGAGTGGCCGTGCCATAGTGTGAGCGTTGCCCTCGATGGGATCAAACAGAGCCACCAGTGTTTGGCCGATGCGCACAATTCCGCAACGTCCGGCCTCACATGACATCAAGGCGCCTCCGTTTTGGCGAATAACGCCCAGTTCGGCGCGGGAAGACGACGTGAGCGGACTGTCGCCAAATGCTTGGTACGCACGGGCTTGTCGGGGGGCAAACGTGGTTTTTGGCCTTGTCAGGCGATGCAATAAGACTGCGCCGGCGAGAATGGCGGGAAGCGCGTAGTAAATGGCGCGGAAGGCAAGAACCGCTGCCATCAAAGCGGGCTCTGGATGATTTGGCAGGAGAGCCAAAAGTGTCAACTCAAAGGGCCCGACACCTCCGGGTGTGCCCGAAAAGATCGCGGCGCCCAAGGCAATCAGAAAAACCGGCAAGAGGGTTGCAAAGCTGAGGGCCAGATCTGCGGGTAAAAGCAGAAACAAAGCAAGACCGGCAAATACCGTGTCAACGAGGCATAGCGCAAGAAGAGCGGCAATTGCAGGCAACGTTGGCAGCGTGACACGTCGTCCTTGACGCGACAAAACCGGAAAAACAAAAGCCAACACAGTCACACCGAGCGCCACTGCAAGGATCAGATATGGCAAGAACGTTGGGATATGAGGCGTGGGCAGTGCAAGAGCGGCCATAGCGATGGTGACCGCTAGGGCCGCAAGAAAGGTGACGGTGACGAAAGCCGTGACGCGCGCGGCGTCTTTAAACGACATATTTGGTGTCATACGCCAGCGCACGAAGGTTCCCACAACAGCGCCCGCGCCGAGGGTTTGGCCAAGACCTATGGCTGTGGCGCCCGTCAACATGGCGTCTGGTGCGGTATGTGACATTTGGAAGTGGCGTTGTGCGATCACGTCGTAACGTGCCACCGCAAAGAAGCTCACGGCACTTGCCGCCAGTGCCATACCCCATTGCCACATTGATACGCTCATAACCGCCGACCAAAGTGCGGACAGGTCCATGTCGCCGAGCTGTTGGGCCAATACAACACAACACACAACGCCCAAAGCCAGCGGCAAAATGTGCCGAAACATCTTATTTATAGTATGAAACGTCGTCATTCGTTAGGTTCCCGCCCAAAATATTCATCCACCACAGTGGCAAAAGAGCTATCTGGCGCAGGGTTTCTGCAGGCTTAACATCTTCAATTGGACATAAAAAAACGCGGGGTGCACCCCCGCGTCTCGGCGTAAATGATGGGTGCGCTTAGGCTTCGTTGGCAATTTCTTCTTTGGCCATCGCCAGACATTCCCGGCGTTTGGCGCGAATGGTGCTTTCGTCGGATTTGGAATCCAAGTCCGCGACAACTTTGCGGATCACATCATCGTGCCCCGCTTCTTCAAAGTCAGAAACGACCACGGATTTTGCATAGTCCTCCGCAGCCTCGCCAGTTTTTCCAAGCAATTCTGCCGCCCACAAGCCCAGCTTTTTGTTTGCGCGTGCGTCTGCTTTAAATACCATCTCTTCATCATGTGCGAATTTGGCTTCGAAAGCGTTCTCGCGTTGGTCAAAGGTGCTCATTTTTTCGGTCCTCATCGTCTCTAAACTTAGAAAAAATATATGGCTACTGATGGCATTGATCGCAAGAGGGGCGACCATACTTGCGACAATGCGGCCCATCCAGTAAGAGGGCGGCTAAATCCGGGACTCATTCCGGCAAAGAAGGATACAGACATGGCCCGCGGCAAGAAAATCTATGAAGGCAAAGCCAAGATTTTGTTTGAAGGTCCCGAGCCTGACACCATTGTGCAATACTTCAAAGATGATGCCACCGCGTTCAACGCTGAAAAGAAAGACGTGATCGACGGAAAAGGTGTTCTCAACAACCGTCTGAGCGAGTATTTCATGACCGGCTTGATGCAGATCGGCGTGCCGACGCATTTTATGAAGCGGATGAACATGCGTGAGCAGCTCGTGCGCAAATGTGACATCATTCCACTGGAAGTGATCGTGCGCAACTATGCGGCGGGAAGCATGAGCAAACGTCTGGGCATTGAAGAAGGCACGCAATTGCCACGTCCGATTGTGGAGTATTGCTACAAAGATGACAGTCTCGGCGATCCGTTGGTGTCTGAAGAGCACATCGCAGCCTTTGGCTGGGCGAGCCAGCAGGACATGGACGACATCCTCGGGTTGGCGCTGCGTGTAAATGACTACTTGAGCGGCGTGATGTATGCCGTTGGTATCCGTCTGATCGATTTTAAGATCGAGATCGGACGTGTGTATGATGGTGACTTTCAGCGTTTAGTTGTTGCAGATGAGATCAGCCCTGACAGCTGTCGTTTGTGGGACATCGAAAGCGGACAGAAACTCGATAAAGACGTGTTCCGCCGAGACCTTGGCAATCTAACGGATGCCTATGCTGAAGTGGCCCGCCGTTTGGGTGTGATGCCAAAAGGCACTGGCCCACAAAAGCCGACCTTGGTGAACTGACCTGACACCCCGTTTTTCCGTCGCTCGGTTTCGGGCGCTGGGAACTGACTTTTTGGCAAGAAAATGCGGGACGCTCCCGCCTAATGCCCAACCGGAGAGAGACCTCATGAAAGCCCGCGTATATGTCATGCTAAAGACTGGCGTTCTGGACCCCCAAGGGGAGGCTGTGCGCCATGCGCTTGGTAGCCTTGGGTTTGACGGTGTGGAAGGTGTGCGTCAGGGCAAGGTGATCGAGTTGGATCTGGCCGATGGCACCACCGAGGCCACTGTGACGGACATGTGTGAGAAGCTTCTCGCCAACACAGTGATCGAAAGCTACCGGGTGGAGATGGCCTGATGAAAGCAGCGGTCATTGTTTTTCCCGGCTCCAACTGTGATCGCGATCTAGCGGTTGCCTTTGAGCAGGCCGGAGCGGACGTCACGATGGTGTGGCACAAAGATACGGCCTTGCCTGAAGGCATCGACATGGTTGGCGTGCCCGGCGGTTTCAGCTTTGGCGACTATTTGCGCTGTGGTGCGATTGCTGCCAATTCGCCTATTTGTCAGTCATTGATCAAACACGCAGAGCGCGGCGGATATGCGCTTGGCGTGTGTAACGGGTTTCAAATTCTGACAGAAACCGGACTTTTGCCCGGCGCGCTGCGCCGCAACGGTGGTCTGAAATACATCTGTCGTAACGTTGGTTTGAAAGTGGAGACCTCCGCGACGGCCTTCACTGCAGGCTACAACGCGGGCGATGTGGTGAATGTGCCAATAGCGCACCACGACGGGAACTATTTTGTAACCGACGAGAAACTCGCGGAATTGCGGGATGATGATCGGATTGCTTTTTCCTATGTCGACAACCCAAACGGGTCTGTTGCAGACATCGCAGGTGTTGTCAGCAAGAACCGCCGTGTGTTGGGAATGATGCCACATCCGGAACGGGCGGCGGATATCGGCCACGGTGGCACCGATGGGGTGGCGATGTTCCGCGCGTTGATGGATCAGTTTGCCACAGCCTGACTTGAGGCCTGAGCAAGAGGCGCGTAGTGTCGGGCTATGACGCAAAGTGCCTCTTCTGCAAACAAACAGGTTCCTTCCGCCATCGTCAGTTGGCGTGCGCGGCTGGCCTTGGCACTGATTGCGATTGTGGCAGGTGTCACAATATGGACCACCAATAGTTTTCTGACAGATCGGTTCACCGCGAATACGCGCAACCGCGCGGAACTGCGGCTTGCGCTGTATTCTGGAAATCTTATCAGTGAGTTGCGACGCAATGCTATTGTGCCACAGCTGTTGGCAAAAGACCCCGCGCTGATCGGGGCTCTGAATTCTCAGGACTTTTCCAGCTCGACTCAGCGTTTGATTTCATTTGTGGACGAGATTGGCGCAGCCTCTTTGTTGTTGCTTGATGAAACCGGCCGCACGGTGGCCGCGACCGATCGAACGCGGTTGGGAACGCACTATCGCGAACAAGAGTTTTTCATCAACGCGCTGCGGTCCAACATGACTTTGTTCACCATCGCGCGCAATGAGGGTGGGGCTTACCGCTTCATTTATTCGCGTCGGCTTGAGAGCGGTGGTGGGACGTTAGGTGTGATCGCCGTCGAAGTGGACTTGCAGAAATTTGAGCGGGCCTGGGCCGGAATTTCGGATGCCGTTTTGGTGACCAATAGCGAAGGCGTTATCATTCTGGCGAGTGAGCCTCGGTGGCGCGGTACAACGGAAGCGGAGGCATTGGCCAAGCAACCGGCGCTTGGGGCGATTGAACGGGCGATAAAGGTCACGGCGGATTGGACACAAGACCCGGCGGACGCTTACTTGAGCGGCGAGGCTGTGATGCGGATGGGCGCCCGCATTCCGTTTCGAGGCTGGCAGATGGCCAGCTTCACAAGTTACGCGAGCGTTCGAGAGAAGGTAAATGCCGTCTTAGCTCTTGAAATCATGGGGTTTGCCATCCTTTTGGCGCTTGGTTTCTATCTGGTGGGGCGAAAGAGTGCATCGCGCATGGTGTTTTTCCAGCGCGAAAGTGTGGAGCTGCGTGGGCTGAACCAACGTCTTCAACGCGAGATTGCCGAACGAGAACGGATGCAATTGAGCCTTGAGGTTGCGGAACAAAGCTTGGCGCAAAGCTCGAAATTGGCGGCGCTTGGTGAAATGTCGGCCGCTGTCAGTCACGAGCTGAACCAACCGTTGGCGGCGATGAAAACCTACCTGGCAGGCGCACGTCTGCTGGTAAGTCGCAATCGCCCTGATGAGGCTTTGACGTCTTTTCAGCGCATTGATGACTTGATCGAACGAATGGGAACAATCACCAAGCAGCTCAAATCTTATGCACGCAAAGGGGGCGATGAATTTCGTCCTGTTGATATGGGGGAGGCGGTCACCTCCGCTTTGGCGATGATGGAGCCGCAATTGCGCCAACGACAGGTTCGGATCGGCAAGATCGTGCCGACAGAGTCTGTGCGGGTGATGGGCGATCGCGTGCGCATTGAGCAGGTCATGATCAACCTGTTGCGCAACGCATTGGATGCGACGGAATCCGAACCTGATCCAGAGATAGAAATCCTTTTGGCAGCAGGGGAAACCGCCACTTTGACGGTGCGCGACAATGGTCCCGGCATTGAAGATCTAAACAACCTGTTTGAACCGTTTTTTACCACCAAACAGCCGGGGGAAGGTGTCGGGTTGGGGCTCGCAATTTCCTCTGGCATCGTGAATGACCTCGGCGGGCGGCTGACAGCGCGCAATGGTCAGGGGCGGGGGGCTGTATTTGAAGTACAGCTGCCTATTTTAAATGAAGATATCGAAGCAGCGGAGTGAGTTCGTGGCCCAAGGCATGAAAATCGCAATCGTCGATGACGAACAAGATATGCGTCAATCCATCAGCCAATGGTTGGCCTTGTCAGGATATGACACGGAAACCTATGGCAGCGCCGAAGATGCGCTTAAGTCGCTGGGGCCGGATTTTCCGGGCATTGTGATCAGTGACATCAAGATGCCGGGTATGGACGGCATGCAGTTTCTCAAGAAGCTGATGGGAGCAGACAGCGCCTTGCCGGTTATCATGATCACGGGTCATGGTGACGTCCCCATGGCGGTGGAGGCGATGCGCGTCGGCGCGTATGATTTTCTTGAGAAGCCGTTTAACCCAGATCGAATGACACAGCTTGCCAAGAAGGCCACCAGTGCGCGGCGTTTGACCTTGGATGCGCGTGCGTTGCGCCGTGAGCTGTCTGATGGTGACCAGATCATGAACAAGCTCATTGGAGCGAGCCCAATTATGGCTCGTCTCAAAGAGGACATTCTCGATTTGGGACAAGCAGATGGGCATGTGCTGATCGATGGCGAAACCGGAACCGGAAAGACTTTGGTTGCTCATGCGTTGCATGCTGTTGGCAGTCGGGCGGGAAAGAAGTTCGTCCTTGTGAGTTGTGGTGCGTTTGAAGAAGACGCGCTGGCCAAACGTTTGTTTGGTCCAATGAACCCAGAAGACAGTCAGCTGCCAGCCGTTGAAGAAGCGCGTGGCGGCACGTTGGTTCTGGAGGACATTGAGAGCCTGAGCGATGCGCTGCAAGCCAAATTGCTGAATGTGATAAATGAACAGGGAACGCCCGCGGAAACGCGGATTGTCGCGATCTCCAACATGCAAGAACAAGATCGAACCTGCGAAGACGCTTTGCGTTCAGATTTGTTCTACCGCTTGGCTGCGTTGAAAATCACGGTGCCCCCTTTGCGTCAGCGTGGTGAGGACATTCTCACACTATTCACACGTTTGTCTGAGCAATTCAGTGAAGAATACGGCTGTGACGCGCCAAAGGTGAGCGCACAGGAGGCGGCACAATTGCTGCAAGCCCCATGGCCGGGCAATGTGCGACAGTTGATCAATCTTGCGGAGCGCGCGGTTCTGCAAAGCCGGCGCGGCGGTGGTACGATTGCATCGCTGTTGATGAATGATCACGAAGAGATGCAGCCTGTGGTGACCACTGAAGGCAAACCACTGAAGGAATATGTCGAGGCATTTGAACGGATGTTGATCGACAACACAATGCGGCGTCATCGCGGATCGATAGCCAGTGTGATGGAAGAACTTTGCCTGCCACGACGGACATTGAATGAAAAAATGGCCAAGTATGGATTGCAGCGGGCGGACTATCTGTAGGCTGCGTTTCAGCGCGACAAAATTAGTGAACGCCACATGCCAAACCTGGCATTGTGGCGTTTTATTTTGTCTGTCATGTGTTTGATCAAAGTCATCGATACCCGTGTTTTGAAGGACAGATATTTTGAGTCTTTTTCAAGTAACCCCCGACGCGTATTTGTTTGATATGGATGGGTTGCTTTTGGACACTGAGCGGATGTTCTGCAAAGCGTTCGTAGAACTAACGGCCGAATTGGGAATCGAAAATCGGGCAGCGTCGTCCTTTTTCGCCACGCTTGTCGGTACATCCAGTAAAGTCACTACAGCACGACTAAGTGACTTTTTACCCACGGGTACGGACATCGTGGATTTTGACGTGAGGTGGCGCACTCTTCATAGCGACAACGTGCAGAAAGGCGTGCCGGTCAAACCATACGTTTATGACGTGCTGCAAGCGATCGAAGCCAAAGGGGTTCCCATGGCCGTTGTGACATCTTCAAGCGCAAAGGCAGCGTCACATCACCTAGACCACGCGGGCCTTTTGCCGTTTTTTGAAACGGTATGTGCTGGCGATGAAGTGTCTAAGAACAAACCTGATCCGGAGCCATACCTTACGGGGGCCGCGCGATTGGGCGTGTCCGCATCGCGATGTGTCGCGTTTGAGGACAGTGATCTGGGCACCACAGCAGCGGTCAGAGCAGGGTGCAAGACCGTTCAAGTCCCAGATCTGCGACCCGTCGGTACACCGTTGCCGGATTTGGGGCAAATTGTTGCGGACAGTTTGGGCCATGCTGCTGTGCAAATTGGGCTTTTTGACGGACCGTTAACCTAAGCGGCGCTATTCGTCAGACGATTCCCCATTGTGTTTTCCACAGGAGTGGTTTTATGTAGCGGGGACGGATTGCGCACAAAGTGCGCCCCGTATGAGTTTCGCTGATCATTGGCGTTTTACGTGGCCCAGAGGACCCTTAGGGGCAGAGGACCAAGCGCGTGATCAGACCGATTGGGTTCATGTAAATGAGCCAGAAGAGACGCCTGAACCGCGCATGCGGAGGGCTTATAACAGGCACAGACGTGGCAAAACCTGCCCGCTGTGTCGGAGAAGAAACGCGATGAAGCGCGCGAGTGATTTGAGAGACCGAGCAGAGGCCGTAAGCGGCCCTGTCGGCAGCGCGCATCCCCTCGCTCTGACAAGACACCCCCTGCAACGTTACTGGCCCGATCCTCCGGGAAGGGCGCGGCGTTTGCGCGGGTGCAAACGGATAACATGGCTAAGAAAATGCTCATCGATGCCACCCACGCGGAAGAAACCCGCGTTGTGGTGGTCGACGGAAACAAGGTTGAGGAGTTCGACTTTGAATCTGAAAACAAACGCCAGCTAGCTGGCAACATATATCTTGCAAAAGTAACACGGGTTGAACCGTCGCTTCAGGCGGCTTTTGTAGACTATGGTGGAAACCGCCATGGTTTCTTGGCGTTCTCAGAAATCCACCCGGATTACTATCAGATCCCAGTGGCGGATCGTGAGGCCCTGCTGGAAGAAGAGCGGGCTTATGCAGAAGCGCAAAAAGCACGTGACGAAGACGACGAGAAGCCAAAGACTTCGCGGTCTCGCTCGCGTTCACGCTCTCGTAAGAAAAAGACCGACGATCAGGTCGAGGCAGGCGTCACAGCTGTTGAAGGTGCAGAAACTGACACCACTGAGACCCCACATGATGACGTGAAAGAGGCTCCGGCGTCGGAAATTTCAGGTATGGAAACCATCGATCTTGTTGAAGATTCTGGTGCCGATGCCGATGAAGGTTTGTCTCCTATGGCGTTGGTTGAAGAAACCCCCGTCGAGGAACCTGAGGTTCAATTGGCCGACGAGGTCGAGACACCAGCAAGCACTGCGGACGAAAATGCCGGAACAGAGGACAGTGCCGAGGCTATCGCTGATGCGGATGTGCCGTCTGAGGTTTCTGACACAGATGGCGACGACACCAAAGACACTGGTGGCAAAACCATCGCTGCCAATACCGAGGGTGAAGACGCTGTTGCCAGCAAGGATCCAGAGACTGGCGAAGAGACAGAAACTGAGGGGTCTTCTCAAAGCGATCTGATCGAGGAGAGTGTTGAAGTGGCCCCGGAAGGTGATGCTGCTGCGACTGCAGAGGTCACTACTGCAGACGAAACGCCGGTAGCGGAAGAGACTGCCGACGTTGCCGACGAGTCTGCATCTGAAAATGATGCAGATGAGGGTGGGGCCGAAGAGACACCGGACACAGGTGATGCCTCTGAAGACGGTGAGACGGCCGCAGATACAGATGCAGAGCAGACTTCTGAAGATGCAGATGCCGATGCAGAAGGATCTGACGACGACAGCAAGAGCCGGAAAACCTCCAGCCGCCGTCGTTCGCGCAGCCGTTCAAAGCGGTCTGATGCGGTGGAAAAAGACGAAAATATCGAGTCCGTTGCGGATGAGGATGACAGTGATGATATCCGCCCACCGCGCAAGCCGCGTCCACGCCGGTATAAGATTCAAGAAGTGATCAAAGTGCGCCAGATTATGCTGGTGCAAGTGGTGAAGGAAGAACGCGGCAACAAAGGCGCGGCTCTTACGACCTATCTGTCTTTGGCTGGTCGGTACTGCGTCCTGATGCCCAACACCGCTCGTGGTGGTGGCATCTCGCGTAAGATTACGAATGCAGCGGATCGCAAAAAGCTCAAAGAAATTGCCACGGAGATCGATGTTCCAACCGGCGCGGGTTTGATTGTCCGCACGGCAGGGGCCAAACGCACGAAATCAGAGATCAAGCGTGACTACGAATACTTGCAGCGTTTGTGGGAGCAGATCCGCGAACTGACGCTGAAATCCATTGCGCCGGCCAAGATCTATGAAGAAGGCGATCTGATCAAACGGTCGATCCGCGATCTCTACAGCCGTGAGATCGACGAGGTGCTGGTAGAGGGTGAACGCGGATACCGCATCGCCAAAGATTTCATGAAAATGATCATGCCGTCCCACGCTAAGAACGTGAAACAGTATCAGGACGGCCTGCCACTTTTTGCGCGCTATCAGATCGAAAGCTATCTGTCTGGCATGTTTAACCCGACAGTACAGCTGCGATCCGGCGGCTATATTGTGATCGGGGTGACCGAGGCACTCGTCGCAATCGACGTGAACTCGGGTCGGGCCACAAAAGAGGGTTCGATCGAAGAAACGGCGCTGAAAACCAACCTTGAAGCCGCCGAAGAAGTGGCGCGTCAGTTGCGGTTGCGCGACTTGGCTGGGTTGATCGTGATCGATTTCATCGACATGGATGAACGCAAGAACAATTCCGCCGTCGAAAAGCGGATGAAAGACAAACTGAAAACCGACCGTGCACGCATTCAGGTTGGTCGGATTTCGGGCTTTGGATTGATGGAGATGTCCCGCCAGCGTCTGCGTCCAGGGATGATTGAAGCGACCACTCAGCCGTGTCCACATTGTCATGGCACTGGGTTGATCCGTTCCGATGACAACCTTGCGCTGTCGATTTTGCGTCAAATCGAGGAAGAGGGCACACGGGGTCGGTCGCGTGAGGTGCTTGTGAAAGCACCGGTTGCGATTGTGAACTATCTGATGAACCAGAAGCGCGAGCATGTGGCGCAGATCGAAGCGCGATACGGCTTGTCCGTGCGCATCGAAGCTGATCCACATCTGGTTTCACCTGACTTTACAATTGAGAAGTTTAAAACCGCCACCCGTGTTGTCCCCGAGGCCAGTGCGCCGGTTGTATCAGCTGACATGTCGATTATGGATGCGATTGACGATGCGGAAGTGGTTGAAGACGAAGCGCCGTTAGAAAGCGAAACACCGACGTCCGAAGAGGATGGTGAAGCCAAACCCAAGAAGCGTCGTCGTCGCCGTCGTCGCCGTCGCAGTGGGTCGGGTGAGGGCACCGAAGGTGGTGACGTTTCAGATGCGTCAGACGAAGAGACCGAGGCTGACGAAGTGTCGACTGATGCGGCTGAAGAGACTGGCAAAGGTGATGAGACTGCGGATGGCGATAAGCCAAAACGCTCTCGGAGTCGCCGCAGCCGATCACGCAGCAAGACATCAAGCTATACATCTGAAGCAGAGACTGCGGAAACCGCCGAGGCGCCTGTTGATGCTGCTCAGGTGGCAACAGATGAGGCCACTGTAGAGATCGAAGGCGAACCAGTGAAAGCTGACGAAGGCCCGTCTGATGTTTCGGAGCCAGTTCAAGAGCCGATTGCGGAGGCTGAAGCCGTTGAAGGTGAAGCAACCACGCCTGAGGTGAGTGCTGTGGAGGCTGAGGCAGAGGTGGTTGAGGCTGTTGAGCCGTCGCCGGTCGCGCCGACGGCACCACCGGTTGAACCTGAGCCAGAGAGCCCACCAAAGCCCAAGCGCCGTGGATGGTGGTCACGCGGGTAACCAACAAACAAAACGCCGGAGATTATCTCCGGCGTTTTGCTTTTCGGGCTACATCTCACAGTGCGTTGCGGTCCGATTCCGTAGGCCAAGGTCAGATGTGTCGCCGGGTTCGGTGAGCAAAATTGACGAATTTACGCTCTTCGTTTGAGTAAAGAGTGCTTGTTAGATGTCGGTATTTGCGTGAAAAAATGCCTTTGAACTGAAAATATACTTTAAGCTTAAAAAAAAGTTCACTGACCTTATTGACGGATGGTCATTTTAACGCCCAAGGTTCTGTAACAACACCAAACGGGATCAGGGAGCGATATGATGAAGTTGCGGAGCGCGGCATTGGCCGCATCAATGGCACTTTTGGGAGCAACGGCGCAAGCAGACGTCAAGGTCGGAATGATCACCACCTTGTCCGGAGGCGGCGCTGGTCTTGGCATAGATGTGCGTGATGGTTTTATGTTGGCTGTGAAACAAGCTGAACGGAGTGATCTTGAAGTTGTGATCGAGGACGATCAGCGCAAACCCGACGTTGCGGTGCAGTTGGCAGACAAAATGATCCAATCTGAAAAGGTGGATGTTTTGACGGGCATCATTTGGTCCAACTTGGCGATGGCGGTTGTGCCTGCTGCAACAGCGCAGGGCAAATTCTATTTGTCGCCAAATGCGGGTCCGTCTCCATTGGCGGGCAAAGGCTGTCATCCCAACTACTTCAACGTGGCATGGCAGAACGACAACCTGCATGAAGCGGCCGGTGCTTATGCAACCGACAGCGGTTTGAACAACAGCTTTATCCTCGCGCCCAACTATCCAGCGGGCAAAGACGCGCTGACCGGCTACAAGCGCTTCTTCAAAGGTGACCTGGCGGGTGAGCTTTACACCAAACTGGGTCAAACCGACTATGCGGCTGAAATTGCGCAGATCCGCGCGTCTGGTGCAGACAGCGTGTTCTTCTTCCTGCCGGGTGGCATGGGGATTTCCTTCTTGAAGCAATATGCGGCAAGTGGTGTGGATCTGCCTTTGGTTGGCCCGGCGTTCAGCTTTGATCAGGGCATTCTGCAGGCGGTTGGCGATGCGGCCATCGGTGTCAAAAACACCAGCCAGTGGAACAAAGACATCGACAATGCGGAGAATGCGGCCTTTGTAGAAAGCTTTCAGGCAGAGTTTGGTCGCCTACCATCACTGTATGCGTCTCAAGGCTTTGACACCGCAAACTTGTTGATGTCAGCGATGGACAAAGCGGATGTGGCGGATGCGGATGCGTTCCGTGCAGCGCTGAAGGCGGCGGAGTTTGACTCTGTGCGTGGCGACTTCTCGTTTGGGGACAACCACCACCCGATCCAAGATATCTATGTGCGTGAAGTGATCAAAGAAGGTGACGTTTACACCAACAAGATCATCGCAACCGGCCTGAGCGATCATGCGGACGCGTATGGCGCAGAGTGTAAGATGTAATTTGGCTGGGGCGGGACTTTGTTCCCGCCCCACACACCATGATGGTTTTCCAAAAAACGTGGTTTTGCAGCTACCGCTTTCAGCGGACGCGGATTTGCGCGCATTCGTTGAGAAAGCAGCCCTAGATCAAGTGGACCTGATCGCCATGTCAGGCCCTGGTGCGAACGAAGTGGAAGATGAATTGGACGATTGGAACGTTTTTTTGGCCAAGTCTGAGGCAGGGTGGATAGTGACAACGGCACATACACCTGAGAGCGATTTGGATACCGGCGAGACGGCATTGCAGTGTGCAGTGCGTTGGTGTGGTCGTGAACATGCGGAAATAGTGAAGCTTTAAGATGTCGATACTTCTCTTCATAGAACAGTTGCTTAATGGGCTTCAGTTTGGCGTCATGCTGTTTCTAATGAGCGCCGGACTCACGCTGGTGTTTGGTGTGATGGGGCTGATCAATCTGGCACATGGTTCACTTTATATGATTGGGGCCTTTGCGGCGGCGGCAGTAGCAACAGCCACGGGATCGTTTGTGCTCGCGCTAATGGCGTCATTGGCAGCCGCCGCTTTGGCGGGAGCGTTGATTGAGTTGACCATCATTCGACGTTTGTATGATCGGGACCATTTGGATCAGGTGCTTGCGACCTTTGCGTTGATCTTGATTTTCAGCGAAGGCACGCGGTGGATGTTTGGCTCTTTCCCACTGTTCTTGGATGTGCCTGAGATGTTGTCAGGACCCGTGACATTGCCCGGTGGGATTCAATACCCGGCCTACCGCTTGTCCATAATTGTGATCGGGCTTGTGGTGGCGGCGGGCATGTTTGCCCTGATCAATCGCACGCGCGTTGGCATTCGTATCCGCGCTGGAGAAGCTGATCGCGAGATGATTGCAGCCTTGGGTGTAGATATTGCAAAATTATACACCTTTGTTTTTGCGCTCGGTGCTGCATTGGCCGGATTTGCAGGCGCGCTCGTCGGGGCGATACAATCTGTGCAGGTGGGCATGGGAGAGCCGGTCTTGATCCTTGCCTTTGTGGTGATTGTTATTGGCGGAATTGGGTCGGTCAAAGGGGCGCTTGTTGGTGCACTTCTTGTCGGGCTGACCGACACCATGGGCCGGTTTCTGTTGCCTCAAATCTTTGCGCTGTTTCTTGAGCCGTCAGCAGCAGTGTCGGTGGGATCGGCGCTGTCCTCGATGCTGATTTACATCCTCATGGCGGGCGTTCTTGTCGTGCGCCCACGCGGACTTTACGGGGTGAGTTGATATGGGGCGCGAAACTTACATAAATATTGCGTCGCTGGCGCTGTTGGCGGGTGTCCCTATTTGGGCCTGGATTGTGGATGAACCATTCACAATTACGTTGGCAACACGTGCTGCAATCTTTGCGTTGGCGGGCGTTGGGTTAAACCTCGCGTTGGGCTTGGGCGGTTTGATAAGCTTGGGCCATGCGGCGTTCTTCGGTATCGGTGGGTATGCCATGGGCATTCTGGCCAGCCATGCCCAATCATATACGCCGCTCATGGAGGTGCCTTTCGCAATCGAGGGCACCAAATCGATGCTCGTGATTTGGATGGTGGCAATTGTCACAAGCGCTTTGGCAGCCCTAGCAATTGGCCTCTTAAGCCTACGAACTTCCGGTGTGTACTTTATCATGATCACGCTGGCTTTTGGGCAGATGATTTACTATTTCGCGATCAGTTGGCCAGCATATGGCGGCGAAGATGGGTTGTCTATCTACGTCCGCAATGACTTTCCCGGATTGAATACTTTGGTCCCGATCCAGTTTTTTGGGTTGTGTTTTGGTCTTTTGTGCTTGGTGTTATGGCTGATGAGTGCTGTGCAAAAGTCCTCCTTTGGTCTGGCGCTGAGCGCTGCACGGCAGAACGAGACAAGGGTGCTGTCCGTCGGTGTGGAGCCGTATCGACTAAGGCTTGTTGCGTTTACGATTTCTGGTGCCATCACAGGGCTTGCAGGCGCGTTGTTTGCAGATCTAAACCGTTTCGTCAGCCCGACAATGTTGAGCTGGCAGATGTCAGGTGAAATCATCGTTTTCATCATTATCGGCGGAGTCGGACGGCTATTTGGCCCGGTGATTGGCGCAATGGTGTTTATCTTGCTCGAACATGTTTTAGGTGGTCTCTCCGAATTCTGGCACGTTTACTTAGGAGCGCTTTTGTTGGGCATCGTGTTGTTTGCCAAAGGTGGCGTGATTGGCGCATTGGCTGGCCGGGAGAAAGCACATGACTGATGTGGTTCTCAGTACAAATCGGCTTTTCAAAAGTTTTGGGGCACTACGGGCGACAAATGATGTGTCGCTGGATTTGCGCAAAGGTGAGATCCACGCGCTGATTGGTCCAAATGGGGCAGGGAAGTCTACCTTAGTCCAACAAATCACGGGGCATATGATGTCTGACAGTGGGTCAGTTCATTTGATGGGGGATGACTTATCCGGCAAGGGCCCCGCTGCCCGTGCGCGTCTCGGGTTGGGGCGGACGTTTCAGATTTCCTCGCTGTCGATGGAGCACACGGTTTTGCAAAACGCAGTGCTTGGGGCGCTGGGTCGGCGTGGTGATGTGATGCGTTTTCTAAAGCCCGTTATGAAAGACCGAGCTTTGCTATCTGCGGCGCAAGATGCATTGGCGCGTGTTGGCTTGGCGGAGTACGCGGCGATGCTTACGGCGGATTTAAGTCATGGCCAGCGGCGGCAACTTGAGGTGGCCGTGGCGCTCACGCTGCAGCCCAAGGTCTTTTTGATGGATGAACCGATGGCGGGGCTTGGACTAGAAGGCGCACAGCAAATGATAGCTTTGCTGACTGAGTTGCGTCAGTCTGCACCGATCCTTTTGATTGAACATGACATGGACGCGGTTTTTGCGCTTGCCGATCGGATCAGCGTACTTGTTTACGGTCAGGTGATTGCCACCGGCACACCGGAAGACATCAAAGTGAACCCTGAAATCCGGGCAGCCTACCTCGGTGATGAGGTGCCTACATGAGTTTGATTGAACTCAAAAACATCGGCGCTTTCTATGGGCCGAGCCAAGCATTGTTTGATGTGTCACTTGAGGTGGACGAAGGCGAAGTTCTGGCGTTGATGGGACGCAATGGCATGGGGAAAACCACTTCGGTGAAAGTGATGTGCCGGATGCTACGCCATTCCAGCGGAGCGGTGACATTTGATGGCAGGGACATGGCCGATCTGCCGTCTTACAAAGCGGCTCGATTGGGGATTGGGCTGGTGCCAGAAGGGCGGCGCTGTTTTGCCAATCTGAGCGTGCATGAGAACCTTATTGCGGCCGCGCGTAAAGGCGCGTGGGATTTTGGCGCAGTTTGTGCGCTGTTTCCGCGGCTGGCAGAACGCCGTGACCAAGCAGCGGCATCGTTGTCTGGTGGAGAGCAGCAGATGTTGGCGATTGGGCGTGCGCTGATGACCAACCCGCGTTTGCTGATCTTGGATGAGGCCACTGAGGGGCTTGCACCCGTGATCCGGCAGGAAATCTGGGAGGCTTTGGCCAAGTTAAAGGCAGAAAGTGGCATGGCGATTATCGCAATCGACAAATCACTGCGTGAATTGGGGCAGGTGGCTGACCGTGCCGTGATCCTAGAAAAGGGCCGCACGGTCTGGACTGGAGCCTTTAATGACCTTGGCGCTGAGGAGACCGACAGATATCTGGGTGTTTAGACATCTGATTTTGGCAGGATCGGTGCGGTGCGGCTGGTGGCCAGTTCAGCGTCCGAAAATTGCCATGGGCCGCGCAAACCACGAATGCCTTCCGACTGAACAACCATACCACGCGCGATGATCTGTGGATCGGTAAGCGCCTGTTCAATCGAATTGATCGGTCCAGCTGGAACCGTTGCGGCCTCCAAAGCTGCTAACAATTCCGCTGCCGTCCATTTTTGGGTTTCCAATTCAATCTGAACTGTTAGCGCCTCTCGGTTGGCGACGCGCAGCTGATTGGTGGCATAACCTGGCGCATCACCCAGATCCCCCCGGGAGAGTACGCCGCACAGACGTTGAAATTGCCCATCGTTGCCAACGGCAAGGATGATATGGCCATCGGATGTGGGGACGGCTTGATAGGGCGCAATGTTGGGGTGCGCATTGCCTTGGCGAGTGGGGCTCTCACCAGTGGTGAGGTAGTTCATGGCTTGATTGGCCAACATCGCCGTGGCGCAATCCAGCAAAGACATGTCAACGTGCTGTCCACGCCCGGTTGTGTGGCGTTGGTGCAGGGCGGCGAGAATGCCAATGGTGCCGTATAGCCCAGTCGTCACATCTGTGACCGCAACACCAACTTTTTGCGGTTGCTGATTGGGTTCGCCGGTGATGGACATAAGGCCGGACATACCCTGGATCATAAAATCGTAACCCGCTCGGGCGGCGTAGGGACCGGTTTGGCCAAAGCCGGTGATTGAACAGTAGATCAAGCGTGGGTTAACTTTGCTGAGGCTGTCGTAGTCGAGACCGTACTTTTTTAGTCCGCCCACTTTGAAATTCTCAATCAGAATATCGGCGTCTTCGATCAGCTCCAAAACCTGCGCGCGTCCTTGCTCAGTACGGAAATCTGCGACGATAGAGGTTTTACCGCGATTGGCGGCATAGAAATAGGCCGCAGATGTATCCCCATTGCGTTCAATGAAAGGAGGGCCCCATGTGCGGGTGTCATCGCCTTGCGGCGCTTCGATCTTGATCACCTCTGCGCCCAGATCAGCGAGCGATTGACCAATCCAAGGACCCGCAAGAATGCGGGCGAGTTCGACAACTTTGAGACCATGAAGTGGGGTCATGTGAGGCCTTTAAGGTAGGGTGGCGTGCAGGCTGAAAACCCGCCGACGGTTGATTTGATATGCTTGCAAAATAACGCGGGAGTTGACGACCAAATGAACGGTCGTGGCCCGCCTTAAGGATCTGGCGTGGACGTAGATCTCCCCAAAATTGCAGGCTTTCGAGCGTGCACCAACATAGTGCGGGTCTTCCGAGTTTCCTTTCGAGCTGCACGGAGGAGACTGGTCCACTACGGGCAACCCGCGTGGCGGGTGGGTGTTGATTTGATCTAGCAATGCACAGTATTTTGCTCAATAGAAGCGTTCAAAGAAAATGCGACGTCGCGACGTTTCATCCACTTATCCTTGAAAGTTTAGGGAGTTGGGTCAGATTGGCGACACACGCGAATGTCTGAGCTCCAGTGCGGGGCGCAAGCGAAGGAGACACCATGGCCAAGGACCTGGCACCACAATCAAAACCCGAATTGGGGTCATTCAATTGGGAAGATCCGTTTCTGATCGAAAGCCAGCTTGAAGAAGACGAGCGTATGGTGCGGGACGCTGCGCGTGCCTACTGTGAAGAAAAGCTCTCACCTCGTGTGACTCAGGCGTTTGAGAATGAGGAAACGGATCCAGATATTTTTGCCGAAATGGGTGAAATGGGTCTGCTGGGGACCACCATACCAGAAGAATACGGCGGAATTGGTGCTGGATACGTGAGCTACGGCTTGGTGGCACGAGAGGTCGAGCGTGTGGACAGCGGGTATCGCTCCATGATGTCGGTTCAGAGCTCTCTCGTGATGTATCCAATCTACGCTTATGGATCCGAAGCACAGCGTACCAAATACCTTCCCAAATTGTCGTCTGGAGAGTGGATCGGGTGCTTTGGTTTGACGGAACCGGACTCTGGTTCGGATCCGGGCAGCATGACAACCACGGCCAAAAAGGTCGACGGAGGTTATGTTCTGAATGGCGCAAAGATGTGGATCTCCAACGCGCCAATAGCGGATGTATTTGTTGTTTGGGCCAAGTCAGATGCCCATGGCGGAAAAATTCGCGGCTTTGTGCTCGAGAAAGGCCTGAAAGGCCTGTCTGCACCCAAAATCATGCACAAAGCGTCGTTGCGGGCTTCTGTCACTGGCGAGATTGTGATGGAAAACGTTGAGGTGTCAGAGGATGCGCTGTTGCCTAACGTAGAGGGGCTAAAAGGTCCGTTTGGCTGCTTGAACCGCGCCCGTTATGGCATCGCGTGGGGCGCAATGGGGGCGGCTGAGTTTTGCTGGCATGCGGCGCGTCAATACGGATTGGATCGCAAGCAGTTCAACAAGCCCTTGGCACAAACGCAACTGTTTCAGTTGAAGCTGGCGAATATGCAGACGGAGATTTCGCTTGGGTTGCAGGCGGCATTGCGAGTTGGGCGACTGATGGATGAGGCCAAAGCCGCACCGGAGATGGTGTCACTTATCAAGCGCAACAACTGTGGAAAAGCTCTTGATATCGCAAGACTTTCCCGAGATATGCATGGTGGCAACGGCATCAGTCTTGAGTTTGGGGTAATCCGTCATATGGTGAATCTCGAAACTGTGAATACCTATGAGGGCACCCATGATGTGCATGCGTTGATCCTTGGTCGCGCGCAGACGGGTTTGCAGGCATTTACCTGATTTAACAGAGCGTTAACATGATTAACCTAATGCGCGTCACGACGGGGTGGCGCGCATTTTTTGTCGCAATGCGTGGGTTGCGTTGATGTCCGGTTTGCATGTGGCCTGTTCGATCACAACGCCAAATAGGTCTTGTGCTGTATCTGCGCGATATCGACCAAGGCGCACATCTTCGCTGACCAAATTCGGGTCGCGCTCCAAAGGATCTCCAAATCCTCCACCACCCGGTGTTTGAACACGGACCCGATCCCCCGACGACAGTGGGACGTCCTGTTCTTTGGAAAGATGTGCTGGCACGTAGGGTGATCCGTTCTGGACAACGGTCACACGGTTTACACCGCCGTCGATGCCGCCCAGTGCGCCCTTTGGGCCAAACCGTCCATGATCCATTACAAAGCTGGCTTTGGCATGGCCCCGTCGGAGTTCGATTTCGTAGTCCAGCCCAAATCCGCCACGATGTTCACCTGCGCCAGCGGAGTCTTCATGCAGCGCGTAGCGGTGGTACAACACGGGAAACGCCTGTTCCATAATTTCAATTGGGGGCGCTTTGGAAATGCCGATGGTGGAGCAGCCGTTGGCGAGCCCATCGTGATCGGCATTTCCGCCATATCCGCCGCCGGATATTTGATACATTACGTACTCGCGGGACTTTTCGGGGTCAAAGCCCCCCAGTGCAAAGTTGCCGCTGGTTCCGGCGGGCGCCGCTGTGACGCGGTCTGGCAGAGCCGGCACAAGTGCAACGAACACAGCCTCTGCAATCCGTTGGGAAACCTCCGCGGCGCATCCGGAGACCGGACGGGGATATTGCGCATCCAGAAAAGTGCCCTTGATACCAACGACACTAAACGGTGCAAATGCGCCTGCGTTCATTGGCACTTCGGGAAAGATATGACGCATTGCGAGATAAACAGAAGACAGCGTGGTGGCCCGGACGGAATTCATCGGACCTTGGCAGGGCGGGCTGCTGCCTTCAAAATCAAACGTCAGCCCTTTGTCATCACGGGTGACCTTTAGGGCGATGGTGAGTGGTTCGTTCACCACGCCATCACTGTCAACGAAAGCTGTCGAGGGGTATTCACCGGGCACAATGTCACAAAGCGCATCTAACATTTGAAGGCGTGCGCGGCTGTTGAGCTCCTTTATGGTTTCAGAGACCGTTGCGTCGCCATATCGATCCAAAAGCAAGGCAAGTCGGTCTTGCCCGACCAGAAGGGCCGCCGCCTGAGCTTGCACATCTCCAATACGCTGTTCAGCGACACGGATGTTGGATTTGATGATCGAGAAAATTTCTTGATCTAATACGCCTTGCTTGAAGAGTTTTACTGGCGGAATACGTAAGCCTTCTTGCTCAACGGCCGTTGCAGAGGCGGAGAACCCACCAGGTACCGCGCCGCCAGTATCTGGCCAATGTCCAGTATTGGACAGCCAGCAGAAGATCTTACTTTGCCGGAAGACAGGCATCGCAAAACGGACGTCCATCAAATGGGTGCCACCCAGGTAGGGGTCATTTACGATGTAGATATCCCCAGGCGCCGGCGGCGCGACCATGCCGTCTTTGATCATTTGGATCAAAGTCCGTGTGGAGTATTGCATGGTGCCCACAAAAACAGGCAGGCCTGCATTGCCTTGTGCAATGAGCGCACCGTCCGTGGCCGAATAAATGCCGTCTGAGCGATCATTTGCTTCGGCAATTACCGGGGAGAAGGCGGCGCGTGAGAAGCTGAGATCCATTTCATCGCAGACTTGCTGCAATCCTGCCTGAATGACGGTGAGGGTCACCGGGTCAACGGTCATGAGGCACCCCCAATGGTGATGATTAGGTTACCATCTGCGTCTGGGGCGACGTGATCGCCGGGTGGTACAAAGGTTGTCGTATCAAGTTGTTCGATGATGGCCGGACCGGTGAAGGAAAAACGTTCTGGAAGCGATTCACGATCGTAGATGGGGGTGCTATGCCAACGGCTTTCAAAGAACGTGGCACGATTGCCAATTTGTGCGTCGCTCAGTGTCGGTCTGCGTTTTCTGGTGTCAAACAGTAAGGAGAGATCCAGTGCGCGGCGTCGGCCGATCACCGAGCAATTCACATTGACCACCGCCGCTTGAATGTCTGACAACTCAACGCGAAAACGGTTTTTGTACACCTGTTCAAAAAGGGTTTGCAGCGCCTCCACTGTGACATGTGGTGTCGGCAGATCGACCCGCAAAAGATGAGTTTGGCCAATAAACTGCATATCGAGCGAGTACTGTGTCTCTATCTCTGAGATTGGGAGGTTCTCGTCAGAGATCATATCGCGACCTCGAGCGGCCTGATCCTCAAAAACAGTGGAGATTTGTTTGGGGCCTAGCTGGTGGACAGGTGCGTTGATGGTTTGCACAAAGTCATAGCGCAAATCAGCAACGACGCATCCCAGCGCATTGGTCAGCCCCGGGCGGGCAGGGACCAACACTTTGGGGATATTCAGGTCTTTGGCCAAAGCACAGGCATGCAAAGGCCCTGCTCCCCCGAAGGCAAAGAGCGCAAAATCACGGGGATCGGCGCCTAACGACAGCGAAACCATACGGATAGCACCAGCCATTTTGGTATTGGCCACTTGCAGTACAGCGGCGGCAGCCTGTGTGGCGTCACAGCCCAGCGCGTCACCAATGTGTGTTTGGAAAACCTTTTGAACACGGGCTTGCATGTCAACCGACTTCAGCGAGCTGATCCCTTTGGGATCGAGCCGACCCAATAGCATGTTAGCATCGGAAATCGTGGGCTGCTCTCCGCCTTTGTTGTAACAGATCGGCCCCGGGTGTGCGCCGGCGCTTTGTGGGCCGATCTCCACAAGCCCTCCTGCGTTGACTTTGGCGATAGATCCGCCGCCTGCGCCAACGGCGCGCACATCGACCATTGCCACGTGAATGGGCATGCCGTATTCGACCTCTACCTCATTGGACACGGTTGGTGTGGCATTGCGGATCAGGGCCACGTCAGTGGAGGTGCCGCCCATGTCATAAGTGATCACATTGGGTGTTTTGGCACGGCGCGATGTATATGCGGCCGCCATCACACCTGAGGCCGGTCCCGACATCACTGTTTTGGCGGCTTCTTTAGCGACATGGCGTGCGCTGACCATGCCTCCGTTGCCGTTCATGATCAGGAGATCCCCGGGATACCCTTGTTCTTTCAGAGATTGAAAAAGGCGATGGATGTAGCGATCCAATAGGGGTTGCACAGACGCGTTCACCGCAGCGGTGACACCGCGCTCATACTCGCGGTTCTCAGACAAGAGTTGATGACCGGCGGTGATATATGCATTTGGCCAGAGTGCCTGGACCTCTGCAACCGCTGCCAATTCATGTGTCGGGTTCGCATAGGCATGTAGGAAATGCACAACAACCGCCTCGCAGCCTTTCTCAATCAGGGTCTTGGTAGCCATACGGACCGCCGAAATGTCCAATGGTGTGAGGACTGTTCCGGTGTGGTCCATCCGTTCAGGCACCTCTATCCGCAAATCACGTGGGATCAGAGGTACAAAGACGCCGTGCATTCCGTAGGCCTGAGGCCTTGTGCGACGACCCAATTCCAAAACGTCGCGAAAGCCCTGTGTGGTGATCAGCCCTGTACGTGCAAGTTTACGCTCTAAAACAGCGTTGGTCGTGGTGGTGGTGCCGTGCACAATCAAAGAGAGTTCTGCGGGGGAGCATGCACCTTGTGCTATGGCATTCAAAACACCGTCAGCTTGGTTGGTCAGGGTGCTGGGCACTTTGGCCAGTTTGAGAGTGCCGTCGGCGCTCAAAGCCACCAAATCCGTGAAAGTGCCTCCCACGTCGATGCCTGCAACGGCAGTTGTTGGTTCGGACCGAGATTCTGGCATCACACATCCTTTGCGGCAAACTTATTCGCATACAAATGATGTGACCTGGCAGGTGGGGCTGTCAATCAGCGATAACACGAATCGCTGAGGTGATAGGAAGATCGCCCACCACATAGGCGCGATGATCATTGGTGGACAAAGTCACGCGAATGTCGTGCGCTCCCGGTGGCAGCTCGCCAATCACGGTGGTGGGACTATATATGCGTCCAAGCTTTAGACCGTTGAGGTAAATATGCCCGTGGCCGGTCCCCGGCACATGCGGACCATCTACGAGACTAGGGGTAAATTCGAAATCCTGTGACAAAACTTGGATACGCCAGGTTTCGTCCATTTGTTTCGCGATGACCTCGATGTGAGGCGCAGGTTCGCCTTCGCCAACTTTGCAGATATCGCCGATCCCAAACAACCCATATTGGGACGCAACGCCTTTAGAGCGCGGGGCCACAACCCGTGCGCGCGTGGAAACCGTCCCGGCCTTCTCAAATGTCAGTGACAAAGGCAGGGTGCGACCATCACTTATGTCACCAGTCAAACCATGTAGAACAACATGCATCCCATCTGCTGACAGAGACACTTTGGTAGATCCGGGCACGGCACGGCGGCTGTCTTGACCCGTGAAGTGGGCAGAGGCAGCGTTTGGAGATGACACAGACAAAAGCCGATCAGCGCTCCCGGTATTGGCAATGTCTACAAAAACCGCAACAACGTTGTCGCTGCCCTTAAGCGATGCAGCGGTGGCGTTGCTAAGAAGGATCGTGTTTGGAGCATTGGGACGTGTCAATGCCCACGCGGCGAGTGCGGTCACGATTGCGAGGACGACAACGACCGTTGTTTTTCGCGCTTTCATCCTAAAAGCTCCTCGCTATATTCCCGCTTATGCTCTGTAAGATGTCCCACCTCATAAGAAGGTTCAAGCAAGCCAGTCGTTCTGGCGCTACATTCTTGCTGTTTTACATCCTCTTGACGCGTCCTGTGCACGCCCATACGTCAGAAGGCGGCTTTGTGCTCCTGTTGCCAACGGATATGTACATCGCGTCAGGTGTGTTGGCCGTTGCGTTGACGGTGGCGATGTTGATCGCTCTGCCCGCAGCCGTAACGTCAAACTTATTTCAGCCGTTTTCACTGTCCAAACCACTTTTTGGCGACGCAGTTCGCATGCGATTTGAGTTGTCCACCAGCCTGTTGTCCGCTGGCGTTTTGCTTTGGCTGCTCTATGTCGGCCTAAATGGGCCCAGAGATCCGTTGGCCAATCCACTTCCATTGAGCATCTGGTCGATTGGCTGGATAGGGTTTGTTTTTTTGCAAGGCATGCTTGGGGACCTGTGGCGTGTGTTCAATCCTTGGCGGGGGCTGGTTTGGATTACACACAACGCTCTTGGCTTACATCCACTCGCGCGATTTCCAAGTTGGTTAGGGCAGTCAATCGGGCTCGTTTCGTTCGGCGTGATAGTTGGCTTTCTGTTGGCCGACGTGGCCCCATCAGATCCGGCGCGATTGGCGCGGTTCGTCGGATTGTATTGGCTTGTCGGTTTGGTTGGGCGCATCATTTTTGGGTCCAGATGGGCGCGGCGCGCGGATGGCCTGACCATGCTATTGTCACTTTATGCAAAAGTGGGCGTTTTTGCGCGGCGTGGTGGAAAATTCTGCTTGGGGCTGAACGGTTGGCAAATTGCCCGCAGGCGCCCATTGCCCATCGGCATTTCTGTTTTGTGCCTATTGATGCTCGGGAGTGGAATATTTGACGGGCTGAACGAAACCTTTTGGTGGTTGGCCAAAATAGGTATCAACCCGTTAGAGTTCCCTGGGCGTTCAGCTGTGATCTGGCAAACCTTGACGGGATTGGTCGCAACAAATTTGGCTCTAATCGCTTTGTTCTGCCTTACACTGTGGATTGGCGTGAGGCTTGCGCGCGTGGACATGCCGTTTGCCAAAGCCTTTTGTATCTTTGCCCCAACGGTGTTGCCGATCGCGCTTGGCTATCACTTTGCCCACTATTTCACGAGCTTTTTGGTTGAAGCACAATATGCGCTGGTGGCTGCCAGCGATCCTTGGGCCACCGGGCAGGATTTTCTTGGGTTGGGAACATTTTATGTCTCCACCGGGTTCTTTAACAGCCAAGACAGTGTGCGGGTTTTATGGCTCTGTCAGGCGGGTGGGATCGTGGTCGGGCACATGGTTGCGCTGCTTTTGTCACACGCAGTTGCCCTAAGACACTTTGGCAATCGCGCTACCCTCTCTCAGGTGCCGCTCGCTATGTTTATGATATTTTGCACATTTATTGGGCTTTGGCTGCTTGCGTCACCCCGTGGATTCTGACAAAAAACCATCCCTCTAGACAGAACTTGATTTCGTTTGCACTCTAACAAGTGTGAAGAATTCGAAAATTGCGGTCACAATTCCATGTGAACACAGGGGGACAGATGATGACCAAATCTAAGACGACTTCAAACATCACACAAACGACCACAAGGCGCGGCGCAATTAAAACTCTGGCGCTTGGCGGCGGGGCTGCTGCCACTTTGCCGCTTTGGGCGCGCTATGCCAGTGCGCAGAGTGCGGAGCCGATTAAGATCGGTTTTCAGGTTCACCGCACCGGCATTGGCGCCGCTTATGGTCGTTGGTATGATCGCACAACATCTGCTGCTGCGGCACTGATCAACGAGCAGGGTGGTATCAATGGACGCCCGGTCGAAATCGTCTCCGAGGATGACGGCACGGACCCAAAGCGTGGTGCCGAAGTTGTCGAAAAATTCGCAAGTCAGCACAATTGCGATGTCGGCTTTGGCACCTTGTTTTCACATGTTGTTATCGGATCCTCGCCGCGCGCCGGAGAGTTGAAGCTTCCGTACTTTGTGGTCAGTGAAGGGCATCATGTCGCCAGTGGCATGCTGAATCGCTACACGTTGCAGCCCGGCATCACTGATGTAAAAAGCCAAGTTCAGGCGATGGCGCCTTTTGTCGCTGACAATCTTGGTAAGAAGGTCACAATGATCTTCCCAGATTTCGCCTTTGGCCACGATCACCGCGATTACTTTACGGCCGCCATCGAGGCCCAAGGTGGGGAGGTGTTGGAACATATAGCCATTCCACCAACAGAGACATCTTTCACCAAGTACTTCCCAAAAATTCCGCGCGACACCGAGGTCATTTACCACGTGATGGTGGGGCCTGCTGTGCTGACATTTGTGAAAGAGCTGGGCGAATTCTTTGGTCCACAACGTCCTGAGATGTTTGGATTTATTGACAGTTTGGAAGCTGTGGATATTGGAAGCCCTGGGCTCGAATTTCTTGATGGGACATACTTTTGGGAAGGCAACCCTCGGTATGCGCAAGAGGATCAATCCGAATATGACGCGTTTTTCCGCGAACGAGTCGGCGTGGATGCCAATGGTGCATCAATCAGCGATCCGAAAGACGTCTCAACCTACGCCCATATGTTTGGATGCTGGGAGACCTTGCACGTGATCAAGGCCGGTATGGAAACTGCTGGCTATCAAAGTGCGTCAGATCGTGCTGCATTGATTGAAGCGGTGGAGGCGATGAGCGACCTGCCGCATTCCCAAGCCCACCCACAGGGTGCCAAGGTGTTCAACGGGAAGACTCACCAAGTGTTCGGTCATCAGTACATCACCAAGGTTGTTGATGGAAAATTGCTCTTGGTTCACACGACTTCGATTGAGGATACGATGTATCCAGACGAAGTGGATTACACCACTCAAGCGTTATAGTTTGATGTTTGGCGCGCTGAGAAATTGGCGCGTCAATTCGGTTCAGCAGGAGCAGGCATGGAAATTGGTCCTTATTTAATGCTGGCCACGCTTGAAGGGGCGGTGACCGCTGCGGTTCTGGCGTTGACCGCAAGTGGTCTTGCGCTGGTATTTGGTGTGATGCGTGTTGTGAACGTCGCGCATGGCGAATTTTTTATGTTGGGTGCTGTGCTTGCTTGGTGGATCACCAGCCTGTTGGATGGTCATGCGGCGATTGGATTTGCTCTGGCCTTGGTTGTTGTGCCGCTTTTGGTGGCGGGATTGGCGGCATTGGCAGATGTCGCAATTCTGAAACGCATTTCGTATGATCCAGAACGGACAATCGTGGCAACGATTGGTATTCTGTATATCCTTCAACAAGTTACTTTGATGACTTACGGTCCGGACGCACGACCAGTCACACCTCCTTTTAACACCCGGCTTGCGCTGCCGTGGTTTGAAATGACCGAAACGGGCTTGGGCGTTTACTGGCCTTGGGGCTTAAGCACCACCAGTTACAAACTGGCAGTGATAGCTGCGGCAGTCGTTGTACTTCTGGGACTTTGGGCCATTCTTGCACGCACCAAGTTGGGGCTGATGATGCGGGCAACTGAGCAGGACCGGGACATGGCCCTGGCGTTTGGTATCCCCGTCGAGCGGGTCTATGCGTTGGTGTTTGGCATGGGGGCGGGATTGGCGGCACTGGCTGCTGTGTTGATCGTTCCAATTCAGCAGGCTCATTACTTGATGGGAGGGGATCCGCTCTTGTTGAGTTTTATCGTCGTGATCATTGGCGGTCTAGGAAGCCTACCGGGAACTGTGCTGGCCGCGCTTCTGATCGGGTTATCTGACGGAATTATATCGGTTTTCTTCTCACCGACGCTTGCGAAAATTATGGCGACTTTGCTGGTGGCGCTGGTGTTGGTGTTCCGTCCACAAGGCCTCTTTGGTGTGCGCCGCTCATGAGCATGAATCTAAAGAAATCACTTGCATTGCACGGCAGTGTCTTGACGATCTTGTTTGCGTTGCAGTTTGTCTTGCCGGTGTATCATCACGGAAATTTGGCCCGTATATTGGTGCTTTCAACCTACGCAGTGGGGTACAATTTACTCTTTGGTTACACAGGGTTGCTGAGCCTTGGTCATGCATTGTTCTTTGCCGCAGGTTTGTATGGCATGGGGCTGGGTATTTCCCAGATCGGGCTTGCGGCAACACCAGCCCTCTTACTTGGAATTTTTGCGGGTGTCGTTGTTGGCGCGGTAATCGGGGCCCTGGCTTTGCGCACCGAAGGTGTGGCGTTTATGATTGTCACGCTGATGTTTGCGCAAGCCGGGTATCTGACGATCCTTTATTTTGGGGCCTACACACGTGGTGACGAAGGCTTCGTGATCCAGCAGATTGATCGGATGATTTGGGGGCTTGACCTTTCAGACCCAACTTACCGATATTTTGCTGCATTATCAGTGTTCTCTGTGGCGCTTGTCGCAATCCTTTTGGTGCTGAATTCCCGCTTCGGACGGGTTTTGGTGGCCATAAGGGAAAACGAGGAACGTGCCGTCATGTTGGGCTATGATGTGATGCGCTACAAGCTGGCGGCAGTGATCCTGTCCGCCACACTTTCTGCGTTGGCGGGTGCCACGTATGGGCTTCTGTTTGGATATGTAGGGGCGAGCTTTGCCTCGGTACAATACTCGATATTTCCGTTGCTGTGGGTACTCTTGGGGGGCGCTGGTACCGCTTTGGGACCTCTTGTAGGCACGATTTTCATGTTCTACCTCATCGACTTAAGCTCTGGTGTGACAACCGCCTATATGTTGATTGCGGGTGTGGCTTTGGTGGTGCTGACGTTGTTTGCGCCGCAGGGTTTTATGGGCGAGTTGCGCAAGCGATTTTGGAAGTGGTTGCCATGACGCTCTTGATTTCAGAAAATATCTCTAAAGAATTCAATGGCCTAATTGCCGTTGATCAGGTCAACTTTGCTGTGCCAGAGCATCAAGTTCGAGCGCTGATTGGACCAAATGGTGCCGGTAAGACCACTTTGGTGGGGCTGCTGTCGGGGCGGTTGCAGAGCAGCAGCGGACGTATCAGCTTTGCGGGCAAAGATGTCACCCAGCTTCCTGCACATAAGCGCATTGCGATGGGCATGGCCTATACCTTTCAAATCACGTCTATTTTTCCCAATTTGGACGTCCGTGAAAACGTGGCTCTGGCGGCACGGCGGATATGTGGCGGACGAGATCAGACCGAGCGTGCGGTTGCCTCGGGACTTGAGCAGGTGGGACTTCTGGACCGTGCGACAGAGGATGCAGGGGATCTAAGCTACGGACATCAGAGGCTTTTGGAGATCGCAATGGGGGTGGCGCAATCGCCGCGTTTGCTCATTTTGGATGAGCCGACGCAGGGTTTGGCCGATGGTGAGGTGGCTGCGTTTAAAGAATTGATTGCAGACCTTCGGAAAACCACAACTGTGCTTTTGATTGAGCACAATATGGATGTTGTCATGCAAGTCGCTGATTTTGTGACGGTTTTAAACAACGGTCAGGTGTTGTTTGAAGGCACGCCTCAGGAGGTGCAGGCCAATGCGGCCGTGCAGGCCGCCTACCTAGGAGGCGCGGATGCTGAGGCTTGAGAACGTCGACGCAGGCTATGGTCGGGCGCAGGTTTTACGAGACGTGTCATTTGAGGCGCAAACCGGTGAAATCACATGCCTTTTAGGCCGCAACGGTGCGGGAAAAACCACCACCATGAAGGCCATAATGGGGGCTGTCTCTTTGATGGGCGGAGCGGTCTGGCTTGGAGATCAGTGCCTGTCGACACTTCCCCCACATGAGGTGGCGCGCCATGGGGTGGGGTATGTGCCACAGGGACGGCGGCTCTTTGGCGACCTGACGGTGGCACAAAACCTTGAAGTGGGGCGGTTTACGCAGCCCGATGATGAGGCCGTTTTGGAAGAAGTTCTTGAACTCTTTCCAAGGCTTAGGGAGAGGTATTTACAACGTGCCAATACGTTGAGTGGTGGTGAACAGCAAATGCTCGCAATGGCGCGCGCCCTGAGTTTGCGGCCCAAAGTGGTGCTGCTGGACGAACCCACCGAAGGATTGCAGCCCTCAATGATTACTGCGATCCGCGATGTGACGGAAACCCTGCGGGATCAAGATGTTGCCGTAGTTCTGGTGGAACAACGCATTGAGGCGATCATGGCATTGGCAGATAAGGCGGCACTGTTGGAGAACGGTCGACTGCGCGGCGTCATTGACGGCCCACAGCTGCGCGACGAGCCGGACATCCTCACGCGGCATCTTGGGGTTTGAGGGTCCCATTAACCTTTGTTTTGCACGTCGGTATTGCGTCTGTATTCCAACTGTATCGCGGAGGTGGGAAATATCGCTCAGGTGAGCTTGTTAAGAAGCAGGAGAAAGATGGTTTGCTCAGCCTCGTTGAGCGGCGCAAGGGTGTCCTTGGTCAGCGTGCGCGCGGCTGGGGTGAGAGTGTCAAACAGCGCCCAACCTTCGGGCGATGGCTTCAGCAAAACCCGGCGTTGATCCTGTGGGTCTGGCGCACTGGTCACCAGAGCTTTGCCGCGCAGGCGATCCACCACACCTTTGATGGTGGCGGCATCCATGGCCGTGGCGCGGCCCAGCGCATTTTGAGACATGCCGCCCAGTTCACAAAGCTTGGCGAGGGCTGCAAATTGCGTTGGGGTGAGCTCCGGAATGGCGTCCGAGAACATGGAGAGATGGCGCTGATTGGCGCGGCGCATCAGGAAGCCAACCTGCGTGTCCAAGTGATAGTCAGACACGGTGTCAGGATCGAGTTTAGAGCGGGGTCGTTTGTCAGTGTGCGTCATGGAGACCGCTTTGATAAGCAACGCACGCTGTCTTGCGTGGTGGCAGTTTTGTTGACACGGGCCCTGCCTGTGCCGCAAAATCTGTTTGTATGCCAACAAGATTTGACCGCAACAGGCTGTAGTGAGCCAGTAGGTTGAGAGGATAGCATGGGGATTTATCATCGCCCCGACAAGTTGAAAGACGCCCTGCGCATATTGGCGCAGCAGGAGGTGACTGTTGCAGCGGGTTGTACCGACCTGTTCGCAGCGACACAGGCGCAGGTGTTGTCAGGTGCGGTGTTGGATGTGACCAATGTTAAGGACCTCAAAGGTATAACAGAAACCGCTGGAGCATGGCGGATTGGCGCGGCGGTCAGTTGGAGCGATCTGTTGGCTCAGGCTTTGCCCAGCGGATTTGACATGCTCAAACAAGCGGCGCGACAGGTGGGTGGTGTGCAGGTGCAAAATGCAGGCACGGTTGTTGGCAACATTTGCAACGCCTCACCTGCGGCGGATGGCATGCCGCCTCTGTTGGCGCTGGATGCGCAAGTGGAGTTGGTGCGCGAAGGGGGCACACGTGTGCTGACGCTCGCCGATTTTGTGACCGGGCCCCGCCAAATTGCGCGCCAACACGATGAAATTGTGAGCGCGGTGCTGATTCCGACAGGAAGCGCTGTTGGGGGCAGTGCCTTTCATAAATTGGGCGCACGCAAACATTTGGTGATTTCAATTGCGATGGTTGCGGTGCGGGTTGTGGTGGCTGGGGGGCTGGTCACTGAAGTGGCGATTGCCGTGGGTGCCTGTGGTCCGGTTGCGACGCGCTTGCCTGCGATCGAGGCGGCTCTGTTGGGGGTGGCGTGTTCGGACATTGAAGCGGTGTTGGATGAGGAGAGTATGGCCGTCAGTCTGCAGCCAATTTCCGACATCCGGGGCCATGCGAGCTATCGTCTGGACGTGGTCCCTCAGATGGTGCGGCGGGCGTTGACGGAGGCGGTGACGTCCACGGGAGCGTTGTTGTGATCCGATTTGTCCTAAATGGCAAAGAACATGCGGCTGACAGCGCGCCGGGGAGGCGTTTGTCAGATGTCTTACGGTCAGAGTGTGGGTTGACCGGCACCAAAGTGGGCTGTGACGCTGGCGATTGCGGGGCCTGCACGGTGTTGATCGATGGTCTTGCCACCTGCGCCTGTTTGACCCCTGCGGCGCAGATAGAGGGGCGCCGGGTTGAGACCATTGAGGGGCTGCACCCGCGCGAACCCGGCGCTTTGCAACGGGCGTTCTTGCGGCATGGGGCGGCACAATGCGGAATTTGCACCCCCGGCATGGTGATGGCAGCGGAGGCGCTTCTGCGCCGTGAGGCCAAGCCAGACCGCGCTGCGGTTGAGGCCGCATTGGGCGGCGTGCTGTGTCGGTGCACAGGCTACACCAAGATTGTTGATGCTGTTTTGGATGCTGCAGGCTGCGGGGCCGGACCTGAGCCGGATGTTGGCCATGCGGTTGGGGCACGTGTGGAGCGGTTGGACGGTGTCGACAAGGTGCGTGGGGCAGAGCTGTTTGGCGCTGATGTGGTTCCGCAGGATGCGCTCTGGTTGCGCGTGATCCGCAGCCCGCATGCGTCGGCGCGCGTTGAGATCGGGGATTTGGCCGGATGGGCGGCAGGTCATGGTGTGCAGGTGTTCACCGCAGAAGATGTCCCTGGACGCAATCGCGCAGGCGTCATTCCAGCTTTTGCGGATCAACCGATGTTGGCCGCAAACCGTGTGCGGATGGCAGGTGAGGCGGTGGCCGTTGTTGCTGGGGCCCATGAGGTGGTGACGGCGCTGGATTTGGACAGCGCGCCCATCACATGGCTTTCAGAAATGGCGCTTGATGTTGCCGCAGCGCGCGCGCCGGAGGCAGACTTGGTCCATGACACACGTTCTGGAAACCTGTTGATTGCCGGTTTGGTGCAACAGGGAGATGCTGCGGCATCCATTGGATCGGCGGCGCATGTGGTCACAGGTCACATGCAAACAGCCCATGTGGAGCACGCCTATATTGAACCTGAGGCGGGCGCCGCGTGGATGGAGGGAGATGTGCTTAACATCCGCGCTTGCACCCAAGCGCCCGTGATGGACCGCGATGACACGGCGATCTTGCTTGGGCTGCCAAAGGAGCGGGTGCGCATTCGGCCTGCAGCAACGGGCGGTGGGTTTGGGGCAAAGTTGGATTTGTCTGTGCAGCCGCTGTTGGGCTTGGTGACAGTGCTGACGGGCCAACCCAGCGTGTTGATTTACAGCCGAGCGGAGAGCATGCAAGCCAGCACCAAGCGCCATCCCTCTGCGATGACTGCAACACTTGCGGCCAAGGCGGATGGGACAATTTGTGCGATGCAGTTTGACGGTGATTTTGACACGGGGCCGTATGCGAGTTGGGGCCCCACTGTGGCGGTACGGGTGCCGGTGCATGCAAGCGGGCCATACAAGATCGCAAACTACAGGGCCGAGGCAAGGGCGATCCACACCAACGGACCTGTGGCCGGGGCGTTTCGCGGCTTTGGCGTGCCGCAGGCGGCGGTGTTGCAAGAGACATTGTTGGATGATCTCGCCGCAGAGCTTGGCATGGATCGATTGACGCTGCGGCGCAGGAACGTGCTGAGTGATGGGCAGCGTACGGTGTGTGGCCAAGAGGTGTATGGCGTTGGCATTGGCCGGTGTCTGGAGGCCTTGCAGCCGCGTTGGGATGCGGCTCAAATCTCAGTGGCGGAGTACAACGGGCGTGGCGGGCGTAAGCGGCGCGGTATTGGCGTGGCAAGCTGTTGGTATGGCTGTGGCAACACGGCGTTGCCCAACCCCTCAACCATACGGATTGGCATCACGGCCGCGGGGCAGGTGTGTCTGCACCAAGGCGCTATGGATATTGGGCAGGGGGCCAACACGGTGATCACACAGATTGCCGCCGATGCGCTGGGTGTGGCGGTGCATCAGATTGCGCTGATTGATGCCGACACCGCAGTCACGCCAGATGGTGGAAAAACCTCTGCCAGCCGTCAGACGGTTGTGAGCGGCAAAGCGGCACTTCTGGCGGGGCAGGCGCTGCGACAACAGGCGCTTGGGATGGCCAATATGGGGCCGGATGCAGTGATCGCGCTGTCTGAAGGTCTGCTGGAGATTTCAGAGGAGGATGTGACCCGGGCGATTGCACTTGGTGACTTGCCCAAGGATGCGCAGGGCTATGTGCTTGCAGCGGAGGAAACCTATGATCCCCCCACGGAAGCGTTGGATGAAAACGGTCAGGGCGTGCCCTATGCCGTCTATGGGTATGGCGCGCAACTGGCCGAAGTCGAAGTTGATCTGGATCTGGGCACGGTAAAGGTCCAGCGCATGACAGCTGCGCACGATCTGGGCAAAGTGATCAACCCGTTGTTGGCCGAGGGGCAAATTGAAGGTGGTATCGCACAGGGCTTGGGCATGGCGTTGATGGAAGAGTTTGTGCCGGGTGTGACCGAAAATCTGCATGATTATTTGATCCCCACAATTGGGGATATGCCTGAGATCCATTCGATTTTGATTGAAGTGCCTGATCCTGAAGGACCGTTAGGGGCCAAAGGGCTCGGGGAACATGTGCTGATCCCAACAGCGCCGGCAATTGTGAACGCGATCAAAGATGCATGCGGGGCGCGGATAACGCAGCTTCCTGCGCGACCGGATCGGGTACTGGCAGCCATAAAAGAAGCGCAGCAGGAAACTGGCAATGGGGAGCACTGAGATATGAGCCCGCAGGCACGCAACAAGGAAGAAAAGATCCGCTGCGATGCCTGTCCGGTGATGTGTTACATCGGGGACGGCAAGATCGGGGCCTGTGATCGCTATGCCAACCTCAACGGTGAAATTGTGCGTTGTGATCCCTTGACCGTATTGGATCGCGCAATCCAAGGGGGGACCGCGGTTCGACCGTTTTTGGGGCGCGATTGGCATGATGGGTTAAACACGGACGACCTGTTTGTAACAGCGGTTGGCGCGGGCACCACCTATCCAGACTACAAACCGGCGCCGTTTTTGGTGCAGCAGTCCGTGCAGGGTGCTGATTTCGTAACCGTCGTGACCGAGGCGATATTCTCCTATTGTGGCGTCAAAGTGAAGATCGACACCGACCGCCATCTTGGCGAAGAAGGCGCCCAGATATGCCACAATGGCGAGGCTGTTGGTTTGATGATCACCAGCGAATACGGGTCTCAGATGATGAGCCTTGGGGGTGTGGATCACTTGACGGGAGGCAGTAAGGCTGAAGGGCGTGTCACCTGTGATGTGCTGTTGCGCCTTTTGAATCGTGAAGCTGTCGATCTGTCGGTGGAGGGTGGTGCAGAGGTTGTGGTGCAGGCGGGTGAGGCACCCATTGTAAATGGTGTCAAAGAGGTCCGAATGCGGGTTGGCTGCGGATCAGCCACAATCGGTATGTTTTCCAGTCAATGGAAGGGCTTAGCGGACGAAGTTGTTGTGGTAGATGATCACATCACCGGGGTTGTCAGCGAACATCAAGCGGGAAAAGTACTTGGCTGGCCTGACACTGGTATCCGCATAAAAGGACGTCGCAGCACGCCGGGGCGGTATTTCCAAGTGGCAGCACCAGGACCGGGTTGGGGGGGCACAGATATCTCAGACCCGTTGGATATCTTGGGCCCATGGCGGCCCGAGAAAGGTGCACGTGCGGGGCTGACGATGTTGATGGTGTCCACAACCGGTGAGCACGCGGCATTTTATCGTCTGGATGCGGAACTGCAGCCCCAGCCGGAGCCCATTCCTGACCCTTTGCGAGCGTCGGTTGCTTTGATTGCGCAAAACTGTGAACCGGCGCTGTGTACCGTGATGTTTATGGGCGGCGCGGGCGGATCGCTGCGCTCTGGTGTGACACAAAACCCGGTGAAACTCACACAGGCGGTACAGAGTGGCCGGGCGCGGGTGAGTGTCGGAGGGGCGGACAGCTATGTGTGGCCGGGTGGCGGTATCACGCTGATGACCGACGTCACCAAGACGCCGCGCGGCGCGTTTGGTATGGTTCCAACACCGGCAATCGTGGCGCCTTTGGAATTCACGATCGCAAAAGATGACTATGCGGCGTTGGGCGGGCACACCGACGAAGTGCGCCCTGTTTTGGACATTCTGCAAAGTGGCGGCATCTATGCGCGCGACAGCCATGTGGTCTCAGATGAGGATCAACAGGAATGAGTGGCTGGGCACAAATTCAATGGTTGCCAGATGGGTCGCGACTGCATTTGCAACATGGCCCAATCGATTTGCTGGTTGAAGTTTGGGGGCCGGGTCGCAGCGAGGCCTATGACCGTGCCAGTGCCCGGTTTGAGACAATTCTGCAAGAGATGGTGGATGAGCTCGACATGTTGCGTTTGCCAGCCTGCGCGGACGTGGTTTTTAAGGGTGTGGTGGCACGAGAAATGCAACGTGCCGCGCAACAGGCGTTGCCTGAGTTTGTCACCCCGATGGCCGCAGTTGCCGGGGCTGTTGCCGACGAAATTGCGCGGGTGATTGCCTCACGTGACGGTGTTCTGCGTGCCTATGTCAACAACGGTGGAGATGCGGCATTGGTTCTGGCAGATGGTCAGGTGTTGACCTCTGCGGTCGCAGGGGCAGACGCGAAAATCGCTATCCACGCAACTGATCCCATACGCGGCGTTGCGACCTCAGGTTGGCGCGGGCGCAGTTTGTCGTTTGGTGTGGCCGATTCCGTGACCGTTTTGTCCAAAACAGCGGCGCAAGCTGACGTCGCGGCCACCTTGATTGCCAACCATGTTGATTTGCCCAATCATCCAGAGGTATGCAAGCGCCCTGCACATGCCGTGCGTGATGACAGTGAATTGGGCGATCGGTTGGTGACAGTCCACGTTGGGAACTTAAGTGATGCAGATGCCGGGCGCGCTTTGGAGTCAGGCGTGCACTATGCCCGCAGCCTTATGAAACGTAGTCCGATTGCAGGCGTGTTTCTAACGCTTGCAGGGCAATGGCGTTGCCTTGGAAAGATGGTGCAGGTTGCGCCAGATGCGCGCCCAGAGTGGCGATCTAAAACGTTGTTGTCAGAGGATATTTAGCAGATTTCTGCAACATCCATTCTCGCCAGCTTTCCGCCCAATACCCTGCCAAACCGTATTGCTTGGAGTGTTCAACACCATTGGTGTCACGGCTGATGACCTGACGATGAAACCAGTTGTCTTCGTCATAGGTGAAGATCGTTGGTGAGGAGTCTGACAGGCGACGTGCAAACTGTTCCGTGGGTTTTGTGTCAGCCGCCCCATCGGAGGACTGCGCCACTATCGACGTTGGCGGCAGGAGAGATGGGGTTCTGAGCCGGGGCTGTCGTTCATGGACATTCAGTAACGGGTGAAGCAGCGAGAGCGTCGCTATCTTTGACTGCTTGGCTGCGTCTGGTTGTTCTGCCAACCATCGGGTTGCCAATAGGGCGCCAGCCCCAAAGGTGGCCAGATGTAGGCTCGAGCGGCTCTCAGATGTCTTGGCCATCACCTTGTTCAGATCACGGAGCAGGGGAGCGAAACGCTCTTGGCCGTTTGGTTTCCAAGACCGAATCCATTCCACCCGCAGAATGCAATCGTTGTGTGCGCCAAACAGCGGCATCAGCGTTGCAAGAAATGCCTGCAGTTGTAGATGATCCTGGGTGGTCGGGCCTGGCAGCAGCACAAGCGTCATTGTTGGCGCGGTGCTCAATGCCGCTACGTTTGGCGGCGTCGGGTCATTGGCGGGCACTTGAACAAGAGACGGGGGTCCATAGCGCAGCAACCGGGTCCTGCGCGTTGTGCTTTCCAAGGTGATGTCTTGAAGCCGTGTCGGATTGTTATGTGTCAGAGCGCTGGACGCGGATGTCATGCCAATGAAGCCTGTTACGCGCGCCGTACCGTCGTTTTGGCGCAGGGAAAACAAAATGTGGCGCCTGCCTTGGTTACGCGGGGGGGATGAATGGCAGGCGCCGTGAACCGGTCTGATGACCGATGGCGGAAAGTCTCAACCGACCTTGATATCAGGTCGACGTGGTGAGATCTGGCGGGGGTGAACCCAGCCAAACGGCGCCTGTATACGCGCGCCAGAGATCTGGTAGGTGCCGACCCGTCGACAGGGTCGGCACGCGCCTTGAGAAAGGGCGGCGATGGCCGCCAAGGCGAAACCGGCACAGCCCAAAGCAAAAGCGTGTGCGCTGAGCGGCCCGCCTCTGGACAGGGAGGAGGGAGTGAAGATGGCAGGCGCTCGTTTCTGGCAGTCAGAGATGAGTTCACGCTCTGTGTTGCCTGACCCTGATATGGGGCAGACAAACGAGAGGTCTTTGTGAAAACCGGTCTAAGTTATGAGAAAATCGGTCACAGAATGGCGCAAGCGCCGCCGGATCAATCAGCCCGCTTTTAGCACGCGTGCAAGGGCACAGAATTGCTCCAGTGACACCACTTCAGCGCGGTCCGTGGGTTGAATGCCTGCGGCCAGCAGCCGGTCTTCGATGTCTGGCGCCTGACCTTTGAGGGCGGCGCGCAACATTTTGCGACGCTGATTAAATGCTGCTGCAACAACCCGAGAAAGTGTTGCTGCATCTGCGGGGTAACGTGGTTCGGGTAGGGCGGTCAGATGCACCACGGCCGAATGGACTTTGGGGGGCGGTGAAAACGCTTCTGGCGGCAAAGACATCACAATGTTGGCGTCAGCGCGCCACTGCGCCAGAATGGCGAGGCGGCCGTAGGCTTTCGACCCCGGCGCAGCGGTGATGCGTTCCGCAACTTCGCGCTGAAACATCAGAGTCAGGCTTTGCCAGAAAGGGGGCCACTCTTTTGGGGTGAGCCAACGTACCAACAATTCGGTGCCCACGTTGTAAGGCAGGTTGGCCGCCACACGGATTGGAGGTGTGAGGTGGGTCAGCGGATTGATGTCGAGCGCATCGCCGTTGATCACTTGAAGCCGGCCGGGGTAGGCAGCTTCGATTTCTGCCAACGCAGGCATGCAGCGCTCGTCTTTTTCGATGGCCAAGACGCGACGGGCACCTTCGGCAAGAAGGCCTCGGGTCAAACCTCCCGGACCAGGGCCAATTTCAAGCACGTCACATCCCGACATATCACCGGCACGCCGGGCGATTTTGGCGGTGAGATTGAGATCGAGCAAAAAGTTCTGGCCCAGCGATTTGCGTGCGGACAGCCCATGGGTATCAATCACCTGACGCAGCGGAGGGAGATCATCAATGGCGCTCATGAGCTTTGGATCCGGGTTTGGCGGCGGTGCCGCGATTTTGTGCCACAGGCGGGGATATGTCTCACCCTATGAAGCGTCATGCGCTTTGTGCCATCTTGGCGGCCAGTCGCAGGGCGGCAATGGTGCTGGACGGGTTGGCCTGACCGGTGCCGGCGATGTCAAAAGCGGTGCCGTGATCGGGTGAGGTGCGAATGAAGGGCAAACCAAGCGTGACGTTGACGCCGCCATCAAAATCCAGCGTCTTAATTGGGATGAGCGCTTGGTCATGGTAGGCGCAAATCGCCACGTCGTATCGTGCACGCGCAGCGGGGTGAAACATGGTGTCGGCTGGCAGAGGTCCAGCGATGTCAAAGCCTTCTGCGCGCAGTTGATCCAAAGCAGGGGCAATCACTGTCGCGTCTTCATGGCCCATAGCGCCACCCTCGCCAGCATGCGGGTTGAGGCCAGCCACCGCGATACGTGGCGCGGCAATACCAAATTGGGTCTTTAGCCCCTGTGCAGTGATGCGAATGGTGGTTTGCAACAGTTCGGGCGTGAGAGCGTTGGGCACATCTGCAATGGGAATATGGATGGTGGTCGGCACCACGCGCAACAGATCAGAGGCCAACATCATCACCACATTATCGACCCCGCCAAGATCGGCAAGATATTCCGTGTGGCCCGGATAGGGGAAATCGGCGCCGTCTTTGAGCGCTTTCTTGTGAATCGGCAATGTGCAAATTGCGCTCACCTGATCTGACATCACCAAATCCACGGCGTGCGCGATCACGTCCACAACGCTTTCCGCATTTTCCGCGACGGCGTTCCCAGGTGTGCGCGGGGCCGCGAAAGGATGCGGGAAGACGGGCAAAGCGGAAGCGGATACAGCAGACACCTCGGTGGGGTCATCGATCAGTTGTACTGGCACTGTACCGGGCAAGTGGTCCGGGTCTGCGATCAGAAAGAACGGGATGTCTGCTCTCAGCGCATCCCAGGCTTTTTCCGCAATTTCGAGACCAATACCTGCTGGCTCACCGCAAGTCAGTGCAATTGGGCCAACGGTCATTTTTCAGTGATCCGCGCCTGCGCGCGCAATTGGCTGAGATAGCTGTTGGCATAGCTTTCCAGTCGGGCGTTGCGCAGCGCTTGTGCCACATCTTCTCGGGAGAGATCTTCGTCCAGAACCGCAGTGCGCCCACATAACATCAGAACAATAAGTGACTGGCCACCGGCGGTGGTGAGCTGTGTGGAGATTTCATTTTGGTCCAGTTTGGCCAATTCCAATGCCACATCATTTGGAATTTCGTTGGGGGGAAGGTTTTCCCGCACCAAAAGTTCAGCCGGCTGCCCGTACGCGATCCCATACAGATCGTCACACCGGTCAACGTCGTTGCGGATCTTGGTCACGATTTTCAAGTTGTCTTCGGTACGTCCGCCCGGAAGCGTGTACATTGCATAATCGATGGCAGAATACTTGGGCGTGGCACGGCCAGTTTCCTCAACTCCGCGCAGTTGGAACAGCGCAATCGCATTGGGGAGCTGAAAGGGCGGTGTGACTTGACCTTTGCGCAGCGCAGAAATCACGGGCCGCAATTCTGCTGGCAGGTTGGTCACGTTCATCCAATCCAAACGCCCGCCGTCCTCTTTGGTGCCTGCTGCGGAGTAGATCCGGGCGGCGTTCTCGAAATCTGTGAAGCTTGTGAGTTCAGAAATTTGTGCTGCGAGACTGGTAACTTGTTGCTGATTTTGCGGTGTGACCGGAATGACGATTTCAGACAACAGCACCCGCACGCCGCCAGCGCCACTGTTTTGGCCAATCGCGCGGTCAATTTCCTCTTCGCTGACTTCCGCATTGGCGCCAAAACGGGTGTTCACCACACCGCCCCAAATGATTTGAGATGCGAGAAAATCACGCAGGGTTTCTTCGGCGATGCCTTCGGCAGCCAGAGCTTTGATCAGATCTTCGGGCTTCATGTTCACGCGTGCAGCGAAGTTATTGATGCCGTTCTGGATGCCTTCTTCAGAGGCGGCGATGCCGATTTCACGCGCTGACTGTAGCTTTAGACGATCATCGATCAACTGTTCGCGGGCCAGTTCCCCAATATCACCAGGCGCGCTCATGATGTTGAGAAGCTGCGCGCGCTGATCAATTTCATAGTGACTGACAACGGAACCATTCACCAAGATCGCGGGGCTAAAGGCGTTTTGCGCCTGCACTGGCAAAGACAAAACGGCATAGGTCGCCAAGACGCTGGTTGATACGGTGGCGGCACGGTATGTGGCGCGGAGAGCGGAGCGGATCAAAGAGCGACGCATCATGAGTGGTTTATCTTCCTGCATTTCAGCCGCATTTGCGGTCATAGCTTTTATCATTCGAATTCACCGAAAATCCAAGTAGGGCCACGTTCAGGCCCACGCTGGTGCTAGATTGGACGGTAGAGGATGTGGAGAAGCGACGCGAGAGGGAAAGTTCCACACGCACACACTCGTTGCGGTATTCAAATCCAAGACCAGCCTCAGAGGTTTCGCCGCTCACAGCGTCAAATCGCCAGTCAACCAAGCCGGTCCAATGGCGCGCCAACCGATAGCGGCTGTCCAGAGCCCATTCCGAAATTTCGGTTGGCCGGTCTTCTTCCAGATCCTGATTGAGCCATATGTAGCTGGCATCCAACCAAATATTGTCATTGGACCACCCGAGGCGCGCGGTTGCTTTGTCAAGAGATCCGCTGGGATTCAAAAGGCTCCGGCCTGTAAGAACCAACCCGTTCTGATTGTTGAATTGACCCGCAATCAAAAAGTCGGAGGTCTTGCCGGATAATCCAGAGGTTTGCGTGAAATCATCCTGAGTTTCAGAGCGAAACACCTGACCCAAAGTCAGATGACTTTCCCATCCGTCCGACGTGATGCGAGACCAATTCAGGCCAATCGCTGTTGCCAGGCCGCGCTCGCGCCGTTCGTATGACGGGAACCGCGACAGCGCCAAAAGGTTGCCTTCGTCAAACTCGACACGTGTGCTTTCATCATTTGCGACATCCAGGTCACTGCCGCCAGTCCAGCCGATCTGTGCCACAGGTTCAAGCAGATAGGTGGCGCCGTCCGCGCCCCGTTTGGCCATCGGGTAGCGCACGTAAGCTGCCAAAGTTGGAGTAAGCGCCGTGTCAAACGAAGACACACTGCTATCGTTCCAAGTGCGGTAGGCATCAAAGGCCAATGCGCCATTCACGCCTGCGCGCAGCCCAGATCCAAGGGTCCAATTTCGCAACCATTGCACAGAGGCATTTGCACGTCCCACATCTCTGCCGTCATCCCCGTCACTGGTGGAGCGACGCTGATGCCCATGCGCTTCGACGCGGGTGCGCAGCTCCCCACCGATGGAGGTTGGAAAATACCGACGTTCGGTTTCAGCCTCGATGACCAAGGTGGGCAGCGTGTCGTTGTCCTCCCCATCGCGCAGGGACTGGTAGTGGTGAAGTGCAAACCGCGTGTTCTCAGTGCGACTGGCACGCGAGATTGTGATGTCGCTGTTCAGACGATCGAGATCTGCATAGTCATAGTCAGTCAGATAGCTGTCATCGGACACCGCTTTGAGATCAAACGTAAGTTTGTAGTCACGCTCCAGTTCAAACAATCCCGTGGCAAACAGATAGCCGCGGGTCAGATCCGGACGGATTGTGTCATCAGACACCGCACCGTTGATTTCGATACCACCGTTTTTGAAGGCTTGCCGGTAACGGAACTCCAAGGTTCGGGTCTCAGAGGACAGATAGGGCGTCAGCGTGAGATCGCGGGTGTCACCAAATGGAATGAAGTAGGGAACTTTGATACCAGAGCTCAGCAAAGAGGTGCGCGAAAACGTCGGAATCAAGAACCCGCGGGCCCGGTCCAATGTTGGATCAGGCATGCGCAGGTGTGGAAAATAGAAAACCGGGACATCCCGGATCATGAAGCTTGCATGATCAAAGTAGATTTGACGTTCTTCTTCGTCATGCACCACGCGTTTTGCCCGAATTTGCCACAGAGGAGGTTCGCCTGTTTCACACACGCGGCAGGATGATACGGTTGTTTTGTTCAGGACATTGTAGCGGCCATCGACCCGCTTCATTTGATTGGCGGCCATCTGCACCTGATCAGACAGAACAACGCGCGCGCTATGAATAAGACCGTTGCGCAGGTCAGCGTCCAATTCCGCGGCACTGGCCACAATCGAAACACTATCACCTTCCGTAATTCGGATCGGGCCCTTAAGCGTTATTTTTCCCGTCTGATTGTCATAGATGACTTCGGTTGCTTGCAGCCGGGTGCCCCCATTTAATGCCTCCACATTGCCGCGCGCAGTGAGAACCCCTGTTGGGGAGATCTCCACAGTGTCGGCCACAAGCACCACATTTTGCGGCGCTTGGTTCGGGGGCGTGGCTTGAGCATTTCCTGTTGAAACCAACGCACAGGTCAGAGCGGTGGCGGCAAGCAGGCGGACGAGGTGCGTGTTCATCCATCCTCCATATGCAACAACAGGCCTAGAGCCAACAGAACACTGGACACGGGTGGGGCCCAAGCGGCCAAAAGAATGGGGATTTGTCCATTTTCTCCAAGGATTTGTGCAAAGTTCCTAATGAAGTACAGGCTGAACCCAATCAACACGGCGGTCAGCACGGCGACACCTGTGTTGCCAAAGCGCGTGTGGCGCATTGTAAAAGCAGACGCGACCAGCACCATCGCCATTAGAAACAGAGGTTGGGCAAGTTCCATATGCAGCCAAACCGTGTGTCGGCGCGCCGAAAACCCTGCTTCGTTTAACTCTCGGATAAACGCCGGCAGCTGCCAGATTGGAATGCTGGAAGGCGTGCCAAACCGATCCCGTATGCGGTCCGGTGTCAGGTTGCTGTCGACGTGCAGAATTTCGTGCGATACCGCGTTTGCGCCTCGGTTGATGCCCGATTTTAGATCCCAGACCTTGGCGTTACGCAGGTCCCAACCTCCAGCAACCAGACGCGCAGAGTCCGCTTCGATCCGAAATTTTGGTCCGCCGGTTTCCGCATAGGTAATGATGCTCAGATCAAGAAACTGTGTTGCGTCCGCGTTTGTCTGTTCAGCGTAGATCACGGCGTGGCCAGCTTCTCCGCCCTGACGCAGCCAAATACCTTCATCAGAGAGAGACAGTGCACTGGGCCCGCCTGAGCGAAGCGCCTCGCTGCGTATTTGATATTGCAGTGACGTGGCTGCCACGATGGGGTTTATCATCGTCACCGCCAAAAGGCCGATCCCAAGTGCAACAAATGTCGGGGACAAAACAGAGACAATGCCTGACCGGCCTGATGCCCGCACGATCACCAGCTCAGAGCTGCGTGACAGCGCGATGAACAGCGCAATGGTGGCGAGGATGACGATCAAGGGCAGCAGCTGATACAACCCCGCAGGAGTGCGCAACAAGGACAAGCCAAGCACGCTATAGAAGCCAACATCGTCCACATCGAAACGGCGCAGCTGTTCCATCATATCCACCAGAACGGTCAACACGAAAAAAACAGTCAGAATGCCGAGGAAAATCCACACAAACCGGCGTGCGAAGTAGAAATGTGCCGTCATGTGGCCATCCTCCGTCGCCAATTTACCGGATTTGAAGCGAGATACAGCAATACAATTGCGGTGGTAAATCCCAAAGCAGTGGGCACATAAATCAATGGCCACAAAGCGGGGGTGTCGCGGACCGGGTCGGCCATCGCGTTCTTAAGGGTTTCCAACAAGACCAAAAGCACAAAGGCGATCAAGATTTGCCGCCACACGCCGAAGCGGCTGAAGCTGCCTGTGATCAGCATCGCAAAGCCAATGAGTGCGAAAACGAGACATGTGAGAGGTTCCGCAAATCGTGCATGGAATTCTTGGGTTATGCGCCCAACACTTTCCCCGGTCTCCTCAGAAATCACGTCCATATGTCCGGGAATGGCCCAGCTTGGATAGTGCTTTATGGAGCGGCGCGGCGCCGACTGAGGATCAACCAAGGCGCTAATATCGTAGGAAAAATCTGCAAAATTGGTTGTCATTAACGTGTCAGTGTTTTGACGCTGAAACTGAGCCAACCCGTCCACCATCACAAGTTTTGGCCCCGTGTCATCTTGGACCAAATAGGCCTCGGCGGCGGTGTAGGTTGTGGTACGATCAGACTGACGACGGTCGGATAAGAACACATCACGCAGGACACCATCCTGGTTGATTTCGCGGATATAAAAAGTCACGCCATCGGAGGGGTGTAAAAACGTCCCGTCCGTAAGCAAGCGCGCCGTCACGTTTTCGGTGATCTCTTTTTGGCGATCGGTCAGCTCTGCATTGCTTGCGGGGACCAAAAAATGGGTGAGTGCAGACAACATCAGCGCAGCGATCACTCCAAACACGGCCACAGGCCGGGCGAGCCGCCAAGGGCTAAAACCGGTTGCCTGCATAACCGTGAGTTCACTTTCGCTGGACAGTCGGTTGGTGACGTAAACCGTGCCCGCAAACACCGCCATTGGCAGCACCAAACGGATAACGTTTGGCAGCGTCAAAATCGACAACTCAAAGAAAACAGCAACGTTTTGCCCGCTGGCAATTAACGTATCAAACAGCGACACCGCCCGATTGACCCAATAGACCGACACTAGGATCAGCGCAAAAAAGCCAAACAAGGTGAGGAGCTGCGACAGGATGTATCTGTCGAATCTACTCACGCCCAAGAATCCCCCAAAGTGCCGTTCTTTCCCGGCACTTTAGTGGAATTGGAAAGGTGACGAAACTGCTATCTGGTGTTCGCTCTGGTCAAGCGGGAAGCCGCGCGTTAGGTGTTTGACACCATCAAAACGGAGAACACCAAATGCGCCCTGTAGAGATTGCTTTTGTCGAAACCCAGCTGGACGAAATTGCCGAGATTGAAGGACGGATCGCTGTCTTTGTCCCGGCCGAAGGCAATCTGGATCAAAGCGCGCGCCGGATCAATCGCATGACCCGTGGTGCAATTGAAAAGCTGCGTGAGCAAAAGGGCGCGGAGGCTGCCGCAGGCACGTTAGTGAGTCTGGCCCATCCGGCAGGATTGAAGGCTGAGGCTGTGGATGTGGTGGTTTTGCCGCGTCGCTGCACGATTGAAGACGCGCGCAAAGCCGGGGCGGCACTGGGCAAAGCGCGTGGCAATGCAGCGCTAACGGTGTTTGCAGGCCCCCACCCAAAAGCGGCCCAAGTGGCTTATGGCATTGCGATGCGGGACTATGGCTTTGAGGATCACAAGACGGCTGAGACCAAAGAGGATGCGCGACGGGTGCGCCTGATGGTCAGCAAACCTGACGAAGTTGCCACCGCGGCGCTCCCGCTTCTGGCGGTGGCTGAAGGCACATTTTTCACCCGTGATTTGGTCAATGAGCCGGCCAATGTACTGACCACTACGGAATTTGCCGACCGGCTCGTGGCGCTCAAAGACATCGGTGTCGAAGTCGAAGTTCTGGAAGAAGATGCGCTTCAAGAATTGGGCATGGGGGCATTGTTGTCGGTGGGCGAAGGTTCTGACAGCCCGTCCAAAGTGGTGGTGATGCACTGGAACGGTGGTACAAAAGATGCCGCGCCTTTGGCCTTGGTTGGCAAGGGGGTGGTGTTTGATACCGGGGGTATTTCGCTCAAACCGGCCGCCGGCATGGAAGACATGACCATGGATATGGGCGGCGCAGGTGTTGTTGCCGGCGCGATGAAAGCCTTGGCGTTGCGCAAGGCCAAGGCCAACGTTGTCGGGCTTGTTGGATTGGTTGAGAACATGCCGTCGGGCCGTGCGACCCGTCCAGGCGATGTGGTGACATCGATGAAAGGTGACACCATTGAGGTGATCAACACGGATGCTGAGGGGCGTTTGGTGCTGTGTGATGTGATGCATTACGCACAAGAGCGGTTTAAGCCCGCAGGTATGATTGATTTGGCGACCTTAACAGGGGCTGTGATCATTGGTTTGGGACATGAAAACGCCGGTGTGTTTTCAAATGACGACGCTCTGTGCAATGGGTTCCTGAAGGCCGCAAGCGCAGAAGGTGAAGGCGCGTGGCGTATGCCGTTGGGCAAAGGCTATGCCAAGCAGCTAAAATCGCGGATTGCAGATGTGAAAAATGTTGGCGGTCGTCCGGCGGGCTCGATCACCGCGGCGGAGTTTTTGCAGCGGTTTGTGCAGGATGGCATGCCCTGGATTCACCTTGATATTGCTGGCGTTGCCAGTGTGAAATCGGAAACCGCCCTTGCGCCTGCGGGCGCCACAGGCTGGGGTGTCAGCGCTTTGAGCCGCTTGGTGGCGGACAAATTCGAGGCGTGATCCCTTGGGGGCGGCTTATTTCTATCACCTGACTCAGACGTCTATGGATGTCACCCTTCCGCGCCTGTTGGAAAAGGCGCGGGGGGCAGGCTGGGCCATTGTTGTGCGTGGTGTTGAGGCCGGGCGGATGGAATGGCTGGACCAAAAGCTGTGGCTTTTGGGGGATGAGAGCTTTCTTGCCCATGGGCTGGCTGGTGGCAAGCATGATGCATTGCAGCCCGTCTTGTTGACCACGCAGACGGAAACCCCCAATGGCGCGACCTGCCTTATGAGCGTGGACGGAGCCAACATCAGCGCAGATGAGGTGAAAACGGCTGAGCGGGTGTGCGTTCTGTTTGATGGGCATGACCCAGACGCAGTGCAGCAGGCGCGAAGCCAGTGGAAAATGCTGACCGACGCAGGATGTGCAGCGCAATATTGGTCAGAAGAGACAGGAAACTGGCAGAAGAAGGCCGAAAGCGGCGGCAGCTAAGCTTGGCGCTTTAAGGTGTAAAGGACGTGGGCGTACATGTGGTGGCGGCCGTGCTTAGCGCACTAGGATAAGCGTATTGCCCGCGATTGTGATTTGTTCAAACAGTTGCAAGTAGCTCATGCCCAACAGAGATTGAAACATTTCGCCTTCATTCACGCTGGCGCGCACGTCTGTGTCGTGGAACCCTCCAAAAGTGATCTGCTCCAGCCAGACCGGTGCGGTGCGCACCTCTCCGTTGGCGGTCATGGCTCGGCCGAAGTACGGCAGGTTGTCCGGATCAAGACCCACGCGGCGGGCATCGCTTTGGGTGAGCACAATGTCGGTGGCCCCGGTGTCCACGACAAATGTCACCGATGCGCCGTTGATGTCGAGTTGCGCATAGAAATGCCCATCTTGGTCACGGGGGATCTCGATACGCCCCTCATCAGCCAATACCGATTGCATCGGTCGCACAGTGGACCGGATGTCCTCCCACAGGCCGACAAACGCAATGCCTCCCAGAAATATCAACGCCCAAATCGCGGCGTGGCGCAGGGTCTGACCAAGGTTCAGCCGACCCGACGACACATACCAGATCAGCACCATCACCAGAAGCAGCAGCAGGTAGGCCAGATGAGCAAATTCAAACTCGTTCATGGGGTGCCTTTAAATGGTTTGCTCAGCCCATCAGACCGAAGTCTTTGAGGCCATCAAGAATAAACTGCACAGCGAGGGCCGCAAGCAGCATACCCAATAATCGCGTGATTACGGTGATGCCAGTGCGTCCCAGCAGGCGTTCTAAGTGCCCTGCGGCCAAAAAGAGCACCAAGACAATTGCCAGGACCACCAAAGCAACGCCCAGAACCGCCAGTGTGGTTTGAAAGCCGGTGTTTTGTCCGGCCAGGAGGATGATTGATGTGATCGCGCCGGGGCCTGCGACCAATGGAATGGCCAGCGGAAATATAGACGGATCAGGGAAATCTTCTTCCGCTTCTTCCGCGCGATCCTCGCGCCGTTTGGTGCGGCGCTCAAACAGCATGTCAAAGGCCGTCACAAACAGCAGGATGCCACCTGCGATGCGAAAGGCAGGCATGGAAATCCCAATACCACCCAGCACGGCCTCGCCGAGAAAAGCAAAGGCTGCCAAGATCAGGAATCCCGTCACGCAGGCACGGACGGCGATGACCCGGCGCTCGCGCTGCGGGACGCCTTGGGTCAGAGACACAAAAATTGGAAACAAGCCGATCGGGTCTATGATCACAAAAAGTGTGACAAAGGCCGTGATAAGCGCCGCGCTGTCCATAATGCCTCCAAGCGGGATTTCAGACCTCCGAGAGGTCTGATTGGAACACTGACGCTAAAGTCAGGCGTTGGCCTTTTCAAGCTTTTCCAGCGCTTTCAGCCAGAGATCTTCTGCGCGGTCCTGCGCATCGCGCACTTCGGCGTATTTCTTCTGCCAAACTTCCATTTCACCCAGCTTGCTGTCCTCATAAAGTGTTGGATCAGCGAGTTTTTTGGCCAGTTTGTCCGCCATGTCGTTGAGTTTTTCGACGCGTTGTTCAGACTTACGCACTTCAGACTTCAGCGCCGCAATATCATCGCGGCTCGCCTTTCTTGCGGCGGGTTTGGCTTTGGATTTTGATTTAGAGCCCGCTGGTTTGTCGGCCGTCAGAAGCAGCTTGCGATAAGCTTGCAAGTCTTCTTCGTATGGTTTCACAGTGCCGTCTTTGACCAACCAGAGACGGTCGGCCACAAGGGTGAGCAAATGCATGTCGTGGCTGACGAGAATAACGGCACCAGTGTAGGCCGTCAGGGCCTCCACAAGGGCTTCACGACTTTCAATATCGAGGTGGTTGGTCGGCTCATCGAGGATCAGAAGATGTGGCGCATCCAATGTGGCCAGCAATAGCGAGAGACGTGCTTTTTGGCCCCCAGACAGCCGCCCGACTTCGGTCTCCGCTTGAGCAGCCCCAAGACCAAAGCCAGCAAGGCGCGCGCGCAGGCGGGCCTGGCCCTCGGCCGGGCGTTCACGCATCAGGTGTTGGATCGGGTTTTCATCAACGTAAAGCTCATCCACCTGATGCTGTGCAAAAAATCCAATGCGCAGCTTAGAAGAGGTTGTGAACTTGCCGCCCATTGGTTGCAACCGACTGGACAGCAGTTTGGCCAAGGTGGATTTACCCTGACCGTTTTTCCCAAGAAGCGCGATGCGGTCGTCTTGATCGATGCGCAGGTTCAGGTTTTTGAGGACCACGGTGTCATCATACCCCGTAGAGCCACCTTCGATTGCGATGATCGGCGGCGAGAGTTCCTCAGGTGTGGGGAAAGTGAAGACCACGCGCGCCGCATCTTCGGGCGCAGTGATGGGCGTCATCTTTTCCAACATCTTAACCCGGCTTTGCGCCTGTTTGGCCTTGGATGCTTTGGCTTTGAAACGATCCACAAAGGCCTGCAAATGTTCACGCTGCGCCGTTTGTTTCTTTGCAGCGGCAGCTTGAACTGCGCGCTGTTCGGCACGTTGGCGCGCAAACTGATCGTAGGGACCCGTGTAGTAGGCAAGCTTACGTTCATCCAGATGCAGAATAGCGCCGACCGAGCGGTTCAGAAGTTCGCGGTCGTGTGAGATGATCAGTACCGTGTGTGGGTATTTGACGAGGTAGTTTTCCAGCCACAATGCACCTTCGAGGTCGAGGTAGTTGGTCGGCTCATCCAGTAGCAGGTAATCTGGCTGAGAGAACAGCACCGCCGCGAGGGCCACGCGCATGCGCCAGCCACCGGAGTAGGCAGAACAGGGCTGCAGCTGATCCTCGTGGTCAAACCCGAGGCCTTTGAGAATAGAGGCAGCGCGGGCCTCTGCGCTCCAGGCGTCAATGTCGCTTAGGCGTGTTTGGATTTCAGCAATACGGTTGGAATCGGTGGCCGTCTCAGATTCTGCCAAAAGCGAAGCGCGTTCTGTGTCTGCCGCCAGTACCGTATCGATCAGCGAGACCTCATTGGACGGCACCTCCTGAGCCACGCCGCCGATGCGGGCGCGGTTGGGCAGGGTGATGCTGCCGCCCTCAAGTGAGAGCTCGCCGCGGATCAAGCGGAACAGAGTGGTTTTGCCCGCCCCATTGCGGCCAATCAGACCCACTTTGTGACCTGTGGGAATGGTGGCGGAAGCCCCCTCAAACAGAGGGCGGCCTTCGACGGAGTAGGAGATGTCTGAAATCTTAAGCATGGGGCGGGTTTGGCGCAGTATTGCGGCGGCGTCAATCACCGCTTTTCAAGTGGATCACCACATGGTATCGCAGCGCCAATTCGAATGCGGGACGGGCGTGGTGCCTGCCCCTGACTTTATGGAGATACAGACATGGCTCTGGAACGCACTTTCTCGATCATCAAACCCGACGCCACACGCCGCAACCTGACAGGCGCAATCAACGCCAAGTTTGAAGAAGCTGGCCTGCGCGTTGTTGCGCAAAAGCGTATTCACCTGACCAAAGCTCAGGCCGGCGTGTTCTACGCTGTGCACGCCGAGCGCCCGTTCTATGACGAACTCTGCGAATTCATGGCATCCGAGCCAATCGTTGCTCAGGTTCTGGAAGGCGAAGGCGCCATCGCGAAAAACCGCGAAGTTATGGGTGCAACCAACCCAGCAGATGCAGCTCCGGGCACAATCCGCGCTGAGTTCGCCGAATCTGTGGGTGAAAACTCCGTGCACGGTTCTGACGCACCAGAAACTGCTGCGGTTGAGATCGCATACTTCTTCTCCGGTCTGGAGTTGGTCGGCTAAGCCACCTGCTTTACGGATGAATTTTGAAACGCGGGGGGTGCAGCCTCCTGCGTTTTTTTGTGCCAAACTGCGCGGTAGCGCGGAGGCCAAACTCTAAAACGCCCCTGAATAATTGAAAAAAATGAAATGAGATTGGGGAGGTGTGACGCAGATGCGTTCACGCGTTGCGTTTCTCGATCACGCCGATTTTGTCGAGCATCATTTCGAGTTCGTTGGTGGCTTTAACTTGTTTGGTGAGGGTTTTTGCTTTGAGCGCATCAAACCGCTCGCGCAGAGCGGCTTTTTCTTTGCCTTTGCAATCGTTCCATGGACGGCCTTGAAGGCCCATAACCAGAACGTAGTAGCCGATAAAGTGAGGGCGGGTGCCGGATTTCAGCAATCGGGCGTAGGTTTCATCAGCGCCCAACGCGCGGAGTTCTTCCGCGGAATGGATGCCAGCCTTGTCGCAGGCGGCTTGCACCGCTGGGCCAAGATTGCGAATGGAGGAAACGGGCGTACTCATGTGCCAAAGTTACGCTGCAGGCACAGACAGATTCAACCGGTTTCGACCGCGTCGTGTCGCGGGTGGTTCAGATCATGGCCCAGTCTGAAAAGATGGGTGTGGCGCTAGGCTTTGTGTTTGGTGCGGGCGCATCTTTGCGGGCAGAGCTGGACGGATTGGGGGCTGCATCTTGTGTTGCGTAAGGCATTGATTTGTCCTTTCTTGCGTGAGGTGATCTTGCCGAGTGGATCGGAAAGATATGAGTATTGTGTTAGCACTCTGTGAGAAAGATTGGGTGCGGGGGTGCTGAAAATAGGGCATTTTCTTGCGCAAAAGAGACAAGTCTAATCGTTTGGACAGGTGAGAGCGGCGCGTATACACGCTTGTTTTGAGGGCAAGTCTCGCTAGGGTTGCCGAGGTGAGAAGAGGTGACAGGACATGTTTGCACTTTTTGTGGCGGTGGGAATCGTCGCTCTGGAACTTGCAGCGCTGTATTGTGCGTGGCTTGCGATTTCATCGGCCCGCACGTCGCAAGGCGCGCTGGGTTGGGTGATATTTTTGCTATTTGCCCCGCTGATTGCCGTGCCTTTGTATCTTTTTCTGGGACACCATAGGTTTCGAGACTATCGAGTGGCGCGGCGCAATTCGGTTCGAGTGATTGACCGTCTTGATGATTTTCAGGCGGCTTTTCGACCATCGAGCGCGCCGGCAGTATCACCCAAAGCGTTTGAGAAGGTTGCGGATATGGGTGCGCTTGGCGGCAATGGAATGCAGCTCATGCGCAACGGGGAGACCACCTTTGAGGCGATCTTTGCTGCGATTGATCAGGCTGAGCACTATGTGTTGGTGCAGTTCTACATTTTCAGAGATGACGGTCTGGGACGTGCGCTCAAAGATCGGTTGATCGCGGCGGCAAAGCGTGGGGTGTCCGTTGCGTTTTTATATGACCGGGTTGGCAGTCTGAGGCTCTCGCAAACCTATTTGGACGACCTCAGTGCCGCAGGCGTAAAGGTGCCAACAAATGAAGAAATGCGGGGGCCAAAGACGCGATTTCAACTCAACTTTCGCAACCACAGAAAAACCGTGGTTGTTGATGGCAAAGTGGGGTTTATCGGTGGTCACAATGTGGGAGATGAATATCTCGGGAAAGACCCCGCATTTGGCGATTGGCGCGATACCCATGTGAAACTGTGTGGTCCGGTTGTGATGCAGTTGCAGCTTGTGTTTGTGGAAGACTGGCACTGGGTGACCGATGAGTTTTTAGGCGACACACTCAATTGGCAACCTGAACCGGTGCCTGAGGACATGACCGCACTGATAGTGCCAACCGGTCCGGCGGATCGGCTGGAAACCGGCGCTTTGATGTTTTTTGCAGCAATTTGCGCAGCGAAGGAACGCGTCTGGATTGCCTCACCTTATTTTGTACCCGATCGGGATGTATTGAGCGCTTTGAAGTTTGCCGCTTTGAACGGTGTGGATGTACGTCTGCTGTTGCCGGAGGTGATTGACCATCGGGTGGTATGGCTTGCGGCGTTTGCCTATTTTGATGAGGTGCGTTTTGCCGGCGTTAAGATCTACCGCTACAAGCCTGGATTCATGCATCAAAAGGTGTTTTTGGTCGACGATGAACTGGCAGGGGTGGGTACGACCAATTTGGACAATCGGTCGTTTCGGCTCAATTTTGAAGCCATGGCGCTGTTCTTTAACAAGCGGGCGGCACGAGATGTCGAAGAGATGTTGATCGAAGATTTTGCGCGCGCGGACAGCTTGGTCGCTGATATCAGCGCGCAGCCTTGGCATATTCGCCTTGGCGCGCCGATTGCACGGTTGTTTGCCCCGATCTTATGACGGGTCCATGTCGGGCGGCTTCAGACCTTACAGCGACACAATTTTGATGGCGTTGCCTTTGGCAGCAAGACCAACTTTGCCCTCACAGAGACGTAAGGCGTCTGCGCCAAACACCTCATGACGCCAACCGTGCAAGGCATCGACATCGCGACCGCCAGAGGCAAGCGCATCCAAATCCGCAGCGGTGGCGATCAATTTGGGGGCAACCCCGGAGGTTTCGGTCTTGGCCTTGAGCAACACGCGCAGCAAGTCTGCAAGAGCCGGATTGACCTGTAGTTTGTCGTCACGTTTGGGCACGCGCGGCATGTCGTCCTGAGGGCAGGCGATACCGTTCTTAACAGCTGTGAGAATACCATCTGCGATTTCACCTTTTCGGGCTTCACGCAGCAGGAGCCGGGACCGGCTCAGATCATTCATGTTGCCGGGTTTGGTCGAGGCAAGCTCAACCAATGCATCATCTTTGAAGACACGGTTGCGCGGGATATTGCGGCTTTGGGCGTGGGCCTCACGAAATTTGGCCAGCTCGCGCACAATGGCGAGAAATTTCGGTGACGTTGTACGGGTCTTCACCCGTTTCCAAGCGTTTTCCGGCTCAATGATATATGTTTCCGGACGGGTGAGCATTTGCAGCTCTTCTTCGACCCAATGGGACCGTTCGGTTTCCGCTAGTTTCGCAGCCAGGAATTCATAGATTTTGCGCAGATGCGTGACATCCGCCAACGCATAGGTTTTTTGCGCATCGGTCAGGGGGCGGCGCGACCAATCGGTAAAACGAGAACTCTTGTCCAACCCCTGTTTCGCAATTTTGCGCACCAGTGTTTCATAGCCAACTTGCTCGCCAAAGCCGCAGACCATGGCCGCAACCTGTGTGTCAAACAGCGGATCTGGAAAAACACCCGCTTCGACAAAGAAAATTTCCAAATCTTGGCGGGCGGCGTGAAACACCTTGACCACGGAAGTGTCGCGAAACAACTCATACAGCGGTTCAAGAGACAATCCGTCCGCAAGCGGATCAACCAGAACCGCGTTGTGATCGGTATCGCCGGGCAAGGCCAGTTGCACGAGGCAAAGCTTGGAATAGTAAGTCCGCTCGCGCAGAAATTCCGTGTCGATCGTCACATAGGGCTCTTGGCGCGCCATGTTGCAAAACTGCGCGAGCTCTTCGGTCGTGGTGATGGTTTTCATCTGCGGCTTATCTTCTTGGTCTGGTGTGCCATGCTGTGGATAACAGCACTACGTACAATTTAAACGGAAAGCAATTGACCAAGCCTTAAAGAGTGACCGGTGTTGTATTTCCTGACGCAAAACGGCGCAAAACGGCCGGGTAAAGCTTGTGTTCCTGAACCAAAACGCGGGCGGCGAGGCTCTCCGGTGTATCACCCTTTTGAACGGGTACACGTGCTTGTCCGAGGATTGGGCCATCATCAAGCGCCGGGGTGACCAGGTGTACGGTGCAGCCGTGCTCTGAATCGCCGGCTTCGAGCGCGCGTTTGTGAGTGTGCAGACCCTTATATTTTGGCAGTAGTGAGGGGTGAATGTTGAGCATCCGGCCCTCCCATGGGGCCACAAATCCTTCGGTCAGAACCCGCATAAAGCCTGCCAGACACAGAATGTCAGGCTGCACTTTGTCCAGTTCTGCCTGCAGCGCAGCTTCAAACGCGGGACGATCGCCTTTGAAAGGGCGGTGATCCACGGAGACGGTCTTCACCCCCAGAGCCTGTGCTTTGGCCAACCCGCCAGCGTCCGCACTGTTGGCGAGTACCAAGACCGGCTCAGCTGCATGGTCGTTTTGGGCCATGTCTTCAAGCAGGCGGATCATGTTGGAGCCGCCACCCGAAATAAAGATCGCGACCTTTTTTTTCACAAGAGTGACCCGGTGTAAGAAACGCCTTCACCCACAGAAACGGTGCCCAATTGATAGACCGTTTCGCCGTGTTCCTGCAGCAAGGATGTCAGAGCAGCAGCTTGGTCCGCGTCTACGGACAGAATCATGCCCACGCCGCAGTTGAAGGTCTTGAGCATCTCTGCTTCGTCCATGCCGCCGGTTTTCGCGAGCCATTTGAACACAGGCGGAAGATCCCATGTGTTCAAGTCGATTGAACCTGACAGCCCGTCGGGCAGCACACGTGGCAGGTTTTCAGTCAGACCGCCGCCGGTGATATGGGCCAGTGCATGCACGCCACCAGCGCGCACAGCCGCGAGCGCCTGTTTGACATACAAGCGGGTTGGGGCAAGGAGTGCCACGCCAAGGGTCTGGCTGTCGTCCCATGGGCAGGCGTCTGCCCAACCAAGGCCAGAGACCTCGACCAGTTTGCGCACAAGGCTGTAGCCGTTGGAGTGTACCCCGTTGGAGGCAAGGCCCAGCAGTACGTCGCCATCTTTGACACCGGCGGGCAGGTCAGAACCGCGCTCCATGGCGCCAACAGAGAAACCTGCTAGGTCAAAGTCACCGGCTTCATACATGCCGGGCATCTCAGCGGTTTCGCCACCAATCAGCGCGCAACCGGACTGAAAACACCCCTCAGCAATACCTTCGATGATGCGGGCGGCGGTTTCGGTTTCCAGTTTGCCGGTGGCAAAATAGTCAAGAAAGAAGAGCGGCTCGGCCCCTTGGCACACAAGGTCGTTGACGCACATGGCAACCAGGTCGATGCCCACGCCGTCCACATTACCGGTGTCGATGGCAATGCGCAGCTTTGTGCCAACACCATCGGTGGCGGCAACAAGGATTGGATCGGTGTAGCCAGCATCTTTGAGGTCAAACAACGCGCCAAAGCCACCCAGACCCGCCATAACGCCGGACCGGGTGGTCCGTTTTGCGGCGGGTTTGATGCGCTCCACCAGTTCGTTGCCTGCGTCAATGTCCACGCCAGCATCTGCGTAGGTGATGCCGTTCTTGCCGTCGCTCATGAGATACGTCCTTACAACCAATGCTTGGCGCGTTGCTTACTGCATCAATTGGCCGAAGGAAACCAAGGAATGCACCGCCTGAGCGTTCAGACGGTGCCAAGCTCATTTTAAGCGCCGTATTGCCATGGCGCAGCCTGATATGCATAGCCATCTGCAGTTTTGAGCACTTTGCCGAGCCCCGGGAAATCCAAATGTGCACCGGTAACCCGCAGGCCATCCGCCGCTGCGCGGTCCAGCATTTTCAGACGTGTTTCCACCGTCAGTTTAGGGTCGCCGTCAAACGCAATGGTCATCTGTGGGTTTGCAAATTGCAGCGCTGTCAGATGGATGATGTCTCCCCAAAACAGCACCTGCTCTGAGCCAGATTGCAAAATGTAGCCTGCATGACCGGGTGTGTGGCCGGGCAGGGGCAGGGTGCTGATGCCGGGCAAGACCTCAGTCTCTCCTGTGTGCATGATCATGCGGTCGGCATAAGGTGCCACGGTATTGCGTGCGATTTGGAAAAAGCCTCGGCTGCTCTCCGGGACGCTCGCCATGATCGCATCATCATGCCAGAAGCCAAATTCAGTTTGATCCACTGCGATCTGTGCGTTTGCAAACACGGCGGCGCCGGAGCCATCGATCAGCCCGCCTGAGTGATCAGGGTGCATGTGGGTGAGCACAACGGCGTCGATCTGTTGTGGTGTGACCCCAATCGCAGACAGTGCCGCGCCTGTGTCACCCATTGTGTCGCCTAGAAATGACGACGTCCCGGCATCTACCAGCGTTTTGGTCTCACCTTGTTCGATCAGAAAGGCGTTGACTGGAATACGCACACCACCTGGCTGCAGTTTTTGTTGCGCGGAAGCAAGAGCTGACCCGACTGTGTCCGCGTCAAATCCCGGAATAATTTCCGGTGCCGCGTCGAGATAGCCGTCCAGAATGGCTGTCACGGTGGCCTCACCGACGGTGAACCGATAGGTCACTGGCTGTGCTTTGGTTGGGGCACCTGACGCCAGGGTAGCTTTTGGAAGCGCAACTGCTGCAGGGGCGGCGGCTGCGGTTGCGAGAAAACGTCTGCGGTTCATAGACATAAGGAACTCCATTATCAAATTGGCATGTTTCTGAGCTCAGCATTGGCTGGCTATTGGAAAATAGACTGTTAGGTTACATCTTGTACCATACCAGAGCCTCTATTAGGCATAAGGAAAGCTAATACCCATGGATCGACTTGGACTGCTTGAAACATTTGTGAGCGCGCTAAACGAAGGCAGCCTCTCTGCAGCCGGGCAGCGCCGCGGGATTTCGCAATCTGCTGCCAGCCAGCAAATTCGCCAACTTGAGATCCATTTTGGGCAACAGTTGTTGCACCGTTCACCACAGGGGGTAACAGCAACGCGCGCAGGGGTTTTGGTGCGCGAGCACGCACAGCGTTTGCTGGAGCGCCACGATCTGATGATGGCAGAGCTTGAGGCTTTGCACAAAGACGTGGCAGGCACCATTCGCATCAGTGCCGGTCACTTTCTAGGGCGCGCAATCTTTGGGCCGGTGTTGGTAGAGTTGGATAAAGCCCATGCCGATTTGGACATCGTGATGCGCTCAGAAGACCGTTTGGTGGACGTGGTACGTGAAGGCTACGATCTGGCCATTCGGGCCGGTTCAATGGGAGAGACGTCCGGATATGGCCGCAAGATCGCATCTCTGGAAACTGTGTTTTTTGCAAGCCCGGCCTATTTGGATCAGCACGGGCGTCCGAACAAACCCGAAGATTTGCTGTGTCTGAAATTCATTCAGCATCGGGAAGACAAAACACTGGGCTATTTTCCGATTACCCAAGAGGGCGTGGAATTTCAGGCACCGATCCGGGTTGGCTTTACCGCAGATGATCCGCACGTCATTTTGAACGCAGTGCGCACCGGTGCCGGATATACCCGTGTGCCACGAATGTTGATTCAGGAGGAGTTGGAGGCTGGTGTGTTTGAGGTGATGCTGACCGACTATGTTGCGCCCCCCAAAGATCTATTTGCGATCACCCCCACGCGATTGATTGCGGGGTCTAAGGTGGAGTTGGTGATCAATGCCTTTGTGGCCAAATTGAACGAGATCGCAACCGCGCCTGCAATTGCCAACACAAATAACAAACTGACCGCTTGACGTTATGGGCCGCATTTCATAACCAAGCATCCGGCGGGCCTGTAGCTCAATTGGTTAGAGCAGAGCGCTCATAACGCTTTGGTTGCGGGTTCAAGTCCTGCCGGGCCTACCAAATCCGCTGTAAAGTCAAAGAACTACGTGATCAGATATGTTGCGCGTGCGTCAGCGTACGCGGGTGTCTTGGCTGTTGGCGGCTGCTCTGATGCGCACCACCCGTGCACCCGCCAGTTGCTGATCGGTCAAAACAACCGCAGCCGTTACTTCGCGGGTCACATCAGAGCCACCAACAACAGGTTCTTCAGGGACAATACCCATCAGGTTGAGGGTCAAAACACCGCCTTCAACAGCGCCGCCATTTGCCGCTATCAATCGGATGTTGTTTACACCATGAACTGCGGCGACGCCCACTGCGAGGATCATCTGTCCTTCAGGCACACGGTGCGATTCTGCTTTGATCACCTGCTGAATGGGCTGTCCGACGTAGGCATTCTGTTCCTGACTGGAAAAAAACGAGCGCCCGTCTTCTGTTTGGTCCGGAATCAGGGGGTTCACATCTGTTTGAACAGCGCTTTCGCGATCACGCCCCCACCAATTGGCTGGATTCCAACGGGATTGGCAGGCCGACAGTGTGAGCGTGGCTGTCAACAGAAGCAGGGTGGGTATGCGCATCGATAGGCCTCATTCTTTGGGGTCATGGGTTATCCTATTCGCGACGACTTGAAAAGCGTCTATGGCGGGGCTGGACCTTTTGAGCCTTCCCGCTTAGGTGAATGTCATCAATCAGGAGAGCCACGAACATGGCGACGCAAGCGTTTGAAGACATTGTCGAAGATTTTGAGTTCATCGAGGACTGGGAAGATCGTTATCGGTATGTGATTGAACAAGGCAAGGACATGCCAGAGCTTCAAGAAGCTTTGCGTGTGCCCGCCACCAAGGTAGACGGTTGCGCCAGTCAGGTTTGGCTGCACCCCAAAATTGAGGCTGGCGTGTTCAGTTTCGAGGGGGCAAGTGATGCGATGATTGTGAGCGGTTTGATTGCGGTGTTGCGCAAGCTCTACAATGGGTTGGCTGTGTCAGACGTATTAGACGTGGATGCCCGGGCCGAAATGGAACGCTTGGGCCTTAATGAGCACCTGTCATCGCAGCGGTCCAATGGTTTGCGCGCGATGATTGAACGGATTCGTTTGGTGGCTGGTGAGGCCGTAAAGTTGTCCTGACGCGCGTGTCCTCAGCTGGGGATCGTTGTGGCCAATTGAAGCCTGTCAGCTACGTGGCGGACGCGCGTTTGCGGTAGTGATTCAATACAAAGAGTCGAATGGCAGTGGCCAGACCAGCTTCCAAGTCGCGCTCTGCGTCAATCTGAGCCGCAAGTTCATTGATCGGAGTATGTGTCTCTGCCGCGATTTCACGGAACGCGCGCCAGAAGTCATCTTCGAGTGAAACGCTGGTGCGGTGCCCCCGCAGGGTAAGCGATCGCTTGATTGGTCGGCTCATTCGCGCTGTTTTCCGTCCAAATCTTTGTCAGCCTTTTCAGCTTTGGCTTTGTCGAGGTTTTTCTGGGCCTTGGTGCGGCCAAACTTGACGGCATTTTCTTCGGCCAAGGCTTTCTTTGCAGCGCGGGTTTGTGCCTTGCGAAAGGTATTGAGATTGATGATGTCTGCCATAAGACCAATATTGCGTTGGTTGACGGCAAAAGAAAAGAGGCGGTTTTGGGGACCGCCTCTTTGAAATCACATGTTGGATGTAGGATCAGTCCTTGGGGCCGACCATTTGCTCAGGACGTACCACTGCATCAAAAGTTGCCTCGTCCACAAACCCTAGCGCGATGGCCTCTTCCTTCAGGGTGGTGCCGTTTTTGTGCGCTGTCTTGGCAACTTTGGTTGCGTTGTCATAACCAATGGTAGGCGCCAGCGCGGTCACCAGCATCAAGCTTTCTTTCATCAGCTTATCAATCCGGGGCTCGTTGGCTTGGATCCCGTTGAGCATACGCTCTGTAAAGCTGTCGGCCACATCGCCCAGAAGCTGCATTGATTGCAACAGATTGTAGGACATCATCGGGTTGTAGACGTTGAGCTCAAAATGGCCTTGGGAGCCAGCGAATGTCATCGCAGCGTTATTGCCCATCACATGTGCTGCAACCTGTGTCATGGCTTCGGCCTGAGTTGGGTTCACTTTGCCAGGCATGATGGACGAACCTGGCTCGTTTTCCGGCAAGATCAGCTCCCCAAGACCTGAGCGCGGGCCAGACCCCAAGAATCGGATGTCGTTGGCAATTTTGTACATCGCGCCTGCGACAGTGGCCAAAGCGCCAGACATAAAGACCATGGCATCATGGGCCGCCAATGCTTCGAATTTGTTGGGCGCTGTGACAAACGGCAGATCGGTGATCTCAGCCATGTTGGCCGCAACAGCTTCGCTCCAGCCGTGCTGAGTGTTTAGGCCGGTGCCGACAGCCGTGCCACCTTGAGCAAGCTCATAGATGCCGGGTAGGGCGGCGTTAATACGGGCAATACCTTGGCGAATTTGGTGGGCGTAGCCGCCAAACTCTTGGCCCAGTGTAAGTGGTGTGGCGTCTTGTGTGTGGGTGCGGCCGATTTTGATGATGTCTTTGAATTCATCAGACTTGGCTTCCAAACCTTCGGCCAATTTGGTCAGGCCGGGCAGCAGGACATCGCGCACGGTCATGGCAGCGGCGATGTGCATCGCAGTGGGGAACGTGTCGTTAGAGGATTGCCCCATGTTGCAGTGATCATTGGGGTGAACTGGGTCTTTTGAGCCAATCACGCCCCCAAGGATTTCAATCGCACGGTTGGCGATCACCTCATTGGAATTCATGTTGGATTGCGTGCCAGAGCCGGTCTGCCAGACAACCAACGGGAAGTTGTCATCAAACTTACCCGCAACCACTTCGGACGCAGCCTCGATCACCGCATCGGCGATTTTTGCATCCATTTTACCAGTCGCTTTGTTCTGCATGGCGCAGGCCTGCTTGATAACGCCCAAAGCGCGCACAATGGCAACCGGTTGCTTTTCCCAGCCGATCGGGAAGTTCATGATCGAGCGTTGGGTTTGTGCGCCCCAGTATTTTTCGGATGGAACCTCAAGTGGCCCAAAGCTGTCGGTTTCGGTGCGGGTATCTGCCATCGTGACCTCCGGTAAAATATGTCACGAGTGTCATAGCGGAACGGAGGCAAAGTGCAATGCTGTATACCATGGGATACCGCTAACAAATGCCAAGTTTCGTGCGTCGGCCAATGAATGTATGGCCCAGCAACGCACTCAAAACCATGCCCTGGCATCATAAGCAGTGTTGGCACAAATTGTTTGGCGCAACAGTTTTTGTCATCTGTGATTTCAAAGAGCGCGGCATGAGTTTGACAAGCAGATCAGCTTTGAGTTCAAACTCCAATGAAAATTGGGGGTCAATTTGGCCCAGCCTTAGCTGATGGCCGATTTCTGGACGCACCAAAAGGACCGAGACCCTCAGTGGAGTTACTGTGCCAATCGCGTGAATTGGTAGACGTGTGCCGGCGGAAGGTTGGCCCAAACGATACCGCGACGTTTCGACGTGATGCCAAGCTCGGCCTGCATCTGCGCTGAAATTGGGGCGGTGGGGCTGTAGGTGATTTGGGTGAAGATTCCGTCCGGTGCCATCACTTTGAGAGCCCGACCGACCACTTCGCGCTGGATGGCAGGACGCGATAAAACGGGAACGCCCGAAACCACAGCGCCAACACCTTTTAAACCAGTGCTTTCAATATGCTGTGCGGGTCTGTTCAAGACATTCACGCCGGGAAATTTCTCACGAAGTGCGTCGCAGAACCTTGGATTGAGCTCCAACAACGTAAGACGTTCACGCGCGATACCGAGGTCCAGAATTGCCTTTGTGAAACTGCCGGTGCCTGGGCCAATTTCGACAATCGGGCCGGACACATGTTCTAAACCGCTTGTCATCAGTTTGGCGGTTGCGGCGGAAGATGGCGCAAGCGCCACCACTTGAGAGGGGCGGCGCATCATTTCACCGATGAATACTGCAATGTCGTTTGCCATGAGCCTGTGCCTTAAGAAAAACCTAAGGTGAATGCACACTGCAACCCCCTTTGGACGCAAGAGCCACAGGTCGAATTTCAAGAAAGTTTCACAGGCAGCTGATGGCTGCGTTGGCTATTTACGGAAGCTGTCCAGAGACACCACATCTGCATCTTTGCGTGGTTCTTCAACGATTTCCTCGAGATTGATCTCTTCAGGGAGTTCGTCCAAGACCTCTTCTTCGCCATCTTCTTCCTGTGTCTCAAACCGAAGACCAAATTCCACCGACGGGTCAACGAAGGTTTTGATGGCGTTGTAAGGAATATAGAGCGGCTCCGGAGAATCACCAAAGTTCAGTGTGACAGCAAACCCCTCGTCGGTGACTGTAAGATTGTCGTACCAATGCTGCATGACAACCGTCATTTCACCGGGGTAGCGATCCGCGAGCCACTCCGCGATTTCAACATCCGGGTGTTGGGTATCAAACGTAATGAAGAAATGATGCTCTCCCGGCAACCCGTCAGCTTGCACGTCTGCCAGTACGGTCTGAATCAGACTGCGCATGGCGCGATGCATAAGGTTTCCGTAGTCGATAGTTCCGGACATTGCAGGGCTCCGATAGTCTACTTCTTCGACAATAACTCATTGTGCGGGAAACGAAAGATGATCATCAGCAAAAAAATGCGTTAGACGAGATTCAAAAGTGTCGCTGCGCATGCAGAAAGGACTAGAACAACCAAGAGCGGCAACCTAAGGGCGATCAGCGCTGTGATTGCGATTGCAACAAGCGCACTGGCTCCCAGATCAAGACTGTTCAGAACTGGGAGGGGGCCAATGGTTGTTGGCACGACATCCGAGAAAAGCAGATTGATCGTAAACCAGAGGCTCAAGTTCATGATCACTCCGACAACAGCGGTCGAGATCAAGTTGAGTGATTGACTAAGACGCGGTGCTGACAGGATGCGAGAAACATGCGGCGCACCAGCAAAAATCCAGAGAAAGCAAGGAATGAAGGTACACCAAAGCGCGACGAGACCTGCCGCAAAGGCCATCATAGGGCCGCCTTGGAAGACGCCCGAAACCGTCGCGACAAACTGTGTCACCAAGATCAATGGACCGGGCGTGGTTTCTGCAAGCCCCAAAGCATCCATCATTTGATCCGTGCTTAACCAACCAAAGTCCTGAACCACTGTTTGAACCATATAGGCCAAGAGCGCGTAGGCACCACCAAAACTGACGACCGCCAATTTGGAGAAAAACAAAGCCACGTCTTTTAGAAACCCGCCGTTGAACACCAAGATGGCAACGGGAATGGCCCACAACGTCCCCCAAATTGCAATCGCTTTGAGCGATGAGCGGGTCGCAGAGTCTCGGGAAACATGGGGGCTGACAACGGCCTTCACAGGCTCATTGGAAGGCACAACAAACCCCAGAATACCTGCTGCGAGAATAACCGCAGGAAAGGGCAGGGTTGCCGTGTAGAGCGCCGCAAAACTCAACGTTGCAACAGCGATGTCTAACCGCTTTCTCAGCAATCGACGAGAAAGCTTGATTAAGGCCTGAAGAATAAGGGCAACAACCGCGGCTTGAACGCCGACGAAGGCGGCGGAGACCAATGGTACATCGCCGTAGTGGGCGTAGCCTGCCGCCAAAAGAAAGATCAGCGCAGCACCCGGCAGCACAAACAGTGCACCAGCTATGACGCCGCCCAATGTGCCACGCAATTTCCAGCCGCAAAACGTTGCCAACTGCATCGCTTCGGGACCAGGCAGAAGCATGCAAAAAGACAGAGCCCCAAGAAACTCTTCTTCCTTGAGCCAGCGAGCACGGTCGACAAGCTCCTGATGCATCAGGCCAATTTGCGCCGCAGGCCCTCCGAATGAAAGAAGGCCGATACGCCCAAAGACGCGGACTAGTTGCGATATGTCAGGTGTCTGAGACATGCGCCAATGGCTATCGACGCAGGTCTCAGATGCAAGTGAATTCTGTTCTCCCTAGGCGACTTTCTGACCGGTCAAGCACAATGCCATTGTCTGCTCAGGCAAGAAGCCCATCTTCTCGAAAAATGCGACAAGATCAAAGTTGTTGTAAGCTTCGACCATGACGGACTCTTCAAACCGAACGAACAACTGACCAAAGCCTGTTATTCTTTCGCCCGTGACAGGGTTCATTATGCTCATGGTCCACAAAGCTGCGGCCCAGTCACCATCCACCATGACTTTCTCAACACATACAATTGGATCTTCGACCAGCGCGAGATACATCGACGCCATTTCACGGAAATCCTCTGGGCCGACATCAAAGCCAGGCAAAACGCCTTCGGCTGTGCTGTCAGGTCGGAACATTTCATCGATGGCATCCAAGTCTTGCTCCACCCAAACGCGGCGGAACCAGTCCTCGATGATCTGTTTTTTATCAACAGTCATATTCTATTGCCTTCTATTTATCCCCATAGCGTAACGCTAGGGACCAAAAAGTAAGCGAAAGGTTAAAAAATAAGGTCAAAATTGGTCAAAACTGTGAATTTGACCAAAAAGACCAAAAATCACTCTATTCGAAGGTTGATTTACAAAAGGTCAAGATACGATCGCCCAATAAATCAAAGAAATTTGAGCGATATTCGCCGACTATCTGACGCGGTGATTCTCTGTGTGAAAAGTGCAGGTTTCTGTTGCCAGGTACCTGCGAACCCCGCCTTAGGTCGCTAAACCCAAGGAGTTAGTTTCGGCGACATTTACAGCTTACGCTGCAACTGCCATTGCCGGAGCACGATTGTCATTTGCAATTGTACAGTTTTCGCCGATAACGGTGGCAGACAGCCGAGACAAAGCTAACTTCTTTAGACGTCCGTCGATCCTATTTCGTCCCCATGATCCCCAAATGAAGGATGTTTGGTGGAGACGCCGGGTACCGCCCCCGGGTCCGATCCGTTTATTGCAAGCGCGTTTATGTCCATAGTCCCCGAAGAGACACCCTCTAGATAAGCCCGTTGCGCGGGGGGTGCAAGCCGCTGTTAACGGGTTTTTTGAACGTCGGTATCGCATCTGCATTGCGACTGTATCGCGGAGGTGCCAATTGTTGTGCCGTAAAAACCGTTATTGGACCGGGCGTTGCGCCTCATTGTGTCACGCGGTGTGGGCCGCATCCCAAAAGGCGCGCTCCAGTTTTGTGGCCCGCAAAAACAAGGTTTCAACTTCGCCCTGTGCAGCCGAATCCAAACCTTCCCATGTCTTGTCGAGCTGATCACGCAGATAGGCTACGACACCTTCAAACCCGTCGCCTGCGTGCAGGGTGATCCATTCGGCAAAGTAGAATGGCAACTCAGGTTTGGGCGGATTCACCGGGGATGCCCAGCTGAGATAAACCCATTCAGCGACAACCAGCACCGCCAGCATCAACTCGTACCGACCGGACTCTGCGGCCTCAGTCATGAGAGCGATAAAACCTGCCGTAGGGGCCGCAGGCGGAGGTGTTTGCGCGGCCGCGTCCATGTCCAGCGCCTCAAACGCGCGCAGAAAATAGGTGTTCTCTGGCCCAGTCACCACAGCCAAGAATTGTGCGCCAGGCACAGAATCCGCCAATGTCGGGGCTTTGGCGATGGCGCTGGCCAAGAGACGTACAAAACCGTCGATGAATTGGTAGTCCTGCGCCAAATACCAACGCATCTTGTTCAGCGGCAGCGTGCCCTCGGCCAGCTCTGTGCAAAAGGGGTGTGTGGTGGCAGCAATCCAGTCGTCGCCTGCAAGCTGTCGCAAATGGTCTGTGGGGCGCATTGGGGGTCTCCTGAAGATCGGTCTTGTGGCCGGTTTCGTCGGAGAAAACCCCGCGCAGGCCAAAGTTGCAAGCAGGATTCAGCGCGTGCGCCTAGGGCGACGGATACGGATATCAAACAGCACCCAAGCGGTGATTGTGAGGACCGCACCGCAGGTGAGCCACTTTGAAGCAATCCCCATTGTGCCCTCGATCAGAAGCGCGTGCACCACAGTTGACAGAACCACCACAACCGCAAGCGTGTTGTGCAGGATGCTCCAGTGCAAAAACCTTAGGGGCAGTTTTTGGCGCAAGGTCACAAGCAGCGCCGTGATGATCAAGCCCCAGAGCGCCACAACCCCATAGACGGAGAAAGGCGTTGGTGAGACCAGCAAGAGAGCATCAAGCGTGTCCGGTGGGCTTGTGAGATAAAGACCGCCGATATGCGCCACCACAGATACCAAGATCAGGCTGCCGGTTGCACGGTGCCACATACGAGAGGCACGTGGCCGAAGACCTGGCAGCAAGGAACCTGCGAGCAGAGGCTGTAGCAGAAAGAGCAACAAGGCGAGGATGCCGGCAAATCCAGCAGCGATATAGATTGGTTGGCGGCTTGCCAAATACGGGCTTTGGGTGGCCACAAGTAATGGTGTGACCAAAGCCAAAGCGAGGGCGCCCCAGATGAGCGCGTTTTTGAAGCGGGAATGCAGGGGCTGATCTGCCATAGCGGCGGGTTAGGCGCGAGTCAGCACAAAGTCGACGGCAAGAGACGTGTCACTTGCGCTTGGCATCACGGGGCGCAGGAAGACAGTTTTGAACGATCCGTCATCATAGGCCAGATGTGCGTGGGGCTGACCGAAGTTGGGCACGATCTGCTCCATCTCCAAATGATAGGAGCCATCCGCCTGTGTCAGAACTGAGCCATGATTGCGCGGTTCCCGCTCCCCACCCAGCGTGGTGGCGGCCCAGATTTGAATGCGGGCGTTTTGGATGGGTTGGCCGGTGCCTGCGAGACGGACGTTGCCTGAGATGTGAAACCCATTGCCCAGCTTGTCCACCAAAGGGGCATTTGGGCGATAGTTGTTTGAGCCGCCGCGCATGGTTTGCGTTGGCTTGAAGGATTGGGCGGTGACAGGGGATGCCAAACCGGTGGCAAAGGCGGTTGTGGTCAGACCGGCCCCGATCAGAAAACGGCGACGGGTATAGAAGGGCGCTTGCATGGCGGGCTCCTTTGAAAAAGCGAAGGTGTCATTCCTCTACGTTTCAGTGTGCCACATCAGTCGGTTTTTGCCGTGCACATATTTGTGAAGGCCCGGATTTGAGAACGTCCGGATCAGCGTTTGGCACGCGCCGCCATCGCCTCTTCGCCCAGTGTCAGCGTGTAGGCCGTAAGCTCCGCCAGCGCTGTGTCTGCGGCTGCGCCGTCATGTTTCTCAAGCGCATCCGCAATGCGGGTGTGCAGGCCGATGATCACGTCGCGGTTGCGTTGGGTGAAGGTGATCATGTTCATGAGTGGCTGCATGGATTCCACAGCGCCCGCCAGTTGGTAAGACAGAACCGGGTTTCCCGCGCCATCCACAAGCGCGCGGTGAAACGCCACATCTGAATCGCAGAACCTCTCATCGGAGAGGCCAGGCTGCGCTTGGCGATGAATTTCAGCGCGCATGGTCGCCAGATGGTCGGGTGTGCGGCGGGCCGCAGACATCGGCGCACAGGCACGCTCCAACGCATATCGCGCTTCGCAGGCGGTTTCAAAATCCACAGCGTTCATAGACAGCAAAAGCGTGCTGGTTGTGATATGTTGCGCATAAGCTTCGTCATACGACAGCCGCCGGACAAACGCGCCGCCCGTTGCACCGCGTTGGGTGCGGATCAGATTTTGCGCCGCCAAACGTTTCAGAGCTTCTCGTACCGTGGGGCGAGAGACTTGGAATTGGTCCGCCAACTCTGACTCAGAGGGAAGGCGTTCGTCGACAATCATGTCACCAGAAATGATGGCATCGCGGATGGCCTTGGCGATTTGAGCCGACAGATCGGCGGGGCTTTTAGGGTCTATTTTCAATTGTCTGACATTTAGTGTTTGCTGTGCATTTAATTGTCTGACATTTTAAACTCAAGAAGTGAGTCGCGGCAAGAGGAGGAGTGCCGAGATGATCGCAGATCGCATTCGTTCCATGACCGGTTTTCATTGGATTTCGCTGTTTTTTGGCATCCTGTTGGCTTGGGTTGTGCTTTTTTTGATGGCGGTTCCGGCAGAAATGCGCGCATTAAACGCGGTTTACGGCGCCGATTTTTGGGAAAGCCTGTGTACAATCACGCCGGACGCCGCCGGGTTTGCACGTGTGCTGCTGATGTGGATTGTGATGAGCGCCGCGATGATGGCGCCAACAGCGTTGCCAGCATTCGCAACCTATGATGATCTGTCACGCCAAACGTCACATGCGAGGTTTGGCCCTTTGGTGGCCGGTTACTTGGTGATTTGGATTGGTTTTGCAGTGGTTGCCGCTGCGGTTCAGATGGGACTGTTTCAAGCGGGGTTGATTGGGGCTCTCGGCGAAAGCCAGTCTGCGGTGCTCTCGGCTGGACTGCTGACGATCGCAGGGCTCTACCAGTTCTCAGCGCTCAAAGATGCCTGCCTGAGCAAGTGCCGGATGCCCATCACATTCTTTCTGCAGCATTTTGACGACGGGCCATGGCGCAACGGATTGCGCTTGGGCGCGACATGTCTGGGCTGCTGCTGGGCGTTGATGCTGTTGGCTTTTGTGGGCGGCGTTATGAACATTGCGTTCATGGGGCTCGCAACTGTGATTATGATTTTGGAAAAACTGCCTGAGATCGGGCGGTGGGTGACGAAGCCATTGGGGCTGGTGCTGCTGTGCAGTGCCGCCTTTGTGGTGGCAAGCGCCTTTTGAGGAACACATAAGGAGGATACGTTATGGCATCAGACCGCATTGAGGCGCCCGCCAAGATTGACAACCGCCATCCGGAGGCGATGAAATCTGGGCTTGGGACGATCCCATGGACCATCAAGGGTGAGCTTATCCTCAATTGTAACTGCACGGTGTTCTGTCCCTGTGTGGTCAGCTTGGGCCTGCATCCGCCCACAGAAGGCCACTGTCAGACATGGGGCGGTGTGCGCATCGACGAAGGTCAATATGGCGATGTGGACCTGTCAGGATTGAACATCGGTTTGTTGATAGAAATTCCGGGCATGATGAGCCGCGGAAATTGGAAAGTGGCGCTGTTTATTGATGATCGCGCCTCCAATGAAGCCTACAACGCCCTGGTCGATATCTTCAGCGGCAAAGCCAAAGGCACAACCGGTCTGTTTTCCGTGTTGGTGGGCGAAATCATTGGCGTAGAGCGTCAACCGGTTGCCTATGAAACCGATGGCAAAACACGCCATATCACCGTTGGACGCAAGATTGACGGTGTGGTCTATCCTGTTGAAGGAAAAGACAAAGACGAAGAGATCGTGATCTCAAACACAAAGTACTGGATGGGGCCTGACATCACTGTTGCCACTGCCAGCAAGGGCCGTGTTCGGGCCTTTGGTCGGGTGTGGGATTTTGACGGTCGGTCCGCTGAAATCTGCCAGATTGACTGGCACGGCCCTCGATAAAACTCGACGCCAAAGGAGCGCGAAATGTCACTGATCACCCCGCAATATTGCCAGATGATGGCGCGTTATAATACGTGGCAGAACGCGCAGATGCGCGCGGCCTGCACGTCCCTGACCGAGGAAGAATTGCGGGCCGACAGGGGCGTGTTTTTTGGCTCGATCATGGCCACGATCAATCATCTTGTGTGGGGTGACACCATTTGGATGAGCCGGTTTGATGGGGGTGCGGCCCCCGCAGTGCCAGCTGCAGAGCACAAAGAGATCTGCGCAACCTTTGCCGAATGGGGCGCGGCGCGTGAGGCCATGGATCAGCGCATTCAAACTTGGGCTGACGCGCTGACTTCTGAAGAGATCGGTCAAGATTTATCTTGGTTCTCTGGGATGTTCCAGCGTGACTATCAGATGCCCAAGTCTGTGTGTGTGGTGCATATGTTCAATCACCAAACCCACCATCGCGGGCAAGTGCACGCCATGCTGACCAGCGCCGGTCAAAAGACCAGTGACACGGATTTGATCTTTATGCCGGGGATTGAAACATGGCCCTGATTTCTCTCTCGCGTCGGCTGCGGCGCACCCCATTTTCCGACGGCGTAGACGCGGCCGGTGTGAAGGCCTTTACGGTCTACAATCATATGCTTTTGCCAACCGTGTTCCGCTCTGTTGAAGAAGACTACCGCCATCTCAAAAGCGCAGTTCAGGTCTGGGATGTGGCTGTGGAGCGTCAGGTGGAGGTGCGCGGGCCAGATGCCGGACGGCTTTTGCAGATGCTCACGCCACGTGATCTGCGCGGGATGCTGCCGGGGCAGTGTTATTACGTGCCGATTGTGGATGAAACGGGCGGCATGTTGAACGATCCGGTGGCGGTGAAACTGGCCGAAGACCGGTGGTGGATTTCGATTGCAGACAGCGATTTGTTGTTTTGGGTCAAAGGCATCGCTTATGGCTACCGGTTGGATGTTTTGGTGGATGAACCAGATGTCAGCCCGCTCGCGGTGCAAGGACCAAAAGCCGAAGACTTGATGGTGCGGGTGTTTGGCGAAAAAATCCGTGACGTGAAGTTCTTCCGATTTGGATGGTTTGAATTTCAAAACCGCAGCCTTGTTGTGGCGCGATCAGGGTATTCCAAGCAGGGCGGGTTTGAGATCTATGTTGAGGGTGGCGACATCGGCATGCCGCTTTGGAATGCGCTTATGGAGGCGGGCAAAGATCTGGACGTGCACGCGGGCTGTCCCAACTTGATTGAGCGGATCGAAAGCGGCCTGCTGAGTTATGGCAACGATATGACCGATGACAACACCCCACATGAGTGTGGTTTGGGACGGTTTTGCAATACCAATACGGCCATCGGCTGTGTGGGGCGAGATGCGTTGCTGCGGGTGGCACAAGAGGGGCCAGTGCGTCAGATCAGACCGATCGAAATCCACGGAGGCGCTGTGCCGGCCTGTGATCAGCTTTGGCCCATCATGGATGGCAATGACCACGTTGGGAACATCAGTAGCGCGGCGTGGTCGCCGGACTTCAACACAAACGTCAGCATCGGCATGGTGCGGATGACCCATTGGAATTTCGGCACCGAGGTGGATGTGGTGACGCCGGACGGTGTGCGCCCAGCAACGGTGCATGAAGCCTTTTGGCAATAGCGAAACACGCCGAAACCGGATGATTTCGGCGCAGATAATTTTGGCAAGTGAAGCCGGGCAGGGGCGCGGCGTGACAGGAGAGAGATGATGTTCAAGGCACTGGTGATGGAACAGAACGATGAGGGGCTTGCGAGCGCCTCTGTCAAAGACATGACACTGGATGATCTGCCTGATGGTGAGGTTACGGTTGCCGTTGAATACTCCACGGTGAATTACAAAGACGGCCTGTGCCTGTCTGCAAAAGGTGGCGGCTTGGTGCGCAAATATCCGCATATTCCGGGCATTGATTTCGCAGGCACGGTCGAAGCGTCCAGTGACGAGCGCTACAAACCGGGGGACAAAGTGGTGCTGACCGGCTGGCGCGTGGGCGAAGCACATTGGGGCGGTTACACGCAAAAAGCCCGCGTTCGGGCGGATTGGCTTGTGCCACTGCCGGACGGGCTGACACCGGCGCAGGCGATGGCGGTGGGCACCGCCGGTTTCACGTCCATGCTGTCAGTTATGGCATTGGAAGATCACGGTCTGACACCGGGCAACGGGCCTGTGTTGGTGACCGGTGCGGCGGGCGGCGTCGGGTCCGTGGCGGTTGGTATTCTTGCCAACCTTGGCTACGAGGTTGCCGGGGTGACAGGCCGACCGGAGACTGCGGACTACCTGACATCGCTGGGCGCCACACAAATTGTGGCACGCGAAGAGCTCAATGAAACCGTAAAACGCCCGCTGGAAAGCGAAACATGGTCTGGCTGTGTGGATGCGGTGGGCGGCGAGATGCTGGCACGTGTGTTGGGACAGATGAAATACGGGGCGTCGGTGGCGGCTGTGGGTCTGGCCGGCGGGGCAGCCTTGCCTGCAACCGTGATCCCGTTCCTTCTGCGCGGTGTGAACTTGCTTGGCATCGATTCTGTTATGCAACCCTATGACAATCGTTTGCGGGCTTGGGAGCGCATCGCAAAAGACCTACCAATGGACAAACTGGACGCCATGGTGAAACCCGCCACGTTGAGCGATTTGCCGCAATTGGGGGCAGACATTCTCAAAGGTCAGGTTCAGGGCCGCGTTGTGGTTGACGTGAACGCCTAAGGGCGCGAGAACACAAAGCAAGTGGCGGGTGAGGGAATTCGCCCGCCTTTTGCGTTTCTGAGGGGAGGCATGTGATGACGGCCTATGACAACGACAATATTTTCGCCAAGATTTTGCGCGGAGAAATTCCAAGCGAGAAATTGTACGAAGATGACGACACTTACGTGTTCATGGACATCATGCCGCGTGCAGATGGGCACTGTCTGATCATCCCCAAAACGCCGTGCCGCAACATGCTGGATGCGACGCCAGAGCAAATGGCCGCCTGCCTAATAACGGTGCAAAAAATGGGCCATGCCGTGATGAAAGCCTTTGGCGCACAAGGCGTGACTGTGCAGCAGTTTAACGAAGACGCGGGTGGACAAGAGGTGTTTCACCTACACTACCACGTGCTGCCAAGGCATGCGGGTGTGAGCCTGCGCCCGCCTGGCACGATGGCGGATTTTGCGGTTCTCAAAACGCAGGCCGACAAGATCCGTGCCGCACTGGCCTAAACACAACGTCGCTTTGCAATTGGCCGCTTGACCGCGCAGGCAAAGGGGGCTTTTCTCCCGTGCAATAGGGAGAGATGCGCCATGCTTGATGTTGATTTTGTCCGCAGCCAGTTTCCGGCTTTTGCTGAACAGAGCCTTAAGGGACAAGCGTTTTTTGAAAACGCCGGGGGCAGCTACACCTGTGCGCCGGTGATTGACCGGCTGACCCGATTTTACCGGGAGCGCAAAGTGCAGCCTTATGCGCCGTACCGGGCCTCCGATCTGGCGGGTGCGGAGATGGACGAGGCCCGCGCACGTCTTGCGGGTTTTATGGGTGTGGCCACCGATGAGGTGTCGTTTGGCCCCTCGACGACGCAAAATACCTATGTTTTGGCGCAGGCGTTTCGCCAGTGGATGGACCCCGGAGACGCCATCATCGTCACCAACCAAGATCATGAAGCCAATTCAGGCCCGTGGCGACGCTTGGCTGAGGACGGGATTGAGGTGCGCGAGTGGCGGGTTGATCCCGAAACCGGGCACTTGGATCCCGAGGATTTAAACGCATTGCTGGACGATCGTGTGCGTCTGGTTTGTTTCCCGCATTGCTCCAACGTTGTGGGAGAAATCAACCCGGTGGCCAAGATCACAGCCCGTGCGCATGCGGCCGGGGCCTTTGTCTGTGTGGACGGTGTCAGCTACGCGCCCCATGGGATTCCAGACGTCGGTGGGCTGGGCGCTGATGTCTATCTGTTTTCGGCCTACAAAACCTATGGTCCCCATCAGGGCATCATGGTGATGCGCAGAAATCTTGGGGAAATGCTGCCAAATCAGGGGCACTATTTCAACGCTGACAGCCTGTACAAACGCTTTACGCCCGCGGGTCCGGACCATGCACAGGTTGCGGCCTGTGCGGGGATGGTGGACTATTTTGAGGCTTTTGCGGCGCATCATGGCGTGATGGGGGAAACCCCTGTGGCCACTGGCGTGGCTGTACATGACGTCATTCGATCTCATGAAATCAAACTGTTACAGCCCATTCTTGATTTTGCCAAAACCCGCAATTCCGTGCGACTGCTTGGACCCGCGGAGGCAGAAAATCGCGCGCCCACTGTGGCTTTGGCAGCGAACGTGCCCGGTGAAGCCTTGGCCGCGCAACTCGCAGAACATGACGTGATGGCGGGGGGCGGCGATTTCTATGCGGTGCGGGCGTTGTCCGGTATGGGCGTGGATGAGGCGCGCGGCGTGTTGCGCGTCAGTTTTGTGCATTATACCACCGAAGATGAAGTGCAGAAACTTCTGACCGCTTTGGACGCCGTATTGTGATCTAAGCGCTGCTATGAGACGTAATCTGTTCTGAATACAGGACAGGAAAACAACACCTTGGCGCAAAATACGGTCACAAAACCAACCTTGGTCTGGCTGCGGCGAGACCTGCGTTTGAGCGACAATGCAGCTTTGACAGCGGCAGCAGAGCAGGGGCCGGTCATCCCGGTGTTTGTGCTCGATCCACTATTCGAGCAGCTTGGGGCCGCGGCCAAGCTGCGTTTGATGGTGTCTTTGAAAGCTCTGGCGCAGGATTTGGCAAGTAAAGGCATGCCTTTGGTGCTGAAACGTGGCTCTGCACAAACCGTCTTGAGAACACTGCTAAAGCAAACTGATGCGCGCGGGGTTTATTGGAATCGCAACTACGCACCCGACTGGGTGGCGCGGGATTGTGGAATCAAGTCTTGGCTGAAGGATCAAGGGTTTGCAGCGGAAAGCTTTGCCGGGAGTCTGTTGTTTGAGCCCTGGACCGTTCAAACCAAACAGGGCGGGCATTTTCGGGTTTACACGCCTTATTGGAAGTCCGTGCGGCATCGGGATATTGCGGCGCCTTTGCCTGTGCCTGAAATGTTTGCACCGCAGACTTTGCCAGACAGCGACATTTTGGAAGATTGGGCGCTGGATGGGGACATGCGCCGCGGCGCGCCTGTGGTGAGCTCTTTTCTGCAAGCGGGTGAGGCGGCGGCACAGCACAAGTTGCAGGCGTTTTTGGCCTCAAAGGTGCAGGGCTACAAGGCTGAGCGCGATTTCTTAGATAAAACGGCCACGTCGGACTTGTCGGATGCACTGACATACGGAGAAATCAGTCCGGCTCAGATGTGGCACGGCGGGCAACGTGCGTTGCACAGCGGGGCCGCAGGTGCAGAGCATTTCCTCAAAGAGGTGGTCTGGCGAGAGTTCGCGTGGCACCTGATGTGGCATTTCCCCACAATGGCGACCGCCAATTGGCGCGACACTTGGAATGGGTTTAAGTGGATAGAGGACGCCGAGCACCCGCACTTTGTGGCGTGGTGTCAGGGGCGCACAGGTGTCGCATTGGTGGATGCCGCGATGCGCGAACTTTATGTCACCGGAAAAATGCACAACCGCGCCCGGATGATTGCCGCAAGTTATCTGACCAAACATTTGGGCGTTCATTGGCGTTTGGGGCTGGCGTGGTTTGAAGACTGTCTTGTCGATTGGGACCCAGCATCCAATGCGATGGGCTGGCAGTGGGTTGCAGGGTGCGGACCGGATGCGGCGCCCTATTTCCGTATCTTCAATCCCGACACGCAAGCGGAGCGCTTTGACCCAAATCGGCAGTACCGCAACACATGGTTGGGTGATGGACCTACGCAAGGGTCCGATACGGCGCGCCAGTTTTTTCAGGCGGTGCCCCGTTCTTGGTTGTCTGAATTTGAAACGCCTCAAACAACACCAATTGTCCCGCTCATGGACGGTCGGAGGCGGGCACTTGCAGCCTATGAGACGTTCAAAACTCAATAATTTCTTGCGGTAAGGCCATTTCTGCGCCTAGCATTCACACATAAACAGGGGGAGAGGGGAAACGATGTTCCTGACTTCGACACAAGGCGAGACCAACTTGCCACGCTATTTTGCTGCTGTTTTTGAAACGGCAAAGAAAATCAACCACGGTCAGATTGATTTTGTTTTGGATGATGGACGTGTGTTCCGCGCAGAAGGGCCCAAACCCGGCCCGGTTTGCGAAATGCATGTTCACAATGGTGACACCTTCGGGCGCTTGATGCGTGAAGGGGAGCTTGGATTTTGTGAAGCCTACATGGAGGGCTGGTGGGGCACGCCGGATTTGCAGGCGTTTTGTGATTTCCTGCGGGCTGACAATGACGCGCTATATGATGGCTTTCCCGGGATGTATTTTGTGCGCGCCTTTGAACGTTTGCGTCACTGGATGAACAACAATTCAAAGTCGCAGGCAAAGAAGAACATCAGCCATCACTATGATTTGGGCAACGACTTCTACAGCCTATGGCTTGACGACACGATGACCTATTCCTCAGCGATTTTTGAGACAGGCCAAGAAAGCATGGAGGTGGCACAAACCGCAAAATATGCGTCTATGGTGGATCAAATGGGGGTGAAACCCGGCGACCATATTTTGGAAATCGGCTGTGGATGGGGTGGGTTTGCTGAATACGCGGCAAAGGAACGTGGACTGCGGGTGACCGGTCTGACAATCTCAGAAGAGCAGTTGAAGTTCTCCAGAGAAAGGATTGAAAAGGCGGGCCTTTCTGAGATCGTTGACTTCAAACTTCAGGACTATCGCGATGAAACGGCGACCTATGACGGCATCGCCAGTATTGAGATGTTTGAAGCCGTGGGAGAGAAGTACTGGCCGATTTACTTTGAAAGTGTGCGCGACCGACTAAAGCCGGGTGCCAATGCAACATTGCAAATCATCACAATCACCGAAAGCCGTTTTGAGCAATATCGCAAAAACGTCGATTTTATTCAGAAGTACATCTTTCCCGGTGGAATGCTGCCCAGTCCAACAGCCCTGCGTGAAGAGGTGCAACGGGCAGGGTTGAAGTTTGCAAGCTCGATCGAATTTGGCGAAAGCTACAGTCAAACTCTGCGGCGCTGGTATGACACGTTTAATGATCAGTGGGACCGCATTCAGCCGATGGGTTTTGATGAAAGGTTCCGTAGAATGTGGAATTTCTATCTGACCTCTTGTGCTGCGGCGTTTCACAGTGGAAGCTGTGACGTAACGCAAATCACAATATCTAAACCGAGCACATGACAACCTCTAACAAACTGATTGCCGCCATATGTCTTGCCTTTATCGGCGGGCTTGTGGCGGAATTTGTGAAACCTCAAATGCCGGAAGGCTCAGATCCCGGACATATGACCTTGGTTGCGGCTGCGGTGGGGCTGTTTGTCGGCTGGCGCATCATGGGGCGCAGAGCCGGGCGCAGCGGCTCCCTTGAGTTGGGTATGGTGGGCGTGTTTTGGCTGGTGTTCTGGGGGCTGGCCGTTTTTGCGACAATCGAGATGATACGTCTTGCCATTCGGCACCGATTTGACGAGCCGGTGGCGGCATTGGAAGCGCTGGTGACGATTGCTTTGGACTACGGGGTGTATCTACTTGCGCCACCCATTCTGATCACCTTGGCCGTTGGGGTTGTTTTCAGCGGATATGTGACGAATTTTGCGCATCGGCGCTGGGGATAAATCATGAAAAACCTGTTTGTTTATGGCACGTTGCGACACGTGCCGCTGCTTGAGGCTGTGCTGGGAAAGGATGTCAGCGACCTTCAGATTGCCTCCGCACAGCTTGCAGATCACGAGGTTTTTGCCGTCAAAGATCAAGACTTCCCGATCATCAAGGCCGGCGATGGACATGCAGAGGGGCTTTGGCTGGGCGCGCTGACGGAGACCGATGTTGCGCGGTTGCAGTTTTACGAGGGCGGTTTTGCATATGATTTGGTTCCGATCACGGTGCAGGTGGCGGGAGAATCGCGTCCCGCAGAAGTGTTTAAGAGCGAAGCGGCTTGGGCTCCAAACGGGGCGTGGTCCCTAAATTCATGGGTTGATCGATACGGCGAATGGGCGGTTTTGGGCGCCTTAGAAGAGATGAGCTACTTTGGTATTCGCAGTCGAGACGACGTCGACGGCATGTTGCCGATGATCCGCGCGCGCGCCACATCCCAAGTTCAGGCGCGCACCAAAAATCTCGCTCTGAGCCCCGGCGGCATGACGCGGGCAGACGTGACTGATGTCGCCCTGACACGGCCCTATGCCAACTATTTCACCTTAGATGAATATGACCTGTCGTTTAGGCGGTATGATGGCGCCAACAGCGATATGGTGCGCCGCGCGGTGTTTGTGGCCACGGATGCGGTGATTGTTCTGCCCTATGATCCTGTGCGTGATCGCGTGCTTTTGATTGAGCAATTTCGTCCGGGCCCTTTTGCACGCGGCGACGCGTTGCCTTGGCAATTGGAGCCAATCGCGGGGCGGATCGATGCCAATGAAACTGCGGAAACGACCGCGCGACGGGAGGCGATGGAGGAGGCTGGGCTGACACTGGACGCCTTGCACGAGGTTGCTAATTGTTATGCCTCACCCGGCTGTACCACCGAGTTTTACCATATTTATTTGGGGATTTCAGACCTTCCCGATGAGGTTGTGGGGGTGTCTGGCTTGGAGCATGAAGCGGAGGATATTCGTTCGTTTCTCTACTCGTTTGACGAGCTCATGGAGATGACCGACACCATGCAGGCGGTGAATGCACCGCTTGTGCTTTCTGCCCTTTGGCTGGCACGACATCGCGACAGGCTGCGCACGACCGCTTGAGTTCCGCGCAAGGCTTGCCTACACAGGTTTTCAAACATCTATAAAGGACCGCGCAACATGCATATTGCCCGTGATCTGGCCCAAGCCATCGGCAACACCCCTTTGATCCGTCTCAACAAGGTCAGTGAGGCCACTGGTTGTGACATCTACGGAAAGGCGGAGTTCATGAATCCCGGCCAATCGGTAAAGGACCGTGCAGCGCTCTACATCATCAAAGATGCGCTGGCGCGCGGCGACCTGAAGCCGGGTGGCACGATTGTGGAAGGCACCGCTGGCAACACCGGTATCGGTCTGGCGCTGGTTGGCGCCTCGATGGGGTTCAAAACCGTGATTGTGATCCCGGAGACCCAGTCTCAGGAAAAGAAAGATATGCTGCGGCTTGCGGGTGCCGAATTGGTTCAGGTGCCAGCGGCGCCATATCGCAATCCCAACAACTATGTACGTTACTCTGGGCGGCTTGCAGCACAGCTTGCCAAGACTGAGCCAAATGGTGCGATCTGGGCCAATCAGTTTGACAACGTGGCCAATCGCCAGTCTCACGTCGAGACCACCGGCCCAGAAATCTGGGAGCAGACCGGAGGGAAAGTCGACGGATTTGTGTGTGCGGTTGGCTCCGGCGGCACATTGGCGGGGGTTGCAGAAGCCATTCAGTCCAAGGGTGTAAAAATTGGTCTGGCTGATCCGATGGGTGCGGCTTTGTACAGCTTCTACACCTCTGGTGAGCTTAAATCCGAAGGTGGGTCGATCACTGAGGGGATCGGGCAGGGGCGGATCACCGCCAACCTCGAAGGGTTCACGCCGGATATGAGCTATCAAATTTCGGACGAAGAGGCGCTGCCTTACGTGTTTGATCTGTTGCAGGACGAAGGCCTGTGTTTGGGCGGGTCCTCGGGCATCAACGTGGCAGGCGCTGTGCGCATGGCCAAAGAGATGGGCCCAGGCAACACGATTGTGACCATCCTGTGCGACTATGGCACGCGGTATCAATCCAAACTGTTCAATCCGGAATTCCTGAAAGAAAAGGGATTGCCGATGCCGGAATGGTTGGGCAACAAAGGCCCGTCCAGCATTCCGGGCGTGTTTGAAGACGCCTAAGGACACCAGCCACATGCGCGCATTCGCCCAAATCTTTGTTGTGGCGATCACTTGTTTGATCGTCGGAGTTTCATCGGTTTGGGCGCAAGATGTGCAAGAGCCGGACTATGGTGCATGGCGCCACGTGGTGGACCGCGCCACCGAAGCGATTGACAATGATCGCGCCTCTGAGGCCGCGATGGACAGTCTGCGCGGGCAATTGAGCGGCTGGCGCGCGACATTTTCGGACGAAAGCTCGCGCTCCCGTATCTCCGTAACAACCTTGGAAGCACAGCTGAATAGGCTTGGCTCAGTCCCTGAGGGCGGTGAAGCGGAGGATGTGGCCGAAGAACGGCGGCAATTGCAGCTGCAATTGTCAGAGGCCCAGGCGCCCGTGCGCCGGGCGGAGTTGGCACAGACCGAAGCGGATGAACTGATCCGTTCGATCGATATATTGCTGCGCAACCGGCAGGCACAGCTGCTGTTGGAGCCGGGGCCGTTTCCGTTGACACCTGGGCTGTGGTGGCCAGCACTCAAACAGATCAACGAGACCTTCCGGCTTGTGGCACTGGAGTTCCAAACCGGGTGGATTCACGAAAAGCAACGCAATGAGTTGCGCAAATCTCTGCCAACAATGTTGTTCTACTTGGTGATCAGCGTGGCCTTGCTAACGCAGGGTATGCGCTGGACCGACCGAGTGTTGAACCACATGACACGTCGAGATGCGGAGCTGTCTGCCATACGCTGGGTGATGGTATTTGTGCTGTCATATGGGCAGGTCATTCTGCCAATGCTGGGTGTGTTTGCCTTCTCCAAAGCGGTCTATGCCACTGATTTACCCGGGCTGCGGGGGGATGTGATGTTGTCCGTCCTGCCGCTTATGACGTTTGAGTTGTTGACTGCACGCTGGTTGGGGGAACGGATTTTCTCGCGCCACCCACGGCCGCTTTTGACGATCAATCTGACCTCCGTGGAGAAGCGGCAAGGCCGACATGCCAGCACGATTTTGGGAGCGATACTGGCATTCAGCAGCCTATTTGTTGAATTGGCGCGCTATGAAAACTGGGACGTCGGCACTGAGGCTGTGGTGTTCTTTGTGCTGTCGGTTGTTGCCGCACTGTTTTTGGCGCGGTTGGGCCATCTGATCACGCGCCATGCCCGTACGATGCGCATCGATGACGAGGCCCCTCGGACCGCTGTTGGGCAACTGATTTTCCTGATGGGCCGCTACATGATGTTTGTGTCCCTGATTGCGGTGGTGCTGTCCTTTGCTGGGCTGACACGTGGTGCAAGTTATCTGGTGTTCTCCAGCACCCGCAGTATGTTCCTTGTCGCCTTTTTGTTGGTGATGCAGCGCCTGATCCAGAAGATTTTCGCCGCGCTGGCTGGGAAAAACGAAGAGGATGACAGTTCGCTGGCCTCCGTGGTGGTGGGCATTGCGTTGATTGTTCTGGCACTGCCGGTGTTTGCCCTATGCTGGGGCGCGCAAATCACTCATTTGCACCAAGCTTGGCAAGGGATTTCAAACGGCCTCACTTTTGGGGATTTGGTGCTGTCACCTGAAACGGTTTTCCTGCTGATTGTGGTCTATGCTTTTGGCCACGCCATCACGCGGTTGGTGCAGGCATTTTTGCGCGACAATATCCTGCCCAAAACCAGTCTGGATGTGGGCGGTCAAAACGCCATGGTGTCCGGTGCCGGCTATGTTGGGATATTCCTCGCCGCTTTGGTGGCGCTCACCGTTGCGGGCATCAATTTGAGCAACATTGCGTTGTTTGCCGGGGCGCTGTCCGTGGGCATTGGTTTTGGTCTGCAAAACATTGTGTCCAACTTTGTCAGCGGGATCATCTTGTTGGTAGAACGCCCTGTCAGCGAAGGTGATTGGATCGAAGTTGGTGGTCAAATGGGCTATGTGCGTGACATCTCGGTACGCTCCACCCGGATCGAGACGTTTGATCGCACGGATGTGGTTGTGCCGAACTCTGATTTGGTGTCAGGCACGGTCACCAATTACACACGCGGCAACACGGTTGGGCGGGTGATTGTGCCCGTTGGCGTGGCATATGGCACCGACACGCGTTGGGTGGAGGGCATTCTGATGGACATCGCACAATCACACCCGATGGTTTTGGCAAATCCCGGCCCTTCGGTGGTGTTCCAAGGTTTTGGTGCGGATTCGCTGGATTTTGAAATTCGCGCCATTCTGCGCGACGTGAACTGGATGCTGACCGTCAAAAGCGACTTGAACCATGAGATTGCCCGTCGGTTTGTAGAAGAGGGTATCGAGATACCATTCGCGCAGCGTGATGTGTGGCTTCGAAATCCTGAAACTCTGCGGGGGGAGGACGCCAAAAACGCCACGCCTGTGCCCCCTGTGACGTCTGCGACCTCCGTTGTTTCAGCCGCGCCGACACCGCCGGATTTGGACGACATGGATGGCGAAGCTGATGGAGACGGACGATGACCGAACTTTTGTTTCTGAAAGATGCGTATCAGAAAGAGGCCATTGGTGTTGTGATCGATCACACCCCAGAAGGTGGCCTTATCGTGGATGCCCCATTGTTTTATGCCACCAGCGGCGGACAACCCGGTGATAGTGGGCACCTAAAATGGGACAGTGGCCAGCTGGAAATTGCAACGACCATCAAATCGCCTGAGGGGTCAATTGTGCTTGTGCCCTCCGAACCTGCGAAGTTGCCGCCGGTGGGGACAGATGTTATGCAGGTGCTGGATTGGCCCCGTCGTCACAGACATATGCGGGTGCACACAGCGCTACATCTGTTGTCAGTGGTTGTGCCCCTGCCAGTCACAGGGGGGTCAATTGGCGCCGAAAAAGGCCGGTTGGATTTCGATATGCCCGAAGCACCAGAAGACAAGCAGACGTTGACCGATGCGTTGAATCGATTGATTGCGGATGACCTGCCGGTGACGGAAGAGTGGATCACGGATGCAGAGCTCGCAGCCAATCCAGGCTTGGTGAAAACCATGTCGGTGGCCCCACCAAAAGGGGCTGGTAAAGTACGCTTGGTGCGCATTGGCACTGAGACCCAACAGGTGGATTTGCAACCTTGCGGGGGCACACATGTTGCCAGCACGGGCGAAATTGGCCCCGTGAGGATCGGAAAAATTGAGAAAAAAGGGCGTCAGAACCGGCGGGTGTATCTGCATCTTGACGGCTAGATCACGCCATTCAAGTGGCCCGCGCTGAAGCCTGTACCAGAAACGAAAAAAGGCGGGGTGCCATGTCCAGTAGACCCCGCCTTTTTCGTGACGCTAAGGATTCTTCCTATGCGCCTGACACTACCACCCGCAGGTGCGGGTGCCGCGTTGGGATCAGCCGCGGTGCGTCTGATGGCTCAGACTGCTTTCGCATTTGACTGTTCGCCAGCGGCGCGGTGAGTTCGACCTTCTGCGGACGCATCACAGCGTTTTGCAGAAGCGGTTTTTCATTGCCCGGCATATCAATCCGGCGCAGGAAACTTCCTTCAACATCAAAGCGGTGCGGTGCTTTGAGCGGTCCACCTTCGCAGGTGATCGCGCCCAAAATGCGGTCCACTTGTCCGCTGTCGCTGCGCAGAGGAAGCAACATCATTTCAGCGTGCAGACCCGTGCGGCCAAAGCTGCGGCTCGACACCAGTTCAAGACGGCCGATGGCCGGCGCGTCAAATACACGCTCCATTGCCTCAGCAAAGCTGTCGCGGGAAGCATCATTGATCATCGAGGACATTGGCATGCCGCGCATGTCCATCCCCATGACATCTGTCAGTGTGTTGCACGAGACGCGCAAACGCGCCATGCCGGGTGCAATCCGTTCCAAGATGAACGCGTGTTTGAGAACTTTTTGGATACTGCGCGGATCTACATCGCTGCGTAAAGGCACAGGATGTCCATCGCTCAAGCCATCCCAGTATTTTTTGACATCTTGCATGACTGCAATGCTTTGCACCTTAGCCGCGCTCGATTTGCTGTCTCCAAAAATTCTCACAACTTTTCCCCCTGGAAAAACTATTTGATGTCTCAATGTTGTCTAAACAGTCTCAGATCTGGTTTTATTCTCTGTCGATTTGAGTTCGTTTACAACTTGTAAACCGTTTATCTCACATTTTAGCCGGTTTACGATTAAAATCGATTTGAATGGTTAACCGGTCGCGCCGTTAACGTTGCTCTTGGCGGCAGAATAGATTTATCTGTCTCAACTTCAAACAGCAGGAGGTGACCGTGCTGGAGTCAATGACAGGATATGCCGCGCTCAAGGGAGACGCCTTTGGTCACAATTGGACGTGGGATCTGCGCAGCGTCAATGCAAAGGGCTTGGATTTGCGGCTTCGGGTTCCGGATTGGATCGAAGGCTTGGAGCCTGCTCTGCGCAGTGGTCTGTCCAAATCTCTGGCGCGGGGGAGTGTGAACCTCTCTTTGCGCGTTCAAAGAGATGAAGAGCAGGGAACGTTGACGGTCAATCAGGTGCAGCTGTCCGCTGTGCTGGATGCTTTGGCGGATGCGGAAACTCTGGCAATCGACAAAGGCGTCGGGCTTGCCCCCTCCAAAGCCAGCGATCTGCTAAACTTGCGTGGCGTACTGGAAACCTCGGTCGAGGATACCGACACAAAGGCGTTGTTGGCCGCGATCACGGCGCAGTTGCCTGTCTTGCTGGAAAGTTTCAAAGACATGCGGCGCAAAGAAGGGGTCGCCCTTGAAGCTGTTCTGCTGGATCAACTGGAACAGATTGAAGAGCTTACCGCTCAGGCTGCAGAGGCGGCGAGGGCGCGGCGTGCGGAAAGCGCCACCATTTTGCGGACCAATTTGGCGCGGGTCTTGGACAACAGCGATGGCGCTGATGAAACCCGCGTGGCGCAGGAATTGGCGATGTTGGCGGTGAAGGCTGATGTGATGGAAGAATTGGATCGATTGCGCGCCCATGTGGCAGCGGCGCGCGATCTGTTGGCGCAGGGCAGCCCCGTGGGGCGCAAGCTGGATTTTCTGATGCAGGAGTTCAATCGCGAAGCCAATACGCTTTGCTCCAAGGCACAGTCTGTGGATTTGACGCGGATTGGGCTGGACCTCAAGGCCGTGATAGATCAGATGCGCGAACAAGTTCAAAACGTGGAATAAAGACTATGAGCAACAGACGCGGCCTATTGATCATCCTGTCCAGCCCATCGGGTGCAGGCAAGTCCACTTTGGCGCGGCGGCTGATGCAGTGGGATGAGGGGTTGAGTTTCTCGGTATCCGCGACCACACGTTCACCGCGCCCCGGTGAAGAGCACGGACGTGAGTATTTCTTTTTATCAGAGGAAGACTTCAAAAAGCAGGTGGCAGAAGGTCAAATGCTTGAGCACGCACATGTATTTGGCAATTTCTACGGATCACCTGCCGGGCCCGTGCGTGAGACCATCGAAAGCGGCAACGATGTGCTTTTTGATGTCGATTGGCAGGGGGAAGCCCAGATCCGGAATTCAGATTTGGGCAAACATGCTTTGTCGATCTTTATTCTCCCCCCTTCAATCACGGAGTTGCACCGACGCTTGGTGGGCCGTGGACAAGACAGCGAAGAGGTTATCTCCAAACGGATGTTAAAAAGCTGGGATGAGATCAGCCATTGGCATTCTTATGATTATGTTTTGGTCAACGACGATCTGGACGCCACAGAAACCCAGCTCAAGACCATCATCACCGCAGAGCGGATGCGCAGAGAACAACAACCGGCCCTACAAACACATGTGAACGGGCTGCAAAGCGAATTTCAGGAGATGTCATAATGCCGATTTACGAATTGGACGGAATTGCGCCGCAGATTGACGCAGACAGTTGGGTCGCCGAGGACGCAAATGTCATCGGCAACGTGGTGCTGGCGGCAGGCACTTCGGTTTGGTTCGGCTGTACCATTCGTGGAGACAACGATGACATCCGTGTCGGCGCAGGGTCCAACATTCAGGAAAACACGGTGATGCACACCGATCCTGGCTGTCCTTTGACGATCGGGGTGAATTGCACAATTGGTCACAAAGCCATGCTGCATGGCTGCACAATTGGCGACAACAGCCTGATTGGCATGGGGGCCACCGTGCTGAACGGAGCCAAGATCGGCAAAAACTGTCTGATTGGGGCAGGCGCCTTGATCACCGAAGGCAAGGTCATTCCAGATGGGAGTCTGGTGATGGGTGCGCCGGGAAAAGTGGTGGGACAATTGGACGACGCCGCCATTGCCGGGCTCACGCGGTCTGCGCAGCACTATCAGGCCAACGCGAAGCGGTTCCGGTCCGGGCTGGTTGAGATTTAAACCTGTGATGCAGGTGCCCCGCAGCGATGTGTCATAAAACCGTTACATAAAAAGCGTTTGTGCCTTTTGATTGGTGCGCCTGACGCGTGCCACGCTGAAAGATCGGAATGACAGGAGCGGGCAATGCCGCATGAGTTTTACAGAAGCTATCTGGAGGCCGTGCCACTGCCCGCGCTTTTGATTGACGGACAAGCACGTATTCTGGCGGGCAACGCAAGCGCAGTTAAGTTGAACCCTCATGCCGATGCTGATCGGCCGCTGATATTGGTGTTTCGCCAACCCAGTTTGAACACTGCCGTTGAGCAGTGTTTGCGCACTGGCCAAGCACAACGAGCCATCTATATGCACAGCGAAGGGCCGCAGGAATATCGGTTTGACGTGAATTGTGCCCCGGTAGATCTGGTGGCTGAAGTCAGCGGACGTATGGTACCACCGTCGCTGCGCAAAAAGGGCGTCATGGTCACGTTCCAAGATGTCACAGAAGTACAGCAACTGGATCAGATGCGTCGTGACTTTGTGGCCAATGTCAGCCATGAATTGCGCACACCTTTGACAGCCATCCTTGGTTTTGTTGAAACATTACAAGGCCCTGCACGGGGTGATCCAAAAGCCTCTGAGCGTTTTCTGTCGATTATGGCTGCGGAAGCGAGCCGGATGAACCGACTTGTGGGCGATCTTTTGTCGCTCAGTCGCGTGGAAGAAGTTTCAAGAATGCGGCCCAAGGATCCGGTGGATCTCGATCAATTGATCCGGTCTGTCATCCAAAACCTGTCACATCTTGCCAATGAGAGTGAAAGCCGGGTGACGTATGACGCAGCCGATGAGCCAGTCTTTGTTCCCGGTGACGCGGATCAACTTTTGCAGGTTGTCACAAACCTTGTAGAAAACGCGCTGAAGTATGGTGGGCAAAACACCACCGTGTCTATTTCCCTGACACCTGTGAACAACGTGGCCGGGCTGCGTGGCAATGGTTTTGAACTTTCGGTGGCGGACGATGGACCGGGCATAGACAGTGTTCACATTGCCCGTCTCACTGAGCGTTTTTATCGCATTGATTCTCATAGATCGCGGGAAATGGGCGGGACTGGGCTTGGTTTGGCCATTGTAAAACACATCATCAACCGTCACCGCGGTCGGCTTGAGATCGAGAGTGTTTTAGGTAAAGGCAGCGTTTTTAGCGTGGTTCTTCCGGCGCAATAGAACAAAAATGTGTTGGATGTCACAAAAGACGCCCGTTTGTCATACAGATGTTACATACGCGTCACAAAAGCTTTGCTCAGGACGAATAGACCGCCTCTCGAGACTGTGAACAAACAGTCCGAAAAAAATGGAGTTACACCTATGTCCGTCAAACTGACAGCCTCTGCTCTGGCCATCGCGGCCGTTGCTGCTACATCTGCCGCCGCGCGTGACCAAGTACAGGTCGCCGGTTCTTCAACCGTTTTGCCTTACGCATCTATCGTTGCTGAAGCATTCGGAGAAAACTTTGACTTCCCAACACCTGTTGTTGAATCTGGCGGATCTTCTGCTGGTCTGAAGCGCTTCTGCCAAGGTGTTGGCACCGAGCACACCGACGTTGCAAACGCATCTCGCGCGATCCGTGACAAAGAGATCAAAGCCTGTGCCGAAAACGGCGTGACCGACATCATCGAAGTTCGCATCGGTTATGACGGCATCGTGTTTGCTTCCCAGCTGAACGGCCCTGCATACACAGCTTTCACTCAGTCCGACATCTTCAACGCGTTGGCCCCAAAAGTAATGGTAGACGGTGAGCTGGTCGACAACCCACACAAGCGGTGGTCTGATTTCAACGCTGACCTGCCTTCCGAAGATATCCTGGCCTTCATCCCGGGCACCAAGCACGGCACCCGTGAAGTGTTTGAAGAAAAAGTTGTTGCAGCAGGCTGTGAAGCCACTGGCGCTTTTGAAGCTATGATGGCTGCTGGCATGTCCGAAGACGATGCAGAAGATGCATGTCTGGCAGTTATGTCTGACGGTCGCGCGGTCGACATCGACGGCGACTACACTGAGACTCTGGCATCCATCGACGCAAATGCAAACGGCATCGGCGTGTTTGGTCTGGCGTTCTATGAGAACAACACTGACAAGCTGAAAGTGGCGACAATGGCTGGTGTTGCACCATCCACAGAATCCATCTCCACTGGTGAATACCCTGTATCGCGCCCACTGTTCTTCTACGTGAAGAAAGCCCACATCGGCGTGATCCCTGGCCTGAAAGAATATGCTGAGTTCTTCATCTCTGATGAGATCGCAGGCGGCGACGGCCCATTGGCTGAGTACGGTCTGGTTTCTGACCCAGCTCTGGCAGACACTCAGGAAGCTGTGTCTTCTGAGGCGACCATGGGCGGCATGTAAGCCATCTTAGCGTGAAAAAATGAGAGGCGGCGCATGTCGCCGCCTCTTGTCACTTGTGTCTTAGCATTGAGACGTTTGGGGGACCGATGCCCGTTCTATGGCTCTGTTTGATTGTGCTGGCGATTTCTATCGTCGGCTTTGTTTTTGGACGGCAGCGCGCACTTGCCAGCGCCGCCGGAGACGTAAGACAACTGCATTCTCTGCCAAGTTATTATGGCTGGAGTGTTTTCATGAAAGCCTCTGTTCCCGCGTTTGGACTGATCGTCGTTTGGCTGATCGCCCAACCCATGGTGATCCAAGGCAGCATTGGCAACATGATCCCGGCGAGCGAGATCAAAGAGGGCTCAAACCTCAATTTGGTAATGGCCGAGGTGCGCCGTACTGCAAACGGTCTTAACAACGCGGTTGCCGCTGGCGCCATCAGCGAAGACATGGCCAGCAATGCGCGCGCAGACATCACAGATATGACAGCCCGTTTGAAGAACGCGGGGCAGGTTGTCACAAATACGATTACGCAACCCATTTTGCTGGCGGCGCAGGCGTATCGTGCCATGACGTCCACCGGTGCGCTCTTGATGACCATTCTAGCGATCGCGGTGGTACTGGGCGCAGCAGGTGTTGCAATCATGCAGTGTCACAAAGACTATAAGGCACGCAACTCCGTTGAGCAGGGCATTTTGGCACTGTTGATTGCGGCGGCCTCGGTGGCGATTTTGACCACCATCGGCATTGTTCTGTCACTTGTGTTCAACACGATTGAGTTTTTCCAGCTGTATCCGGCAATCGACTTCTTCACGCTGCTGGAATGGGCGCCAAGCTTCTCCGGCCGGGGTGGGTCTTCGCAACTTGGTATTTTGCCACTGCTTTGGGGCACGCTCTATATCTCTTTCATTGCCTTGCTGGTGGCGGTTCCAATTGGTCTGTTTGCGGCGGTGTATTTGTCAGAATATGCCTCCCCAGTTGTCCGCGGCATTGCTAAGCCACTGCTCGAAATCCTCGCGGGTATCCCAACCATTGTGTATGGTCTGTTTGCCCTTCTGACGATTGGGCCAATGTTGGTGTCCGTGTTTGGTCAAGAAGGTCTTGGCTGGATGAGTGGTGGGCGGTCTGTGATGACGGCCGGCATTGCGATGGGCATCATGTTGATCCCCTTCGTGAGCTCGCTGTCTGATGACATCATCAACGCAGTTCCTCAAGCCATGCGCGACGGCTCTTATGGGCTTGGCGCAACGCAATCCGAAACCATCAAACAAGTGATCTTGCCAGCGGCGTTGCCGGGCATCGTCGGCGCTGTCCTCTTGGCCGCAAGCCGCGCGATCGGCGAGACGATGATTGTGGTGATGGGGGCAGGGGCCGCAGCACGGCTTTCGCTCAACCCCTTCGAAGCCATGACCACTGTGACCGCCAAAATTGTCTCCCAGCTGACGGGTGACTCTGACTTTGCCTCACCTGAAGCTCTGGTGGCCTTCTCACTTGGCATCACCCTCTTTATGCTCACATTGGGCCTCAACGTGCTCGCACTCTACATCGTGCGGAAATACCGGGAGCAGTACGAATGACCGACTCAAGCCTACCCACAGGCGGCGAGACGCCGCGTTCCGGGTCCTTGATCACGCTGGATGCGCGCACAAAAAAGCGCAATGCGTCTGAGAAACGGTTCCGCGCCTATGGTGTTGCTGCGATTGCTACCGGCATCATTTTTCTGGTGGTGCTTCTGAGCGCTATCCTGAGCAACGGCATCGGAGCATTTCAGCAAACCTTTATCAGTGTTCCGGTTTATCTGGACGCGGCGAAGCTCGACAAAAAGGGTGAGCGCAACATTGATGACATCAAAAAAGTGTCGACCTTTGGCTATAACCCGTTGATCCAGAACGCGGTGCTCAAGGCGGTAGAAGATGCTGACATCGATACTCCGCTGACCAAGTCCAAAGAAATGAAAGCGTTGATTTCGGCCTCGGCAGCTGCTCAGGTCCGCAGCGCGGTGATTGATAACCCGGAGCTGATCGGCGAGACCGTTGAGTTCAAATTCCTCGCGTCCAGCCGTGTAGACGGCTATCTGAAAGGTCGCGTGCACCGTGAACATCTGGCGCGTGACAAAAACATCGACGCAGAGCATCTCGATATTGTCGACGGTCTGCGTGAAGCCGGTGTTCTTAAAAAGTCGTTCAACCCGGCCTTCATTTTTGGGGCAGACGCGTCGGAAAGCCGTGCAGAACAAGCCGGGATCGGTGTGGCCATGATCGGCTCATTGTTCATGATGTTTGTGGTGCTGTTCTTGGCCCTGCCCATTGGGGTGGCAGCCTCGATTTACCTCGAAGAATTTGCGCCCAAGAACCGCTGGACGGATCTGATTGAGGTCAACATATCTAACCTCGCCGCAGTGCCGTCCATCGTGTTTGGTATTCTTGGTCTCGCTGTGTTCATTCAGTTCATGCACTTGCCGCAGTCCGCGCCTCTGGTCGGTGGTCTGGTGCTGACGCTGATGACATTGCCGACGATCATCATTTCCACACGCGCCTCTCTTAAAGCCGTGCCACCTTCGATTAGGGATGCGGCACTGGGAGTAGGGGCCTCGAAGATGCAATCGGTGTTCCACCACGTCTTGCCCCTTGCCGCTCCAGGTATTCTGACCGGTACAATCATTGGTCTGGCACAGGCGCTTGGGGAAACCGCACCACTCTTGTTGATCGGTATGGTGGGCTACATTGCCTCCAATGCACCCGACGGCATCGTCAGTGGCCTGATGTCACCAAACTCAGCCATGCCAGCGCAAATCTATGAGTGGGCCAAACGTGCCGACCCAGCCTATTACGAACGCGCATGGGGCGGGATCATCATTCTGTTGGTCTTCCTCATTTCAATGAACACCCTCGCAGTTATCCTGCGCCGTCGGTTTGAACGCCGCTGGTAAGCAAAGGATCTTTACCCATGTATGACACAGCAAAATTGGGGACCGACGTGGACCAAAAATCGACAAAAATCTCGGCCCGTAACGTACAAGTTTACTATGGTGACACCCACGCCATCAAAGATGTAAACGTCGACATTGAAGCCAAAGCGGTCACCGCTTTTATCGGCCCGTCGGGCTGCGGAAAGTCCACTTTTCTTCGGTGTATCAACCGGATGAACGACACAATTGATGTGTGTCGTGTGGAAGGTGATATTCTGATTGATGACGAAGACATCTATGACAAACGTGTCGACCCCGTGCAATTGCGCGCCAAGGTTGGCATGGTGTTCCAAAAGCCAAACCCGTTCCCAAAATCGATCTATGACAACATCGCCTATGGGCCACGTATTCATGGGTTGGCCAAGAACAAAGCGGAACTTGATGACATTGTTGAAAAGTCGTTGCGTCGCGGGGCGATCTGGAACGAAGTCAAAGATCGCCTGCATGCGCCAGGAACTGGGCTTTCTGGTGGTCAGCAGCAACGTTTGTGCATCGCGCGCGCCGTGGCAACCGAGCCTGAAGTCTTGTTGATGGATGAGCCGTGCTCCGCACTTGATCCGATTGCAACGGCGCAGGTCGAGGAGCTGATCGATGAGCTGCGCGACCAGTACTCGGTTGTGATTGTGACACACTCCATGCAGCAGGCGGCCCGTGTGAGCCAGAAGACAGCCTTCTTCCATCTCGGCAACTTGGTGGAGTATGGCGAAACCTCTCAGATCTTCACAAACCCGCAAGATGAACGCACTGAAAGCTACATCACTGGCCGGATCGGCTAAGGAGAACTGGATCATGAACGACCAACATATTGCTTCGGCCTTTGACCGTGACTTGGAAGGCATTCAGGCGCATGTCATGAAAATGGGCGGCCTTGTAGAGGCTGCGATTGGCGAAGCGGCCCATGCCATGGCCACACGCGACGAAGAACTGGCCGCACGGGTCAAAGCGGCCGACAAGGCGATCGATGAACTCGAAGACCTGATCAACGAGCAATGCGCCAATTTGATTGCATTGCGTGCACCCGCCGCCGTGGATTTGCGCGTGGTTTTGTCGGTGATGAAAATTGCAGGCAACTTGGAGCGCATCGGAGACTATGCGAAAAACATGGCCAAGCGGACTTCCGTTTTGGTGCATATGGAGCAGGTTGAAGGCGCCAACGGCTCGCTGAAACGCATGGCAAACGAAGTCCAGCTGATGCTCAAGGACGTGCTGGACGCGTTCATTCAGCGCGATGCAAACTTGGCGCAGGATGTGCTGGAGCGGGACCAGAGCGTTGATCAGATGTACAACGCTTTGTTCCGTGAATTCCTGACCTTCATGATGGAAGATCCACGTCACATAACACCCTGTATGCATTTGCATTTCATGGCAAAAAACACGGAACGTATGGGAGATCACGTCACATCGATTGCCGAGCAGGTGATCTATCTCGTGACCGGGTCAATGCCCGAAGAAGCGCGGCCCAAAGCCACCCGTTTGGACGCATAAAAGACTGTTAGAGACAAGATTATGGCCAAAGATCATCCCACTGTGCTCGTCGTCGAAGACGAACCTGCACAACGCGAAGTGCTAAGCTACAACCTCCAAGCCGAAGGGTTTGATGTAGAGGCCGCCGCAGATGGCGATACCGCCTTGTTGATGGTTCAAGAAGTCATGCCAGACATTATTGTGCTGGATTGGATGCTTCCCGGAACGTCTGGTATCGAAATCTGTCGGCGCCTTAAGACACGGGCAGAGACGCGTGACATCCCGGTCATCATGCTTTCAGCCCGCTCAGAAGAAGTTGACCGGGTGCGGGGCCTTGAGACTGGCGCAGATGACTATGTTGTCAAACCATACTCTGTGATGGAACTGATGGCGCGTGTGCGCAACCAGTTGCGCCGGGTGCGTCCATCATCAGTTGGTCAGACACTGAATTACGAAGACATCATATTGGATGCGGAAACGCACCGTGTCACGCGGTCTGACGAAGCGCTGCGCCTTGGGCCAACTGAGTTCCGGCTTTTGGCCACGTTCATGGAAAAGCCCGGACGGGTCTGGAGCCGTGAGCAGTTGCTTGATCGTGTGTGGGGTCGCGACATCTACGTCGACAGCAGAACGGTTGATGTTCACATCGGACGCTTGCGTAAAGCGCTGTGTGTCCATGGAGGCGAGGATCCGCTGCGAACGGTTCGTGGTGCAGGATATGCCTTGGGCTAGCGGAAAGACGTTACGGACGATCTTCAGAGACGCTTGGGTGTATCTCGAGTACCCTGTGCTCGCAGGGAGGCCCGTTGAAGCGGGTGCATGGCCATATCAAAGCCGTGCACGCCTGGCTGAATACAAAATCAACATCCGGCACACGTAAAGCGCATAATAGGTATTATGGTAATATATTTATCGTGATCCCACCGTGATAGAAGGCAAGCTGCACTAGACATTTGAAATATAACTACTCTAAGCTGTAGACAATTCGTGTTCATGGGGATGAACATCCTGTCAAAAATCATGACGACCCCGCAAGTGGATGCAAAATCGTGTCTGGGTCTCTTGCGGCAAAAGCAATGAGAGCGATTATGAAATCGACTATGGACTACATCGAAGACGTGATGAACCAAACCAGCCTCGAAGAGCTGTGGGACATGCATTGCGTAAAGATGTCATCCTTCGGGTTTGACAAGCTGATCTATGGATATACCAACTATCGCAACGGCATGTCGCTGGGTGATGTAGAAGATTTCTTCATTCTGTCCAATCACGAACGTTGTTATCTGGATAAGTATTTGGGAGATCGGCTTTATTTTGACGGCCCCATGATGCGCTGGACCTTAGAAAACTCTGGTGCGAAGAGTTGGAACTTGGCCCAAAAAGCATTTGAGCAAGGGCTTTTGACGGACAAGCAGCGCCGGGTTTTCGAATTCAATCAAGCAAATGGCCTAAGCGCGGGTTACACCGTGAGTTTTCCCACAGTGTCTTCCCGCACCAAAGGCGCCATTTCCTTGGCTGCGCACCGTGATTTCACCCAGGAGCAGATTGATGTGATGTGGGAAAAACGTGGACGGGAAATCTCGTTGATGAATAATGTCGCACACCTCAAGATTCAATTTCGAAGCTCTCTTGGCCGACCGGTAATCAGCCCGGATGTTAGTTTGAGGTTTATTTCGATCTTAAACTAACTACTTTTCGGCGGCCTCCCCATCCCCATGTATTGGAGGCCATAGAAAAGAGCGGCGTCATCTTCGGATGGCGCCGTTTTTGTGCGTTCCCTTTTGCTCGATGTCTCCTCAGTCAGGTTTTGATCGCAGCAGGTCGACCCAAGCGCCGTGATGCGGATTGCGCCTCACATCATAACTTCTAGTTATAGGCGAATTATGGTATCATGAATTCGTCGTTAACGAGTTTTGGAGTGTGTTTCACGTGTTTAGGTATTTATTGATTTTCGCCAGCGCTACGCTGAGCGGTCTCGCGATGACCACCGTTTCCGGTCATTCTGACACCAGCGATAGCTGGTCCAATTGTGCAAGTGAAGGTGATCACTGTTATCCCAGCAGCAAAGGTCTTGTGACCATGCGATACGGTGAAGGTGAAAACTACACCTACATTGTAACAGAGGGGTTTGATCGTATTGCATGTAATGATTTCTGGGGAAGCCCTTCTGACAGCAGTGACAACAAATGTGCGTATACAACCGCCAATCTGCTGGGCGTTACGCCTGATGACTCTTTCAAGAAAATTGCGGATGAAGGAGACAGTTTCACCTTGGCCAATGTCGAAACTGTGGGTGATCAAATGCACTGGATTCGATATGGTGCTGAGGGAACGTGGATCTACACGGTGATGGCCAATGATGGGTCAGAAACCATGGCCTGCACCAATGACTACTTCAACTACAACCCGCTGGATGGCACAGACAAAACGTGTGAATACAGCCAAGCGGCCTACTACGAACTGTCTGATCCAAGCTCGCTGCAAGAATGCGCGTCTGAGGGGCAACCCTGTGACGTGAACTCTGGCGATGTTGTTCTCATTCGATATGGTGCAGAAAATCTGTACAATTGGCGGTTCATCCACTCTGGAAACGCCCAATATGAATGTGCCAATGAAACTTTTGGTGCCGATCCGGTTCAGGTGGCCAAACGGTGTGATTGGATGACAGTTTCGCCAGCCGCAATCAGCACAATCGGACGTTGGATCGAAGTCACGTCGTGTGGCGGCGCGGGATGCTCTATTTCTCAGGTGATCTCTGTTGGGACCTCGCGCACGAACACGTGGTCTTTTACGGATCAGTGGCAAACATCTGTAACCGAGTCTGTTGAAGAGAGCTTTACGATCGCTGGCACAGGCGACAAGGTCAGCGAACAAGTGTCGATAAGTTTCGCCAGCTCAGCCGGTTACCAGACAGCCCTGACTGAATCCGTGACAGTATCGACCAAAGCTGTGTGCGATCCCGTGGATGGCGAAACGCGCTGGCTATACCAGTTTCAAACAGACACCACCGAAGACTGTTTGGAAAACGCAAGTTGCTCTGGGACGACGTTGACCACTGACTACCAATGTGTCTCAAACCCACCTGCAGGATACGCAGGCCCGGAATGTGTGCCGGGTTACTGCATTGACCAAAACCTGTGTCTGGAGCCATGCAACTACTGATGCGGGCACTTGTGTCAGGTTTCAACAAATGAAAAAGGCCGCCCTTTCAGGCGGCCTTAAATCTTTTGCAGGACCAGAGCGGATTAGCCCTGAGCGGCTTTGGCCACTTCTGCTGCAAAGTCTTCTTCTTTTTTCTCGATGCCTTCGCCCACTTCCATGCGAACGTAACCAACGATTTCAGCACCCGCTTCTTTGGCTGCTGCTTCAACGGTCAGGTCAGGGTTGATCACGAAGTTCTGGCCCAACAGGGTGACTTCGGACATGAATTTTTTCATGCGACCCACGATCATTTTCTCGATCACCTGCTCCGGCTTGCCGGACTCACGTGCGATCTCGATCTGAACGTTTTTCTCTTTTTCAACAACCGCTGGGTCCAGGTCTGCTTCAGACAGAGACTGTGGGTTTGCTGCTGCAATGTGCATGGCGATCTGTTTGCCAAACGCTTCGTCGCCGCCTTTCAGCGCCACGAGAACGCCGATTTTGCCCATGCCGTCAGCCGCTGGGTTGTGCACATAAGAGGTCACAACGTCACCTTCGACAGATGCCAAACGGCGCACAGACATGTTTTCACCGATGGTGGCCACAGCGTCAGTGACAGTTTCTTCAACAGTCTTGCCGCCCAGATCAGCCGCTTTCAGCGCATCCACATCGGACACGTTGATTGCTGCACCAGCGATGTTGGCAACCATGGACTGGAAGTCCGCGTTTTTGCCAACGAAGTCGGTTTCAGAGTTCACTTCAACGGCAACACCTTTGCCGCCTTCAACCTTTACGGCCACAAGACCTTCGGCTGCGGTGCGGCCGGATTTTTTCGCCGCTTTGGCCAGACCTTTGGTGCGCAGCCAATCGATTGCTGCTTCCTGGTCACCATCGGTTTCGGTCAACGCTTTCTTTGCGTCCATCATGCCTGCGCCAGTCATCTCGCGCAGTTCTTTTACCATTGCTGCTGTGATCGCCATCTTAGGCTCTCCTCGTCAGAATTCGAATTTAATGAGGGCCGGTCTACCCTGCCCCCATGTCAACATTGTAACGTCAGTCGCGCTGCGCTTATGCGCCTGCGGCAGCTTCTTCAGCCACGGCTTCTTCAACCGGTGCTTCTTCGAATTCGCCCAAGTCCACGCCAGCTGCGCCCAGCTGTGCGGTCATGCCGTCCAGAGCCGCACGGGCTGCCAGATCGCAGTACAGGGTGATCGCGCGGGACGCATCGTCGTTGCCTGGAATGATGTAGTCAACGCCATCTGGGTTACAGTTGGTGTCCACCACAGCCACAACTGGGATACCCAGTTTGTTGGCTTCGGCAATTGCCAGTGCTTCTTTTTTCACGTCGATGACGAACAGCAGGTCAGGAACGCCGCCCATGTCGCGGATGCCGCCCAGAGACGCTTGCAGCTTCTCTTGGTCACGCTCGATGCCAAGACGCTCTTTCTTGGTCAGGCCTTCGGCGCCAGACGCGAGCTTCTCGTCAATCTCTTTAAGACGGTTGATCGATTGGGAAACAGTTTTCCAGTTTGTCAGCGTACCGCCCAACCAACGGTGGTTCATGAAGTACTGTGCGGATTTGTCAGCAGCGTCTGCAATTGGGCCTGCGGCCTGACGCTTGGTGCCAACGAAAAGAACGCGGCCGCCTTTTGCAACAGTGTCACGAACAGCTGTCAGCGCCTGATCCAGCATCGGAACGGTCTGTGTCAGGTCCATGATGTGGATGCCGTTGCGGGAGCCGTAGATGAACGGGCCCATGCGAGGGTTCCAGCGCTGTGTTTGGTGACCAAAGTGAACGCCAGCTTCGAGCAGCTGACGCATGGAGAACTCGGGAAGAGCCATGCTTTATTTCCTTTTCCGGTTTACGCCTTGGCGGGGTTAAGTGAGAGCGGATGCTCCAACCGGCGGACCGACAGGGATGTCTCCCCTGCCCTAGCCCAAACCTCGCCTGCGGGTTTAATGGCGCGCGTTTACCGCAGGATCATGCCGGGTGCAAGAGGGAACCAAGAATAAAACAACCGAGAATGACGTTTAGCTTATGCGGTCGACCAAAGCGTTCCGGATTTTCACCTCACAGGCCATTGCCAAAGCCTTGCGATTGGCAAAATCAGAGACCCGCAAGGGAGTGTGATAGACAACTTCAACGCGCCCCTGCTGAGCCGCACCAAGTGTGGCAATCAAATGTGTGCCAAAGTCCATGTCTCCCCACCAACCGTAAAACCGAGGTTCCGCGGCCTTGGGGGCTTGGTAATACACTGTCACAGGTTGAATGAGCATAAACTCTTTGAGTTCGGGCTCAAAGAATGACTCAAACAGTGTGGTTTTAAAGGGGAGCACGCGCAGGCTATCGCTGCTGGTCCCTTCGGGAAAAAACAACAGCTGATGGCCGGCCAGAAGCCGGTCTTCAAACAGTTTTTTCTGTGCCCGCGCCTCTCGGCGGTCCCGGCGGATAAACACGGTGCCCGTGGCGCGCGCCAACCACCCGATTCCGGGCCAGTTGGCCACTTCTGCCTTAGACACGAAGTAGACCTGTTGAGCTGCGTTCAGTGCAAAGATATCCAGCCAAGACGAATGGTTGGCCACTATGGCTCCGCGCTCGCGAATGGGTTTGCCTATGACTTGAAACGACATCCCTATGAACCGAAAAGCGTTGCGACACACAAATTGAGTGATAAAGGGCGTCCATGGTCGGCGTAGCCCAAACAGGGGTCGCTCAACGATACGCACCAACAGCAGCAGACCAAGGCAGCCAAATACCAACACTGCCAAGGGTATGCCGCGCAACAGCGCACGCAAAACACCCTGAACACGCAGTTTCTCAGGCTCTGGATACCCCTCGTCGCTTTCCCACGTGCTCAAAGCTCTCTGTCCTTGGTGTAGAGCGCTCTGTTTTTTTCATTCATGCGCGCGGTATCAAGGATCAGGCAAACGTCAGTTGTGTTAAATGCTTCGTCCAGAAAGGCGCCATCCCCAACAAAGCCCCCTAGCCGAAGGTAGGCTTTGATCAAAGGCGGCACCGCAAGCATGGCCGTGCGGCGATCAATTTCACTTTCAGGGATCAAGTCCATCGACTGATAGACATCAGGCTGCGCCCGGGCGCGAATTTCTTTTGGGGCAAGATGTCGGTGGTGAAGCAATGACAACGACGCAGCATGTTCCGCGATATTGGTGCCATGGAAACTGGCCACGCCAAACAATACCTCGATGCCATGGTCTGTCACGTAGGCCGACAGAGCATTCCACAGGTGAAACATCGCGGCACCACCTCGGTAATTTGGATGCAGGCAGGATCTTCCAAGTTCCAACAATTTGCGTCCGGAAGATTTGAGTGGTGTCAGATCATATTCGTCCTCTGAATAGAACTGACCCATTTTATTGGCCTGCTCTCCGCGCAGCACGCGGTAGACGCCAACCACCTGATCAACAACGTCTGCCTGCAGCGCGACGTCACGCAGGATCAAATGATCAAAATGCGGGTCAAAACGATCGATTTCCAGCTGTTCTGTGTGATCCACCATCGGACCGTCACCGCCGAGCTCTTTGACAAACACATGATATCTCAAGCGCTGCGCAGCTCTTAGCTCAGCCTGCGTTGTCGCCAAATTAACCTTAAACTCGGGCACATGCGTGCTCATAAAACTGTCATTTCCTGTTTGTTTGTCGGAGTTTTAGGCATGCAATCGGCAGAAATCAACCACATGAAAAGGATGTCAGATGTTGACGAATTTTACGGTGTGTGCACTATTTGTTAACCATTTCAACTGTCTGATGCCGGCATCAACATGACACGAGTTCCATCGATGACAACCTTGCCGGTTTCTCGGAAGTTTACGGTGATTTTGCCACCGATATTGGATTGCACTTGCCCCAACCCCCAATCGGGTTGGTCGGGATGGGTCACCAACATTCCGGGTTCCAAAAACGCGTTGAGATTCTGCATGGGGCTGCTCGTTTCAAAAGGGAATACAAATGTCAGATAATACGGATTTCGCTGCATTGGTAGGGTCACGCATTTGCCACGACCTGATCAGCCCAGTCGGCGCAATTGGCAATGGGTTGGAACTCATTGCACTTACGGGCGACGCGAAGGGCCCGGAAATGGAGATGATTTCGGATAGCGTCACCAACGCGAATGCCCGCATCAGACTGTTTCGCGTGGCCTTCGGGCAACCCGGCGATAGCCAGATGGTTGGTGAGGCGGAAATTCAATCCATCCTACAGAGTCTTGCGCCAAGCTCTCGCATGTCAACCTACTGGGAAGTTGAAGGGTCCGTGTCACGCTCTGAGCTGCGCCTCGCGTTTTTGGCTTTGATGTGCTTTGAAAGCTCTCTGCCCTTCGGTGGAGCCGTCACTGTGACCAAAGAAGACGAGCGCTGGTTCCTGCTCGCGGAGAGTGAAAAAATGCGCGCTGATGCCACGCTCTGGGATCCAATTTCTCGCGGAGAAATTCCTGAAGGTCTTGTGCCCGCAAAAGTACAGTTTGGCCTACTGCCTCAAGGGGCGACTCTGCTTGGACGGCCGCTGTCTGTGGCGATGACGGATGTGAGTGTAGAGCTTCGATTCTAAAGTGAATTCTTTCAATATGTTAGGGCGCCCTCTTCAGGCGCCCTTTCTTAATGACATTCGGCTCTTACTGGTGGTCGTCTGAGTTAGGTTCGGGTGGTGCCATCGCCTTCGACCAGATACTTAAAGCTGGTCAATTGCGCAGCGCCAACCGGTCCACGGGCATGCATTTTTCCGGTGGCAATACCGATCTCAGCCCCCATGCCAAACTCACCACCATCGGCAAACTGTGTTGAGGCGTTGCGCATCAAAATTGCACTGTCCAGACGCTCAAAGAACCGCGCAGCAACTTCATCGTCTTCCGTCAGAATGCAATCTGTATGATTTGAGCCATGTTCCCGAATATGAGCAATAGCGCCATCTACGTCGCTGACCACTTTGGCAGCAATGTCCATATCCAGATATTCTTTGCCCCAATCCTCAGACGTTGCTGCGGTTGTGCCCGCAATTGCTGTCAGTCTGTCATCCGCATGCACATTTACACCTGCATCCAAGAGCATTTGAACAAGCGCGACACCAAGAGTGTCCGCAAGACTTTCATGGATCAAAAGGCATTCCGCCGCGCCGCAGATCCCTGTCCGACGTGTTTTGGCATTGAGCACCACGTCCAAGGCTTTCACCGGATCCGCGGCTGCATCTACGTAGATATGCACAATGCCTTCAAGGTGCGCAAACACCGGGACACGAGCCTCGCGTTGCACCAACCCAACAAGGCCTTTGCCGCCACGCGGAACAATCACGTCCACTGTGTCAATCATTGTCAGAAGTTCCTGAACTGCGGCCCGGTCACGGGTTGGGATCAACTGAATGGCGGTCTCTGGCAGACCGGCAGATTTGAGGCCTTCGACCAGACAGGCGTGAATCGCACTCGAGCTGTGAAAGCCCTCAGAGCCACCACGTAGGATCACAGCGTTGCCGGATTTGAGACACAGCGCGCCTGCATCTGCAGTCACGTTGGGGCGGCTTTCATAGATCACACCAACCACGCCCAAAGGCGTGCGTACCCGGCGGATATTGAGGCCTGAGGGCATATCCCACTCCGTCAACACTTCGCCAACGGGATCATCCTGTGCGGCAACGGTGCGCAAACCGGTCACCATGCCATCGATACGGTCTTCGTCCAGCATCAGACGGTCCATCATTGCATCCGACAGACCTTTGTTGCGGCCAAATTCAAGGTCCTTTTTGTTGGCCTCAATGATTTCGGCACGGCGGGCCCAGACGGCATCCGCTGCAGCTTCAAGTGCGGCACGTTTTGCTTCCGGCGGGGCAAAGGCCAGCTCTGCGCTTGCAGCTTTGGCGTTTGCGCCAATCTGAGCCATCAGGGCGGGGATATCTGCGATGTCTTTCATCAGATCTGTCCTTTGCGAGGGTGTGTTGTGCGCTGTAGACGCGGGTCGGTAATAACAAGAAAAAGCCTAGAGCGCCAAGTCATCTCGATGAACGAGTGCGGCTCGGCCCGGGTAGCCTAAGATCGGCTCAATATCGCGGCTGTGACGACCTTTGATGCGCGTTGCCTCCATCGAAGAGTAGGCTGTTAGCCCCTGCCCCAACCGATGGCCGGTGGCGTCCGTGATCTCAATTGGGTCACCACGGCTAAAATCGCCGTTCACATCAGTGACCCCGGCGGGCAGCAAGCTTTTGCCGGCCTTAAGCGCACGTGCAGCACCCGCGTCTATCACCAGCGCGCCTTGGGGTTTCATTGAATTGATCCAACGTTTGCGCGCCAGCTGTGGGGTGCCTTGGGCGGTAAACCAAGTGGCGTTTGCTCCGTTTTCCAAAGCGGAAACCGGACGCATGACCGAACCTTCGGTGATCGCCATAGCGCAGCCACCAGCAGTGGCAGTTTTGGCGGCCATCAGCTTGGTGATCATGCCGCCTTTGGAGAGACCAGAGACCCCCTCACCGGCCATATCCTCGATATCGGTTGAGATCGTGTCGATCACATCAAACCGCTTGGCCGTTGGATCTGTCATCGGGTTGGCAGAATAAAAACCATCCACATCTGACAGAAGGATCAGATGATCAGCGCCGGTTGTAAGCGCAATTTGCGCGCCCAGACGATCATTGTCACCATAGCGAATTTCGTCTGTGGCCACTGTATCATTCTCATTCACAATAGGCACCACACCCAAGGTCAGAAGCTGATCCAAGGTGGCACGTGAATTGAGGTATCGGCGGCGGTTTGCGCTGTCTTCCAGTGTGACCAAGACCTGAGCCGTGGTGATGCCATGAGGCGCAAGCGCGTCTTCGTAGGCGCCCGCAAGTCGAATTTGGCCAACAGCCGCAGCTGCTTGGGATTGGTCAAGCGATAGATCAACAGGTGGCAGTTTGAGCGCGTTGCGCCCTAAGGCGATCGAGCCTGAGGACACAAGCACAACGTCCGTGCCGCGCGCTTTGAGCATCGCCACATCTTCCGCCAAGGCTTTGAGCCATTCGCCTCGCAAAAGACCGCTGTTCCGGTCGACAAGCAGCGCCGACCCGATTTTTATAACAACCCGTTTTGCGTCTTTTAGGGTTGCCAAGGTGCCTCTTCCTCATCCGCAGTGTCATCGATTTTTTGGCGCACCCGGTCGTCATCGATTTGAGCGCGCAGCGCCCGTAACACCTCGGTGGTGCCTTCGTGGCTTGCGCCAGACATCAACAGCACAGGTCCACCCACCACAGTTTCGAGTTCTTCCTTGAGGAACACCCGCTCTTCTTCGTCCAGAGAGTCGATCTTGTTGAGCACCGTGACGCGGGGTTTGTCCGCGAGAATATCGGCGTAATTGGTGATCTCTTTGACAATGGTTTGATAGTCTTCAAGCAACGTGCCTGACGTACCATCCACCAAATGCAAGAGCACGGCACACCGTTCCACGTGCCCGAGGAAGAGATCGCCAAGGCCTTTACCTTCGCTGGCCCCTTCGATCAGGCCGGGAATGTCTGCCACCACAAATTCGACGCCATCAACGCCCACCACACCGAGATTTGGGTGCAGCGTGGTGAAGGGGTAGTCGGCAATCTTGGGCCGCGCGTTTGATGTGGCCGCAAGGAAGGTGGACTTGCCCGCGTTGGGCAGGCCAAGAAGACCCACGTCTGCAATCAGTTTAAGGCGCAGCCAGATGGTGCGTTCCACACCGGGTTGGCCCGGATTGGCACGGCGCGGCGCTTGGTTGGTGGAGGATTTGAAGTGCAGGTTGCCAAAGCCACCGTTGCCGCCTTTGGCGAGCAACACGCGCTGACCGACCTCGGTCAGGTCGGCAACAACGGTTTCCTGATCTTCGTCCAGAATTTCGGTACCAACAGGCACCCGCAAGACAATGTCGTCTCCGGTTTTTCCTGTGCGCTGGTTGCCCATACCGGGTTGCCCGGATTTGGCAAAGAAGTGCTGTTGGTATCGAAAATCGATGAGCGTGTTCAGACCTTCGACCGCTTCGGCCCAGACGTAACCGCCGTTGCCGCCGTCGCCGCCATCAGGCCCACCATATTCAATGTATTTTTCACGCCGGAAGGACACACAACCGCCCCCACCGCCGCCGGAACGGATGTAGACTTTGGCAAGGTCGAGGAATTTCATAGATGTCTCTTTCGGGTTAAAGTGTGTGCCGCATATCGGGGAACGGCTTTGGCCTCAAGGCTGTTGTGCGGTTGGCGCTTGGTCTTTGCTCAATACCACTTCAATAACACGCACTTTTTCGCGCAAAAACAGAGAGTCGCGTTCTGGTCTTTGTCCGGTGCGGCGAAAGCCAAGTTTGTCGAGCACCTTTTCGGATCCGACGTTGCCTTCGACCCAACCTGAGATGACCATCTGATCGGAATTGTCAAAGTGCCAAGACAACAGCCCGAGAGCCGCTTCCGTCATATAGCCTTTTCCCCAAGCCGACTCTTTGAGCCAATAGCCCAACCCTGCCCCTGAGACATGCTGACTTTGGTCAGCGCTATCGCGGGGTACGAGGGAGACAACACCAAGAGGCTCGCCCTCTTTGACCACAGCGCGGACACCCGCGAGGTCGCCCGATCGCGCGATAAATTGGTCTGCATATGTGATTTGGTAAGGGAAAGGCACAGCGGGCAGCCATCTGTGCACTGAGGGTTCCGAGATACCCTGTGCAACCCACGACGCGTCCTCCGGTACAAGCCGCCGAAGGGTAAGCCGTTCTGTTTTTATATCCATAACATCAATCCAGCTTCAGACTGTACGTCCATGTGGGAACGTTGGCATTGCGGGCCACCGAAAAACTCTCAGCATCGCCAAGGTATTGGAAGCCACAGTTGGTCAACACCCGCGCAGAAGCCGCATTATCTTGAAACACGCTTGCAAAAATGGTGTTGCTGTTCAGAGGGTTGGCTTCAATCAACGCGCGCACGGCCTCTGAAGCCACACCGGTGTTGCGAAATACCTTGCCAATCCAATACCCGATCTCTGTCTGCCCGGCATCCACGCGTGTAAGGCTGATCACACCCATGATTTCAGGGTGATCTTCGACGCTTCCGTCGATGGCCCAGACATCTGACATACGGCCATCAGATTGCGATCGTGCGATGAAGGCTTCCGTCGCGCCCGGCGGAACGGGATGCGGGATTGAAGTGGTCATGCGCGCCAACTCTCGGTCAGCGGTGTGCAGCTCAATCAGGCCTTGATCAGACCGGCGCAATGGGCGCAACACAAAACGCTGCGCATCAAGCACGGGCTGATTAACAATCGTATCCAATTTCATCGCGCTCTCCTCCTCAAAGAACCACGTACAGAACAGAGGCCACAGTCAAAGCGGCCAACGTCAGCATCAAATATCGTTCCGCAGGTTTGCCTGCCACGGTCTGCGCAATCCGGTCGCCCGCATAGGTCCACATCGGGTGAAAAATTGCCTGTGCGCCCAATAGGCAAATGGCAATTGTCGCCGTGGCCTGCAAGGCGGGTGTCCCGGGTGTGACAAAGTTTGTGAATCCGGCAACAATCATCGCCCAAGCTTTGGGGTTAAGCGGGTGCACAAGCAGCCCGGCCTTAAATCCAGGAGCAGCAGACACCAGATCGCGATCGGTGTTTAAACGCAGATTGGCAACCTTCCACGCGAGCCAGCAAATATAGGCCGCACTGATCCATTTCAGCGTAACAAACACGCTGGGCACGGTTTCTGCCAACTCCATCAACCCAAACCCAATGGGCCAAATAATCAGTTGTTTGCCAAGCGCAACGCCAACCACAAAGGGCAGCGCCGCCCGAAAACCAAACCGCGCGCCTGTGGCCAAAAGGGCCATGTTCGCAGGCCCGGGTGTCCCCACTTGGCTTGCGGCAAATATGCCAAAACTGATCACTGCAACGCTCATGGCGGATGACACTCATCAAAATGAAAAAGGGACCGGCGTTTGTCGCCGGTCCCTCAAATGTTTCAAACCTTTAGGGTCGGCTTATTCAGCGGCCTCCGCCACTGGCAGAACCGAAATAAAGGTACGGCCCTTGAGGCCTTTGTGGAACTTTACGTTGCCTTCGGTGGTTGCAAAGATTGTGTGATCTTTGCCCATGCCGACGCCTTCGCCTGGCCACATCTTAGTTCCGCGCTGACGCACGATGATGTTGCCAGAGATCACGTTTTCGCCACCGTACTTTTTGACGCCAAGGCGGCGTCCAGCAGAGTCGCGACCGTTACGGGAACTACCACCAGCTTTTTTATGTGCCATATCGTTGGTCTCCTATACTTCGCTTACTTCGCCAGATCGGCTGCTTGTGCAACCCACTCAGGCTTCACTTTAACAGCGTCAAAGCTCTCTACGTCAACTGCTGCCAGTTGAGCGAAAGAGGTGATGCCTGCGTCTGCCAGCTTTTTCGCGGCGGCCGGACCAACACCAGTGATGGTGGTCAGATCGTCAGCGGAAGCTGCTGCAGCAGGTGCTTCGGCTTTTTTGGCGGCTTTCTTGGCAGGTTTGGCCGGAGCGGCTTCTGCAGTTGCGGATGCAGGTGCGGAACCCGAACCGATGGCTGCTTTCACGCCGGACTTGTCTGCACCAGAGGCCAGAATGTCGGTGATGCGAACCAAAGTCAGTTTCTGACGGTGGCCCACGGTGCGCTTGGAGCTGTGCTTACGACGACGCTTGACGAACTTGATCAGCTTCTCGCCTTTGATCTGGTCGATCACGTCAGCCTGCACGGCCGCACCTTCAACGAAAGGCGCGCCAACAACGGTGGTATCACCACCAAGCATCAGCACATCGTTGAATTGAATTGTCTCGCCAGCGTCTGCAGCCAGTTTTTCGACACGCAGGATATCACCTGCCTGTACTTTATACTGTTTGCCGCCGGTCTTCAGGACTGCGAACATGTCCTATTCCTTCGATCTTCCCGCGTTCTGTGGCCCCCTCACCTTGCGGATCGGGTATTTGTGGCAATGCCGCCTCGAACAGCGCGCCCTTTTCGGGCTGTGTTACAATAAAATCAGGCGCAAAGTGTGCACTTCACGCCAGATGCGCGCTTATCCTGCGGAAACGGACCCTAGTCAACCCTTAAGTTGACGCTCAAAGCTCTTGTGCCGGCTGAAGCTCGGCCATACGCAACGCAAGCGCTTCAAACCGATCTGACATGACTGCGAAGTGCACCGCGTTCATCAACTCATATACTGTCATCATCTCAGGCTGTTCAAGCGCTTCGGTATAAGCGGTAAGCTCCGCAACCGAGAAGTCACGATAGGTGTAGGCGGAATTCTCAAGCGCAGACTGCTCCAATTCAGCTGCCAGTTCTGCGGCGTTTTCGTTCAATGTCGCACGCAACCCATCTTCGTCAGTGCGCAGCGAGATCACCCCCGCATAAGAGGCCGCCAGAATGAAGCGAACTTGGATCTCAGTCATGGCTTTGGACCCGACATCCTCAGGGTCGATGGCCATGCTCATACGCTGAAACAAATCTATGCGTGGATCCTCCGCGGCTTCCAACGCGGCCAGCAAGGCGCTTCCTTCGCGCTCTTTGTCGGTTTCGTCAGAGTTGTAAGATGCGTTTTCCATCGCAACCAATCGCTGCCCCAGATCACTTGCATAGAACTCAGCGGCATGAGCCAGCATATCATCCTCAAGTGTGGCTTCCAGAATGTTCAACGCCTTTGTGCGCATCAGTGTGGTGTCAAAAACATCATCGGCCAGCGTTTGCCATTGAAGGCCAAAATCCTCCTCCTCAAGCCCCAACATTGTTGGGGCGGCTGAGGCTGTGAAAGCTATGGAGTCAAGCGCCACATCAAATCCGGTGATCTTTAAAAACGCGGCCACATTGTCGCGATCTGCGGCCTGTGCGGTGTGCTGACCAAAGCTCAAAAAAACCAGTCCCAACGCCACAAAATATGCAGCGAGGCGTGACATCAGGGTGTTCTTCGGGGCCAATGCGGCGGAAAGAGCGTTCATGGTTTTAAGGTAGTTCATTTCGGCGGCGAAACAATGCAAAACCCGCTTGCACCTGATCACGAAGATGATTAAACGACGCCCTCACCAAGACCCTACCGCGGAGAGGTGCCGGAGTGGTCGAACGGGGCGGTCTCGAAAACCGTTGTCCCTTCACGGGGACCCAGGGTTCGAATCCCTGTCTCTCCGCCATACACCAAACCCAATTGAAACGAACAAATTGAAAAGCTGCCGGCATTGGATTTGTCCATGCATTTTGTCGTGTTTTTGTCGCCCAACTCTGTTAGCGCTTCCAAAGCTTGATCCTGACCGAGGATCAAAGCGGCCTACAAAGGTCTCTTTTTATCGATGCCGCGCCGCACACATCCAGATTTTGGCTCGCGCATCATACACGACAAGGCATAGGAGCTTGATTTATGGACGCACCATTCGAGCCAGCACGCTTTGACGCGGAGGTTGCGCATTATGTGGCTGCGCGTACGCAATATGCACCTGACCTGATAAATTGGATCGCCCATGACACACAGACATTGGGGCGTTGCGTTCTCGATCTGGGATGCGGCCCGGGGTTTATCGCCCATGCCATTGCCCCGATGGCTGCAGACGTTCTGGGTCTTGACCCAAGCCCCAACATGATTGCTGCTGCCCGCTTAAAGGCGGCGCCGAATACGCGTTTTGAGGTCGGCAGCTCAGAGGAGCTGTCCAAAGTTGACGCACCGGTGCAATTGGTCACCATCGGGCGCGCGTTTCATTGGATGAATCGCCCGCAAACCTTAAGGGACCTCGATGTTTTGGTCGCGCGCAATGGAGCAATCGCGCTCCTAAATGACGGGCCAACGGATATTCCCACAAACACTTGGTGGAAAGAGGTCAACGCCGTTGCCAAAAGCTTCGCGGTGATCGATGCCTTTAATGCACACCGGATGTCACATAACTGGGTGCCACACGAAGAGGTCCTGTTTGCCTCTGCCTTCTCAAAGATGCGCTCTGTCTCTGTATACAAAACACACCAATGGACATTTGAGCGGCTGATCCAGCACACCCTTTCTCGATCCGCAACAACCGAAGCCCTGATTGGCGATCGGCTGGAAGAGATGGAGGCCAAAACGCGCGACGTATTGATGCCTTATGGGCCAGGTCCTTGGACCACGTTGAACAGGCACACAGCGCTCATTGCGCAGCGCCCTGTTTAGCGACCGGTTATTGGCCTGGCGCAAAGCTGGCTTCGTTGACGGTGCTCGGTCTGTTTGGCAAAGACAGCTCCGTCACAACGGGCTGATTGCGAGCAATAACTTTGCCTGCACGTATCACGGCCAATCGATGTGCGCGCAAACGCACGGCTTCGATTTTGTCTTTGGCCTGCAACAAGACCATATCTGCGCGACAGCCCGGCGCGAGGCCGTACCCCTCAAGCCCCATGATTTTTGCGGAGTTTGCGGTGACCGCCTCAAAACACCACGCCATGTCCTCACGGCTTGAGAGTTGGCCGACGTGCAGTCCCATAAAGGCCACATCAAGCATGTCAGCTGTGCCAAGCGAATACCACGGGTCCATCACACAATCAGAGCCAAAGCCCACGATGATCCCTGCATCGCGCAACTCGCGCACCCGGGTCTGGCCACGCCGTTTGGGATAGCTGTCGTGCCGACCTTGCAACATGATGTTGATCAGCGGATTGGGAATGGCATGCACCCCTGCCTCCACCATGAGCGGGATCAGCTTGGACACGTAGTAATTGTCCATCGAGTGCATGGAGGTCAGGTGCGAACCGGCCACCCTACCCTGCAGGCCCAAACGCTGGGTCTCATAGGCGAGCGTTTCAATGTGGCGGCTGTGCGGGTCATCGCTTTCGTCGCAATGCATATCGACCATCAAGCCCCGACCCGCCGCGATTTCGCACAGCTGACGCACTGACTCTGCGCCATCCGCCATCGTGCGCTCAAAATGCGGGATGCCGCCCACCACATCCACCCCCATGTCCAACGCGCGCAATGTGTTGTGCATCGCCGTTGGATCACGCAGGACGCCATCTTGCGGAAAGGCCACCAATTGCAGGTCAATGTAGTCTTTGACCTGCTCACGCACCTCAAGCAGCGCTTGCACGCCTTTGAGGTCGTCATCACAAGTGTCCACATGCGACCGGATTGCGCCAAGCCCTTTGGACACAGCCAAATCGCAATATTTCAGAGCCCGCGCGATGATATCGTCAACCGACTGTACGGGCTTTAGCTCACCCCAAAGCGCGATGCCCTCCAACAAGGTGCCGGACACATTCATGCGCGGCGTGCCCAGAGACAGCGTTGCGTCCATGTGAAAGTGTGGATCCACAAACGGCGGCGAAACAAGCTGTCCTTGCGCGTCAATGACCGCTTGAGCCTCCGCGGTGATCGCGGGTTCGACAGCAGAGATCATTCCGTCTTTACAGGCGATATCTACCCCTGACCGCCCATCCGGTAGCGTGGCGTTTTTGATGATCAGATCAAACATGTGGTGTCCTTTAGCGTTGACCTTTGAACCAAGGTGTCAGGAGAGCCCGCGGATAGTCAGCTTTGCGCGCCGCAACCACAAGCGCAATGATGGACAGCACGTAAGGGGCTGCCAAAAAGGCCTGACTTGGGACAAACGCGCCAACTTCGGTTTGCAACCGTACCTGCAAGGCATCAAAAGCTCCAAACAGCAAGGCACCCAGCAAAGCCTTGCCGGGGCGCCAAGAGGCGAAAATCACCAAAGCGATGCAAATCCAACCCCGACCATTCACCATCCCAAAGAAGAAGGCGTCAAAGGCTGACATGGTCAGAAACGCCCCGCCCACCGCCATCAGTGCCGAGCCAGCCACAACCGCGCCGATCCGCAATCCGTAAACAGACAGGCCTTGCGCATCCACACTGTCTGGATTGTCGCCAACCGCTTGGATCGCCACGCCCAATGGGGTGCGGTAGAGAAGATACCAAATCAACCCCACCATTAAGAGCGCCAACCAAGTGAGCGCGGTTTGCTGAAACAGCACTGGGCCGAGGAATGGCAGGTCAGACAAAATCGGAATATCAAGCGCACGGAAAGGCTCTATACGAGGTGGTGACGAGACATTGGGCAAAGCGGTGCGATAGGTGAAATAGCTCACCGAGGTGGCAAACAGCGTCACGCCAAGCCCGGATACGTGTTGGCTCAATCCCAATGGCACGGTCAAAATTGCGTGCAAAAGACCAAAAAAAGCGCCTGCGCCTGCGGCCACCAAGACGCCGCCCCATAGACCTGCGCCCAGCCAGACGGCCATCCAGCCCGACATCGCGCCGGCCACAAATATACCCTCGATACCAAGGTTCAGGACACCGGATTTTTCGCAAAGCAACGCACCCAAAACGCCAAAAATCAAGGGGGTTGCTATGCGCAGAGACGCCGCCCAGAAGCTCTCACTCAGGAGAATTTGCAAGATATCCATCATGCGCTTTTTCCTTTTGCGGCGTGGATACGCGTGACTTTGAACCGGGCAAAGAACCCGCCGATCAACACACATAACAACGACATCGCCACCACCAAGTCTGCCAGATAGGATGAAACGCCCATGGCGCGGCTCATACTATCAGCGCCTACAAACACTGAGGCGATGAACAAAGCAGAGATCACAACGCCGACGGGTGACAACCCAGCAAGCATCGCCACAACGATGCCGGTGTAGCCAAATCCGGGCGACAGATCAGCGGTCAGATACCCTTTCAGACCAATCACTTCGCTCACACCAGCCATGCCGGCCAATCCACCCGAGACAATCGCCACACTCATCATGGTGCGGTTTACGTTGATCCCTGCGTGACGCGCCGCGGCGGCGTTCTCCCCTACGGCGCGGAGTTTGAACCCCCACACGGTGTAGACCAACATGAATTGTGCCACAGCTGCACAAATCAAGGCGATGATCAGACCGGCGTGTACCCGCATGCGGTCAATCAACTGCGGCAGCATGCCTTGATCCAAGATCGGCGCACTTTGCGGCCACCCCAGACCCATGGGATCTTGCAACGGGCCCTCCAGCATATATTGCAATAAAATCAATATGATGAAGTTGAACAGCAGCGTCGTGACAACTTCATCCGCCCCAAAGCGGGTTTTGAGCGTGGTGGACGCCACCATGCCGGCCGCACCGGCGGCACAGCCGCAGACAATGATTGTGGGGATCAAGACCACTGCTGGCCAGTCAAACAATCCGGCCCCAACCGCGACTGCCGCCATTGCGCCCAAGTAGAGCTGTCCTTCTGCGCCAATATTCCAAAGCCGTGCCCGAAAAGCCAAAGCAGCAGCCAGTCCTGTGAAAATTAGCGGTGTGGCGCGGGTGAGCATTTCTGTGAAGGCAAAGACGGAGCCAAATACACCGCGGAACATTTCGCTGTAGGCAACAGCAATATTGGCCCCCGCGAAAATGAGTGGAATTGCGGCCAATCCCAGCGCAACAAGCGCCGAAAACACCGGGAGGCCCAAAGTGATTGCGCGGCTTGGTGCCGTGCGGGGTTCAATACGGATCATGCGTGTTTCCCTGCCATCATCAGGCCTATTTCTTCGCGATCACGGGTGGACGCCTCAACCAACTTACCGTCGTGGATCACCACAATCCGATCCGATAAGTTCAGAATTTCATCTAGGTCCTCAGAGATCAAAACAACCGCCGCGCCTCCTGCACGCGCTTCAAGCAAACGCCGCCCAACTTCGGCGGCTGCCCCCATGTCCAATCCTCGCGTGGGTTGGTTTGCCAAAATCAACTTGGGTGACTGCTCAAACACACGTGCCAAAATGAGCTTTTGGATGTTACCACCTGAAAGCAAACGCGCACGCGCTGTAACGCCCGGACCTCGCACGTCGTAGTCAGCAGACAATCTTGTGGCGTTCTTTTCGATCTGATCTCGGCGTAAGATGCCATGCGACTGAACGTCTGGATCAGACAGCCGTTCAATCACCATGTTTTCCGCAACGCTCATCGACCCCACGATGCCATCGTGATGGCGGTCTTCCGGAATTCGGCCGATCCCTGCGTCAATCATTGTGGCAGGATGGCTGTGCGTCAGTGGTTTGCCGTCAAGCATCAACTGCCCGGACGTCGGGGCTGTTAGGCCCGAAATCAATCCTGCAAGCGCGGTCTGGCCATTGCCGGATACTCCGGCGATCCCCACAATTTCATGCGCAGCCAAAGACAAATTCACGTCGCTCAGACTGTCGCGCTTAGAGCTGCCACGAACAGAGACATCTTCCAGTTTAAGAATGATGTCACCCGGCGCCATGGCTGTGCGCTCGGTTGAGGGCGTGTCGGCCCCAACCATCATCCGTGCAATGCTGCGTTCATCTGCATCAGACGTGGCCATTTCGCCCACTTTGACTCCATGACGGAGCACCGCAATCCGATGCGAAAACGCCAAAACTTCGCGCAGCTTATGAGAGATAAAGATCACAGACAGGCCATTGCGGGTCATCGCCCCAATGTTGTCAAACAGTGTGTCCGCTTCTTGTGGTGTCAACACGGCTGTCGGTTCATCCAACACCAAAATCCGCGCATCTCGATAGAGCGCTTTGAGAATTTCCACCCGCTGACGCTCTCCCACCGTCAGTCGACCAACCGGTACATCCAATGGGGCGCGCAGTCCGGTTTCGGCCATTGTGGCCTCGATTTTGGCACGTGCAGCGGCGCGATCCCGACGCACTCCAAACAGCGGCTCTGCACCCAGAACGATGTTGTCGAGCGCGTTCAGGTTTTCCGCCAACGTGAAATGTTGATGAACCATGCCGATGCCTGCGTCCAACGCGGCCTGAGGGTGCCCAAGCGGTAGAGCGTGCATCTCGCCATCTGCGCCTCGCACGTCAACTGTGCCGTCATCCGGCAGGTAGTGGCCAAACAACATATTCATCAGAGTGGTTTTACCCGCGCCGTTTTCTCCAAGCAACGCAAGCACTTCACCCTCCTTTAAGGAAAGGCTGACGGCGTCATTCGCAACAACTTTGCCAAAACGTTTGGTCAGCCCATTGAGGGTCAATACGGGGGTGTCAGTCATAAAATCATGAGGCCGGCGCGGAGCCGGCCTCCTTTGCCATCAGTTGTCCGACACCGGGCGGGCGTCGTTAACGTTTACACGGAACATACCGTCCATGATCTCAGTTTCTTTCGCACGAACGGACTCCACCACCTCTGCAGACACCAAAGTTTCGTCCAATACCAAAGAGCCGCCGCCATAGCCCATAAAGCTATACTGACCATAGTCCGACGCTTCAAAGCTGCCCGCTGCCACATTGGCCACAGCTTTGTCGATGGTGGCTTCCATGTGCCACAGGGCGGACGCCAAGATAGTGCCGGGGTAATCAGCAGACGTGTCGATCACGTTGCCAATGGCTTTTACGCCACGCTCAACAGCCGCATCAGACACACCAAAACGCTCTGCATACATAACGTCTGCGCCAGCATCCATCATCGCAAAGGCGCTTTCTTTGGCTTTGGGTGGATCATACCAGCTGTCGATGAAGTTCACGAGGAACGTCACCTCGGGATTGACCTCACGTGCGCCGTCCATAAACGCGTGCATCAAACGGTTCACTTCTGGAATTGCATAGCCGCCCACCATGCCGATCACATTGCTTTCGGTGGCTGCCCCAGCAACCATACCAGACAGGTAGCTTGGTTCATGAATCCAATTGTCAAATACTGAAAAATTCGGTGCGACTGGTCCGAAAGAAGAGCCCATCAGAAAGCCCGTTTCCGGATAATCTTTCGCAACTTTGCGCGCGGCACGCTCAAGACCGAAGACTTCCCCAACAATCAGTTGCGAACCTTGTTCGGCATATTCCCGCATAACGCGCTCATAGTCAGAGTTTGCGACGTTTTCAGAGAAAACATACTCCACCTCCCCACGCTCAGCAGCGGCGTTCAAAGCGGTGTGAATGCGGCTGATCCACTGTTGCTCGACGGGCAATGTATAGATTGCCGCAACCTTCACCGCATCTGCAACCGCCGCACCGGCGCCTGCGACCAAACCGAAGCCGACGGCGGAGGCCAGAAGAAGGCGCCTGTTTAAGTGACCAAATTTCGTCATGTTATGTCCCTGTTGTCGATTGTTGTTCTGCAATAGTTTTGATTTTTACTTTCCGGTCAATAAATCGCAGATATGACCCTAACATAAATCCAGCGTGGCCAAAGTCCTTTGCGACAAAAACAGGCAAAGAGCACAAAATAGGCGGTCGGCGTGATGCAGGGTTTCGCGTCATGTGCGCCATCGGTGTCGCTTTCCAAAGCACCTTTTTGGGTCAAACTCCGATCACAAATTCCGACCACATCCTGTTTTTTCGGCGCAACTCCTTCACTTGAGGTTAGATTAATTTACGGCTGCACCGTTTTGTTTTTAATTATATTTTTCTCATCATCATAAAATTCAAAAACTATATCGGAGGCAAACCATCAAATTTTACGTGCATTGTTAAATCGAGATTAAAACGTCGCAGATACACTTCGTACATTGGTTATGTGCTGGTCCGATGTTTGGACCGTGTCGTGAGTTGGAGTGTTATGTTCGCCCGTGTTTTATTGGGTACATTGGCCATTCTTTGGCCTCTGCCAGCGTTTGCGGAACTTGTGAGCCCAGAAGATCTTCAGGCCTTTCGCCGCCCCGCAGTGGTACCTTTTCCTCAAAATGCCCCTTACGATCGTGAGATCGCGACATTGGGGAAAATGCTGTTTTTTGATCCGCGCTTGTCCGCGGAGCAAAACATGAGCTGTGCTACATGCCACAACCCTTCGTTCGGTTGGGAGGCCCCTGTTGCCCGCGCCGTAGGCACCAAAAACACCCCACTTTCTCGCCACACCCCCACAATTTTGAACAGTGCGTGGTCAGACCGATTTTTTTGGGACGGGCGCGCAAGAAGTTTGGAAACTCAAGCGAAAGCGCCGATTTTAACACCTGAGGAAATGAACTCTTCGTTCACAGTCATCGAGGCAAGACTCAATCAGGTTGAGGAATACCACGAGCATTTTAATCGCCTTTTTCCACAGGAAGGGATCAGGGAAAGGACCATTTTGCTCGCTCTGGCCACGTTTGAGCGTACCGTCGTAACCAAACTCGCCCCATTTGATTATTGGGTGGAGGGAGACACAAACGCAATCAGCGAAAGCGCCAAAAATGGGTTTTCCCTATTTGTTGGGAAAGCCGGTTGTAGCGGGTGCCATGCAACATGGCGCTTTTCAAGCAATGGCTTTTTCAACGTGGGCTCGCAGGACCGGATGTTTTCGCGGTATGTGCCCCCGCCGCCAGAGACCTCAAAGCCGCTGTTTAAGGTGCCAACATTGCGCAATATCTCGTTGCGCGCCCCGTACATGCACCTTGGGAACCTCCGAGATTTGCAAGAGGTCGTAAACCACTACGCACAGGTTTCCGATACCGATCCCACGCTAGACATCGCGCCTTTCGAAGCGACGCCGCAAGAAATCAGCGACATCATCGCATTCCTTAGAACTCTAACGGAGGAAGGCACGGATGTTCGAGCGCCCGTATTGCCCGCCAATTGACACATGAAAAGCTTATTAAACCGTTCTCATCTAAGAATCCGGCAGGCGGTATTGATACCAATTATCGCCATTTCAATACTCGCATTGATTGCAATCTCTGTCATTGGTGGAAGCGCGATTTTGGCATCGCGCAATATAGCAGACACGCTGATGACAACCCAAAAAATCGCGGATCTGGCACGGCAAACGGAAACTGAAATCGCCGCAATGCGCAGCTACACTGACGACATTCTTGCCATGACACACATGGTTGAAAAGAAAGACGTTCAAGAGGTGTTTAACACGCAGCTGGGTCGCCTAAGACACAACTTAGATGCGCTCGGTGCAATCCAATTTGACGCGCAACTCTCGTTTGAGATTTCCAAACTGGCATCGGAAGTGAAGGAATGGACTGACAGATCCGCGATATTGTTGAGCTTAAAGCAAGGCGTTCAGATCCCGGCATTTTGGACGTTGCACATGCACGCTCAGAACGCAAAGGACCAAGCCGAAGTGTTGGTGAAATTGAGCGAGGAAAAGGCCAATCACATCACAACGGCATCTCAGCGCAGCCTCCAACGCACTGTGTTGATTGTGGCAACGCTTTCTGTCGCCGTCTTTGTTGTTATGACCGGACTGGCAACAATTGTTGCAAATCAGATTTCACACTCCATGAATGATATCTCCAGCTCTTTGGCGGCTTTGGCGGATATGGAAGGTGTCGATCTGAAGGCAAATGCAGGCGAAATTTCTAAAATGTTCGCGGCCCTCAATGTGGTCAGAAACAGCATCTATGAGAAATCCAACATCGCTCAGCAGCTGGTGTTCGAAAACCGGCGCGCAGAAGCCGCTTTGCAAACCAAAGCGCGTTTCTTGGCCAATATGAGCCACGAGATCCGCACACCGATCAACGGTATCCTCGGAATGGCAGAAGTGCTGGACAATACCGATCTGGACGACGATCAGAAAGAATGTTCTGAGACAATTTTGAGCGCGTCGGAAGCCCTGTTGTTGGTCATCAACAGCATTCTGGACTTTTCAAAAAACGAGTCCGGTGAGACCAAGCTGGTGCGCGAACCGTTTAACTTGTGTCGTCTGATCTACGACATTGCGACCTTGCTAAGCCCATCTGGCAGTGGGAAAAATGTTGAAATCTGCATCGACTATCCAGTGGACGTGCCACACCTCTTTGTTGGGGACGCTCAACGCTGCCGCCAAATTCTCATGAATCTGATCGGCAATGCCGTCAAATTCACGCCAGAGGGTTTCATTTCGATCATCGTTCGATTGGACTCTTCTGCGCACAAACCGCTTTCAATCAGTATCCAAGACAATGGCATCGGCATCCCAGAGGACCGTTTGGATGATATCTTTGTCGCGTTTCAGCAGGTTGACATGAAATCGACACGCCGGTTTGACGGAACTGGTTTGGGGCTCGCCATTACCAAACAACTCATCGACCTCATGAGCGGCGAAATAGGTGTCACATCTACACCAGGAGGCGGCACCACGTTCCGTGTGGCGCTTAATCTTCCGGTGGCCGACAAAAATGAAGACACCCTTACATCAAACGACATAGACCTCAGGATGCTGCAGAACAAACATGTGCTTGTTGTCGACGATCTCGCGATCAATCGCACAGTGCTTCGCAGACGTCTGCAACACTGGGGCATCTCGGTAGATGAATTTGAGAGCGCAGACAGTTTACTTGAGAAAATCGAGGAAAATCCGGGGTTTCTGACCATCTTTGATGCCGCGATTTTCGACTACCACATGCCGCGAACCGATGGTGTTGAATTGCTGCAAGCCATACTACACCGTGATGGCACCGACCTGTGCCCAGTCGTGTTATACTCTTCAAGCGACAAACTCTCCGAAGTGGACGCCCTGAGATCCGCAGGCTTTAGCGCAGTCCTGATGAAACCGGCCCGCGCCGAGGCCATGGCCCGCGTGTTGTGGAATGTGATGGCTGCCTCACAACCGGTTGCCGAACACAAACCAATCCAATCAGCAGAAATTGCCTTAAAGAATGCGCGTGTTTTGATTGCTGAGGACAACCGCACCAACCAACTTGTGGTGCGAAAATTGTTGGCCAAGACCGGTGCAAAACTCTCCATGTGTGACAACGGACAAGTTGCTCTGGACGCATATAAAGCGGACGGAGCCGATGTGATTTTGATGGACATGTCTATGCCTGTGATGGACGGGCTCACCGCTACCAACAAAATACGTGAGTTTGAGCAAGAAACCGGAAAGCCATCGTGCCCTATCATCGCTCTGACCGCCAACGCCATGGAAGAAGATCGACAAGCGTGCCACATAGTCGGAATGGACGACTTTCTGGCAAAACCCGTGCGCAAAGCCGAGCTTATAAAGGCATTGATTGGCCAGCTTGCGGAAAAAGATGATCGCGCGCGAAAGCGTCACAACACACGCTAGCGGTTTTCAAAGCAAACACGTCACACCGGCGCCAGAGTGCCTTTCAAGCCGAACCGCTTTAAGGCTGCAGGCGATGACTTTCGAAGTTTGGCGTGCTGCAGATCCAGACAGACGTCCCCAAGACCGTAGCCGCCGATTTTCGACGGTCAACATTGATCAGTAGCACGCACCATTTGTTACGCCTTTGAGACCGCAACGAGGCCAGCCGCGTACAATGAATACTTCCCCGCCCTGCCGATCTTATAAGCACACAGGAACTTTAGAGCCCGTTGAACGTTCAGAAGCCCTGTTCTCGCAAGCAATAGAAAAGCCAGTCAAAAGCTAAAAGATTTTCAAGCCGATCTTGCTGACCAAGTCACAACCAAGGGGTGAAAGACATGCGTGCTCAACTATTGGACGCGACCCGCGTCAGCGAATTGGCCCGCAATCGACATATGGTCTCGCTCGGGATTTACCTGCGCAGTAAATGTCTGTTTTGTGAGGTGCCGAGCTGCGCCGTCGCTCATTCGCGCGTCCGTCGGCTCAGGGCGTTCTCGTGGCGTCTGTTGCCGACCAAAGCAATCACGGCACTGCGCAGGACGCGACGCTGGCAAAGGTAAGCAAGCGAGCCAAACCCAAATTTCGCCGACGTTCGTAGGTACTTTAACCAGTCCTTCGAGATGGGCATTCGCAGCAGCTGCAAAGTCAAAAATGACCGCAGGACCACGATTGCTGGAGATTGGGACGTTCCTTCGCTGTCGTGGAAATGGCCTCCACTCAAGAGATTTGTCGCGCTGCCTTAGGCCAATATACCATTGGACCGGTTTGATTTCCTTCGCTACCGTTATCATAGGGAATTGGCCCACCTGGTATTTTTTTGGCGCGTCTTTGCCAATTAAATCAAACAAAACTAATAGGAACGGGGACTTATTATGAAATTAGTTATTGGACTGGACGGACAAAGTTCGGGGGAGAAAGCCCTCGAATTTGCAAAAGCCGTCGCAGCGAAAGCCAACAGTTGCGAGATGATCGTCGTTTATGTGATCGAATGGTCACCCTTCTCTTTTCAGACTGCTGAAGAGAACGCGCAGCGCCATAAACGACGTGAGGAAGAAATTTCAATTGCGATGGAGCGGGTTGTCGATCCCGCAGTTGCATCACTGAAAGAGGCTGGAATTTCGGCTCAGGCCATTGTGCGTCACGGTGATGTGGCTGACACGATTGACGACATTGCCCATTCCGAAGGAGCTACACAGATCATTGTCGCCCGCTCCAGTGCTGGTGGCCTGACGTCGCGCCTGTTTGGTAGCTCAACTGCAAACCTCGTGATGAACGCACGCGTTCCTGTCACCGTCGTCTCATAAGGAACAAGCCTCATGAAAAAGCTCTATTCAATCCTCTTGGCGATCACCGCCAGTCTTACGGTCGCGCTGCCAGCAATGGCCCAAGACGCTGGGTCCCTGGATGCACGTGTCAACGAAATGTTTGCCAGTGCGACTGGCTGGTTTGTGAATTTCATCTTCATGTCCATTCCGGGCACAAGTTTCCCGTGGATCGTGATGTGGCTGGTCATTGGTGCCACCGTTTTCACAATTTACTTCGCAGCCGTGCAATTCCGTTTCTTCGGACACGCGATTGCTCTGGTGAAGGGCGACTATTCAGATCCCAAAGACGCTGGCGAGGTCAGCCACTTCCAAGCGCTGGCCACGGCCCTTTCGGGCACCGTTGGGCTTGGTAACATCGCGGGTGTTGCGGTGGCGGTCGGTATCGGCGGTCCGGGGGCTACGTTCTGGATGATCCTAGCGGGTCTGTTGGGCATGGCGTCCAAGTTCACCGAATGTACATTGGGTGTGAAATATCGCAATGAATACCCTGACGGCACGGTTTCTGGTGGTCCGATGTACTACATCTCAAAGGGGTTCGATGAGCTGGGTTTGCCGGGAGGTAAAATTCTTGCGGTGCTGTTCTCTGTGTTTTGTATTCTCGGTGCATTGGGTGGCGGAAATATGTTCCAGGCCAATCAAGCACACGCACAGATCACACAGATCACAGGTGATTTCCCAGGCTGGATCACAGGTCTCATATTTGCGGGCGTCGTCTTTGCCGTCATCGTGGGCGGCATCAAATCCATCGCGCGGGTTACTGAAAAAGTCGTGCCATTCATGGGCATACTCTATGTTGGTGCAGCCATTGTCGTGCTGATCGTGAACTACGACATGATCGGTTGGGCCATTGGTCAGATCTTTGCAGGTGCTTTCACCGGTCTTGGTGTTGCAGGCGGTTTCGTCGGCGCGTTGATCCAAGGCTTTAAACGTGCGGCGTTTTCAAACGAAGCAGGCGTAGGGTCTGCAGCGATCGCACACTCTGCGGTGAAAACCAAAGAGCCAATCACGGAAGGCTTTGTTTCCTTGCTTGAGCCACTGATCGACACCGTTGTGATTTGCACAATGACCGCCTTGGTTATCATCATCTCGCAGCAGCTGATTATTGATGAAGCAACAGGCAAATACATGCTGAACGAAGTTGGCACAGCCATTGCGACAGTTGACGGTAACGGCGGTGTAGCACTGACCTCCGCTGCGTTTGGATCGGCGATCAGCTGGTTCCCATTCGTGCTGGCGATTGCAGTGATCCTGTTTGCCTTCTCGACCATGATCTCGTGGTCTTACTACGGACTAAAGGCTTGGACATATCTGTTTGGCGAAGGAAAGACCGCCGAATTGGTCTTTAAGATCATCTTCTGCATCTTCATCGTCATCGGAGCAGCAGCCAGCCTTGGACCTGTTATCGACTTCTCTGATGCAGCGATATTTGCGATGGCCGTGGTCAACATCTTCTGCTTGTACTTCCTGATGAAGGTCGTCCGCACAGAGTTGAATTCTTACGCGTCACGTTTGAAGTCAGGTGAAATCAAGAAGTTTACACACTAGGCGACTTTTATTGAGCATGTGAGAGGCCGCAGTGGCAAACTGCGGCCTCTTCCTTTGAACGGAAGTCCATGCAGTCCAGTGGGACAATTCAGGTTTGCCGGCGAAATCCTGGTTTTTGACTGTTTAAATGTCGGTTGGTCATGGCGACCCAATCGAACTTCGCACTTGTAGCATACCTTTGCTCTCCGCCCTTGGTGTCGGCAGGTCGTGCCACCTCCGGGTAGCGAGCTGTTCTCTGAGACGGAAGGTGAGCCAAAGACCGTTCAGAGCCGCGAGCAACAAGCAGCGATCTTTGAGTGACACCTCCTCGCCTTGGCTTACAGGCTTAGGGCGCGCGCACGCGATCTAATATATATAACATTTTGAAAAATAACGATTTGAAAGGAATTGCCGTTCCATCCGGACAGCACCAATTTCACTTTGTTCAGCTTGGAATCTATGAGCAAAAGTGGTGTGTCTCCAGTTGGCACTGTCTGCGTAAGCCTTACGACACACAACGCCCCTGCGGCGGACTCACATAAAACTGAAACTCAGAAATACTCAAGAAACTGCTAAGGTGCCTGCTCTAAATAGGCCCACCCGAGGTGACTACATCGTGTCCACACGCCTTTCAGATGGGTTTGGCTTCACGGCACGCAGGCAGCCTGTTACTGCTTTCGATGGGCTGAACCGCTGCTGCGTGAGGTGTGGGCAGGACGTGCGGGCGTCAGCTTGAGCACATTCACGCGCTTGACCCGCAAAGACCCAATACAGAAATCATCTAGTGGCTGGGGTAAACCACGACATCTCAGGAGCAAAACTCTCGATCCATTTGTGGGAAATACTGTGGAAAAGGGCGGCACCCGTATAGCAAAAAAGCCTCCAAGCTCAGTGGCTTAGAGGCTTTTTATGGCTCCGGCGGTAGGGATCGAACCTACGACCAATTGATTAACAGTCAACTGCTCTACCGCTGAGCTACGCCGGAACATTTTATCTTCTGAAGTGCTTCAGGAGATGTGGCGGGGTATAGCTTTGGTTTCTGAGGACGTCCAGAGGCATTTTTCAAGTTTTTTGATTTTTGACAAAAAAATTTCATAGGAGTTCGAACATGGCCCCTTCGCAAAGGGGACCCTTTGAAGTTGCTACATTTTTACCAACAAGATCAATAAGGTGCGCAAACACGTTTCGTTCCGCAGCAGGAAACAACGCCTGAGGTGTGTCCGTATATATCTGCGCGGCCAGCGCTTTTGTCGTGGCTGGCGCAGCTTGCAAAGCATGCACAATTTCGCGCTCCCGGCCTTTGCGATGTTCGATCAACCAAGACAACCGCGCTTTGGGATCCTCGACTGGCGCGCCGTGTCCTGGATGGAACACGCGCCACGGTCTGGCGCGGAGTTTTTCACAGGACATCATAAAATCGGTTAGGTCTCCGTCAGGTGGCGACACCAGCGAACTGGCCCACCCCATGACGTGGTCCCCGCAGAAACAAATGTCATCAAGAGCCAACGAAATGTGGTTTCCAAAATGACCTGGCGTGTGCAACACCTCCAAACGCCAGTCTGTCCCAGCAATCACGTCTCCATCCGCAACGGTCACATCTGGGGAAAACGCTTCATCCACCCCCTCGCCTCCTCCTGCCAACCCCGCGTCTGCCAAAGACTGCATTACCGTGCTGCGACCGGCTTTTGGTCCGCCAAATCCGTAAATTTTTGCATCGGTTTCTTGTGCCAACCGTGCGGCCAGCGGGGAATGATCCAAATGTGCATGGGTGACAACAATGTGGGAAATGCTCTGCTCAGGTGATAAGGCACGCATAATTGCCTCCAGATGAGGCTCGCTCGTTGGTCCCGGATCAATCACAGCTATATCTTTTGTCCCAACCAGATACGTGTTTGTGCCACGAAAGGTCATCGGTGAAGGGTTGGGAGCAAGCACGCGCTGAACACTGGCTTCCAAAAACTCCGCTTTGCCCGGTTCAGGGTTGAAAGCCTTCATCTGCGCGTCCATGGTCATCCTCTCACATAAGTCTTTTGCCAAGGTGTAGGCATGTTTTTTCGCTGGCTCAAACCCTATATGCCGCGCAGCCTTTATGGCCGCGCCGCGATGATCCTGATTCTGCCCGTGGTTCTGTTACAGCTGGTTGTGTCGTTTGGGTTGGTCACACGCCATTTTCAGGGTGTCACCGAACAGATGACCCGCACTGTTGCGCGCGAGGTCCAATTGGTGATGGCAGCTCTCGAAGCACAGGACAGAACGCCCGAAGCCTTGCCGGTGGTTTTGGAGGAACTGGATATGTCGGTGACTTATCCCGAAACACTTTCAACACAGGACACGCGCGTCTGGTACGATTTTTCCGCCATCATTGTGACACGTGACTTTAAGAAATTTGTCCCCGAAACCAGCGCGGTGGAATTGGCGCAAAACCGCAAGGTTTTCTTGCATCTTGCATTGCCAACCGGACCTGCGGTGCTGAGTTTCGAACGCGGTCGGGTCTCAGCATCCAATTCCCACCAGCTTTTTGTGAACATGGTGTTCTTTGGCGCTGTTTTGACATTTGTTGCCTATCTTTATCTGCGAAATCAGCTGCGCCCCATCAAACGACTCGCGGCGGCCTCTGAGGCCTTTGGACGGGGCCGTTCTGTGCCCTACGCGCCCGGCGGTGCCGTTGAGGTGCGGGCAGCGGGCAGTGCGTTCTTAGACATGCGGTCACGGATCGAACGGCAAATGGAGCAGCGTACGCTCTTACTGTCCGGCGTCAGCCATGATCTGCGCACGCCACTAACGCGGTTTAGACTCGGACTATCTCTGCTGGACGATGAGGATCGCGAGCCACTCGAAAAAGACGTCGACGAGATGCAACGCATGCTGGACGCTTTTCTCGACTTTGCCCGCGGTGTTTATGAAGATGACAGCGAAACCATCGATCCGATTGAGCTTATCCAGAGTATCGTCGAAGACTTTCAAAGGAGCGGTGCGCAGGTTTCCTTGTATGAAACGGATGGAACGGGCGAGGTTGCCTTGCGACCAGAAACCGTGCGGCGCGCCATCGAAAACCTTGTGGGCAATGCCATCCGTTACGCCAACCGGGCGGAAGTGTCAGTACAGATCAACGACCGCTATGTACGCGTGCGCGTAGAAGACGACGGTCCGGGCATTCCGCCTGAGGATCGCGAAGAAGCGGTGAAACCTTTTGCGCGTCTGGAACCGGGTCGCAATCAAAACCGAGGGATGGGCGTTGGTCTTGGCCTGTCAATCGCGGCAGATGTGGCCCGCGCACATGGGGGAGTGCTTCGATTGAAACAAAGCGAACGGCTTGGTGGGCTCTGTGCTGATTTGGTATTGGGAAAATAGCAACAAAACCGAAACCAGATTGCGGCCCTGCGCGAATATCAGTTTGGTGCCTTGATCGTTTCTGCCTCCGCTTTACAGACGGCTTCCCAGAGGTTAGCAGTCAAAAAACCGAGCTGTGACAATGAGAAAAGGAAGCGATATGCGCATTGGAAACCGCGAAATAGGCCCCAATCACCCGCCCCTCGTGATCGCAGAAATCGGTATCAACCATGGTGGCGACCTTGCAGTGGCCAAAGAGATGGTGCGCCTCGCAGCGCTGTCCGGTTGCGAGATGGTAAAACACCAGACCCATTTCGTGGATGACGAAATGACTGAGGAGGCCAAACAGATCTTTCCGCCAAACGCGGATGTCTCGATCTGGGACGTGATGGAACGCTGCGCGCTTTCCGCCGAGGATGAGCTGCAGTTGATGCGATACACTGAAGAGATAGGCATGATCTTCATCTCCACGCCATTCTCCCGACGCGCGGCGGATTTCTTGGCAGAGGCCAATGTTCCGGCTTTCAAAATCGGATCAGGCGAAGCGGATAACCTGCCCCTGATCCGTCACATCGCATCGTTCGGAAAACCGGTCATCATGTCGACCGGCATGCAAACCATTGAAACCATGCAGCGCTCTGTTCAAATCCTTGAGGATGCGGGGATCGACTATGCGCTCCTGGAATGCACAAACCTCTACCCTTCCCCGCCAGAGATCGTCTCGTTGCGCGGTGTTACCGATCTCAAAGCGGCCTTCCCAAATGCAGTTGTCGGTTTCTCTGATCACTCCATCGGTCCTGAAATGGCTTTGGCGTCTGTGGCACTGGGCGCGTGCATTCTTGAACGTCACTATACCGATACCCGCTACCGCGAAGGCCCAGATATCATCAACTCGATGGATCCATCTGAGTTGCGCCTATTGATCGAACGGTCACGTGAAATCTGGATCGCTGCCAACAATCCCAAACAACGTACAGCGGCCGAGGAGTCGGTCTACGCATTCGCGCGCGCCTCTGTTGTTGCCGACAAAGACCTACCTGCGGGCCATGTGATTGGCGAATCCGACATTTGGGCGCGCCGTCCGGGGTCAGGTGAGATCGCCGGGTATGATTTTGACAAAGTGGTCGGCACAAAACTGAAACGGGCAGTGACACGCAACACACAGTTAAAGTGGGAAGATTTGGAGTAAGTTATGATCCTGTCTAAATCTCATAACTTCATTTTTGTACATGTGCCCAAAACTGCAGGCACAGCCATGACATCCGCACTTGAACCTTATGGGGTTTATCCACCCCGCACGCTATGGCGTTCGTTTGTGAGGCGCCTGCCGATAATTCAATCGCCCGATCAGGTTTACCTGCGCAAACACGAAACCGCCGCTGGGATAAAACGCAAACTTGGTGCAGAAGTTTTCAGTCAATTTCATCGCTTCGCCGTCGTACGAAACCCTTACGACCATGCGGTGAGCCATTATGAATTCATGAAGCAATTCCGCCTGCCAAAAATCGCCGAAAAGGTCGCCAATATGTCCTTTTCGGACTATTTGCGCTATCGCATGAAGCCCCCCTTTTGGAACGACACGTTTTTTGCGCGACTGCCCAATCAAAGCTACTTTCTCACCGACAGCGCAGGATCTCTTCTGGTGGACCAAATCTTGCGTTTCGAAACACTAGCAGACGACTTTGATCAGCTGGCTAAGAAACTCGATTTTGACGGCGTATCGTTGAGACGGGAGAACGAAACGGTCAGTCGTGCGGATAAGAGACCCTGGCAAAGCTACTTTGACGACGAGGCCAAATCCCTTGTCGATCAATTGTATGATGTGGATTTCGGCCTGCTTGGGTACCAAAAAACCATAACCTAGTCAGCTTCCCGTTGAGGTCATCCCTCAAACCCATTGTCGATCCAATACTGACGCACCCACGGGATCGGTCCCCGCCCCGCTCGTGGGAACTTGCCCCAGGCCCCGGCATCTTTTCTGGCCACGTCTACCGGGCGTGGGTCGCCATGAAACGCAACAATTCGAGCGCTCTTCTCAGGCTCTTTTGGTGCCAAAAAACGATCCACACCAATCGGTCGTCTGAGATGGCGTTTAAAACTGATCACCCATTCAGGCGGCCACGCTTGCCACTCTGGCATGTGCTCTTGGACAAACACCTGTTCCAATTTACATCTGTCAAACGCATCAACAGGGTCTTTGGTAAAAGCCTCTGGAATGTGACCATGCGCGCCAAGGTCAAAAGCGAACACACCTGTCAACAAAGGTGGATCAACCGGTGTCCGCCCCGGGCGCCAATCAGGGCCCCCACCGATGGCATGAAAGCCTTCTCCCTCAAAGAACGGCGCCAGATCGCCGACGATCAACGAATCTAGATCAATGAACAGCGCGCGCCCTTGGAGTTCGTATAAGTTCTTTAGGAAAACTGACAACTTCGGCCATGCACCAGAACGCCAATGCTGATCGCCATATCCAAGGTCAGGGATCGGAAAAACTTCAATTCCTTCGGCAAAACCGTCTGTATCCGGGGTGAAGCACACAAACCGAAAGTCTCCCTCCAAGTGACGCTGGCACGCAGAATACAAGACATTGACATAGCTAGACGGGTACAGGCTTCCCCACTTCATACACAAGATGACCCGATCGGATTTGTTCATTGGAGTCCTCCTGCGACTGTCGTTTGCCTTTTAACCTTGTCGCTTGATAGCTGTCCAGACCACTGCAAAGGCTTGTGTCTCAAACGACTTAAAGCTTATTGTCGTGAGACCTCTAAATAGCTACGCGCATAGCATATTCATCCAGTAGGAAGCTCAGCTGACAATGTTTAAGTTTCTCAAATCACTACAGAGTAAGAGAAGCCGCCACAAACTGGCTACTGAGAAACCTGAAGAAACGTTCTCTCGCTACTATGAAACAAATAAGTGGGGAGACGCCGAAAGCGCGTCAGGCAAGGGGTCAAATCTCGCGGTTACCGAAACCCTGCGCGAGAAGCTGCCCCCGCTTCTCAAAAAGCTGTCTGCGACATCCATCGTTGATGTTCCTTGTGGGGACTTTAATTGGATGTCCAAAGTGGACTTGGATGATCTCACTTACATCGGCGGTGATATTGTCCCGCAGTTGGTCGAAGCCAACCAACAAAAATTCGGGTCAGACAATCGCGCATTTCAGGTGATCAATCTCTTGGAGTCTGACATACCTTCTGCAGATGTCATTTTCACCAGAGATTGCATTGTTCATCTCAGTTTCTCCGATGCGACCAAGGCGATCGAGACAATCCGGAGTTCGGAAGCAAAGTGGCTTCTCATGACCACCTTCACTGAAGTCGCTGAAAACGAAGATATTTTGACTGGTGAATGGCGACGCTTAAACATGTGCTTGCCCCCGTTCAACTTTCCTGAACCCGATGTTCTGATCAATGAGGGCTTCAGCGACAAGAACGGGCGACATACCGACAAATCGATCGGGCTTTGGCCCATCGCTAGTCTCCCGGCAACTCAAAACGTAGATTGAAACCGACATTGACCCGCACACTCCTTTTTCTGACAGGCACGCGCGCCGATTTTGGAAAACTTGAACCACTCGCTATCGCAGCACGCGATGCTGGGTTTTCTGTTACGTTTTTCATCACAGGCATGCATATGTTGGAGCGCTATGGGCTTACCAAGCTTGAAGTGCACCGCATGCCCGGCGTAACCAAACACGAGTTTCTCAATCAACGCCCCGGTGATCCACAGGATATCGTTTTGGCGAAAACAGTTGTGGGGTTCTCAGACTACATAACCGAAACCCGCCCTGATCTGGTCATTGTGCACGGCGACCGGATTGAGGCCTTGGCGGGTGCACTGGTGGCCGCGACCAATTACATCCCTTGCGCCCATATTGAAGGCGGCGAAGTCTCTGGCACCATTGACGAAATTTATCGTCACTGTAACACCAAGCTTTCTAGCCATCATTTTGTCAGTTCTCAAGACGCCAAACGTCGGGCGATGGCGATGGGCGAACCTGAGGGTGCAATCCATGTGATCGGCTCACCAGAGTTAGATTTTCACGCAGGCCCATCCGGCGTGTCTCTGCAGGAAGTGCGTGAGAGATATGAGATCGGGTTTGAGGACTTCGGTTTGGTGACATTTCACCCCGTCACCTCAGAGCAATCGACAATGGGCGCACAGGCCGCTTCACTTTTTGGGGTTCTGGAAAACTCGCAGAAGAACTTCGTGGTGATCGCACCCAACAATGATCCCGGCTCAGAGGACATCTTTGCCGTCTTGGACAAGCTGCCTGCTGACAGATTTCGCCAATTCCCCTCGATGCGCTTCAACCACTTCTCTGAGTTGATGAAAAATGCAGCCTGTATGATTGGCAACTCATCCGCTGGCGTGCGTGAAGCCCCCTTTCTTGGCTTGCCGTCGCTGGATGTCGGCACGCGTCAAACAAACCGCGCTCAGGCGGGTTCGGTGCACAGTTGCGCGGCTACGGACGTCGCGGCCATCCAAGCGTTCCTAGACTCCGAATGGGGCCAACGGCACACACCACACACAGGTTTTGGCGAAGGCAACGCCGCCGGTCGCTTTGCAGAGTTGCTCGGCCAACCTGAATTTTGGGACCAAGGGTTGCAAAAAGCGTTTCAAGACATCTGACTTCAATGACCATATGGTTCGGCCAAACATGCCGGTCCGAAACATCAGGATAGCGCCTTATGGAGCTGAAAACACGCGTCTTTCTCGGATTTTGGTCACTCATATGGAATCTGTTCTTGCCGGCGATCCTTTTGTATCTTCGCAAGAGAGCGCGCAAAGACGCATTGTATGGCGAACATCTGAACGAGCGCTTTGGACGCTACCGAGTGCCCATGCAGGGCGCGGTCTGGGTGCATGCCGTTTCGCTTGGTGAACTGCGCAGCGCGGTTCCGCTGATCAAGGCACTGCTTGCGCAGGGAGAAAAGGTGGTTGTCACTCAATTTACCCCGGCAGGTCGGCGCGAAACGGAACGCGTTTTTGCGCAAGCCATCGCTGCTGGACAGCTGCAATCCGTATGGGTGCCGCTTGAAACCAAATGGGCTTATCGCGGCTTCTTTCACAGCTTTCAGCCCAAGTATGGCTTGGTAATGGAGATCGAGATCTGGCCCCGAATGGCGGTGGCCGCCAAACGCGCCTCTGTGCCATTGTTTATGTGCAATGCGCAGTACCCGTCCAAATCAATTGAAAAAGACAAACGTAGCTTTGGTTTGCGACCTGCAGTGATGCGCCAATTCGCTGGAGCTTTTGTGAAGTCAGATCTCCAAGCCGCGCGCTTTGCAGCTGTCGGCGTGAAAAACATCCATATCACAGGCGAATTGCGGTTTGATCAACCCATTCCGGAGCATTTGACAAAAGCGGGCCTATTTGTGCGCGAAAAACTGGGCGCGATTGACCGCCCGGTGATCACATACGCCTCCACAGTCGAAGGTGAAGACTCGGTCTATATTGAAACGATGCATAAATTGCAGGCTCAGTTTTCCACCCCGCCGTTGTTTGTCTATGTCCCACGCCGTCCAGAACGCTTTGACGAAATCTATGACATGCTACAGAGCGAAGGTTTTGCTGTTTTGCGACGCTCCTCCACCTTGCCCGACGACCTCTCAACGGAACCAGATCAATGGGAACTGCCGTCAGGGCCACCGGACATCTTGTTGGGTGACAGCCTGGGTGAGATGTATTTCTATTTGGCGTTGGCGGACAAAGCCGTTGTTGGCGGTGGATTTGTTCCTGCGGGCGCGCACAACATCATTGAACCTCTCGCCCTTAAGAAGCCAGTCATGACAGGGCCGCAAACTTGGACTATTGAATATCCGTTTGAAGAGGCAAAAGCCGCAGGAGTGGCCGCCGCCGCAGCGGATGCCAGAGAACTCTGCGACAGCCTTGCTGGGACATTTGCCCCTGATGCCGCCAGCATCAATCAGTTCTTCACAGCACACGCAGGAGGCACCGAAAAGCTTCTTAGTGCCCTGCCCGCAGCACTTGAGGCTGCACACTCAAAACACTAGAGACGCCCGTTTTGCAGTTCTTTCAACAGATACTCAACCAACCCAAAATCATGCGGTTCGTCAATGTCAAAGCCGCGGACAGATGGGATTTCATAAGGCAATACACGCCCTTCATAGAGAGTTTTTGCGCGCTTCAAATAAGCCGGGGCAACCACATAGACACATCCAACATGCTCATAGACAACCGGCGCCGCTTGACGGGCCCACACGCCACCTGACAGCTGTTTGGACACCTGCAACGCACCGTTTTCGTCAGGCTCAACCAGATTGAAATAAGGGTTTTTACGCGCTTCACAGACGCTCATCACCATGTCAGGGTTTTCGGCCTGATAAAGCGACAATGCACCGGTAATGTCTTCGGGAATCCGCAGCGGATTGGTGCAATCCAAATCAAGGAAAGCCTCCACATCCTGTCCAGTGATTGCTTCACTTGCCGATAAAGCATGCTGCCAAACACCCCATTTCGGCGCAGCATCCGTGGCCAGTTCCGCGGGGCGCAAACCGATTTCAAGCGCACCTTTTGCAACGGAATGCTCATACATCTGCTCGTCGTCGGTCGACACGACCACCTGATCGATCAGCGGATGCGCCAACAGCATGTCCAATGACCAGTCAATCAGCGGTTTACCGTTGATTTCGCGGAAGTTCTTGCCAACCACACCTTTCGAGCCCTGGCGCGCTCCGATATGCCCCAAAATCATTGGTCGTTCTCCTTTTCCCGCGCGTCTAGTGCGAGATAGTAGTCTGTCAGTTTTTGCTTCATTGGCCCGATGGCGCGGTCTGACCAGATCAATCTGCGCCCTTTTCGATCAACAACCTCTGCCCCTTCTTTCATTTCCAAGAGCTGCTGCCCTTTGACTTCGACACCCGGCAAGGTCACCGCCTGCAACCCGTTCCACCTGCGACGCACCCAAGGCATCGAGGCACGCAACACAATCGCCCATTTCCATGGCAACATAAATTCCGTGGGAAACTTCACAGCCAACTTCCGTGGGATGGCTTGCAAATGGTCTTGTTGAGCCCAGCTCATGAACCTCTCATCTGCGACCATCGGTTTGAAATTCAGACCGTCATATTGGTCAAACAGCGACCTGAACTGTTCGGCAATATGGGTGGTTTCTTTTGGATGATAGATCACAATCGACGAATTTCCACGCGCATATCGACGCTTGTTTGTGACCCGATAAAGCCACCGCCCGATCACGCCAATTGGCAGTAGTGTGCTTTGAAAAAGAACCAGAGCTTTGTCCGATTTGGACAGGTCCAGAAACTTGGATAGATCACCAAATACAACCGTATCCAGATCAACGTAAATCGACGGCAAATCCTGAGGCACAACACCCGCTTCATGCATGGCAAGCTTGGCCTGACACCCCGGCCCCAGAAACTCCGGCTTCAAAAAGAACTCAGGAAATGGACGCTGAATGACGCCTTCTGGCATGTTGTCGCGGTCCCGATCGGTGATCAATACAACACGAAACGGACGACTGGCTGTTGCGCGAACCGTCTCGACCAGCTGCGTAACTTCTTGGGTGCCGTATTTGGTCCCCCAAAGGATCAGAACCAATTGCCATTCTGCCAAGTCTGCCATTCTGCGCCCTTTCTCTGATGCCAAAGCTTGCAGGCAACATTCGGAAAAACTGTTGCATTTTGTTACGCTGCACGGTCAGGCGGCGCAACGCGAAACTCGTCTATTGTCTTGCACGCGCGCGTCTCAGAACCTAGATATCGGACACTCGTTTATGTCTAGGTACAGCACAAACCCCATGAGCTCTTTTCTGCGCAAACTGGAACACAAAGTCGCCGATGCGGCCATTCGGTTTTTTCTGTGGACCATGCGAAAGCTGCCCTACGATCGGCGCATTTCGATCGCTGGATGGGTCTCCACCAACGTCCTTGCTCCGCTGACAGGCAACCGCCAGCGTATCCGTGAAAATCTCAACCTTGTGATGCCGGAGCTGTCTGAAAGCGACCGCGAAGCCATCGTGCATCAGGCCCCTGAAACAATGGGCCGTGTGATGATGGAAACCTATTCGGCGAAAGAATACAAAGAGCGCCTCGCGCAAGCTCCTATTGTTGGCCCCGGCCTTGAGGCGTTGACAAAAGCACACGAAGAAGGCCGAGGTGCTTTGTTGGTCACCGGACATTTTGGCAACTATCTGGCCATTCGAGGCGGCTTTCTTGCGCGCGGCATTCCCATCGGGGTGCTTTATAAGCGGATGTCCAACCCCTACTTTAACGCACACTACGTCAGCGCAATGGCAGAATTTGGCGAACCGATGTTTGAACGGGGCCGCAGAGGGATGTCCAATATGATCAAACATCTGCGGTCCGGTGCGTTTATCGGAATCGTGCATGACCAACGTATCAACGACGCGCCGATTATTGACTTTATGGGGAAGCCGGCCCGCACAGCATTTTCGGCGGCGGATTTGGCATTGAAATATGATGTTGATTTGGTCCCTTGTTATGGAATCCGTCAACCCGATGGGAGCTATGTTGTCGAGACAGAATCTCCCATTCCACACACCACCGCCGAACAAATGACACGTGCTCTAAACGCGAGTTTAGAGCGCAAAATACGTGCCTACCCCGGCCAATGGATGTGGACCCACAATCGGTGGCGCGGTGCGGGAAATGATACGTCAGAGGACCGAGCGCGGGTAAAAAAGCGTGCAAAACAATAGTTCCTTAACACCTTACCCCAAAATCACCTTATTTGCGCACCAGTTTGACCATCTCTGAACGGCAAAAGTCTGACAGGCCCATCTGCACAACACCGGGTCCTGTTGCCAAAGGAGACATCCAATGTTCCACGCTCCACATGCTGTGGTCGCACAGCCGTCACGTCACAAACGTTTGTTTGAACTGTTACGTCAGCAAAACATGGCGTCCCAGTGCGAAGACATTAAACCAAAACGACAAGAAGGCGATTTCCTCGCCGAACGTCTTCTGCGCAGCGCCACCAGTTCGCTCCGGCGCAGCGCCTAAGCGCACCTAACCGCGAAATCCTGTTGCCACTACAAACTTCTCCGAGCTGTCAGACCGACTGCTCGGGGGTTTCACATTGGCGACTTTGGTGAATTTCTGTTTCAACAGCTTCTGAAGCTCACCCTCGGCGCCACCGGCCAAAACCTTGGCCACAAACGTGCCGCCTTCTTCTAGAACATCAAAGGCAAAGTAAGCCGCAGTTTCGCACAGAGCCATGATCTTAAGGTGATCGGTTTGCTTGTGCCCGGAACTGGACGCAGCCATGTCGCTCATCACAACATCCGCTTTGCCGCCCAACCACTCTTTGACCTTGTCATCCGCACCTTCATCCATGAAATCCAATACATGGATTTCCGCCCCGGCAACGGCTTCAACTTCTTGCAGATCAATACCCAAAATGGTGCCAACCTTTTTGCCGGACTTCTCACCAAGCGCGTTTACGCGCGGCACCGCAACCTGTAGCCAGCCACCAGGGGCACATCCCAAATCGACAACCCGCGCACCGGGCACCAGAAAGCGGTATTTGTCATCCAGTTCCATGATCTTGAAGGCCGCGCGCCCGCGATACCCTTCAGCTTTCGCCCTGGCCACATAGGGGTCATTGAGCTGACGCTGCAACCATCGTGTGCTCGACAGCTTACGCCCGCGTGCTGACTTGACCTTGATGGTCAAATCCCGCTGTCCGCGTCCAGATGTATTCTTGCCGGTTGGGCTCTTGGCCATTTCCATCACCACTTTGCTTCAAGACAAAGCCTTCTAGTCATTTTTTCCAGCACCACAAGGCGGCACTCTCAATAAGGGCCGTCCTCAAGCACACCATCCGCACTCATTTGCGCATAGAGCAGCCCTTCACGCAGACCGCGATCCGCCACAGACAAACGATCCGTTGGCCAACACCGCAGCAAAGCCTGCAAAATGGCTGACCCGCTCATAATCAACGCCTGACGATCTTGGCCAATGCGCGGATCATTGCGACGCCCCTTGGGGCCAAGATCGAGGTAGCCACGGATCACCTTGTCGATTTGATCGCTGGTCATGCGCAATCCATCCACTTTGGTGCGATCATACCTCCGCAACCCAAGATGACTGGCCGCCACTGTTGTAACAGTCCCACTTGTCCCAATGATCTGAAACCCTTCGCTGGGGGCCTCATGTTTGTAGGGGGTGAACTCGCTTAGGTTCTCCTCAAAGAACCAGCTCATCAAAGCAAACCGTGCAGCATCATCTTCGACATCCCGGAATTGATCACGCAATGTCGCTACGCCAAGAGGCACGCTGATCCAATCCACAACCTTGGCCGCTGGAAACGGGCTGTCTGCGGCGTGAAACCCGCCACGCAGTCGCATGATGGCACGTGGGCGTTCGATCCGTGGCACTGATGTCAAATCGATCCACACCAATTCCGTAGAGCCGCCGCCAATATCAACGACGAGCAACTGATCCGTCTTTGTTGACACCAAAGGCGCGCAGCTGATCACCGCCAAACGCGCTTCTTCTTCGGTCTGGATTATTTCCAACTGAAGTCCGGTTTCGCGGCGCACCTGCCTTACAAATTCGCGCGCATTTTTGGCCCGACGACAAGCTTCTGTCGCGACCAAACGCATGCGTTTGACCTTATGACGTTTCAACTTCTGCTGACAAATCCGCATCGCCTGTATTGTGCGCCGCATAGACCCACGTGACAGCCTCCCAGTGCTTTCCAGCCCCGAGCCCAATTGCACAGACTTGCTAAAGCTGTCGACCACATGAATTTGACTGCCCTTGGGTTGGGCAATCAACATGCGACAGCTATTTGTGCCCAAATCCAGCGCCGCATAAAGCGAACTTGGATCAGGCGGTTTCGGCGCGGGGCTCTCAACCGGTTTTGGGAATGCGCCCGCACCTTTGGGACGCTTGGGCGTCATCGTTACGCCCTCCATTTCGTGTTACCTCCAACGTAGTCCGTCGCCCGCCGCCGTGCAATCCCTAGCGCACGTCTCAACACGTTTCCGCGAGCGCCACTCCGTAGACTTGCGCCCCTCACGGCGGCCACTCATCTTTTTCATGCAAAGAATTCACGCCGGGGCCATAGCCAAAGGGGCGCTTGGCTCGCTACAAAGCGCCCACAACAAACCCCAAGGTCGCGGAATGCGATCCATCTGTCGAAATTGAGCCAAACCGTCGGATCACCCTGCCCTACGAATACTCTACCGATACTGAAGGAATCAGATCACATGCCTGACGTCACCATTGTTTATTGGCGCGATATTCCAGCTCAAGTCATCGTCGGCAAGGGGCGCCGCGGCGCAAAAAGACCCTTGGCTGAACGCTTTGAGCAGGCCATCGACCGTGCAGCAATGAAAATTGGTGCCTCTGACACAGACGCTTATTTGGCGGAATGGCGCAAAGCTGATCCCTATACGGTTGAGGGAGAGCCACAGGCGATCTTGGAAAACGAGGTCACCCGGCTTGAGACCGAATTCGATCAGGCGCGTATCAAGGCGCTGATCGACAATGAAGGCTGGGCATGACACGCCCCTCTTTTTGGGAGGCCACAATGGCTTTGTTGAATTTCAAGCGTAAGACCGACGAGGTCAAAACCACGTCTCCTGAAATGGAAGCGTTCCTGCAGGGCTATTCCATCGAGGTGATGCCCCGCACCGCGGCCAAAGTCGAAGATTTCCGAGCACTTTTGCCAGCGGGCACCCGTGTCTATATTGCGCATATCGAGGGCACACCCATTGAAGAGATGGTCGCCACCGCCAAGCGCATCGCCGATGACGGCTATGACGTGATGCCGCACTTCCCGGCGCGCATCATCAAAGACAAGGCAACACTGGAAAACTGGATCGCAATGTATCAGGGCGAGGCCAACGTCAAACAAGCGTTGATGCTGGCTGGTGGTGTGGCACAGCCCCATGGCGATTTTTCTGACTCGATGCAGCTGTTGGACACCGGTCTATTTGACAAAGCAGGTTTTGAACGTCTGCACGTTGCAGGCCACCCTGAGGGCAACAAAGACATCGATCCATCCGGCGGCAGCGCAAACGTTGACGCCGCACTTATGTGGAAACAAGACTTCTCACAGCGCAGCGACGCGAAGATGGCATTGGCCACTCAGTTTGCCTTTGAGGCAGGCCCAATCATTGACTGGGCTAACGGTGTCAAAGAGGCGGGAGTCGACATTCCAATCCATATTGGCATTGCAGGCCCTGCAAAGCTCCAAACTTTGATCAAATTTGCAATTGCATGCGGCGTTGGTCCTTCACTCAAGGTGCTGCAAAAACGTGCAATGGATGTGTCTAAGCTGCTTCTGCCTTATGAGCCGACTGAGGTTCTGAGCGCACTGGCCGCCCACAAAGCCGTAAACCCCGACTTCAACATCGAGTCGGTGCATTTCTTCCCACTTGGCGGCATTAAGACCAATGCCAACTGGGCCATCGAAAACGGCGGCGCATCCGCGCAACCGGCCAAAGTCTGACAGGATTAAAAATGACCCGTACCGTTATTGAATCAAATACAAAAACCGCGATTATGGGTTTTGATGAACCCTTCACTGTGATTGGTGAACGCATCAACCCGACGGGTCGTAAAATTCTCAATGCCGAACTGGAGGCGGGAGATTTCTCCCGCGTTCAGGCCGACGCGATTGCTCAAGTCGCCGCCGGTGCAACCGTGCTCGACATCAACTCTGGCGCTGTATTTTCAAACAAAATGGCAGAAGATCCGCGCTACGCCGACAACAACTTTGTTGAACCAGACCTGATGCGTCAGCTGGTGGAAAAAGTGCAGGAAGTCACCGACTGCCCGCTCTGCATCGACAGTTCCGTGCCTGGCGCGCTTGAGGCGGGTCTTGAGGCCGCCAACGGCCGCCCATTGTTGAATTCGGTCACTGGCGAAGAAGAACGCCTCGAGTTGGTTCTGCCGTTGGTGAAGAAATACAACGTGCCGGTGGTGGCAATCTCCAACGATGACACAGGGATATCTGAAGATCCGGATGTGCGCTTTGCCGTTGCCAAAAAGATCGTAGAACGTGCCGCGGATTTCGGCATTCCTGCCCATGACATTGTGGTGGACCCGCTGGTCATGCCAATCGGCGCTATGGGGACCGCAGGCCTTCAGGTGTTCACGCTTGTGCGCCGCTTGCGCGAAGAATTGGGTGTGAATACGACCTGTGGTGCCTCCAACATCTCCTTTGGTTTGCCAAACCGGCATGGCATCAACAATGCCTTCCTGCCGATGGCCATGGGGGCGGGCATGACCTCTGCAATCATGAACCCAATTGCCATTCCTGTCGGCCCGAAAAAACTCGCGGAGAAAAAGGCCGAAGTAGAAGCCGCTGGCATTGTATTGCCAGAGGGTATGGACGACGAGGCCTTCTGTCAGTTGTTTGGTATTGGTTCGACCAAAGCCCGCGCCGGCAAGGAAATGGAAGCCATCCGCGCCGCCAACTTCCTGACCAACAACGATGAAGCAGGCGGTGCTTGGATCAAGTTCAACAAATCTCCTGCGGCAGACGGAGAATCCGGCGGTCGTGGGCGTCGCGGAGGCGGCCGTCGTCGTCGCGGCTAAGGCATAGAGTGCAGCTTTAGAAAGGCCCGGCTTTGCACCGGGCCTTTTTCTATTGGTGCTTTCCTCAAATCCAGTTGCTAAATTTAACCCTAGATTCACCAAGATGCGCTCAAGTGAGTGGATGCAACCCAACCTTGCTCATACGACCACGGGTCAAAATTGGCTTGATCAGGTCTTCAAAACGCTCACAACGGGCGAAACATGCGCCGTTAAACGGCGGGTTGCTGATGTCGATCGCGAATGTGGACGTGCGGCGTTGGAACTTGCGGTGCGCAAACGTGGCTGGCACCTGATCGAAACTGACCGCGATTTCATCATTCTGTGCGACACAAACCCGTTTCGTGTCATCTGCTGACCGCGACTAGCCACGTTTTTTGCGGGGACGAAAATCCGCCGCCACGGAGGTGGGATCTGTTTCGTCGCCAAAAAGGCTGTGTTTCTGAACCTTTTGCGTTCCGGTCACGGGAATCCCCTCCATAAACCGCAACCATCCCGGCGCTTTGAAATAGCTCAGACGGGCGAAACACCACTCAAACAGCTCATCTGCAAGCCCCGCATGGGGCGTTTCAAGCGTTTGCACACAGGCCATAACTTCCTCATCACGCATCGCATCAGGCACCGCCACAACAGCCACACGTGCGACTGCCGGATGATCTTGTAAGCAGGCCTCAATTTCAGCGGCAGCAATATTCTCCCCGGAGCGGCGAATGATGTTCTTTTTGCGATCCACGAAATAGATCATGTCACTGTTGTCCATGACCACCGTATCGCCGGTATGAAACCAACCACCACGCCAGGCCTCCTCAGTGACCTCAGGAAGATTGAGATAGCCGCTAAACGCACCTTTGCGTGGAGTCTCAGCACTGTGGCGCAGCACCATCTCGCCTGGGGTGTTGCGTGGCACTTCAACATCATTGTCGTCCACCACACGCACATCAAGCCCAGGCTTTGGTCGCCCCATCGCCCGTGTGTCGATCTGGCGAGGGGCGTGGCAATCTCCCAATATGCGGCACATTTCAGTCATACCCCACACTTCGATCAACGGAAATCCAAACCTGTCCTCAAAGGGACCATGTAGCGTTGGCTCAACCCCTGCCCCTACGGCCCATTCGACGCTGTGCTTCTGCTCCCATTCATCCGGTACGCGATTCATCAGAGCCGGAATGATGATGCCAAGGTAGTGCGCAGCGGTCGCGCCCGTTTCTGACAACTCCCGCCACCATGCGCTGGCGCGAAACCTTTCTGGAATGATCTGAGTGCTTCCTGTGTCAATCACGGCCATAAACAACAATATGGCCGCGTTCACATGGAACAACGGCAGTGGACAATAGACTTTGGTATGCGCCGCTTCGAACGCAATCAATCCACCTTGAGAAGCATACCACTGACCCATCTCAACTTCGTACCCATGGCTCAACATGCACCCTTTGGGCCGCCCTGTTGTGCCAGAAGTATAGATGAGGCTGGCCTCTGTTTCCGCTGAAATCGCCCCCTTCAACGGAGGTGCGGTTGGCGCGGGTGGCAGCTCAGGAACATCTCCGTCCATGACCACCATCGGCACGTCAACACCGCTCTCAGAGATCCCCGCTTCCATCAACACTGCCAATGAAGGCACCACAAGCACAAGCACCACGCCGCTGTCCTGCAAAAGATATGCAACTTCGGCGGCGCGGTAGTCCGGATTGACTGGCACCCAACTGATCCCACGCGCCGCAAGAGCCAGCTTAAGCAACAGCATTTCCGGGCGGTTCTCAAGCAGCGCGGCGATACGGTGACCGTGCCCAAATCCGGCGGCCGCAAGCGATTGCACCATCTTGTCAACGCGCCTCTGCGCCTCAGAGAACGTACAGAGATATCCGCCGGGATGATACGCACGGTCCGCATCGGCAGGGACCTGCAAAAACAGATTGTCCGCAAAGCTCTGCGCACGCGCGTTAAACAGATCTCCAATGGTCGTGCTCATGTCGTGTCTCCCTCTCCCTGAGCACCGACCATACGCGCAACAACTTCACGTGCAACGTGATTGCACAGCGCGATACCGTGCCTTAGGTTCTGCGACGCGCATCCAACAGCTGACCGTTAAATTCTGCACCCAGCACAAAGATCGCGGACATCAGGTAAAGATAGACCAAAGCCGACATGATCCCGGCCAAACCCGCATAGGTCACCGAATAGGTAGAGAAGCTGGAGATATAAAAAGCAAATCCTTTGGACGCCAGCCACCAAAGCGATACGCAAAGTAATATGCCAGGCCACAGATCGCCGGACTTATGCGGCACGCCGGGCAACCATTTGTGGCATGCAAACAGGAAAAACAGCGTGATTGACATGGTCACCAACTGGCGGAATTGATCATTGCTGAGAATGGATTGATCCAGCCAAGGCACGAGACCATCAAAGAAATGCAGCGCCAATGGCACCACCAAACTGACCACACCGGCCACAATAAACAGGCTCGACCCCGCGATTACAAATAAGATCGACAAGCCACGTGTCTTCCAAAACGGCCGAGGATCCGTTTCCCGGTACGCTTCGGTGATGACAAGCCGAATTGCATCCACACCATTTGACGCAAACACAACCGCCAAAATCGCGCCAAGTGTGACGGTCGAGCTCCCCGCCTGCAACACAGCCCGCAACTCATTTTCGATTGTGGCTGAAATTGCATCCGGCCAGGCACCTATCGCAAAATCGATCACGTCGTCCACCTTGGCCTCGGGACTCAGAACCCCTGCCAATGACAGAGCGAACAGACAGAACGGGAAAATCGCAAACATAAAGGACAGCGCCAAATGAGAGCTGCGCATGAAGCCGTCTTTTTCCAGGAACCGTTGCACTGTCAACAGTACGTCTTTTGCCAATGTCACTGTCGCGCCCCGCAAGTCATCTTGTTAGATTTGGCCCTAAGCGTGCTCTCAGGTCAAGCCGTGCAACCCTAGGCCGCTACAGCGCTCAAATTGGCGTAAATTCCAAGGGAATTTTCCTACAATCGAAAACGTTTTGTTTAGGAACTGCCTATATCACAGTTGTACAGAAGGACGCCGATGGGGACACATCGTCGGTTTTCTGGAAAGACCCGCGCCATCAACCAACAATTGGTGGTGTAAAGATACAGTTGACTTCAAACTCTCCCTCCCTCCTCCCTCTTGGAGTTGGCTGTTGTGCTAAAACGTTACGCCTTGGCGTTCATGCACTGTCTGCGCCCCTGCCAGACCACTCACGGAAATCAAGGCTAGCGCCGCCGCTCCCCCCCGAGCGTCGGCGCTTTCTTTTTTGGCCCCGCGAAAACAACACCCAAAAAGAGAACACGTAGTCTGGTTCTTTGCCCTAAGCTTTTAGTGGGATGCCAGATATCCTCTGATTTCTTCACCTGAGGCGGCAACGCTTGTGCCACGCGCCTGAGGAATTTCCACGGTGTCGACCAGATCTGCGGTCACTTCTTTGTATTTCTCAAGATACCCCTCCGGGAGCTTGTGCGCGACGCCTTGGTGACAATCGATACATGTCTTGCCTTCATCCAATGCGGTTTGGTGCTGGGCGGCAGCCCGGTTCTCCTGCACCGTGAAATCCATGTAGGTGAACTTGTGACAGTTTCGGCATTCCCGGCTGTCGCTCTTTTTCATTTTCACCCAGGACATAGACGCCATCTCAAGGCGATGTGCATCATACTTTTCAGGTGTATCAATCGTGCCCGCCAGCGTGTGATAGACATCTTTGGACGCCATGATCTTGGCTTTGATCTTATACTGCCACTCTTTGGGCACGTGGCAATCCGGACACGTCGCGCGCACACCGGAGCGGTTGTTGTAGTGGATCGTATCTTGGTATTCGACAAAGTTGCGCTCCATCTCATGGCAGGACACACAGAACTTTTCCGTGTTGGTCAGCTCCAACGCCCAGTGGAAGCCGCCCCAAAATAAGATACCCGAAGCAAATCCACCCACCACCAATACTCCCAAGGACCAGCTGGCCGTTGGTGTCTTGACGGTACGCCATACGCGGCGCAAGAACCCGGCTTTTTCACCAGTATTGTTGTCTTGATCAGACATGTTCTAGCTCCTCTGCCAGGCGATCACTTGGACGGCTCAAAGGTGTTGTTGACCAATGCCGGTGCGTCAACCTGAGGCACATGGCATTGATTGCAGAACCATCGGGTGCCAGCGATCGCATCCAACTGCGTTCCATCGCGATCCAAATAGTGGGTCATAGACAACGTGGGCGCACCGCGATCGCCCGCCACCGACCAATCATGACACGCAAGGCATTGGTTGGCGCTCAGGTCGATTTGATACTGGTCGATGGAATGCGGAATAATAGGTGGCTGTTGGCGGTAGTTGCGTACAAACCGCCGCGTTTCCTGATGTGGAACCTCTCCGATCCGATTCAGGCTATCAATCGGCTCATTGCGCAACGCGCGCACGGTTCCCGCTTGATCAGCGGCCGCAATCCCCCCGGCACATGCGATCACAACCGCCACAAAGGCATTGATAAGGTGACGCTGTTTCATCTTGTTATCTCCGTAACTGACACAGCGGGCCGACAGGTCGATCGCGGCCCGAGCGGGGCTGCGACAGATGGCGTTCAACTGTGGTGACTTGGCAAACATGGCTCAGTCTTTCAAAACTCAAAAACCGTCTCAGACGCGCGCGATCTTACAGGCGCACTTTTTGAAATCCGTCTCCTTAGACAGCGGACAGGTGGCATCCAACGTCAGCTTGTTGATCAGCTGGCCCTCATCAAACCAAGGCACAAACACAACCCCACGCGGCATCTTATTGCGCCCACGTGTTTCAACCCTGCTGGTCATCTCGCCACGACGGGTTGCGATGTTGATTTCCTGCCCACGCCGTAGTCCACGTTCTTTGGCGTCCTCCGGATGCATATAGACCTGCGCATATGGGTATGCCCGATGCAGCTCTGGGACCCGGCGCGTCATAGAACCAGAGTGCCAATGCTCCAGCACGCGACCTGTGACCAACCAGAGATTAAACTCATCATCCGGTAACTCTGCAGGCGGTTCATAAGGTGCAAAGATGATGTTGGCCCGGCCGTCCTTGTTGCCATAGAACTTCACCCCCTCGCCCTCTTTGACATAGGGGTCGTAGCCTTCGCGGAACCGGTATTTGGTCTCTTTCCCGTCTACAACAGGCCAGCGCAATCCATGTTCAACATGATAGACATCAAAGTCTGCGAGATCATGTCCATGGCCACGCCCAAAGGTGGCATACTCTTCAAACAGGCCTTTCTGAACATAGAACCCAAAGGCCTCGGATTCGTCGTTGGCAAACCCGTCAGCGGTTTCAGAAAGCGGATACTTGTCCACTTGCCCGTTGCCATAAAGCACTTCAAAAAGCGTTCTGCCTTTGAACTCAGGATTGGCATCCAGAATGTCGGCCGGCCACACCTCATCGGTCATAAAGCGCTTTGAAAACTCCATCAGTTGCCACAGATCTGACTTTGCATCGCCGGGCGCATCCACTTGCTGGCGCCAAAACTGGGTGCGGCGCTCCGCATTGCCGTATGCCCCTTCTTTTTCCACCCACATCGCTGTCGGCAAGATCAAATCTGCCGCCATGGTTGTGACGGTTGGATAAGGATCAGACACCACAATAAAGTTGTCGGGGTTGCGGTACCCCGGATAGCCTTCCTCGTTCATATTGGGGGCGGCTTGCATGTTGTTGTTCACCTGTACCCAATAGGCGTTGATCTTACCGTCTTTAAGATCGCGGTTTTGTTGCACCGCGTGTGAGCCGACCTCGCCGTTGAGCAAACCAGATGGGATTTTCCATTTCTTCTCTGAAAGCGCACGGTGTTCCGGATTGGTCACCACCATGTCAGCTGGCAAACGGTGCGAGAACGTGCCGACTTCACGGGCCGTCCCGCAGGCCGAAGGCTGCCCCGTCAGAGAGAAAGGCGAATTGCCTGGCTCTGAAATTTTACCGGTCAGCAGATGCACGTTGTAACACAGCCCGTTGACCCAAGAGCCGCGCGTGTGTTGGTTAAAGCCCATTGTCCAAAGGCTCATCACTTTGCGATCTGGATCGGCATATTGCGCGGCCAGCCGCAACAAGGCGCTTTCCGGCACGCCTGAAAGCTCGCTGGCCTTTTCTACGGTGTATTCGCTGACGTATTTTTTGTAGGCCTCAAAATCGATGTCTTCCATCGCGCCACTGTTCGGATTGGCCGCCGCTTGCTGAAGCGGGTTTTCGTCACGCAATCCATAGCCAATGTCGGTTGTGGCTTTCTTGAAATTTGTGTGTTTGTTCACAAAATCCCAATTCACCGCATCGTTTTCGATGATGTAATTCGCAATGAAGTTCAGGATTGCCAGATCGGTTTGTGGCGTGAAGATCATGCCATTGTCCGCCAGCTCAAACGAGCGGTGTTCAAACGTAGACAGCACATGCACCTGCGCACCGGGCTTGGTCAAGCGTGTGTCGGTGATGCGCGACCACAGGATCGGGTGCATCTCCGCCATGTTCGATCCCCAAAGCACAAAGGTATCGGCGGCCTCAAGATCGTCATAACACCCCATCGGCTCGTCAATGCCAAAGGCGCGCATAAACCCAACCACAGCAGAAGCCATACAATGGCGCGCGTTCGGATCGATATTGTTGGATCTAAAGCCAGCCTTCCAAAGTTTGGCGGCCGCGTAGCCCTCCCAAACCGTCCACTGACCGGACCCAAACATCCCAATGCCTGTGGGCCCCTTTTCTTTTAGGGCCGCTTTGAACTTCTCTTCCATGATGTCGAAGGCTTCTTCCCAACTCACTGGGGTGAATTCACCTTCTTTGTCGTAAACACCGTTGGTCTTGCGTAACATCGGCTGGGTCAGGCGGTCCTGACCATACATGATTTTGGAGAGGAAGTAGCCTTTGATGCAATTCAGGCCGCGGTTCACTTCGGCATCTGGATCACCCTGTGTGGCAACCACTTTACCGTCTTTGACGCCCACCAAAACCGAACACCCGGTGCCGCAAAACCGGCACGCGGCTTTGTCCCATCGAATATCAGGGGCGCCAACTTGGGCTTGCGCTGGGCTAGAGAGTGTGATGCCTGCAGCAGAAGCAGTCGCGGCCGCGGCGGAAGCTTTCAAGAGTGTACGTCGGGATGTTGGCAATGTCATAGCGGGACCCCCTTCAGAGCGTTTGCGATGATGACGCGTCCGCGCCAATGGATTCAAAATGGTGATAGGTCAGCGCAACCGTGATCACGCCAGGAATTTGATGCATGTCCATGATGATCTCTGAAGCGCGCTTGGTCTCCGTGTCCTCCACAGTGACCACAATGCGCCCTTCCTCATGGGCGTGTACTTCACAGCCCTCAGATCTTTCGACTGCGGTTACGACGTCTGACACTTTGTCAGGCATCGCATGAACTAGGCATCCGCAGATATTATACATTCTGGTTCTCGCTCGCTGTTGGCTGGCTTGTGGAAGGTTGCGGCGCTGGGCGCAGCAAGGAAATGGCATCGCTTGGACAGGGCGCGACACAAGCCCCACATCCGGTACAGTCATCTAGGCTGACCTCTGGCTGTGCCCGGCCGGCAGTCATCAATCGAAACCGGATGGCACCGGCATCACAGTGGTCTTCGCATGTCCGGCAAGACACGCCTTGCACGGACAGGCAGGTGTCATCGACTGAAGCCCGAACGTCCCAGCCCTCCGCAGACAAAATGGCGCCATCCTCGCACACCTCTGCGCATGTGCCACAGAAGGTGCACCCACGCGCGCTGACATCAACCTTGGGAAAACCCTCTTCATCAGCAACAATTATGGCTTGAGGACATTCCAATGCGCAGTCGCCGCAATGGCTGCAGGCCTCTTCGAACAATCCAGCGCCCAGTGCTCCGGGCGGACGCAACGCGAAGCTTCCGTCGAAACGGCCCTTTAGGATTGATCGCCTACCGAGCGAAAAGGATGTGGCGGTCGACATGTAGATCCGATCTCTACAAAAACGGTCCCGATGAAATTATGGGCAACCTTGAACGACAAGCTGGGTATTGTATTTGATTCAGATCATGACCCGAAAAGCCTGTTCGTCAAAGCGCTTAGTTTTTTGAGTGAAAGACTGAAAATAGAGCTTCTAACACCTCAACTCGAAACTGCGGACTGTTTGTAATCTGCGTAAAAATTCCTCACCGCACCTGCACACCCCCCCCAAATCACAACCCACCTTTGTCCTGCTTTATATGTCTCTCGCACACATTTTCTGCCACACACCGCGTCCGGGCGCTTTGGCGTCAACTGTGAGATTGCTTGGGTTTTCAACGGGAGCCCTGAGGTGCGAACGTTTCAAAAAATACCGGCAACGCAAATCAAAAGGGTTACCATTTTTTACTAGATCGTTTATTGTTGTAACAAATAAATCTTCTCGAATCGCGTGCCACGATGTGCATTTCGCAGTGGTGCCGATCATTACCAGCGCGCCGTATGCTCAGGAGCCCCTATGACTGACGCCTTCATCTGTGATGCAACCCGCACGCCAATTGGTCGCTACGGAGGCGCACTGTCATCTGTGCGCACTGATGATCTTGCGGCGGCTCCAATAGCCGCACTCATGGCACGCAATCCTCAGGTCGATTGGGCTGCGTTAGATGATGTCATTTACGGCTCAGCCAACCAAGCAGGCGAAGACAACCGGAACGTTGCGCGCATGGCAGCCTTGTTGGCGGGCTTGCCCTCCGACGTACCTGGTACAACGATCAACCGCCTGTGTGCCTCCGGCATGGACGCCGTCGGCATGGCCGCACGCGGACTGCGCGCTGGAGACTATGATATGGTGATAGCAGGCGGCGTCGAAAGCATGTCGCGCGCGCCTTTTGTGATGCCCAAGGCCACCACCGCCTTTTCCCGCACCAACGATATCTATGACACCACAATTGGCTGGCGGTTTGTGAATCCAAAGATGCAGTCAAAGTATGGCACCGACAGCATGCCACAAACCGCGGACAACGTGGCAGAGGACTACAACATCAGCCGGGCTGATCAGGATGCCTTTGCTGCCCGTTCTCAAGCGCGCTGGGCGAGCGCCCACGAAGCCGGGCACTTTGCAGCCGAGATTACCCCCATGTGCGTGCCTCAACGCAAGGGAGACCCTCTGACCTTTGACACCGACGAGCACCCCCGTCCCGGCACTGGGGCCGACAAACTTGCCAAGTTGCGCGGCGTGAACGGTCCCGACATGTCCGTGACTGCGGGCAATGCCTCTGGCGTCAACGACGGCGCTGCCGCGCTGCTTTTGGCAACCGAGTCCGCAGCAGCTGCCAATGGTCTGACACCAATGGTGCGCGTCGTTGGCATGGCTGCGGCCGGTGTAGAGCCGCGTGTGATGGGCATCGGCCCTGTGCCTGCCACCCGCAAACTGCTGGCTCGGACGGGCCTCACCATCGAGCAGATGGATCTTATCGAACTGAACGAGGCCTTTGCCGCACAAGGGCTGGCATCATTGCGCGAACTTGGCGTTGCGGACGACGCACCACATGTAAATGCACAGGGCGGCGCCATCGCCCTTGGTCACCCGCTCGGGATGACCGGTGCGCGCATCGTGCTGTCTGCAGCATATCAGCTAAAACGCACAGGCGGGCGCTACGCGCTCTGCACCATGTGTGTTGGTGTGGGCCAAGGCACGGCCCTTATTTTAGAACGGGTCTAGCGCGCATTTGTCGGAGGAGAACCCCATATGTATGCCCAGATGATCACGTCCGAGGCGTCACAGGACAACCCAGAACAGCTGGCCGCCTTTCAGGCCAAAATCGATGCCGACATTAAAATTGAGCCACGCGATTGGATGCCTGAGGGCTATCGTAAAACCCTGATCCGCCAGATCGGTCAACACGCGCATTCCGAGATCGTCGGCCAGCTCCCTGAAGGCAACTGGATCACCCGCGCGCCGACACTGGAGCGCAAGATGATCCTGCTTGCAAAAGTACAAGACGAAGCCGGCCACGGCCTCTATCTGTATGCGGCTGCTGAAACATTGGGGGTGAGCCGGGACGATCTGACCGAACAGCTTTTGTCTGGCAAGATGAAATATTCCTCCATCTTCAACTATCCCACGCTGAACTGGGCAGACATCGGGGCGGTGGGCTGGCTGGTGGATGGTGCTGCGATCATGAACCAAGTGCCGCTGCAACGCACATCATACGGCCCCTACTCCCGCGCGATGATCCGCATTTGCAAAGAGGAGAGCTTTCACCAGAGACAGGGCTACGACATCATGATGAAAATGGCGCAAGACACTGAGGCGCAAAAACAAATGGCGCAAGATGCACTGAACCGCCTGTGGTATCCTTCGCTGATGATGTTTGGCCCGTCTGACAAAGACTCCGTGCACTCCACGCAAAATATGGCGTGGAAGATCAAGATGAACACCAACGACGAGCTGCGCCAAAAATTCGTAGACCAGACCGTGCCACAGGCCAAATACCTCGGCCTAACCATTCCGGACAAGGACCTGACATGGAACGAAGCAAAAGGCGGCTACGACTACTCTGATCCCGACTGGTCCGAGTTCTTTGATGTGCTCAAAGGCAACGGCCCCTGCAACACGGAACGGCTTGAGGCCCGCAACAAAGCATGGGACGACGGCCAATGGGTCCGCGATGGACTCATGGCGCATGCAGAAAAGAAAAAAACAAAGGCCGCAGCCGAATGAAACATCTTGCCGAAGTGAACATCGCCCGCCTGAAGCATGATGCCGATGACCCCCGCGTTGCGCCGTTTTTCAACGCTTTGGACAAGATCAACGGGATTGCAGAACGCTCCGAAGGATTCCAATGGCGCTACACGGACAACAGTGGCAACGCGACTGACACACAGGCGACGGACAATCCCCGTGTGATCATCAATGTGTCGACATGGGACTCTGTCGAAAGCTTGGAGACTTTTGTTTGGGGCACAATCCACCGCCAATTCTATCAGCGTCGCGAAGACTGGTTTGATCTGATGGAAAGTATGCATTTCTGCATGTGGTGGATTGAACCGGGGGAAGAGCCCACAATTGACGACGCGCTCGCTCGTCTCGAACACCTGAATCAACATGGCGACAGCGACCACGCCTTTGGTTGGTCTTATGTTCCACAAGCCACGCGCTGGCGCAGCGCGCGATGTAACAACGTGGCGGCAGAGTAGGTTATGGCCAATGCACGCACCCGCCAGCTGGTTTTAGGCACATTTGCGGTATCACTTGTCGCAACTTTTTTTGTTGGGTCACCGCATCTCATCGAAGGATTGAGCGGCTCCGGTTTTCTATTCGATCCCACCACTGTCTGGGGAGTGGACACGGAAACCTTAGGACCCCTCTCAACCCATTACCTGTGCGCACCTGACGCACTGTGCGAACGCACTCGCTTCGTATTCGACTAACGGAGGAACACATGAGCAAAGAATGGCCCCTCTGGGAAATCTTCATTCGTGGTCAGCATGGTCTGAGCCACCGTCACGTCGGCAGCCTGCACGCGCCAGACGCGGAAATGGCGATAAAGAACGCCCGCGATGTCTACACCCGCCGCAACGAAGGTGTGTCGATCTGGGTTGTGGAGGCAAACAATATTTCCGCATCTTCTCCGTCGGAAAAAGGCCCACTCTACGAGCCATCCGAAAGCAAGATCTACCGCCATCCAACCTTCTTCGACATCCCGGACGAAGTGGGGAACATGTGATGGCAAGTGTCGACAAGGATATGCTCACGCAGTTCCTTCTGCGTATGGGTGACAACACCCTCATTCTGGGCCATCGCGTCTCTGAGTGGTGCGGTCATGCGCCGGTTCTGGAAGAAGACATTGCGCTCGCCAACACCGCGCTTGATCTGATTGGACAGACGCAACTCTGGCTTGGCTATGCCGCGGAGGTCATGGGCAACGGCAAAACGGCCGACGATCTCGCTTTCCTGCGCGATGCCTGGGAGTTCCGCAATCTGCTGCTGGTGGAGCTGCCAAATGGAGACTTCGGTCAGACCCTGATGCGTCAGTTTCTGTTTGACGCCTATCAGTCCATCTTGCTGCCGCGCTTGATGAAGTCTTCCGACCAAGCCGTTGCAGAGATTGCAGAAAAAGCCAGAAAAGAAGTCGCCTATCACGTCGAGCGGTCTGCCGATACCGTGGTGGGTCTGGGCGATGGCACAGAAGAAAGCCACACACGTATGCAAGCCGCATTGGACCGGTTGTGGCCCTATGTGGGGGAGATGTTTGCTGCTGATGAGGTCGACGGGGCCATGGTTGCAGCTGGTGTTGCACCTGACCCAGCCTCTTTGCGCGAAGAGTATGACGCGCTGATTGGCAAGGTACTTTTTGAGGCCACGCTGACCATACCGGACAGCACTTTTGCCCACAAAGGCGGCCGCAACGGCAAAACTCACTCCGAACATCTCGGCCACCTCCTCACACAGATGCAGTGGCTTCAACGCGCTTACCCCGGTGCAACATGGTAACAAAAGCGCAGACAACACCTGCGGACAACGGTACGCCCGTTCCAAGCATCGATCAGGTTTGGCAGTGGTTGCACACTGTGCCTGATCCAGAAATCCCTGTGATATCGCTCACCGATCTCGGCATCATCCGTGATGTGGCTTACGAGGGCGACACATTGATTGTCTCGGTGACGCCCACTTACTCTGGCTGCCCGGCCACCACCATCATCAATCTGGACATCGAAACCACGCTGCGCAGCCATGGCATTACGAACCTACAACTTCGCCGCCAACTGAGTCCTGCCTGGACCACCGATTGGCTCTCGCAGCAGGGCCGTGAAAAACTTGAACGCTACGGCATAGCACCTCCAGAACCGGCAGGCGGACCTCAAAAGTGCCCCAACTGCAGCAGTCAAGATATTGAAAAAATAAGCCAATTTGGGTCAACACCCTGCAAGGCTCTGTGGCGATGCTGCATGTGCCTCGAACCTTTTGACTACTTCAAGTGCATCTGAGGGAATCCCGCATGGCACACTTCCACAAATTGACCGTCACCGATATTCACAAGACCATCCGGGACGCCGTGGTGCTGACGTTGACACCTGAAGATGGCGCCCAACAATATTTCGATTTTATTCAGGGACAATATCTGACCTTCAAGCGCGACTTTGATGGCGAAGAGCTGCGCCGGTCTTATTCGATTTGCGCGGGCACGGACGACGGGTTCTTGCAGGTCGGCATCAAGCGCGTAGATGGCGGCGCCTTTTCCACATGGGCCAATACCGACCTCAAAGTCGGTGACACCCTGCAAGCCATGCCCCCGATGGGTGGGTTTTTCACAGCCCTTCACCCAGACGCCGCTAAAACCTACCTCGGCTTTGCTGGCGGTTCGGGCATAACCCCGGTCCTGTCGCTGATCAAAACCACTCTCGCCCAAGAGCCACAGTCATCTTTCACGCTGATATATGCCAACAAAGGCATCGCAACGATCATGTTTCGAGAGGAACTTGAGGACCTCAAAAATATCTACATCGGCCGCTTCAATGTGATCCACATTCTGGAAAGCGACGCTCAAGAAATTGACCTTTTCACGGGCCGCGTCACAGAACAAAAGTGCGCGAAGCTTTTTCAAGCCGGTTGGATTGATATTTCGTCCGTGGATGTTGCCTATATCTGCGGCCCAAAACCTATGATGCTGAGCATTGTAACTGCCCTAAAGACCCATGGCCTCGATGAGGCGCAGATAAAATTTGAACTCTTTGGCGCAGACCAACCGGGACGCCTCAAGCACCAAACCATCTCCAAATCGGAAACGCAGACATTGGTGACTGCCGAAATCACACTGGATGGCACAACCCGGCAAGTGGCGGTGAAGCGCGATACGTCCCTTCTGGACGCCGCGCGCGCCAATAACATCGATGCGCCGTTTGCCTGCAAAGCGGGCGTCTGCTCGACCTGCAAATGTCGTTTGATCTCAGGTGAGGTTGAGATGGCCGCCAACCATGCGTTGGAGGACTATGAAGTCGACAAAGGCTATATTCTGTCTTGCCAATCGTATCCGCTGACCAATCGTGTCGTTGTCGACTATGATCAGTAAATGAGCGTGGCAACCGTCACGCTCAAATCACAACGTTTCTGTCCGTATTAGCGCATTAAATCGGTGGGAATTGGTCCGCCGCCACCTGTGGTGGTCCCAGCCTCTTCCTCAGTTTCAAACGACGCCCCCAACCCCATGCCATAGTCTAACGCCTGAAGCCGGGTGTCGTAGCCAAGACTGAAATCAAGATAGTAGTCTTCGTCCAAGTAGCCGACGCCAACTGTTGGACGGAAGGCCTGAGAACTGAATTTGTAATCTGCACCAATCGCCAAAACCGCGCTTCCCGGCTCATCATCATGGAACACCCGAAACCCAAGCGCAAAATCCCCGCCAAAAACATAGGTCAATCCAATACCGTATGACGGACCCGAAACGCCTGTTGATGCGCTCAAACATCCAATGGCGACAGCAGCGCTTGCAAAAATACTCTTCATCTAATCAATCCAACTAAAACACCAAATGCGGCGATTTTAGCATAGTTTTTGCAACCTGAACATCGCATCGGCGACTGACAAAAACAGCAGCCTGACCAATCTTTCAAAAACCACTTTAAACAAGCGCCTTAGGGAACTGATATTTATCATAAAGCACAAGAAATAGATAGACAGCGCCACCCCAAAATTCAGGGGTAAACGTCACTCTTTTCGGTGATCAATCACCCGCTTTGCCTTCCCCTGACTTCGCTCTACGGAACCCGGATCGCCAACGTGCACCTCCACCGTCACACCAACAATATCTTTGATGTGCTTGCGCAAAACGCGGGCGGCTGCAGCTCTACTGAGCACGTCCGCCGCCACGGGTGTCGCCTCCACCAGCACCCGCATCCCATCCAAATGACCAGATTTGTGAAGCGCGATCTGATAATACGGCGCCAGTCCCTCGGTGGCGAGCACTTGCTCTTCCACTTGGCTGGGAAAGACGTTCACCCCGCGCACGATGATCATATCATCGCTGCGCCCGGTGATTTTTTCCATCCGACGCATGCTGCGCGCGGTGCCCGGCAGAAGCCGCGTCAAATCTCTTGTACGATATCGGATCATCGGGAGGCCCTCTTTGGTCAGCGTGGTGAAAACCAACTCCCCCATCTCGCCATCCTCGCAAACCAAACCTGTCTTGGGATCAATGATCTCAGGATAGAAGTGATCTTCCCAAATCACCGGCCCGTCTTTGGTTTCCACACATTCATTGGCCACTCCCGGTCCCATTATTTCCGAAAGACCATAGATATCAACGGCGTGCATATCAAACGCGGCCTCAACTTCCTGACGCATCGCATCTGTCCAAGGCTCTGCGCCAAACACCCCAACCGACAAAGAACAGTCTCGTGGATCCAGCCCAGCCTTATGAAACGCTTCCAAGATATTGAGCATGTAACTTGGTGTGACCATGATCCCGTCAGGACAAAAATCGGTGATCAAACCAACCTGCTTCTCGGTCTGGCCACCGCTCATCGGCACAACGGTCGCGCCAAGCCGTTCAATGCCATAATGCGCACCCAAACCACCCGTAAAAAGCCCATAGCCATAAGCGTTGTGCACCAAGTCTCCTGCTCGAAGTCCCGAGGCGCGTAGACTGCGCGCCATAAGGTCCGCCCAAGTGTCGATGTCTTTTTGGGTATAGCCCACAACGGTAGGCTTGCCGGTTGTGCCAGAGCTGGCATGTATACGCGCAATCTGTTTTCGTGGCACCGCCAGCATACCAAACGGATAATGCCGCCGCAGGTCGTCTTTATAGGTGAACGGGAACCGTGCCAAATCGCTCAGCGATGTCAGATCCTCTGGGTGTACACCTGCCTGATCAAAGCGCTCGCGATACATCGGCACATTTTCATATGCATGCGACAATGACCACTTCAACCGCTTCAGTTGCAGCCCCTGAATTTCGTCAATTGACGCAACTTCAATTGGGTCCAACTCTTCTTTGCGTGGCGATAAATCTTTCATAACACCCTCCCCAAGTGCGTCTTATTCCGGAAATACCTGCCCCTTGATGGCACGCGACGCGCCACGAAACACCGCCACAATCTCGTCCGTTTGATTGTAGACAGTCACATCATAAACACCGCTACGACCGCTCAGAGTGACTTCACTCGCAACCGCTCTGAGAACATCCCCTTCACGTCCCGGCGCGATATACGAAATGGTGTTGTGCTGCGCGACGGTGGCTTGGTTGCGGCTATTGCACGCAAAGGCAAAGGCACAGTCAGCCAACGTAAAGGTAAACCCGCCGTGGCATATGCCATGCCCATTGCAATGCTCTGGACGCACCTCCATGCGCAGCTCCGCGCAGCCTGCGTCCACATCCCTGATTTCTATCCCCAGAAGCTGGCTGGCCCGATCCGCAGCCCACAGAACCTCCGCACATTTCGTCGCCCGTTGCTTTGGCGTCATTTTTTTCACGCCACCCTCCCCTTGGCCTGCGCTGAACGCAGCCTACATCAACCAAACCTTTGGTCAATGATAAGCCCTCGACAAACTGGCATCCCGTGCCCATCCAAGCTATGCAGAACAAACCTCACTTGGACCGCTCGATGCCGCTTACTCTGACCCAGCTTTCTGACCTTGCAACGCTGCCATTTGATGACATCATCGACGTCCGTTCGCCGGCCGAATTTGCCACGGACCACCTCCCAGGCGCCGTCAACCTGCCTGCCATGTCCAATGAAGAGCGCGCACGTGTCGGCACAATCTACGTGCAAGACAGCCCCTTCAAAGCCCGTAAGATCGGTGCCGCCATCGTGGCACGCAACGTGGCCGCACATCTGGAAGGTCCCCTTTCGGCCCACAACGGCGCCTACAAACCCTTGGTATATTGCTGGCGCGGGGGACAACGCTCCAGATCGGTCGCGATTATTCTGCAACAAATCGGCTGGCGCGCAGATACCATAACGGGCGGCTATCAGGCCTACCGCAGGTTGGTATCTAAGACCCTCTACGAGGGTGTGATGCCCTGCCCTGTGGTGGTGATCGATGGCGGAACCGGCACCGCAAAAACCCGCCTTTTGCACCACCTCGCCGCGCAAGGCGCACAAACGTTAGACCTTGAGGCGATGGCCAACCATCGTGGCAGCTTGTTTGGCCCACTGAGCGATGCTCAACCAAGCCAAAAAGCCTTTGAGAGCAGCCTCGCAGGTGAAATGGCGCATCTTGTGCCCGAGCGCCGGGTGTATGTGGAGGCCGAAAGCTCTAAGATTGGTCGCCTGATCATCCCACCAACATTGTGGCAAGCTATGATCGCCGCGCCCAATCTGCGCCTGACCTGCCCCATGCAAGCCCGCATCACTCATCTGTTGGACGCTTATCCTGACATGCTGGCAGAGCCCGAAAAGCTTGTCTCAATCCTAGAGCAACTGATCCGGTATCACGGCCGCGAAAATGTCAGATATTGGCAAGAAATGGCCTCCGAACGCGCTTACTCGCCGCTGATCCGCGCCTTGATCGAAACCCACTATGATCCCCGCTATATGCGCATCTCACGCGCGCACGCACCAGTGGCCAAATCTATTGATCTGCCTGATCTCAGTGACAGCACCCTTGCGACCACGGCGGCCCAGTTGATCAGCGCAGAGTGATCGCGGGCGGGCCTGCCTTCAAACGCCCAATAACAGCGGCCTCATGCCCGGCCGCGCGCAGTTGGGTGACCAATTCACTGGCGTGACCCGCAGACACAGCAGCCAGAAACCCTCCCGCCGTCTGCGGATCATGCAAAAGCGCCGCCTTCGCGCTCTCTGGCCCAAACACCGGCGCATGCGCGCGATTGTCGTCAAAAATTGTGCTGCGGTGCCCCGCCTCGGCCAACGCCTCGGCGCCGGGAAAAATCGGCACCGAGGCCAAGTCCACCTCTGCGGCCACATTTGACGCCCGACAGATCGCCATCAAATGTCCTGCCAAGCCAAATCCAGTAACATCTGTCATCGCGTGTGGTGACTTTAAGATTGATGCCGCATCCCCTTGTGGTTCCGACATTTTCTTTAGAAGCGCCGAAACATCCACACCACGCGCATGCCCCTTCATCATTGCCGCCAAAATCGTCCCGCTGCCAATTGGGCGTGTCAGCACCAACTCATCTGCGACCTGCGCGCCGCCAACAGAGATCGCCTTGCCCGGCAACAAACCCGTCACCGTAAGCCCAATCGTCAACTCCGCACCCATGGTCGAATGCCCCCCAACGATTTCGGCCCCCGCACCGCGCAGCACATCACCTGCTCCGTGCAAAATCTCCGTCATGGCGCGCGCCTGAAGGTCTGCAGACATCCGCGGCAATGTCACCGACAATAACGCGGACTGCGGCGCAGCCCCCATGGCCCAGACATCCCCAAGTGCATGCACTGCCGCGATGCGGGCCATCTGACCGTGGTCAGCGGTAAATCCACGCAGATGATCCACACTGATGACCTGTTGCACAGATCCCATTTGCAACACCGCAGCGTCATCTCCGGGACCACTCACGACATCCTCACGCTGCATCCTTGGCTGCGCACTTAGAACCTGTTCCAACCGGCCAGGCGCAACCTTAGCACCACATCCGCCGCACAACATCTGCACGTCTCCTCCGTGATCCCCGCCTTGCGCAAGCAACGCGGGGCGCACGGAACGCTCCATCGTGGGCAGTGACGAAAACTTGGCCATAAATCGCTGATCTATGCCGTCCTTGATCCGCCAAAGAGCTTTGCCAGGTTGGCGCAAACACCGCCCCCATTTTGCCGCCACAGCGGCCTGCTCGCCCAAAGAGATCAGCTTCAGATAATCATTCTGCGGCGCAAAGGATTTGAACTGCCCCCCGGTCAACGCCGCACGCAGGTTCGCCAAGAGCACTGGCGCGGCCCGCACCGCAAACACCCCGGCTTTTGGCCGTGGCGACGCGCTCAGATGGGCGCAATCTCCAACCGCAAATAACCCGTCACAGCCCGGCACTTGCAGCTGGGCATCCACCTTCACAAAGCCCGCGTCATCACAGGGCAGCCCAGATTGCGCAATCCAGCCATGCGCGAAGCCGCCCGCAGCTACAACGGTGAAATCGGAAGGCACCACAGACTGCCCGCACAGTTCAACCGATCCAGATGTCACCTCAGACACCTGCGCGTTTAGAAGGACCTGTACCCCCAACTCCGCCATCGCCGCCGCAAGCACCCGGTCAACAGCCGGGACTTCCGCCGCCAATTGCGCACCAGCTTCAATCAAGGTCACACAGTCCCGGTGGCCAAGCTTTGACAGTTGATAAGCCATCGCCATGGCAAGCTCACAACCCGCCACACCACCGCCGATCACCGCAACGTTTGCGCCGCTGTCACCCGCCCGTACTTGCCCCAAAAACCGTGCCCACCCGTCGGCATAGCGATCCAATGGTTTGGCGCCCATTCCGTGCGCCGCAAGCCCCGCTATGTGCGGCGTGACCGCGTGAAGACCCACATCCAAAGAGGCCACGTCATAGGCAATCTCCCCACGCCCCGCCACGGAGATCGTTTTGGCCAACGGATCAATCGCCTCGGCCGTGCCTTCAATCAAACGCGCCCCGGCGAAATGAGCCAGCTTTACAAGGTCAATGTCCAAATCTTCGCGCGAGTAGTGCCCGGCGATGTGGCCCGGCAACATGCCAGAATACGGTGCGGTCGGCCCCGGATTGATCAAAGTGATCTGCACACCTGCCACCGGCTTCATGGCCCACATCCGCAGCAAAAGCGCGTGGGTATGACCACCTCCCACCAAAACCAGATCACGTGTCAAAATGGGGTCACCAGTCATCGGCATGTAGTCTGCTCTTTCTTTGCTTTCTGTCTGGTTACCCTATCGTACGGTCCCACAACACCCACCTGAAACAAAGTGAACGCAAGATTTACCCGCAGCCTTTTGCCGACAAAATTGGCACCTCCGCGATACAGCCGCGATAACGACGCAATACCGACGTGCCAAAATCCCCAATTTAGACCATCTGGTAAACTTATTGCCCTGATTGAAAGGAAGCGGCTAGACAAGCCAGCTCCACCTTGACAGGGTGCCCGCTCAAGACAACGAGGTATGGCCATGAGCGCGCGCAAAATCATCATCGACACAGACCCTGGACAAGACGACGCGGTCGCAATTCTTCTCGCTCTGGCAAGTCCCGAAGAGATTGACGTATTGGGCATCACGGCTGTTGCTGGCAACGTTCCACTGAATTTAACTTCTAAAAATGCGCGTATTGTCTGTGAGTTAGCAGGTAAACACGATGTTAAGGTCTATGAAGGCTGTGATCGGCCGATGGGTCGACCCTTGGTGACCGCTGAGCATGTGCACGGCAAGACTGGTCTTGATGGGCCAACCCTTCCGGATCCCGTGATGCCTGTTCAGGATCAGCATGGTGTGGACTACATCATCGAAACACTTCGTGCACATGAGGCTGGCACAGTCACACTGTGCCCGTTGGGTCCCCTCACAAATATCGGCACTGCTTTCACAAAAGCCCCTGACATCATTGAAAAAGTTCAGGAAATTGTTCTCATGGGCGGCGCTTACTTTGAGGTAGGCAACATCACACCTGCAGCAGAATTCAACATATATGTTGATCCACAGGCGGCAGATATTGTCTTTAAGTCAGGTGTCCCCATTGTGGTGATGCCCCTTGATGTCACACACAAGGCTTTGGTCACCAAACCCCGCAATGATGCCTTCCGCGCCCTGAACACCGACGTTGGCATTGCCGTCGCGCAAATGACTGATTTCTTTGAACGTTTTGACAAAGAGAAATACGGCTCTGAAGGGGCGCCGCTCCATGATCCTTGCGTCACAGCCTACCTAATCAAGCCTGAACTGTTTTCCGGTCGCCACATCAACGTCGAGATCGAGACACAGTCAGAACTGACCATGGGCATGACCGTTGCAGATTGGTGGGGCGTCACAGGCCGAGACGCCAATGCACTGTTTGTTGGGGATGTGGATGCAGATGGTTTCTTTTCCCTTTTGAAAGAAAGACTTGCTCGTCTATGAGCAGTGCTCTGCACCTTGCGACAGGCACGGATTTCAAAGCTCTGGAAGGCCTTGTTGTGGCCTTTCACGCCGAAATGCACATCACCACAGATACGGCCCACCGTCACGCTGCTCTGATGCCACTCTTGGAGGGCTCGCCTTATGGAGCGGCTTATTTGATTGGCCCACGTCGCGCGCCAGTTGGCTATATCGTGGTTACGTTCACGTGGTCAGTAGAATTTGGCGGCATGGAGGCCACCCTCGACGAAGTCTACATACGTCCCAATGTGCGCGGCAAAGGTATGGCCTCCCAAGCGCTCATCTTGCTTTGTCAAACTCTTGAAAAAAATGGCATAATGGGCATCAGCCTTGAAGTGGACAAAGACGACTTGGCTACACAAAAGCTGTATACACGCATGGGATTTTTGATACGCGAACGCTTTGCGTTGATGACAAGAAAGGCATAGGTTGCAACCAAATCTCCGCCACACTGCGCTAAGGTTGCCATCATGACTTTGCAAATCCCGTTTGAGAACACCTATGCCGCGCTCCCTGAGCGCTTGTTTTCCAGACAAAAACCCACGCCAGTTAGGTCACCAAAACTGATTGCCTACAATGCCGCTTTGGGTGCGGAACTAGGTTTCAAAGAGACACAGGATGAAACCGAACTTGCACAAGTGTTTTCCGGCTCTGTACTTCCGGACGGCGCTGATCCGATCGCACAACTCTATGCGGGGCACCAATTTGGAAACTGGAATCCTCAGCTTGGAGACGGACGAGCCGTATTGTTAGGAGAATCAAACGGTTACGACATTCAGCTCAAAGGATCCGGGCCAACACCTTTCTCCCGGCGTGGCGATGGGCGCGCATGGATGGGGCCCGTACTACGTGAATACGTGATGTCTGAAGCAATGCACGCTTTAGGGGTTCCGACCACACGTGCTTTGGCCGCTGTTGCGACTGGCGAGGAAGTTTTTCGTGAGCGGCCCCTGCCTGGCGCAGTTCTAACGCGTGTAGCAAGTAGCCATATACGCGTTGGCACCTTTCAGGTGCTTGCCGCACGCCAAGACCTCGACGGTCTAAGGGCGTTATTCGAATTTGCCTGCGCGCGTCATTACCCGCACGTTTCAGATCCTGCTGAATTCCTGCAATCGGTGAGTAAACGTCAGGCAGAATTGGTGGCGCATTGGATGTCGTTTGGTTTCATCCACGGGGTTATGAACACCGACAATTGTACGATCTCAGGAGAGACCATCGACTACGGCCCCTGCGCGTTCATGGATGAATTCCACCCTGGTAAGGTGTTTTCATCGATCGACCGAAACGGGAGATATGCCTATGGAAATCAACCAGATATCTCCGTTTGGAACATGGCCCAGCTCGCCACTGCTTTGCTGCCGTTGGAAGACAATTCCGACAGCGCTGTCGCGCAATTTACAGACGTAGTCCATAACATGCCTGACCTGATCCGTACCGCATGGCGCAATCGGTTTTCTGCCAAGTTGGGGATCGCTACACCCGCGCAAACTGACGAGCAATTGATTTCGAGACTCTTGTCGATAGTGACGGACAAAAGATCAGATTTCACCAATACTTTCAGGTCTCTAACCGAAGACACATGGCAGATCACTGAGTTGGCGAACTCAACAGAATGGCCTGCCTGGCTAGAGGACTGGCAAACGCATTTGGAAGCACAGCCAGAAGACCCAAAAGAAATTATGAGCAAAGCCAATCCGATCCGCATTCCTCGCAACCACAATGTCGAGGCGATGATTAAAGAGGCCGTTGATGGGGACTACGGTCCATTTTTCGCGCTCAATACAGCACTCTCGAAACCGTTTGAGCGCTCATCAGAGTTTCAAAGATACACTTTGCCCCCGCAACCAGAAGAAACCGTCACACAAACCTTTTGCGGCACTTAACAATTCTGCGGCGTCGCGTATCATGGCGCAAAGTGAATATGTTTGAATGCCAGCGCGGGAAACCCAGTGCGTATTGCCACTTACAATCTACAAAAATGCGTGGGGATAGACCTACAGCGTCGGCCGGCGCGAACTATGGTTGTCATACGTGCACTGCGCGCCGACATTACCGTGCTGCAAGAAGCGGACAAACGCATGCCGCCCCGACCAGCAGCTTTGCCACGCGAACTTGTGGCCCAAAAGGGTTTCGTTGCGGTGGACTTTGGTCAACCACATGGGTCCTTAGGGTGGCACGGGAACGCCATGCTTGTGCGTCCCACTATCGAGGTCACAAAGGCAAAAGGCATCCATCTTCCCGGGCTTGAGCCACGCGGGGCCATTTGCGCAGATTTGCTCACTCCAAGCGGACCCCTTCGAGTGATCGGTCTTCATCTCGGACTCATTCGCCGTTATCGCTTGCTTCAATTGAACGCAATTTCTCGCGTGCTAAGGCGTTTGGAACCCATGCCAACACTATTGGCAGGTGACTACAATGAATGGGGATCTAAAGCAGCACTTGATGCAGCCACACCTGGGTTCGATTTCATCCGCACACCCCATAGCTTTCCAGCACCAAGACCCATAGCGGCACTAGACGGCTTTGCCTTAAACTCTGGGATTTTACCGCGTGACAATGGCGTGCTTACACGCCGCCCTGCACAAGCTGCATCTGATCACCTTCCGATTTGGCTGGACTTTGATCTGCAACATGAAACCGCGCTCACAGCGTAAAAACTCAAGGACTCAACGTTTGATGACCCGCTATTTCGTTTACGACGTGTTCACGAACTCACCTTTCGGTGGCAATCCTTTAGCTGTCATCCCTGATGCAAGAAATATTGCTGAAGAAACCTTGCAGAAGATCGCACGCGAGTTCAACTTCTCCGAAACAACCTTTGTGTATCCGGCAGAGTCGGAGGAGCATACGGCGCGGGTGCGCATTTTTACGCCGACCATGGAGATCCCCTTTGCCGGGCACCCTGTGATTGGAACCGCTCTGGCACTTAGGGATGAAGGTGCCAAAGGACCTTTGACGTTTGAGCTTGGGGTTGGACCGATCACGTGCCAAATTTCAGAGTCATCCGCAGAGTTCCTAACACAAGCTCCGCTTGAGCATTTGGCGGATCCAGACCCCACTTTGGTTGCGGAGGCCTTGGGAAAAACCACAGATGCGATCGACTTTTCGGTTCATCCGCCTTGTATGGCCTCTTTGGGTCTCGCTTTCACCATCACACAACTCAAGGACCGCGAGAGCCTTGCATCACTCACCCCCGACATTGCCGCATTTCGACGTGGACGTGACGCACATCCGTCTAGCTTGGACTTTGCTCAATTCGCCTATGTCCGCGAAGGATCGCAGGTTTTCGCACGGATGTTCGCACCGCTAGATGACATCCCTGAAGATCCCGCAACCGGCAGTGCGTGCGCCACTCTCGGAGCGCTTTTGGCCAAAATCGAAAGCACTCCAGTAACGCTCTCGATTCTGCAAGGTGAAGATATGGGCCGCCCCAGCGCAATTTCTGTTGTAGCCGACAGCAATGGTGTCACTGTTTCAGGCAATGCCGTGCGAGTGATGGAAGGCGCGTTCTCATTTGCTTAAGCCGTTGGCGTCTTTTTGAGCTCCAATCACAAAAACGGTGGAATCCGGTTCTGGGTTTGGATACACAGGAAAGCCAGACGTAAATCGAAGCCAAATATACGGATAAGCCATGTGCGACACCATCTTAGACCGCTGCGAGTCCAAAGGCCTTCGAATGACCGGACAACGCCGGACAATTGCTGGCGTGCTTCAAGACAGCACCGATCATCCCGACGTTGAACAGCTTTATGCACGGGCCTCTGCACGTGACGCTGGCATTTCTTTGGCCACAGTATATCGCACCGTGAAATTATTTGAAGAAGCGGGCATCTTGGACAAACTGGAATTTGGTGATGGTCGTGCGCGCTACGAAGATGCGGAGCGGGCACACCATGATCACCTGATTGATATCAATTCAGGTGAAGTGATTGAGTTCGTCGACCCAGAGATCGAAGCGCTGCAAGAGAAAATAGCTGAAAAACTCGGGTACAAACTCAAGGGGCACCGTTTGGAGCTCTACGGCGTACCTTTGAAAAAATAGCCGCTCACGCATTCAGCTAGGATTGTGCCTGCGCCCAACGTTTCAAACCTCTCGCACGGCGGGAGGTTTTTTTGCATTTGGGCGGCGATGTTCCTTGTTTCCGTCTTCGTTCAGGCCTCATAAGTTAATTTTGCGACAAACATTGTCGCATTCCGACTTGCCGATTTAGTCCAGTTCGAAGTTGCTGAGTTTAACAGACGACAAGGAGAAGCCGATGGACATGACGACACGAGTCGCCGTTATCGGGGGTGGCGTGGTTGGCTGCTCCGTTTTGTATCACTTGACCAAACTTGGGTGGTCCGACGTCATGTTGCTAGAGCGTTCAGAGCTGACTTCTGGATCGACTTGGCATGCTGCTGGCGGGTTTCACACCTTGAATGGCGACACCAATATGGCGGCGCTGCAAGGGTACACGATTAACCTGTACCGCGAGCTCGAAGAGCTGACAGGTATGTCCTGCGGGCTTCATCATGTTGGCGGTGTGACATTGGCGGACAACCGAGAACGGTTTGACATGCTGTTGGCCGAGCGCGCCAAACATCGGTTTATGGGGTTAGAGACCGAGATCATTACACCCGAAGAGATCAAAAAATTCGCACCGGTCACCAATGTCGAGGGCATCATTGGGGCGCTATATGATCCACTGGATGGGCATCTGGATCCATCAGGTACGACGCATGCCTACGCGAAGGCTGCTCGTTTGGGGGGCGCGACAATTCAAACCCACACCAAGGTCATTGAAACCAAACAACGGCCTGACGGTACATGGGATGTTGTTACGGACAAGGGCACAATTCACGCAGAGCATGTTGTCAACGCAGCGGGTCTCTGGGCGCGTGAAGTGGGGGCAATGGCCGGCGTATACTTCCCACTGCACCCAATGGAACACCAGTACATCGTCACCGAAGACGTGCCGCTAATCAAAGAGATGATGCAAGACGGCAAAGAACACCCGCATGTTATGGATCCAGCGGGCGAAAGCTACCTGCGTCAGGAAGGACGTGGGCTTTGTATTGGGTTTTATGAACAACGTTGTCGCCCCTGGGCTGTGGATGGCACGCCCTGGAACTTTGGTCACGAATTGCTTCCGGATGACTTCGACAAGATCGAAGACAGCATCAACTTTGCCTATGCCCGTTTTCCAGCCCTTGAGACTGCAGGTGTGAAGTCTGTGATCCATGGCCCGTTTACCTTTGCGCCAGACGGCAACCCATTGGTTGGACCGGTTCCGGGGATGCGCAACTACTGGTCAGCCTGCGCTGTAATGGCCGGTTTCAGCCAAGGTGGCGGCGTTGGCTTGATGTTGGCGCAATGGATGGTTGAGGGGGAATGTGAACGCGACACATTTGCCATGGATTGTGCGCGGTTCGGCGATTGGATAACACCCGGGTACACCCGGCCAAAGGTGATCGAAAATTATCAAAAACGTTTTTCCGTTTCTTACCCTAACGAAGAGTTGCCAGCCGCACGTCCTTTCCGCCAGACGCCAATGTATGACACTTTTGACAAAATGGGGGCAGTCTGGGGACAACAGTTTGGTCTCGAAGTGGTGAACTATTTTGCACGTGGCGATGAGCCGCGCTTCGAGACCCCTTCTTTCCGTCGGTCCAACGCTTTTCAAGCGACGGCACGCGAGGTCGACGCCGTGCGCAATGCAGCTGGCATCAACGAAGTACATAACTTCGGCAAATACATGATAGCGGGGCCAAATGCGCGGAACTGGTTGAACAAAATCATGGCCGGGCGCATCCCGAAGCCAGGCCGTCTGTGTCTGACTCCGATGCTAACACACAAAGGCCGCCTCATTGGTGATTTCACAGTATCTTGTCTGTCTGACGATGCTTTCCAGTTGACCGCGTCCTACGGCTCACAAGCGTTCCATATGCGCTGGTTTGAAAAGAATGAGGCCGAAGGGGTACACGTCAAAAACGTTTCAGATCAGCTAAACGGTTTCCAGATTGCGGGCCCAAAGGCGCGCGACGTGCTACAAGCCTGCACGCGTGATGACATCTCCGAAATGGCCTTCATGGACGTGCGACCGGTGATGGTTGGTATGGTCGACTGTATCGTGCAACGAGTCAGCTACACCGGTGATCTCGGATTTGAAATCTATTGCGATCCAATGGCTCAGCGCGCGCTTTGGAACATCCTGTGGGAAACGGGTGAACCGTTGGGCATGAAACCTTTTGGCATGCGAGCGATGATGTCACTGCGACTGGACAAATTTTTTGGGTCTTGGTTGTCTGAGTTCTCGCCGGACTACACCGCCGCGGAAACCGGTCTTGACCGCTTCATCTCGTTCAATAAATCGGATAACTTCATTGGCCGCTCTGCCGCTGAGGCAGAACGTGTGCAAGGGCCAACCCGCCGCTTATGTGCATTTGAAGTTAAAGCTGACAATGCCGATGTACATGCCTACGAGCCGATCTGGCTCGACGGAGAGGTGGTCGGTTTCTGCACTTCGGGCGGCTACTCCCACTACAGTAAGAAATCTGTCGCGCTTGGGTTCCTCCCGACGGACAAGATTTCAAACGGCCTTTCTGTGGAGATCGAGATCCTTGGGCAAATGCGCCCGGCCACACTTCTTGATAAGGCGCTTTTTGATGCAGACGGAGCCTGCATGCGCGGGTAATATCGCGTAAAGCAACGCTCTGGGAACCCAGCCTACTATGCTGTCAATTTTATTACTTGCAGCCGGTGCATCCTCTCGCATGCGAGGGGGCGACAAATTACTTGAGGAGGTCGACGGTGCGCCACTGTTGCGAACGCTGGCAATGCGTTCTCTAGATGTTTGTGACACAGTCATTGTGACCTTACCGCCCAAGAACGCCAAACGGCTGGCAGCGCTTGACGGACTCAAAGTGACAACGGCGTTGGTACAAGATGCCTATTTGGGAATGGCACACTCCCTGCGCGCGGGCATTGATGTTCTCCATCCAACGGCCTCTGGTGTGGTGATCTTCCCGGCAGATATGCCGGATCTTAGCGCGGAAGATTTACAACTGTTTGCAAATGCGCACTCTGCCGCGCCAGAAACGATCTTCCGCGGGGTTTCTGAAACAGGACAACCGGGGCATCCTGTGCTGTTCCCGAAATCTTGTTTTGTTGAGTTGGGAGCTCTGTGTGGAGACATCGGCGCACGGGATGTGTTGCGGCGCAAGCAGGGGGTGATCGAGACAATTGCACTGCCCAATGAACACGCCTTGACGGATTTAGATACCCCTGAGCAGTGGGTCAGTTGGCGCAAATCTAAATCTGCACCGACAACCACCTGAGATTTCAGAACACAAAATGATCTGCGCTGAGATCGTTTAGATCCACGTCGTCTAATGTGATCCAATGGGCACCGACCGAAATGACCACATCGACGCCAGATTGGACAATATGACTGTTCATCAGATCGGAAAAGCTTGAGATAGACGAAACTTCGGAAAAATCGATGACATCCGATACGCCGGATGTGGCGAAATCAACAATGGTATCCTGACCGAAACTGTCTTGGAAAACAAAGGCATCGACGCCATCTCCGCCTTCCATTCGATCATTGCCACCGTCACCACGCAATGTGTCATTGCCCGCGCCACCGATCAATGTATCGTCACCGCCTGCACCGCGCAAAAAGTTGTCGCCAGAACTCCCGGTGAGATGATCCGCCGCAACATTAGAACCCCATAGATGTTCAATATCAATATACGTGTCCGCACTTGAATTGGCACCCGTACCCAAGTCCACGGTCACGCCAGATGTGTGGCCCCAATAAGAGACTGTGTCCTGACCGGCGCCTCCGTCAAACGTATCTCGACCGGCATCATCGCGCAGATAATCATCACCTGAACCACCGTCCATTGTGTCGTTGCCACTGTTTCCGTACAGCCTGTCGTCGTCCGCATCGCCATAGAGGTGGTCATTTCCTGACCCACCAAACAACGTGTCATTCCCGTTGTTGCCTGACAGAACATCGTTGTAGGCCGCGCCGTCTAGTAGATTTGCGCCATGGTCACCAATAAGCGTATCCGCCGCCAAATTGGACCCCAACAAATTCTCGATACTGTCATAAGCATCCGCACTCGTGTTTTCACCTGTCAGCAGATTGACGGAAACACCCGACTTGTGGCCCCAATAAGAGGCCGTATCCACGCCATCCCCACCTACGAAGTAATCAGCGCCGCTTTCATCTCGCAGGTAGTCATCCCCTGCGCCGCCTTCAAGCGTGTCACTCCCGGACCCGCCGTAAAGCCGGTCCGTACCCAAACCGCCGACCAGTGAATCCTCACCGCCATAGCCATAGAGTGTATCATCACCCCCGGCCCCATCTAAGTGATTGCCAAGGTGATTGCCGTAAAACTTATCATTTGCAATATTGGAGCCGAGAAAGTGTTCAATGCTGTCATAGCTGTCTGAACTCGAATTGGCGCCCGTAGTCAAATTCGCGGTCACACCATATTTGTGTCCCCAGTACGAAACTGTATCTTGCCCATCTCCCCCAATAAAAACATCACGTCCGTTTTCATCCCTGAGATAGTCGTCTCCGTCGCCCCCCTTCAGTGTATCGTTTCCGGCCTGACCATAGAGCCGATCGTCACCACTTGCGCCATACAAAAGATTGTCAACGCCATCTCCCCACAGGGTGTCATTGGCCAGATCAGATCCATAAAGGTTTTCTATGCTGTCATACGTATCAGAACTGGAATTCGCGCCCGTGCCAAGATTGACTTCCACGCCGTACTTATGGCCCCAGTAAGAAACAGTATCACTTCCGTTGCCGCCGAAAAAATCATCTTTGCCATTTTCATCGCGCAGATAGTCGTTGCCATCTCCGCCAATCAGCTTGTCGTCGCCACTGCCCCCATAGAGCCGATCGTTACCGGATTTCCCTTCCAAACGGTCATTGTTGCCATCGCCATAAATAGTATCGTGTCCAGTTCCACCAACCAGCACGTCCATACCATCATATCCGCGCAGATAGTCGTCGCCACCGCTACCAAAGAAATCATCTACGCCACTGCCGCCGTACATGGTCTCTGAAGAACTGCTTCCCGACAATACATTTGCATGCTCAATGACGATCTCGATCACCTCGTAGGGATCAAGGTCAAAGGACAAATTGGAAACGCTGCTGCCCAGTTGAGACTGCGTGACCGCGGTCAAAGATCCCGCAACATCGGTTTCAGTTACAAAATAGAAATCATCAAGATTGTTAGGTGTCCCGACGCCGGGCAAAACATAGATATCTTCAGGCTTAGGAAGATAAGTGGTCCAATTTCCATTACTCAACTTAAAGTAAGATGAGTCATATGCGTCACCAAGCACGTCTATCAGATCCTGCCGTTCAGAATCCTCGATTTTTCGTTTCGGTAACCGTGAGACCAGATCACCGTTTGCGTCATATGCTGCATTGTCGCTGAAACCGTCCGAGCTGTCCAAGTCGATCCCAATAATGCGGCCAGACCATTCCACCGCCTGACCAGCAAGCTGTGAGAGATCAAGAGTGAAACCTTCACCGAACTGGTCGCTATGGGAGGTAACGTAGACGACACTTCGATACCCGTTGCTGTAGCCGTTGACCTCCAATTCCGTGGGATCAAACCCTCCAAGTGACACGCTATACATAGTGTCTTCGTGGCCTACCAAGCTTTCGGCCATGAGTTTCACAGCCAACCCGGCAGGTGTTAGCTGCACCGGACCGGCGTCAGAGTTACCACCTGCGATAGCCGTTGTCGTGTTATGGCGCAGAGTCCAAAAATCGGCGCCGTCTACGCCCATTTCCATCATGTTCTCAAATTGCTCGACGACAACACCAGCGCCTCGGAGACCCATCCAAGACCATATGTTGGTCTCAACGTTCCACTCGGTAACCTGAATGTCTATGTCTTGAGGCATCATGGCTTCCCATGTGGAAAACCTCAAATCCAGAGCCTTGATTTCAGACCGCGTAGACTGCTCGCTTAGATCATAACCTTCAACATCATCATCGTAGTAGTAATGCGCAATAATGCCGTCGATCCCAGCGGAAGCGCTGTCATTTTGGAACCCGTTGGTGATGTCGTGATCATCATCCAACTGCTCCATCAATTCGAGATTGCCTTTGATTACGCGCTGATGAAAGTTGCTTAGGCTGCGGTAGTATTGCTCGGCGTTCTGGCTGTCAGACCAGTCGTCTGGACGGTGCTCCTCGTCCCAGTGCCCCATTGCCGCAATGGCATCATTGTCGCTAACGGAACCGTAGCTACCGCCTTTGTAGTTCGATGCGCTACCGACAACATTTGATGTTTGGACCCATATATCCGGCTGATAGCCATCCACAGACGCTGTACCAAGAGCTTTGGCAATGTCATAGGCGTGCGTCCCATACTCGACTTCGTCAATCTCAGCCCAAAATTCATTCCCAATCTCGTAGCCAACGATCAAGTGTGCCTGATCACCCATGTATGCCAACATGAGTTCCGCCCAATCCTGAACATCGCGTTGATCGGCGTTTTCATCGGTGAGCGCTGCAACAACCAGCGTAGTGCGCGTGCCTGTTTCCTTCACCCAATCCAAATAGTTACGCAGATCTTCCCGTAGTTGATCTGAGCCGGATTGGCTGCGGTCCAATTCGATAATGTTCTCAGATGCGGCCCGCCCTCCAGGATAACGCAAACGCGTACCCCCGACCAGATCAACAGCATCCACGAACAGATCGTTGGGAACCCCATTCTCCTCATTGGTCGAGCCAAGAAGGTTGATCCCAAACATATCCTCGCGCACCTCTACCGGCGCACTACTGCGGTCCACAGTAATGGTAATAGGCATAAATCAGTCCTCAGAAGCGTTACGAGCTGGTGGCTTGGATAAAGTCCATTCGCTTGACTGCGTACCGTTCTGAGTACGTAGTCGACGCTCTATGCGTCATGCTTTTGGCAAAGCAATTCTGTTTGAGAAACATACCTGTATCCCCACGATATGGCCCTTACGGACCGCTACAAATCCCACATACAGTGGTAGGCCGGGGGACTTAACGAAACCAAAACAAACTAGAAACACATCGAGCAGAATTTGAGGCGTAATTTAGAACAAATGAAACTGAATGTAAGCGACTGATAAAATGCACTTTTTAGCAGCGGTTTTGGCAAGACTTTCGAAACCCAATGTTGTCAAAATTTTAAGAAGATACGGCATGCCCAATTGCCGCCACATTTAGGCCACCGCGGTGCCAGACCCCAACAAACAAAGGCTTCAAAAGGTCTCATTTGAGTCGACAGACCCAAAGAGATTCGCGACTTTAGGCTAAGTAAAAACATTGAGTTGGGAAGATGGCGCACCTGAGAGGATTCGAACCTCTGGCCTCTGCCTTCGGAGGGCAGCGCTCTATCCAGCTGAGCTACAGGTGCCTGAGTTCGGGGTATAGCCAGTGTGGCTATGCCCCGCAATCGCAAAATGAATGCTTAACTGAAGAGTTCATGTGCCAGTTCCAATGCGTCAACAAGCACGTCAACCTCCTCGGTGGTGTTGTATAGCCCAAAACTAGCACGACAGGTCGCAGACACGCCCAGATGATCCATCAAAGGTCCGGCGCAGTGATGGCCGGCTCGGACTGCAACGCCCTTTTTGTCCAGAATGGTCGAGATATCATGTGCATGCGCGGCCCCATCGAGCGTAAAGCTGAAGATCGCCGCTTTGTCAGGCGTGGTACCTTGAACCTGCATCCAGTTCAAACCCGCGAATTTTCGCACCGCATAATCCCGCAGTTTCGCCTCATGTAGCGCGATGTTCTCCATACCCAGAGACATCATATACTCCAATGCGACGCCAAACCCGATGGTTTGAACAATACCCGGCGTACCAGCTTCGAATTTCATAGGGGGATCATTGTAAATCACCGTATCACGACTGACCTCTTTGATCATGTCGCCCCCCCCAATGAACGGGCGCATTTCTTTCATGCGGTCCATCTTGCAAAAGATTGCACCTGACCCTGACGGCCCATAGAGCTTATGCCCGGTTATAGCGTAAAAATCGCAACCAAGGTCCTGAACATCAACCGGGGCATGAACCGCCCCCTGAGAGCCATCAACCATCACCGCAACACCACGTTCGTGGGCGGCTTGTGTGATCGCCTTCACATCAACCATGGTGCCCAAGACGTTTGAACACTGAGTGATTGCAACCAACTTAGTTTTTGGACCAATGGCATCGATCACCGCTTGCGGATCTAGCGACCCATCAAGCGCGGTGTCCACCCATTTTAGCACAACGCCCTGACGCTCCCTTAAAAAGTGCCAAGGAACGATATTGGCATGATGCTCCATCACGGAAAGCACAATTTCATCGCCCGCTTCCATGCGCGGCATCGCCCAACCATAAGCCACCATATTGATGCCTTCGGTGGTGCCGGAGTTCAGGACAATCTCATCCTCGCTCCCTGCATTGAGGAACTTTGCGATTGTGCCACGCACAGCCTCATACTTGTCCGTCGCAAGGTTGGATAGGAAGTGTAAACCTCTATGAACATTAGCATATTCCTCAGAATACGCCTGTGAAATAGCATCGATAACGGCCTGCGGTTTTTGTGCAGATGCACCATTGTCGAGATAGACAAGCGGCTTTCCATTCACCTCTCGGCTGAGAATTGGAAAATCAGAACGGATTTCATTTACGTCGTACATCTCAGGGCATCCCAATCGCTGTCGCTGTGACAAGCGACAATAGAAGTATCATTCCGGCAAACATCCCAACCATGGTGATCACCGACAAAAGCACCGCTTTCATCAAGCTGTTGAAGCCGTGAACCACGTTTATGAAGTTCAAAGACACCCAAATTGAGTACAGCCCTACTCCAAGCACGAAAATCAAGGCAAAGCCTGGCATCGCCAGCATCAACAGAAGCGATGCGACTTGAACTACAAATCGGACATGTAACAACCAGCCAATGGCCAAAAGCACATCTTCGAACCGACCACGGCCGCCAATTGCGCGCCCGCCCCAAAAAAGGGAGAACACCAAAATCACAAAAACGCTTCCAAACACCAAGGCATATAGAAGTGGCTTGTTAAGAAACGGCGCTTGCATCTCTGCGGGGAGCGGAAACACAGCGAGCATCACAATGCCCGCCAATGTATTAAGCACAACACCAAGAGCAAGATTTTGCCAGCCGACGTTCCTTGAAACAGGTATTCCAAGCAATACAAGTGCGGCTTCGGCCGGGTCCCGAATGGTGAGCCACAATAGGGCACTCAGTTGAGCTCTCATGCTGCTGCCCTACCCGCTTCAATCAAACCGGACACCCAAATCCAAAGAAATGCCACCAACCAAACCACGCCGACAAGGCCGAGCGCAGCACCATCTCCCACAAACCCTTCCACAAGCCCAACAAGCAAGTAGATGGGTCCGGTCGCAGCAAGTGCCCAAAACAGTGCCAGACGCGCGCCAAAAGCCGTCTGTTTACGCCTCAACAGCTTCAGAAACAGATGGCTTACAAACGCGAGCAAATAGGCGCACAGCGGCAAAATGAACAACAATGCAAACAAGCTGCCCCCCAACAGTGGGTTCAACTCTGTTTGCTTCAAATGCGCCTCTCGCGCCAATGCAGGCCAACGGGACACAAAAATCACGACACAGGCGCCCATAAGGATCGCAAACGCACGATCCTCACGTTCACCCATGTCCAAAAGCCGGCGCACCACAGTCCGTGGTGCGCGGTAACTCATGGCAATATCGCGTACAAACGACATCAGTCGCGCCGACGCTCCAACCAGCCTTCCAAACGGGCGATCAACTCATCGCGCAGCGCTTCGCTTTCAACTTCGTCGATTGCTTCCGCCACAAAGGACATCACCAGCAGGTCCGTTGCGATGTCTTTTGGCACGCCGCGAGCGCGCAAATAGAAGAGAGCATCTTCGTCGATCGCACCGGAGGTTGACCCATGAGAACAAGCTACGTCGTCAGCGTAGATTTCAAGCTCAGGTTTTGCGAGAAACTGACTGTCGTCATCCAAAAGCAGAGACTGGCTAATTTGGTAGCCATCGGTCTTCTGAGCGTCGGGCTGGACCAGAATTTTTCCCTGAAACGTGCCAATCGCACCGTTACGGAGCACTTTCTTGAAGACCTGGCGACTTTCACAGTTCACCGCGTCATGTGTCACGAACACCGTATCATCATGGTGGAACTCGCCGTCACCCAAACACGCACCTGCGACGTGGGCCACAGCATCATCACCCGTCAGTTCAAGCACGGCTTCATTCCGTGTCAAACGACCATTGACGGTAAGTGTGAACGACTTGAACACACTTTCAGTCGCCAAACGACCAAAGATGTGAGTCACTGCACGGCGCTCATGATCACGGCCTTGGGCACGTACGTGGTGGAACGTTGCTCCGTCGGCCACATCTACTTCCATGACTTTGTTCAAACGCGCCGCAGCTGGACCATTCTCCAAAATGGTCACTTCCGCACCAGCGTCAAGCTTTACAAGGTGGTGCAGGATGGCATCAGATGTTGGTGCCTTGTGACGGTAAATCAAATTCACCGGCTTACTGACCTTAGACGTGGCATGGATCACAACGCCATCTGTGGCAAAAGCAGTATTCATCGCCGCCAACGGGCGCTCAACAGGTGTCTGCCCGTTGGTTTCCAACGTACCATATAGATCTTTGGCCCAATGGATGTCTTTTGCCGCGGCATCGACCAAACGTTCGATTGTCATGCCTTCAGCACTGAGATCGTCGGACTGCTCCGCATCAAACACGCCATCGACAAACACCACTTTGATCCTATCAAAGCTGTCAAACAGTGGCGCTTCGCCGGTTTCGAAAACCGCCGCCGCGGGCACTTCTGATTGCGTCAAAGAATCCGGACGAGTGTAGCGCCAGTATTCATCGCGACGATCCGGCAGACCCATCTCAGTGAGGCGTGCGAGCGCTGTTTTGCGCGCCTCCGAAGCCCACTGGCCACCAACAGGCAAGGACATGGTGTCCAAACGCGCTGCTGCAGCCTCTTGTTTCTTTGCCAAAGCGGCCATTACGCCACCTCCGCCAAAATGTCTGCATAGCCGTTCTTCTCAACTTCAAGCGCAAGCTCTGGGCCACCAGTTTTAATGATACGGCCATCCGCCATGATGTGCACAACGTCGGGTTTGATGTGATCCAAGAGGCGCTGATAGTGCGTGATCACAAGGAAACCACGTCCAGCGTCACGCAGAGCGTTTACGCCTTCAGACACCAGTTTCATCGCATCCACATCCAGACCGGAGTCTGTTTCGTCCAAGATACACATCTTTGGCTCAAGCATCGCCATCTGAAGGATCTCGTTGCGTTTCTTTTCACCGCCGGAGAAGCCCACATTGACCGGACGTTTTAGCATGTCCGCATCGATCTTCAGTGTTTTCGCTTTTGCACGGATTTCTTTTAGGAAATCTGCGGCAGACAGTTCTTCTTCGCCGCGTGCTTTGCGCTGTGAATTCACCGCAGTGCGCAGGAACGTCATGTTGCCAACACCGGGGATTTCCACCGGATACTGAAACGCCAGAAACAGTCCCAAAGCCGCGCGCTCTTCAGCTTCCATCTCAAGCAGGTCTTCGCCCGCCAAAGTGGCTTCGCCGTCAGTGACCTCATAGCCGTCTTTGCCAGACAGCACATAAGACAGCGTGGATTTACCTGAACCATTAGGACCCATGATTGCGTGCACTTTGCCCGCTTCCACTTTCAGATCCACACCCTTCAGGATCTGCTTGTCTTCGTCTTCAAGTTTGACCTTTAGGCCTTTGATTTCCAACATCTTGTATTCCTTCGCGTTTCCTCAAGCGCCAGGCGCTCGGTCATATTTCTTTGATGTGAATTGGCCTCAGCCAAACACGTATGTCATCACCATCATCACGCTCATCGCGGCAATTCCGCAGATGGCAGAGGTCACAAAAACCGATCCAGCCAGCAACCCATCTGAGCTACCCGTACGGCTTTTGCGAATCCCGAACCCCACGGCCGAGCCAAGCGCAATGCCAGCCCCGACGCCTGCGGATTGCTGCATAAGTGCATGAATCGTTTCCATTAGCCCACAGACCCTTCCAGCGAAATCGCCACAAGTTGTTGCGCTTCCATGGCAAATTCCATCGGCAGAGCCTGAAGCACCTCTTTGGCAAAACCATTCACAATCAAGGCCACGGCCTCTTCTTCCCCCATGCCACGCTGGCGGCAATAGAACATCTGCTCGTCATCCACTTTAGACGTCGTTGCCTCATGCTCCACGCGCGAAGAGTTGTTCTTCACCTCGATATACGGCACCGTGTGTGCCCCACATTTGTCGCCAATCAGCAAACTGTCACATTGGGTGTAGTTACGGCTGTTCTTTGCTTTTGGATGCATCGACACCAGACCGCGATAGGTGTTCTGCGCCACACCAGCGCTGATGCCTTTGGAAACGATGCGCGATTTGGTGTTCTTGCCCAAATGCACCATCTTGGTGCCGGTATCTGCCTGCTGATGGTGGTTGGTAATCGCAATCGAGTAGAACTCGCCCTGACTGTCGTCTCCACGCAGAATGCAAGATGGATACTTCCATGTTACCGCAGAGCCAGTTTCGACTTGGGTCCACATCACTTTGGAGCGATCGCCACGGCAATCCGCGCGTTTGGTCACAAAATTATAGATGCCGCCCTTGCCGTTCTCATCGCCGGGATACCAGTTCTGAACGGTGGAGTATTTTACCTCAGCATCTTCTTCGATGATGATTTCGACCACCGCGGCATGCAACTGGCTGGTGTCACGCTGAGGAGCAGTACAGCCCTCTAGATAAGACACATATGATCCTTTGTCCGCGATGATCAATGTACGCTCAAATTGGCCTGTGTTTTCCGCGTTGATGCGGAAATAGGTAGACAGCTCCATCGGGCAGCGCACGCCGGGCGGCACATAGACAAACGACCCGTCTGAGAAAACAGCGCTGTTCAATGTGGCGTAGAAGTTGTCAGACACAGGCACCACGGAACCGAGGTACTTCTTCACCAATTCAGGGTGCTCGCGGATTGCCTCGGAGATGGAACAGAAAATCACCCCAGCGCTTTTCAGCTCGTCTTGGAAGGTGGTGCCCAAGGAGACCGAGTCAAACACCGCATCCACAGCCACCTTGCGTCCTTCGGCCGGTGCGTTCTCTGCACCTTCGACGCCAGCCAAAATCATTTGTTCTTTCAGCGGAATACCCAGCTTTTCATAGGTCGCCAGGAGCTTAGGATCCACGTCATCAAGCGATTTTGGCTTCTCTTCCATGCTCTTTGGACGCGCATAATAGTACTGATCCTGAAAATCCACTTCAGGATAGTCCAACATCGCCCACTCTGGTTCTTCTTTGGTTAGCCAGCGCTGGTAGGCCTCAAGACGCCAGTCTGTCATCCATTCCGGCTCATCGTTTTTCTCAGAGATCAGGCGCACGATATCTTCGGTCAGCCCTTTGGGGGCATATTCCATCTCGATTTCAGTTTCCCAACCGTATTTGTACTTTCCGCCCACTTCGCGAACGGCATCTACAGTCTCCTGATCGACGCCTTCTTTTACTTGTGTCTGGTCGATAGCGGCCATTGGCTACTCCTGTCTGTTCGCTTGTTTGCGGAGCTCTCATGCAGAGCGCGCAAGATGTTTCCTTTGAATGGCGCGCCATGTGTCGGCAAACCCCATCACGTCCTGTTCTGTTGTCGCAGGGCCGAGACTGACCCGGATCGCGCTTGCGGCTATCGAGTCATCAAAACCCATCGCGGTCAGCACCTTGCTCGCCCGGACTTTGCCGGAGGAACAGGCCGACCCAGCAGACACCGCATAGCCTGCCAAATCCAATTGCATCACCTGCGTTTCACCCTTCCAACCCGCTGTCGCAATACAGCTGGTGTTGGGAAGTCGTCGCGCGCCCTGCCCGACAAAGATGGTGTCGTTGGTATCAACAGCAAGTCTCTCTTCCAGCAAATCTCGCAACTCTGCAACCCGATCCCAGACGCCACTCGCAAGGTCATGTGCCGCCGCAGTTGCTGCCGCTGCAAATCCGGCCGCTCCAATGATGTTTTCGGTACCGGCACGCCGTCCCATTTCTTGACCGCCGCCACGCAACTGCGCAGCAATTTCTGTGCCGCGTTTCACAACCAAAGCACCAATACCTTTTGGCCCGCCGAGCTTGTGCGCGGAAATCAGCGCCATTTGCGCGCCGCTCCAGTTGAAGGCAAGCGGCAGTTTGCCAAAAGCCTGCGTCATGTCACTTACCGCGAGACCCTCAGGCAAGTTTTGAACAATACCGGTCTCTGAATTCGCAAGCTGCACACAGCTTTGCGACGGGTCCAAAATCTCAACCGCACCATCCGCCGAAACAGATAGGTCACCTTCAATCCAGGCGCCCACCGCATCATGCTCTATGTCCGCACCATGAAGATGGCGACCTTTTAAGGCCAAAGCAGCAGCCTCAGTTGCGCTTGATGTGAAAATCACATCTGCTCCGTCCGCGCCAAATGCGCTGGCAATGTCTGAGCGGGCACGCTCCAGTAGACTTTTGGAATGACGTCCTTCTGCGTGCACCGAAGACGGATTCCCGACAACGTCCATCGCCGCGATCATCGCGTCTTTGGCCTCAGGCCTTAACGGCGTTGTGGCATTATGATCAAGGTAGGCTCGCATCAGATGGTTTCGTCCACCACAGAAAACAGTGTTGGCACAGCGGGGCATGGAGCAAGATCGTTTTCAACGATGTCCGATAAGCGTGTTTGGTGCAAAAAGACATAAACATGTGCTGACAATCCTTCCCACAACCGATTGGACATCGATTGCGCACGTGAGCCGCAAGACCCTCCGCTCGCGCCTGCGCCGGTGTGCAACGCTGAAACTGTTTCATCGACTGCGGCCAGAATGTCGGCAACACGAATGTCAGATTTCGAACGGGCAAGGCGATAGCCTCCGCCCGGCCCACGCACAGATTCGACCAAACCGGCCCGGCGCAGCTTTACAAACAATTGTTCAAGATAGGGCAGCGAGATGTCTTGGCGCTTGGCAATTTCGTTCAGACTCACCAAATCTTCGATGGGTTGCAATGCAATATCGGCCAAAGCGACAACCGCATACCGGCCTTTTGTCGACAGTTTCATCACACTCCCCTTCGAATTGATTGACCTCAGCCGCCACTGTGCTTAAGTCGCTAGAACCCAAACGGCGCAAACGCGTCAAATAGATTTAGAAGCGTTCTAAGGTAGCCAAGCAAATTCGTCAAGAATACACGGCCACCTTTTGAGGGAGATAGACGACAAACATGCCCGAGGTGATTTTTCCAGGACCAGAAGGCCGCCTCGAAGGCCGCTACCACCCGCAAAAAGAAAAAGACGCGCCGATTGCGATCGTTTTGCATCCACATCCGCAATTTGGCGGAACGATGAACAACAAAGTCGTCTACAATCTGCACTATGCTTTCTACAACATGGGGTTCACCGTTTTGCGGTTCAACTTCCGTGGTGTCGGCCGCTCTCAGGGCGAATACGATCAGGGTATCGGTGAACTGTCTGACGCAGCCTCAGCCCTCGACTATTTGCAGTCCATGAACAACAACTCCAAACATTGTTGGGTTGCTGGTTTCTCGTTTGGAGCTTGGATTGGCATGCAGCTGTTGATGCGCCGCCCGGAAATCACTGGTTTCATCTCAGTTGCACCCCCAGCAAATATGTATGACTTCTCTTTCTTGGCACCCTGTCCTAGCTCTGGCCTGATCATCAACGGGACCAATGATCGCGTTGCTCCGCCCGCCGAAACGCACACGCTTGTAAACAAGCTACATGAGCAAAAGGGGATCACGATCACCCACACAGAGATTGAGAGTGCTGGGCATTTCTTCGAAACCGAAGAACATATGGATCAAATGACTGGTCACGTGACTGACTATGTGAAACGACGTCTGACCGAAAGTAGCCGCTGATGAGCACACTGGAGACGCTGGCTGCGAAGCTTGCTGACGACACCCTAAAGGCTCAGAAAGAGCTGGGTGATGAACGTTTGTTCGTAGAAGTTGGCAATATTCTGGCCGCGTCGTCCCAGTCCCTTGAAGAAGCTTATTTGACAGAAGTCCGCGTGCGTATGTCTGAGGAAAAGGCACGCGCCTTTCTTGTCAACAAAGTCAAAGACGCCCGCACGGCTAAGGCCCAAACAGAATGACAGGTCGCCTTGATCGCCAATTGGCGTTTCTCACCGAAGCTGACAAACTCAAGTCGGTCTATCGCGCAACGAAGGTCATGGACGGTCACCGCTTTGAAGACAGTGGCAGTCACAGTTGGCACATCGCGCTTTTTGCGCTGATCCTGCAGGAACACGCCAGCCAGTCGATCAACATTGATCGAGTCATTCGAATGCTCTTGATCCACGACCTTGTCGAGATTGATGTCGGCGACAGCCCGATTCATGGCGACCATGACATCGCATCCACCGAAGCCGCTGAAAACGCAGCAGCCGACCGCCTGTTTGGAATGTTACCGCAAGACCAGGCAGCGGAATTTCTCGCGCTTTGGAAAGAATTTGAGGCCGCTGAAACGAATGACGCGGTGTATGCAAAAAGCATCGATCGCGTGCAGCCTGTTCTCAGCAATCTGGAAACTGGCGGGCAAAGCTGGGTGGACTACAACGTGTCCCGTGAACAACTCGAAGATCGTGTCGGTTGGAAAGTTGCCAAAGGCGCACCGGCGCTTTGGGAGCATCTAAAATCCCGCATTGCAACTTGGTTTGATCAACGAGCCTAACTACCAGCACTGTGGCCAGCCGTATCCCCAACGCCATGGCAGCCCGGAACACGGCAAGCCACCAACCCGCACCGCTTCAAACATTCGATCTGCAACAAAGTTTATGACAGTTTCAATATCTTGTGGCGACTGGCTGTATTGCCGTGACAACGCGCCACTCTCGGAGTCTGCCACCTGCTTTACACAGTGTCGTAGCGCCTCATCCGCACGCAGTCGCGCATAAAAACTCGCCTGTGGATCAGATGTAGCCCCTCCAAGATGATAGGCTTTATCGTGAACCACACAGCAGTTGTGCCACGGCGCTTGGTGCTCAAATGTTTGATAGAAAGACGGAAAAGTCTCGGCCAACGCCATCCATGCGGCTGACATTCCCCCAGAGCATCCATCTGTGGTAAACGCATTCAACTGACTGTCATCTTTGGCACGAACAGCTTCGAGCCTTGCATGCCGCCAAACTTCAACTTTTGCCGTCCACGACAAACTTCCCTTTTGGAGCGGCTGATCCTGCGCCAACGCGCCCCCGGCGCTCGCCAAAATCAGACCGGCGCAGAGGACTCTAAAATACTTCATCGCCCTGCTCCGGCAAATCGAGCCCAATCCTGCCAGCCAGTCCCAGAACAAGCCGCTCGACTCCACTGATTTCATGACGATCTGCCACAACTTGGCGGGCCAATGCGGGTTCATCGGTAATGAGACCATCTACCCCAAAAGACAGCATCGCGGACATCGACAAGGCATCGTTGACTGTCCATGAATATACGTTTTTTCCCGACTCGTGCGAAGAGCGCACAAACCGCGATGACACCGTGGCACTGTTCACAGCCAAAAAGTCAGCGTCCAAATTCCACATATTGCCAAGCGATGCAGAAGCCAGCAACCCAACCGACCAATCAGGACGGAGCGCACGCATTTTCTGTACTGCGTCATATTTCAGCGACATAATCTGGACTTGATCGACCATACCGGTTTCCTCAACGATCCGTGCGACCCGCGCCTCAAGGTCTTGATCATGACCATAGTATTTCAACTCAATGATCACGCCTGCTTTGTCTTTGGCTGCCGATAAAACTTCGCTTAGCAATGGCGTGCGTTCATCGGCATATGCGGGGTCAAACCAGCTTCCAATATCAATCTCACCAAGCTGCTCATAGGTGGCGTCCCAAACTTTGGTTCCGTTTCCGGCCACCTTCATGAAATCGCTGTCGTGGATGACCACGACCTTGCCATCCGCAGTTTCTTGAACGTCGATCTCAATCCAATCCGTTTGATCCTCTAAGGCCTTATGTACCGACGCCATGGTGTTTTCGGGACGTGCACCAGCAGCGCCCCGATGGGCAATCACTGCAACAGGACGTGTCTGATCGACGCCCATCACCCCTGCCACCCCAAAGCCCCCAAACACCACAGCAGCCAAAGCAACACATATTCCCGCAACAAAGACACCGCGCGGCAACGGTTGCGATTTTTCCACACTGCCCGAAGGCCAATGCGATATTTCCATGATCGACACCGCCAATGCACCGGTTGTGATGGCCGTCAAAAAAAGGTTCAACAACGACCACAAAATCATTGAAAATAAAAGAAATAATGCAACATACCGCAGCCCGGATGGCACCAAAATCAATCCAAGTTGCAGGACGGCGCCAACCAGAGTCAAGACCGCCAAACTGATCACGGCACCAACTGCCGCCCACAAGGACAACCGCAAAACAAACGACAACCGGCGCCCCTTCATGTCGCGTTGGCTGATACGCATAGCCTCTCGCGGTGCCTGCCCGTCAAACAGCACCAACGGGACCGCCAATGCCCAGCCAAGACTGCGCCATACGGCGACGGCTATCATTGCAACAAGCGTCATTCCAATCACAACAACTGCGCGGACGAACTCCGGCGGATGCTGGCTAAGATAGTAGTTTATGTCGTATTCGGTGAGCCACATCGCATACGCGCCACCACTGACCACCAAAAACGGTGCCATAATCGCCAACAATCTCAAGGCAATTTGAACTGCCACACCGAATACAAGCGGTAAGCGAGGGATCACCATTGCAATCCCGTCCGAAAGCCGAGTTGAGCCACCCTGCCTGTCTTTGAGAGCAACGGCCATCATCAAAGACACATCCAAGACCAACAACACAATTGCCAATCCTGCCAAAATGACACCAAATACCAACCCTATCGGTGAAACCAAAAACAGAGCGATGTCAAAATCGGCCAAAGCTGGCTTACCTGACATCTTCAATGCAACAAATATAGTCGCCGCCATCATGGGTGTAAAAACCGCCGCCAACAAAATGTTAAACGCCAAGTGAGATTTCACAAACGACATGCGCAATCGCCATGCAACGCCATAGTGTTTTAAGACTTCTAATATAGCGTGCCGCATAAATGGCTCCTAAGTTCAAATCGATAAAGCGACCCTATCCGGTGTGTCCTATTGGGTCGAGACTCGAAAATTCGGGGCAAAAAACTGAGGAGCGCTCAAGAGTGCTACACAATGGGTCCGCGCACATTTTTTGTTAAAAGTACCCAAAACACGCTGCAGGTAAAATTGTATACCATCGCATACAGAGCTTTCCAAATGCGGCGACATACCTTAGGAGAGTCTTAGACGACTCGGTGACCAGGAGACCCCAATGACCAAGATCAAAGTCGATAACCCCATTGTCGAAATGGACGGCGACGAAATGACCCGCATTATGTGGCAGTTCATCAAAGACAAGTTGATCCTACCCTACCTTGACCTTGATCTTCTTTACTACGATTTGGGCATCGAAGAACGCGATCGCACTGACGATCAGATCACCATTGATGCCGCTGAAAAAACCAAAGAAGTCGGCGTAGCCGTAAAGTGTGCCACCATCACACCTGATGAAGCGCGGGTTGAGGAATTCGGCCTGAAGCAAATGTGGCGCTCGCCCAACGGTACGATCCGCAACATCTTGGGCGGCGTGGTGTTTCGCCAACCCATCATATGTAAGAATGTGCCGCGTCTTGTTCCTGGGTGGACGTCTCCGATTGTTGTAGGACGCCACGCATTCGGCGACCAATACAAAGCGACGGACTTCACCTTTCCTGGTGCAGGCAAATTGACCATGAAGTTTGTGGGCGAAGACGGCACAGTGATCGAGAAAGAAGTCTACGACGCGCCGTCCGCCGGTGTTTATCAGGCCATGTACAACCTCGACAGCTCGATCATCGATTTTGCACGTGCGTCGCTGAACTACGGTCTTAACCTTGGCTGGCCGGTTTACCTGTCCACCAAAAACACCATTCTGAAAGCCTATGACGGTCGCTTCAAAGACCTGTTTCAGAAAGTCTTTGAAGAAGAGTTCGAAGAGAAATTCAAAGCCGCTGGCATTTGGTATGAACACCGGTTGATCGACGACATGGTTGCATGCGCGATGAAATGGAACGGTAAATTTGTCTGGGCGTGCAAAAACTATGATGGTGATGTTCAATCAGACACCGTCGCTCAGGGCTTTGGTTCGCTGGGCCTGATGACAAGCCAACTGATGACCCCGGACGGGAAAATCGTGGAAGCTGAGGCTGCCCATGGCACGGTCACACGCCACTACCGTCAACACCAAAAAGGTGAAGCGACGTCCACGAACTCCATCGCGTCGATTTTTGCATGGACTGGAGGACTAAAGCACCGCGCAAAGCTTGATGAGAACATTGCCCTACGCGCTTTTGCTGAAACGCTGGAACGTGTTATCGTGGAAACGGTTGAAAGCGGTCATATGACGAAAGACCTCGCGCTTCTTGTGGGCCCAGACCAAGGTTGGATGACAACAATGGGTTTCCTGGAGAAGATCGACGAGAACCTCAACAAGGCATTGGCGGGTTAACCGGCATTTCACTGCCAAATAGTTGGGCGGCATTCAGATCGCCCAACTATTTTCGGGTTTCGATATTTGCATGACGGCTTTGCAATTCATACGCTAGACACAATCATATTTCTGCCCCATTTCAGTCGCCTTACAGCAGATTTGTTAAACTGGATTTAGACTTGTGAAACACGAAACTTCGCAGCAACATAATATATTGGAAGATGCCCAAGGCATTCTTGTTGGAACGCTACTGGTCGCCCTTGCGGTCCAATTCTTGCAAATTAGCGGGCTTTTTACGGGACAAATAGCGGGGCTTTCCTTGGTCGCAAGCCGGGCAACCGGCCTGTCTTTTGCGACACTATTCTTCCTGTTCAACCTGCCATTCTATCTGGTTGCCTATTACCGAATGGGATGGTGGTTTACAGTCAAAACATTTGTCTCAGTAGCCTTTCTAAGTATCTGGACAGCGCTCCTTCCTGGATTGATCAGCTTTCAAGAGCCTGACACATTAACCGCTGCGATTTTGGCGGGCGTCACATCCGGTACGGGTCTGATCGTTTTGTTCCGACATGGCGCCACATTGGGTGGGGTCGGCATCGTAGCCGTATGGCTTCAGGACGCCAAAGGAATTAAAGCTGGATACGTGCAACTGGGGTTTGATGTGCTTGTCTTTGCGTTGGCGGTGTCGTTTTTTGACGTCGAAGCGGTGATCTTCTCGCTGATTGGCGCAGCAATTGCGAATATCATGATTGCAACCAACCATCGGCGAGACCGCTACGTCGCCCAGTGACCCGTCAGGACGCCCATGCCCAAAGCTTATCTGATACTCATGTTCGCCGTCCTGTTTGAAACGATTGGTACGGCGGCGCTGCAAGCAAGCCAACAGTTTACCAAACCCATTCCGTCCATCATCGTGGTCGTCGGCTATGGCCTCGCGTTTTATTTGATGGCATTGACCCTCAAGTTTCTTCCTGTTGGCATCACTTACGCAGTTTGGTCTGGCCTAGGGATCATTTCGATCTCGATCATTGCCTATTTTGCCTTTGGACAGAAACTCGATCTCGCTGCCATTCTGGGCATGGGTCTGATTGTTGCCGGAATCCTCGTGATTAACCTGTTTTCTAAGACCGCTGTGCATTAAGACAGATAAAGGGCTGGCCTTTTGCTGCGACCCGCGATAGGGCGAGCGCGAACATGAAAGGCTGCCCTTATGGATCTTCGCAACATCGCCATCATCGCCCACGTTGACCACGGTAAAACCACGCTCGTGGACGAGCTGCTGAAACAGTCGGGCGCATTCCGTGAAAATCAGGAAGTGGCTGAACGCGCCATGGACAGCGACGCACTTGAGCGTGAGCGCGGCATCACAATCTTTGCCAAGCCGACTTCGGTCGAATGGAAAGGCACGCGTATCAATATCGTGGACACTCCTGGCCACGCCGACTTTGGTGGTGAAGTCGAACGCATTTTGAGTATGGTTGACGGCGTTGTATTGCTTGTAGACGCAGCCGAAGGCCCAATGCCTCAAACCAAATTTGTGACCTCCAAAGCGCTTGCGCTCGGACTGCGCCCTATTGTGGTACTGAACAAGGTCGACAAACCTGACGCCGAGCCGGACCGTGCGCTGGACGAGTGTTTTGATCTCTTTGCATCACTGGATGCCAATGACGATCAACTCGATTTCCCACACATGTACGCATCAGGCCGCAACGGTTGGGCAGATGCTGATCTGGATGGTCCACGCAAAGACTTGCATGCATTGTTCAACTTGATTGTGAACCACGTGCCTGAGCCTAAACAGGTACACAAACAAGAAGACGACTTCCGCATGTTGGCGACCACACTTGGTTCCGACCCCTTTGTCGGCCGTATCCTAACAGGTCGCGTTGAATCCGGCACGCTGCGTGTTGGTGCCACCGTTCAAGCTCTGACCCGTATCGGCCAGAAAATCGAACAATTCCGCGTCACAAAAATTCAAGCGTTCCGTGGGCTGGCTCAACAAGACATCGAAGAAGCTCAGGCTGGTGACATCGTATCTATCGCAGGCATGGCCAAAGCCACCGTGGCGGACACAATCTGTGCGTTGGCCGTTGATGATCCGCTTGAAGCGCAGCCGATCGATCCGCCCACCATCACGGTTACCTTTGGTATCAACGACAGTCCTCTCGCTGGGCGCGACGGCAAGAAAGTTCAATCACGCGTTATCCGCGACCGTTTGATGAAAGAAGCAGAATCCAACGTAGCGATCAAAATCGCGGACACACCCGGTGGCGAAGCCTTCGAAGTTTCTGGCCGTGGCGAACTTCAGATGGGTGTGCTGATTGAAAACATGCGCCGCGAAGGCTTTGAGCTGTCAATTTCGCGCCCGCAAGTGATTATGCGCGAGGAAAACGGTCAAAAGGTTGAGCCCATCGAAGAAGCCACCATCGACGTGGATGACGAGTATTCAGGCGCTGTGATCGAAAAGCTCACCGGTTCGCGCAAAGGTGAATTGGTTGAGATGCGCCCTGCCGGTGCTGGTAAAACCCGGATCATCGCGCATGTTCCATCACGTGGCCTGATTGGGTATCACGGTGAATTCCTCACGGACACCCGCGGTACTGGTGTTCTGAACCGCGTTTTCCATGGCTGGGCACCCTACAAAGGCGCCATTGCAGGCCGCCGCGCCGGCGTCCTGATCTCCATGGAAAATGGCTCCTCAGTCGCATTTGCGCTTTGGAACCTCGAGGATCGCGGCAAGATGATGATTGGCGCACAGGCGGACGTCTACACCGGTATGATCATTGGTGAGCACAGCCGTGAAAATGATCTGGAAGTGAACCCACTGAAGGGTAAGAAACTGACCAACGTGCGCGCGTCCGGTACCGACGAAGCTGTACGTTTGACCACACCAACAACCCTGTCGTTGGAAGAGGCCATTGCCTACATCAACGACGACGAGTTGGTTGAGGTCACGCCAAGCAATGTGCGCCTGCGCAAACGCTACCTTGATCCGCATGAGCGTAAGCGGATGTCCAAGCAGATTGGCTAAGAATTCAAGCGCCGGGGCAATGCTCCGGCGTTTCTCTTTGAACTAAGGCTTGAGTACGCGGCCATTCTATCCGAACAATATGCCTAGAGTATTTTGCACGGATTTTTCAAACGTCATGTTCACCAAACAAATTGCGTTCGTCGCTGCGGCGCTGTTGCTGCTCATCTCCACGGTAGCCCACGCCCAAATCGAAGGGTTCGGGGGATACTCTCAAACCGATTTCATCAAACCTGAAAGAGATTCACAAAAAGTCGGTGTAGGGATACAAATCGATCAGATCACCTCTGTGGATCAGCAAGCAGAAAACTTCGGTGTGGTCGGCACGCTCTTTCTACAGGTCGACTACTCTGCCTTTGCCTTTGACGCCGAAGAACATGGCTCAACGTTCAAAACATACAGCCTTGAAGGTTTTCGACAGATTTTGGAGGATGAGGGCGTGCTTGCACCGTTTTTCATTTTCCGAAACCAACAAGGGCGTCGCTTCACCCAACAAACATCGGTTTTGGTCGAAGACACCGGGCGCATAACCTACGCGGAACGCTTTTCTGCTACGTTTCAAGCGCCTCATTTCAACTTCAAACGCTACCCCTTTGACACGCAAGTGTTCTTTGTTGAGGTGTCGTCCCTGCTTCCCAACGAATTTGTCGAATTCTATCCGCTCGAGGAGAAAAGCGGGATGGGCGATCTGCTCGGCGAAGAAGAGTGGATCCTAAGCAATGACAGCATTTCTGCGTCCGTTGTGCCCGGCATAGGACAGCAAGGCACGTCCATGGTGGCGCTTCGTTTTGAAGGCAAACGGCACATCCAATATTACGCTTTGCGAATTTTGCTGCCGTTGTTGATTATCCTGTCGGTCACTTGGGCCACGTTCTTTCTGTCGGAATACCGCCGAAGGATCGACATGGCGTCAGCCAACTTATTGGTCTTTGTTGCCTTCAATTTTGCCATATCTACCATGCTGCCAAAACTCGGCTATCTCACTTTTATGGACTCACTGCTTGCAGGTATGTTCTTGATCACCGGATCTACAGTCTTGGTCAACATTGCACTCAGACGCATGAAAACTTCTGGGCGAGAAGATCTAGCCCGTAAAATTGACAGCTATCTGGTCATTTGGATTTTCCCAATCCTGCACGCCGCGTTCTTGTTTTGGGCGGTTAAGTTCTTTCTGATATAGCGTTACGAAAGCGCATTAAACGGCTCAATTTCGTAACTTCCATCTTGCTGGAACCGACAAAACGAGTTGGGTGGAATCTCCTCCCAACCGTCTTCCGCTTCCACCAATGGCTCACTTACAACTGCGCGACCGTGTCGCGTATCGCTGGCACGGTGATAGACTGTCGGCGCACGTTCATCAGAAGCGTAGCGGACGGCATATAGCGTTTCACCATCCGAGAACGCCGCACCCAACCGCATATGCGGAGTTGTACCACGATCTCGGCTCATACGTTCCAAAATGCCAACCGCAATTTGCATCGCTTCTTTGGGATTGTCATTCAACCCTTCGGTAAGCCCCAACAAAAACAGCACTTCGCTGTCCGTGGCGCCTTTACGTTCTTGGTAGAGCTCGTCAGGAATCAACATATCCGCTCGCCGCCGGAACGTCTCAAATCCACCGACTTGCCCGTTGTGCATGAACGACCATTTCCCGACCGCAAATGGGTGACAATTGTTGCGACTTGTGGCGGTGCCGGTCGAAGCCCGAACGTGTGCCAGAAACAGCCCAGATTTCACCTGCGCCGTGATTGAACGCAAATTGGGGTCAGACCACGCTGGGTGGGTATCACGATACAAGCCCGGCTCAGACTTGCCACCATACCATGCCAGACCAACGCCATCGCCGTTGGTCTGGGTCTTACATTCAGTTGCTTGGATGCTTTGCTGGATCAGAGAGTGATCTGGCCGCGTCACGACGTCTTCAAGATAACAAGGTGCCCCAATATAGGCGGCCCAACGACACATGCGGCGTCACTCCTTTGTGGTCTCAATCGGTGGTTTCGACCACCATCAGTTCGCGTTCACTTGCCCCTCGGGCATGATTCAGCGCTTCTTGGTATTCCGGGCTGTTGTAACAGGCAACGGCGGTATCGACATCTGGAAACTTCGCCACAACATTCCGTGGCCGCTCTTTGCCTTCCAGCTGCACAAATCGACCACCACGCGCAACAAACTCGCCACCATGTTTGGCAATCGCCGGACCAGCCAGCTCTGCGTATTTTCCGTAAGCGTCCGCGTCGGTCACGGTCACATGTGCAATCCAAAGTGCGCCCATCTGGGTCTCCAATTCTGTTGTGCTGCCTGGCAGTCTATGCATTTGGCGAGGCAGGCCAAGCGAATTCTGACCAGTTGGTCAGCTTGCAATCACCGCCTCCGCCGCCGCAAATGCCTCATCTGCATTAGCAGAATCTTTTGCACCACCCTGCGCCATATCAGGTCGGCCGCCGCCCCCTTTACCACCCAATGGGACAACCGCCGCACGTACAAGATCAACCGCGCTCAGAGCGCCCTTTAGATCATCTGTCACGCCCGCAGCCACAGCCACTTTGCCATCAGTATCTGCAATCAGAAGAACCGCGCCGCTCTCAAGCCGCGCTTTGTGTTCATCAATCAATGGAGGAAGGTCTTTACCAGACACGCCAGACAACACCTGCGCAAAGAATTTCACGCCGTTGATCTCTTTTACCTCAGGGCCTGCGCCCTGCCCTGCACCGCCAGACATCGCCAACTCACGGCGCAAAGTTGCAACCTCATTTTGCAAAGCCTTGCGCTCATCCAAGAGAGCTTTCACGCGGTCCACAATCTCAGCAGGCTGCGCTTTGAGGGTGCCAGCCACCTCGGCCACACGTTTGGCCTCGCGCTCCAGATGAGCAAACGCCACCTCACCAGTCAAAGCTTCGATCCGTCGGACACCCGCTGAAGATGCGCTATCAGACAAAAGCACAAACACACCAATATCCCCGGTCTGTTTGACATGTGTGCCTCCGCAAAGTTCAAGCGAATAGGTGTCGCCGTTATGGCCTTTGCCGGTGTTGGCGCGGCCCATGGAAACCACACGCACTTCGTCGCCGTATTTTTCCCCAAACAGGGCCTGCGCGCCAATTCCGCGCGCATCATCGGGTGTCATAATCCGTGTTTCAACAGAGGTATTTTGACGAATATACGCGTTTACATCCAAGCCAACCTGCATCAACTCGTCTGCGCTCAAAGCTTTATTGTGGCTAAAATCAAACCTCAGGCGATCATCCGCATTCAAGGATCCGCGCTGTGCCACATGATCACCAAGCGCCTCACGCAAGGCTTCATGCAATAGGTGCGTTGCCGAATGGTTGGCTCGGATTGAAGTCCGGCGGCCATGATCAACGATCATCACAACTGGATCCCCCTTGGAAATCTTACCGCGAGCGACCTTGACTTTGTGCGCGATCAGTTTGCCATCTGCAAACTTCTGCACATCCGTGACATGGGCCATCTCGTCGCGATTTTCCAAACGCTCAACCAAACCATGGTCAGCCACTTGACCACCGCTTTCGGCGTAAAACGGCGTCTGGTTCATCACCAGCCAGCCCTCTTCGCCATCCGTCAACGCATCAACCAACGCGCTGTCCTTCATGATCGCTTGTACCTGACCTTCGGCGACCTCAGTGTCGTAGCCAAGAAACTCCGAAACACCAGTTTCATCAACGACATCAAACCACGCGCCGTTTTCTGCCGTGTCACCTGACCCCTTATGAGCAGCACGCGCTTTGGCTTTCTGCTCTGCCATCGCAGCATCGAAGCCATCAGTGTCAACCTCACGCCCCTTCTCGCGCAGCGCATCCTGCGTCAAATCAAGCGGGAACCCAAAGGTGTCATAAAGCTTGAACGCAGCCTCACCGGACAACGGTGCGCCCTGCTCCAAACCACCCAATTCTTCGTCAAGCAGCTTCAAACCACGATCCAAAGTCGCTTTAAACTTGGTCTCTTCCTGCTTCAGCGTCTCTTCGATCAACGCCTGAGCTTGGCCCAACTCCGGATAGGCTTGGCCCATCTGAGTCACCAAGGATGGCACCAGCTGATGCATCACAGGGTCTTTTGCGCCGAGCAGATGAGCATGGCGCATGGCCCGGCGCATGATCCGACGCAGCACATAACCGCGACCGTCATTGGACGGCATCACGCCATCTGCCATCAGGAACGACGTGGACCGCAAATGGTCGGCAATCACCCGGTGGTGCACGTTCTGATCGCCATATGGGTCGGTTGATGTCACATTCGCTGACGCCTCGATCAGCGCCTTAAACAAATCCGTGTCGTAGTTATCGTGAGACCCCTGCAGCAACGCACCGATCCGCTCCAGCCCCATGCCAGTGTCGATCGACTGCATGTCCAGCGCTTTCATCGAGCCGTCTTCGAACTGCTCGTTCTGCATGAAAACCACATTCCAGATCTCAATGAACCGGTCGCCATCTTCCTCAGGCGAACCGGGAGGGCCACCCCAGATATGCTCGCCGTGATCGTAGAAAATCTCGGTGCATGGACCACAAGGCCCCGTCGGGCCCATCTGCCAGAAATTGTCCGACGTTGCGATGCGAATGATCCGTTCCTCAGGAACGCCAATCTTTTTCCAGATGTCATATGCTTCGTCATCCGTGTGATAGACGGTGACATACAACCGGTTGGGATCAATCCCAAATTCCTTGGTGATCAAATGCCACGCAAACGGAATTGCCTCTTCTTTGAAGTAGTTGCCAAAGGAGAAGTTACCAAGCATCTCAAAAAACGTGTGGTGACGTGCGGTGTAACCCACATTGTCCAGGTCGTTGTGCTTCCCACCTGCGCGCACACACTTCTGAGATGTCGTCGCGCGCTGATAGTCCCGCTTTTCCACACCGGTGAACAGGTTTTTAAATTGCACCATTCCCGAGTTGACAAACATCAACGTCGGGTCGTTGCGCGGCACCAGAGGACTTGAGGCAACCACCTCATGGCCTTGCTTTTCAAAGTAGTTCAGAAAGGTCGACCGGATGTCGTTCAAGCTGGGCATGGGTTGGCTCTCGTGGCGTGAGTTTCGATATCGAAACGGGTGTATAACCCCCGCGCCCGCCTGTCCACATGTCAAAGGCTTCTTCGTCCATCTGGACTCAGACGTCCGGGACTTTACGCATCACGTCACCGGTACAAACAACCCCATCCTGCTCGATGCTGCACAAAATACTGCGCAGCCGGTATGTACGATGTTCCGGCGCGCGCACCCAATCATAGACATCACGGCCATACCGGGCTTTCCATTTGACACAGCCATCGTTGAATACGTCAGACACCCGCAGGACCGCCGTACCAACAGCCAAAAGCTGACCGGTTGGCAGGTTGTCTTCGCTCATGTCCAAATCCGCAGCAAAGGTATCACCAGGATGCACTGCATCTGCATCGGGAGACCAAACCAAATCCAAAACTCGTGTTGGAATTACACAGACCTGAATGCCCGGATGTGCGTCCCCAGCTGCATCTCGCAACCAAGGCTGCGTCGCCCACCGCTCTCCCGGAATACCGTGTTCTTTGGTAAGCGTGATCTTTTCCACAAACCGCCGCTCATTGCGCTGAGGCCGAAGGCACAAATGCGAAATGGCCGCCCCGTCTTTGGGAGCGGCCAAAACATGCGGCAAAGCCCGCATCAAATCATCATAAGATGGTGTCACTCTTCCAAGAGCTCCTCGTCACCCGGTGGCATATCAAAGTCCAGCCCATGCGCCGCACGGATCTTGTCCTCGATTTCATAGGCCATACGGGAGTTTTCTTTCAGGAAAGTCTTCGCATTTTCACGCCCTTGCCCGATCCGCTCATCCCCATAGCTAAACCAGCTGCCGGATTTCTCCACCACGCCAGCCTTCACCCCCAGATCAAGCAATTCGCCCATCTTAGAGATGCCCTCACCATACATGATGTCAAATTCAACCTGCTTGAATGGTGGTGCAACCTTATTCTTGACCACTTTCACGCGGGTTGCGTTACCAACCACTTCATCGCGGTCTTTCAAGGCACCAATACGCCGGATGTCCAAACGCACAGAGCTATAGAATTTAAGTGCGTTGCCGCCTGTGGTCGTCTCAGGTGAACCAAACATCACACCAATTTTCATCCGGATTTGGTTGATGAAAATCACCATACAGTTGGATCGTGAAATCGACCCAGTGAGCTTGCGCATCGCCTGACTCATCAAGCGGGCCTGAACGCCGACACTGCTGTCTCCCATGTCGCCTTCAAGTTCAGATTTCGGCGTCAGTGCTGCAACCGAATCTACCACGACCATGTTCACAGCCCCTGACCGGACCAGCGTGTCCGTGATCTCAAGCGCTTGCTCCCCCGTGTCAGGCTGCGAAATCAACAGCTCATCAAGGTTCACGCCCAGCTTTTTTGCATATTGTGGATCAAGCGCGTGCTCCGCATCCACAAAGGCACAAACGCCGCCTTTCTTTTGCTCTTCTGCAATACAGTGCAGCGTGAGCGTTGTCTTACCAGAGCTTTCTGGCCCGTAGATCTCGATTATGCGGCCCTTAGGGAGCCCACCGATACCCAGCGCGATATCCAGGCTCAGAGACCCAGTCGAGGTGGATTCGATTTCCTGTGCTGGATTGTCCGCACCCAGCTTCATAATCGAGCCTTTGCCGAACTGCCGCTCGATTTGTGCCAGCGCGCTATCAAGCGCTTTCTGTTTGTCAGGGGTTTTTTTGGAGGTCATTGTCAAAAGATCTGCCGTTGCCATTTGCTTGGTTCCTTATTCCATACCCGCGCACGGGCGGCAATCGCTGCCTGCGTTCACCTCTTGTTCTTCAACTTTATGAGATCAAAAGGAGAACAAATCAATAGAAAATAATAGGAACATCTTCCGCCCTCCAAGGTTAACAAGTAGTTTACGGACAAAGAGCAAATTTAGTCAAACTCGAACGAGGTCGCGCATATGCTTGTTTTCTGGAGCAAAAAACTGGTGTTCCTATCGGTTCCCAAGACAGGAACCACCGCGATAGAGGCAGCTTTGGCTTCTAAAGCGGACATGGTGATTTCGAATCCCCCAGAACTCAAACACGCGCCAGTCTACCGCTATAACCGTTTTTTTCGCCCCATGTTTGAGCGCGCTTGTGGGGTAGAAGACATGGAACTGCTGGCAGTCATGCGCGAACCGGTCAGCTGGCTTGCCAGTTGGTACAGGTACAGACGCCGCGACTTTATGCAGGGTCATCCCAACTCCACCCGCGATGTAAGCTTTGAAGACTTTGTCCAAGAGTACATGAAAGGCGACAAAAAGGCGCCCTTCGCAAATGTCGGCAGCCAAGCGAAATTTCTGGAGCCGCGCCCCAACGGTGTGAAAGTTGACCATTTGTTTCGATATGAGGATCAGCCGAAGCTGCTGGCCTTTCTTGAAACACGGCTACAGCACAAAATTACATTGGAGCGCCGAAACACGTCACCGGACATGCAACTAGACCTACCAGCACCAACACTGGCCAAACTGCGCCGGAAACATGCCGCGGAATTTGAGCTCTACGAAAGCCTTGTTTAACTGACGCTGATCCGCGCTTGAACCGCTTCCGTCAGATCACCAAGCGAGAACGGTTTGGGCAGAAAGCTGGAATTCTCAATCCGCGCCTGATCATCAGAGAAGCTGTCTTCCGCATAGCCAGACACAAAGATCACCGGAACATCCGGATAGGCGCTGCGTGCCTGACGGACCCAACCGGGGCCATCGATGCCAGGCATGATCACATCGCTGACAAACACATCAACGTTTGGCTTATCTGTCGCAAGAAGCTCCAATGCTTCTTCACCCGACGCCGCTTCAAGCACGGTAAAGCCACGCATCTTTAGCGCGCGAGTTGCAAATGACCGCACTGGGGCCTCGTCTTCCACCAGCAACACCACCCCGCTATGTTCCACGACAGGGAGATCTGGGCGCAAAGACATATCCAGTTCGGCGACAAATTCCTCCGCGGGCCCATGCGCCGGAAACATCAAAGTAAATGTTGTACCGACGCCTTCGGCGCTGTCCACAAAGATATATCCACCAGTTTGCTTGACGATTCCGTACGCTGTGCTCAGCCCAAGTCCGGTGCCCTCACCAGTGCGTTTTGTCGTGAAAAACGGCTCAAACACTTTCTGAAGCTTGTCCGGAGCGATTCCGATGCCCTCGTCTCCGACGGAGACCGAAACATATTTTCCGACTGGAACCACAACACGATCCCGCTCCAATGCCTCTTCAAGTTCAACACCTTGGGTAACGACTTTAATCTCTCCGCCATCAGGCATAGCGTCACGCGCGTTCACAACCAGGTTCATCAACACCTGTTCCAACTGCCGCTTGTCCGCACGAATCGCGGGCAAAACCGGGTCATTGTTCAACGAAAGCGTCACGCGCTCGCCCACCAACCGATTGAGGAGGTGAGTCAGATCCGCCAAGGTATTGCGGAGATCAAGCACTTCAGGCCGCAGGTTTTGTTTGCGCGAAAACGCCAAGAGCTGGCCAACAAGAGCCGCGGCGCGATTGGCGTTTTGGTTGATCTGAATAAGATCTGCGTAATCCGCATCGCCTTGGTCATGCCGCAACAACAATAGATCACAGTGACCTGAAATCGCTGTCAAAAGATTGTTAAAATCATGCGCAACCCCGCCCGCAAGCTGCCCGATTGCCTGCATCTTCTGGCTCTGCACGAACTGCGCTTCGAGTGACTTCAATTCAGTCGCATCACTCAGAACCGCGATCAACGAACTGACACCACCTTCAACGACGCGATTCAAACTCACCTGAACGATGACTTCTTTGTCTTCCCGTTTAAGGCGTAAAAACTCGCTGTGATTCGCTGTTTTTCCTAGCGCAACCTCTACGAGCCAGTCCCGAATGGATCGGCCCAGTCCTTCCATCAAATCGCTCATCACAGTTTGCGGAGTGATCTCCAGCTTCAGCAATCCGCGTGCTGCGCGGTTGGCCAAAACGATCCGACCTTCCGACTCCAGTTTCAGCAAGGCCACAGGAAGCTCATCAAACTGCACAGCACCTTCGCGCACCACCGGCGTCTCAGTCGGCAAAAGATAAACCTCTCGCCGCCCGGCCGAGGCCTCAAATTCGGCAACCAAACATTGCTGATCGCCATTTGATGTGTGAACAACATTTGCATCGCGCGGGTTCTGCACGTCGGTGCCAAACACATCTGCCAACGTCTTTTTGCGTTCGCCTAACAACTGACGTGCCGCTGCATTCATGAACAAAATGGTGCCCGAACGCCCAGCTGTGAGCATCGGAAGCCGAGGTGCAGCGCCGGTTTGCGTCTCTGGCACCGTATGCACTTTGCGCAACTGCCACACCAGAACGCCTGCCTCCAGTGCCTGCACGCTCAGCGTCAAGGTGTTGTCACGGAGTACGAGTTCTCGCTGAAATTCACCATTCTTCAGGCATGCACTTATAGCATCCTTCACTTTGGTTTCAGCGTCGAGCACTTGACCAGACAAAACATCCATCATCGAGGAATGGCGATCGTCCCCGACCTCGCTTGCCGCTTTGTTGGAATAGAACAGTTGCGCCGCAGTGTCGGTGGCATAGATACGATCAGTAGATGAGCCATTTAGACGGTCCAGCAGGTCAATGACCCCCAATTGCGCAGATTTCTTACGCAGTGAAATCAGGATCGTCGCGCCACACGCCCCCCCTAACAGCCCACTTGCCAGCAGCATAGCCACGCGCATAACACCACCTTCGAGCACATAAGCTGTTCCCGCCATTGCCAAAGCGGCGGCGGCCAAAATTCCAGCATGGTGGGCTGGGGCTGCGAAGGACCGGGGCATTGGCCGTTTGGCTTCGGTTGACTCAATGAGTGTGGTCACGTCAGCACCTTTATTTCCTCGTCTTCGTCAATTTATGTAGATTTATCTTAATCCCACATTAACGAAGACTGAAGAAAATCCTGTTTTCTTTATGATTTTCGCAAGACAGCGCCAAAAAAGCCGTCTCCGCCTTCTTCGAACCCATATTGATGGCTCCACTCTAGCGTCCAATCCTTGTGCCTTGAAAGAAAGGCCTGGATTTGATCCATGTTCTCTTCCTTTAGAAATGAGCACGTCGCATAGGCCAACGCGCCACCCGTAGCGACAAGGTTTTTCGCAGTGGTCAAAATTTCGGCCTGTGTTTCAATGAGTTCGCCCAACCGCTCAGGGGTAAATCGCCATTTTGCGTCCGGCGTACGTCGCCATGTACCGCTGCCAGAACATGGCGCGTCGCACAACACCAAGTCGTATGGAGCACTGTCCACAGGTGCATCTGTGAGCGTCACTTGGACCCCAGCACGTTCTGCACGAGCTGGCAGATCAACCATCCGATGGGGAGCTATGTCATAAGCAAAAAAACGCCCGTCCACGTGCCCAGCCATGGCCAAAGTCTTCCCGCCGCCACCTGCGCAATAGTCGAGAATCTTCATGCCCTCCGATATCGGCAAGGCTTCCACCATGGCCTGACTGGCCGCATCCTGTAGCTCGATGACACCATCTAAATACAATGCAGACTGACGGATACGCCGCGCCCCTGCCGTCACGCAGAGCGCGCCGTTGGCCAAGTCCATCATCTCTGTTTCGATCCCGTCCGCCATCAGCTGGCGTTGCGCCTCCGTCCGAGACAGCTTGGATAAATTCACCCGCAGAGTGATTGGTGCGCGCTGCCTAAGATCGCGCAGAGTCTGCTCAGTTTTAGCCCCAAGGCTTGCTTCTAATTTTTCCAGAACCCACGCGGGAACATCGTGCGGCAATTGACTTACCTCAACTGTGTCTTCGCCCTCAATTAAGGTCGCTGGCGCATAGGTCGCACCGGAAAACACGTCAGCCAACCCGACATTTTGTAGCCGGAGTAAGCCTATCATCAAGGCTCGACCCGTTGATGCACCTCCAAGTGCGGCCGCGGAATTCCATTGGCGCAGGGCATCAAACACATGATCGCGAATTGCAGCGCGATCCTTGGACCCTGCGAAACGACTGCTACGCGCCCATCCTGTTAAGGCTTTTTCCGCCGGTGTCCCGTCCAGGATTCGGTCCAAAATTTCTATCGATGCCTGAACGCGCGCCGCAGGAGTCATGCGACTCTCCTATTTGTCTGCTCTTTCCGAAACTGCAAATACACTGACTGGAGGCACATAACAAACCTGCTCACCAGCCGATGCTTCATCTCGGCCCATCGTCACATACAGGTATGAGCTGAAAATCAATTTAAAGAGCACCACTTTGAACTCAATTCATCCATAAGGTGAGTCGCTCACCTACATCTACGGCAGTACCTCTCCAAATTGCACATTCTCTGGACCACCTAACACTTCATAAACCTGTCTCAGATACTGCGGTGGTAACGAAACAAACCTAGGAACCGCCTGCGATGCCCGCCTTCCTCACCAAAATTTCCACGCGGATCAGCGCCCTTGCCTTTGTTGCTCTGGCGCTCGCTGTACTTCTGACTGCACTTCTACAGAACCACATGCGCAATACCGCCGAGACCCTGCGCAACAAAGGTCTGTTGGAAATCACCGAGTCTGCAGCCAGCCTTTTGACCGCATTGGACAACCGTGTTCAAGCTGGTGATCTTGATATAGACACAGCACGGGGCCTTGCTCGCGAACAGCTCGAAGCAATTTCCTTTGGCACATCAGGCTATATCTTCGCATTTGACACTGACTACATCATGCAGGCCCACCCGCACCGTCCTCAGTGGATTGGCAACAACCAAATCGAAGTCGAAGACGTAAACGGCGTTCGGATTTTTGAAGAGATGAAGGCGGTCGCAGTTGAAAACGGAAGCGGTACCTTAGTGTATCACTTCTACAAACCCGACAGCACAATTCCGGAGGCCAAAATTGGCATGGCGCTTCACTTTGAGCCTTGGAATTGGATTGTGGGCACCGGTGCATATGTCGCAGATATCGAAGCCGAAATGGCGCTGGTGCGCAACAAAGCCATAATGGTTCTAGGCGGCATTCTCTTGGCACTCGGCGTCGCAGCTTTCTTCATCACCCGCAGCGTGACCGGTCCAATGGACAAGCTGCGTGCACGGATGGCCGGCCTCGCAGAGAACGACACCGATTCAGAAATCCCTTTCATCTCCACCCAAAACGAATTGGGTGACATGGCCCGTACGCTGGACGTATTCCGTGACACCATGGTGCGACAGCATGAGCTTGAAGAGAACCAGAAGGCAGCGGCGGCTTCACAGAACGAAGTGGTTCAAACGCTTTCCGATCACTTGTCTACACTTTCCAAGGGCAATTTGACCGCAAAGATTGAAACTGCCTTCCCGTCTGACTACGAAAAACTGCGCACTGACTTTAACGCATCGCTGGACAATCTAAGCCAGACCATCACCGATGTTGTTGACTCAGCACAGTCCATCCGCAACGGCGCCGGCGAAATCAGCCAAGCGTCTGACGATTTGTCTCAGCGCACCGAAGGCCAGGCGGCGACACTTGAGGAAACTGCTGCAGCTCTTGACGATCTGACGCGCTCGGTAAAATCCGCCGCAGATGGAGCACGTGACGTGGAAAGCACCATGAACGATGCCAAACATGAGGCAGAGGCCAGTGGTGAAGTCGTGCAAAACGCCGTGTCAGCGATGACTGAAATTGAGCAGAGCTCCAGCCACATTTCTCAGATCATCTCGGTGATCGACGACATCGCCTTCCAGACCAACCTGTTGGCGCTGAATGCTGGTGTTGAAGCCGCGCGTGCAGGCGACGCTGGTCGTGGGTTTGCGGTTGTGGCCTCTGAGGTTCGTAAGTTGGCTCAGAGTTCTTCGGAAGCGGCCAACGAAATCAAGACTCTGATCAGTGACTCCTCCAAACATGTGGAACGTGGTGTGGTTCTGGTGGGCCAAACCGGTGACGCTCTGAACAAAATTGTTGAGCGTGTGGTGCACATTTCGGAAATGGTGTCCAACATTGCTGAAGGCGCAACTGAGCAATCTCTGAGCCTTGGTGAAATCAACTCCGGTGTGACGCAACTTGATCAGGTGACCCAGAAAAACGCCGCCATGGTTGAGGAAGCCACTGCCGCAACGCACCTACTCAAGTCCGATGCATCCAGCCTTGCTGGCTTGATGGACCGCTTCACCATCGACGGCAGCAAGAAAGCCGCTCCGGTTACGGCCAACACCGCATCCAAACCGGCGCAGCCAGCCAAACCAGCACAGCCGGCTAAATCCGCACAGCCTGCCAAACCGCAACCGGCCCAAGTGACCGGCGATGACTGGGAAGAAGACCGCGTATCAGAAAAGAAAGCCAGTGCCCCAGCACCCAAAGCTGCTTCGTTCACCAGCAACGGTAATGCAGCAGAGGAAACCTGGAGCGATTTCTGATCTACATCCAAACAACCACAGTAACAACAGAGGGCTGAACCAGCAGGTTCAGCCCTCTTTTTTTAGTCAACGATCAAAGTAGGGCGCGCGCCCAAAGTGCTTAACCGCCAATGCGATAGTTCGGCGCTTCCCGCGTGATCTGCACATCGTGCACATGGCTTTCTTTTAGGCCCGCGCCCGTGATTTTCACGAATTTTGAGTTTTTGCGCATTTCTTCTACCGTTGCATTTCCGGTGTAGCCCATGGCGGCACGTAGACCGCCAACCAACTGATGGATCACTGTGCCCGCTGGACCTTTGTAGGGGACCTGCCCTTCGATGCCTTCCGGCACCAGCTTGTCACTGGCGGCATCCTTCTGAAAATACCGATCAGCCGAGCCACGGGCCATGGCGCCAAGACTGCCCATACCCCGATACGATTTGTAGGACCGCCCCTGATACAAGATCACCTCACCCGGGCTCTCGTCTGTACCTGCAATCATCGACCCGACCATGGCACAGGACGCGCCCGCAGCAATTGCCTTGGCAAAATCACCAGAGAACTTGATGCCGCCATCGGCGATCACCGGCACATCACCCGCCGCAGTCGCACAGTCATCAATCGCGGTCAGTTGAGGAACACCCACACCGGCCACCATACGTGTGGTGCAGATCGAGCCAGGCCCAATCCCCACTTTCACCGCATCTGCTCCCGCATCGATCAAGGCTCTGGTCGCTTCGCCCGTGGCAACGTTGCCCGCAATCACCTGCACCGCATTGCTTTGAGCCTTCACGCGTTTCACCGCCTCAATCACCCCTGCAGAATGCCCGTGTGCCGTGTCAATGACCACGATGTCCACCCCAGCATCCACCAGCATTTCTGAGCGCGCAAACCCGCTGTCACCAACAGAAGACGCGGCCGCAACCCGCAAACGTCCCAAGTGATCCTTACATGCTGTAGGGTTCAGAACAGCCTGTTCAGTGTCCTTCAACGTCAACAGCCCAGTCAGCTTGCCGTTGCCGTCATGTACGAGAAGTTTTTCAATCCGCCGCGCACGCATCAGGCTTTTGGCCTCTTCCAGATCCGCAGGCTCTGCCAGCATTGCCAAATCAGCGGTGGTCATCATCGCATGCACTGGCGTGTCATCGCTCTGGGCAAAGCGCATGTCGCGGTTGGTGACGATCCCAACCACATGGCCTTTTTCGTCCACGACTGGGAAACCAGTAAAGCGATAGCGCTCGATCAAGGCCTTGGCATCAGCCAAGGTCTGGTTGGGCGTCAAAGTGACCGGGTTGTAAACAATACCACTCTCAAAGCGTTTCACCCGACGTACTTCACGTGCTTGCTGATCTGCGTTGAGGTTCTTGTGGATCACACCCATTCCACCGGCCTGCGCCATCGCAATTGCCATGCGGCTCTCGGTGACCGTGTCCATCGCGGAACTCAGCAAAGGGATGTTCAAATCGATGGATTTTGTAACCCGCGTGCGCGTGTCCGCCGTTGATGGCAGCACCACCGACGCAGCTGGAACAAGTAGTACATCATCGAAAGTGAGGGCCTCACGAATCTCCATCGCAAATCTCCTATTGCGGGTCATCATTTGGCACGTCGCTATCGCACGACCTTGGCCTGTGGAAAACCCCTAATCGCCGCCAAATCGCGGTACAACCATTTGTGCAGCGCATTTTAGCACCTCATTGCGGGTCTCGCGTCCATGTTTGATGCACAGTTTTGGCGCACGGTCCGAAAAAAATGGCGCGCTTTGACCGGTCAATGCCGCTCCTTGCCTTTTGCAGCAAAAATAGGCAGCTATGCTCGCAGCCAAGCCAACAGAACTGAGACCCTTGATGAGCAGCAACCCACTTGTGATCTTCACCCCCTCCGGCAAACGCGGCAACTTTCCGGTGGGCACGCCAATCCTGACAGCGGCACGCCAACTTGGCGTCGACTTGGACTCTGTCTGTGGTGGCCGCGGCATCTGTTCAAAATGTCAGATCACCCCCTCATACGGAGAGTTCCCCAAGCATGGCGTGACGGTGGCTGAAGATGCTCTATCTGAGTGGAATAAGGTTGAGCAGCGCTATGACGACAAACGTGGCCTTCCCAAAGGTCGCCGTCTGGGCTGTCAGGCCACCGTGCAAGGCGACATCGTGATTGATGTTCCTGCCGAAAGCCAAGTTCACAAGCAGGTTGTGCGCAAACGTGCTGAGGTGCGAGACATCACGCTCAACCCGACCGTGCAACTCAGTTACGTCGAGGTCGAAGAGCCCGACATGCACAAGCCCTCTGGCGATCTGGAACGGCTTTTGACCGCCCTGAAGGCCGCCACTGGGCATGCAAAAATCAGCGTAGATACACACCTTTTGCGCCCATTACAGCCAACTTTGCGCAAAGGAAATTGGTCCGTCACTGCGGCCATTCACACCGACCACACCGATGCCCACCCGCGCCTTATCGCGCTCTGGCCCGGCTACTATGATGCCCCAGTTTACGGTCTTGCTGTAGACCTCGGCTCCACCACAATTGCTGGTCACCTGTGCAATTTAGCCACCGGCGAGGTCGTTGCCTCCTCTGGCCTCATGAACCCACAAATTCGCTTTGGCGAAGATCTCATGAGCCGGGTCAGCTATGCGATGATGAACCCCGGCGGCGATCAGGAAATGACCAGCGCTGTTCGAGAAGGCCTCGATCAGCTTGTCGCGGATGTCGCCAAAGAGGCCGAGATCGAGACCACCGATATTCTGGATGCTGTGTTTGTCATGAACCCAGTGATGCACCACCTGTTCCTGGGCATCGACCCGTTTGAACTGGGCCAAGCCCCATTTGCGTTGGCCACGTCGGATGCGCTGTCCCTGCCCGCCACCGATCTTGGCCTCTCTATTGCACCCGGCACCCGCGCCTATCTCCTGCCTTGCATTGCGGGCCATGTGGGCGCGGATGCTGCTGGCGTTGCGCTCTCTGAAGCCCCAGATAAATCCAAAGACCTCGCTCTGGTGGTTGATGTGGGCACCAACGCCGAAATCCTTCTCGGCGACACCAATGGCGTTCTGGCATGCTCATCACCCACCGGCCCCGCCTTTGAGGGTGCCCAAATCAGCGCAGGCCAACGGGCCGCACCCGGCGCCATCGAACGCGTAGAAATCGACCCTACCACCAAGGAGCCGCGCTTCCGCGTGATCGGATGCGAGCTGTGGTCAGATAACGAAGGATTCGCCGCCGCAGTGGCCGACAGCGGTATCACCGGCATCTGCGGATCTGGTATCATTGAGGTGATTGCAGAGATGCGCCTTGCCGGTCTGGTAGACGCCTCAGGTCTCATCGGATCAGCTGAGCAAACTGGCACAACCCGCTGTTTCCTCGACGGGCGCACCAACTCCTATACCCTGTGGGAAGGTGACGCGGACCAGAAACCGATTACCGTGACCAATGCTGACATCCGCGCCATTCAAATGGCCAAAGCCGCGCTATACTCTGGCGCGCGCCTTCTGATGGACAAACGCGGTGTGGATCAGGTGGATCGCGTCGTGCTTGCGGGGGCCTTTGGGGCACATATCTCCGCCAAACACGCCATGGTGCTTGGCATGATCCCCGACTGCCCGCTCGACAAGGTCACATCTGCAGGCAACGCCGCAGGCACCGGCGCGCGCATCGCGCTGCTTAACAAAACCGCTCGTGGCCAAATTGAAGCCCTCGTGCGCCAGATCGAGAAAATCGAAACTGCTGTGGAGCCACGCTTCCAAGAGCATTTTGTGAACGCCTCCGCTCTGCCAAACGCGGCGGATCCTTTCCCAATCTTGCGCGGCGTGGTGGATTTACCGGATGTCAGCTTTAACACCGGTGGCGGCGATGGTAGTACGTCCGGTGGCCGCCGACGCCGCCGGCGCGGCTAGATAAGTGCAAACAGCCGTGCCATTGCGCCGCCCGCATCCTGCGCAAGCCCTTTAGGTGTCTGACCAAACTCAGAAACCACATCTATCGCCGCGCCTGCCTTAAGAAGCGCTTCAGCAACGTCGAGGTGCCCCTTACGCACAGCCAAATGCAGAGGCGTCTCTGACATGTCGCCTTTGACATTCACTTCGGCTCCGGCCGCGATCATTTGCAGGGCAGCAAAGGAATTCGATCTCCGAAGCATCACATGCAAAGGTGTCTCACCTTCGCTGCTCTGACTGTTTAGAAGGACAGGCGCAGCTCCCATCTCGGCCGGAAAAAGCGTTTCAGAACAGGAAGCCAATATGTCATCCAAAGTCTCTCTTTTCTTAGATCTACGGGCCATCCGCGCCTCACTTTTTTGACCTTCTGCGCTCCATCAGAGCGCGCACAATAGAGCGTGCCTCACGGCACAGTTGATGCAAAACCTGCTTGACCCTCCCGTACCGCTGCCCTACCTAAAGCGACGTTGCGGGTATGGTGAAATGGTATCATACGAGCTTCCCAAGCTTAAGGTGCGGGTTCAATTCCCGCTACCCGCTCCACCACCTCACAGCATGATCTTCTCAAAGACCCAGCCTCACCAAAGCTTTAGACCAAAAAGAACCGCCGCGCATGTCTGCACGGCGGTCCAGTTCCAAACAACTCTGACCGGCTTAAGCGCGCAGGCTCAGGATATGATCAAGCAGCGCCACCGTTGAAGCGCTTGCCCCTTCAGGCGCGCCTTTGCCAGCCACGGCCGGAACCAGCCCGTTGGCCAGCTCTTTGCCCAGCTCAACCCCCCATTGATCGTAGGAATTCAGACCGTAGATCACGCCCTCGACAAAAACCCGATGTTCATAAAGCGCAACCAACTGGCCCAATACATAAGGCGTCAAACGTGGATAAACCAAAGTGGTCGACGGACGATTTCCGCTAAACACCCTATGTTTGGCCAACTGATCGAGCCTGTCCCCCGACACACCTTTGGTCACAAGTTGCGCTCGCGCCTCATCCTCGGTCCGCCCTTTCAAAAGCGCTTCTGATTGGGCCAAACAATTGGCAACCAATGCCCGGTGGTGGTCTCCCAACGCGGGTTCATGCCCCTCAGCACCGACAATGAACTCACAGGGCACCACCTGCTGTCCCTGGTGGATCAGCTGATAGAAGGCGTGCTGGCCGTTGGTGCCAGGCTCTCCCCAAACAACCGGCCCGGCGACGCGCGTTAAGGGGCTCCCGTCCATGGCAACACCCTTGCCGTTGCTCTCCATCTCCAGCTGCTGAAGATACGCCGGCAAACGCGCAAGACGCTGTTCGTACGGCAAAACCGCGCGCGTGCCATGGCCACATACCTGCTGGTTCCATATCCCAACAAGCGCCAAAAGCACCGGCATGTTTTCCGCAAACCCCGCCTCTTGGAAGTGCCGGTCCATCGCCTGCCCCCCCTCAAGAAAGCTCTCAAAGGCCGCTGGCCCAATCGCAAGCATAAGTGAAAAGCCGATGGGGCCCCAAACCGAGTAGCGTCCGCCCACCCAGTCCTCAAATCCAAACACCCGCTCTGCTGGAATGCCAAACTCTGCGCAATTCTCCACAGCAGAGGATATCGCGACAAACCGCCCGAGCGCCGCATCGCCCCCCGCCCAATTGAGCACCGTCCGGGCATTCATCAGTGTTTCTTGAGTCGTGAACGTCTTTGACGCCACAATCACCAGTGTGGTTGCCGGATCAAGTTCTGCCAGCGTGTCGGTCGCGTCCGCGCCGTCCACGTTGGAGATAAAATGGCACTTTGGCCCGTCGTGATATGGCGCTAAGGCCAGCACAGCCATCAACGGCCCCAGATCAGACCCGCCAATCCCAATGTTCACCACATCTGTGATACGACGCCCATCGCCTGGATAGCTACCGTCGCGAACCTTTTGCGCAAACTCTGCCATTCGGGCACGGGTCGCCTTTACCTCAGGCAACACATCTTCGCCGTCCACAACAACCGGTGCGCCATCCAAATTGCGCAATGCTGTATGCAACACCGCCCGACCCTCGGTCTCGTTGATCTTGTCTCCGGCAAACATTGCAGCGCGCTTTTCTGCGACGCCCGCCTTTTGCGCAAGAGTGACAAGTGCGGCCTTGGCCGCCGCGTCGATCGAGGTTTTGCTGTAGTCGAAAACCAACCCGTCTGAAGCTAATGAGAACGCGCCGAAGCGGGTCTCGTCTTGCGCAAATAAGTCCACAATCTTGCGAGAATTTGCATCGGCTTTCATGCCGTCCAAGTCACTCCACATTGATATTACTCCGTCCAATGCACATCTGCGCCGGCACACACTGCACGAATAGGTGCATCTGTGGCTGGCAAATTTTGTGCAGCACTCAACGCCTCGCGTTTGTCTGCACCCTTAATCAAAATATGTTTGCGCATCGCCCCGTTCAGCACGCGGGCTGACAAGGTGATGCGCGTGTCAGGTAAATCGTCTCGTCGCACTGGAAGCAACACCGGCGCGTCTTCTGCCAGTGCGTCTTCAAGCCCCGCGGAATTCGGAAAAAGCGATGCTGTGTGCATGTCGGCTCCCATGCCAAGCAGCGCCACATCCAGCGGCAACGCATTCACAATACCCGCCTCCAACTCTGGCAAAACATCTTCAGGAACCTCAGCGGGGGCATAAAGTGGCAGATATCGCGCCGCAATCGCCCGGTTTGTGAGCAAACGCGCTTTGACCAAAGCAGAGTTAGAGCGTTCATGATCCTCAGGCACCCAGCGTTCATCTGATAAAAGAACATCAACGCGCGCCCAATCCAAATCCGCCGCGCTCAACGCATCAAAAACCGGCCCCGGAGTGGTGCCGCCAGGCACCGCCATAACCACTCGGTCTTTCTGATGGAGAGCTTCGCGCAAATCCTCTGCAAGTACATTGGCGACATCAATCGCCATCATGTCCGCGTCCGGGTAAGTGTTGAAATTCATTTGTCCAATCCTCTCCATTCACGCCCATCCCGGCGCATCATTACATCTGCATCATCCGGCCCGTTGCCAAAGGCGTCGTAGGGTTTTGGCACGTCGCCGCGTGCTTCCCAGCCCTGGATGATCGGGTCGGTCCAAGCCCAGGCGGCCTCCACCTCATCATCACGCATGAACAGCGTTTGATTGCCACGGATGACATCCATAATCAGCCGCTCGTAAGCGTCCGACGTGCCTTCAAGTTTAGGCCCCAAAGCCTCCGCAAAGCTCATGTCCAAAGGTACGTTTATAAGCCGCATACCGCCGGGACCCGGCTCTTTGATAGTGACATTTAACGTAATGCCTTCATTAGGTTGCAGTTGAATGCTCAACTCGTTTCGATGCTGACCGGCCTCCGGCCCAAAGATCGAATGTGGCGTGTCCTTGAACACCACTGTGATCTCGCTATCACGCGCACTGAGCCTCTTTCCGGTACGAAGATAAAACGGGGTTCCAGCCCATCGCCAATTGTTCACCAGACATTTTAGCGCCACAAAACTCTCGGTTTTGGAACGCGGGTTGTCTACATCCTCTCGATAGCTCATTTCACCATCTGCAGCGGTGTATTGCCCCCGCACAATGTGGTGCGGCTGAACACTATCCAACGCACGGATGACTTTGAGCTTCTCATCGCGCACCGCGTCCGGCTCAAATTGTGCCGGAGGTTCCATTGCAATCAAACACAAGAGTTGCATCAGATGGTTCTGAACCATATCGCGCATCGCACCCGATTTTTCGTAATATCCACCGCGCCCTGCGACGCCCACCGTTTCTGCAACAGTTATCTGAATGTGGTCGATGTATTGTGCATTCCAAAGCGGTTCAAACAGCATGTTGCCAAACCGAACTGCCATAAGGTTCTGAACGGTCTCTTTGCCTAAGTAATGATCAATCCGGTAGATTTGGCTTTCATTGAAAAACTGCGCGAGTTCGCGATTCAGCGCCTGTGCGGTCTCCAGATCGTGACCAAAGGGCTTTTCTACAACGATCCGCGTGTCATCGGCCACCAAACCATGGCGCTGCAGGCCCTGCGCCAGATCAGAATACACTCCCGGCCCTACGGAGAAGTAGAACGCGCGCACAACATCAGGTGACAACACATCTGCCAACTCAGTCCAGCCACTTTCGCCACGCGCGTCCACGGCCACGTAGTCAACATGCTCACAGAACGCGGACACTTTCTCACTGTCCTGAGCCATCTCACCGCCGTACTCACGCAGTGCTTGAGCCACCAATGAACGATAGTCCAACGTGCTCAACTCTCCGCGCGCCGCGCCAACAACTTTGCTGCCGTCAGGCACCTGACCAAAACAAAACCGTTTGAAAAGCGCAGGCAAAATCTTGCGCTTTGCAAGATCCCCCGTACCGCCAAATACCACCAAATCGAATGTTTCCACCGGTATGATGCGAGAAACCATCGGCCTTTTCCCCTGCTTGCTGACCGTTATAAAACGGCTTATCGTTAGCGCTAACGACGATGTATCACTGCTACCCTATCATCGCAAGCGCGCTTCACAACTGTGTCAGATGAGTCACTCGTGGGTTGGCCAATCCTTTCAACATTGGGTAGGAGGATAACAACACTCACAGATGGCAGTCGCATGAAAGACCACGTAAATATCGGCAAGTTTCAAGACCCCTACATCACAGCCAAAGGGGAAACCCGTGCGCATGTGGCGCTGAACAACCCTCAGACACTGTGGTTTAATACCGGAACACTGTGCAACATCGCCTGCGAAAACTGCTACATTCTGTCTTCCCCAAAAAATGATGCGCTGGTTTACATAACCGCAGATGAAGTCAGCGACTATCTCGACCAGCTCGACATCCGCCAATGGCACGTACGCGAAATTGCATTTACGGGCGGCGAACCTTTCATGAACCCAGACATGATCGAAATGGCACGGCGCTCTCTCGCGCGCGGGTATGAGGTCTTGATCCTGACCAACGCAATGCAACCCATGCAGCGCAAACGGGTGCGAGCTGACCTATTGAAGCTGGCGCAAGACTATCCGGATAAACTGACCTTGCGTGTCTCCGTCGATCACTGGAGCGCAGAGCTGCATGACAAAGAGCGTGGGAAAGGCACTTTTGAGCGGACACTTGAGGGCATGCGCTGGCTGCGCGACAATATGATAAAGATGACGGTGGCCGGGCGCACTATGTGGGGAGAATCTGAGTTAGATGGACGGGCGGGCTACGCGCGATTATATGCCAAAGAAAACTTTAATATCGATGCGTTAAACCCCGGTGAAACAGTTCTTTTTCCGGAAATGAATGAAAAAGTAGAAGTGCCGGAAATCACCACTGAATGCTGGGGCATCCTCAACAAATCTCCAACAGAAATCATGTGTTCAAATTCTCGCATGGTGGTCAAACATCGCGGCGCTAAAACGCCTTCGGTGATTGCTTGTACACTTCTGCCCTACGATCCCTTGTTTGAGCTTGGTTCAACGCTTGAGGAGGCCGAGAGGCCGGTGCAACTCAATCATCCCCATTGCGCCAAATTCTGTGTGCTTGGCGGGGCCTCCTGCTCCGCCTAAACTCCCAAACCGCACCACGAAATTAGTCGTTCAGCTCAGGAGACCGCCAATATTTGGTCCCCTCTAGGCTTGCATTGACGCGCCAGCGGTCTTTGCTAAGCACAAAAACGGATCGTCCCTCGACAAAGTGTAAGTCTTCGCTGCCTCCGTCTGCGCCGGCCTGCGCACCGCGACTGGCTGTGGCATCGTATCCGCTGTCAACAAAGGCCCTCAAATCCGCTGGTGTTTCAAACAAAATCACAAATTGGCTTTCGAAGCCCCCAATCCCCAAACTTCCGCCAAGGCCACCGGTCCCCATGTTCATATAGCTGCGCAATGTGTCATCTTTGGCCACGGCCACCCCGCGACCATAGCCCGTCGTCACCGGAAAAATCGTCACCTTGCGACTGTCAAATGCGGCATATCCAGCACTGCCCTCATAAAGTGTGGCGGCGTCAGAGTTTTCTGCCAACAGCCGAGCCAAAATGTCGCTCGCCATTTTGTCCAAACGCGCACGCGTGGCCTCCGGTGTCTCTTCATTTGAGACCAACTCCCCTGTAGAGGAAACTGCGCCCTCGACCGCCTCCACGCCCCCCTCAATCGCGCCTCCAACGGCGTTTGCACCTTTGCCTATAGCTTCGCCCGTTGCCGTCACGCCGTCGCCAATTGCGTCACCTGTGGACTCAGCCCCCTTTTTGATCTTTCTCCACAGCCCTTCAGCCACCCCAGGGCTGCTGTGTGTCACCACCAACAACGATATACCCAACCCAGTTAAAACGTGCCGCATACCCAAATCTCCACAAGGCAATCTCTGCCCCCACTTAACCACGAAACAGGCGGATTCCGAAGCGTTCCGAGAGTGCCCCGCTCTTGCGAAACTCTCTATCCACATTTCAGGGGATTTTCACATTTTAAATTCAGTGATTTAGTGCGTTTTCAGATCAATTGTATCAGGAAGATGAACAGCGCCATTGCACCCTATATGATGCCTCTGATATAACGAAACCAACAATATATTGACCGCCACAAAGAAGCGAGATCAGGACTTGAGCGACACGCCGGAAACCCCTGAAAATGAAGAAGAAACACCACGTGAACGGATGATCCACGAAGGTCCATCTGTGACCATCGAGGAGGAAATGAGCGCCAGCTACCTCGATTACGCCATGAGCGTGATCGTCAGCCGGGCCATTCCAGACCTGCGTGATGGCCTCAAACCGGTGCACCGCCGCATTCTTTATGCGATGCATGAAACCAACAATAGCCATGACAAAGCGTATCGGAAATCCGCCCGCCCCGTCGGGGATGTTATGGGTAAATATCACCCACACGGTGACAGTGCGATCTACGATGCATTGGTGCGTATGGCGCAAGATTTCTCTATGTCTCTTCCGCTTCTTGACGGTCAGGGCAACTTTGGCTCAATGGACGGCGATAACGCTGCTGCCATGCGTTACACCGAAGTTCGCATGGACAAACCCGCAGCGGCATTGTTGGCGGACATCGACAAAGAAACCGTCGATTTTCAAGACAACTACGACGGCAAAGACCGCGAACCCACTGTGCTCCCTGCCCGCTTCCCTAATATGTTGGTCAATGGCGCCGGGGGGATTGCTGTGGGTATGGCCACAAACATCCCGCCGCACAACTTGGGCGAAGTGATCGATGCAACTCTGGCTTTGATCGAAGATCCGGATTTGACGTCTGAGCAACTGATTGATTACGTGCCTGGCCCGGATTTTCCAACCGGCGGCATTCTTTTGGGCCGCTCTGGCGCGCGCAAAGCCTATCTTGAAGGGCGCGGCAGCGTCGTGATCCGTTCCAAGACCCGCGTCGAGGAAATCCGTAAAGATCGCTATGCCATTGTCATCGACGAGATCCCTTATCAGGTGAACAAAGCGACGATGATCGAAAAGATCGCCGAAGCAGCACGTGAAAAGCGCATCGAAGGCATTGCCCACGTTCAAGATGAATCTGACCGTGATGGTGTGCGTGTTGTTGTGGAGCTTAAGCGCGACGCAACTGCTGAAGTGGTGCTGAACCAATTGTTCCGCTTTACCCCGATGCAAACCTACTTCGGTTGCAACATGCTGGCGCTGAACGGCGGCCGCCCAGAACAGCTTACGCTGCGCCGCTTCCTGACGTCGTTCATCGACTTTCGCGAAGATGTTGTTGCCCGCCGTACCGCGTATTTGCTGCGCAAAGCACGGGAACGCAGCCATATCCTTTGCGGGCTGGCTGTTGCGGTCACCAACGTCGACGAAGTTGTCGCCACCATTCGAAGCTCTGCGGATGCGGCCGAAGCGCGCGAAAAGCTGATGACCCGTCGCTGGCCTGCCGGAGAGATCGCCGACTACATCAAATTGATCGATGATCCGACACACAAGATGAACGAGGATGGCACCTACAATCTGTCCGAAACACAAGCGCGCGCCATCCTTGAATTGCGTCTGCAGCGCCTGACACAAATTGGTGTGAAAGAGGTCACGGACGAACTTGAAGAGTTGGCATCTAAGATCAAGGAATACCTAGAAATTCTTGGATCACGCGAACGCATCATGGGCATCATTGGTGACGAGCTACGTGAAGTGCGCGAGAACTTTGCCGTAGACCGCCGCACAGAGATTGTCGACTGGTCTGGCGACATGGACGACGAAGACCTGATCGAGCGCGAAGACATGGTGGTGACCGTCACGTCCGGTGGCTACATCAAACGCACCCCACTGGCCGACTTCCGCGCTCAGAAACGCGGTGGCAAAGGCATCTCGGGCATGCAAACCAAAGAAGAGGATGTGGTCACCACCCTCTTTGTGGCCAACACGCACACGCAACTGTTGTTCTTCACCACCGACGGCATGGCCTATAAGCTCAAGACCTGGCGCCTACCGTTGGGTGGACGTACCGCCAAAGGCAAAGCCATTGTCAACATCCTGCCAATTCCGTCAGGTGTTTCCATTGCGGCCATCATGCCGGTCGACCGTCCTGAGGATGAATGGGATGATCTGCAAATTATGTTTGCAACTTCGGCAGGTTCAGTCCGTCGCAACCGCCTGTCCGATTTCACCAATGTGAAATCCAACGGCAAAATTGCGATGAAGTTTGAGGATGATCACGCCGACACCAAACTGATCAACGCCCGCATCTGCACAGATGAGGACGATGTGATGCTGGTCACCAATTCGGGCCGCGCCATCCGCTTCCCAACCACCGAAGTGCGGGTGTTCAACAGCCGCGCCTCCGTTGGGGTGCGCGGCATCCGCCTAAATGGGGACGACGAAGTTGTCTCCATGTCCGTCATCCGCCACTTCCGCGCCGAAAGCGAAGAACGCGCTGCATATCTCAAGATGCGCCGCGCTGTGGCTGGTCTGACGGATGATGGTGGAGACGAGGACGACGCCCCAGCGGGTGAGCTGACCCAAGAGCGGTACGCTGAAATGTCTGCCGCCGAAAACTTGATCCTCACAATCACCTCTGGCGGTGCTGGCAAACTCAGCTCAAGCCACGACTATCCAGTGCGCGGACGTGGTGGCCAAGGTGTTGCTGCTATGGACAAAGCCATGCGTGGCGGTGAATTGGTGGCCTCCTTCCCGGTGGAGCTTGGCGACCAAATCATGCTTGCCACCTCCAAAGGCCAATCCATCCGCGTGCCTGTTGATGGCATCTCGTTCCGCTCCCGCTCGGCAGGTGGCGTGAAAGTGTTCAACACCGGCAAAGGTGAGGAAGTTGTTTCGGTTGCCTGGATCGCCGAACAGGACGACGAAGACGAGACCAACGATAGCTAGTTTGCTTTTCCAATAATGCTTAAATATGGGCGGCCTGTTCTCTCGGGCCGCCCATATTGATTTTGGCGGGTGCCACTTTTCCCTCAGGGACCAATCTGTTTCTTCAAATTAACAAGTGAATCGCGTAAATTGTGAAAGAGTCTTTGAGTTGCCAACTCGGCTGAATTCAGCGCACATCAAGAATGAGCCCCGCGTTAATCCGCTCACGCTGACTGAATTTTTTGACTCCATTGAGTACAATAACCGTAAAAAGGAATGAGGCACACTTCGAAGGCGTGTGGAGGATACCCAGTTCAAACGAGAGCACCTACATGGCAAATGTACGTACAATCAATTGGGACGACCTTCGGATTCTTTCCGCTGTGAGTGAAACCAAAAGCCTTACAGGGGCGGCTAAGGTTCTAAATGTTGATCCTGCCACGGTTTCTCGCCGTATGGCACGTCTGTCTCAGGCGCTGGGTAAGCCGGTTTATAGCAAACAAGTTGACGGATGGCGCGCAAACCCCGAACTAGACAGCTTTTTTGAAGTGATTGAGCGCTTCAACTTGGAGTTGAGCAACGTCGTCAACCAACTCACATCTTTAGACAGTACACCCTCAGGTCAGATCAGCGTTGAGGCCCCGGCTTGTGTGGTAAGCGGGGTTTTCTTACCAAATTTCGAAAATCTCACGTCCTCTGCACCAGAGTTAAACGTGACGTTGCACCGGTCATTGGCATCAACAGGGCTTGGCCAGAACGACCTGATCGTCACGTCCATCCAACCTGAACACGGGCGTCTGATGACACAAGCCATCGGGCAAATGACATTGGAAGCATTTGCACCAAAAGATGCTGACCTAAAGAGACAAAAGAACTGGATTGCGGGCTCCGAAGCGGAGGGGCCCTTCTCCGTCACTGATTTGGGCACCAGTATCTTTGGTTGTCCACCAACGCACCACTTGGATACGTTTGCGGATGCCCTTCGAATGATGTTCGCCAATGGCGGGGCTTGCGTATTGCCGCGCGCATTGGCTCGGGATCACGCATCAAAACTGTCTCGCGTGGATCCAAGCCGAACAAAGCACGTGCCATTGTATTTGTGTTTTCACGAAAGCCGGAAGTCTGACCCAACTGTGCGCGCTGTTGCAGACTGGATAAAAGAGACCTTTAAAGCTGAAAGCGCGCTCTGCCGGAACGTGTTTCCTGATCTCGAGTAAGGAAAACCCCCAGCAACCGACAAAAATGCAATTTCAGGCATGCAGTATTGACGATTGCCAAATTAACTGCGCCGCGAAACACTCATAATTACAAAGTCACTAAAACTATTGACTAAGTAGACTTGATTGAATTTGAGGCACAAAATGTTAAATTCATCTAATAGTGACCGTATTGCAAGTGATCTCGCGCTCTTGGTTTGTCGGGTTGTAATAATCGTTCTTCTCACGGAACAGATCATTTACTTTGTATTCGACATTGCAGGACATTCCGTCATTGGCGCGTTAGATCGCGTCGTGACAGCTGACTGGATGAAACACGTAGTAAGTGTGCAAATGATCTTGGCCGCCCTCTTTCTCGGCTTCGGATTTGCCGCACGGCTCACTGCACTCTGGTCATTGCTCGCGATTGTGTCTTTGACTTCGCTTTATGTCCAAGACGGCGCAGCCATACCCGATTTCCTTGCCATACGCTTTTGGATTTTCATTGCTGCAACATCCCCAGTCGTGCTGTCAGGCAGCGGCGGGTTCTGTGTACTACCCCAGGCCAGACCCCGCCACGACAGCACCGTTGCCAGTTCTTTGCGACTCCACCCACTTTCAAGTCCGCTCAACTAGGGTTACCTAGCCAACTGGACGCGCCCCAACTGCAACCGGGCGCGTCCATTTTTTTTACAGCTTGTAGATATCACCAAATTTGGCTTCCAGATACGCCAAGAGTGGCTCTCCGCTTGGCGTCTTACCCGTTGCGTGTACAATCGTATCCGCTGGCTTGCGCAACCCGCCGTGGGTCTGCAAATTTGTCCGCAACCAGCCTGTCGCCGCCGAAGTGTCACCCTGTGACAGCTGCGCATCCAGATCCGGCACCTCCGTTTTCAGCGCATCAAACAAACATCCGGCGTATACATTGCCCAATGAATAGGTCGGAAAGTAGCCAAACAGACCCACAGACCAGTGCACATCTTGCAAAACGCCGTTTGACGGCTTGTCCACCGCATAGCCAAAATCGGCCTCAAAGCGTTCATTCCATGCGGCTTCCAAATCACCAACCGCCAGATCACCCAGCATCAGAGCACGCTCCAGATCAAAGCGTAGCATGATGTGCAGATTGTACTGAACTTCATCAGATTCCGTGCGGATATAGCCATCGTTGACACGGTTCACCGTGCCATAAAACGCCTCAGCATTGTCGATGCCAAAATCTCCAAACGCTGCTTTCATCTGTTCATAAAGCCAGCTGGTATAGGCACGCCCCCGCCCCATCTGGTTCTCATAAATTCGGCTTTGACTTTCATGCACACCCATTGAAACACCACGTCCCAAAGGCGTCAAAAGATACGCATCATCAATGCCCTGCTCGTACGCAGCATGACCCACTTCGTGGATCGTGGAGTAGAAACAATTAAACGGGTCACTTTCGCTGGTGCGCGTTGTGATCCGCACATCTTGACCGGAACCAGAACAAAACGGGTGCGTCACGCAATCGATGCGCCCATGCTCAAAGTCATAGCCAAACGACGCCGCCAATTTGTTGGTCAGCGCCATCTGTGTGTCTGCCGCGAACTGCCCTGAGAGTTTCTGTGGGGCTTCTGCTGCCAATACCGCCGCGCGCAACGCCACCAACCGCGGCCGCATGGCATCAAACATCGCAGCGATCTCTGTGGCCGTCATCTCAGGTTCGTAGTCATCAACCATGGCATCATATACGTCGCCACCGGCGGCCAGTGCCTGCCCTTCTTGACGCTTTAGAGTCACAACCTCTTCCAAAGTTGGCAGGAACCCGGCCACATCCTCATCGGCGCGCGCTTGCGCCCAAATCCCCTGCGCGCGGCTTGTTGCCTTGGCAATTTCAGCGGCGAGATCAGCAGGCACTTTTGATGTGCGCTCAAAAGACTTGCGAATGTGGCGCACCTGCGCGTGTGCCACCGCATCCAGCTGTGTCTCATCGACGGCCGCCAGCCACTCGCCAACTTTGGGATCAATCCGGCGCGCATGCAGCACGCTTTCCATCGCTGCCATCTCTTCGGCGCGCTGCGGCGCTGCGCCAACTGGCATAATGGCCTCTTGGTCCCATCCCAAACGCCCGGCCACCTGACCCAGCGCCTGTGTGGTGTGCTCAAAAGCCATCAACTGCTCATATGCAGACATCGTATCTTCCTTTTCTCAGAAGGTTTTTTAGGAGGACTCCCGCAGGGAGGTTGCAATGGGATAGTGACTCAGGAACCGGGCGCGCAGGATCAAAACCCAAACCACAACAGCAACCGCTTGGTGCACAATGGCGACATGCACCTGTGCGGCATAGAGAACCGTGGCAATGCCAATGGTGATTTGCAGGGCAACAGCTGCCAACATCGCATTAAAAGCAAATTTTGTTGCCCCATGGGCAGAGCCTCGTGCGCGACGCCAAACAACGATGGCAAAGATCGCCAGAAGATAGCCCCAAATCCGGTGTACAAACTGAACCAGACCAGGGTTTTCAAAGAAGTTGCGCCAGATCGGCTCGATCATAAACGCATCAGGCGGAAACACCTGCCCCCCCATCAAGGGCCAGTCGGTAAAGCTGCGCCCGGCGTCAATACCCGCCACCAGAGCCCCCAAGAGGATCTGCACAGCTGTCATATGCAACAGCCCCGTCGACATGGAAAACAACTTGTCTTCTTTGCCGCGTCGCGCCTGCATCAGATCACGCTCAGTGCGTCCCAGAAGTAGAATGTACCAAGTTATGAACCCAAGGATCACAAAGGCCAGCCCCAAATGAGTCGCCAAACGATAGCTCGCAACTGTTGTCACGCCCTCACCGGACGTCACGCCACTGGCCACCATCCACCAGCCCACAGCCCCTTGCAAACCACCAAGCGCCCCAATCAGCAAAAGCCGCCCCGTCCATCCGGTCGGAATCTGTCGTGCCAATGCAAAACCTGCAAAGCCAAGGGCCCAAACAAGGCCAATGACACGTCCTAGCTGGCGATGTCCCCATTCCCACCAATAGATGGATTTGAAATCAGCCAACGTCATCCACTGGTTCTCAATCGCCCATTGGTCAATCTGCTTGTATTTATCAAACTCGCTTTGCCATTCGAGCGCGTTCATCGGTGGCATGGCCCCGGTCACGGGACGCCATTCGGTGATCGACAAGCCGCTGTCGGTCAACCGGGTCAGCCCCCCGACAGCAATCATCGCAAACACCAGCGCAAACAGGACCATCAGCCAGACACGGATGCCGCGCCGTGCACCTTTTGCTGCGCCATCAATCACACCCACAGCTGCGGGCGAAACTTTGGACGCCTCGCTGCCAACCTCTTCGAAAATGTTACGTTTCTGGCTCATCGCTGACTCCTGATCTTGCGCGCGAGCCTAGTAGGGCCGCGTCGAAGCTTCAACCATTCACTCTTACGGAATGAACGTATATTCAGCCCACCGGAACAAGCGACAAATCAGTCTTTTTCTTTCCAACGGACCATCTGTCGCATCACACCATGCAACATCTGCACATCCGCGCGAGTCAGCCGCATCCGGCTCCACATATTGCGCAGATTGATTTTCATGCCGTCTGACTTTTCAGACGGAAAAAAGAACCCGGCCTCCTCCAGCCGATCCTCGTAGTGACGCCCCAATGCGTCCATGTCCGATTGGTTGGCCCAATCGGTCTTGGCCATATCCACCCGCTCATGCACAATAGTGGCGCTTTGACGACGCCATTCATAGGCAGTCAACAAAACACATTGCGCCAAGTTAAGTGAGGCATACTCTGGGTTTACCGGTACATTGATGATTGCATTGGCCCGCGCGATGTCTTCATTCTCAAGCCCGGCACGCTCCGGCCCAAACAACACCGCAACCTTTTCGCCACGCCCGATCATCTCCGCGGCCTGCTGCATCGCCTTCTCAGGCGTGACCACTGGCTTCGTCAGACCCCGCGCCCGCGCCGTGGTGGCAAAAACGTAGTGACAGTCTTCTAGCGCCTGCTCCGTGGTGTCCGTCAAGAACGCCGCGTCCAACACCCGACCTGCGCCAGAGGCCATCGCCACAGCGCGCTCGTTTGGCCAGCCATCCCGTGGGTCAACCACCCGCATCTTATCGAGCCCAAAATTCAGCATCGCCCGCGCCGCGCCACCGATGTTTTCACCCATCTGCGGACGCACAAGAACAAAGGCGGGCTGCGGTGTGTCGGTGGTCATGAGGCTCTCCAGACGATGCTGCGCTAAAATCTGGCCGCTGATACCCCTGTGCCCCCAACAAAACAAGCGCTCCCGATTCATTTGGCTGTAAATATCCCCACCGGAGGCATAGAATCCCAGTGCGCAACATTCGGAGACAGATCCATGGCCTATGACGAAGGACACGCAACTTTGATGCGCGAAGCCCTACAGGATGTCGACGGTATCTCTGAGAAAAAGATGTTTGGTGGCCTTTGCTTTCTGCTCTGCGGCAACATGATCTGCGGCGTGCACAAAGACGGCGGCATGGCCCGTATCGGAAAAGCAGCTGAACCTGCGGCTCTTAAAATTGAAGGCGTAGACCCTTTGTCTTTTACCGGACGTCCCATGGGCGGCATGGTGGATCTGTCTGAGGATCTCCTCGGTGACGACACCCGACGCACTCAAATCGTGGCCATGGCGCTAACATATGCGCGTAGCCTGCCGCCAAAATGAAAACCCATTTTGCACAACTGCCGATAGCCATTCCCAAAAAACCGCGTTATAGCGGCCCGATCCAACGTCAAGGAGCCAGAGCATGTCCGACATAGAGCTGCCGCAGATCTACCTGATCACCCCGCCAGAAATCGAACTCTCAAGCTTTCCTGATCAACTTGCTGCCGTGCTGGACACCGCTGATATCGCCTGCGTCCGTCTTGCGCTTGCCACACGCGACGAAGACCGCTTGTCGCGCGCCGCAGACGCCCTGCGCGAAGTGACGCACGCCCGCGATGTGGCGATTGTCATCGATGCACATGTAATCCTTGCCGAACGGCTTGGTCTGGACGGCGTCCATCTCACCGATGGCGCGCGCTCTGTGGCCAAGACCCGCAAGGACCTCGGCAAAGACGCCATTGTTGGCGCCTTCTGTAGCGCGTCCAGCCACGAAGGCATGTCTGCTGCCGAAAACGGCGCGGACTACGTGAGCTTCGGTCCAGTTGGCACAACCCCTTTGGGTGACGGGACTTTGGCGGAACAAGACCTGTTTGAATGGTGGTCGCAAATGATCGAAGTGCCTGTGGTTGCCGAAGGCGCGCTGGACGTCGACATCATTGCCAAACTGTCGCCTTTCACGGATTTCTTTGGCATTGGTGAAGAAATCTGGCGCACCGATGATCCAGCTTCCAAACTCAAAGACCTACAGGCCGCTTTCTCCGCCTGATCAAACTGCTCCGCCCACTCTGATTTGTGAGGCCAAACATGACTGCCACACCTGACATCCTTTGCATCGGTTCCGTACTCTGGGACATCATTGGACGCGCGCCAAGCCATATGCGCGTGGGCTCTGACGTGCCGGGCCGCATCTCCCGCCTGCCGGGTGGCGTCGCTTGGAACATCGCAATGACCCTTGCGCGTTTTGGCCTGCGCCCTGCAGCCCTCTCTGCCATCGGCCAAGACGTGGAAGGGGACGAACTGATCACCGCCTGCCGCGAAATGGGGGCGATCATGGACTACGTCTATCGCTCCGCTGATCTGCCGACCGACACCTATATGGCCATTGAGGGCAAAAACGGCCTCATCGCGGCCATTGCTGACGCTCACTCTCTAGAAGCCGCCGGCGAGAAAATTCTCTCTCCACTCGAAGACGGAACACTTGGGTCCCCCAAAGCCCCCTACGCAGGTCTCATCGCGCTAGACGGGAACCTGACCCAACGATTGCTGGATCAAATTGCCCGCAGCCCTCTGTTTTCAGAGGCCGATCTACGTGTCGCCCCGGCCTCTCCGGGCAAAGCCGAGCGGCTGATGCCATTCCTAATGCACTCACGCGCGGTCCTTTATGTGAACCTTGAGGAAGCCGGATACCTCTGCCAGACCGAATTCCAAAGTTCGCAAGACGCCGCCGAGGGCCTGCTGGCACGTGGGGCCGCACGTGCTTTGGTCACGGATGGTGGCAACGACGCCTCCGACGGAACGCCTGATGGCATCATCACACAACAACCTCCCGCTGTCTTAGTGACGCGCGTCACCGGCGCAGGGGATACTTTCATGGCCGCGCACATCGTAGCCGAATCTCGAAACTGCAGCCGTGCAGACGCCCTAGAACGTGCGCTCACCGCTGCTGCAAAATACGTCTCCGGAGAACACGCCACATGAGCTTGACCGCACTTCCCCTTGAATTGTCATCAGAAATTTCTGAAGCCAAGAAAAATGGCACGCCCATTGTGGCGCTGGAAAGCACCATCATCACACACGGCATGCCGTACCCGCAAAACCTCGAAGTGGCGCGTCAGGTGGAAAACGACATTCGTGAGAAAGGTGCCGCTCCCGCAACAATGGCGGTACTCAACGGCACCCTGCACGCAGGCCTGAACGACACACAACTCGAAGAGCTTGCCCAAGCCCGCGATGTCGCCAAGGTAAGCCGCGCCGACATCGCCGTGATTATGGCGCAAGGTCGTACCGGAGCGACCACAGTCGCCGCCACCATGATCGCCGCCCATCTGGCAGGCATCGCAGTGTTTGCAACCGGCGGCATCGGCGGCGTGCACAAAGGGGCGGAGGACAGCTTTGACATTTCCGCAGACCTCACCGAACTGGGACACACGCCCGTTACTGTTGTGGCAGCCGGTGCCAAGGCGATTTTGGATGTCCCAAAAACGCTGGAAGTTCTCGAAACCAACGGAGTGCCGGTGATTGCTTATGGCCAAGACAGCTTCCCTGCGTTTTGGTCTGCAGGCTCTGATCTCATAGCACCGCTGCGCATGGACAGTGCTGCCGAGATCGCAGCTGCGCATAAAATGCGCGGCGCGATGGGACTGCCGGGTGGCCAATTGGTGGCCAATCCAATCCCGGCCACAGATGAAATCGCGGCCGCAACGCTGGCGCCAGTGATTGCGCAGGCGACACAAGAAGCCTCAGATCAGGGGATCAGCGGCAAAGATGTGACACCGTTTTTGCTACAACGCATCTTTGAATTGACCGATGGCCGCTCTCTAACCGCCAATATTGCACTTGTGCGCAACAACGCGCGGCTTGCGGCAGACATCGCAACCGCCCTCGTGGCCTAAGTTGCCATTTTCATCTGCCTAAAACTAAGGCTGTCGCCCCGTGCGGCAGCCGCCAAATGTCGCCCCTACGTAAACGTCATTGCAGCTTGCGTTACAAACACCTAACTAGGCATGACACCCCCCTGCAGGAATGCCCAATGACGACCCCATTCGACGAAAACGATCCGCCGCATAAAACTGGCTTCTTTGGACGTTTGCGGTCCAGCTTCCTGACCGGCATCGTCGTCATTTTGCCAATTGCTCTGACAATTTGGCTGGTTTGGACATTTGTCGGCTGGGTGGACGGATTTGTGCTGCCGCTCATTCCCAACACGATCAAGCCAGAAAACTACATTGGCATTAACCTGCGTGGCGTGGGGATGATCATCTTCCTGATCTTCACCATTATGGTCGGCTGGATCGCCAAAGGCCTTATGGGCCGCTCGCTGTTGCGTGTCGCCGAAAACATCGTCGCCCGCATGCCGGTGGTGCGGTCAATCTATTCCGGTGTGAAACAAATCGCTGAAACGGTTTTTGCGCAAACCGAACGCAGCTTTGAAAAGGCCTGCCTGATCGAATACCCCCGCCGCGGCATCTGGGCGATTGGCTTTATCTCCACCAATGCCAAAGGCGAAGTGGCAGAAACAGCGGCCACCACAAGCCCGCTGATGAGCGTTTTTGTACCAACAACACCAAACCCAACATCTGGCTTTCTGCTCTTTTTTCCCAAAGACGACGTGATCGAGCTGGAGATGTCCGTCGAAGAAGCCGCCAAACTGGTGATTTCCGCAGGCTTGGTTTATCCGAATCCCAAGGATCCGACGCTCCCGGCAGAGGCCTAACACAGACAGCCCCGACCAGCCTAAATTGATCCAAACTACTCTCACCCAGAGACCGAACGCGTCAAAACCGCGACCGTGCACCTGTTCGGAACATGGCGCCAACCCAGTGTATCTCCGTCTAGGGATTCTTCCCCAGTCAGCTGTACATCGCCGCCAAATCCACAGTTCCGCGCTCGTTGATATCCGCTTTATGCGCGCTCAAAAACGTTTTGGCAGCCACTTGCCCTGCTTCTTTGAGATGTAACAAAACCGATGTGATTGGCCAGCTTTTGGTCGCCACAGACAGGCGCGTCATCAGATCGTCATCCGCAATCATGTGCACCTTAACTTCACGCTTCTCTTCCCGCGTCAACGCCCCCACATCAATCAGTCGCTGTACAAACTCCACCGCTCGCAATTCACTCATCAAAGACGAATTGAAGCTTATCTCATTGATCCGATTGGCAATCTGCTGCGGCGTCACCGGAACCGTTTCTCGACGCAAGGGGTTGATGTTCACAATCACCACATCCTCCGGCAATGAACGGCGGTAGAGCGGCCACAGCGGCGGATTGCCGGTATACCCCCCATCCCAAAAGGCCTCGGTTTTACCGCTCTTGGCGTCGTAAATCTGCACGGCCTTAAACAAAGTCGGCAGACAGGCTGAGGCCAAAAGCGCATCGGTGGAAATCTCACCACCGGAGAACACCCGCGCCTTGCCGCTGCGCACATTGGTGGCACAGACAAATAGCTCCGGACCTTCGTCCGCGCAGACATCTTGAAAACTGAACTGGTCGACAATGTCGCGCAGCGGATGCTCGTATAACGGCCCCATGGAATACGGCGACGTCAAGCGCTGCATCATATCGACCGCCATAAACGGCCAACTGTATTCCATCGCCCGGCTCACCATCCCCGGTGGCACAGCGGCAAACCACGCATCTAAACCCGGAACCTGCGCCGCTCCCATTTTTTGCCAGAACCAATCTAGATTCTGTCGCGCGCCGTCAAGCCCACCTTTCAGCAGACCCGCCTTGAGCGCAGCGCCATTCATCGCCCCAGCAGAGGTGCCGGTGATCCCGGCAATCTCGATATCTTCGTCCTGCAACAACGCGTCCAGAACCCCCCAGGTAAAGGCCCCATGCGCGCCGCCCCCTTGCAAAGCCAGATTGATGCGCTTCATGAAACCCTCCCTAGATACATTTAAAGTGCGGTCCAGCCGCCATCGACACTTATGGTCGTGCCGGTGATCTGTGCAGCTGCATCACTGGCCAGAAAGGCCACCGTGCCACCCAGCTGCTCGACCGTGGCAAACTCGCGGCTGGGTTGACGCTCCAACATGACCTTTTTGATCACGTCCTCGCGGCCCATGTTGTATTTCGCCATTGTGTCCGGGATCTGCGCTTCCACCAGCGGGGTCAGCACATATCCGGGGCAGATGGCATTGCAGGTGATCGGTTCCTCCGCTGTTTCCAACGCAACCGTCTTTGTCATGCCAACCACACCGTGTTTGGCAGCGACATACGCGGCTTTAAACGGCGATGCTGTCAAACCATGCGCACTTGCAATGTTCACCACACGCCCCCAGCCCCTTGCACGCATATGTGGCAGCGCAACAGCCGTTGTGTGAAACGCGGAGTTCATGTTGATCGCAATGATTGCATCCCACTTCTCCACCGGAAATTCGTCAATTGGTGCCACATGCTGAATGCCTGCGTTGTTCACCAGAATGTCACATCCGCCCGCATCTTCGATCAAACGCCGACATTGATCTCCTTGTGACATATCTGCAGCGATATATCGTGCAACGACACCAAACTCTGAGGCGATGTCCGCAGCCAGCGCATGATCCTCATCGCGATCTGTGAACGAATTGAGCACAACATCTGCGCCCAACTTCGCCAATTCACGCGCCACCCCCAGACCGATTCCCGAATTTGACCCCGTCACAATCGCCGTTTTGCCCGTCATACTCATCTTGCTGCCCTTCCACTAAACGCTCACGCGCACCATAACATGCTGCACCCGCAAAATAAGGGAAATACCTGCGATACCGTAGTCTTACGTAAACCCGCCGATTGCCCAAAAAAAACGCCCGCGCGAAGCGGGCGTAAAGTTATTGAGGCAGGTTTCATACAGGCAAGAAACCTATCGAGCAGTGACACCTTTATAAGCGTTAGTGCGCCGGGCTCCAAGCTAAAAGTTTGATAACCCACGAATCCGGCGTTACTTTTTGGGTAAGCAAAACAAGCAACCAACAGGATTGTTCAGGCAATGACACCAATATGTTTCCCCAAACTCACCAGAGCCGCCGCTGCGCTGGCACTCACATTGCTTGGCAACCCAAGCCTGGCAGAGCCCAGCCATGGCATCGCTATGTATGGCGACCCCACCCTGCCACACGATTTTGTGTCTTTGCCCTACGCGAACCCCACCGCCCCCAAGGGTGGCCGAATCGTCACAGGCAACGGTGGCAGCTTTGACTCACTCAACCCGTTTGTCCGCAAAGGCACGGTCCCGTGGCAACTCCGGTTCTTCGCATATGAATCCCTCATGGGTCGTAACTTTGACGAGCCATTCTCCCTATACGGTCTTCTTGCCGAATCGATTGAGACACCAGCGGATCGCTCGTGGGTCGAATTCACGTTGCGTGAGGAAGCGCGCTTCTCTGATGGGGCGCCTGTGACCGTCGATGACGTGATCTGGTCCTATGAAACGTTGGGGACAATTGGCCACCCGCGCTACCTCGGTTTTTGGAAAAAAGTGGAGACCATCGAGGCGACAGGTCCAAGGAGCCTGCGCATCACCTTTAACACCGACGACCGAGAATTGGCCTTAATCGCAGGCCTCCGCCCCATCCTCCAAAAAGCTCAGTTTGAGGGCAAAGCCTTTGAAGACATCACGTTACAAGAGGCCCCCATTGGAACAGCCCCATATGTGGTCTCCGACTTTGAAGCTGGTCGCTTTGTTACATTAAGCCGCAACAAAGACTATTGGGGCAAAGACCTGCCATTTCGCCAAGGCACGCAGAACTTTGATGAAATCAAAATCGATTTCTTTGGCGACGCCTCTGTGATGTTTGAGGCCTTCAAAGCAGGTGAAATCTCTTATGTCCGCGAATTCAATGCTGAAAAATGGGCGTCGAACTACAACTTCCCCCTCGCCCAATCTGGCGACATCATAAAATCGGAGATTCCGCATCAAAAACCGTCTGGCATCACCGGCTTGGTACTCAACACCCGTCGCGCCCCGCTGGATGACATTCGCGTGCGTGACGCACTGATGCACGTGTTCAACTTTGAATTCATCAACGACACGATGACTGGCGGTCGCCAGCCGCGCATTTCTTCATATTTTTCAGGCTCACAGCTGGCAATGGAAGACGGCCCCGCAACAGGCCGTGTGCAAGAGCTCTTGATGCCTTTCAAAGACACCCTGCCGCCTGAAGCGTTTTCTGGATACAGCTTGCCAGAATCCAACGGCTCCGTACGCAATCGGGCCAATCTGCGCAAAGCCATGTCCTTGATGGAAGCCGCTGGGTGGACAGTGGTAGACGGCAAAATGCAAAACGCATCTGGTGAGGTGCTCGCGCTGGAGATCCTGCTCTCACAGGGCGACACAGAAAACAAAGCCATCACCGACATCTACAGCAAGGCGCTGGAAGCCCTTGGTGTGGACGTAACCATAACGCTTGTGGATGGCCCTCAGTACAAACAACGTACCGGGACGTTCGACTTTGACATCACCAACTACCGCCGAGCGATCTCTCTCAGCCCCGGAAACGAGCAACGCCTGTATTGGGGGTCGGAAGCCGCGTCTCAAGACGGGTCACGCAACTGGATGGGTGTCCAGTCCCCAGCGATCGACGCAATGATCGATGAGATGCTCACATCTGAATCTCGGGAAAACTTCTTCGCCGCAACCAAGGCGCTGGATCGCGTCCTGACAACCGGGCGCTACGTGATCCCAATCTGGACCTACGCTGCGGGCCGCGTCGCACATCACCAAGACCTGCATTTCCCGGAGTCGCTGCCGATCTACGGCGATGGTGTCAAATGGTTGCCCGGCGTCTGGTGGCACGAAGAATAATCCTCAAAAGGGCGCCTCTTGGCGCCCTTTCATTAACCATTTGTTGCCCGGATTTTGCACCTCCGCAATGCAGTCGCAAAACAGACGCAATACCGACGCTACTTTCGGCGCTCCAAACGCAGGTTAATGCCATCACGCGACCGCACCGTCAGATGTGCAATTGGCACAGGCGGATCGCCAACTGGGGTGACCTTGAAATGCTTTAGGATCATCGACAGCATCAAAACTCCTTCCACCATCGCAAACCCTGCACCCGTGCACACGCGACTGCCCGCGGAGAACGGGATATACGCGTCGCGCGCACACGTCTTACCATTTTCGGTCTGCCACCGTGTCGGGTCAAATCCGTCCGGATTGTCCCAAAGCCGCTCTTGGCGATGCAGATGCCAAGCGGAGATAACAACCTGAGAACCAACGGAAATATCTCGATCTCTGAAGTTCTCAGGACAGGTATTCTCACGCACCATCATCGGCACAGGCGGATACAAGCGCAACGCCTCCCGGAACACATCTCGGCAAGTACGCTGCTTACTGATGCTGGCGAAATCTTCGCTCAGCTCCGCTGCTTCCTGCGAGATTTTCTCTTGCCACTCTGGATACAAGGCACACAGGTAAAGCGCCCACGCGAGGGCCGACGCACTGGTTTCATGCCCAGCCAAGAAAAAGATTGCAACTTGATCAACCATCTCATTGGCATCAAACGATTTTCCGCTTTCAGGATCGACAGTTGTCATGATCTTCGTTGCCAAATCATCCGGGGCCATACCCGAAGCGATCGCCGCCATGCGCTCGGCAGTCAACTGGGTGATGAGCTTTCGAATGCTCACCGCAGTACGCTTGGTGTCCTTTCGGAAAAACCTTGGAAACCAACGTGGTAAAGGGAAAAACGCGCCCAAATTTACAATCGGAGCACTGCGCTGATAGGTGCGAAACTCCTCAAACACCCGCCCCGCCACTTCATGTTCAATCGGGATCGAGAACAGAGTACGAAAGATCACATCTGCCGCTGCGTGACTGGTTTCCTCTTCAATTTCAACGACCTGACCATCAAATCGGTCCAGACGTGCAATCGCGGCCTGACCTGCCGCCCACATCGCCGGAAAAGTATCACGCAGCCGCCCACCTTCAAACGCGGGATCGATGATCCGCCGCTGCCGCTTCCACGTTTCGCCATTGGTAAGAAAGACAGATTCTCCCAGAAGAGGTTTCAAACCCTCGCTAACCCGTTGTGATTTAGGAAAATCATCTGGTCTCTCTTTAAGCACCGCCTGAACCAAAGACGGCTGATTGATCATGTAAGATCGGAAAAAGGGGGTCCTAAATTCGGCCATCCATGCACGGTAAAGTCGCTGCGGCTGAGCAGAAAGCAAATCTTTCTGAAACAGTTTAACATACTGGCGCAAAGAGACTTTATCAGGGCGTGGCTCAGGTTTGGGTGGGATCATGACGTGACCGATGTGTATTTGCTAACAGGCGTCTCGATCCGCGACTTGGAAGGTTTGCGTCCATGGTACCGCTCCTCCAATGTCAAAGGCCCAGCCGTAATCCGGAAATAGTCATAGTCTCCCGGACGGTCAAAGGCACAAAGGTATTGAAAGTGCAGACGAAAAAACCGCCACCGCAACTCCGCCCAACGGGCCTCGCTTAGGGTTTTTGTGAATGCAGCAGACACCACCAATGGCCATCGTTTGCCCTGGCTCGGTGCAACACCTGAAACTGAAACGGGGTCACACAGCGCAAACGCGCATCCATCTCCCGGGGCAGTCACATCGACCCATGTCAGTTCCTGGCGCTGGCACAGAAACGCCAAATCGGCCCGCAACCTCTGCGCCTCGGGCAGGAATGACACCATCGGAACAACTTGACCCAACGAGAGAAACCCCAATGACGGGCCCGTTTGCTGACATCGACCCTCTCGAATCAAATCAGACAGGATCGACACACCCAAATGCGCCCCACTCGAATGCCCTACCACGAGAACTTCATCGTACTCCTCTTGCAACGCTGTGCCGATACGCTCTTTGAATTCAGACATACGTGCTTCTAGCGCAATGGAGTTTTCACCATTCGAGGCCGCTGAATATGCGTAATCATGCATAAGGTAGTACGCAAAAAACCTTCCGTCATGCTTTTGGAACCAGCGCAACACCGGATAGACCGCTCCGAGGCCGAAAAACCCCAGCCACCAAGGTCCAAAGAGCGCGAAAATTGAGCCCAAAATCCACGCGAATAAAACCGAAATAACCAATTGAATTAAAAGAAAACATACCGGATACAGCGCTGCAATTACTGGCCCTTTGCGCAGACGCATCAATCGCCAAAGCACTCCGCTTCCGATATAGGCGATTGCTGTGCGAACAAGCTGCATATATGTGCCGAAAATGCCCTTCTCCATGCTGTCGCGCACGATGTCTGACCAGACCAGAACTTCGAAATCCGCGCGCACGTTGTCACCTTCTTGTACGCTTACTACCTGCCATCCATAGGGACCACCGCTGGACCTCTTCTTGGCACTCAAATCAATGCTGTACTTTGAGACCTCGGCCTGCGCGGCGCTTTCCTTGCGGTATAGCTCGCGGTAACGCCGTGGATGAATCGGGTCGTAACCGGGAATATAAAAAACCCGGCGCCGATGCACTTTTTTTTGATCGGGTGGCCGCATAAACTGCTGTCTCCTTTCACAGGAGTGTAGCGGCTCTCTTTGGCAAAATTAAGCCTTATCCGAGAGTTGCAAGTGCAGGAAAGGACTCAAGCAGCCAATAGGAGAAGGTGGAAAATGCTCCGGTCAACAACATGATCCCAACAAACAAGAGCAGCCCACCCATAACCTTTTCGATGGTACCCATGTAAGGCTTGATGCGGTCCATCACGCCCATCGCTCGATTCAAGAAAACCGCCGCCAATAAAAAGGGAATGCCAAGCCCTGCAGCGTAGACTCCAAGAAGCAACGTGCCACGCGCGATTGACGCCTCACTGGCCGCGATGGACAAGATCGCACCCAACTGCGGACCAATACATGGGGTCCACCCAAACGCAAACGCCAGTCCCAGCACATAGGCGCCAAAGGCCGAACCGCCGCTTTCTCCCGTCTCAATCCGTGCTTCGCGATCAAGAAACGGTATTCTGAAAACGTTTAGGAAATGCAGACCAAAGATTACCACAACCCCGCCTGCGATTTTGCTAAAAAGCTCTTGGTTTTGAAGGAAAAACGCTCCAAACGCCGAGGCTGTGAAGCCAAGAAATAAAAAGACTGTCGACAATCCGAGTACAAAGAAAAGGGCCGAGACAATTGCTTTGCGCCGCGCCTCTTCTTGTGTGGTGAGTTCCGACATGCTGACGCCGCTCATGTAGGCCAAGTACGGTGGTACAATCGGCAACACACAGGGACTGAGAAAGGAGATGGTGCCCGCCATTAGAGCCACCAACATTGCAGGCAAAAGTCCCGCGTCTATGATATCTATTCCAAACATGAGTCACACTTAGATCATCGCAGCGACAAGGTCACCTCTCCGCAGGTAACATCCCCGTGGACAGGACAAAATATCGCGCTTATGTGATTATTATGGATATGAAAATTGACGCTCTGAATTTGCTTTGCCCTCTGCCGGTGCTACGATTGCGCAAACGCATGCAACCGTTGCCATCTGGGGCAACCATTCGCTTGCTTGCAGATGATCCCGCCGCGATTGTCGACGTCCCGCATTTCTGCAACGAAGCTGGCCACAGATTTTTGGGTATGGTGGAAAAAGACGGCTATTTGGAGTTTACGGTTCAAAAGGCATAAGGCCTTTTGCAAAAATGCTAATACTCAAAATTAATACAGCCGCAAACAGCGATCGAATTCAGAAATGTCTGTTTAATGTATGGCGGAGAGACAGGGATTCGAACCCTGGAGACGGTCTCCCGCCTACACACTTTCCAGGCGTGCGCCTTCGACCACTCGGCCACCTCTCCGCAACAAAGACTTGACCGGCTGATCATGTCTCTGTGGAGCGGTGTTTAGCGGTATCTATTGGTGGGATGCAAGAGGCAAATTGCGGATATCTTGGCAATTTGGCACAAAAAAAGAGCCGCACTTCCGAACGGCTCTTTTGAATTGTTTCGCATAGCTCTCAGACGGCTTTTGCGGCTCGCGGCTGTTCACGATTGGACAACTCTTCAGCCACCAAAAACGCCAATTCCAAAGATTGGCTCGCGTTCAAGCGCGGATCACATGCCGTGTGGTAGCGCGCTGACAGGTCTTCTTCAGTTACCGCACGCACGCCACCGGTGCATTCTGTAACGTCCTGCCCAGTCATCTCAAAGTGAACACCGCCCGGGATGGTGCCTTCAGCTTTGTGTACACCAAAGAACTCGCGCACTTCGCGCAACACGCTGTCAAATGGACGCGTTTTATATCCGGTTGCCGACTTGATGGTGTTGCCGTGCATTGGATCACAGGTCCAAAGAACGTTGGCACCCTCTTCTTGCACGGTTCTGATCAGACGTGGCAAGTGATCACCAACACTGCCTGCACCGAACCGCGCAATCAGTGTCAAGCGGCCAGCCTCGTTCTCAGGATTCAATTTTTCGATCAGCACTTTCAGGTCGTCTGCAGTGGTCGTAGGACCACATTTCAGGCCAATTGGGTTTTGAACCCCGCGCGCGAATTCGACATGTGCCCCATCAGGTTGACGTGTGCGGTCACCGATCCAAATCATGTGGCCAGACCCAGCAAGCCATTGACCCGAAGTCGAGTCCAAACGCGTCAACGCCTCTTCATATTCCAACAGCAGTGACTCGTGACTGGTGTAAAAATCGACCGTCTGCAACGAGTGCAAGCGCTCGGACGTTACACCCGCTGCTTTCATGAAATCCAGTGCGTCACTGATCCGGTTGGCCATGTCACGGTATTTCACTGCCTTCTCGCCTTCGGCGAAGCCAAGTGTCCATGAATGGACTTGGTGCACGTCGGCGTAACCACCCGTCGAAAATGCGCGCAGCAGGTTCAATGTCGCAGCGGCCTGAGTATAGGCTTGCAACATCTTATCTGGATTTGGAATGCGTGACTCAGACGTGAACGCCAAATCATTGATGATATCGCCACGGTAGCTGGGTAGTTCCAGACCATTAACCGTTTCGGTTGGTGCTGAACGTGGCTTGGCAAATTGCCCTGCCATCCGGCCAACTTTCACCACCGGCACTTTCGCGCCATAGGTCAACACCATAGCCATCTGCAACATCACTTTGAAGGTGTCGCGAATTCCGTCCGCACTGAATTGCTCAAAGCTTTCAGCGCAATCGCCCCCTTGCAGCAAAAATGCCTCACCACGAGATGCGGCACCAAGCTGTGCTTTCAGGCGCCGCGCCTCACCGGCAAAGACCAACGGCGGATAACTCGCAAGCTTGGCTTCAACAGCCGTCAGCTTTGCCTCGTCCGTATACTCAGGCATCTGCACCCGGGGCTTTGAGCGCCAGTCAGATTTTTGCCATTCCGCCATCGTCTTTACTCCGCTTAGACAGGTTTGAAGCACCTTATACAAAAGCTCTTGTGATAGGACCATAGATGAAATATCGGCACTTGACGCGCACCGCAAAATGCACGTTTAGTCAATAAACTGAAGGCGCATTGAGACGCTCATCAAAACAGGGAAAAGGAAACGATGTCAATGACTTCGGCTATCGCTTCTGAACGGGAAGACAACAAACCGCGGCGCTTCGTGTTCGTTCTTCTTGAGAGTTTTACACTATTGTCGTTTGCATCTGCGGTCGATTGCCTGCGTTTGGCGAACCGACGGCTGGGCAAAGATCACTATACGTGGATTCTCTGCGGTGAAGGCGGAGAGGTCGTGTCTTGCTCTACTCAAACCACGCTACAACTGGACAGCGACCTGGAAGATTTGCAGCGTGATGACACAATCGTTTTGTGTGGAGGCGTCGATATTCAGAAAGCGACGACCAAAAGGCTGTTGAACTGGTTGCGTCGCGAAGCGCGTAAAGCCCCGCCAATTATCGGGCTGTGTACAGCATCTTTCACGATGGCGAAGGCTGGGCTCCTGAATGGAAAGAAAGCAACAATCCATTGGGAGAACCAAGACAGCTTTGCCGAAGAATTTGACGAAGTCGAATTGTCGAAATCTGTTTTCAGCATCGACGGAAACCGCATGACGACCGCAGGAGGTACTTCCTCGATTGACCTCTTTTTGAAGTTGATCGCAGAAGATCTGGGTGAAGAAGTCGCAAACTGGGTTGCGGATCAACAGATCTACAATTCAATCCGCACCGACCAGGACACTCAGCGGCTATCAGTCCCGACACGCATTGGCGTTCGTCACCCCAAATTGTCAATGGTTATCCAAATGATGGAAGCCAACATCGAAGAACCAATAAGCCCGTCGCTTTTGGCAAAAGAAGTGGGCATGTCTACGCGCCAGTTGGAAAGGTTGTTCCGTCGATATCTCAACCGATCTCCAAAGCGGTACTACATGGAACTTCGCCTCCAAAAAGCACGCAACCTGTTAATGCAAACAGATATGAGTGTGATTAACGTTGCCTTAGCTTGTGGCTTTGCGTCCCCTAGTCATTTTTCAAAGTGCTACCGGGCCCACTATGAGACCACACCTTATCGCGAGCGCGGGTCCCAAAGCACTAGGCTGTCTGTTTAGACGGCAACAATCTCTAGAAGAACGCCATCAAATTCTGAATTTCGGTGCTGTGCTCAATGTGTATCACCGAAAAACCATCCTTGCGGGAGTGAAAAAGGATATAGACGAAGTAGTAGTCGTTTTCCTCTGTCCAGAACGCCAAAAGTTCTTGACGAAAACCGTTCTTAAGCACTTCGCTTCTGACCGATTGATTGTTAACAAAATCATCTGGTATGGCCACTCTTAGGGATCTATTGAGCTCAGTCAGCTCTTCCTCTTCGAGCAGCTTGTCGATCTGGATGAAATCAATGGCCTCCCCTAACTCATGTTGCATCACCAATTCATTGAACATCGCCAGACCTTGATTGAACTGTGTGCGCTGATTGACCTGAGCCAAAGACGCGGTGCAGAACAAGAACGCAGCAACTGCGCTAAGAATAGATATTCTAAACATAAAGGACCCTGATAGAAAAATTATTAGTGTTTTCACCACCCTACTCGTTGGGCGTCATCCGGTAAAGCGCGCCGTTCTCTACGGACAAAAACCAAATTCCACCATGGGGACCCTCGCGAACATCCCGAACTCGTCCCGTACTTGGACCACGGATTTTTTCACGTTCCACCACAGGAGCCCCGGACAATCGGCTGATGTAGTCGAACTTCAAACTTCCAACAAAGAAGTGTCCTTTCCATTCGGGCCATAGTTCTCCCGAATAGACCATCATTCCTGAAGGCGCTATTGAAGGATCCCAATAGAATTCAGGCTGTTGCATGCCTTTTTTCGATGTACCTTCGCCGATTTTCGCGCCTGAGTAATGTCGTCCAAATGCAATCACTGGCCAGCCAAAATTGGAACCTTTCCGGACCAAGTTAAGCTCGTCTCCGCCTCTTGCACCATGTTCAACGACCCACAATTGTCCCTGCAAATCCAATGCAGCGCCTTGGGGATTTCGGTGGCCAAAAGACCAGATTTCGGCACGAGCAGCTTCTTTCCCAACAAAAGGATTATCCTTGGGCACAGCCCCAGACTTTGTAACCCGAACAACACTTCCCTCATGACTCGAAATATCCTGAGCAGCCGGCCGGTCTCCGCGCTCACCGATTGTCACAAAAAGTGTCCCGTCCGTCGCTTCGACAATGCGACTTCCGAAGTGTCTGCCACCTGAGCTTCCGGCAGCCATCTCGAAGATTTTGATCACGTTGGTCAGCCGACTACCGTCCCTAGAAAGCTGGGCGCGGTGCACTGCCGTTCCAGCTCCGTCTTTCTGCCGCACCGACATGCTGAGAAAAACCTCTCTTGTTTGAGGGAAATCTCGAGACACAATGACGTCCAACAAGCCTCCCTGCCCTTGAACATGTACCTGAGGCACACCTTGCACCTCCTGCCGCACTCCGCGAGGAGAGACATGCAAAAGCGTGCCGCCACGCACAGTGATCAAAACGCTTCCGTCCGATAGATGAGCAAACCCCCAAGGTTCGCTCAAATTTTCAACGACAGCCTCTACCTGCACTCTTCCCTGCGAGGTCGATATGCTCTGCGCGAAAGCTGGTCCGCTTTGGGACACCAAAGCAAAAAGCGATAAAACTCTGACAAAAAACACTTATCCCTCTCAAGCATTCAACAAATGAACTCATGTCTCAAGCATCTCATATTCGCTGGGACAATGTGATCAAATATTGGTCATCTGCCCCTTTTCTTTTGAATTGCGCCCGCATAGGCTTTGAATTGGAACAAAAAAAACAAATAGGGAGTTTCACAATGAAAAAGCTGCTTTTGGCGTCTGCTGCTGGCGCACTTCTGGCTGGTACTGCGTCTGCAGAGGACATCAAGCTAGGGATCATCCTTGGCTTCACTGGACCCATTGAATCGCTGACGCCATCTATGGCGGATGGTGCGGAGTTGGCGATGAAAGAAGTGACCGACAGCGGAAAGCTGTTGGATGGCTCTACTGTCATTCCGGTGCGAGCGGATTCTACCTGCGTTGACGCAGCTGCCGCGTCCGCTGCTGCAGAGCGCCTGATCACGGCTGACGGCGTAAAAGGCATCATGGGTGCGGATTGCTCTGGTGTGACTGGCGCGATCCTTAACAACGTGGCTTTAGCCAATGGTGTTGTTATGGTGTCACCGTCAGCGACCTCTCCAGGCCTGAGCCATACAGGCAACGAAGACAATGGGCTTTTCTTCCGCACGGCTCCGTCTGATGCGCGTCAAGGCGTTGTTATGACAGAAATTTTGATGGAAGAAGGCATCGAAGAAGTTGCTCTGACCTACACCAACAACGACTACGGAAAAGGTTTGGCCGATAGCTTCCAAGCTGCATTCGAAGCGGCTGGTGGTACTGTCACCATCAACGCAGCACATGAAGACGGAAAAGCGGACTACTCCGCTGAAGTCGGCGCGCTGGCGGCTGCAGGTGGAGACCGTTTGGTCGTCGCAGGCTACGTGGACCAAGGTGGTTCCGGCATCGTGCGTGCGGCCATCGACTCTGGTGCGTTTGACACATTCCACTTCCCAGACGGTATGATCGGTGCGAAGCTGCAGGAAAACTTCGGTGACGAAATCGAAGGGTCTACTGGTCAGCACCCAGGTACAGACAGCCCAGGTGCTGCAAAGTTCGAAGAGCTGGTTGGCGGTGCGTTTGATGCAACGTCCCCATTCACCCCTGAAAGCTATGACGCAGCAGCTCTCATGCTGCTGGCGATGCAGGCGGCGGGTTCTTCCGATCCAGCAGCTTACAAAGAAAAAGTGATGGATGTGGCCAACGCGCCAGGCGAACAAATTTTCCCTGGCGAGCTGGGCAAAGCGCTCGACATTATCGCTGGCGGTGGTGACGTAGACTACGTTGGTGCAACTGCTGTCGAATTGATCGGCCCCGGTGAATCAGCGGGCAACTATCGCCAGATAGTCATCGATGGCGGCGAGATCGCAACAGCTAAGTATCGATAATCATTTATCGATCTACGGTAGAAACAGCCCGGCTTGCCCGGGCTGTTTTTCAATATATAAGGCGCGGCTAGAACCGCGCATGGGGGAAAATGCCATGATCGTCGTTGAAGACGTTCACAAACACTTTGGGGGGTTCCACGCTGTGGACGGCGCCACCCTCACAATCGAACCGGGTTCGATCACCGGGCTGATCGGGCCCAACGGTGCCGGGAAAACCACACTTTTCAACGTGATCGCAGGGGTACTACCGCCCACATCAGGGCGGGTGACCATGGATGGTGAAGACATCACCGGGCTGCCGCCACACACTCTGTTTCACAAAGGTCTTTTGCGCACCTTCCAAATTGCGCATGAGTTTAGCTCTATGAGCTGCCGAGAGAACCTGATGATGGTGCCGGGCAATCAGTCCGGTGAGGCGTTGTGGAACACGTGGTTTGGCCGCAAACGCATTGCCAATGAAGAGCGGGCGCTGCGGGCGAAAGCTGACGAAGTGCTTGAATTCCTTACAGTTGAACACCTTGCCGATCACAAGGCAGGCCAAATTTCCGGTGGCCAAAAGAAACTGCTGGAGCTGGGGCGCACTATGATGGTGGACGCCAAAATTGTGTTTCTGGATGAGGTTGGCGCAGGTGTGAACCGCACGCTACTCAACACCATAGGTGACGCAATTATCCGCCTGAACAAAGAGCGAAATTACACGTTTGTGGTCATCGAACACGACATGGATTTCATTGGTCGCCTGTGTGATCCGGTGATCTGTATGGCCGAAGGCAAGGTGCTCGCAGAAGGCACTTTGGATGAGATCAAAGCCAACGAACAGGTGATCGAGGCCTACCTTGGCACCGGTCTCAAAAACAAGGAACAGCTGAACGCATAGGGCCAAAATGGCACGTCTGTATTGCGTCTGTATCGCGACTGTATCGCGGAGGTGCCAAAACGACGCCAAAATCCGGCAAAAAATGCGTATCAGCGGGGAGATAATGGGATGACGGGGAACCCGTATCAGGACGATCGTGGCAACAAAGACGCCTCGATCACCAAGCCCAAGAATGGAGGTGATATGACCTCCTATGTGGGCAGTGGCAAAGAAATGAATACAACCGAAGCCTTTCTGGTTGGCGACAGCATGACCGGTGGTTACGGCAAAGATGGACCGGACATTTTGCATGACTGCACCATTGCCGTGAACCCAGGCGAGATCGCGGTGATTGTCGGCCCCAACGGCGCAGGCAAGTCCACAGGCATGAAAGCGGTGTTTGGCATGTTGAACCTGCGCCAAGGCTCGGTGCGGCTCGACGGCGAGGACATCACCGCGCTGACCCCGCAGGCCCGTGTGGCCAAAGGCATGGGGTTTGTGCCGCAAACCAGCAATATCTTCACTTCGATGACGGTGGAAGAGAACCTAGAGATGGGGGCTTTCATCCGCAAAGATGATTTTGCCGACACGATGGAGCAGATCTATGGCCTGTTCCCTATCCTGAAAGAAAAACGCAACCAGCCTGCGGGCGAGCTGTCAGGTGGTCAGCGCCAACAGGTGGCCGTGGGCCGCGCGTTGATGACGCAGCCGAAGGTGCTAATGCTGGATGAGCCGACCGCTGGAGTTTCCCCCATCGTGATGGACGAGCTGTTTGACCGCATTATTGAGGTGAGCCGCACCGGCATTCCGATCCTGATGGTCGAGCAAAACGCCCGTCAGGCGCTGGAAATTGCCGACAAAGGTTACGTGCTGGTTCAGGGGCGCAACGCCTATACCGGCACTGGCAAAGACCTGCTTGCGGATGACGACGTCCGCAAGTCGTTCTTGGGGGGCTGATATGACAGTACAACCTCATACTCCCACGCGTCCGGCCCGAGGGTGGGTGCAGAACGCGCCCGCCCGTGGGGGCGGGTCGGACGCGTGGCGCGGCAAAGCCGCGCCGTTGGCAGCCAGCGCTCTGAGTCTCGGCGTCATTGCAGCTCAAGTCGCGACCGCTGAAGAAACCGTGTTTAACTGTACACTTGAGGAAACCTGCACAGCAGAAGCCAACTGTGAAGGCGTGCTATCAATTGGTTTTGGCGACATCCAATCAGATAGGCTGCACACCAACTTCGGTGATTTTGAAGTTGAAATAAAGGCCAAGGCTGGAACAAAGCTGGATGAGGTCAAACTTGCCAGTGGCGAGTACACAATTACTTCAAGCAGCAATATGATACGCACTTTATCTAAGTCTGACGGGAGATCGCTCGCTTTGACTTTGGCCCAAGCGGATGCAGAAACTGTTTACGCCACACTCATGACCATTCCTGCAAAATATGCGGATTATAACAACGCCCAGCGGGTATTCGCTGGCCCTTGCGAACTGGAGTTCTAATGGACTTCCTCAACGCCATTGTGGCGCTTTCTAATTTTGTCATCGTCCCCGCAATTGCCTATGGCAGCCAACTGGCGCTTGGGGCGCTGGGTGTTACGCTTATCTACGGCATCCTGCGATTCAGTAACTTCGCACATGGCGACACCATGGCCTTTGGTGCGATGCTCGCCGTGTTGGTCACCTGGTGGTTCCAATCCATGGGTGTAAGCTTTGGTCCGCTGCCAACGGCGCTTTTGGCCCTGCCCTTTGCGATCCTTGGCACCATGGTGCTGATGCTGATCACCGACCGTGTGGTTTACCGCTTTTATCGCGAACAAAAGGCCAAGCCAGTGATCCTTGTGATCGTGTCGATGGGTGTGATGTTCATCATGAACGGGTTGGTGCGGTTTATCATCGGGCCAAATGACCAACGATTTGCCGATGGCGAACGATTCATCATTTCTGCACGGGAATTCAAACAGTTGACCGGGCTGAAAGAAGGGCTGGCGATCAAGACATCTCAAGGCATTACGGTGGTTGTGGCAATCATCTGTGTTGCCGTGCTGTTCTGGTTTTTGAACCGCACACGTACTGGAAAGTCGATGCGCGCCTATTCCGACAACGAAGACTTGGCGCTGCTGTCTGGCATCAACCCAGAGCGCGTGGTGATGTACACATGGATGATTGTGGCCGCATTGGCGACGATTGCCGGTGTGCTTTACGGATTGGATAAATCGTTTAAACCGTTTGTCTATTTCCAGCTGTTGCTGCCGATCTTTGCCGCTGCGATTGTGGGCGGTTTGGGCAGCCCATTAGGTGCGATTGCGGGCGGATTTGTGATCGCCTTTAGCGAGGTCACCATCACCTATGCGTGGAAAAAAGTACTGAAATACATGCTGCCAGAGAATTTGGAACCGGACAGCCTCGTGCAGCTTTTGAGCACAGACTATAAATTTGCCGTCAGCTTTGTGATCCTGATTGTGGTCCTGCTGTTTAAGCCGACCGGTCTGTTTAAGGGGAAATCGGTATGAGCGAGCAGATGAAAAATATCGCGCTGTTTGCGCTGGTCTTTGGATTGATCGCGTTGACGGGCTTTATGCAGAGCTGGAACGTTGCTTTGTTGATCCTCAATATGGGGCTGATTTCGGCAATCATGGCGCTGGGTGTAAACCTGCAATGGGGCTTTGCGGGCCTGTTTAACGTGGGTGTCATGGGCTTTGTTGCGCTTGGCGGCTTGGCGGTTGTCCTGACCTCTGCCGCACCAGTGGAGGGTGCGTGGAGTGCGGGTGGCTGGCGGATCATGATCGCGCTGCTTGCAGGCGCCGGCACAATTATTGGCACGGTGATGGTGCGCCAACGGATGGCCGTTGGGCGTGCGCGCAATGCGGCGACCGTCGCGGTTCTCGGTCTTGGCTTCTTCCTCTATCGCGGCATTCTTGATCCCGGCGTTGAGGCCGTGGAAGCCATCAATCCGGCGCTGCAAGGCAACCTTGGTGGTCTAAATTTACCAGTGTTGCTGGCTTGGCCCATGGGCGGATTGCTGGCGGCGGGTGTGGCTTGGTTGATTGGGAAGACCGCATTGGGGCTGCGTTCCGATTATCTTGCGATTGCCACATTGGGGATTGCGGAAATCATCATTGCAGTGATGAAAAATGAGGACTGGCTGGCGCGCGGCGTGAAAAACGTCGTTGGGCTGGATCGTCCCGTGCCTTACGAAATCGACTTGCAGAACACGTCAAGCTTTATCAACCGCGCCGAGGGGTTGGGGCTGGATGTGGCCACGGCCTCATCACTCTTTGTGAAGCTCAACTACTCGCTGCTGTTCGCTGTTGTGCTGATCTTGATCTTTGTGGCTGCGCAGTTGTCGCTCAAAAGCCCGTGGGGCCGGATGATGCGCGCGATCCGCGACAATGAGGAGGCGGCTGAGGCGATGGGCAAAGATGTGACCAACCGCCATTTGCAGATCTTTGTGCTCGGCTCTGCCGTTTGCGGCATCGCGGGCGCCATGATGACCACGTTGGATGGGCAACTCACACCGGGCACCTATCAGCCGCTGCGCTACACCTTCCTGATCTGGGTGATGGTGATTGTTGGCGGCTCTGGCAACAATCTTGGCGCGGTTCTGGGGGGGTTCCTGATCTGGTTCCTTTGGGTGCAGGTGGAGCCGATGGGCCTGTTCTTGATGGAGCTGATCACATCTGGTCTGGCCGACGACAGCGGTTTGAAGAAACACTTGATTGACAGTGCGGCGCACATGCGGCTGTTGACGATGGGAGTGATCTTGCTGTTGGTGCTGAGGTTCAGCCCGCGCGGATTGATCCCCGAGAAGTGAGTGTATGAAGTGCGAAAAGAGGCGCTCCTTCTGGGGCGCCTCTTTGCTTCTGTGTGGGTAGTGTTCGCAGAATGAGACCTTGGGTTAGCGCCCTTTGAACAGGCCACCCAGAATGCCGCGCACGATTTTGCGGCCTGTGGTGCCGGTGAGTTCTTTCATCACCATTTTGCCCATCGCTTCGCCAAAACTGTCATCTGCACGGATGCGCATGGAGCGAGAGGTTGATCTGCTAACACGGCTGCCGGAATAACGACGTGCCGCACTGAACTCGCGCTGTGCAACCGACTGCTCTTCTTCCTGAGCTTCTATCTGTTCGGCCTCTTGCGCCGCATTGGCAGCGCGATCTCGTAAGATTTCATAAGCCGAACGACGATCTAAAAGAGTGTCATATTTCCCAGTGACCGGTGAGGTCGCCAGAACTGATGCACGCGCGGTGTCGTCCAATGGACCAAGTTGTGAGGATGGTGGGCGGATGAGCGTACGCTCGACAACACCCGGCACACCTTTTTTCATAAGCATCGAGGTCACCGCCTCCCCGACCCCAACCTCACGAATAGCCTCTTCTGTGGAAAAGCGAGGGTTTGGTCGGTAGGTTTCAGCCGCCATGCGCAGAGCCTTTTTGTCCCGAGCTGTGAAGGCGCGCAGAGCATGTTGCACCCGATTGCCGAGCTGGCCGAGGATGTCTTCGGGGATATCATCGGGGTTCTGCGTGACAAAGAACACGCCGACCCCTTTGGATCGGATCAGGCGCGCAACCTGTTCAACTTTGTCCACCAGAGCTTTGGGTGCACCGTCAAACAGCAGGTGCGCCTCGTCAAAGAAGAACACCAATCTGGGCTTATCAGGATCACCCACTTCAGGCAGAGTCTCAAACAACTCAGAGAGCAGCCACAACAGGAATGTCGCATAGAGGCGTGGTGCGCCCATCAGCTTGTCCGCCGCGAGAATATTGATCTGACCACGGCCATCCGGTGCGGTACACATCAAATCCTCCAACGCCAAGGCAGGCTCCCCAAAGAGCTTGTTCGCTCCTTGGTTTTCCAACACAAGCAGACGTCGCTGGATGGCGCCAATGGAATTGACCGAGATATTGCCGTAGCGCAGCGCCAAATCGGTGCGATTTTCGCCAACCCAGACCAACAAAGCCTGCAAGTCTTTCAAATCAAGCAGCGGTAGCCCCTGTTCGTCGGCAAGACGAAAGGCGATGTTCAAAATGCCCTCCTGCGCCTCAGAAAGCTCCATCAGACGTGCCAGCAGCAAAGGACCCATCTCAGCCACCGTGGTGCGCACGGGATGGCCTTGTTCACCGAACAAATCCCAGAAAGTGACCGGGAAGGCCCGGTATCCGAAGTCCTCAAAACCGATCGTCTTCGCACGATCCATAAAGGGTTGATGCAATTTGAAGTCAGCGCGACCTGCGGCGGCCAATCCGGACAGATCACCCTTAACGTCAGATAGAAACACTGGCACACCTGCTTCGGAAAAACCCTCCGCGAGAATTTGTAGCGTGACTGTCTTCCCGGTGCCGGTTGCCCCCGCAACCAACCCATGTCGGTTGGCATATTTCAGCGACAGCCCCTGTTTTTCTGCATAGTCAGCACCGCCGCCGCCTAAAAAAATTTTGCCTTCCATCAGTGGCTTATCCCTTTGGTCAAGAAGTTGCGCGCCCATTTTTCGAGCATCAAATACATTGTTAACCTTTATGCGTCATTTTCTAAAGCGTTCCAGACCAGACCTTAACGGTTTGGGAAAGAACTCCTCCCTGTTGAGACTGGGCCGCACGTCATGTGCGGCCTTTTTTTTAACAATTTCAGTAACAAACTAAATTCTTTTTTCTGTTGACCAATGTGCGTTTTCTTCGTAACTTTTCGCCAATGAATAAGTCGGCCAGTCCGACGGGGAGTGAAAAAATGGAAAAGGGCTTGTTTTCAGGCCCTTTTCTTTTTTTGTGAAACAGGCACATTTCTTGATATTTGGCAGCCATCTCTGATGGATCTGCGATGCAAACGGCTTGCGTTGACGCTGAGAGCAAAAACTTGCCAAAATCAGTCAGTTTTTCAATATGCGCAGACTGACTTTCACATCGACACATGCTAATTCACATCGGACAGAAAAAGACACACGTGGAAATATCATGATCAAATGCCCTTCCTTTTTTGCAACAGCAACCGCGCTTTTGTTGGCTGGACAACTGTCTGCACAAGGGGTGCCTTCGTTGGCGGACGGCACTCTCTCGATGGGTGAAGATGTCAGTGGGGTTTCGGAAGCACAGATTCCGCAAGCAGCCGCGGAAGGGGTCACTTCGGAGGTCATTGGTGATTGGGAAGCACAGTGCGCGGCATCGGGCCCTGAACCGCGCCCCTGTCGCCTTGTGCAACTTTTACGGGATGCCGGCGATACGCCGATTGCAGAGGTGACTCTGTTCAAGTTGGCGATTCCTGAAGGAGAAGCCATTGCAGGCGCCACCGTGATTGTTCCGCTGGAAACACTGCTTACATCGCAACTGACCGTCAAAGTGGATGAAGATAACGCCCGCAGATACCCGTTTGCCTTTTGCAATCAGACAGGCTGTGTCGCCCGCATCGGTTTGAGCGCCGAAGACATTGCGAGCTATAAGAGTGGAGAGGCAGCAGAGCTTACGATCGTGCCCGCCCTAGCGCCAACACAGGTTGTCAATATCCGTATGTCTTTGAAAGGTTTCACCAGAGCTTATGGTAAACTTGAAGGCACAACGGAATAGAGCGCTTCGATTTCTAGCTGGAGAAGTACCCCCAACAAAAGCCGCAAAACCAAGTGTTTGCGGCTTTTTTATTGAGGCTCAGAACCGCTTAAGTGCCATCACTGCGTTTAAGCCACCAAACGCAAAGGCGTTGGACAAAGCCACGTCCACCTTGGCTTCGCGCGCCTCATTTGGCACCACATCCATGGCACATTCCGGGTCAGCTTCCTCATAGCCGATGGTTGGCGCGATCACCCCATCGCGCAGAGCCATAATGCAGGCCAAAAGTTCCACAGCGCCCGTCCCGCCGATGAGATGGCCGTGCATGGATTTTGTCGATGAGATCATCAGATTGTCTGCATGCGGACCAAACACATCCGCCACTGCACTACATTCGGTTTTGTCGTTGGCCGCAGTTCCGGTGCCGTGCGCATTGATGTAGCCGACTTCTTCGCGGTTTAGCCGCGCATCGGCCAGCGCACCAGAGATCGCCCGCGAGGCCCCCTGACGAGATGGCATCACAATGTCAGCGGCGTCAGACGTCATCGCAAACCCCACAACTTCCGCGAGGATTTCGGCGCCACGCGCTTTGGCATGGCCCATCTCTTCAAATACAAACACTCCAGCGCCTTCGCCCTGAACCATTCCATTGCGGGTCGCAGAGAACGGTCGGCACGCGTCTTTGGACATAACCCGCAGGCCTTCCCAAGCCTTTACGCCTCCGAAACACAGCATGGATTCTGCTCCACCAGTGATCATCACTGGTGACATGGAATGGCGGACCATTTGAAAGGCTTGGGCCATCGCATGGTTGGAACTGGCACAGGCAGAGGCCACAGTGAAGCTTGGGCCTTTGAGATTGAACTCCATGCTGATGTGACTCGCGGCTGCATTGTTCATCAACTTAGGGACAACAAAGGGGTGCACGCGGTTCTTTCCGTCTTCATAAACCGTGCGGTAGTTTTCGTCCAAAGTCTGCATACCGCCGCCGGAGTTTCCCAAGACAACCCCGGTTTTTGCGGAAAGCTCGCCAGAAAACGTCAGGCCGGATTGGGCCAACGCTTCACGAGCGGCCACCAAAGCGAATTGTGTGAAACGGTCATAAAGCGCCAATTGTTGGCGGTTGAAGATGGTATCTGGCTCAAACCCACAGACCTGCGCGCCAATTTGCACAGCAAGACGGTCAACATCTCTTAGGCGAAGCTCGCCAATGCCACACCGCCCCTCTCGCATAGCGGCGAGTGTTTGTGGCACATCGTGCCCCAAGGCATTGATGGTCCCCGCTCCGGTGATGACGACGCGCTTCATGACTCCCTGCTCTCTTTGGTTTGGGTATGGTTTACTTCTGACCAATCAGCTGCTCGATGCCAGCAATGATGGACGCCACTGATGAGATATCAAAATCGCTTTTCTCAGGCTCGTTGGCGTTAAATGGTATTGTAATATCAAAGGCTTCTTCGATGGCAAAAATGCTCTCGACAAGCCCAAGGCTGTCTATGCCCAGATCCTCTAGGGTGCTCTCCATCGCGATATCTGATGGGTCCAAAACCGCTTGTTCTGCGATGATGGCTATGACGTTTTCTTTAACACTCATGTTTTCCTCTCCCGCACTGCAGGCTGTGTTAGGACTTCAAGCCTAACTTCGAAACAGTTTTTTGAAGATCGGCGAATTGCTTGGCCAATCGAGGCAACCGCCGCAGGGATTTATACATTTCGAGATTGGTGTCCATCTTGACCGCAGGGTACCCAAGCACAACTTGGCCTGCGGGCACTTTGCTCAGGACTTTTGAGGCGCCACCACATATAACGTTGTCGCCCACAACCGTGTTGTCAGAGACGCCGACTTGCCCCCCCATCACCACGTTGTTGCCAATGCGCGTGGAGCCCGCAATACCGACTTGGCCAGCCAAAAGACAATCGTTGCCGATCACGACGTTGTGGGCAATGTGCACTAAGTTGTCGATTTTGCATCCATTGCCAATACAGGTGTCACGTACGGTGCCATAGTCGACACAGGTGTTTGCGCCGATCTCCACGTCGTCCCCTATGGTCACCGCCCCAAGAGAATGGATACGCGCCCAAGCTTGCTGGGTCACCTCGCCTTGGTCACCCAAGCTGGCGCGGGCTTTTTCCACACCGCTGGCCTCTGGTGTGACAAAAGACATGCCGTCGGAGCCGATTCGCGCGCCCGGTTGAGCCCAAAACCGCGCCCCGATGGTCACACGTGCGCCAATGGAAACGTGATCACGCAGCATAGCGCGCGCGCCCAAAGTGCTATCTGCCCCGATATGACAGTGTGGTCCAATCACCGAGCCTTCGCCGATCTGCGCGTTGGCGCCAATAACCGTGAACGGCCCGATAGAGACATCTGCGCCCAAAACCGCACTTGCATCAATCACTGCCGTCGGATGAATACCCATCTCAAAGCCCTGGCCCGGATCCACCATTTTGGACAGCGCAGCCATCGCATAGCGACCACGCGTGGCGGTGATCGCCGCCTCCAGCCCCATGGATTGCCAGTCAGCACCCTCCCAAAGCAACGCAACACGCGCCTGTCCCTGAGACAGCCCATCAGCAAATTTCGGGTTGGTCAAAAGCGCCAGCTCATCCGGACCAGCCAACGCCGGCTCTGCAACGCGATTGACAGTCAGACCTGTGTTGCCATGTGCAGTTGCGTCAATCGCCTCTGCAATCTGCTGAACAGTGAACGACATGCGTGGTCCTCCGGATGATCTCGGAGGCGTGTTTATCCTTGATGGGAAGTTAAGGCCACCCCTTCATTTGCCAGAGCTTTCCAGATCTTAGCGTCACGACCATAGATATCGCGACGATATTGAACCGGCCCTTTGGCTTCGGTGTAAGCGGTGCGGTAAATGATGTGTACAGGAATGTTCGTCACCAGATCCACACGGGTTTCGCGGCCGGTTTTCAGCTTAGACTGAAAGAACGCTTTGGGGTTGTCTTCCTGAACCGCCAGCAATGCATAGGCGAAATCGAACGGGTCCTGCAGGCGGATGCAACCATGGCTGTAAGCGCGGACTTCGCGTTTAAACAGGGCCTTTTGTGGTGTGTCATGCAGGTAAATGTTGTGCCGATTTGGGAACATGAACTTCACCAGACCCAAAGCGTTGCGATTGCCAGGCGCCTGTTTCATGTCGAAGGGAAAGTTGCGCGTGGTAAACTGTGAAAAATCTACGGCAGAGCGATCTACGGTTTGTCCACGACCATTCACCAAACGCAGATAGCTGACCGCGTTTGGGTTGTTCTTCAGCATCGGCAGATATTCTTTGGTCGCAATGGAGCGCGGCACATTCCAGGTCGGATTGATGACCATATGCTCCATTACATCCGAAAATTCAGGGCTGCGGCGATCTGATTGGTTTTTTCCAACCACAGACCGTGTGCGGAAGGTCAGCTTTCCGTCATCCAGAATTTTGGCCGTGAAATCGGTCAGATTCACGAGAACTTCGCGGCCAATGGCGTCTCGGGTCAACCAACGTTCACGTTCCATCGCAACCATGATCGATTTCAAACGGGTTTCAGCGGAGACATTGATTTCTGTGATGGTTCCTTTGCCTGCCACTCCATCACTTTCCAGCCCGTGCGCGATTTGGAAGGCCTGAACCGCTTTCTCAACATCCCGATCATAGGACGCTGTAGCCGACCGCGACATGAAACCCATGCGCATCATACGGTTGCGTAAAGCCACGACGGCGTCACCTTTGTCACCTGGTTCCAACTTGGTTACCGGCACCGTTGACCCCCAGCCACCTTGCGAAACCAAACGCTGAAGGCGCATTTTTTCCTTCATCAAACGAGTGTATTCAGGTGTTTGCGGCGCAAGGGAGCGCAAGAACGCCTTTGGCTCTGCATTCTCGACGAAACTCGCGAGCAATTCGGTGCGGTCGCGGCGCTCAATCTTACGCACAATACCATCATCAATGCGGCTTGGTACAAGCATGCCCGATGTCAAATCTCGGGCATATGTCAAATAGGCTTTGCTAAGCGCCACTTCGACCAATCCAAGGTCGCGCGCGCTCTTGGCTGTGGCCATCTGTGACACCAGAGCATCAACATCATACCGCGCGGCGGGCAGCGCGTGATCTTCGACGTTGGCCAAAGCATTGATCAAAGCCTTACGACGCGCCACGTACCCTTCGCCCTGCCCTGTCCAAACCGGGGTATAGGCAGCTTCTCTATAGAATTGCGCCAGCGCATCATCACGCGCAGCAGACTCGGCAACAGCCTGTTTGAAAGCCGGAAAGGCTTGGGCTGCGGTTGCGAGCAGCCACATAAGAGAGATTAAGGCACCGAGTTGGCCAAAAGACTTGCGCGCGCGCACAGGTAACAACATGAGATACTTCCAAAATCAGGACTAATTTTCACTAGAGTTCTCCCTAGCTGCTTGCCTGTCCAATCACAAGTTCTCGAACAAGGTGTTGAAATCAGCACCTGTTGCATCGATATCGCGCCTTAATTCGCCCACACGGTAAACAATCTGTTCACCTATTCAGCAAAATTTCGCCGAAATTTGATGCTTCCCTAGGTCAAGGGGGAAAAGAACCCTTGGTGTAAATTTCCTTGTGTGTCATAAAATCCGCACATCTGAGGGGATGAGGATGAACATTACCGCGTAACATCGCGGTGGCAGGTTAGCGACGGGACAGGCGCTGAAACAATGAACGAACCGAAAGACGGCTCTTTGAGCATGACCAGACGCAGCCTACTCGGCGCGTTCGCAGCAACAGCACTTGTTGCAGCTCCAAGCTACTCCAAAGCGGCAGGTTTCCTGCGTGGCGGTGGCGATATCCGCCGCATCAAAATGTATTCTGGCCGTACCGGCGAGCGCATTGACACTATCTATTGGGTGGAAGGCAAATACATCAAAGACGCGGTCAAAGAGGTCAATGCGTTTATGCGCGACTGGCGTACCAACTCTGTGATCGACATTGATATTCGGACAATCGACATTATGGCGGCGGCCCACAATCTTATGGATGCTGATGAGCCGTACATGTTGTTGTCTGGCTATCGCAGCCCAGCCACAAATGCCATGTTGCGTTCGCGCTCACGTGGTGTGGCCAAGAACTCGCTACATATGAAGGGTCAGGCAGCTGACCTTCGTTTGGGATCTCGGTCTGTGCATCAGATGGCCAAAGCCGCCGCCGCGTGTCGCGCGGGAGGTGTTGGCCGTTACTCTGGTTCCAACTTTGTGCATATGGACTGTGGCCCGGTCAGGACTTGGGGGCGCTAAAAGCCCAGGGTCAGAATATGAAACAGGCGCTCGGAGATGGGCGCCTTTTTTTTATTTGGAGCGCTTGGAGGGCTGTTGTGTTGCGGTCTGAGTCACAAGCCCTTCTCCCACAATCAGATCATATTTTACCCGCACCGAACTCAGCTCTTTGTAAAAGCCCAACAACAATCGCCAAGGGCTGTTGATTTTTTCCAAAGCCGAAATGGATGCCACCACGGTGCCGATGTCACTGCGTCCATGCATCATCAAGAGCCCGCCAATAAGCAGAATACCAACAAGCCCTGCTCCACTGAGCAAGTTCATCAGGAATTTCATCGACAGTTTGAGTTTGAAGATGCCTGTTCGGGTTTCATATATCTCGTCGAAATCGGCGAGCACATCTTGGGATATCTGCGCAGCGTCTGAAAGCGATTGATCAGAGACCGCGCCGGTGGCACGTCGCAACACCAAAGTACGAGATTTGACGCGCGTGTTGACCTTCTCCTGCAGTACAAGAACAATCAAAGCCTGCGGCAATACAATGGCCACCAAAAATGCACCCAAATACGGCTGTGTCGCAGCAACAAAGCTAACAACAGACACAAGCGTGCCGATTTGCAGCAACGGGTTGGCGACCGCCTGCCCCACAAACCGACCGACCTCTTCGGCTTCCGCTGACAGAATGGTTGCCACCGTGCCACTGGACTCTGACTTGATGGGTAGCCCCTTGTCTGCACCAAAGCGGGCCTCATACACCGCCGCTCGGATACGTCGGATGGTCGCCTCGCCTAACACAGAACTGCGGTAATTCAGCAGAAATTTGAACAGGTTGGTGACAGCAATAACTGCGAAATACCCGGCACACATTGACAGAAGGACATTGACGTCAAGATCTGGACCAATGCTGTTGATGATGTCTTTCTGAAACTGCAGTGGCACAGCGGCCAATGCAGCCACGACAAGCGACAAAACGATGAGTAGAACCTGCACCCGTCCCGTGACTTGCCAGATGCGTTTGTAAAATTTGAACATGTGAGGTCCTAGAACGGGGAATGAAATCCTGACTGCATCCCAAAGAACCACTCCCCGAGGGGCGAGTCTAGCTTTGGTAACGCCAACCACCACGACGCTCAGCCAATTCGATCTCACCCGGCAATAGTGTGCCCAGTTTCACCCTTCCAGCAGCACTCGAGGTTGATTTTGGAGGGCTCTGCGTCGGCACGTCTGATGAAACCGACTCCGTTTCCGGCTTTGGAACTGGCTCCTCAAGGACCGATGCGGCAGTGGCGGTGGGCATGTTACGTGCCGTTCGCAACCGCGAGATGCCGACGTAGGCTGCGATGGCCAAGAGACCGGACACAGCAATGTTCCAACCAAAACCAAATGTGCTCAAAACGAAAATCAAACCAGCCGTCGCCGCGGCAGCCATAGGTCTATTGATGTGTCCTGACATATGTCCTCTCCCCAAAACGTCGGGTCTTTGGACCCCACCTGAGCCAAAGCACATATAAAAAGCCTGTATTGCGGAATTGGCCTTTGGTCGTATTGCGGCACGCAAATGCTCACCAGACCGGCGAAGTCTTAGATAAGATTCGACGATCAAGCAGTTGATAACATGCGGATTGTGGTGCCCAAGGAGAGACTCGAACTCTCACGATATTGCTATCGGGGGATTTTGAATCCCCTGCGTCTACCATTCCGCCACTTGGGCCACGGGAGTGATTTATATAAGCTTTCAGCGAAGGTCCAGACACAAAACGCAACTTCTTTGATGAGAAAGAATCGACCGATGTCGGCGCGTACACGGATTATTTGCTTGCACTTCAAAGCCAATCGCATAGGCAGGAAAAGACTGAAATAAAGGCCCATGAGACCGCGCTATGCTGCAACGCCTGTACAACTGGACCATGCGTCTGGCAGATCATCCGAGGGCCCTTTGGGCATTGGCAATTGTCAGTTTTGTCGAGAGTTCCTTTTTTCCGATTCCGCCCGATGTCTTGATGATTCCAATGATTCTCGCAGCACCGTCACGTGCTTGGATGATTGCGCTGGTCGCACTTGGGTCCTCGGTTCTCGGCGGTCTTTTTGGGTACGCAATTGGGTATTTCGCGTTTGAGCAAATTGGCGAACCCATATTGTCTTCTCTTGGCAAAGCAGACTCGGTCGCCGAATTCTCAAGCCGTTTCAATGATTTTGGGTTTTGGGCGGTTTTGGGCGCAGGGGTGACGCCGTTTCCTTACAAGGTTATCACCATTATGTCCGGTTTCACCCATATGCCGTTGATGACCTTTATGATCACATCTGTTCTGGCACGTGGCATCCGTTTCTTTCTCGTCGCAGCACTTTTGCGCGCATTTGGGCCCCCGATCCGTGACTTCATCGAAAAACGACTGGGCCTTGTATCCACCATATTTCTGCTGCTTCTTTTTGGCGGCTTCCTGATCGTGAGCTTCTTATGACCTTGAACCGAAATACCGCATTTGCGCTACTCACCGCGTTCTCAGTGAGCATGATCCTTGGCGCTTGGGCCTTTGAATTCATTGGCGGTTTGGCACCTTGCAAGCTTTGCTACTATCAAAGGTATCCCCATTGGTTGGCCGCCGGAGCAGGAGCTTTGGCACTCGCCACTAGCACGCTTTTTCTGGCCTACGTTGCCGCCGTCGGCGCCGCGGCGTCCGGTCTTATTGGGCTGTATCATGCGGGTGTTGAGCAAAAATGGTGGGAGGGGCCGTCGACCTGCACAAGCGGTGACGTTTCAAACATGAGCTCTGATGATCTGTTCAACCAGATCATGGCCGCGCCTATTGTGCGCTGTGATGATATCCCGTGGCAGATGTTTGGCTTATCGATGGCAAGCTACAACGCCATTTTATCATTGGCAGCGGCAGCGCTCTGGATCTATGCAATCAAACGCCTGACCTAAGGCGCCAGTCTATCCGGACTTTCGGGTGGACAGCAGCAAATTTGTCTCGCTGGTGGCAACCCCATCAAGACGTCGGATTTGCGCCAGCACATCATCCAATTCCGCAAGCGTTTGGGTGCCCAATTCCAAAATAAGATCCCAACGGCCGTTGGTGCTGTGGATCGCACGGACAGCGGTAAAACCGGTTAAATGGCGAATAATGCGGTCTGTTCCTCTTCCCTCAATACCGATAAGCATCAGACCACGCACAGGATCGCTCTTCACATCATCCTGTAGGACAACGGTAAACCCCACAATGTCTCCGCGTTGACGCAGTCGTTCAATACGACCCCGAACGGTGGTTCTGGACACGCCAAGCAGCAAGGCAAGATCAGAAAGAGATGCTCGCGCATCATTTCGCAAAGCAGAAATCAGCTTACGATCCACATCATCCATTTCGGAGAACTCCATTTCCATATTGGTAAAATTGCGCCCGTTATGCGCAAAATGTTGGGTGTATTTCAACCCAATTCGGAAACATCTTTTGCCTCAATGACAATGATGGAAACACACATGACGCAAAAAACCTGTATTTTGGTGGGTGCACCTGTGGACAGTGGTAAACGTCGACGCGGGTGTTTGATGGGACCAGATGCGCTGCGCACGGCGGGACTTGGTCAGAGTCTGAGAGACCTCGGACACGCAGTGACAGACTTTGGGAATGTGCAACCTACCCCGTTTGAGCCTGATTCAGAGGGCCAAACACTTCACGCATTGAACGAAACGATCGCATGGACCAAAGCGCTGTGCGATACAGCTCAGTCGACCTCTGAGGCTGGCTTTCCTATCTTTATGGGTGGTGATCATAGCCTGTCCGCCGGCACAGTCAGCGGCGTCGCCAACTACGCGGCCAAAGTTGGACGCAAATTGTTTGTTCTATGGCTTGATGCCCATACGGATTTTCACACGCCAGACAGCACAGACAGTGGCAATTTGCACGGCACACCGGTGGCCTATGTCGTTGGCAAAGACGGGTTTGAGGGTTTTCCCGCTGTACGGAACACCGTACCAGAAGAAAACATATGTATGATCGGCCTTCGGTCTGTGGATGCGGCTGAGCGGGCAACGCTCCAAACCACACAAATCCGCCGTCACGATATGCGTGAGATCGACGAAAATGGCATTGCAAAGCCTTTGGCGGCATTCCTAAAGGACGTGGCCGCGCAAAACGGATTGTTACATGTTTCGCTGGATGTGGATTTTCTCGATCCCTCCGAAGCACCCGCCGTCGGCACCACAGTCCCGGGTGGCGCCACCGTACGCGAAGCACATTTGGTCATGGAGATGTTGCACGACAGTGGGCTGGTAACATCTATGGATCTGGTGGAATTGAACCCATTTCTGGACGAGCGCGGGCGCACTGCAAAGCTGATCGTCGATCTAGCAGCTTCGGCATTAGGGCGTCGTGTTTTTGACCGTACGACAAGAAGTTTTACATAATAATCAGATGAGTAAATGGCAAAGTTCAATAGAATTTTGCCACAGCTACTGCCGATTGAAGGATCAATCTAATGACACAACCCTCCGACAAAGCGCTGGTTCCATTTGTTTCTGTCGACAACATGATGCGTCTTGTGCATCACGTTGGTGTTGAGCAAATGTTGGTAGATCTTGCCACATACGTTGAAGAAGATTTTCGGCGTTGGGAGATGTTTGACAAGACCCCCCGCGTGGCAAGTCATTCAGACGTCGGTGTTATTGAACTTATGCCAACATCGGACGGTGAGGCTTACGGGTTCAAATATGTCAATGGACACCCAAAGAACACCGCAGAAGGCCTGCAAACCGTCACAGCCTTTGGTCTGCTAGCGGACGTGTATACCGGCTACCCCGTGTTGCTGACAGAAATGACTATTTTGACGGCCTTGCGCACAGCCGCCACATCAGCCGTGGCCGCGAAAGTCTTGGCGCCTAAAGGGGCCGACACAATGGCAATGATCGGCAACGGAGCGCAATCTGAGTTTCAGTCGCTGGCCATGAAGGCCATCGTTGGTGTGAAATCTATCCGCCTCTATGACAAAGACCCTGCAGCGACAGCGAAATGCGCCGCCAATCTGAAGCACAGCGGGTTAAATGTCGTGCGGTGTTCCTCCCCTGAAGAGGCCATCGAAGGCGCACAAATTCTGACGACGTGTACAGCAGACAAGCAAAACGCAACGATCCTCAGCGACAACATGGTCGGTGCAGGCGTGCACATCAACGCAATTGGTGGGGATTGCCCAGGGAAAACAGAATTGGCCAAAGGCATATTGGATCGGTCCGACGTGTTTGTGGAGTTTCCGCCGCAAACGCGCATTGAGGGCGAGATTCAGCAGATGCCGGAAGATTTTGAAGTTACGGAGCTCTGGCAGGTGATCACAGGGGCAAAACCCGGGCGACGCGATGCGCGCCAAACGACATTATTTGACAGCGTCGGATTTGCCATCGAGGACTTTTCAGCTCTGCGATACGTGCGCGACAAGGTGGCTCAAACACCATTCCACGAAGATCTGGATATGTTGGCAGATCCTGACGACCCGCGCGATCTGTTTGGCATGTTACAGCGCGCAAAGACCTAGAGGGGTGTCATTCAGACGATGCATCTTCGCGCCGTAACACAAAGGTATGAATAGAGAAAACCACAGCCTGAGATTTCGGAAGACGTACGACACTTTGCCTCTCAGATCGTAGAAACGGACGATGTGTTCCCGGATCTCGGGCTGGGAGATGTGGTGTTGCTTCGGATCGAGGGGCAAAGAGGCAAGGGTCATCGTACCAGAGCGCGTTTTTACGCCAGAGAGGCCGCCCCGGGCGCACGCCATCAAACAAACGCTGCACACGCTTGGCAATGTTTTCGTCATACTCAGACACCGGCGCATGGATACGCAACAAGGGTTTTTGAAATTTCTCCGAGAGCGTCCAGCCTGCGGGGAAACACAATACGGCACCTGACAGCACGTGCTCGTCTCCTTGTTTTTGCAGCAGGCACATATCCTCTTGAACAAGTTGCCCCACGGTTTGCATTGGATCGTCCCAGATCAGTGTGACGCGATGCCCGTCCGGGCAGGTCACATGGCGCTCTGACACGTCAAACTCCTCCCGCATTGCAAGCTGTTCCAGCACCAGAGAGAGCAACTCTTGTGCGGCAGGCAGCGCTTGAGGCGCCACTTGCAGAACGTCTTGGCGTCTATTGGCCAGCAACCGACGCCGCAACGCCATTTGCGGCGCGTAGGCATCATCAATGATCAGCCAGTCCGACATGGCCAATGGGGCAACCCCCGGCAGCGGTGTGTTTTGCAGCGGGTCAAACGGCATATGTTTCTGAAGTATCGTATCCATACCGCAGGCGTAGCGCAGCTTCTTAGCGGGTGCACGTCAAATTCGGTTCCATACCAGCTAACGCCAGATCGCGCGCACTCACCTTGCCGTGAATACGCCAGATCGTGCTTTTACTCATGGCCACCAGATCTCACATTGGTCGGACAACGCCTGCAGGAGACCTCACATGCCCATCGAACGCATCACCTTTCCCGGCCATAGCGGCGACATGCTGTCCGCACGCCTGGATATGCCGGACGGCCCACATCTGGCGACGGCCCTGTTTGCTCATTGTTTTACCTGCTCAAAGGACATTCCAGCGGCACGGCGGATCGCTGCGCGGCTGGCAACGATGGGCATTGCCGTGCTGCGCTTTGACTTTACAGGGCTTGGGCACAGCGAGGGAGAGTTCTCCAACACACATTTCTCTTCCAATGTGGCCGATTTGGAAGCCGCAGCTGACTATCTGGCCTCACGGGGTATGGCACCAGCGCTGCTGATCGGTCACAGTTTGGGCGGCGCTGCGGTACTGAAGGCTGCAACACGTATTGTGTCATCAAAAGCAGTTGTCACGGTGGGTGCACCTTACGAACCTGACCATGTCAGCCATCAATTTGGTGACGCCATCAGCAAGATCAGCGCAAATGGGCAGGCAGAAGTTTCACTGGCAGGCCGTCCCTTTACCATCAAGAAGTCCTTTCTTGAGGATGTGTCCGGGCAAAACCTAGAGCCCTGCATACGTGGTCTGAAACAAGCGTTGTTGGTTCTGCACGCCCCCAAAGATGCCACGGTTAGCATCGACAATGCAGCGCGAATCTTTGAAGCTGCGAAACATCCCAAGAGCTTTGTTACATTGGATGATGCGGATCATTTGATAAGCGAGCCTAGTGATGCAGAATATGCTGCAGAAGTTATCGCATCTTGGGCGGGACGCTACCTCTCACTGACGCCACCTGCCCCACCTCCGGGCGCGCCTGAAGGGATTGTACGTGTGTCAGAAGCTGATCCCAAAGGCTTTTTGCAAGATGTGAATGCAGGCCCCCTCCATCATGCGCTCGCCGATGAACCTTTGGCTTACGGAGGGACAAATCAGGGTATGACGCCCTATGGCTTTCTCGCCTCAGGTTTGGGGGCGTGCACGTCAATGACCATCCGGATGTATGCACGGCGTAAGGGGTGGCCACTGGACCACGTCTGGGTGGATGTGAGCCACGACAAAGTGCACGCGCGCGACGCGGAGGCTCCCGCTGGGCAGAAAGTGGACACGTTTTTGCGCACCATACATCTGCAAGGGGAGCTGACCGACGAACAGCGCCAGCGATTGCTTGAAATCGCTGATCGCTGCCCAGTTCATCAGACCTTGGAGCGTGCTTCTGTTGTGACGACACATCTGTCAGAAGCCGTGGTCGAAGGCGCGACCTAGCGGCGCGGAGACGGTCGTGCCGCCGGACGCGGAGCTGGCCGGGGCGCCGGACGGGCCACGGGAGGACGTGGTGCAATTGGATGCACCGGCCTCTCAGGGCGCTCAATCGGATGCTCAGGCTTTGGGGGCCGGTCTGGATGTGGTGGACGAGGTCGATAGTAATCGTTCCACATCATGGAGTCGTAGTACACGCCGGTGCTGTAATACCCTGACCCGGTGCCTTCACAGCCGGCCAGTGTGAAACCCGCCACTAGAATGCCGGACACCAACTTAAGAGAGCGCATATTTTTCAATAACATACCATCGACTCCTCAACGCGCTTTTATGGACTGCAAAATTGCATTAATATCTGCGACCGCGTTTGGGTCATAGCCCTTTTCCAATACCGTCAGGCCGACCACAACACGGCTGTTTTGCATATCCAAAAGCATCACCGTGAAATTTACAGCCCGCCCGTCACGCCGACCGGTGCCCTCAATCACGTGAGCTGGATATCCGGAAATTCGGCGATCTTTGCTGCTGGTGATTTCTGTTGTTTTGGCCAACTGGCCGCCTAGGCTGCGCGCATAGTCTTTCGCGTCTTGCAGCGTGTGAAAACGAGGGGGAGAGATCAACCCAATCCACACTCCATGGTCTTTTTCCGGTGTCAGACCGAACACACGTTCAACCACCCGCAACTCATCCTCAGACGAAGGCGTCAGATCGCGATCACCGCCAACGCGCAGGGTCCAGAAGTCTGGAACGGTCACCTCAAAAACGCCTTTTCCTGCATCCTCATACACAGCTGTCGTGCCAGCCGTAACTGCGGTCACAGAGGCACAAAAACAGCCCAAAGTCGCCGCGGCGCGAAGCCAGATTAGAGCTTTCATCTATTCCTCCATCAAAATCGCCCCCATTAGGGCAGCCAAATGCACATAGGTACAGCCTAAAAATGGCATTCAGCAGGTATAAACGCCTGTTGCCTTGCTGTTTCCCCCCCCACGGTCTAAACGACGCGCGACCCCACGCTAACAAAACAAGGCTTTGATATGATCCCGCGCTATGCCCGCCCCGAGATGGTCGCCGTTTGGTCACCTGAAACCAAATTCCGCATCTGGTACGAGATCGAGGCGCATGCCTGTGACGCAATGGCTAAACTGGGCGTCATTCCACAAGAAAATGCGGACGCAGTGTGGAAGGCAAAAGACGTAGAATTTGACGTTGCCCGGATTGATGAGATCGAAGCGGTCACGAAACATGACGTTATCGCCTTTTTGACCCATTTGGCGGAGCATGTTGGCTCTGAAGAAGCACGGTTTGTGCATCAGGGCATGACATCGTCAGATGTGTTGGACACCTGCTTGAATGTACAACTTGTGCGAGCAGCAGATATTTTGCTGGCGGACATGGACAAGCTTCTAGCGGCATTAAAGAAACGTGCTTATGAGCACAAAGACACGCTGCGTGTTGGCCGCTCGCATGGCATCCATGCAGAGCCGACCACTATGGGTTTGACCTTTGCGCGCTTCTACGCCGAAATGGATCGCAACAAAGCACGTTTGGTTCAGGCACGTGAGGAGATCGCAACTGGTGCTGTTTCTGGTGCGGTGGGCACGTTTGCCAACATCGACCCCGCAGTTGAAGAGCACGTGTGTGAACAGCTTGGCCTAAGCCCAGAACCAATTTCCACACAGGTGATCCCGCGCGATCGGCACGCCATGTTCTTTGCCACTTTGGGAGTCATCGCCTCCTCAATCGAAAACGTTGCGGTGGAAATTCGCCATATGCAGCGCACCGAGGTGCTAGAAGGTGCCGAGTTTTTCTCGATGGGCCAAAAAGGCTCTTCTGCAATGCCACACAAAAAGAACCCGGTTCTGACTGAAAACCTGACAGGTTTGGCTCGGCTGGTGCGCATGACCGTGATCCCAGCTATGGAGAACGTGGCTTTGTGGCACGAGCGCGACATTTCACACTCCTCTGTAGAGCGCGGCATTGGTCCAGACGCCACAGTGACGCTGGATTTTGCACTGAACCGTTTGGCAGGTGTGATCGATAAGATGTTGATCTTCCCCGACAACATGCTCGACAACATGAACAAGTTCCCCGGTCTGGTAATGTCTCAGCGCGTTCTGTTGGCACTGACACAGGCTGGTGTGTCACGCGAAGATGCATACGCCATGGTTCAGCGCAACGCGTTGAAAGTCTGGGAGGAGCGCGTCGACTTCCAAGAGCAACTTTTGGCGGACGCCGATGTGGTTACAGCGCTTGGGGTAGATGGGATCAACGAAAAGTTCGACATGGGTTATCATACCAAGCATGTGGACACGATTTTTTCTCGTGTTTTCAAAGACTAAAAGCTGACCCGATAGAATTAAATTCAGGGGCGTGGCATGATGCTGCGCCCTTGTTGCATTTCTGACAACTGTGTGATTTCTGCATCCAGAAGCTGCGTGTTACCGTATCTCTAAATATGTATTTTTGAGCGTTGGGAGAACACCATGTCATTTTCTAAGATAGCTTTGAGCGTTTGTGTGGCCACAGGACTCGCCGGGTCGGTTTTTGCCGCTGGCAGTGACTCCGATACCAAGCCCAAGACCGTTGTTTGTAGCGATGGTAAAGTCTTTAGCGAGAGCAAAGGCAAATGTGTGGCGCAACAGGACAGTTCGCTGACTGACGACGACTATTTTGACACGATGCGCAGCCTTGCTTACGCGGGCCAAAACGAGTCCGCTCAGACGCTGCTGAGCTTGTTGGAAGACCAATCATCAGACAGAGCTCTCACTTATTGGGGCTTTACACATAGACGTTTGGGCAACGTGGATACGGGCATGGCTTACTATGGCAAAGCCTTGGCGCAGAACCCCGACAACCTCTTGGCACGGTCCTACATGGGCCAGGCGCACGTAGAAGCCGGGCGGCTCGATCTCGCGCGGATTCAACTGAAGGAAATCAGGGATCGTGGTGGCGACGGCAGCTGGTCTGAAACCTCTTTGGCGAAAGCCATTCAGACCGGTCAAACATTCAACTACTGACGATTTTGTTCAGGGTTTCTTTAGGCTTGAGTGATTGATTGCACTCAAGATCTATGGAGACCCTGATGAGCAGCATGATTCCTATGGCACCCTTGGGCGGCGCTGGCGACTTGACCAGTTTTGGCGGCATGCGCAAAACCAATCTCACCCGTCCACAGAAGGCAGCCATCATTGTGCGGTTCCTGCTGAATGAAGGCGCGGAGCTGGCGCTGGCGGAGCTGTCAGACGGGCACCAAGCTGACCTGACCTATATGATGGGCGACATGGGGTATATTGACCGCGAGACTTTGAGCGATGTGCTCATGGAGTTTGCGCAAGAACTCGAGTCAATCGGTTTGTCCTTCCCCAACGGGATCTCCGGTGCGCTCAGCGTGCTGCAAGGCCAGATCAGCCCGTTAACCGAGGCCCGGCTCCGCAAAGAAGCCGGCGTGCGGATGATCGGCAATCCATGGGCGCGGATCAAAGAGCAATCTGTACCAGAATTGATCACCATGATTGACGGCGAAAGCATCGAAGTCTCGGCCGTGTTGATTTCCAAACTTCCGGTGGAAAAAGCCGCGATGGTGTTGGCCAAATTGCCCGGTGACAAAGCGCGGCGGATCACTTTTGCGATGTCCATGACGGAATCCATCACCCCCGAAGCTGTCGACAGAATTGGCCTGACTTTGGCCTGCCAATTGGAGGATCAACCACCCAAAGCCTTCAAGCAGGGTCCCGAAGATCGTTTGGGCGCGATTTTGAACAACGCGACCACGGCTACGCGCGACGAAGTGCTCGAATCTCTGGACGAAAAAGATGCGGAATTTGCGGGTGCAGTACGCCGTCGAATCTTCACTTACGCGCATATTGCAACACGAGTGAAGCCGCTTGATGTTCCACGCCTTGTCAAAGACTTGGAAGACGACATCCTAATCACTGCCATGGCTTTCGCAACCGCCGGAGACTTTGGCCTTTCGACTGAATTCATCCTGTCCAACATGTCAGGCCGCATGGCAGATCAGTTGCGCGAAGGGATCACCGAGCGCGGCACAGTGAAAACCAAAGAGGCCGAGGCGGCCATGTCAGAAATCACCAAATCCATCCGCGAGTTGGTGGATATGGGAGAAATCAAACTGGTCAGCGACGAGGATGAAGACGACGAGTAGCCACATCCACGTCCCGTAGAACGAATACCTATTTTTTAGGGCAAACGCGCTGCAGCTTCGATGGGGCCCCCGTTTTCACGTTGAATGAGCACCACAACCGGTGTCTCGCCGGCTGCTCGGACGGCCATTGAAAGCTCCGACTTACCATTCCAAGCTTTCACCATTTCCCAATCATCAACGATGTTGGCGTAGGTCAAGACACGCCCTGCATTCTCGCCGCGTTTGATCGCCACTTTTTCAGCAGATCGATACCGAACGACATGCACTTGCAGAGGCGCTGTAACTTCAGAAGTTGCGCGAATTTTTACGCGATTTCCGCTACGTTCGATCTGTAGGTCCACGGACCGCGGCGCCGATTTATGGGCCGCAATCAAACGCTCTACTTTATCCGGATGGGCACCAACCACATGATCTTGGCCATTCACAATCATCTGCGGGGTGTAGACCGAACGATGCCCGGCAGCATGTGCGTACCGATGCTGCCGTTGCGTGTACTGAGGGCTGGCGAACTCGTCTTTCCAACCAATGTAGTCCCAATAGTCTACGTGCAAGGCCAGCGCGATAACATCATCTCTCATAGAAAGCTGTCGATAAAAGTAGTCATCTGCCGGTGGACAGGAAGAACATCCTTGTGATGTGTAAAGTTCAACCACAACCGGAGCCTCTTCAGCCCCTAAAACAGAAGCCACGCTCAGCCAGAGTGTCGCCAAAACGCCAGTCGCTCGGATCATGATTGTGTCCATTTCATCGTATCTATCCCCGCCCCTTTCTAAGCTGAGAATAGGTGACATGCCAATCAAGGTTTCGCGAGATGAAAGTGAGGGACCTGCGACCCAAACGACCATACGCCAAACTGGTCAACGCAGGTCAAAAGGCACGGTGGACAATGATCGCCAGACCTTGTGCAATGAGGACTATTTTGGGCGCCGAAGACAAAAATGCGATGGTCACAAAAAGATGTGGCGGCAGATACGTTCATTTGCGCCAAAGCGCCAATTGCACAATGCCCCAGTTACGCATATGCGTCTGGCAAAACGCACATAACAAGGTCTTGATTTATGACTGATACCAAACGCATCGTCCTGTCCAGCGACCACGCCGCCATCGCCTTGCGTCAAGCGGTCGCCGCCCATATCACAGCCAATGGATATGAGGTGATCGACATCGGCCCGATCACACCTGAAAGTACCCACTATCCGATCCACGGCAAAGCGGCTGCGGCGCGGGTGGCGTCTGGTGACTGCGATTTGGGAATTGTCTTATGCGGAACGGGTCAGGGCATCATGATGGCCGCCAATAAGGTCACCGGCATCCGGTGCGGTGTGTGCTCAGACACGTTCTCTGCCAGCATGATCCGTGCGCACAATAACGCCAACATGCTATCGATTGGCGCGCGCGTGGTTGGAGAAGGACTGGCACTGGAAATTGTGGATGCGTTCTTGCGCACAGAATTTGAGGGCGGGAGGCATGCAACCCGTGCCGACATGATAGAAGACTAATTCTAAGCGTTTTGCAGCACGCCTTAGGTTACCCAAACCAGAGGCGTGTTGCCCTACTTCAAAGCTTCTAAAGCAGGTCGTAGCCGTCCTTCGATTTCGCGTTCCGTCACAGGGCCGGCAATCCTCAAAACAACGTTGCCCTGCCCGTCAATCAGATAGGTTTCCGGCACGCCATATACCCCCCAATTGAGCGCCATGCGCCCGGCATCATCCGCCCCAACAGCGGTATAGGGGTCTCCAAGCTCCTCCAAAAACCTGAGAGCATTGCCAGCAGGATCTTTGTAGTTGATTCCCAAAATGCTGAGCCCTTCGCTTTGCAATTGGGTCAAATTTGGGTGCTCTACGCGGCAAGGCCCGCACCAACTTGCCCAGAAGTTCACCAGCACCGGTGCGCCTGTCTGCAAAGCGTCCTTGTTCCAGAGAACTTTGTTTCCCAAGGCTGTAAGTTGTACATCAGGTGCGGGTTGCCCCACCAACGCACTTGGCAGCTCATTTGGGTTCTCACGTTGCATGCCCCACAAGAACATCAGTGCAAGCCCCACAAACAAAACTGGGGGCAACAACATCAGCGGCGATATTCGGCCTTTGCTCATTTGCGACGTGCCTCAACATCGTCCAGTGCGCGACGTGCTTTGCGCGCAGCGTGGATACTCCACCATACCAAACCAATAATCAGGGCGATCGAAAACACATAAGAGGACAGAACCGCCTCGGCATATTTTCCCAAATCTGGCATCATGCCGTCCGCTCCCGTGCCAACAGCGCGCGGGCGCGCCGTTTGTGAATTTCAGTGCGCGTGCGCAAAAGCACAAGCGCGACAAACAGAAGAACAAAGCCGATGATGCACATAAGAAGCGGATAGAAAAAGACGTTGGAGACTTTCTCCTCGGTGTCCGTGCCTGTCACGGCCCCGGCCCGCATCACCGATGCACCTTGGTGCAAACCCTGATTCCAGAAGTTCACTGCATAGCGGCTGAGCATCGCAAAGACGGATCCAACGATACACAGAACTGCCGTTAAATCAGCGGCGGTATCCGGATCCTCAATGGCTTCCCAAAGAGCTGCGTAGCCAAGATAGAACAGGAACAAAATCAGGAAGGACGTCAGGCGCGGATCCCAAGCCCACCAAGTGCCCCACATCGGTTGTCCCCAAATCGCACCGGTCAAAAGTGCGATAATGGTCATCACAATGCCCACCGGTGCGGCTGCCTTGGCAGCCAGTGCACTCACATGATGGCGGCGGACCAGCCAAATAAGCGACGTGACAAGCATCATAAACCAAATATTGATTGCCATCAGTGCAGACGGCACATGCAGATAGATGATCTTCACTGTCGCGCCTTGACGATAGTCATCCGGCGTGAAGAAAAACCCCCAAATCAGCCCCACCAGCAGACACAATGTGGCTACCAAGGCCACCGGCGCCAGCAACCGCGACACGGTTTGGCTAAACTTGACCGGATTGGCATATTCCCAGATCGATCCCATAAGGCCGTCCTATATTGCTATTGGCTGATTTGCACCTCACTTCCATGAGAGCAACACAGCCGCTTTGATATGGATTAAACCGCGCCTACGCTAGCGCAGATTAATCCGCAACACCAAGGCGCTGGCAAAGGGCAAAAGCGCGATGACGCCAAAACTAATCCCTGCAAGCATCAGCATTGGCGTCATCACCTGTTGACCTTCTGCGCCACGCCGAGCCAACTCCGATCCAAAGATCAATGTCGGCACATAAAGCGGCAGAACCAAAAGAGAAAGCAGCAAGCCCCCCCGCTTGATCCCAACTGTCAACGCCGCGCCAAACGTCCCAATAACACTCAACGCAGGTGTCCCCAAGACCAACGATACGACAAGCCAAACAAATCCCTGAGGCGGCAAATTCAGAAACACACCAAAAATCGGCGCGGCAACCACCAAGGGCACACCAGTTGTGAGCCAATGTGCCAGTGCTTTGACAGATACCACAGCTTCCAACGGCAACGGTGAGGTGGCGATCAAATCAAGCGTGCCGTCCTCCCAGTCGAGCGCGAGAATACGGTCCAGTGACAACAGGCAGGCCAACAGCGCGCCAAGCCAAAGCACGCCCGGCGCAATCTTGGTCAGAAGCGCACTCGAGGGCCCTACAGAAAATGGCACCAAGATCACCACAATCAGAAAAAAAGCGATGCCGAGACCAAAACCGCCACCGGCGCGGAATGCCAGGATCAAATCACGTGTCAGAAGCGCTCTCATAAAAACGCCTCATCCTGACCGCTGAGCACAGCGCTCCCTGCCACCGTTTTATATGGGCTTAACTCCAATACATTGGCCTCAAGTCCCAACTCGATGTGTGTGGCCAAAATCGCGCTGCCACCGTGCGCCAAATGCCGTTTGACGGCCGTCGCAAAAAGCGCAACCGCCGCCTTGTCCAGCGACACCGTCGGTTCGTCTAAGATCCAGATTGGCCGCGCGGTCACCATCAGCCGCGCAAGCCCCAACCGCCGCTTCTGACCCGCCGACAAGCTGCCTGCCAACCGGTGCTGCAGGTCCGTCAGCTCGAAGCTCTCAAGAGCTGAGGAAATGTCTGATGTTCCAAACACATCTGCCCAAAACCGCAGGTTCTCCGCGACACTTAACATGGTTTTCAACCCGTCGCTGTGGGCCGCATAGGCAATACTGTCTTCCGGGGCGTCCACTCGTCCTTTGAGGGCAGGCTGCAACCCAGCAAGGGTGCGCAATAACGTGGTTTTTCCGATGCCGTTTGGTCCGCGAATGACCAGAGCCTCGCCTGCGCACAACTCAAATGACAGCCCTTCTAGGACCGACACCCCACCCCGGGCCACGCTGACATCTTGCGCATGCAATTTCATGTTTTGAGACTTATCCCATCTGCGCGAATGGCAAAAGAGTAACCTTTTGACGCAGCAGCGAATCTCTTGGAACGACACATCTGTATCGCGTCGGTATCGCGACTGTTTTGCGGAGGTGCAAAACGGCTCTCAAATGCCAAATACACCCGTGAAACCATCGACCGTTGCATGGCTCTGGCCGCTTTTGTTGTGTTCACAAATGCTGCAAAGGGGGTTGCGCGGTCCGTTTGTAAACACCGCAGAAGGACAGCGCCCGCCAGGCTCAGCTTCGCTGAGCATCGCCCAACCAAAATCACGCATCTTGAATGCGGGTGTTTTGGGCGGGAGCCCATTGCTTACACTGGCAACATCACCGCCGCGACGCGACGGCCTTCGCTGACCAAGACATTGTAGGTGCGACACGCTGAAGATGACGCCATTTGTTCCACACCAATGCCCGCCGCATCCAGTGCTGCACGAAATGTCGCATCCACAGGGGCCATGGCCGCGCCGGTGCCCATCAAGATGAAGTCGACTTGGTCTTTCAGCGACAGCACCGCATCGACATCTTCATAGCCGTTCCAGCTGCGCGCGCCTTTGGCGTGCACAATTGCCCCGCCCTCGATCACTTCCCCCGCAATGCGAAAGAACCCGGGGCCATAGCTGTCAATTGGAATGGCATCCGAATAGGTCACTTCAGTCATTTGCATGATGCGGTCCTCAGCTGTGTACAAATGGAAGCCCTGAAAGGGCCGCCAGCGCGATCAATAGGTAGGCCACGCTTCGATATATCTTTTCATACCGTGGATGAAAGAGCCAAGCGCCCAAAAGGTTGCCGGCCATTGCCGGCACGGTCAGTGCCAAGCCCCCGACAAAAGGCAGTGTCTCCAGCCGCCCCAGCACAGCCAACAGCGCCACCAGCATCAGATCGAAGAAAAACAGAAAGGCCATGGTGTTGGCGCGGATCACACCGGCGCCATGTGGGCTGGCCATATAAAACAGAATCACGGGGGGCCCGGGTAAGCCCACAGCCCCTCCCAAAAACCCGCCTGCCCCACCAAGCCCGTACACCATAGTCCGCGTCACCCGCCCGCGATAGCGAACGCCGGTCAGCAGAATGGCCAACATAACCAATGCCAAAACAGACACACCATAGCGGAAGACTTCCGGATCGGTCCGCCCCAAGACCCACAATCCAACAGGCAACATCACCGCCGCACCACACAACAAACGCATCAGATCGCGGGGATGGCCATTGCGCACCGCCGCAGGGATGTTTGGCGCCGGCCCGAGTAAATCCATAGACGCCAGTGTCACAATCGCCCAAATGGGCGGCATGAACTGCGCGGCGATGGGAAGGTAGATAAGTGCTGTGCCGAACCCAGAAAAGCCGCGCACAATCCCAGCCACAAAGGCGGCAAGGATGACCCAGGCCAGGCCGTCAAAAGCCAGTGCCTGGGTCAGAAGATCAGGCATCTATGTCGGCAAATTGATTACCTGCGGTGTTGGCCTGCTTGGACCAATCCCGTTTCACCCCGAGTTTCAGAAGCACCGCAGAGGCGATAAAGATCGAAGAATACGTCCCGACAATCACACCCCAGATCATGGCGAAGACAAAACCACGGATCACGTCACCGCCCAGCACAAACAATGATACCAACGCCAGCAACGTCGTGACAGAGGTCATAACCGTGCGGCTCAGCGTTTCATTGATCGACAGGTTCATAACCTCTTTGAGGTCCATCTTTTTGAACTTGCGCAGGTTTTCCCGTACGCGGTCAAACACCACCACCGTGTCATTGAGCGAGTAGCCCACAATGGTCAAAAGCGCGGCAATGATGGCGAGGTCAAAGCGGATTTGCAGCTCAGAAAACACACCAATGGTCAGCACCACATCGTGCACCAGTGCCAGAACGGCACCGACGGCAAACTGCCACTCAAACCGCAGCCATATGTAGACCAGCACGGCGCCAATTGCCAAAACCACCGCAATCACAGCGGTCTTGATCAACTCACCGGACACTTTCGGCCCAACGGATTCCACGGCCACATCATCGATGTCAGGTGCCACGGTGGCCAGGGCCGCCATGACCTGTTCAATCATCTCAGAGCTGACAGCCTCTTCGCCATCCTGCGCCTGAATGCGGATCATCGTGACGTTCTGATCATCTTCAAAGGTGGGGTCAAACACCTCTGTGATGGTCACATCTCCAAGTTCCAGCGGCACCAAAGCGTCGCGGTAGTCAGACACCACCACTTCCTGAGCGCTTTGTGTGCGAATGGTGGTCCCACCGCGGAAGTCGATGCCAAAGTTCAGCCCCTGAAGGAAAAAGCTGACCAGAGCGGCCACCATCAGAACACCGGAAATACCAAGCCACAGCGTGGGGCGGGAAAAGAAATCCCAGTTGGTCTCTTGGGGAACAAGTCTCAAACGCATGGCTTATACCTCGATTGTCTTGGGTCGGCGGCGTTCAAACCACATCACAATCATCACACGGGTCACAAAGATCGCGGTGAAGACAGAGGTGATTATGCCAAGGCCGAGCGTGATGGCGAAGCCGCGTACCGGGCCGGAGCCTACCGCAAAGAGGATCACAGCGGTGATGAAGGTGGTGATATTGGCATCCAGAATGGCAGAGAGCGCCTTCTCATAGCCAAGCTCAATTGCGCGGGCCGGGCCTTTGGCGGATTTGAGCTCTTCTCGGATGCGTTCAAACACCAGCACGTTGGCGTCCACCGCCATACCGATGGTCAGCACGATACCGGCAATGCCCGGCAACGTCAGCGTCGCACCAATCAGCGACAACAAACCAAAGATCAGACCGACGTTGATGATGAGGGCGATGTTGGCGAAGATACCAAAGGTGCCGTAGCTGAGGAACATGAACACAAGCACTGCGACAAAAGCCACGATACAGGCGATGCGCCCAGCCTCGATGCTGTCTTGCCCCAACTCTGGCCCAATGGTGCGCTCCTCTAGGAACTCAAGGCCGGCAGGCAAAGCACCTGCGCGCAGCAGCACCGCAAGGTTGGTGCTTTCTTCCACAGAAAACCGCCCGGTGATGATGCCGGAGCCCCCTGAGATATGCGCTTGAATAACAGGGGCAGAAATCACTTCACCGTCCAGCACAATCGCAAAGGGGCTGCCGATATTGTCCGCTGTGTAATTGCCAAATTTGCGGCCGCCTGAGGCGTTAAACCGGAAAGACACAGCTGGGCGGTTGTTTTGATCAAAGCTCGGTTGTGCATCAACCAAATCTTCGCCGGTCACAACGGGGGCGCTTTCTACGATGTAGAACACACCCTCTTCGTCCAGTGATGGCAGAACTTCATTGCCCACACCGGCGGATGCATCCGCGCTGCTGGCGCGGCCCACCACCGGGTTAAACGTCAGTTGCGCTGTGGTGCCAATCAGCCCTTTAAGCTCTGAGGCGGAGCCGATACCGGGCACCTGAATGAGAATGCGGTCTGCACCTTGGCGCTGAATGGTGGGTTCGCGTGTGCCAACCTCATCAATCCGGCGCCGGATGATCTCCAGAGCCTGCTGCACCGTGCGCTGATCGGTGGCCAGCTTTTCGGCATCGGACAGCTCCACCACAATCACATCACCATCGGTGGAGACAACAATATCGCTTGCGCCCGCCCCGGTGATGGACGTCACAGGGCGAGACAGACCACGCACCAAGGACGCGGCGTCTTGAACCGCCTCCGGTTTGGAGATCTTCACGCGCAACTGTTCCGGCGGTGACGGTTGCAGGCGGATGGTGCCAATGGTGGCCCGTTCAGCCCGCAGAAGGTCACGCACTTCGGGCCACATGCTTTTCATGCGCGCCTCATAGACCTCAGCCACTTTGACCTCTGCCAAAAGATGCGCACCACCGCGCAAATCAAGACCAAGGTTCACCAGACGGCTGGGCAAAGCTGAGGGCCAGCCTGCAACCTGTGCCTCAAGCGCCTCCCCGGTTTGCCCTGCCTCAATGGCAGCAACGGCATCATTATGGGCCTCAACCCTCGGATAAAACGCGTTTGGCATGGCCAGAAGCAGGCCCACCGCGCAGGTGAGCCAGATCAGGACCCGTTTCCAAAGGTCAATTTGCAGCATGTTAGATGCCCTGTTGGTCTTGTTTATGGGGTGCTTAGTCGGCTTTGGCCGGCTCGGTCTTGGATGTGACGTTGGCGATGGTGGACTTCACCACACGCACTTTCACACCTTCGGCCAGCTCAACCTCAACTTCGTTGTCGTCTTTGACCTTGCTGATTTTGCCGATCAGACCGCCTTGGGTCACCACTTGGTCGCCACGACGCACAGCCGCAACCATGGCTTGGTGCTCTTTAACTTTTTTCTGCTGTGGGCGGATCAGCAGGAAATACATGATCGCAAAGATCAGAATGAGCGGCAGAAACTGGCCAATTTGGTCCATGATGTCAGGTCCTCTGTAAGTGCGGGGTTGCCCCGTAAAAGTCGCAGGGAACCTATGAGCCCTTGGCGCCACATGCAAGGTGAGATGATGGGAAATACACATGCCCCCCTTTGTGCACGGATTTAAGACGCAAACGCCGCCGGACGGGTGGACCTGTGACGGGTGCAACTCTAGAGTGACCTGAACATTTGAGCAGAGGTATTTAGGTGCACACCACCCTTCCGATTGAGCCACAGGTGTTTTGGCTATGTGTCACCCTTGCAGGCATTGTTGTGCTGTCAGGCCTGATTTACGCGGTGCTGCCAACCTCACGTGAGGATGCAGACGCCAAGAATGTGAATGTGCGAAAGGCGCTGGGGGCACAGGACATGCCGGAAGCGCTGTTTTTCCTGCTGGTCCTGTTATGGATGGTTCTGGCCCTGTGCCTGTTTGCAGGATTGGTCGTCACCATTGGCATGATAGGCCACCAACTGTTTTTTGCGGATGATTTCACCGCCAACCGCTTTCCGCTGATCCAACTGGCGGCTTTGACAGCCACATTGGGGGCCACGGTCGCCCTGCCCTTCACCGTGATCCGGCTCAAACTCACACAAGACCAAACGCACACCGCCAAAGCATCGCTGTTTAATCAAAAGATCACCGAAGCCGCAGCGGATCTGCATGCGCAGCGACAGATTTCGAAAAAGGTGGGTGTGCGCAAATGGGAAACGCTGTGGGAAGATGACATTGTGCGCCGCAATGCGGCAATTGACCGGCTTGAAGGCCTCGTGCGTGAAGAGCCGCAGGAGGCCGCGCGGGTCTCCCGCCTGCTGAGCGTGTATGTGCGTGAACTGTCAGATGAAATTCCAGCACAGCCGACTCCGGACACCGAGGATGTGGAAACGTTGAAAGACTGGGCCCACAAATTGACCATCCCCCGGTCGGACATGCAAAACGCGGTGCAGGTTTTGGGCCGACTGGCCACCATAACCGATGTAGACACCTCCACCCTGTCGATTGACCTGCGCAAGGCCAATTTGCAAGCGATGGACCTTTCAGGCCTAAGTTTTGACAAGGCCCAACTGACAAACGCGAAACTGCAGGGGGCTAACCTCATGGGTGCGGAACTGCAGGAGGCTCACCTCATCAGTGCGGAACTGCAGGGGGCTAACCTCTGGGGCGCAAAACTGCAGGGGGCTGACCTCGTGGGCGCGGAACTGCAGGGGGCTGACCTCATCAGTGCGGAACTGCAGGGGGCTGACCTCATCAGTGCGGAACTGCAGGGGGCTGACCTCAACAGCGCGGAACTGCGGGGGGCTTACCTCGTGGGCGCGGAACTGCAGGGGGCTGACCTCAACAGCGCAAAACTGGATATTTCAACAAACCTCACAGACGCCTTCTTTGCAGGTGCGTCTGTGAGGTTTGTTGATTTTACGGATATACCACAGATTGCCATCCATATCGACGCGGTGTTTGGCGATGGCACAACGAAGCTTCCGGAAGATGTGAGGCGTCCGGCAACTTGGCCAAATGAAAAGCTGAACGAGATAGACTACGACACCCAATGGCGCGCGTTTGCGGCGCGCAAAGGGGTGGAGAGTCCCAAGTAGTCTTTTCAGCGAACACCACCCTTCCCCTTTGCGGATCGTTTCGGCATATAAGGCCCTACAGATTCACACGATCCAAAGGACAAGACCGATGCATGATATCAAGGCGATCCGCGAGAACCCGGCCGCTTTTGACGCCGCCCTGGCGCGGCGTGGGGACGCGGCCATGTCCTCATCTCTGCTGGCTTTGGACGAAGAACGCCGCGCCAAAATTGGCGCCGCTGAGGCTGCGCAGGCCGCCCAGAAGGTGGCTGCCAAAGAGGTTGGTGCCGCCAAAGCCAAAGGTGACGAGGCCGAGTTCGAACGGCTGCGCGCGCTGGTGGGCGAGAAGAAATCCGAAGTGGCCGACATGCAAAACGAGGCCAAGGAGCTTGACGCCAAGCTGACCGACGCTTTGGCGCGCATTGCCAACCTGCCTGCGGACGATGTGCCAGAGGGCGCGGATGAAGATGACAACGTGGAAGTGTCCCGCTGGGGCACGCCGCGTGACATGGATTTTGCCCCCGTCGAGCACTTTGAGATCAAAGGCGTTGCGGCTGCGATGGATTTTGAAACCGCCGCCAAAATCTCGGGCGCGCGGTTTGTGATGCTCAAAGGCGCCGTGGCGCGCATTCACCGCGCGCTGGCGCAGTTTATGATCGACACCCATGTGGATGAGAACGGTCTGACCGAGGTCAACACCCCGGTTCTGGTGCGCGATGAGGCGATGTATGGCACTGATAAGTTGCCCAAATTTGCCGAGGACAGCTATCAGACCACCAATGGCTGGTGGTTGATCTCCACGTCGGAAATTCCGCTGACCTACTCGGTGGCCGGTGACATCTTGGAGCAAAGCGCGCTGCCGATCCGCTACACGGCGCATTCGCTGTGTTTCCGCAGCGAGGCGGGCAGTGCAGGCAAAGACACCTCCGGCATGCTGCGTCAGCACCAGTTTGAGAAGGTGGAGATGGTGTCGGTGACCCATCCGGATGAGAGTGACGCGGAGCAGAAACGTATGTTGCGCTGTGCTGAGGGCATTCTGGAAAAGCTCGACATTCCCTATCGCACCGTGGTGCTGTGCACCGGTGACATGGGTTTTGGCGCGCGCCGCACCTTTGACATCGAGGCGTGGATTCCCGGTCAGGACACCTATCGCGAGATCAGCTCTGTCTCCACCACCGGTGCGTTTCAAGCCCGTCGTATGAATGCGCGGTTCCGCCCAACAGATGGTGGCAAGCCTGAGTATGTGCACACGCTCAACGGCTCTGGCCTTGCTGTCGGCCGCTGTCTGATTGCGGTGCTGGAAAACGGTCAACAGGCGGATGGCTCTGTGCAGCTGCCAGAGGCGCTTGTGCCTTATCTAGGCGGCAAAACCGTTCTGACACCCGCCGGTGTGCTGGTGTAACACCCTTAAGCCAAACATGTAAAAAGGCGCGACCCAATTTGGTCGCGCCTTTTTTGTGTTTCAAACGATGCGCTGGACCAGAGTGGCAACACGCCGCTGCACACTCTGGCCACTTGCTGCCATCTCTTTTGTCTTAGAACGTTTTTGCCAAAGACAGTTTCAGCGTTCTGCCGGGCGCGGGACGGGTCGCCAAGTGAGGTGTGTAGAGTTCATCAAACACATTCTCCAGACCTACACGCACTTCGGCACCTTCCAACACCCCGGACTGCGGACGGAACGTGGCCCGCACATTGTTGACCACTTGCGATGGTGTGGGTGAGGTTGAACGCGACATATTGGCATCCGCAACAATCTCCCAGCTGAGATCGATGGTCTCACCCCAACGTTTGCCCAATGTCAGGCGCAGCTGATCGGCTGGAATCCCTCTCCAGTCTCCGTTTTGATCCCCTGCGGGCGCTGTCGGCGCGCGGAACGTGCCGCGTTGGATATTGGCGTTCAGGTCAACATAGGCGCCGGAGGCATGGGCGTACCGACCCTCAATTTCCAACCCGCGTGTGTTGATTTCTGTCACGGGATATGACGTCGTCCCAACCGTATGCGAGTAGGAGGTGACATCCCAAACATCGGTCTTATAGCCTGTGACTTTGAAGCCCAATTGATCTGACTCAGAGAACACAGACGCATTGTCAAACGAGAACCCAAGCTCGAAGTTGCGGCCTTTTTCCGGTTGCGTCATGTAGGCGGCTGTTCCCAAATCATCGATAATCGGCATGTTTTCGGTGTAGCCCGCGCTCCCAAACACGCCCCATCCGCTTTGGAAGCCATAATACGCCGAAATGCCGCCCATCAGCGCGGAATTGTCGTAGTAGGTGCCACTTCCGCCGATGTGTTGATCCTCATAGCGCACTCCCGGTGTCAGTATGAGCCCGTTGCCAAAATCCATTTCGTCAACCAAGAACAGAGCCAGCCGTTCATCTGTGCCGCCCGGAGCCGACGAGGCGTCCAAACGATCACGTTGGCTAAACTCAGCGCCGTAGCGCATGTTGTGCGTCACATTGCCCGTCGCAAAGGTCGATGCGTTCTTTACAGTGAGTTTGGTGGTTTCATATTGATGATCGGCCTCAACCAAAGGCAGCAAGAATGGAAACGACGGTGTGCCTTCCAGCGAAGAGCTGCCCGCAACGTAGCTCTGTTCGATTTCTTGGTTGGCGTAGCTCAGCACAACCGACAGATCGATCAGATCGTTGTCTGCGGGATTGTAGCCGTAGGTGAGCACGCCCGTTTGCGTGTGTGTGAACCGATCCACGTTTCCAAAGGAGTCAGTTGTGGTGCCAAAGCTGTCATAGGGCACATCCAACGCTTCGGAGTTGGTGTCGCTGAGTGACAGTTCAAACCTATGCTCTTTGGCATCGCCAAAGAATTTGCGCAGTTTGAGCGCGGCTGATGGCAGAGAGAAATCAGAGTTTCCGATGATCGCACCGCTGCCATCCGTCTGCAGCCCCTGGTTCCGATAGGTGTAGTTCCCCAAAACTTCAAAGTCTTCCGTCGGCTGCCAGGCCAAAATTGAAGACGACGTAAAGCCATCACCATTTGAGTTGTACTGTAAGGTCTCTCTGAAGCGGAACCCAAGTTCCCCGTTGGTGAAATCAGACGCGTCTTTGGTTTCCAAAAGGATTGTCCCACCGATGGCCCCTGATCCATACTCGTAAGATCCGCCCATGCCGCGCAGAACCGTGACCTCTTTGTAGAGTTCAGGGTCAGTATAGAGCTGGGTACCAATACGATAGAGCTCTTCTGAACCAACTGACGCGCCGTCGATCTGGATCAACACTTTCTGGTCGCTGCCGTAAGTGGGATTGGCGCCAAAACCACGGATGTTGATGCCTGACCCTTGTGGTGATGCGCCGTTGATCAAGGTGACACCTGGCACAGAATCTACCAGCTCAGCAATCGTGCTGGCCTGCCGGTCATTCATTTCTTCCTGCCCGATGACCGTTTCGCTTTCTGCGATGTCCGTTTGCACTTCTCGTTTGCTTTTGCCGAGGAAAATCGGGTCGAGCTCAATGACAGTATCGTTGTCTTGTGCCCAGACTGGTGAAGCAATAATTGCGGCGGCGCCGCACATCAGTGCGGTCCGAATAGATGTTCGCGCGCGCATGGTTGTCCCTTTCCAGAAGTCAGTTAGATCTGCTGGCGGAGGAGCTGGCACTGGCTTGGTTTGTTGAGTGTTTTTCCACCGAGTCGTTCGGCAGACTTGCGTTCCATAATTTTTCCGACTAATTCTGTCAACAATGTGATTCACCGAAGAGTCACGATACACCAGCAAGTGTGTCGATCGGCAACACCCCGTTCGACGGACAGCCAGACGTATTTCAAAAACACCAGCACTCAGGAGACTTCCATGACCATGGGAGACGTTTTGTCGTCCGAAGACATCCGCGCCGCAAAGATCGAAAACGCCAAGATGCGCGAGCGCGATCTGGCCCAAAAACTCGGCGTGAGCGAGGCGCAGCTTGTTGCGGCACACACAGGCCATGGAGTCACGCGGATCCACGCTGAGCTTGAGAGCCTTATGCCTGCGGTTGCACGTTTGGGCGAAGTTATGGCGCTGACGCGCAACGAGAGCTGCGTGATCGAGAAAGTCGGTATCTACGACAAATTCACCGCAGGCCAGCATGCCGCGATGATTTTGAATGAACAGATCGATATGCGTATGTTCCCAAAACAATGGGTGCACGGCTTTGCGGTTGAGAAACAGACCGACAAAGGCGTGCAGCGTTCCTTACAGGTTTTTGATGCCGCCGGGGATGCCATTCACAAAGTGCACTTGCGCGAAAGCTCGGTGATTGAGGAATGGGATCACGTGGTTGAAGAGCTGCGTCACCCTGATCAGTCTGACACACTGTCCGTGTCCCCACGCCAACCTGTGGAAGGTCCAAAGGCGGATCCGGAAAAAGCCGATATCCTGCGCGCTGAGTGGGACAAGCTGACCGACACACACCAATTCTTGCAGATGACTCGCAAATTGAAAATGAACCGTTTGGGTGCATATCATCTCGCCGGTGCACCGTATGCGCGCCAGCTGGCACCTGAGGCGGTGACCACGCTTCTGCATCAAGCGGCGGACCGTGCGGTGCCGATCATGGTTTTTGTAGGCAACCCTGGTTGCATTGAAATTCACACAGGACCCGTGAAGCGCATTGTTGAAATGGGGCCTTGGATCAATGTGTTAGATCCCGGATTTGATCTACATTTGCGCACCGACCACATCGCTGAGGTTTGGGCTGTCACCAAAAACACTAAGCGTGGACCGGCCATTTCGATCGAGGCGTTTGATGCGGACGGCTGGGTGATCGCGCAATTCTTTGGGGTGTTGCGTGGAGAAGACGCCGCAGCAGGTTGGAACGCCCTTGTGGCCGATCTTGAGGCTGAGAAAGGCCTTGTGGCAGCATGAGGCGACTAACAGGGATATCACGGCTTCAGTTGCTGATGAGCGCCGTTTTGGTGGTGGTGATCGCCGCCTCCGGACGTGCCGATGAGCCGGCACATCGTATTGCTTCCTTGGGGGGAGGCATAACAGAAATCGTCTATGCGCTGGGTGAAGAGCATCGTTTGGTGGCACGCGATACAACCTCGAACCATCCACAACCTGCGTTGGACCTACCAAACGTCGGCTACATCCGTGCCTTGTCCGCTGAAGGCATTTTGTCAGTGAACCCCGATTTGATCATCGCCAAAGAAGGCGCCGGGCCTCTGGAGACTGTGGAATTGCTTGAATCAGCAAGTATCCCGATCGTCTGGGTGCCCGATGGGTTCACCAAAGACGCCGTTCTGGAGAAAATCAAAGTGGTGGCAAACGCGCTGGGTGTGCCCACCAAGGGCGACCATTTGGTGACAGATGTGTCTGAGAAGATTGACGCTGCAGTACAGGCCACAAACACCGATCACCAACCAAACGTCTTGTTTATCCTCTCCATGACAGGGGGGCGCATTATGGCGGCAGGGTCCCAGACATCTGCGGATGGGATCATCACTTTGGCCGGTGGCACAAACGCAACCTCAGTCTTTGAAGGATGGAAACCACTCACAGACGAAGCGGTGATTTCCAGCCAGCCAGACGTGATCCTACTGATGGCGCGCGAAGGCGACGCAGCCATCACCGACGAACAATTGTTTTCACACCCCGCCATTGCGGCGACACCAGCCGGTCAAAATAGGGCTGTGGTGCGATTAGATGGCATGCTGATGACAGGATTTTCGGTGCGCACCGCAGAAGCGATTGAAAAACTCTCAGCTGCGCTGAAAGAAACAGGCAGCTGACCAATGACGGTTCTAACGCAAAACTCGCCCAGCACGGTGCTTGACGGGGATCGCAGCGCACAGGCGCGCTTGCTGTCCTTGGTGCTTCTGTTGCTGCTCAGTTGCGCCATGCTGGCCAGCCTTGCTATTGGCGCGGCCGGCACCTCACTTTGGCAAGGGCTGTTTGATCTTGTGCGAGGTGTTCCGTTGGAACTACGTGATCGCGTGGTCTTGCTTGACATCCGTCTGCCGCGCACGGTGATGGGCGCACTTGTCGGGGCCGCGTTGGCCGCGTCTGGTGCGGTCATGCAGGGGCTGTTTCGCAACCCACTGGCGGATCCCGGTTTGGTCGGTGTGAGCGCTGGTGCGGGGTTTGGCGCGATCATCGCGATTGTATTGGGCGCTTATTTGCCCGCCGCGATCACGTCGCTTCTGGGATATTATGTCGTGCCTGTTGCGGCATTTGTCGGGGCGTGGGGGTCTATGTTGCTGCTCTACCGTGTCGCCACGCGCAGCGGACGCACGTCCATCGCCACCATGCTTTTGGCCGGCATCGCGCTCTCTGCTTTGATGGGCGCCGTGCAAGGTGTGTTGGTCTATATGGCAGACGACGCACAGCTGCGGACCCTGACCTTTTGGGGCATGGGATCGATTGCAGGCGCGACATGGTCCAAAGTATTCACCTCAGCCCCCCTCATTCTGCTGGCGCTTGCTGCCCTGCCCTTTCTGGCCCGTGGCCTAAACGGCTTGGCTTTGGGGGAAGCAGCAGCAGCGCATATGGGCATTCCGGTTCAGCAGCTGAAAAACAGCGCCATTCTGATGGTGGCCTGCGCCGTTGGTGCCTCCGTGGCGGTGTCCGGCGGCATTGGATTTGTAGGCATTGTTGTCCCACATCTTCTTCGCCTGCTGGTTGGGCCAGATCACCGCTATCTGTTGCTAAATTCTGCGATCCTTGGCGCGGCGCTACTGTTGGTTGCGGATGTCATCAGCCGGGTGATCATCGCGCCTGCCGAACTGCCAATCGGCATCGTCACCGCCACATTGGGCGGCCCGTTTTTCCTATGGATTTTGCTGCGTCAACGCGGCGTGCTGGATATGTGAAACCATGCTAACAGCAAACAATATAACCGTGTCCTATGGCCGAAGTGAGATTTTACACGCGGTTGATTTTCAGGCCACCGCTGGACAGGTGACCGCCATCGTTGGCCCCAACGGGTCAGGCAAAACCACCCTTATGCGCGCCATCACGGGTGAGAACACCTATGGCGGAGAGGTCGTTCTAAATGGCCGTGACATTGTCAGCGCAAAACCTTGGGAACTCGCCGCAATCCGTGCTGTGTTGCCACAGTCGACCCCGCTGGCCTTTCCGTTCACCGTCGTCGAAGTGGTCCGGCTTGGCTTGACCAGTGGCATCACCGCCGGGCGTGAACACCTTATCCCGCGTGCGCTGGAACGGGTTGGCCTGACCGGATTTGGGGGGCGCTTCTATCAGGAACTCTCTGGCGGAGAGCAACAACGGGTGCAATTGGCGCGCGTGTTGGCGCAAGTTTGGACACCTCTTGAGAACGGCGCTCCCCGTTGGTTGTTTCTCGACGAGCCGGTGTCCGCGCTCGATATCGGGCATCAGCTACAGGTGATGCAGATTGCTCGAGACTATGCAGATGCAGGCGGCGGCGTTGTGGCGGTGATGCATGATTTGAACCTGACCGCCATGTTTGCAGATTCTGTGGCTCTGATCGCAGAGGGACGCATCCTTAAGCAAGATACTGCGGAAAACGTCTTTACCGACGGGCTCTTAAGCCGTGCGTATCAATGCAATGTGCGGGTCAACACGGCCCCGTCCGCGGGCACCTACCTACTTCCACATATGGCAAATTCATCCATTGCAGCTGAGTGACATGACAGACCTTCAGACCATACCAATCTTACTCACCCCTTCTGTGGCAGAGACCTGCGTTTTTGCCGAAAGCTTGGGCTTTGACGTCGAAACCCTTGGCGGCTATGCCATCCTGCGCGGCCATGGGATTGAAATTCACTACAGCCACACCGACAGGCCAGAGGCCTGCAAGGAAACCAGTTGCTACATCCGAGGCGGCGGCATTCTTGAGTTGCATGCGACGCTCAAAGCGCGTGGAGCCGCGCGGCTTAGCGACATCACCAAGCGCGATTGGGGCATGACAGAATTCTATCTGCACGATCCACATGGCAACCTGCTGAAGTTTGGCATGTCTTCTGATGCTTTGCCCGTGGGTTTTGACGCCCCAAATTGGGAGTCCTAAAGATGGACCTGACCGCACGATGGGCTGAAGCTCAGAGTTTTCTGGAAATGGGTGGCCCGTCGATATGGGCGATCGCGGCCTTGTCGGTTCTCACATTGGCGTTGATTTTGTGGAAGGTCTGGCGATTGGTGCTGATGGGGGCCTGGGCTGGCCGGACCACGGAGCGCGCCGTAGACCTTTGGACAAACGGACAGGCAACAGCTGCACGTGATCTTCTGATACATCGCCGCTCTATCCGGGCCGTGGTGGCGCGCACAGCAATCACCGCGCGCCTCAACGGGACCTTCAATGCAACAGACCTTCGCGAAGAAGTGGAGCGTGTCGCACAACGACAGCTGTCTCGCGCCAGAAGTGGGCTGCGCGCATTGGAGCTGATCGCAACCATTGCGCCGCTGCTCGGCTTGCTGGGCACCGTTTTGGGCATGATCGCCGCGTTTCAAACCTTGCAAGAAGCTGGCTCACGCGCCGATCCGGCAGCTTTGGCAGGCGGCATCTGGGAGGCGCTCCTGACCACCGCCGCCGGCATGGCGGTTGCGATCCCGGCCTCGGTTGCATTGACATGGTTTGAGAGTGTCGCAAACCGCGCGCAAACCGACATGGAAGATGCCGCAACCCGCATCCTGACCCGTGATGCACCGGGCACAAGCCCTGTGCTTGCCGCCGCTGAGTGATCCATGAAATTCGCCCCCGCACAGATCCGGCGCAAGCCCAGCCTGACACCGATGATCGATGTGGTGTTTTTGCTGTTGGTGTTTTTTATGCTGGCATCGCGGTTTGGACAGGAGGTTGAGATCAACCTGCCCCTGACCGGTGCCGCCGATACGCCTTATCAGGGCCCACCACGTTTGGTGGAGATCACCCCGGACGCGGTGCGACTGAATGGTGTTGAAACAGCGATTGAGGATCTGCTCTCTGATCTGGGGACAATGATGTTGTCGCATGACGACGCTATTGTGCTGCGCGCCCGTGATGAGGCGGATCTGCAACGCGTTGTTGTGGTGATGGAGCGTCTGTCCAGTGCAGGCTACGAAACCTTGGTGTTGGTGGAGTAACCGATGAAAATGGCCCGGCCTCAAAAACGTGACATGGGTGAGAGTATCATTCCCATGATCAACGTGGTGTTTCTGTTGCTGATTTTCTTTTTGATGACGGCACAGATTGCGCCCCCTGAGCCATTTGAAGTCAGCCCCCCTGAGTCACTTGCTGAGGCGCCTGCAGAAGGCAGTCAAACCCTTCATGTGTCTGCGGAAGGTGAAATGGCCTATGGCGATGCGCGCGGCGAGGACGCGGTTTTGAGCGCGCTTAAGGACTCCATGGACGGGGATGCGTTGATGCTGCGCGCAGATCGGGCAGTGCCGGCCGAAACCATCGCCGCCCTGTTGCCAAAATTAGCCAGCGTGGGTGTGCGTCACCTCAAGCTTATCTCAACATCACGGTAGCCAAACATGCGCACGTTTCTGGAAATTTTGATGTTTGCAGCCATGGCGGTTGGTCTGCACCTTTCTTTTCTGACGCCACCTGATGAGACTGGGTTGGTCAGTGCCGGTGATGGAGGCGACGATCTTCTGCAGATGATGGCGTCCAATGCCAGCATCAAGACCATGGTTCAAACGTGGGACAGCCCACCCCAAGCCACTGATCAGGTCGAGAGCCCTGTTGCGCCAGCTCCTCCAACGACGCAGCCCGCAGTCCACACACCTCCGGCCCCCAAAACCCCAACCGCACCAAACAGCGCGGCACCAGAGTTCAGCATGCCTGTTGCATCCCATGATGCGCCGCCCCTGCCAGTGCTGCCGCCTGCCCCGGCTTCCATACCTGAGACAGACATGGCTCCGGCCGCGCCACAGCAGGTTCCATCTGAACCGATATTGGACCCGCAAACGGCATCGGTGCCTGACACACCGCAAACGCCAACCCCCCCAAAAAAACTTGAGATCACAGCCGATCACACCCCGCAGAGTCCACCAACACCGCCATCTCCAGCGCCCCCCGCACCGCCAAAGCCACCGCAACCAACACCGACTCCCGAGCCGCCAAAAACCACCACCGCGCAATCATCACAAGCCAGCATTCAGGTCGAGGCGCGCAAGGCCAGCGGATCAGGAGGGAAAACTGCAAAAGGTGACAATGGACAGGCAGAAGTTGCCACAAAATCAAACGCCAAACAGACATCTCTGATGCGTAAGTGGGGGAGTCAGGTGCGCGCACGCGTGGCGCAACGTTCTCCCAAAGGGGCCGGAAAAGGCACAGCGGTGATCCGAGTCACTGTGTCAGGCAAAGGTGATCTTTTGGCGGCCAAGCTTGTGAAATCATCAGGCAACGACAAGATCGACCGGCTTGCGCTCTCAGCGGTGAAAAATGTCAAACGTCTGCCCAAAGCCCCAAAAGGATTGAGTGTCGGGAAGCAGAGTTTTGACATCCCAATAGCGTCCCGCTGATGTTGAAGTTGCGCTGCGAAATTGCAGCGCATTTTCTTATTCTGCCGCAACAGGTTTCTGTGTTGCACCCTTCTTGGGGAAAGGGACCAGACGCCCGGCGTCCTCATCCCACAACTTCAGGGAAAAAGAGCGTATGGCCTCCGGCCACTCAATCGTAGGCAGGTCGTACTCGTCCCGGATCATCTGGTGGCATTTGCGCAGGTTGTAATGCGGAATTCGTGCATTGAAATGGTGGATGTCATGATAGGCGATATTGGCCGAGGCCAAATCCATCCACCAGCCAAGATCCAACGCCGAAGAGCCCTGAAGGGCCGCGATACGTGGATCTAAATCCGGACGGCGGTCCCAGTACGTGTCTTCAAAATTGTGCTGAAGGTAGACCATAAACACCCCAACCATGCCGCCAAAAAACGATGCCAGGAACCAAATCAACACACCGGTCCAGCCTGCGAGTGCAAAGATCACCGCCATATAGGTGAAAATCACAACATTGTGCAGCACAACAGAGCGCCAAACCGTATGGGCATTTTTGGGCCACCGGTAGCGAATAAAATAGGTAAACAGACTGCCCAAAGGGATCAGGACAAAGGGATTGCGATAGAGCCGATATTGCAGGCGTTGCCAAAAGCCGGCCTCTGTCCACTCTCGCAAAGTCATGGTGTGAATCTCACCGGTTTCACGATGTTCCAGATTCCCAATGTGGCTGTGGTGCATGTTGTGGTTGAGACGCATGGCCGCATAAGGCGCAAAGGTCACCACGGAAAGCGCATCGCCGGCCCAATCATTGTGCTTGCGATTGGTGAATAGCGACGCGTGTCCGGTGTCATGCTGAAGCACGTAAAGGCGTACCGCAGACAGCCCGTTTAGCACCATCATCGGAATCAGGATGTACCAGACACCTTGATAGGTGATCGCCAGATAGAGCGTCGCCAGATAAAATGCATAGGAGCCAAAGAAGCTCAACGCTCCAAGGCGATCATCTTGCACGGTGAATTCTTTTAAGCGCTCGCGAATGTCCATCGCAAACCCCTCTATTCAATCAAAATTCTGCCTAGGCGTCCCGAAACGCCTGGGTGACTACAAAATGCATGAGCCAGCACAGTTGGCCCACGCTTTCCAACTATAGCGCGAAAAAAGGAACTCACAACGGGCGGTTTGAAATCAAAGCAAGTAAAGTGGGTGGCCCAGACCGCCCTGAGGTGTCTGGGCGCGAGGATGCCGTCTAATGTGCTGCACCGCGCCCCTTAATATGTTTGCGCAGACGTGACGGCGTGGACTTCTTTTTGCCCTTGTAGGGGTTCTGATCCCCCTGCCCGCGCATGAACAACCGGATCGGAGTGCCCGGCATGTCAAAGGTCTCACGCAGCCCGTTCACCAGATAGCGCGAGTAGCTTTCCGGCAGCTTATCGGGGTGCGAACACATCACAACAAAGCCCGGAGGACGGGTTTTGGCCTGCGTCATATAGCGTAGCTTGATGCGTTTGCCTTGTGGTGCGGGTGGCGGATGCTGTTGCAACATTTCCACAAGCCAGCGGTTCAGGTGAGATGTAGGCACACGCTGGTTCCAAGTGTCATAGGCGGTCAGGATGGCGTCGTGCAGACGATCCAATCCACGACCGGTTTTGGCCGACACGGTGATCAGCGGCGCGCCGCGCAGCTGTGGCAACAATCGGTTGAACGCCTCTTTGAGATCGCGCAGCTTCTCTTGCTTGTGTTCTTCGACGTCCCATTTGTTCACCGCCACAATCACGGCACGGCCTTCGCGCTCCGCCAGATCCGCGATGCGCAAATCCTGTTGCTCAAAAGGAATCGCGGCATCCAGCAACACCACAACCACTTCGGCAAATTTCACGGCACGCAGGCCGTCGCCAACAGACAACTTTTCCAGTTTGTCCTGCACTTTGGCCTTCTTGCGCATCCCGGCAGTGTCAAAAATACGCATGGGCGTTTCACCCCACGTGGTGCGCAGGCTGATCGCATCCCGCGTGATGCCGGCCTCCGGGCCTGTCAGCAAACGATCCTCGCCAATGATCTGATTGATCAACGTGGACTTACCCGCATTTGGGCGTCCAACAACCGCAATTTGAAGCGGTCTTTTTTCGGTGATCAGCTGAGATGGCCGCAAAGCATTTGGATCGATTTCAGCTTGCGCTTCGTCTTCGTCAATCTCTACATCAACTTCAACACTATCCGCTAACTCTTCGGCTTTCTTTGAAAATTCATCCGCAAGCGGCATCAGATGCACGTAGAGATCGTTGAGCCCCTCGCCGTGCTCAGCGGACAGGCGGATCGGCTCACCCAGCCCCAAGGAATAGGCCTCAATCACCCCTGCATCCGCAGCAGATCCTTCGCCTTTGTTCGCCGCCAAAATTACATGAGCGGCACGTTTGCGCAGAATCTCCGCAAAGATCATATCGGTGGGGGTCACCCCGGCGCGGGCATCAATCATAAACAGACAGATGTCCGCCATGTCCACGGCACGTTCTGTCAGGCGACGCATACGGCCTTCGAGGCTGTCATCGGTGGCGTCTTCCAGCCCTGCGGTGTCGATCACCGTGAAGCGCAGATCGGCGAGTTTCGCGTCCCCTTCCCGCAAATCACGCGTGACGCCCGGCTGGTCGTCGACCAAAGCCAGTTTTTTGCCCACGAGGCGGTTGAATAGAGTGGATTTGCCCACATTGGGGCGGCCCACGATGGCGAGCGTGAAACTCATGACAGGTCTCCGGAACGTCTGAAGTCGCTCCGATATACCATTATTGCGTCAACGGAAAGCGTACAATTCGCCTTTGCGGTTCACAACGTAGAGCACGCCTCCTGCAACAACCGGATTGGTCGCGGCACCATGAGGCAGTTCTATGGAATAGGTCAGCGCACCTGATTGCGGATCATAAAAGCGAATGCGCTCATCAGAGGAGGCGACAACCAACTGACCGCCAGCCAAGATGGGCCCATAGTGCGCGTGGACTTCTGTCTGCTTGCGCGGCTTATCTTTTACAAACTGGGGCAGCGTTACGCTCCAGATGCGGGTGCCATCGCTGGCATCCAATCGAAGCAACTCATTGATTTCCGAAACCAAAAACAGTGATCCGCCTGCCGGAAATACCGGGCTCAGAGCGCCATGTTCCGATGTCCAGTTCCGAGTGCCGGTTTCCAGATCTATCGACGCCATGCGGCCGGAATGGTTTGCCACATAGGCAGTATTCCCCACCACAACTGGATCGCCAGAAATGTCGCCCACTGTGTTGACCGCGCGCCCTTGGCGGGCATCCGACAGACCTACAGTCCAGCGTGATACGCCGCCTCGCCGAAAGGCGCCCTGAATTTCGCCCGACCCATATGGGAAGATCACCAGACGATCCGTGACCGCCGGTGCCGCGGGGCTTTGTACGTTTTGTACCGTTGGGATGGACACCAATTGCCAGGCAACTTTGCCAGTGGCGGTTTCTATGGCCCACCCTGTGGCATCACCTGACACCGCATAAACCAGATCATCGTAGACTGTAGGTGTGCCGCTGCCGACCGCTTGAAATTTTTGCTCCCAAAGGTCTGCGCCGGTTGCAGGGTCTAGGGCACGCAAACTGCCGAAACCAGTGGTTACAAACACTTTGCCATCACCGTATGCCAAACCACCGGTGGACGCTTGCCCAGCCTTATCGTGAACAGGCGTCAAATCACGGCTCCACAACAACTGACCAGCTGTTGACGTTGCGGTGACGGTGGCTTCTGCATCCACCGTAAACACGCGACCATCTGCTACAATTGGATCAGCGGTTATGCGGTTTTTACGCGACTCGCCTTTTCCAACACCAGAGGACCAGATCAGGTTTGGGCGTGTCGATAGCGCCGCATTCTCGGTGCGGTACTTCTGCGTTCCAATCCGGTGGGTCCAGCTGGCATTTTGGCTTTGCGCCGGGAGCCGAATAGCGGGGCTTTCATTTGAGGTCACTTCGCCCAAAGGAATTAGGTCTTCCCGCTCGCCAACCAAGACAACTTCTTTTTCTTGGCACGCTGCCAAGAAAACGGCGGCTCCCGCTGCGAGCATCCAAATCTTACGTGTCACTGCACAGGCCCTCACCCATTGTATTCTTATTGGTCTGCCACTGCGCCGAAGGCATTTTCAGGCGTTCCGCCCAAAGCCACAATCAACTGAGACGCCCGGCGACGCAAGCCTGCCGTAACAGCTGCGTCCTGCAGCAGCTCTTGCAATTGCGAAATCGCGCCCTCTGCGTCCCCTTCTTCGAGGGTCAGAAGCGCGAGTTGTTCACGTGCCAGAAGTGATAGCGGCAGTCCCGGTGCCGCCAAAGCTTCAAGCGCCAGTCGGCGGTCTGCCGCCGGCGTGTCAGCCCCTTGCGCCAACACCGCTTTGAACGCAGCAATTTGGCGGTAGATATCTGGCATGTCTTGCGCACTGGTCACGAGGCCTTCTAGCGTCGCAGTCGCATCTTCACCGGCATCGACTTCCAGCTGGTGCGTGGCCAGCAGCAGATCAGCAATGACCTGCGCATTGGCAGAATCAGTTGTCAAACCGGCGAGCGCATCGACCCGTTCAGACGCTTCGCTGGAAGACACAGCGGCGATCAAAGCGTCACCTGTATCCTGAGCAGCAGCACGCGCATTGTTTTTGCGAACTTCGTTTGCTGCAGCCGCACCAACAATGGCCACGACCCCCAAAACAGCGATCCAGCCATAGCGACGCATCAAACCAAACACACGGTCCCGACGGACCTCTTCTGTGACTTCCTCGATGAAACTGTCGGTATTGCTCACGCCTGCTCTCCCATTGGTTTGCTCTGTCTTATCCGTTTGTTTTGAAAGTGCCAAGTACCGTGACTATGGGGGCAAAATTCGGGGCAAAATGCCCCCACCCCAGATCTTTTTTGGACTCATCAGTTCAAATTTGCGTAGTTTAGGTTGTTTCTGGCGTCCTTAACGCCAATATGACCTTCAATATTTTGCGCGCGGAGGGGTGCGCTTTTCAAGACAGGGGCTAGCAGATGCGGCTTATTCCGTTTCTCACCGCACTAATTGTGACGGCATTTCTTTTTATGATCGTGGTTGAACGAGATCGCCTATTGGCGTTTGCAACAGGCACGCCAACCGAAACCGAGGCCGAAGAGGTCACGACTTCACCAAGCACAGACAGTGCAAACACTGCCGCGACCGGCGCTGAGACACTCGAAAAGGTCTCAGCCGCCGCATTGGTGCGCGTGGTCGTGGCGCACAGCCAAGCGCGTCAAATCGACAGCGCGGTTGTTTTACGTGGCGAAACAGAGGCGGATCGCGAAGTCGAGCTGCGCGCGGAGACAAGCGGATTGGTGGTGACCGAACCCTTGAGACGCGGCACCCATGTGACAGCCGGCCAAGAGATGTGTCGCCTAGATGTCGGCACCAGAGAAGCTGTTTTGGCAGAAGCCAAAGCGCGCCTGTTGGAGGCGAAAGCACGGATTCCTTCTGCTCAAGCATCGGTGCTGGAAGCAGAGGCGCGACTGGAAGAAGCCAAGATCAACGACAATGCCGCTCGCAAATTGTCTGAAGGAGGCTTTGCGTCCTCGACACGTGTTGCAAGCACTGCCGCAAGCGTGCGAGCTGCGGAGGCATCGATCCAGTCGGCCACGTCCGGGCTCGAAAGCACTCAAGCTGGAATCGAATCAGCCGAAGCTTTGGTGGCCGCTGCAGAACGTGAAATGGAGCGTGTTTCTATCGTGGCCCCGTTTGATGGCATCTTAGAAAGCAAGACCGCCGAGCTTGGCAGTCTGATGCAGCCCGGCAGCCTTTGTGGCACAGTCATGCGTCTGGATCCGATACGTGTCGTGGCATATGTCCCGGAAACCGAAGTGAACCGCGTCTACGAAGGCTCCTTGGCTGGTGCGCGGTTGACAACCGGTCAAGAGGTCTCGGGCCAAGTGACGTTTGTGTCACGTTCATCTGACCCCCTGACGCGTACGTTCCGGGTTGAGATTACAGTTCCAAACCCAGACCTAAAAATCCGCGACGGTCAGACGGCTGAAATCGCCATTTCTGCTGATGGGGTGAAGGCACATTTGGTGCCTCAGTCTGCGTTGACGCTGAATGATGACGGCACGCTGGGTGTCCGATTGGTTGATAAGACCAACACAGTCTTCTTCGCGGCCACCGAGGTGTTGCAAGATGGGACTGACGGAATCTGGGTTGGTGGCTTGCCCGAGGAGGCCGATGTGATTGTTGTGGGTCAAGAGTTTGTCACGGAAGGCGTACGTGTCGATCCAACGTTCCGGGAGTACGAACAATGACCGGCGCCATTACCTGGGCCTCTGAACGGGCCCGAATGATCCTCGCGTTCATCGCAATTTCTCTTGTGGTGGGCGCATTTTCTTACGCCAGCTTGCCCAAAGAGGGCGAGCCGGACATCGACATCCCGATCTTATATGTCTCGGTCAGCTACCCGGGTATTTCTGCTGAGGACGCAGAAAGCCTGCTGGTGAAGCCCATGGAAACCGAGACCGTCGATTTGGACGGTCTTGATCAAATGACAGGCATCGCAGCAGAGAACCATGCTTCCTTGTTGTTGGAGTTCGATTTCGGATGGGACAAAAGCGCAACGATTGCAGATGTGCGCGATGCGATGAATTCGGCGCAGTCAAAGTTCCCTGAGGGCGCTGAGCAATACACCATCACCGAAATCAACTTTTCCGAGTTTCCGATTGTCATCGTCAGCCTTTCTGGCGACGTGCCTGAACGTACTATGGCCCGTCTCGCAAAGGATTTGCAGGACGATTTTGAGGCGATTGATGCTGTGCTTGAAGCGGCCATTGCCGGCAACAGGGATGAAATGGTCGAAGTTGTGATCGACCCGCTGCGATTGGAATCCTACAACATCACTGCAGCCGAGGTGATCAATGTTGTTCGCAACAACAACCAGCTGATCGCAGCTGGCGAAATTGAAACCAATCAAGGTACATTTTCAGTCAAGATTCCGTCTTCGTTTGATGATGTAAGCGATATCTATGCCCTACCGGTGAAAACCAATGGGGACCGGATCATCACCCTCGGAGACCTTGCAGAGATCAATTTCACCTTTGAGGACCGCACCGGAACCGCGCGGTTTGACGGAGAAAAAACCGTTGCGCTGCAGATTGTCAAAGGCAAGGGCTACAACATCATCGACACGGTCGATCAGATTAAAGAGACGCTTGAGAAAGCCCAAGAAAGCTGGCCTGAGGAATTGAAAGCCGCAGTTGAGGTGGGCACATCCAATGACCAAAGCCGAACTGTCGGCTCTATGGTGAGTCAGCTGGAAGGCTCCGTGCTGACCGCAGTCGCGCTGGTTATGATTGTGGTTTTGGCCGCTTTGGGCAGCCGCGCGGCCATGTTGGTGGGCTTTGCTATTCCAGCCTCCTTCCTGCTGTGTTTTGCATTCCTTGCGCTGATGGGCGTGACAATCTCCAACATGGTGATGTTCGGCCTTATTCTGGCTGTGGGCATGCTGGTGGATGGCGCCATTGTGGTTGTGGAATACGCCGACAAACGCATCAAAGAGGGCACGGGCCCGATGCACGCTTATGTTGAGGCGGCGCAACGCATGTTCTGGCCGATTGTCAGTTCGACTGCGACAACACTTTGCGCCTTTTTGCCAATGCTGTTCTGGCCGGGTGTGCCGGGCGAATTTATGGGCATGTTGCCGGTCACAATGATCTTTGTTTTGTCAGCGTCCCTGCTGGTGGCGCTGATTTACCTGCCGGTGGTTGGCGGTATTTCCGGCCGTTTGAGCCGGATGTTTGATCGAGCGTCGCGTGTTCTGAAGGCGCGACTGCCGTGGGTGGTGCGCGCAGGTCTGGTACCCGTTGCGCTGTATGGCATGTTTGTCAGTGTCATGCAGATGCTCAATCCAGCGTATCTGTTGCCAGTAGACAGCGGCGGTGCAGCGCCCGTTGTTATTGGCTCTATTATGTTTGTTGCCTCTGCCTTTGCGGCCTCAATCACCCTAAGTGCGGCGGAAATTTCGTTCAAACGTAAGAAAGTCACGGCAGGGTTCCGTCACAATGCGTTTGGACACATGATCCGGTTCATAGTTGGCAATCCGGTGATGCCCATCGTAACAATCGCCAGTGTTATCTTTCTGGTGATGTCGGTGCTGACCTACTTCGGAGAGAACAGCAACGGCGTCGAATTTTTCGTCGACACAGAGCCAGAACAGGCCACTGCTTTGGTGCGCGCGCGCGGCAACCTGTCATTGACAGAAAAAGACGACATGGTACGCGCTGCCGAAGAGATCATCATGGCGCATCCTGCTGTGGTCAACGTGTTCTCCTTTGCCGGCGAAGGTGGTTTGGACACCGGTGGTCCGGGTGGCGGAGACTCTCCCCAAGATACAATCGGCCAAGTACAGTTTGAGATCATTCCATGGGATGAACGTCCCACGGTGCGAGAGAAGTGGTTTTTTGATTTGCTGGAACGCGAAGTCACTGCCCCTGCCTTTGACGGCAACAGGGTGCTTGACGAGCTTAATGCTGAGCTGGCGAAACTGTCCGGTTTCTTTGTGGAAACCAAACCCATTGAACAAGGCCCAGGATCAGGCAAACCAATCCATCTTCGATTGCGCGGTGACGGCTGGGACAGTTTGAATGCAGCGGCATTGGCGGCGCGCGACACCTTTGAGGCGACGCCAGGTTTGATCCTTGTCGAAGACACCTTGCCTCTGCCCGGTATCGATTGGCAGATCGATGTGGATGTGGCCAAAGCCGGACGTTATGGCGCAGATGTCGCCACAGTTGGCGCGATGGTGCAGCTTGTGACGCGCGGGATCTTGCTGGATACGATGCGGGTAAACAGCTCAGATGAAGAAATCGAAATCCGCCTGCGATTGCCCGATGAAGACCGCGTTCTGTCCACATTGGACACGATCAAAGTGCGCACCAACGAAGGTCTCGTGCCTTTGTCAAACTTCATCACGCGCGTGCCGGTGCCCAAACGCGCATCGATCAGCCGCATCGATCAGGAACGCTTCTACGATGTGAAAGCTGACATTGAACCGGGGCTGGTTAAGCTGGTGTCCGGGCAAGATGACACAAGCAGCGTGGCGGCATTGCTCAAATCGGTCCCAGAAGGTTCGGTTGCCGCAGGCCCCGTGGTCAGCACCGATACTGGAGAGACGTTTGAGATCCATACGTTGATTGATGCAACAAGCACGCAACAGGTTCAGACCGCGCTTGATGAGGGTGCACGCAAGGTACCGATCACCCCTTCAGAACGCACCGAATTTTTGACTGAATGGCTCAACACATCACCTTTTGATCGATCTGTGAGTTGGGAATGGACCGGCGATCAGGAAGAACAGGCCGAGTCTGCAGCCTTCTTGACCAGTGCGTTTTCAGCAGCGTTGGGGTTGATGTTTGTGATCCTTCTGGCGCAGTTCAACAGCTTCTACAACTCTGTGCTGGTGCTCTTGGCAGTGATCTTGTCCACGGCTGGTGTGCTTGTGGGCATGCTGGTGATGGATCAGACCTTCTCGATCATCATGACCGGTACCGGTATTGTGGCTTTGGCGGGGATTGTGGTGAACAACAACATTGTTCTGATCGACACCTATCAGGAATACAGTCAATACATGCCGCGCATTGATGCGATTGTGCGCACCGCGCAAAGCCGTATCCGCCCTGTTTTGCTGACAACAATCACCACAATGGCCGGTTTGGCCCCGATGATGTTTGGCCTGAGCCTTGATTTCATCAACGGCGGGTATTCGATCGACAGCCCGACGTCACTGTGGTGGAAACAACTGGCGACGGCAGTGGTGTTCGGTTTGGGCATCGCGACCGTGCTCACGCTCGTGTTCACGCCGTCAATGTTGGCGCTTCGGGTGTGGGCCAGCACATACTTTTCTTGGATGATGCGCCTATTGGCACGCATGTCCATGGGCCGGGCGTCGCGTGCGGGCGAAGATTGGGCTCTGCGCCGTGCTGCCCGCAAAGTGCACCATCCTGTACTGATGTGGGACGAAGACGACACACGTGATGGTTTGCCACCTTCCGTGGCGGACACATCGTTGAGAGCCAAGCAGGAGATTCAGCAGGTCAACTCTGATGATCTTGCGCCAGAAGTGGAAGCGCCCCGCATGGGGGACAAAAAGCCTGCCAATGACGAGCCAGACACCGGCGACGTCAAGGCGGCCGAGTAACCGCAACCACTGAGAACTAAAAAGCCCGCGCAGACCAGCGCGGGCTTTTTAATTTGAAGATACAATTGCAGGCGCTGTGTTCGTTCGATCGTTCCGCCGCAGTTACGCGGCGTCCTCATCTGCTTGCTGGCGGGTCCAGAGCTGGGCATAGCGACCATGTTTCTCCAGCAAAGTGCTGTGGGTGCCCTGCTCTACCACTTCGCCTTTTTCCAGCACCACAATCTGATCAGCTTCCGCAATTGTTGACAGACGGTGTGCGATGGTGATGACCGTGCGGCCCTCGCCTGCATGTGCCAGTGCTTCTTTGATGCCCTGTTCGGTTTCTGTGTCCAGCGCCGAGGTGGCTTCATCCAACAACAGGATCGGCGGGTTCTTCAACAGCGTCCGCGCAATCCCAACCCGCTGTTTTTCGCCACCGGAAAGTTTCAGGCCCCGTTCGCCCACCGCTGTTTCATACCCATCTGGCAGCGCTGCGATGAAATCATGAATCTGAGCAGCCTTGGCGGCCGCGACAATCTCTTCGTGCGTGGCGCCATCGCGCCCGTAAGCGATGTTGTAGCGGATGGTGTCGTTGAACAGCACTGTGTCTTGCGGCACAACGCCAATGACGTCATGCAGGCTCTCTTGGCTGACGTCACGCACATCTTGTCCGTCAATGCGCAGAGCGCCACCCTGCACATCATAAAATCGGAACAACAGACGTCCAATCGTGGACTTTCCAGATCCCGACGCGCCCACAATTGCAACAGTTTGACCGCCGGGCACTTCAAGACTGACACCGTTTAGGATTGTGCGTTCCGGTTCGTAACCGAAGTGCAAATCGTCAAGTTGAATGCGGCCTTCGGTGATGGCAATCGCCTTTGCGTTTGGCTTGTCAGCCACCTCGGAGGGTTGCTCAAGCAGGTCAAACATTTCCCCCATGTCCACAAGCGCCTGTCGGATTTCACGGTACACTGTGCCAAGGAAATTCAGCGGCATGGTGATCTGGATCATATAGGCATTGACCATCACAAAGTCGCCCACCGTCAGGTCGCCGTTCTGCACGCCTACAGCGGCCAAAACCATGACCATCACCAATCCTGAGGTGATCAAAAATGACTGCCCGAAGTTCAGGAAAGCCAAAGAATAAGAGGTCTTTAGCGCCGCCTCTTCATAGCCCGCCATGGCTGCATCATAGCGTGCGGCTTCGCGCTTCTCCGCACCGAAATATTTGACTGTTTCAAAGTTCAGAAGGCTGTCGATTGCCTTTTGGTTGGCGTCCGTGTCTTGATCATTCATCTTGCGGCGCAATTTCACGCGCCATTCAGTGACTTTGAACGTAAACCAAATGTAAATCGCAATGGTCACTCCGACCACTGCGAGGTAGCGCGCATCAAAAAGCCAGTAAAATATCGCTGAAATCATCAGCAACTCGAGCACCAAAGGCCCGATTGAGAACAACAAGAACCGCAGCAAAAACTCGACACCCTTCACGCCGCGTTCGATGATGCGGCTAAGGCCACCGGTCTTGCGGGTGATATGGTAGCGCATTGACAAGCGATGGATATGTTCAAAGGTCTCCAGCGCAAGTTGCCGCAAGGCGCGCTGTGCGACCTTGGCAAACACCGCGTCACGCAGCTGTTGAAATCCGTTGGTCAGAAGCCGGGTCATGCCGTAGGCCACCGTCAGCCCAACAGCGCCCAAAGCAAGCGGCGGCACACCCTCTCCAGCCAAAGCGTCCACAGCGCCTTTGTATAGCATGGGCGCATAGACAGCGATGGTCTTGGACGCCAGAAGCATCAGCAACGCCACGATAACCCGATACTTTACCCATGGCTTATCTGCGGGCCAAAGATACGGGGAAACCTTGCGGATGGTACGCCACCCAGAGCGCTGTTCGTTGCGTACCAGTTCCTCAGCCGAAGCCGTGTGCCATTGAGCCATTCTGCCTGCCTTGCGTTTTGGTGAGCGGGGCAAACTTAGTCACTGCAACAGGGACATGCCAGCCCCGTGTATGACTATTCTTCGGGAACCGTAAAGACTTGGCCTGGGTAGATCAGATCCGGATCACGTATCTTGTCTTGGTTGGCTTCAAACACTCGAAGGTAAAACTGGCCCTCGCCGTAGCGATCTCGTGCAATTGCCCAGAGAGAAGAGCCAGGTTGTACTGTCACAATTCTAACCGCGGCCGGGGCCTCCGCCGGTGTGGTATCTGGCTGCGTCACCGCGGCGATCACTGGTGCCGTTGCCGCTCCATCTCCAGCTGTGCGTGCCGCTTCGACAGCTGGCGCTTTGGGAGCCGACACCGCGACATCGCCTTCTGCGGCCTTTGGTGCATCAGCCGTTTGCGCTACACTGTCAGAGGAGGTTTCTTCGGTTGCCTCTGCCACAGGTTCTGCTGTGATTTCGACAGGCGCAGGGTCTGTGGGTGCCACTTCCGCCGCGACAACAGTGTCCTTTTCATCTGATGCTGGCGTTTCTGTTTGAGTGGCCGTTTGAAGCTGTGTCTCTTGCGCAGGAGGCGTTTGCACACTTTCAACAGCGGGCTCTTCTTCGGCCTGAGTTGTTGCGGCTTCATCCGCCTGAGCACGTGCCAGAGCGACCGTTTCGGGGGTCTCACGCTTAAACGGTGTCACCACCCGCGAGATCACTTTGCCGGTTTTGTCCACCTCATCTGCGCGCAACTCATAAAGACCTCCCGCCACATCCGTAAGCTCGCTGGACCATAGGCCCGCATCCGCTATCGCGCTTTCTGCAGCAAGAGTATTGTCCAGATAGAGACGCACAAAAAGGCCTGCATTGCCGCGACCGGAGACCATAACAGCCCCCGTATCAGTGTAACTGATCGAGTCGATGCTGACGGCTGCGAGAAGCTCCGGCGTGGCCTCAACTGGCGCTGCGGGTTGCACCACACGTACACCGTCGGAATCCGACACGATGACAGCAGGCGCCTTGGGTGCGGTGGCAACCTTCGCTTGTTCCTGCGCAACGGATTCTACGTCGGTAGCTGTCTCATTGCTATTGGGGACGGCGACAGCTGTTTCGAGTTCTGACGTTGCCGCATCGACACCACCTTGAACCGCACTAATATTTTCTTTTACAACAGGTTCTACGACTTCTTTAATGTCATTTACTGCCGTCTCAACAACTGAGTCACCGTCATCAACCCGCGCTTCAATCTCATCTGAACTCTGTGCAACAGCGCTTTCCTCAGACGGAACAACCGAGGCAGTTACAGCCAATATCGGCGCAACAATGACAGTGGCATCCGAAGGTATATCACCATCGTCACGACGCTCGACGAGGCTCAGGACTCGCGGCGCCTCACTTGGCTCGATGGTCAAAATAGCAGCGAACTTCCCAGAGGCATCTGTCGGCGCCAGAGCAATCTCTGCCCCATCCAGCAAAATGCCCAACATCGCATTCGGTGTGGCTGCCCCCGCGATCACCGTGTTGCCCTCTGCGTCGACGCGCACCAGATCAAACGTCGGTGACACCACCGGTACTGCAACGTCTTCTGCGACCTGCTCCGCAACGACAGCCGTTTCAATGTCCTCAGACGTCTCAGCAGTTGTCGCGGCATCCACGTTGGGGGTCGCTTCAGTTTCTAAGGGCTCTTCTGTTTCTACGGGCTCTTCTGTTGCGGTCACGCTGGAAACCGCTTCCACTGGCTGCGTTTCGTCTTGAACAACAGTTTCAACAGGCGCTGATGGCGCCTCCGTTTCTTGTTGCGGGGCCTCTACAGAGCGCTCAGATGGTGCCGGGTCGCTGCCGTCCAACGCGCCCGTCGAAACCAATGCAAAGACTGAAGCTCCCATCGCCACCACGATCCCGGCGACCCAAACCGCATTTCCACTGAGTATTGACGCTTTTTCACTCATCGCCGCTTATCCCCCGAAATCGGCTGCCATCTTGGTTGAGAGACCTTATCAACCAAGCTATGGGTGGTCAAAAGAGCATTGAACATATTGGAGAATTTCATGACCACGCGCTCGATTTGTGTCTTTTGCGGCTCACGTTCTGGTAATGATGCTGTGTATCAGACGGCGGCAGAAAGCTTTGGCGCGCTGTTTGCCGCCAAAGATTGGCGGCTGGTCTATGGCGCAGGTGACGTGGGTTTGATGGGCGCGGTGGCCAATGCAGCCCAAAAAGCGGGCGCTGAAACCTTCGGCGTGATCCCCACCCACCTTTTGGAATGGGAGGTCGGTAAAACGGACCTCACCAAGTTCATCGTGACTGAAAACATGCATGAGCGCAAAAAGGTCATGTTTATGAACAGCGACGCAATTGTGGTGTTGCCGGGCGGTGCAGGTTCGCTGGATGAGTTCTTTGAGGTGCTGACTTGGCGGCAGCTGGAGCTGCACGCCAAGCCCATTGTCCTGCTCAACATCAATGGATTTTGGGATCCATTGATTGGATTGGTGGATCACGTCATTGCGCAGGGTTTCGCAGACCCCACATTAAAAGACTTCATCACTGTTGCCACAGATGTTCCTGAACTTGTTACAGTGCTCGACAGGAATCTGGCCTGATACATCAGGCAGCGGCGGCTGTTGCTTCTTTTTGCTTGTCGATTTTGTGCTGGTCTTCGGTACGACCGGCACGCCAGTAGCTGGACAGATAAATCTGATCGCGGCCCACGCCGCGGTCGTTGCGATAATAGCTGCGCAGCGCCCGCATGGCGTCAAACTCACACGCGGTCCACACAAAGACATCCCCTGCGAGCCACGGCAGCGATTTGATGCGTTCGACCAATCTGCCCTCAGCTTTTTCAGGGGACGGCGTGACAACCCAATGCACTTCGACACCCGCGGGGAGCCCCAAATCCTGCTTGTCCGCCTCTGATGTGATTTCGATCACCGCGTAACCTTTGGCGGTTGATGGTAGCTGTAAAAAGTTACACATCAGTGCGGGAAATGCGGTCATGTCACCCGCCAGCAAAACCCAATCTGCTTCGGGACTGGCCATTTTTACGGTCCCCGGGCCGCCCACCAATATCTGGTCACCGACCTGTGCATTAAGCGCCCAATCTGTCGCTATGCCACCGCTGTCGCCATGCAAAGCAAAATCAACTGTCAAAACGCCTGCCGCCGGATCATAAGCGCGCACCGAATAGGTACGCATCACCGGGCGCTCAGGGTTGGTCCGGGGCGCATCTGGAAAGACAAACTTAACGTATCCACCTTCCCGCCCTTCAGGGAAGCCGTTCAGCCCGTCACCGCCCAAGTTAACACGCAACATATTCGGAGTGATGTGCTCGGTGCCCAGCACCTCGAGCATGCGCGGTTGTGGTTTTGCCATGACAGTTTCCTTACGAACGTTAGGGGTTTCAGCGTAGATATCGCTATCCGACAAAAATAATCAAGTACTTGGGTGCATTTTGAACCCAAAAGCCTAGCCGAGACCAATTTTGGTCTTGGCTCTGCCTATTTCATGTTGAAATGCGTGGTTGCGCGCCCGGACAGCCGGAGCTTTGCTTGCCACAACTCGCATTGACGCATCTCACCAAGCCGCTTTGCACGGAGATGTTTAGAGCTCTTTGGAAGAAATCTCGATCACCGTGATCTCGGGAACCACTCCAAATCTGACGGGCATGATCGAACAGCCAATCCCCCCTGACACAACCAAATCGCGCCCATCCTCGCGCACATGCCCGTAGGCGTAACGATTGCCATAGCGAGACGGTACAATCGGCGACCAGCCAAACAAGCGCACTTGTCCGCCATGTGTATGACCGGACAGCGTCAAGGATACACGTTTGGGCATTTTTGCAAAAATGTCGGGTTCATGCGCCATCATCACCACCGGCGCGCCGTCATCTGCAATCTGGTGGAGTGTTGCAGGCAGATCATCCAACCCGTCATACCGCCCTGCTCCGCGCACAATAGCCAATTGGTCTTCGAGGCCCGCAATCCAGATGCCAGCGGTTGGTATCTTGCGTGCCTCATTGGAGAGCACTGAAATGCCAACAGCATTTAGCGCGTCGGCATAGAGGTTGGGACCAGCCCCCCTTTTTTGTGCATCCGGATCATCCCACCAGTCGTGATTTCCAAGCACTGCAAAAACGCCGTGCGGCGCTTGTAGTTTGCTGAGTATCGGCGCGACCTCCGCAATGGGTACATGACGGGTCACAAAGCGATGCCCGGCGGCGTAGTCGCCAAGCAATAGGATCATATCCGCACCTAACGCGTTGGCGCGTTTGACCAGACGCTCTATCCGATGTGTCCCGATGTAGGGCTCGCCAACATGCAAGTCCGCCAATACCGCAATTTTCAGCGGTGGTGCGGTCCAGTCGTCCCGTCTGATGCGCCAACGCTTTACGCGCAGTCGAAGCGCGGGCTCTACAAAAAAGCCATAGGTGGCCGCAAAAAGGCCTGCCAGGATCACTCCCAGCAGGCCTTTTAAGAAACCTCTACGGGTCAAACGATCACATCCGGGATGCGACGTTCTCCCAGTTCACAAGGTTGTCCAAGAAGTTGGTCAGGTAAACAGGACGCTTGTTGCGGAAGTCGATGTAGTAGGAGTGCTCCCATACATCACAACCCAGAAGCGCCGTCTGACCGAAGCACAGCGGGTTCACGCCGTTTTCGGTTTTTGTCACTGCCAGGGAACCGTCGGCGTTTTTCACAAGCCAAGCCCAACCGGAGCCGAACTGACCAGCACCTGCTGCGGAGAACTGAGACTTGAATTCGTCAACGGAACCAAATGCCTCAACCAGCGCTTTTTCCAGCTCACCGGGCATAGCGGATGTGCCTGGGCCCATCATTTCCCAGAACTGATTGTGGTTCCACAGCTGAGAGATGTTGTTGAAGATGCCGTTTTGGGCAACTGCATTGGCGTCGTAGGTGCCAACAATGATCTCTTCGAGCGTTTTGCCGTCCCACTCGGTGCCGGCGATGGCAGCGTTGCCATTGGTCACATATGCATTGTGGTGCAGATCGTGGTGGAATTCCAGCGTCTCTGCGGACATGCCTTTGTCGGCCAGAGCGTCGTGGGCATATGGAAGATCAGGGAGTTCAAAAGCCATTGCAGCATCCTCTTCTGTTGCGCGAGTTATCTTTGCTGACAGATGGGGGCGAATGATAGGTAAGGTCAAGGGCAAAGGCGCATCTTCTTAGATCGAAGGCACGTACAACGAGAGTTTCAGGCGCGTCTTTGCAGACCAATCTGGCACATCGCAGGTGGTAAGGACGCTGTTGCGGTCCAAAACCGAGGCATTCAGGTGCGGGTGTTTGCGTTCATTGTGCCGACAAGGCCCCCGTTTCTTTGGCGGGACGCTGACTGAGAAACCCCCGCCCCGTTTCAAGACGTTGCGTGAAACCCAACCTCGCCGCCGGATGTCGCGGAGACAGACAAAAGATCGAACACGTACTGACCAACGGATCGGAAACAGATCACTTCAAAGCTGCCGTCTGCATTGCCCCAAATGGCCGCGGGCACCTGCGCCATACGGGAGCGGCGGATGTCCCCGGCAGCAAAAACGTCTGGGCTGAAATCAACCGGTGCCAGTTTGGCCAGCACATCGCGGCTGCTGTCACCGGACACCCGAAACACAGCACGGGCGTCCGACACATTGGCTACCAGAGCATGGGAGCCGGACAAAGCATCTGTGAGTGCGGCCACAGTTTTGGTGACCGTATCGTAGTCAACAATGATCAACAGTTCATCAGGTGACATCCACGCCGCCGCCCCTTTGGCACCATCCATCACTTTGCGCTGAGCGGGCATATCCGCCCCCGTTACCGTTTTCACGGCCGTCGCCATCTCTTTGCTCATCAAATCGCCGCGCACCGTGATCATGCCGCGCAGGCCAGTGTCTTCGACTTTGGCAAAACCTTCAAAAATTGCCCCATCAAGGGCGCTCACAGCCTTAGACATTCTGCTTCTCCCCGTCTTTGTCATAAAACACCGGATCAACCACTTTGGCCTTCACCGTGCTGCCGTCCACCTTGTTAAATTCTACCACCTCACCCATACGGTCTGGGCCGTGATGCAAAAGGCCCATGGCAATGCCACGATCCAGCGTTGGCGAATAGTAAGTAGAAGTCACACGGCCCTGCACATTGCGCTGACCATTGGCATTGGTGCCGTTGGCCACGATGTAGGAGCCGTCCGGAATGACCGAGCCATCCAGTGTTTCAAACCCGGCCAATTTCCAGCGTTCTGGGCTGGCCATGTGGTCGCGCAGCTGCGCACGCTTGCCAAGGAAGTCTTCCTTCTTCTTGGAAATTGCCCACTGCAAGTTCAGATCCTGTGGGATCACGGTGCCGTCAGTTTCGTCACCAATCATGATGAACCCTTTTTCGGCGCGCATCACGTGCAACCCTTCGGTGCCATAAGGCATGATGCCGAACTCTTCGCCTGCTTCTAAAAGCGCATCCCAGAACGCGCGGCCCTGGCTGGCGGGTACGGCAATCTCGTAGGACAATTCACCAGAAAACGAAATACGATAGGCGCGTGCTTCAAAGTCACCAATCTTGCCGTCTTTCCACGACATAAAGGCCAAGGCTTCTTTGGAGACATCCATCTCGCCGCCGAGCTTTTCGATGACTTTACGGGCATTTGGGCCCACCACAGCGATCTGCGCATATTGCTCAGTCACATTGGCGGTGTAGACGTTCCAGTCCCACCATTCGCATTGCAGCCAGTCTTCCATCCAACCGTGGATGCGCTCGGCCCCGCCGGTGGTGGTGTGGCACAGAAACGTGTCCTCATCGATGCGCGCAACCACGCCGTCATCCATGAGGAAACCGTTTTCGTTGCACATCAAGCCATAGCGACATTTCCCAACCTTCAGCGTGCTCATCATGTTGGTGTAAAGCATGTCGAGGAATTTGCCCGCGTCCGCGCCCTTCACGATGATTTTGCCAAGGGTCGAGGCATCCAGAAGACCAACGGATTTGCGAGTCTGGTTGATCTCGCGTGTCACCGCATCCGCATGGCTTTCCTCGCCACGTGGGAAACAATAAGGGCGGCGCCACTGACCGACCGGTTCAAAGAACGCGCCGTTCTCTTCGTGCCAGTCATGGATCGGCGTGCGGCGCACCGGTTGAAACACGTCGGCGCGCGCCTCGCCAGCAATCGCTCCCATGGAGATTGGTGTGTAGGGAGGGCGGAAGGTGGTGGTGCCAGTGGCTGGAATTGGCTGATTAAGTGCATCAGAAAGCACCGCCAGACCATTGATATTACTTAACTTACCTTGATCTGTGGCCATGCCCAATGTGGTGTAGCGTTTGGTGTGTTCAACGCTTTCGTAGCCCTCTTGCGCAGCCAGTCGCACATCCGAGACCTTCACATCGTTCTGATAATCCAGCCATGCTTTCATACGCAGCTTTGGCCCCGCGCCCTGCGGCATAAGCCACACAGGCTGCATGGGCGCTTCCTCCGTCGCCTCAGCTTTTGGGGTGTCTTGCGAAGGGGCGTCAAAGCCTGCGGCCTTGGCCGCCGCTGCGCCCGCGGATTGGCCATCTGCCAACACCGCATTCAGGTGCAAGGGCCCGCTGGCGCTGCCTGCTGTGACCACAAACGCACGGCCATCGTGGCTTGTGGGCGCGCGCTCTGGATCAGGGCGGAAATGCGCTTGGGCATCATCCCAGATCAGCTTGCCACCACAATGCGACCACAGATGCACCACCGGGGACCAACCACCGGACATGGCCACCGCGTCACATTTGATCTCTTCTAGTGCGGCACCTTCGCCTGCCTGAGAACAGATCTCCACGCCGGTCACACGTTTGCCGCCTTTGACTTTCGCGATCGCCTTGCCAACATCTACACGGATGCCAAGGCTCTTGGCTTCTTCCATCAAAGCACCACCGCCAGATGCGCGCGCATCCAGGATAACAGGCACATCAAGGCCCGCCTTTTTCAGGGCAATCGCAGTGCGATAGGCGTCATCATTGTTGGTGACAACAACGGTGCGATCACCAGCCGAAACGCCGAAATTCTCAACGTAGTCGCGCAGCGCAGCCGCCAGCATGACACCGGGAATGTCGTTTCCAGCAAAAGATAGCGGGCGTTCGATCGCGCCGGTCGCGGTCACAATCTGCTTGGCACGGATGCGCCACAGACGGTGGCGTGGGCCATCCAGAAAGGGCGCATGATCGGTCAGGCGCTCATAGCCCAGCACGTAGCCGTGGTCATAGACCCCAGCCCCCATCATGCGGTTTCTGAGCGTGACATTCTCCATTGCCGTGAGCTCGGCCACGGTGGCCTCAATGAAATCAGCAACGGGCGCGCCCTCAACCGTGCCACCATCCACAGGAGCGCGGCCCCCCCAATGGGCGGTCTGTTCCACCAGAAGGACCTTGGCACCCGCCTGCCCGGCTGCTTTGGCAGCTTGCAGACCAGCAATACCGCCGCCCACAACAACCACGTCAAAGAAGGCGTAGAAGTGCTCGTAACGGTCTGCGTCCCGGTCTTTGGGGGCTTTGCCCAAACCTGCGGATTGGCGCACGATGGGTTCAAACACATGTTTCCATGCGGCTGCAGGCGCCATGAAGGTTTTGTAGTAAAACCCTGCGGGCAGAAAACGCGCCGCATAGTTGTTGGCCACACCAATATCGAATTCCAGTGACGGCCAGTGGTTCTGCGAGGTGCAGGTCAGCCCGTCAAACAATTCGGTTGTGGTCGCGCGTTGGTTGGGCTCAAACTCGCCATCTTTGCCCATATTCATGAGCGCATTGGGTTCTTCTGCGCCTGAGGCCACCACGCCACGTGGGCGGTGGTATTTGAACGAGCGGCCCATCATCATCTGGTCATTGGCCAGCAGTGCTGAGGCCAATGTGTCGCCTTCAAATCCGGTGAACTGTTTGCCGTTAAAGGAGAATGTCACCTGTTTGGCTTTGTTCAAAAGCCGCCCGCCGGTGGTCAGACGTGTGCTCATGAGAATTCCCTCCACGACCAATTTGGAATTTTGGCCGAGATCTTGTCTTTGATATCTTGTGGCGGCTCCAGCGTTTGCGCAGCATAAGTGCCAAAGACCTCCAGCGTGGTGGTAGACCGCGCGGCATGGAAAAACTTGCCGCAGCCGTTGGAATGCCGCCAGCGCTCAAAATGCACGCCTTTGGGGTTTTCGCGCATGAAGAGATAGCTCTCGAAGTCCGCGTCATCAGAGCCGGGGCCATAGCGTTTAAGATGGGCTTCGCCTTCGGCGTGAAGCTCGGTTTCCTCGGCCCAGACGCCGCAATAAGGGCATTGAAGGATTAGCATTTTGCGGTCTCCCAAGAAGTGCGGAGGGCAGCGCCCGATCCGAGGGTGGGTGCGAAGCGCCCGCCCGTGGGGGCGGATCGGGCGCTGCCCGGCGTTGCCGGGCTAACATGGTTGAGAGGGCTTGAAGTAGTCATTCATGTTCCCCCAAGTCGCGCTTGTCGTATTGCGGTTTCAAAGATCGCAAACGGTAAGGTTACTTCGTCTTCGCCGCCATTGAAGGTCGCGTATACGCTCACTGTATCGCTGTCTGCGGAATACTCGAAACCCAGCACGTTGCTTTCATAGCTGGCGTTGTTTCCCGCTTTTCTTCCCTTCTCGAGCGCAGAAAGCACGGCACCATAGGACGTGCGCTCACTCGATAAGAGCTCCAAGTGCAGCCCCGAGAGCGTTGTATCTTGGCGGCGCACCATCAGTGCGCCACCCCAGCCGCAACGCTTTCGTCGATAAAGCGGCCTTCGATAAAGCGTTCCATGCCAAACTCAGCGGCCAGCGGGCCCGGTTCACCTTTGGCGATCAGCTCAGCGGTGGCCCAGCCGCCGCCCGGGATGGCTTTGAAACCGCCGGTGCCCCAGCCTGCGTTGATGAAACAGTTCCCGAGTGGCGTCTTGCCAATCACGGGAGAGCGGTCGCCGGTCACGTCCACGATGCCGCCCCATTGACGCAACATTTTGAGACGGCTGACCATCGGGAAGGTTTCGCACAGCGCGCGCACGGTTTCCTCGATGTGGTGGAAGCTGCCGCGTTGGGTGTAGTTGTTAAACCCGTCGGTGCCGCCACCAATCACCATCTCGCCCTTGTCGGACTGTGACATGTAGCCGTGCACGGTGTTGGCCATCACAACCACATCCATGCAGGGTTTGATCGGCTCAGATACAAGCGCCTGCAGCGCCACGCTTTCCATCGGCAATCGGAAGCCCGCCATATTGGCCAGATCGCCGGAATTGCCAGCCACAACAAGACCAAGTTTGTCGCACTCAATCGGGCCTTTGGTGGTGTCAACACCGGTGACGTTTCCACCTTCAGAGTGCACTCCAACCACTTCACACTTCTGGATAATATCCATTCCCATGTCAGAGCACGCCCGTGCATAGCCCCATGCCACGGCATCGTGACGACCAGTGCCGCCACGCTCCTGCCAAAGACCGCCCAGAACCGGATAGCGCGGCCCGTCGATGTTGATGATTGGCACCAGCTCTTTCACACGTTCAGGCCCGATGAACTCGGTGGACACGCCTTGCAAAGCATTGGCATGAGCCGTCCGCTGATAGCCGCGAATTTCGCTTTCGGTCTGCGCCAACATGATCACGCCACGCGGCGAGAACATGACGTTGTAGTTCAGATCCTGGCTCATCGTCTCATAAAGAGAGCGCGCCTTTTCATAAAGTGCGGCAGAGCTGTCTTGTAGGTAATTGGAACGGATGATCGTGGTGTTGCGCCCCGTATTGCCGCCGCCAAGCCAGCCTTTCTCGATGATCGCGACATTGGTGATGCCGAAATTCTTACCCAAATAGAAGGCAGTGGCGAGACCATGCCCCCCTGCTCCGACGATGATCACATCGTATTTCTTCTTCGGTTCCGGAGAGCGCCACGCGCGTTCCCAACCGGTGTGGAACCGGGCGGCTTCGCGGGCGATGGCAAAGGCTGAATATCTTCTCATGAGGCGTGATTCCGAATGGGAGGCAACTTCCGTCAGTTTATGAACTTTTTGTTGATACGCCCACCACGATTAAAGCGCCTATTTGCGTCCCGGTTGCGACATGAAGTGCCGTTCACGCGATTTTCGCTTTCAGAGCGCGGGTGGCATCACTACATGTAATCCAACTTTGTGGAGGTCTTATGATTTTCTGGATTACCGCTGGCGCCTTGGCGTTGGTCACCTCAGGTCTGTTTGCATTGGCATTGATCCGGCGCACAGCGGAAGACGAGCACCCGGCCGCCTATGACTTGCGCGTCTATCGCGACCAGCTCAAAGAGGTGGATCGCGACACAGCACGCGGCATCATCGGCGAAGCGGACGCAGATCGGATGCGGACGGAAATCTCGCGTCGTATTTTGACAGCAGATGCACAGATGCAAACCCATGATGCCTTTGCAGACACGGGCAAAGCCGGGGCGACCGCCATGGCACTTGGTTTGGGTGCTCTGGTTTTTGCAAGCAGCGCAGGGCTTTACCTTTGGCTGGGATCGCCCGGCTATCGGGACATGCCGTTGGAGCTGCGGCTGGAGCAGGTTACCGAAGATATGCAAAACCGCCCAAGTCAGGCGGAGATGGAAGCCCGTGTGCCTGCGGTGGCGCCGGTCACACCCGAAGCCGAATTTGCGGAACTGATGGAGAAGTTGCGTGCGGCGGTGTCGGAGAATCCTGAGGATCTTCGAGGACAGATGCTTTTGGCACGCAACGAGGCCAATCTGGGCAATCTAAACGCTGCCTATACTGCGCAAGAGACTGTGATTGCGCTTAAAGGGGATGAGGTCACAGCTGGCGACTACATTCTTCATGCCAACTTGCTGATTGCGGCGGCTCAGGATTACGTGTCCCCCGAAGCAGAGGTGAGTTTACGTGCAGGTCTGGAGATTGATCCGCTCAACAATCTTGGTCGGTATTATTTCGGTTTGATGATGTGGCAAGGTGGACGTCCTGATGTGGCGTATCGTATCTGGGATCGTGTGCTGCGGCAAAGCCCGGCGGATGCTCCTTGGGTGCCCTCGATCCGCGCCACAATCACCGAACTCGCTTGGTACGCCGGCATTGACTACAAGATGCCAGCCGCCGCACCCGATCATTCCGAAGGGCTGTCAGGCCCAACGTCAGAGGATATTGAGGCCGCTCAGGAACTGACTGCTGAAGACCGCCAGGAAATGATCGCAGGTATGGTGGCTCAACTGTCTGATCGGTTGGCCACCGAGGGAGGCACACCGCAGGAATGGGCGCGCCTGATTGCAGCGTATGGCGTGTTGGGAGACACCGACCGTGCCAGCGCGATCTGGGAAGAGGCCAAAGATGTATTTGCCGCGGTTCCTGACGCACTTGAGATTGTGCGCGCGGGAGCCGAGCGCGCGGGAGTTCTGCAATGAGCGAAATCTACCAAAGTATTGAAGAGCTTGCCCCAAACTTGCCCCCCATGCAGGCCATGATGGGTCTGGATTTAGGGACCAAGACCATAGGGGTGGCTGTCAGCGATGGCCTCCGGTCTGTGGCAACTCCAATTGAGACCGTGAAGCGCAAGAAATTTGGTCTGGATGCGCAGCGTCTGATCGAGATTGCCAAGAATCGCAGCATTTGCGGAATAATCCTTGGCTTGCCGATGAACATGGACGGCAGCGAAGGCCCCCGTGCACAGTCCACCCGCGCGTTTGCACGCAATCTGTCTGCTTTGGTAGATGTCCCAATTGGGTTTTGGGATGAGCGCTTGTCCACTGTTGCGGCGGAACGCGCGCTCTTGGAGGCGGATACGTCACGTAAACGTCGCTCAGAGGTGATCGACCACGTGGCTGCATCGTATATCTTACAGGGGGTTCTGGACCGTCTGAACCATATGGGGAGCGCGTCAAAGTGAGCAAAGACACTGTTTGGAAACGCAATGAGGTGGAAAGCCCATGCATTCAAATCTGCGTTGTGCATCCTGAGGAGCGCATTTGCACCGGCTGTCTGCGCACGATTGATGAGATCACCGGGTGGAGTAAGATGACGCCGGAACAGCGCAGCGCGATCATGGAAGAGTTGCCAAATCGCGCGCCAAAACTGCAAAAGCGTCGTGGGGGACGAAACGCGCGGTTGAAACGCTGACAACCGCGCGCATTTTTGCTGTTTAGGTGGTCACCACAGGTGTTGGTGTCACGGATGCTGCCACCTGGGCGCTTTCTACGATTGCAACATCGCCGACAGCCAACCCGGCCGCTTCGACCTCTGCCACCGCCTGACCATCTATACTGATTGTGACCCAGTCACCTCCGAGATCCGCAGAGGCCGCTACAGTAACGGTACCACCAGCTTCACCTTCGGGAACGAGGATCACCAACTCGTCTTCAGCCGTATCAAAGGCTTCGACCTGCGGTACATTGTCAGGATCGACCCATTGACCGGTCTGGAACACATCTGCGCCTGCGCCGCCATTGGCGAGATCACCTGAGCCCATAAGGATCGTGTCATCACCTTCGCCCCCCATCAGGGTGTCGGCATCAAGAAGATCAGACGGGCCAATCAAGCCGTCGTCGCTGTCATCCTCAACACCCATGAGCAGGTCATCGCCACGACCGCCATCAATACTATCACTGCCAGTTCCGCCAATGAGTGTGTCTGCACCCCGACCACCCAGCAGCGTGTCGTCACCCTCGTCACCGGTCAGGCTGTCATCGCTGGTCGCGCCAGAAAGATGGTCATCCCCTTCGCCACCCATCAACGTGTCATCACTGTTGCCACCCCAAAGCGAATCCGCGCCAAGGCCGCCGATCAGCGTATCGTTGCCGTCATCACCACTGAGTGTGTCATCGCCATCGCCACCGTCCAGAGAGTCAAATCCATCGCCCCCCATCAACGTGTCGCTGCCTTCGCCACCTGACATTGTGTCAGCGCCAAGGTTGCCTTCAAGCAGGTCCGCACCAATACCGCCGTCCAAAATATCGTCGCCCCAGCCCCCAAGCAGTGTGTCATCGCCTTCGTCGCCGGCGAGAGTGTCATCACTTGTGCCGCCCCACATCTGGTCGTCGCCCATGCCCCCGGAAAGCTCATCGTCTCCGTTGCCTCCAGACAAACGATCTTCGCCTTCGCCACCAGACAATGTGTCGTCCTGATCACCACCCAGAATGGTGTCGTTACCCGCATTGCCAACCAGGGTATCTTCGCCGCCTTCACCGGTAATACGATCGTCGGCTTCGCTGCCTTCTATGGAATTGTTGAGGCCATCCCCCAACAGTGACGTGTCAACAACGGGATCGTCGTCGCGCGTTTCCGGTGTGTCGCCACCGGTATCGCTGTCGCTGTCATTATCATCGTCAATCAGAAGAGCGACGCCGCCAAGCGCCACAAGGCCCAGAAGAATAAAAAGTTGCATAGCGGAATCACACCCCAGAAATTTCACTTAGACATTTATCCGCAGAAGGTAGACTCAATTTTAAATAAAACAAAGACAAACACCTAGATGTGTAGCGCTGCGAAACAAACTGCTTCGTGGGCACGGGATTGTTGATCAATTCAAGCTAATTTGGTCAATTTGGCATCGCCCAAGCAGACACGCCTTCGGCCAGACAAGGACGCAGATAAGCAATGGCGCGGTGCTCACTGGGTGACTCGCCCACCCCTGGCTCCCAGGTGGCCACACCGTGAAGAGTTTGGCGATGCAGCAATACCGCTTCGCCCGGTTGCGCCAACACCGGGACTCTTTGACAGGTTTCAAAGATCTGCTTGCGCGCCGTCAGGTAGACATCTTTCAGATCGACAGAATTCCAGCATTTCTCTGGGTGTTTCTGAAGTGCGGCCCGGAACACGCGACCCAAGATCATGTGGCTTCCCTCCCAAACAACCAAAGGAGCCTGCTCCTTGGTGTTGTGGGTCAACGGAATCCCCATGATCCACGCGTGTGGTTCCTCAACGCGCCGGCCACCGTCGTCGCCCCTATGCAGACCATCCACATGGGCCGCATCTCGGGTTTGGCGAAACCGAAATGCCGCGGGAGTTTCCCCGTCCCGGGGCTTGGGGTATCCTGGACAAACAACAGACAACTGCGCAGGGTGCAAATCCGGCATTGGCCCAAAGTTTCGAGTGACAGAGTCCTGTAGACTGATTGGAAATCTGGGCCCCTGCGCAAAGGACCCTGACGCGTCATTGGGCAGCGCATCCACACCCACAAACCAAGTGTTCTCACAGGCCCACCAATGCGCCAAATCTGGTGCCTGCATCGCCTTTTGCCCCAACTGCCACGCATGAAGTGCCCAGCGTCTGACCTCCTCATCAAAGGAGAGTTTGGTCCATCCAAGGTCGCCAAGCGTCCCTACCATCCAAAGGCTTTGCGCAGCATGTTCAGAGCGACAAGTGTCAAAAACACTGCAAACACGCGTTTGAGCGGCTTGGGGTCCATAGCATGGGCCAGCTTCACCCCAAGAGGTGTGGTCAAAAGCGTCATGGCAATCGTGATAAAGAACGCAACCAAATTGACGGCGCCAACCGTGTAAGGCGGTCGGTGTGCTGGATCGATGTCCATAATCAGAAATCCCGCAACTGCTGGGATCGCAATGGTCACTCCAAATCCAGCCGCAGTCGCCACTGCTCGGTGAATGGGCGTATTGAACAAAGTCATCAGCGGCACGCCAAAACTCCCGCCACCAATGCCCATCAAAACGGACAAAAACCCCATAGCCGGACTGAGGCACAACCGGCCGGCTCCAGTCGGCATGTTTTGTCCCAACCGCCAATGCGCCTTGCCCAGCCCCATATAAGCGCCGATCACTAGGGCGAGGCCGCCAAAGACGATCTGCAAAGTCACAGAGCGCATGTTTGCAGCCACCATCACCCCAACAATTGCACCGACCACAATGCCCGGTGCCCAACCGCGTAAAATGTTCCAGTCAACGGCACCCTTTTTGTGGTGGCTGGCCACAGAGCGCAAAGACGTGACGATGATCGTGGCCAAAGATGTGGCCAAACAGATCTGCATCAACTGCGGACCATCATATCCAAGACTTTGAAATGCATAGAAGAACGCAGGCACAAGAACGATGCCACCGCCAACCCCCAAGAGGCCTGCCAGCACTCCGGCCAAAGCGCCGATCCCCAACAAAAGCACAAGCATCTGCAGCAACAGCGCGGGATCATGAGTCATAGGTTAGCTCCAAGGGTAAACTGGTCGTGCGCAAGGTAGAACCCAATTTGGGGAAGCCTGCAAGCCAGTGCGCCGCCACGTTGTCTGATCAGGCGGCGGTTTGAGAAACATGGGCCAAAGCGGACAGAACCGTGTCTGTGTTCGCAGCGCTGCTTGAGGCGTTTTCTGACAAATACCGCCGCCATGCCCGTGCACCAGGCCGACCTGCAAACAGGCCCAACATGTGACGGCTGATTTGATGCAGTTTGCCGCCCCCGGAGAGGTGCGATTCGATGTAAGGCAACATGGCGTGTACAACGGCCACCGGATCACTGTCCTGACCGGTTCCAAAAATCCGCCGATCCGCAGCGCAAAGCACATCACTTGGGTTGTGATAAGCCGCACGACCAATCATCACCCCATCCAGTCCTTCAGCCAAATGTTTCTCTGCTTGATCAAGCGTTTCCACTCCGCCGTTGAGGGACAAATGCAGCTCCGGAAAGCGGCGTTTCATTTGATAGACCAAAGCATAGTCCAACGGAGGGATGTGCCTGTTTTCTTTTGGACTAAGCCCTTTGAGCCACGCCTTACGGGCATGTATCGAAATTCTTGTCACGCCCGCCTGCGCCATCGTTTCCAAGAAATGGGGCAAGACCTCTTTCGGCTCCTGATCATCCACGCCAATGCGACATTTGACAGTGACGGGGACAGACACTTTATCCTGCATGGACTTTACGCACTCCGCGACCACACCCGGCGTGCGCATCAATACGGCCCCAAATGTGCCGGACTGCACACGATCACTTGGGCAACCGCAGTTGAGGTTGATCTCGTCATAACCGCGCTCTTCCGCCAGCTTGGCGGCCTGTGACAACTCCGCAGGGTCAGATCCGCCCAATTGCAGGGCAACGGGATGCTCTTGAGCGCTGAAATCCAGCAGATGCACCGCTCCCCCACGCACCAACGCCGGCGCTGTCACCATCTCCGTGTACAGCAGCGACTGTGCGGACAACAAACGGTGCAGGTAGCGACAATGCCGATCCGTCCAATCCATCATGGGCGCCACACTTAGTCGTGCGGCATGAGCCACTTGGTCAACCTTGGCAGGGCACGGAGAGCTTTGCATTGTTAAAACTTTCAATCGCTGCGCAGCTCGTCAAACCGCGCAAAGGAGGCCATGCTGATAGCAAAAACCAACTGGGCAAACAATGGTTCACAAACGTGACGCTTCAGGCACCCAAAGACAGCTTCTTCTCTTTTCCATGCAGCCGATATTTAACATTCCAAAGCTTAGAACCGGCAGGCGTTACGAGAAGATAAAGCCCCTCAAAGTCCGAAACCTTATATGGCTCGTCTCTGGTATTTGAGATTTCGAATCTGAACATCGCTCAACGGCATCTGGGGGCCTCGCCTGTTCATCAGAGTCGCGAAGCCCCCAAAAAGCCCCCCCAATCTGGGGGAATCCCACCAAACGCCATAGGACCGCATTGGACAACGAACATAACCAAAACCCATACATCACAGGGACTTATGGATGTCTCTGGACTTCAGTGAATTGGAAAGTGGTGCCCCCACACGGACTCGAACCGCGGACCTACTGATTACAAACCGCGTTTGGGCCATTTCTCTATATTTCTCCGAATTACGCTCATCAAACAAAAACAACATGCAATCAATGATTTAGATTGATTTCATCTACGCCTCAGTTTCATCAATGACGCCAAGTTTTGCTGTCTGTTGCTTCCGTATTGCTTCCGGCAGAGACACCGGAAACCAAACTTTGCATCGACAAGGGGCGCAAAATGAAACTGACCAAACGAGCCGTTGAAGCGCTGGAACTCAAAGACAAGGATTATTTAGTCTGGGACAGTGACGTCGGTGGATTTGGATTGCGTGTCTACCCTTCAGGCAAAAAGAACTACCTGATCCAATATCGGAACGGAAAAAGGACACGACGCTACACCATTGGTTCCCACGGTGTGCTAACAGCTGACGAAGCCCGCCAAGAGGCCAAGCGGCTTCTTGGGGACGTTGCCAAAGGCGAAGACCCCTCAGGCAATCGCCAAGCCCGCAGGCAGGCCCCTACCGTTGCTATGCTCTGTGAACGGTTCCTAACGGATTACGCAGAGCGTCATTGCAAGCCTTCAACCGTTCGAGACTACGCCAGCAACGCACGGCGCTTCGTGGTACCGGCATTCGGTCCGATGCTTATCAATGATGTCACCCGCGCCGACGTCGCGGCCTTGCATCTCAAGATCAGCGAGAAAACACCCTACCAAGCCAATCGAGTTCTGGGTTTGATTTCTAAGATGTTCAACACGGCAGAAGATTGGGGCTTGCGGACCGAAGGCACCAACCCCGCAAGACGGGTCAAAAAGAACCGTGAAGAAGAAAAGAAACGCTATCTGAGAGAGGAAGAGCAGTCACGGTTAGGTGGTGTTCTTATGCGGTCACTAGAGGACGGTTCCGAAACGGTTCACATCGTGTCTGCAATCATGCTCCTGATGTTGACTGGCTGTCGTATGAGCGAAATCACAACGCTCAAATGGGACTATGTCACGTACACCCACCTCGAACTGCCAGACAGCAAAACCGGACGGCGGCGCATCCCCCTGCCGCGCGAAGCCTACGACATCTTAATGGGGCTGCCGCGCATTCAAGGAAACCCCTACGTGATTTTGGGAAACACCGAAGATGGACACCTGACCGACCTCGAAAAGCCGTGGCGACGCATCCGCAAGCGCGCTGGCCTCGAAGATGTCCGATTGCATGACCTGCGGCATACCTACGCCTCAGTCGCGGTTATGAGTGGTATCGACCCGTTCATGCTCAAGGAGATCATGGGGCATAAAAACCTGAGCACGACCTTGCGCTACTCGCATTTGGCTGATGATGCCGTGCAACGCGCTGCGGGTTCGGTGGCGTCACGGTTAGCAGGTGCAATCAACCGCCGGAGACCAGACACAGAAACCCAGTATTTGCGCGTCGTCTCGTAGCGGCTGGCAACAGCTCACTCCTTCCAAGAGATACCGCGGACCGGACCGGTAGGACAACGGTTAGTCAATGTACCATTAGGTGAACTCCGATGTGGCTTCACAACCTTTACCCGCTTACCTAGACAGGCACAAAGTGGTATTCCCCTCGGGAAAGTAGAGCAGTCGCAGCAATGAAATGGGGTAATCAGGAATGCAGTTTGATCTAGAGCAGCGGTTGCACCTGTTGGCAGCTTTCGATCAAATTGGACGGGCGCGGTATCTGGACGTTTGGAAAGGCACCGAGGCGTGGGCGCGGCCAGCTCCAAGTTCAGCGGTAGAGACAAGGGCAACCAACGAAGCGCTGAAAACGGAACTGCAAAAGGTTATCCGCAAGATAGCAACGCGCTGCGATCTGTTCGACGAAGCGGAAACGCAAGAGGAAAGAGACGGCTATAGCGCTCAATTGTCCGACCTCTACAGCGAACGGTCGGACCTCAACAAACGCATTCAAGAATTGCCTGACATAACCGACAGCCAGATTGAAGACGCTGAGGAATTCGACCGTCGCTCAACAGTAGAACAGGAATTGCGCGAGGCGTTCGCCCGAAGCGACTTGTTGCTCTACCACGGCTACAACGCCATCGCGCAATGGAACACCTATTGCGAAACCGGACAATTCGAAATCCGCTTTGACCTTTCGCAAGTAACCGTGCCCGAACAGTACACAAATACGCCAGTACAACCCGCATTCGTAGACCGCACCGCTTTTAAAGCGTGGTTGCGCGGACGGTATAAGGACACTTTGTCAGACCCAGAACGTTTGACTGACGAGGCCCGACTGGCACATTGGCTCAAAGATCAATTCGCCAAGGATGGGCAGCACCGGCTTGGAAAAGATAATTTCAGAACGATGGCTTCACGTGAACTGGGGATCACTGGTGTACGCCTGTTTGATCGCGTTTGGGGCAACGAGGCCCCCGACAGTCGCAAGTCATCTGGACGCAAACGCGAACGCCAAAATTAATCGGCACACCACCCGTTCCAATTAGAAATTACACATTCAAAACATCCATCAAACAATTGATTTAAAATCATAAAAAATAATTTTGCAGGTGTTCCGATTAAAGAAAATCGTGACGTCTATTTCGGGTTGCCACGCTCCACTAACCTATTGTCACACGCAGTTACACTGCACACTGACAATGCTTAGAGGACGATACCATGACCACGACACAAAGCGCATTCAGCGCAGACCCTAACCGCCTGATGGACGAACGCGAGGCCGCAAGCCTGATCTGCTACTCTGTTCGGGCTTTGCAGAATTGGCGGCACCGTGGTGGCGGCCCAAAGTTCATTCGCGTTTCGGCCCGATCCATTCGCTACACCTACGGTGACGTGATGGAGTGGATCGACCAACGCCGCGTGGCCAACACTTCGCAAACACCGAGCTAGTCTAAACAGTTTTGCCCGCGCTGGGGTTGGCAGCGCCGCGCGGGATTTTGGGGCCGGACGGTCCTTGAGGGGCGTGGGCAAAACGGTCCCCCGCCCCTCTCTATTTGCCAATTTGTAAATCTAAAGGAGACCACCATGGCAAACACGCCAGCACAAAAATTCAAAATTGGCCTCGTGACGGCCACCATCTGGGACAACGACGGGTTCTACTCAATCGACCTATCCCGCGCCTACAAGACGGACACAGGCGACTGGAAGAACACCAACAGCTTCCATCATTCCGACCTGCTTAATCTCTCAAAATGTGCGGAACGCGCCGAAATCTGGATCGGTCGCCAATTGACAGCAAGATGACCAGCAGCCGGAGCGCCCGCTCCGGCCCCAAAACACATGCTGCCCCGCCGGAGGCAGCAAGGGGCAAGGCCCCGCAGCTTTTCAACATCAACACTACAACGCGGCACCCGCCGAAAAAGGGGGGTGATTGTAGCACCCCCCTCTGGAAATACAGAAAACACAAAGGACAACCTAAAATGCACATCGTTCATCAAGGCTTCGACACAATCGCCCTTTCTGTACAAGCCAATATTTCACAAGACCTGTTTGACGCGCTGGACGCGGAGCGTGAGACCGCCGAAGAAAACCGTGCCCCTACCCCGTTTAGCTATGGCGGCGCAGAATTTGACCTCCTGCCTCACGGCGGCAACGGGTATCGCTTCATTCTCAAAGGAGGACCGCTGGACGTCACGTGGTTCTTTAAAAAGCCCAATGCCCGCGACCCGTGGGGCATTCGCATATCGGTAGGCTCAACCCTGCTGGCAACCCAAGGCCTAGGCTATGCCCGCGCCTACATCGACAAGACGCTTGAGCGGCTGGGAGTTCGCTATGGCAATCATCAAGTTAGCATTGCCCGTGTCGATTTCTGCGTGGATGTGCTAGCCCCTGATTTCGAACTGAACCCAGAAAACTTCGTGATCCACAGCCACAGCAATCGTGGGGATTACCTCACCCAAGAAGACGACCGCCGCAGCAACGGCAAGTCTGGCCGCTTCACGTCTGTAACAGTTGGCAAAATGCCGGGCCGACAGGTAATCATCTATGACAAGCGGCGGGAGGTCATCGACAAGAAAAAGCCGATCTGGTGGGACATTTGGAACGCCAACCTTAAGCGTGACAACCTGCCCTCTCTGGACGCCTCAGACGCCACGACAAGCCGTGTCTGGCGCATCGAGGTACGTGTGGGCAAAAACGTCCTAAAAGACCGCTGGCAGGTCCGCACATGGGCGCAACTTGACGCCATGTTTGGCGACATCGCAGCGGAAGCCTTTGAAAAGGTCCGTTACTGCGAACCTTCAGCCGATTGTAACCGCGCCCGCTGGCCCAATCACGAAATTTGGGACTTGGTAGCCGTCACAACAGACGACGATCTCATGGAGATGCGCAGCTTTGTTGATCCGACAGGCATTAAAGAGGTTCACCGCAACGAACACATCCGCCTGATACTCGCGCAGGTGGTCGGCAACGCCACCACTCTCGCCGCGCTGGAAGGCGTCAGCGAGATTGAGTTGGTCGACTACATGGAACAAGTCGGCGCGCGTCTGGCAACCGTAGTGGAAGATGATCCTGAGCGGGCGGCAAAAAAGCTGGATGAAGCAAAGAGCCGATATCGATTTACCGCATAGGCTAGCTTCGCGGTTTCGATCCATAAACAAGCTAGCTCCAAACTCAACTTATAGTATAAGACATCGAAGAACATAGACATTTGGCCATTTGAGACAACAACTTGCCATACCCCGAAATCATAGACTTTGCGGAACGCTTCCAAACAACTTTGGTTGGCATTGTAGGTTTTGTTGGCGTGATATGGACACTCCACGCCAACGCGCGGCACTCAAGAAATGAGCATAAGAGACAGCTAACTGCTAGGAAAGAATCTCTAAGGCGCATTCTCGCGGCCGAGTTCAGAAACTACGCTGACGCATTGAAGAAAAACGCTACGGTGGGCTCTCCAGACTGGGAAACATTTTCCGTTGGGCGGATGCCACGTCTTTTGTCTGAGCCGATGTTGGCTGACCTCGGACTTCTCGATTTGCACGAAGTCGATATTGTCGTGAACGCTCTAATTAGTTTGGACGGGTTGACGCACTATCTCGAAAACTTGGCAGAGCAAAGCTCGGAAACCCAGTTTCTCATTCCAAGCAGTGCATGGGAAGGATTTGTTGAGGCAAATGCGACGACAGCAGAAGCTCTTGGGTACGCAATCGAAGTTCTTGAACTTTCCGGGCATGTTTGAAGCTTCTGAGTAGGGTTCGTCCGATTTGGCATTCGGCAAGGGCCGCTACCAGCCCGCAGCCGACAATTGAATTGTAGAGCGTTTGGCGGTTCTGCGGAGGCAAAGCGGACTTTTGCCGAGCTGACGGGTCATGTAGCGTGGGCAGCAAACAACAGGAGCAATGCATTGAGCAAAATGAAGGATCAGGCAATAGATGACGGTTTTTTCGTAACGCAATCGTTTGAATCACAAGTTTGGTTTCAGTGCCCAAAGTGCGAAGCGGACGTGCATATCACGGTCAGTGTTCCGGAACCGGACTATTCCGGCGATAAAGCATCGGATATGGTTTCAGACGGGGAAGTGGAGTTGCCCTGTGAAGCATGTAACACGGTTTTTGACGGTTACGCATATGCTGGCCCGAGCCATTGCGACATTGAAATTCCTAGTTATCCCGAAACTGCTGTCCACGCAGACATGCCATCATATTCACCGCCATCTGATATGGATGACTGGGAAAGTTATGTCATTCCGGAAAATCCCTATGAGATCTTTAGGTCCACGATTGGGCCACTCGGGAGCATTTTGGAAGACCATGTGAACGATCATGCTAAAGGGCTTCTTATTCGGATGGTCTTTTCACAGGCAATTACAGCCTTCGAAGCATACTTTTGTGACACCCTAATAAAAAACGTTACAGCGTCGAAGAAAGCTATGCAGTTACTGCTCAAAAAAGATGGGGCGCTATCGCAAGCTAAGTTTTTGCTGACTGATGTACTAGCAAACCCAGAAATTGTTAGAGAGGAAATTCAAAAGAGTCTTCGTAACCGACTTTATCACAAGATCGATGAAGTGGCGCGTCTCTACGACAACGCCCTCGAGGTTTCCATCAAACCAAGTAAGGCAGATTTGGAACGTCTCAAGACCGACATTGGTTATCGGCACGACTGTGTCCATAGAAATGGTGTAGACAAAGAGGGCAAAAAGCTGACCGTTCTAACTAAAGACTATGTTTCGGAAACAATTGAAGTCGTGAAGCGATTTGTGGAGCATACGGAAGAACAGGTTCATGGTTACCTAATTGAGTTCTAGCCAAAGCAAGGGGCCACGAAAGGCATCGCAAACAATCGATTTCGTGATTGGTTAAGTCGCACTGATACGGCACCCCGCCCCAATCCAATCTCGACGTTTGACCGTTACTCAGACTTTGCAAAGTCTCCTTCCTCCGCATAGATGTCGTTGTTGCAAAACTCGTCTAACGTCGGCCACCAGCCCTGAGCGGCCATTTGTTCTTACGAGGCTAGAGGTAGCTACAGCCAACTTTCCGCGCTGTCGCCGCAACCAATAGTTGCAATTTGGCAATCAGTTAGCGATTGTTTCCTCGACAGCTTCCAGCGAGGGCAGCATGCATCGTGTTTCAAAAGTTACCATTGAAAACTTCAAGTCTATCCGGAGCGCAAATTTTTCACTTGAGCCATTTACACCTCTGGTTGGCTATAACAACGCTGGGAAAACGAACATACTCAAGGCCTTGTCTTGGGTGATAAAAAGGTCGTCTTTACAGGTATCCGACTTCTTCAATTCAGAAGCTCCCGTTGTTGTAACTGCAGAGATTTCAGGAATCGATGCAGGCGTTTTAGACGCGCTAGAAGACAATCATCGGAACCGCATTGAGCCACTTGTCGTGAACGGAAAAATTTCTTTGCGGCGGACGCAAGTGTCGCCGGGAATACCAGCGAGTCAGATTCGTCTGGAAATCCATCAAGAACAGGACGGAGAAGAACAGTGGGTCGTGAACCCCGCCGGAATTGACCAAGCCATTGCCCGAATGTTTCCTGAACCGATCTTCATTGGCGCCATGGAAAACGCAACCGAGGATGTAGGTAAATTTGCTTCGGGAACAACAATAGGAAAACTAATCAAGGAAATCATTGAACCTGTAGCCGAACGCAACGCTGGGCCAGTCACGGAAGCACTCGAGCAGGTTGCCAACCGCCTATCCGCCGACGGTGAGGAGAAGGACGAAGCGCTGGTTGAACTCGACGCCCAAATCGAAACGGAACTTTCTCGCTTCTTCCCAGGGGTCGTTGCAAAGACACATATTCAAACGCCTGATTTTTCTGACTTTTTAAAGAGCGCGACTATCAAAATTTTTGACCAGCAGTTCGAACAGGATACCGGTAGGGACGCCTCCTCTTTTGGGCACGGAGCGCAAAGGTCTGTCCAAATAGCTCTGATAAAATGCCTTTCCGAAATTCGCAGGAACGCAGTGGGCAACGCTGCGCGGACAACTTTGCTGCTTATTGATGAGCCCGAATTATACCTACATCCCCAAGCGATTGAAGTGGTGCGCGCATCGCTGAGCCGCCTTTCCACAGAGGGCTATCAAGTGGCCTTTTCAACGCATTCCGCCAACATGATCACAAGGTCCGACGCTCCGAATGCATTGTTAATCCGCCGCACACCGGAAGAAGGAACGACAAGCTACCCAAGGATCGTCGATGCAGTGAGAGATGTTTTAGAGGAAGCCGACCATCAAGCGGCAACACTGTTCGCTCTTTCAAATTCAACCCGTATTCTGTTCTCGGAAAAAGTTGTGTTAGCCGAAGGCAAGACTGAACAGACTCTTTTGCCCGATCTATTTCAACACGAAGTAGAGTGCTCGATGGAGGAGGACAAGCTAGGGCTCGTTTCACTGGGCAGTTCCAGCGACGTTCCAAAAGCGCTGCCGGTACTTGCGGCAATGGGTATCCCAACGAAAGCGATAGTCGATCTTGATTTCGCATTCCGACCTGCAATCCACCACGAATTGATAGCCGGAGACAACGAAGCCGTTCTTGGTTGCAAGGCTATACTTGGACGCCTCCAACACGAAGGAAAAATCGGATTGGCCGAGGATGGCTTCCCTAGGAAATTCGGCGCGGTCACTGCCGCTAACGCGTATGAGATCATGGCAAAAGAGCCAGACGTTGACGTATTCATAGATGCCATTCATGAGCACTTTAAGGAGCAAGGTATCTGGGTCTGGAAAGATGGTACGATTGAAACTCATCTGGGCTTGCAGGGTAAAACGGCATCGGTGCACAGCAACTTTTTGTCGTCGTTCTCAAGCGAGAATTTCCGAAATGATCTTCCCAATTACGCGAATGTCCAATTGATGCTGAATTGGTTGAGGGAGTAAACTAAAGGCCTTACTTCCTATCTCTTTGTACGACGGCCTGAACCGATATCTTTGCAAAGCCCGCTGTCTGCGCATACCTGCTATTGCTTTACATCATACGGACCAACTACGTTTCCTCACACTTCTTCCCTCTCGTTAGGCAAGAGTATCCGACGAAGGAGAGTTAATTGTTCGAAACTCCCAGCTTCCTATCGCTCAGCTTTAGCCATCTCTGACAAAGCTGCCTTGCGCCGAGCACGCGCTGCTGCACTGCGTTTGCCAAGCTCAGACATCGCCTGACGAACGATCTCCGCCTGCCTTGCTTCGTTCGCACTGTCGTCGGTTGGCCTTGCGCCACTATCGTCGGAGCTTAGGTCTATGGGCGGCTCACCACTTTCTTCGACGCAAGCCTCTTCATAAACGGCAACGGCCTCATCTGCTTCTAAATGCTTCTTAGACCTCTGCTGTTCATCGAGGGTAAGCCCTTCATCACCGTTGGTCTCTTCATCATCTCCAAGTAGCTTGAATAGCCCCCAGCCAACTGCGCCGATTGCCACCAGCCCAACCGTTGCCGGATTAATTAGAAACGGAAGTGCCGCCGCAGCGCCTGTTTTTTGAATGGTCATGTCGAATTCCTTCACTGTTGCCCTGACCGTTGTCCAACCGTTGAAAGTGAACCTTTGAACGGTTGGACAACGGTTCATCCATGGCAAGACATGAGTCAGCCGAGAATCGCGGTCAACAGTTGCGGACGTTTGAAAATGTCGATTTGGCCGAACAGCGTAGTGCAGCGATGCAACAGTGCTAATGCTCATCCTATTGCTTCCGGTATGCTTCCGGCAAACGCAGAATAAAAAATGCGCGATGCAAAGCGGCGCGCAATCACTTGATTTAATTAAGAAAAGTGGTGCCCCCACACGGACTCGAACCGCGGACCTACTGATTACAAATCAGTTGCTCTACCAGCTGAGCTATAGGGGCACTGGGGGATCGTTTAAGGGTTCAGAGAAAAACCTGCAAGAGGGTTTTTTCATCGATTTGCACGTGCCAACAAACCGACCGCAATCAGGCCAACGAAAACGATAAGAACGGCGCCTGGACTTGCGTCACCAAGATTTTCCAAACTGGCTTGTTCGTGCACCTGCGTTGCCAATGTATCAAAGTTAAAAGGACGCAATAACATCGTGGCAGGGAGTTCTTTCACGCAATCAACAAACACCAAAAGCAGAGCGGAGCCGATTGAAGCGCGCACAAGCGGCAGATAGACCTCCCACAAAACGTGTAGACGCGATCGGCCAAGCGATCTGGCAGCCATGGGCAGACTTGGTGGCACCCGCCCCATCGCGCCATCCGCCGCGCCTTGTGCAATTGCAAAGAATCGCACGCAATAGGCCAAAATCAGAGCAAACGACGTTCCGGTCAAAAGCAACCCGGTGGGGGATCCGGTGACCTGTTCGATCAAATCGGCCAGCCCATGATCCAGTTCGGCCAAAGGAATCAAAATCCCGACGCCCAGAACCGCGCCCGGCGCGGCATATCCAATTGTGGTGATAGGCAACAGGAGCCGAGGCAAGCTGCGCCCAGAGAGCCGCACACCATAGACCATAAACACCCCAGCAATCACCGTCACAACCGCCGCAATGCCGCCGACGCGAACGGTGTTCGCAAGCGCGGTCAACAACGCTGCGTCGTGCCAGCGCTCAAGGTTTCCAAACGCATGGCTGAGAATCACTGAAAATGGCAGCACAAAGCCGATCAAAAATGGCAACAAACACACTGCAAACGCCAACACGCCGACACATCCACGCAAATGCACGCGCACGGGGGGGCGGTTTCGGGTGCTGAGACTGAAGAACTGAACTTTGCGACGGCTCACTTTTTCCATTGTCACCAACACAATAACCAACATCAGCACCACGCTGGAAATCTGTGCCGCCCCCCCAGCGTTGTTGCTTTCAAGCCAGACACTAAAGATGCCGGTGGTGAGCGTTTGTACGGCAAAGTAATCCACCGTGCCAAAATCATTGACCGTTTCCATCATCACAATCGCGGTGCCGGCCGCAATTGCAGGGCGCGCCAGAGGCAAGCCGATGCGCCAAAAACGGCCCCAAGCCCCTGCCCCTAAGGATTGCGCGACTTCTTCGCCAGCGCTGGATTGCTCTCTGAATGCCGCGCGGGCCAGAATGTAGACATAGGGAAATAGCGCTGCGGAAAGCACCACAATCGCGGCGCCCATCGATCGTATTTCCGGGAACCAGTAGTCGCGGCTTGTCTGCCAGCCAAATAGGCTTCTTAAGCCGGTCTGAACGGGCCCCGCATACTCTAGGAAATCCACCAAGGCATAGGCGCCCACATAAGCCGGGATCGCCAAAGGCAAGAGCAGCGCCCATTCTATCCAACGCGCGCCGACAAATTGATACCGTGTCACCAACCACGCCGTGGTGGCCCCCATTGTCGCAGCCAACAGACCAACAGAGACCATCAACACAAGCGTGTTGCGCATGTACCGTGGCAAGGTGGTCGACAGCAAATGAGGCCATATGTTCTCGACAGGATGGAACGCGATCCAGATCACAGCCACAATCGGGGCCAGAACGATCAGCGCAACAGCCAATGATCCCAACGACCATGGATCTATCCTTGCAACCTTTTTCAGGGTTTGTGGCGCATTTTGATCGTGTGTTGGGGCAGATTGCACGGCGGATTCCTTCATAGCGCCCCCGTGTTGCCTGAATCTGGTTTCACTGTCCAGAAACGAAGCTATACTCACTCGGGCACAATCCAAAACGAAAAGAACATGCAGATTGTACTACACGCAGGTGCGCATTTTACGGACGAAGGCAAATTGCTGGGCAGTCTGGCACAAAACGAAGTATTGATGGCGCAGCAAGGTATTGCCTTGCCGCCTCCCAGCACCTATCGCCGTCAAATTCGGGACACGCTTGGCCAAATGGCCAGCGCGCCAATGCCAACGGATTTTAAAGGGCACATCATGTCCGGCATGATCGGCGAAGCGCAGCCTGATCGCATGATATTGTCCAATGACAACTTCTTTGGTGTGCCGCGGCGCGCGATCAAGAACAACTGTCTGTTTCCCTCTGCCAACGAGCGTCTGCGCGGTGTGACATCTCTGTTTTACGGAGAGGATGTCGAGGTCTTCATTGGCATCCGAAATCCAGCCACATTTGTACCAGCATTGGTTGGGGCATCCCCCAATCACTCCATCGAAGAAGTCACCGATAACTGTGATCCAATGATGCTCCGCTGGTCCGAACTAATTTTGCGCATTCGCGAGGCTGTGCCGCAGGTGCCTGTGACGGTGTGGTGCAACGAAGACACGCCGTTGATTTGGGAAGAAGTCATGCGCGAGATGGCCGGCTTAGACCCAAACATACCCGTCCAAGGTGGCACCGATCTTCTGCGTGACATCATGAGCACAGAAGGTCTGGCACGATTGGAAACATTCCTTTCCGAGCATCAGGGGGTGACGGAAATTCAGAAACGCCGTGTGGTTGCCGCGTTCTTGGATAAATTTGCCTTGGAAGACGCCGTTGAAGAAGAGCTTGATCTTCCCGGCTGGACCACACCGATGGTGGACGCCATGACCGACGCCTACGACGAAGACGTATTCAGAATAGAACGCATTCCCGGTGTCACAGTTATCGCTCCCTGAGAAATCGCGTGGTTTATCCCCGCAAGAGCTCTAGCGACCGCATAAATTCTGGCAAAAAAAAGCGGCCCTGAAAAGGGCCGCGTAAATGCCTTCACAGCACGGGCATTATGCCATGCCAAGAGCTGACTTATACATATCAATCACGGCTTCCTGCTCGGCAATGTCATTGGGGTCCTGCTTGCGCTCGCGCAAAATTGTGCGGATCGCTTTCACATCAAAACCACGCCCTTTCATCTCCGCAAAGACTTCCTTGATTTGCTCAGCCACTTCACTCTTTTCGAGTTCCAAACGCTCAACGCGTTCGATGAACTGTCTGAGTTCTTGACCGGTGACGCTGTATTGGGAGTCCGAAGATGTGCCTTCGCTCATGTGTGACCTCTTAGATTTTCTGCAATATATGCGCCGCAAATGACGCGAAAGTTAGGGCAGGTATAGACCGCAAAGCGCCGCGCCTTGCAAGGGCTCGTAGTGCGATTGAGCCAAATGCCGCGCGCACCACCTTGCGCGGTGAGCCCCAATCCGTTAGCTGGCAAACGTCAAGTAGCGGGCCAAGGCCACCACGAGAAGGATAAACGACATGCAATGGATGATTTGGGTTGGTGCGCTGATCTCGGTGATTGGTTTGATCGGATTGCTGGTCTCTATCGTGAAAGTCGCAAAAGCCCGCAAATCTGATCTATCTGACGAAGACCTTCGCGCTGCAGTTCAAAAGGTTGTTCCCCTGAATATGGGCGCGCTGTTTCTTTCGGTGATTGGATTGATGGTCGTCATTGTCGGGATATCGTTCTCATAACAACCAAGGCCTCACAAGGCGTGATCATCCATTAAGCGCGCCAAATCCACGGCCGTTCTTGATCAAAGTTTCAAACAATGGCTCCGGCTGCCAAAGGGCGTTGCCGCTTGATGCCATGAGACGCAAATGGGAACGCAGCATCACAAGGCCAAAGGCATCCCCCGCCTGCATGGGTCCCCCGCGCCATCGGGGAAACCCAAATTCATGGATCAGCGCCACATCCACATCAGAAGGCTTTGCTGCCACGCCAAGCCGCACCAAACGTGCCCCTGCATTGACCATGGCTGCAAGGCAGGTCTTTTCGATGTCACCATCGCGTACACCGGTTTGTGCCACCTGCTGTGGATAGTCTTCTGTGACGGCCCTGACGACATGCAGCACTTCCGGATCTTCTGCGCCAAAGGGATGATCGGACGAATATCGATACCAACCACGGCGCACATCGCGCCCTTCCCGGTCCAATTTATGAAGCACATTGCTAAAGCCCGCCTGAGCCGCGCGCAGACCCGGTGCATTTAGCCCAATGGCATCTGCCAATTGAAACGGCCCACGCACCATCCCCCATCGGACCATCACCCGATCAACCTCATAAGGGTCAGCGCCCAACCGCAACAGATCCTCAGCAGCGCGCACACAGGCACCGACAACGGTCTGACCAATGCCACCGTCAAAAGCATTGGCCCGCACCGGCATATACCCCAAAGCACTCAGTGTCGCAAAACAGGTGGCAACAGCTTCAGCACTTGTCGATTTTCCAGCAGCAATTTCGCAACCCGATGTGCGCAGCTGCAAATTTGGCAGGTAGAGCCCAATCACGTCTTGTGGCCTGCCTGTGGCCTCTGCAAGCGCCGTCAATGGCGCGGCGGGGTCATGCACCACGAGCGGGGTTCCGTCCTCCACAATGGCATCCAACTGCGCCAGCACTTGGCGCGAAACATCTTTGCCAAGCCCTCCAACCTCAATCACCATGTCGGCATCGCTCATGGCGACCAAATCCGTTGCCGGTAAAAACGCTTCCCCAAAACGCTGGGCTTGCTCCTGCGGCACCAGACCGCCTGTGACGTGACGGTCCAGCAAGCTTTTCACCCGTTGTTTGGTCAACTCCAGCGCCGCAGAGGTCTGAGCAGACATCACCACGCTCAAGCCAGTCTTAAGTGCGGCCAATGCCAAATCTGCGCCAAGCCGATCTTTACCAACCACAAGGCCCAAACGTCTGACCTGTTTGGGCGTGGCATGTCGCATCTCAGGCACACGGCTGGCCCGCCGTTCAGCCAAGGCCACATGCTGCAGCGCGCGGAATTCTGCGCCTGCCACCAAATCGTCAAAGCGCTCACGCTCAAATTCCAGCCCCACATCAAATGGCAAAAGCGGCGCTGCACGGACGCACTCCAAAATCGCGTGCGCTGCGTCTTGACCTTGTTTGAGGATGCGCTCTTCCCAAATTTGCAGCGCCATGTTGTACGCCTCAAAGTCAGACACTCCGATGGTGGCATCTCGACTTGGACGAGGTGGTCGATACTTTGTAATACAGGTCAGCGCAAAAAGGATGGCTGCCTCATTCACATCATCCTCCGCAATCTCATCAACCAATGGGCTCAACTCCGGCGCAGAGATAGACATCAACGCCCCGGTTAAAAACAGCTTCAAGGTGGTGTCCGCACCAATCAAGCGCGGCGCACGTTGCGTCCCACCCGCGCCGGGAATAACCCCAAGCGCCACCTCAGGCATAGCCACTTTGGCAGTGGTCGCCGCAACCCGGTAATGGCAAGACAAAGCCAACTCCAACCCGCCCCCCAGCACAATCCCAGACAAAGCAGCGACCACAGGTTTGTGTGCAGACTCAATCGCATAGCACAACTCAGCAAGATTGGGACTCGCTATAGGTTTGCCCAGTTCGGAGTAATCTCGCCCACCAGAAAACGTCTCACCTGCCCCCTGAATGACAACTGCACCCACCGTTTTGTCTGCAAGTGCGCGGGTCAGGGCTGTCAGGATGTCCTTTCGCAGCGGAGCGGTCAGAGCGTTTGAAGGTGGATGATCCAACGACAAGATGGCCACCCCACCTTCGACCCCGTATTTTAACAACTGCGACATGCCTCAACCCCAGTATTCCAATTTGGCGCAAGCCTTTGTGAAATCAGAGTTTAGCGGCGATCCTGCATCGTGCAAGCCTCAGATGAAAACGACCGTTTTCTGTGTCTGTGGCACCCAACACGCTTCAGACGGGCATATTGTCAAAGCCGTCTTCAATTTCGTCTTCCAACATCTCAAGATCCAAACGTTTCAAACGCGCGGGCACTTGCCCACCATTCTGCTGGATGTTCACAAGGGTGCGGTGCAGTTGTTGATGCAATTCATAGCGCTCAACTTCCGCTGCGTTTTGAATCCGCTCCTCCAGCACCTGCGCACGTTTTATTAGCTTATCAACCGTCATCTTTTCCTCCTTCTGAAACGGCCTGCCCCCTTAGTTGGTTCAGCTCGTCATTTTGGCAGCACAAGCGCTGCAGAATGGCGTCTCCGGCACCACATCCAATCGCGCGTCAGTGATGTTTTCTCCGCAGGAAACACAAAATCCATATTCCCCATCCCGCACACGCTTCAGCGCGGCCTGAATCCGGTGAATTTCATCCTGACTTGTCTGACCAAGCCCCTCGAGAACTTCGTCTCCCTCGTGCTCAACAGCGGCGTCTTCCCAATCTTTGGAATGCGGCGCATCCAGTTCTGCCTCAATCGCGTGTATACGGTGATCCAGTTCTGACAGGCGCTTCAATAATGCGGACTTTCTACGAACAAGGTCTGTCATGGTTGACTCCTGAGATGGCTTTTGAACGAGGCGATGCGCCTGTGTCATGAAGTGCGGTAAGCTTGACAGAACACGCTCACAAGTGCCTTGATTCACATCAACAGCCCACGCACTTCGGGCTGATTGGACAAGATTTAGGGCAAGATGCGCACCTAGACTTGAAACATATTCTTTTATGCGCATATGTATTCTCAACGGAGGAATCGCCATGAAGCCAGACGTCACAGCCTTTTTTGATGATGCGACAAACACCATTTCTTTCGTTGTCAAAGATCCAATGGGGTCGTCCTGTGCAATCATTGACAGCGTCTTGGACTTTGATTTCAGTGCCGCGCGCACCGACACCAAATCCGCCGACAACATCATCGCACATGTGCGAGAGAATGCTCTTAATGTTGAATGGATTTTGGAAAGCCATGTGCATGCTGACCACTTGTCCGCAGCGCCTTACCTTCAGGAGCAGTTGGGCGGCAAAATAGGCATTGGCAAAAACATCACCGTTGTGCAGGACACGTTTGGCAAGGTGTTCAACGAAGGCACCGAGTTCCAGCGCGACGGATCGCAGTTTGATCAACTGTTTGAAGAAGGTGATAGCTTCATGATCGGCCAGCTACGCGGGGACGTGTTGCACACGCCGGGTCATACGCCAGCGTGCATGACTTATGTGATTGGAGATGCGGCTTTTGTGGGTGACACGCTCTTCATGCCCGATTTCGGCACCGCAAGATGCGACTTCCCAGGAGGCTCTTCCGAGGAATTGTACAACTCCATTCAAAAGATCTTGTCGTTGCCAGACGAAACGCGGATTTTTGTCGGTCATGACTACAAAGCTCCCGGCCGAGACGCCTACGCTTGGGAAACCACAGTGGGCGAACAGAAAGCCAAGAACGTCCACATTGGCGACGGAGCAGACAAAGACAGCTTTGTCCAAATGCGGGACACCCGTGACGCACAGCTTTCGATGCCAAAACTGATCATACCGTCCCTGCAAGTCAACATGCGCGCTGGCCACATGCCAGAGCCGGACGACGAAGGCGATATTGTTCTGAAGTTACCTATCAATAAACTTTGAGCTTTGCGCAAAAACAGAAGGAAATGACATGTTGAATTCCATACCAGCTGACTGGCTCTTTGGGTTGGCGGGAGGTTTGTTGATCGGTTTGGCGGGCGCTGTTTTCCTTCTTGGAAACGGTCGCATCATGGGGGCAAGCGGAATCCTTGGCGGCGTGATCGACGGATCCGGCAAAGCCAACATCACAGAGCGATTGGTATTCCTCGCGGGCGTCTTTCTGCTGCCGATCTTGCTACAGCCAATGTCCGGCGGCGTCGATACGCATGTGAGCTCTAATCTGGCCATCTTGATTGCCGCGGGCCTCTGTGTCGGCGTCGGGACACGACTGGCCAACGGATGCACGTCTGGTCATGGCGTGTGCGGCATATCCCGGTTTTCACTGCGCGGTATTGTGGCGACGGCATTTTACATTTTGGCAGGCGGGCTGACGGTGGGTCTGTTCCGCCACGTTCTGGGGGTGGTCTGATGCAACGTTTGATATTGGCATTTGTCGCCGGAGGCCTGTTTGGCACGGGACTCTATGTGTCGGGCATGACCGATACCGCCAAAGTTCAGGGCTGGCTGGATGTGTTTGGAAACTGGGATCCTACACTGGCGTTTGTTATGGGCGGCGCGATTGTCCCGATGGCCTTAGCATGGCGGATGACGCAAGGGCGCACCCCGGTTGTCGGCGGCAGCTTCCCTGCCCCCTCTTCCCCAAAACTTGGCCGCAACCTGGTCCTAGGCTCTGTCCTCTTTGGGGTTGGCTGGGGATTGGCCGGATTGTGCCCCGGACCGGCAATCGCATCACTGAGCTACGGCGGCTGGCCCCACTGGGTATTCTTCGCCGCTATGATCGCTGGCATGGCCATTGCACCTAAGGCCCGCGCACAACTAGACAGAGCAGTTCCCGCCGAGTAAGAAATCGCTATGGATATTCGTCAGATCACAGACCGTTTTTATGCCGCGCCTCAGATTGATGCTGCGGATTTCGCAACCCTTGCCGAAGCTGGCTTTGGGCTTGTCATCAACAACCGCCCCGACGGCGAGGTTGGCCCCGACCAGCACAGCGCGGCCATGCAAGCGGCCGCTGAGGCCGCAGGGCTGAAATATGTGGTCAATCCACTCACCATGGAGTCTATGACACCAGAACGCCAAGCCCTTCAGCGCGACAGCCTAGGGGCCTGCGATGGAAAAGTCTTGGCATATTGCCGCTCAGGCACACGCTCAACCATATGCTGGGCGCTTGCCCATGCCACAGAGATGGACACGGCCGATATCATCGCAGCCGCCGCTCAGGGCGGCTATGACATCTCAGGTCTAACGCCGCATTTGGACAGCATGAAGTCAAACAGCTAACGCTTCAAACAACACAAAAGCCCCGGCAATGCCTGGGGCTTTTGTTTTTGGGGCTGACGCATGTGATATCAGGTGCCCGTAAGGTCCAAATCCAAGTCTATCAGGGCCGCTGGCTCGCCAATATCATCATCGCCCAACTGTATCAGATCATCGAGGTCATCAAGACCGGAGAAGTCATCGCCGCCCTCTGTGTCCAACCCGATGCCCAAATCACCCATGGGTTCCAAGTCCGGCAAACCGCCGCCACCCAAATCAGGCAAGTCACCACCAAGCTCTGGCAGGTCTCCACCAAAGTCAGGCAATTCGCCTCCCATGTCGGGCAAATCCCCGCCCATATCCGGGAGCCCACCGCCATCTAGATCAGGCAACCCACCAGCATCCAAGTCAGGCATTCCGCCAATATCGGGCATTCCACCCATGTCTGGCATGCCACCGATTGAGGGCATCTCATCGTCCAGCCCACCCATCGTGGGAAGAGCCTCACCAGCGGTGTCGCCGCTCGCAAACGCTGAGGACGCCACCAATCCCGGCACACAGACCGCGCGCATGCCATCAAGTTGGCCAATGCGCACGTCTGCAACCTCTTCGCCAGTGAGAGAGACCAACTTTGCTGTACGCATAGGATCCTCTGGCAATGTCAAAACCTCGCCCACCTGGAACGCCTGAACACTGGAAATGGGCATCGACAGTTTGCCAATCACCGCATTCAAGGTGGTAGAAGCCTGTTTTATGGTGCTCTGGAATTTTTCCGCATCCGAAATGTCGTCTTCTGGCGTCTCTTCAACAAGCACTTGAATATCAGGAAAAATCAACGCCATCGTGCCGGTCTTCTTGCCGCGCGCCAGCGAGATATCCAACACAAACATATGGTAGTCCTGCGCCGTCATCGCCAAGGACAGGGTGCGTGTGTCCATTGCCATCGCGCCGAATTTGTAGTGCTGCAACCAATAGGGTGCCTCGCCCTCCTCCGCCAACATGCGGACAAATCGCATCAGGGCATCTTCCATAAACGGTGTAATCAGCGCCGCGTCCACACGCGTTGGCGCGCGATCTGAAACCGGCTTCGGGATCACTTGTCCAAGTGTTTGATGCTCAACGAGCCCAGCCAAAACCTGCATGTCCACGGCAAGAGCCCCAGGTTCACCGTTTTGGCCCTCCAAAATGGCCAACAAAGACTGCTCGTCCAAAGTCGCTTGTAGTGCCCTGTGCGGCAATCGTGCGTGAGACACTTTGGTCACGTCCAGCGCCAGATCCATGCCCTTTTCAGCCGCAAGCGCAAACCCAAGCCGCATGGCCTTGTTGGGCGACATTGCGCGAGCCTGATGCTCGGTGCTGCCGTCCACGGCCTTGCGTCGTAGAATGGAATTGCCTTTTGTCTCACCCATATCCGTCACAGCTCGATTTGGAAGTCGTTTAGAGACAGATGTGCCCGAAGAAGGTTAACAGGCTCTCTACAGAACCTCTAAAAGACGCATAATTTCTGACTATTGGGCGGCCAATGCCACTTGTTCAGGCAAGGTCACACGAAACGCCGCCCCGCCTTGTCCCGGCAGATAGTCTACGGTGCCCCCCAAACGCGTCATAATCTCGCGACAGATGGCCAATCCCAGCCCTGCGCCGCTCACTCTTTGCTCACCTGTTCGGGCAAATTTCTCAAAAATTACGGTCTGATCTTCTTTGGAAATTCCGCTTCCGTTGTCAATGAAATCCACCACAAGCTGCGCATCCCCTCGGCCAACCTCAACCCTCAAAACGGGTTTCTCGGCATCACAGTATTTTTGCGCATTCGCAATCAAGTTGATGAAAACCTGGCTGAGCCGGTCCAAATCTGTGGTCAATGAAAGCTTTTCACGTGAAAGCTGCCGAATGATTTTGAGCTCTGCGAACGCGTTGCCCGTCAAGGCGCTCGACAAAGCGTGGTCCAGCACATCAGACAACACACCGGTTTGTTGGTTCAAATTGACCTGACCGTTCTCCAAGACACTGAGATCCAAAAGATCATCCAACAGCCGTGTTAACCGGATCGCCTCATCATGAATAATGGAGCTGTATTTGATTTTCTCGTCATCTGTCAGGCGCTCACTGTCCCGCAAAATTTCCGAAAATGCCCGGATCGACGTCATGGGCGTGCGCAACTCATGGCTGACCTGACTAAGAAAGTTGTCTTTCTGCTCTGAAAGTTGGGTCAATTTGTCATTGGCTTGACGCAGTTGCCGCGCCGTACGCGCCTGCTCTTCGGACTTCGCTTCCAAACGTGAGGAATACTCCATCATCTGAGCGGTCTCATCCGCAACAGCCATCAAATCCTCGACCGAAACCGAGGCCCCACCAACGATTTGACCAATCATTGCATGCGCCGTCGCCGCCCCCACTGAACCCGCCAACTCTCGCTCCAGAGATTGCAGGAAATCCGGTGACGGTTCTGGCAGCAGACCACTCACTCCTTGACGTTTGGCCTCCTTTTCAAACAGGCTCTGTGCCTCACGTGCGCCAATGATACGCTGCGCCATCACCATCAAATCTTCGCTTTGTGCCAGACTGCCGCTCCAACCTTGCGGTGTGGAGCTGTGCTCAAACACGTTGACAAATTGGGCCCCCTGCAACCGCTCGAGAGGCGAGGGAAATCCAACCAAAGACGCGACAAAAAAACTAACTGTATTCAACAATATAGACCACAGTATTGCATGTATCAGAGGGTCCATTCCGGTGATGCCAAAGAACGCCTGTGGCCGCAACCAACCGATCCCATATGGCCCTTCGGCCAAGACTGTTTCGCTGATAAGCGTCCCAGTGCCAAAACTCGGCAGCAAAAGCGCATAGGCCCAGATGACAAACCCAACGGTCAAACCCACCAGAGCCCCAGTGCGGGTCGCGCCCCGCCAGAAAATACCTCCGAGCAACACCGGTAAGAACTGCGCCACGCCAGCAAAGGAGATCAAACCAATGGACGCGAGGGCTGCGCCGCCACCGGACAGGCGGAAGTATAGGTAGCCAAGAAAAACCACGGCGGCGATGGAGATCCGGCGCGACAACAATACCACATGACGCACGTCCCCGGACACCGAAGCGCCACTACTCTGTGTGCTCAGCCAAATGGGCATGACGATGTGGTTTGACACCATTGTGGACAGGGCCAATGCTGCAACAATCACCATGGATGTAGCGCTCGAAAATCCCCCGAGAAAGGACAACATCGCCAATCCGTCATTGCCGGTCGCAAGCGGCACTGTCAGCACAAAGAAGTCGGGGTTGCTCCCTGCTGGCATCAGATCGAGTCCAACCACCGCAATTGGCACCACAAAAAGGCTCATCACCATCAGGTACAATGGAAACGCCCAACTGGCCGTACGAAGATGGTCCTCTTCTTCGTTCTCAATGACCATCACCTGAAACATGCGCGGCAGACACAAGAACGCGGCCGCTGACAGAAAAATCAACGCGGCCCACCTATCTCCGCGCATTTGCCATTGCCCCAATGCACTGGAATCGATGCGCGCAAAAATATCGCCGACTCCCCCCGCGACACCCCAAACCACAAACACACCAACAGCGAGCAGTGCGAAGAGTTTGACAATAGCCTCAACCGCGATGGCCATGACAACGCCGTGATGGCGCTCGTTCACATCGAGGTTGCGTGTGCCAAATACAATGGTGAACAACGCCAGCCCAGACGCCACCCAAAGCGCGTTGCTGTCTTGGCTTGTCTGGGTGAGACTCTCCCCGTAGGCATTTGAAAATACGTCAAAACTTATCGTTACAGATTGCAGCTGAAGGGCAATGTAGGGCGTTGTGCCAATCACAGCCAGTATGGTGACGCCAACGGCCAAAAGATTGGATTTACCATAGCGAGACGAGATCAAGTCGGCGATCGAAGTGATACGCTGTGTTCGCCCAATACGCACCAGTTTGCGCAAAACCCACCACCAGCCCACAACCACCAACGTGGGACCGATATAGATCGTCAAGTACTCAAGCCCGGACCGCGCGGCATAGCCAACCGCGCCATAAAATGTCCAAGCCGTGCAATAAATCGACAGCGACAGCGTGTAAATCAACGGGCTACGCAACCAACCGCTTTGCCCTCGGATCGCCGCACGTTCAGCGACAAAGGCCACAAAGAACAAAAACACGACGTACATAAGGCACACGCCAACAAGAATGTTCAGCGTGCCCATCAGCGATCCCCTTCTTCCTCAAGTGCATCGCTGTGCTTCACCAATCGTGCAAGCCAGGCCCCCAGAACGACGAGCGCCAGCCAAACCAAGAATATGTAGATTATGGCATCCGACGTGGAGATCGCCTTGTCTGCGCTGCCGGCAACGTCTTCTTTGGTGGGCCACAATAAGGGCACCGCCCACAAAATCGCACCGACCACCGGCAACATGCGAACCGTATCAATAAGACGCCTGCGGCGGTAACTTTGCCGCTGCAGAAATGGCATTGTGTGCCGGGCGCTCACCCAGTGACCAGCTCGCGCACCGCGTCAAGCACCTCTGCATTTGAAAATGGCTTGGTCATAAACCGACTTGCCCCCGCCCGTTCTGCCATTTCCCGATCCTTGACTTGACCTTTGGCGGTCAGCATCAGCACTGGCAAGCGGGCGGTAGAGTCAACGCCGCGCAGCTCGCGCAGGATGTCATATCCCGTTTTGCCCGGCAGCATCACGTCCAAGATCACAAGGTCTGGCATGGCCGCAAGCACCACTCCAACCGCATCATGACCGTTGGAATGAGTGGCAACAGACCACCCATCTCTCGATAGAATAAAACTGATGGCTTCGATGATGTTCGGCTCGTCTTCGATCACAAGAACAGTCTTGCCCATGTGGCTTCCCTCCCCGAAAGTCCATAAGCGGTGTTACATTCTTAGCGGGCGCCATTCAAAAGCCAAGACATTTTCCAGCCTTATACCCCTACGGCAAGCAAAGAAGGTTCTCTACGACCGTCACAAACTTCCATAGAGCAGACACGACATGTCGACCCGACTTCCGCTTCAGACACTCCGCTCTCATCCCGAGGAACAATTAACATATAACTATGATACAGCGGAGCTACGTTGACTTGTATGGCACCCACAGGTTCCGTGATGGCATAGCAATCAAATCGACGCGCGTCTCGTCCGGTGACCGTGACTGTCTGTCGCAGAGGCTGCATGGGCCGCGACAATGCTTGGAACAGAGGCCACTTCGGACAGGCCCCAGAAAATCTCGGAATCGCGAATCCTTCCACTGGCTTGCGCAACATAAGCGTCCCGGCGCCATCGCACATCACCAATCCCAGCGGCATCGGCAACAGCTCATCTGAAACCGCAGCCAACCGCCTCAGCACCACGCTCAATGGCACGCCACAGGCCGTCCCAATCGCGGCGGGGTCGACCGTTCTATCTTCTAAATGCGGACGTATCTGTTCAATGGGCAACATACGCGCATCAGCACGCAGCTGCCGCAATACGGTGAGCGCCATGTCCCGCGCATCGGAGGTTGTCAGAAACTCTTGGCAATCCACAAAGGCACGCAGTTCTGCGGCATCCGCCTGACCCAATGCATCAAATCGGAACCCATGTGCATTCAGCATGGCCTCCACTTCTTCCAAGGGCAGCGTCATCCCTGCACCTGCATCTCCGGCGTCGTCCAAATAAGACACCAGCTGCTCCGCCCCCTCAGCCAACCGCTGGCTGTCTTCGTTTAGGTTGCGATGAAAACGGTTGCGCCATTCCGGTTCTATCTCCTTGGTGTCGACCAGAATGCCTGCGGTCGAGCGAATGGCCGTCACCGTGGTGAGCATCTCATGGACTGACGTCGCCAGATGCGGGTCATGGGTCAATCGGTCTGTCAATGTTGCCGCGGTATGTTCCAAGCTTCTGAGGCGTTGATGTTGCTCCGCAATCAAACTGGCCCAGCCCGGAAAACGTCCGGCGAACTCATCCGCGCGCTTCATTTCCGGCTCAGCCTTATTGGCTTCAGCCGACGCTTCCCGCAAAGTGGACAAGAGGGCCGCCTCTGCGCCTTCGCTAAGCAAAGATGGCTCCACATCAAGGGCCTGCGCGATGTCCACCAAAAGCTTACCGCCGATTCTGCGGCGGTTGTGTTCAATCAGGTTGAGGTAACTTCCAGAAATGCCTACCTGCCGTGCGAGTTCAGCCTGACGCATTTCAGACATGATCCGTCGCTCTCGAATTCGCGTGCCCACCAAGGTCTGCTGCGGCATGATCTTTCCCTCCAATTCAACCACTTTCTGCATCGCAGAATAATTTCTTTACAAGATGCTGCAGAGCGGTGCGAATTACTTTACAAAAAAATTGTGTCTTTGAAAGCAGTTGTTGCGAAATTTTCGTACAACCCGCGATAATGACCTTGCACAAATGTGCCTGTGGGGCGGGAAGAGGAGCCCGAGCCACAAATGACATAACGGGAGGATTACATGTCCAAAAGCAACTTCACACGTCGTGGCTTACTCAAGACCAGTGCCGTCACGGGTGCTGGTCTGGCTTTGCCGACCATCTTTACGGCTCAGTCCGCACACGCATACACAAACGAGCCAACCGGCAGCTCGGTAACGTTGGGTTTCAACGTACCACAAACCGGTCCTTACGCAGATGAGGGCGCCGACGAACTGCGCGCCTACACTCTGGCAGTCGAGCACCTGAACGGTGGCGGCGACGGCGGCATGATGAACACTTTCAGCTCCAAAGAGCTGCAAGGCAACGGCATCCTTGGCAAAAAGGTTGAGTTCGTTACTGGCGACACGCAGACCAAATCTGACGCGGCTCGCGCCTCTGCGAAGTCGATGATCGAAAAAGACGGCGCCATCATGATCACCGGCGGCTCGTCCTCTGGTGTGGCTGTGGCTGTTCAGGCTCTGTGTCAAGAAGCAGGCGTGATCTTCATGGCTGGCCTGACACACTCCAACGACACCACTGGTAAAGATCGCAAAGCCAATGGTTTCCGTCACTTCTTCAACTCCTACATGTCTGGTGCCGCACTGGCGCCGGTTCTGGCAGCGAACTACGGCACCGACCGTAAGGCGTACCACCTGACCGCTGACTACAACTGGGGTTACACCACAGAAGAAGCAGTGAAAGCCTCTACCGAAGCCATGGGTTGGGAAACTGTTGCAGCTGTGAAAACACCGCTGACACAGACTGACTTCTCCTCCTACATCGCGCCTGTTCTGCAGTCCGGCGCCGACACACTGGTTCTGAACCACTACGGCGGCAACATGGTGAACTCGTTGACCAACGCTGTTCAGTTTGGCCTGCGTGACAAGCAAGTAAACGGCAAAGACTTCCAAATCATTGTTCCGCTCTACTCTCGCCTGATGGCGAAAGGTGCAGGCGCCAACGTGAAGGGCATCTTTGGTTCCACCAACTGGCACTGGTCCCTGCAGGATGAAGGCTCCAAAGCTTTCGTTAAATCCTTCGGCACCAAATACGGCTTCCCACCATCCCAGGCGGCGCACACCACATACGTGCAAACCCTGCTGTATGCGGACGCATGTCAGCGTGCGGGCTCCTTTGCGCCTTGCGCGGTTGCTGAAGCGCTTGAGGACTATTCGTTTGATGGTCTTGGCAACGGTAAAACACTGTACCGTGGCGCCGATCACCAGTGCTTCAAAGACGTTCTGGTTGTGAAGGGTAAAGAGAACCCAGCTTCTGAGTTCGACCTTCTGGAAATCGTTGAAGTGACCCCGGCTGAGCAGGTGACTTACGCACCTGATCACCCACAGATGGGCGGCGCTGCTGCCACTCTGGGTACCTGCAACAACGGCGCATAAGCTACGACGCTTAAACGCTTATTCGGGCGGGCAGTGATGCCCGCCCCCTTACGCCGAACCGGCGTCTTCGGACAACCATAGGGACGGACCGATGGAAGCAATTATCCTTCAAATTCTGAATGGCCTAGACAAGGGATCCGCCTATGCGTTGATCGCTCTGGGTCTGACCTTGATCTTTGGCACCTTGGGTGTCGTGAATTTCGCGCATGGGGCGCTGTTCATGATCGGGGCCTTCTGCGCTGTCACACTCAGCCGCATTCTCACACTGTCACACACTGTTATTGATGACACAAAAACAGACTTTCTCGGCAACCCGCTGAAGGTCGATGTGCCGTATATCTATGATATATTTGGACAAACAACAGGTGACGTTATCATCGACTGGGCCGTCCCGCTGTCGATTCTGTTCGCTATTCCGATTATGATGGCCGTTGGCTTCATCATGGAACGTGGCCTGATCAAACACTTCTACGCGCGGCCACATGCGGACCAAATCCTTGTGACCTTTGGCTTGGCCATCGTGCTTCAGGAAGTCATCAAGTACTTCTATGGTGCCAACCCGATCCCAACCCCTGCTCCAGAGGCCTTCACAGGCTCCTTTGACTTTGGCGCAGCACTTGGTTTTGATCCAAACCTGATCATCTACCCTTACTGGCGCATCATCTACTTCATGTTTGCCGCTGTGATCATCGGTGCGGTTTTCGCCTTCTTGCAATTCACCACCTTTGGCATGGTTGTACGTGCCGGTATGGCAGACCGCGAAACCGTGGGTCTCTTGGGCATCAACATCGACCGCCGCTTTACCATCATGTTTGGCCTCGCCGCAGCCGTCGCAGGCCTTGCCGGTGTCATGTATACGCCAATCAATTCGCCGAACTACCATATGGGCATGGACTTCCTTGTGCTGAGCTTTGTGGTGGTTGTTGTGGGCGGTATGGGCTCCTTGCCCGGCGCTGTCCTCGCAGGCTTCATGCTCGGCATTCTTGAGAGCGTCGCATCCATGCGTCAGGTACTGGAGATCCTTCCGGGTCTGAACCAGATCATCATCTACCTTGTCGCAATCATCATTCTACTGACTCGTCCTCGGGGCCTTATGGGCCGCAAGGGCGTCATGGAGGACTAAGTTATGCTCGGTCTCGAAAAGAAAGATTTCCAGCTCCTGCTGGTCGTAGCCGGATTAACCCTTCTGGCCCCCTTCATCCTCAACCCATTCCCCGAAAGCTCCGGGATGGCCCAGTTCAATGCGGGCTACCCAGATCTCATGCAGCGGTTTGTGATCTTTGGCATCTTTGCCATCGGCTTTAACATCCTGTTTGGCCTCACCGGCTACCTCAGCTTTGGGCACGCCGCCTTTCTGGGTGTGGGTTCATACGGCGCCATCTGGATGATGAAACTGGTCTCGCTTAACGTGATCCCCGCTATCATCATGGGTGTGATCGTCTCTGGTATCTTCGCAGTGGCGGTGGGTTTCATCTCACTGCGGCGCTCAGGCATCTATTTCTCGATCCTGACACTGGCCTTTGCGATGATGTCTTATTCGCTGGCCTACTCAGTTTTGACACCAATTACGGGTGGTGAAACAGGGCTGCAGATCAAATCCACCGACAATCCACTCTTCTCAACTGTGGCAGAAGGTGAAATTGGCCGCGCCAATCTGTTTGGTATGGATATGCGCGCCAGCTTAGAGTTAAGCGTTGGGGATTGGCTCTTCACGTTTAACGCGGGTTACTACATCGCCGCGATTGCCATGATCCTGAGCTTCTATCTCGCGATCCGCATCTTCCGCTCGCCTTTTGGCATGATGCTGCGCGCCATCAAATCCAACCAGACCCGCATGTCCTACACTGGTCTGAATCCACGTCCACACACACTTGCAGCCTTTGTGATCTCTGGCATGTATGCTGGCCTCGCTGGCGGTCTGCTGGTGGCAATGGACACCCAAGTGGGGCCAGAGCGGATGTTCTGGACAGCTTCGGGCGAGGTGGTTTTGATGACCATCCTTGGCGGTGTTGGCACATTGATCGGTCCGGTTCTGGGCGCAGGCGCAATCAAATACATGGAAAACATCCTCTCCAAGATCAACAAAGATGTTTTGCATGAGTGGTTCGCTTTCCTTCCGGATGGGCTCGAAGAGTTTGTGATCACGCTGATCTACCCCTTCATCGGCAAGGGCTGGCACCTGACACTCGGCATTCTCTTCATGCTTGTTGTGATCTTCCTGCCCGGTGGTCTGGTCGAAGGTGGCCAACGTTTGTGGCGCCTGATTGGTGGCAAGAAAAAAGCCGCAGATGACGACACACCCAAAGCCTCAACCGAACCCGCAGAATAAGGAGACTGAAAGATGGGAATTCTCGAAGTCAAAGACGTAGGCAAGCGGTTCGGTGGCCTTCAGGCCCTCGGTGATGTGAACCTCTCCGTCAAAGAAAACAGTGTACACGCAATCATCGGCCCCAATGGGGCCGGGAAATCCACCCTTCTCAATTGCCTCGTGGGCAAGCTCATTCCAGACACGGGATCTGTCATGTTTGACGGTCAATCTGTGCTGGGCCGCTCGCCACATGAGATCAACCAGATGGGTATTTCCCGCGTGTTCCAAACACCGGAGATCTTCGGTGACCTGACCGTTATGGAAAACATGATGATCCCCTGTTTCGCCAAACGCGACGGTGCTTTCCGAATGCACGCCATCGCCAACATGTTTAGCGAAAACGATGTGGTGGAAAAAGCCGAAGCCATGCTGGTGGACATGAACATGGCGGACAAACGCCACATGCACGCGGCCTCCATGTCACGTGGGGACAAACGGCGTCTGGAAATCGGCATGTGTCTGGCACAAGAGCCGCGCCTGTTGCTGTTGGATGAACCTACGGCCGGTATGGCCCGCGCGGATACCAACAACACGATCGACCTGCTTAAGCAAATCTCTGATGAGCGCGACATCACCATCGCCATCATCGAGCACGACATGCATGTGGTTTTCTCATTGGCTGAGCGCATCACCGTGCTGGCACAGGGCACGCCGCTGGTCGAAGACAATCCTGAAAACATCAAAGGTCACCCGAAAGTGCGCGAAGCGTACCTCGGCGAGACCACTGCCGCATAAGGGACTGGACACATGAACGTCAAACCCGACTTCTCCAAAGGCCATAACATGGCCGAAACCGCCCCCGCCTACCTGTCCATCTGGAATATGGAAAGCTACTACGGCGAAAGCTACATCGTTCAAAACATCAGCTTCAATGTGCACGAAGGCGAAATTCTCGCCCTTCTGGGCCGAAACGGCGCGGGCAAAACCTCGACGTTGCGCTCCATCGCGCGGATGAACAATCCACAGGTCACCCATGGGGAGATCTGGCTGGATCACCAACCTCTACATCTGATGAAAAGCTATGAGGCGGCGGGCGCAGGCATTGGCCTTGTGCCCGAAGACCGCTCAATCATTCCCGGCCTGACGGTGGAAGAGAACATTCAGCTCGCCCAAATCGCACCGCCCATCGGTTGGTCGATTGAACGCCTGTATGAGCTTTTCCCACGCCTTGGTGAACGCCGCAAACAAGAAGGCGTCACGCTGTCCGGTGGGGAGCAACAGATGCTCGCCATCGCCCGCGCCTTGTCGCGTGATCTGAAAGTGCTGTTGCTAGATGAGCCTTACGAAGGTCTGGCGCCGGTGATCGTGGATGAGATTGAGAAAACGCTGCGCATCATCAAAGAACAGGGCATCACAACGATCATCGTGGAACAAAACGCTGTGCGCGCTTTGGAACTCGCGGACCGTGCGGTGATCCTGGATACCGGCTCCGTGGTCTTTGACGGTTCCGCCAACGAAGTGCTGGAGAACGAAGAGCTCCGCGCTGAGTATCTGGCAATCTGACGCCGTTTCCTGCGGGCTGCACCAAAAGTCGAGTTGACCTTACGGCGCAGCCCCCTAACCTCGCCAACAATCAGAACCATCCGAGGTCCAACATGTCTGACAAAACTTATGCTCCGTCTGCGGAATTGGCGGAGAACGCTCACATCACAGCAT